>CAJTTZ010000003.1 GCA_910579505.1 uncultured Lachnospiraceae bacterium
TCACCAGTCATTCCATCCATTTATGGATGATGATATAAGACATTAAAAATATATCGGGAGATATATTGACAAATTTCAAATATTGAGATAGGAGAAAAGAGGATGAGCATTGAGCAATATATGGAGGATTATACATCTGGCGAGAGGGAAACTTTTCAGAGGGCATGCAGACGTTTGCTGAAACAGACTTTTATTGTGAGAGATCGAAACGAGGAAAGCAGAAAACTGTATTTTTTCATTTCTAAGAATCCGGCGCCCTTTTCGGAGTATTTTCAGCTGATTGGCTTTGATATCGTGGTTGACAGGAACAATGGCGTTATCATGCTCAGCAATTACGAGAATGAAGAGGGCAGCATGAATGTGCAGTCCAACAGGTTTCAGATGAAAAAGGATGAGAGCATTATTCTGTGTTGTCTCTGGATCATCTATATAGATAACCTGAATGAAGGAAATCTAACCAGACCGATCCTGATTTCCATCACCGATTTAAGATTTGAACTGGAAAAATTCGGAGTAAAGGATGAGGTGGACAAGCCTGTGCTGAAGCGGGCACTGGACCTGTTTTCCAGATACCAGCTGATTGAAGTGAGCGGGAAGGTGGGGGACGAGGAATGCCTGATTCGTCTCTATCCCTCACTTGTATTTGCGTTAAATACAGAAGAATTTAAGAAGTTTGTGGAAGTTACCGTAGAAAGAATGAAAGGCATGAGTGTAAAGGAAATAGAAGCGGGAGAGGACGAAGAAGATGAAAACGGAGAAGAATAGAAAAACGGCAACGAAGCTTTGTCTGATCCAATGGTCCAGATTTCAGAATGTGCAGATAAAATTGGAGGGTTCCACACTTTTTACCGGAATTAACGGTAGTGGGAAGTCCACGATTCTGGATGCCATGACTTACCTTCTCACAGGAAACAGACAGTTTAATAAGGCAGCCAAAGATAAGGACAGAACTGTGCTGGGCTACGTGAGAGGCGATACCAGAAGCAACGGAAAAAACAGGTATTTGCGGGCAGGAGAAGTGGTCAGCTATATTGCCATGGAATTTTATTCTCCTGTGGAGGACAGCACCTTTGTGACGGGTGTCTGCATGGAGTCGCCAAATGAGACAGACTGCAAATCCTATTGGTTTGTGCTCCCTGATACACAGATGGAGGAAATCGGTTTTGCGGATATACAGGGAAAGACAATGTTTGTTTATCCAAGAAACCAGCTGACCGTAAAGGGAAAAACGGTAAAAATGTCTTTGTTTATGTCGCAGGAAAAAGGGGTGGCCCAGACGCTCCGCGCACTGGGGCTTCGCTGCGATGTGGGAAAATACCGCAGTAAGATTTTGAAAATGATGGCATTTAACCCGGAGAATAATATTGATAGGTTTATTCAGGACTGTGTGCTGGAACCCGGAAAGATAGACTCCCTAAAGGAACTCAGAGAGCAGAAACAAAAGTTTGAGCAATTGAAGGGAATGTTTCATAATCTTGAACTCAGCAGGCAGAAGTTGGAGATTCTGGAGAAGAAGACAGAAGAATACGAAGTTAAAAACAGGAATTACCAGATTCGTGAGCTGATGCTTTCTTATCAGCAGCTTTGTGACAGAAGGGAAGAAAAGGAAAATATCATTTTTAGGATGAGGGCGCTTGAGGATAAGCTGTATTCCGACAGGAAACGGAAATCAGGCATTGAGAGCAGATTGGAGCAGGCGGAAGAACGGCGGCGCATTGCGGAAAACAATGACCTTATAGGAGGTGTGGAGGACAGTATCCATGCTCTGGAAGAGCAACTGCAGCGTCTGGGGGAAGAAATCAGTGCAAATGAAACCGCATTGGTGGCATTGCTAAGGATGAAGGGACAGCTGGAAGGAATGCAGACATGGATGGAGAAAGAAATCGACCTTGCGCCGTCTGATGTGGAAAATATAAGACGGTTACAGGATGAGAATGTGGATGATAACTTGAAAAGAGAGAGTTTTCTGCGCGTATCTGACAAAATCCTGAACCTCAGGCAGCAACTGGAGGAGGTTAAGGTTCATACGAGGGATGACATTACCCGGTTCAATCAGAATATAGCTGCAAGAGAGCAGAACATCAAGGAGTTGGAGTCCAATAAGATGGTGCTGCCGCAGGAGATAGAAGCGGCGAAACAGGTGATTGCCCGGGAGTTTCAGCGAAAGGGAATCAAGGTGGAAGTCCGGGTTCTTGCCGAATTGGTAAAGGAGATTAAGGACGAGTCCTGGCGCGCCGCCATTGAGACATTTTTGGGAAGAAAGCGGTTTTATCTTATTGTGGAGGGAGATCACTGTAAGGAAGCCATGCAGATTTTGCAGGATCAAAAACTGCATCAGGTCAACGTGGTCATTACGGACAAGCTTCCAGAGACAGGTGAGGAACCCGGTTCCGCGGCGGAGTTGTTGTCCATTCCAAACATTTATGCCAGAAGATATGCAAATTATTTATTGAACGGTATTTATCGGTGTGAGTCGCTGGAGGAGCTTCATGAGCATCCAAAGGGCGGATTGATGAAGAACGGTATGCTTGCCAAAAGCTATGCGGTATCCATGATGGACATGAAAAAGACAAGGTTCTATTTGGGAACTGATGCGATAAAGCTACAGCTTGCCCAGTTGAGGGAGGAACAGGAGGCGGAGAGGAAACGCCTGGAAGCCAGCCGGAATTGCTTGCGGCTGACAAGTGAGAGAATCAAAGAGATTGATGCTGTGGAATGGAAAACGGAGCATTATGACTTTGGCGCGCCGAAAAAAATGCGGCAGAACAGGATACAAAAGGATACCCTGCAGGGTCAGAAGGAAGCGCTTGAGAATAATCCGGAATTTATGGCGGTTATGGAAGAAGTAAGGCAGGCCAGGGAGCAATGTAAGGAGATACAGAATGAGAGAGACGAAGTAGTGGGGGATATCCGGGGATGTGAAGATGGACTGAAACTGGAAAGAGAAAAGCAGAAGACGATCGCGGGAGAAATTTATGAGGCAAAACAGAATTATGAGGAGATGCGGCTTCGTTTTCTGGAACTGGAATCGGCAATGTTGGAAGAATATCAGAAGCTGCGCAGCAGATCGGATTCCTGTCTGGTCATTAAGGAAAAGACGGTTCGCAATTTGGGTGCTGAGAGGGAAAACTGCATCAAGGAGATGGAAAATCTGCAGATGGCATATGCTAAGCTTGCGGAAATTGATTTAAACAGACGGGGCGTGTCTTTTATTCCATTTTACAGAGGGCAGCTTAAGGAAATTTCAAATATCAGATTAGAAGAGGTTTCTGTAAAACTTGCACAACAGGCAAAGGAGTTGGAAAGTGCATTTATGAATGATTTTGTGGCGGAAATCAATGAGATGGCATCCAATGCCCGATCAGAGATTGAGTTGATAAACAGGGAACTGAAGCAGCTGCCGTTTGGAAGTGATACATATCAGTTTTTGATGGAGGAAAAGGCGGATAGAAAGGATTTCTTCAGAATCTGCAGGAAGATGGAAGAATTGGGTTCCGCTGAATTTTATCTGGCAGGAAGCAGGATGGATGAGGAATTGGAGCATGATATCCAGAGTTTTATGGAGGTTATTCTGGAAGAAGAGGACGAGGAAGAATACACGGATTATCGTAGATATTTTACTTACAATATGCGGATATCCACGAATCAGGGTGACGAGGAGATAGAGTCGGATCTTTCCAGAAAGCAGGGTTCCGCCAGTAATGGGGAAAAGCAGACGCCCTATTTTATCATACTGGCGGCAAGCCTGATGCAGTGTTATCCCAAAAGTAATTGCTGCGTACGGCTGGCATTTATTGACGAAGCCTTTTCGGCGCTGTCCAGAGAAAGGATCGAGCAGATGGTGCGGTATTTTGAAGAAAACCATTTTCAGGTTATTTATGCGGCACCGCCTGAGAAAATAGGCAGTATCGGAACCTTTATTCAATCTACCGTAAGCCTTGTGATTACGGGACGCTACACAAATATGATAGAAGGACTGGTCAAGGTGAATGAAATTTCCAACCAATAAAAATCAGGAAAAGGTGCTGCAGCTTTTATTAGATCAATATGAAAAGAGTAAAACCTATACGGGAGATAACAGGAAAAAGCAGACGTTTTCTGTTCCTCCGGGGAAGATTTGCAGCAATTATTCCGACAGTTTTGCGGATGTAGGGGAGATAGAGGATTTCGAAAGAGATATGCAGGAACTTTCGGCTAAAGAACTCGTAACGTTGATTGTTCGTGATGGAGAAATCAGGCGCATAGCCGCCATTGAAGAAAAGATTCCAGAATATTATAGGATCTTAGGCAGAGAGGAAAGACGGGAATTTTTAGTACGGGAAAGGAAGCTCTACGAAAGTTATCTTGGGAAGCACTCCACACTGGATCGATTTTGCAGACGGCAGCTTGCCAGGCTTGAGCGGGGGAATAAGGCGGAGTATCCGTTAAAGAGGGCGGAAGAATTGCTTAAGCTGGCGGTAAAGATTCTGGAGAACCGGGAGGAGATTTTGGAGAGGGAACTGTCCATTGGTCTTTTCGGGGACAGCAAGGTCTTTGGAAAATCCTACCGCAGCGCTGTATGCAGTATTTTGGAGAAAAACGGGGATTATGGCGAAAAATTATACGGGATTACAAATGCGCGCGAAAAGGAACTGATTATTCTGGGGGAACACAATATCCATGCGAATCCTTCTTATATTTACTTAAGGGGACATGGGGAATTTGTGCTGGGCAATGGAACGACGCTGCGGGTTACACCTGACTATCCGATTGCGCTCTCCGCGCAGGCAGTAGAGGGGATGACAGGGGCTCGGATTCTGTGCAAAGCGGCGATGACGGTGGAAAACCTCACAACCTTTCACAGAATGCATAGTGAGGAGGTATTTTATATTTATTTGAGCGGTTACCACAATACGCTGAAGCAGTATGTAATTAAGCGGCTGGCTACGGAAAACCGGACGTTGAAATGGTATCACTTTGGTGACTTGGATCCGGACGGCTTTTTTATTCTGGAGCATTTAAAAAGAGGAACGGGGATTGCCTTTGAAACGTTCCGTATGGGTGTTGAGGATTTAGTGAAATATAAAGATTTTGGGAAAAGTCTGGAAGAAAATGACAGGAAAAAGGCGGAAACATTGATGGTGAGGGGGCTATACAGGAAAGAATTGTCTTATATGCTGCAGGAAAATATAAAGCTGGAGCAGGAAATCATTAGTTGGAAAGAAAAAGTGTAAAAAGTTTGTGACTAACGTGGAAAATATGGAGGAACGTATGTGCATAAAGATATTGCATTTGAATTCGCTCCATGAAAATATTGAAAGAGTATAATGTGGATGGTATGGTAAAGATGTCAGTCAGGAGGGTATGAAAAAGGCACGGGAATTCATGAGTGTTTGGAAGGGGAAGGAGATACAAATGAGTTATGAGGAATTAAGTTTAAAAGGGTTTATAGATGAAATGAAAGAAGTGTCAAGCGGTCCTCACCCGAGAAAATTTTGTTTTGTACTCGGGGCAGGCGCATCGCTTTCTTCCGGAATAAAATCTGGGCAGGAACTGGTTACAATATGGGACGCAGAACTTCAGCTAAGAAATGAAAAAGCGCATATAAAGTGGAAAAAGGATTTAAACATAACAGAAGAGAATAAGTACAGTTTTTACAGTAAATTTTATGAGAGACGTTTTCGAAGACAGCCGGTGGATGGATATAATTATCTGGAAAAACTGATGGAACATGCCAGACCAAGTATCGGATATGTCATGCTTTCTTATTTATTGACCAAAACCCGGCATAATGTTGTGATAACAACCAATTTTGACCATTTGATGGAAGATGCAGTGAATTATTATGAGCAAAAAATCCCTTTGGTCATAGGGCATGAATCTTTGGCCCATTATGTTACCAAACACATCACAAGACCTACTATCATAAAAATACATAGAGATCTTTTACTTGATCCAAAGAACAGGGCAGATGAGTTGGAGGTGCTCCATGATAATTGGAAAAAGGCATTGGGAGAGGTCTTTGCGGAGTATCATCCGATTTTTATCGGGTATGCGGGCAATGATAACAGTCTCATGGACTTTTTGATTGAAAATAGTGAAAAGTTTCTAACTAATGAATGGTTGTTTCCGTACTGGATGATTTATAAAAAGGACGATGCATATGGAAAGGTTTTAGCTTTCTTGGAAAAGTCGGAAGGATATTTAATTAGACATAATGGGTTTGATGAAGTGATGTGTTTTATGGGAACGGCATTTGACTACAAGCTACCGTCGAAAGAAGACTTTTTGAATGATGCAGAAGAACGTTTTCAGATGCTATCCAATTCCATTGACAGATTTACGGAGGTATCGTTAGGGGGCAAAGAGTTTGAACAGGGGGAACACGTAGAAGATAAAACAGAGGAAGGAGATATCGGCCATGTTGTTGAGAAGATTACAAGTCAGGCGGATCAGCAACGGTTATATAGAGAGGCTATTGTATTACATAATAATGGCAATTATGAAGAAGCGAGGGAGATAGAAAAGCAGTTAGTGAGTTTGAATGCAACAAATTCTCGTTATCATTATGCTATGGGAGTTACCCTGCATGAAATGAAAAAATATGAGGAAGCGGAGTACGAGAAGAGGAAAGCGGTAGAGCTTGAGCCTGAAAATGCAAGATATCATAACAGCTTGAGTAATACTCTGCATGAGATGCATAGATATCAAGAAGCGGAGAATGAGTCAAGGAAAGCGGTAGAGCTTGAGCCAGAAAACGCAGGCTATCATGATAGCTTGGGAATTACCCTGCAGGAAATGGAGAAATATGAAGAAGCGGCAATCGAGAAAAGGAAAGCGGTAGAGCTTGAGCCTGACAATGCAAGATATCATGACAGCTTGGGTAATACTCTGCATGCGATGAACAGATATCAAGAAGCGGAGAATGAGTCAAGGAAAGCGGTAGAGCTTGAGCCAGAAAACGCAAGCTATCATAACAGCCTGGGGGTTACCCTTTATGTAATGGAGAAATATGAAGAAGCGGAGTACGAGAAGAGGAAGGCGGTAGAGCTTGAACCAGAAAACGCAAGCTATCGTGACAGCTTGAGTAATACTTTGCATGCGATGAATAGATATAAAGAAGCCGAGAATGAGTCAAGGAAAGCGGTAGAGATTGAACCAGAAAACGCAAGCTATCATAACAGCCTGGGGGTTACCCTGCATGTAATGGAGAAATATGAAGAAGCGGAGTACGAGAAGAGGAAAGCGGTAGAGCTTGAACCAGAAAACGCAAGCTATCGTGACAGCCTGGGAATTACCCTGCAAGAAATGGAGAAATATGAAGAAGCAGAGAAAGAAGTAAGGAGAGCCATAGAATTGGAGCCGGACAATACGAAATACATTTATCATCTGGATATTGTTTTGGATGCGATGAAAGAATTTCAAAGGCTTGAAAAGGGATGATGCAAAATAAAGGTGTTGCAAAATACTAGTTATGTGTATAATATTGTTAGATTGCCCACTGTCAAGGAGAACTTTATGCCATACACCTGGAACGACATAGAACAGCATATACTTGCCTGTGCCCAATGTCCGCTTGGCCACACAAGGAATCTTCCCGTCATGGGACGCGGCAGCCACCAGGCGGATATCATGGTAATCGCTGAAGCGCCCGGCGCGCAGGAAGACCAACAGGGCATTCCCTTTGTGGGGCGTTCCGGGGAAATACTGGACCGCCTTTTGCAAGACTGCGGGCTTAGCAGGGAGGAAATCTACATTACCAATATTTTGAAATGCCATCCGCCCGGAAACCGTGATCCCAAGGAGGAAGAAAAGGAGGCATGCTTTCCCTATCTGAAATATGAGACGTTTCTGCTAAAGCCGAAGATCATTGTCTGTCTGGGGCGCGTCGCGGCACAGCGGATTATTGCGCCGGATTTTAAAATTACCAGACAGCATGGCACATGGACGTGCAGGAAGGACTGCGCGCTGACCGCGACCTATCATCCTTCGGCAATATTGCGGGACCCCTCCAAATATGAAGAGGTAAAAAAGGATTTTCTGGAAATTGTAAAAAAGAGGGACGCCCTGTCAGACAGCCGGCCTCTCGGCGATTACGGTCAGCGATGACGCCTTTCCGTCGATATAAACAAGTCCATGAATTTCAATGCTTGAGTCCGTCACGTCTAAAACACCTGTAAAGTCATTGTGCTCCATCATGTAAAGCGCCGTATCATAATGAGCGAGGAAATCGGAATCAATCACAATTTTTCGCCATTGTACGGCACGGAGCGAAAATAAATCCGGGGCGGGTATAGCGCCCAGCTCCATTCACAGTTTTCAGATTTCATCAGTTCATCAAAAACATCGTCATTTCCGTTGATCTCAAGAGTGAGCAGATCGCTTTTGATAGAAAACGAAATCTTTCCTATTCCAAATTCTGTATTGCCAATCTTAAATGAGCTCATAAATAATCTCCCTTCAAATCTGAAATGGTTGTTACTGCCAATGTAAAAATTATAACACAATCCTGATTGGACTGCAAAAATAGTTATGTAAACTCACGGCCTTAAAATTGTGGTTGGACAAGTTATGTAAACCAAAGAATGCAAAGTATACCCCAAAAACGACAATGTATACCTCTGACATTCCGATATCTACTGTTTTCAGATAAAATAAATCAGATACTTTTGCGGTTAGTTCCACAAAGGAGGGGGCATAGGGTATGAAGACAAAAAAACTCAGTATTGCAGCGCAGCTTTTTCTCTTTATTTTAGGATCAGCCATTATAGTAGCATTGATTGTGGGGAGCGTTGCCTATTCAAACATGGGCAGTTTTCTGCAAAAGAAATGTAAGGACGATGTGATGGAAATTGCGGTGATTGCCGCGGAAAATGTGGATGGAGCGGTTTTTGCGAAGGCTATGGAGGGCGACGAAGCGTCGCTTCTTTCGGTGAAGGACAGTCTGAGCTTCTTTCTTGTGGGCGAATCGGTTACTTACGTTTACACATTGATGCCCAAGAATGCGGATTATTTTCAGTTTGTGGTGGACACGGACCCGGACGATCCGGGGGAATACGCGGAGGATTATGAGGCGCAGGAAGCCATGTTTGAGGCAATGCAGGGACGTTCTTCTGTGACAAAAGATCCGTTCACCGATGAGTGGGGCACTTTTTACAGCGGTTACGCACCGATTTTTCTGGACGGCAAGGTGCTTGGCATAGTGGCGGTGGATTATGAGGCGTCTTCCATACAGACTTCGTTAAGCAGCCTGATACGCAATATTTTATTTGCGGTGGGTGCGGCGCTTATCTTTGCCGTTGCGGCTGCGCTCCTGGTTGCGGTCAGAATGCGGCGCAATTTCATTAAGGTAAACGACAAGATTCTGGAAGTCGCGTCCGACGACGGGGACCTGACGAAGGTGTTAAACATTAATTCCGGGGATGAGCTGGAAGTGATCGGAAACAGTTTAAACCGCCTTTTAGAGAAAACGGCAAATACGGTCAGGGAGATCAAGGGCGGAACCGACAGCATCGAGTCAAAGATGAGTGATATCAATGCACATGTATCGGGATCGGCTGCACAGGTAGCTGGTATCAACGACACCATACACTCCATGGTGGCGGCGTCCGAGGAGATTGCGGCGTCTGTCGGGACAGTGGGCGAACAGGTAGATTTTGTATACAGGGATATCCAGAACATCGTCGAGGTTGTGGCAGGAAATACGATTGGACTGCAGGAAATCAACGAATCCTCAACAGAGCTGAACGATACGGCACAGACTTCTTTTACGGGTATCGGCAAAAATGTCGAGATGATGTCAAAGATGCTGCAGGAGGAAAAGAAAAGGGCGGAGGCGGTGCTTCGGATCAAGGAGCTTTCGGAGACGATCCTTGGGATTTCGGGGCAGACAAATCTGCTGGCGCTGAACGCGTCTATTGAGGCGGCAAGGGCAGGAGAAGCGGGAAAGGGCTTTGCCGTAGTGGCGGCAGAGATCGGTGCGCTTGCGGGCAACACCAACGAGGCGGCTAACGAGATCCAGAAAATGAGTAAAGAAGTGGTGGAGGCGATTCAGGGGCTGGGCGCGCTGGCGGACAAGATGCTTCAATTCCTGGAGAAAGATATATCCGGGGATTACCAGAAATTTGGCGGCCTGTCTCATAGCTTTGCAGAAAAATCGGATGACATCAAGGTGTCCATGGAGGCGCTTTTAAAAAATATGGAAGAGTATGCCGGAGTCCTTCAAAAGATCAGGATGGCAATGGAATCCGTCAGCGGCGCCTCCGAGGAAAACAATGCGGAACTTATTCAGCTTTCAGAACTGATTTCTGCCATTGACGAGCAGATGAAGGGCATAGAGACGACAACGGCTGACACGTTTTCAGCTATTTCCGTTATGAACGGCGAACTGAACGGTTACCGGGTATAATGAGATATCAGTGAGAAAGAACGGGTGTCTGCTGATGGCCTGAAAACGAATTGAAGCGTCGCGCATATAATTTAATTAGAATAAACAATATTCGTTGTCATTTTAGAGTATAAGCGAGGCGATTTTATTTGAATAATTTTAATTTGAACTGGATGTTTAATCCGCCGCCCCCTTTTGGGATGGGGATGCAAAACAGGAATGTACGTCGAAATACGGCTCCGACTTCTGAAGAAAATATGCAGGGGGAGGATGCCCCCGAATCGGCGGGCTGCCCGCGGAATTACACTGGGGAGCCGGAGCCTGCGGAGTTTTGCGGGGAGCCTGAACCGCCCGGCTGTCCGGGAGAGTGCGGTGAGATGGGACCGCAGGGACCGAGAGGAGAGTCATGCCCCCTTGGCTGTCCGGGAGAGCGGGGTGAGATGGGACCGCAGGGACCGAGAGGAGAGTCATGCCCCCTTGGCTGTCCGGGAGAGCGGGGTGAAATGGGACCGCAGGGACCGAGAGGAGAGCCGGGACCGCCCGGCTGTCCGGGAGAGCGAGGCGAGACAGGTCCGCAGGGAGTTACGGGGCCGCAGGGACCACAGGGGGAACGCGGTCCTATGGGTCCCAGGGGAGAAACCGGCGAACGTGGTCCTATGGGACCGGCAGGCTATCCGCAAAACAGTATATTTACTTCTTTTTCGGGACAGGGGCTGCCGATGTCTGCGTATGTCAGTCTTCCGCTGGAAAACCAGATCCCGGATATCACACAGAATATCATCCTTTGTAATGGCACTTCACTTTCACTTACCCCCGGCTACTATGCCATCAGTTATTATATTTCCGCATCGGTGAAAAAGCATGGTTTTATTTCGCTTACTCCCATGCTTAACAACTGCAGACAGACGGCATATGCCGCGTATGCGGAGACGACAAGCCGTGAGGGGATACTGGTCCTGTCAAGATATTTTATTATGGAGGTGCCGGACGCTTCCACGTTGTTCTTTCTGTGGACTTCATCCACGGACGATTCCAGAATTGACATGAATTTGTGCGTTGAAAAACGATGCAGGGGTTAGAGAGGAGGGGGAAGCCATGCCGACAATAAGCCTTTGTATGATTGTCAAAAACGAGGAGGCAAATCTGGCGCGCTGTCTGGACAGCGTGGTTGGACTCGTGGATGAGATGATCATTGTAGATACCGGCTCTACGGACCGCACAGTGGAAATTGCGTTGAGGTATACGGAGAAAGTCTGTTCGTATACGTGGCGGGATGATTTTTCAGACGCGAGAAACGAATCCTTTTCGAGGGCGGTCATGGATTACTGTATGTGGATGGATGCCGATGATGTATTGGAGGCGACACAAAGAGACAGTTTTTTACAGTTAAAGGAGACGCTGCCGCCGGACACGGATATGGTAATGATGCGGTACCACACAGCATTCGATGAGGAAGGAAAGCCAACTTTTTCCTATTTCAGGGAAAGGTGGATCAGGAACTGCCCTGAGTACCGTTGGGCGGGTGAAGTCCATGAGGTCATTGCACCAAAGGGCAAGATCATTTATTCAGATCTTGCGATTTCACACAGGAAAACGGGACCGGGTGACCCGGACAGAAATTTGAGAATATACCGAAAAATGATTGCGGGCGGGAAGCTTCTGGAACCGCGGCAGCAATATTATTATGGACGGGAACTGTACTACCATATGCGGTACGAGGAGGCAGTTCCTGTACTGGAGCGGTTTCTGCGCGCTGAGGATGGGTGGGTTGAGAATAAAATAGAGGCATGTTCTGTCTGCGCCGACTGTTATGACCGAATGGGGAGGAAAGAGAAAGCGCTGGAGACGCTTTTGCGCAGCATGTGCTTTGACGTGCCAAGGGCGGAGCTGTGCTGTGAGATCGGGAAGCGTTTTTTGGAGAATGGCGATTTTACTACCGCCATTTACTGGTATGAGACCGCGCTGGACTTACCGAAAAAGGAATATGCCGACGGCTTTGTGCAGCCGGACTGCTATGATTATATTCCCCTGATGCAGCTATGTGTATGTTACGACAGATTGGGGAACCGTAAAAAGGCGGAAGAGTACAACGAGAGAGCCGGAGCCTGTAAGCCTTATTCGCAGGCATACCAATACAACAAAAGGTATTTTGACAGCCTGTAAAAGTAAGGCGGTGTGCTGCGGCATACCGCCTTTTTTCGCGCATAAGCAGAGTCAGAAAGCGGCAGTGGCAGGGAGCGTGCCATATTGTCAAAACGAATCCGGCCGGATTCGACAAATTGTGGCAAAATATGCATCTGCGCATAAGATATTGATAGAAGAGATACTCAGGATGAGTTCTTACAAATAAATAAGGAAGGATATTTTCAGATGAATCAAAATAATGCATGTAACTGCTATCCAAATTCGTGTTGTCCTCCCTGCTGCGAGCGCGGACCGGCAGGTCCAAAGGGGGATCAGGGTCCTATGGGGCCGCAGGGTGTCAAAGGCGATACCGGCTGTCCCGGTCCGAAAGGCGACAGGGGAGAACAGGGCCCTATGGGTCCACAGGGTATACCCGGTGCGCCCGGCGCAAGGGGACCGAGGGGAAATACGGGGCCGGTAGGTCCTACAGGAAACACAGGGCCGAGAGGCTGTGCCGGGCCGAGAGGGTACGCCGGCCCGCAGGGCATACAGGGTATACAGGGTGTCCGCGGCGATATTGGTCCGAAAGGTGACCCGGGCTGTGAAGGCCCGCAGGGAGACATGGGACCGCAGGGGCCCGCTGGTCCCACAGGCCCGATTGGCCCGATAGGACCGCAGGGCGATGTCGGTCCGCAGGGCCCCAGAGGCATTCCCGGTCCTACGGGTCCGGCAGGTCCGACGGGAGCTATGGGTCCGCAGGGCGTCACCGGCCCTCAAGGTATTCAGGGCGTAACAGGTCCGATTGGCGCGCAGGGTCCGAAAGGATGTCCGGGCGATGATGGGCCGACAGGTCCTACGGGTCCGACAGGCGCGACGGGAGCCGATGGCGCGACAGGCGCGACAGGTGCCACAGGGGCGACGGGAGCCACGGGCGCGACAGGTCCGACAGGAGCCACGGGTCCCACAGGTGCAGCGGGCACAGGAGCCATCATCCCGTTTGCGTCGGGACTGCCGGTTTCCCTGACAACAATAGCCGGGGGGCTTGCCGGTTTTCCCGCCTTTGTCGGATTCGGAAACAGTGTGCAGTCTCTTACGGTGCTGGGATCTACAATTGACATCACAAACGGCAGCGGAACGCTGTCAAACTTTGCTTTCCTGATGCCGCGCGCGGGGGTTATTACCGGCTTTGACGCCTATTTCAGCACCACGGCGGCGCTCTCGCTGATCGGTTCCTCTGTCACGGTAAATGCGCAGATCTACCAGTCCGCAACGCCCAACAATGTGTTTACGCCGATTGCAGGAACGCTGATCAACCTGTCGCCGTCCCTCACCGGGGCGCTGTCCATCGGGACACAGCTCAACGGCGCGCTCACAGGGCTCAATATTCCGGTAACCGCCCAGACACGTCTGATGCTGGTATTTTCAGCGACGGCGAGCGGATTGTCTCTGGTTAACACAGTTGCAGGCTATGCAAGCGCCGGGTTAAGTATCAATTAACAGACACGGTTTATGGGCATGGCAAAAGTTTAGTAAGAGTCACGGATTGCATTTCTTGCAGGGCACATACCCCTGCGAGATAATGCTTTCCCGGCTCTCTGAGCTGTCCTGCCTGTTTTTGGTGGGCAGGGAATCACAGGTGGGTTTGTGGAATTTCATTGTTTTGACATTCAGCACATAAGTCAGTTCGCTGGTGGCGGCGGGTGCGCCTTGCTGCGCTTTTTCTTCCACGGCGGAAACAGTTTCTTTTTGCGGCGGCGCGGCTGCCGGTTCGCCTGCCTTCCAGCTTTCGGATGCGGGTACGTTGAAGGAGATCGACTTGCCGTTTGTGGAGGCAACGATTGTTCCGGCCTCGTCCGTCCGATAAACCATGACGCCGCTTGCGCGGAGCGTGTTCAGTGTTTCCGCATGGGGATGACCGTAGGAATTATTCTCCCCGCAGCTTATGACCGCATAAAAGGGATTGACTGCTTCGAAAAATTCCTTAGATGTCGAATACTTGCTGCCGTGATGACCTACTTTGTACACATCAGCGGAGATATCTGCGCCTGTCTTTAAGATATCTTTCTCGGCGTTTTCGCCGGCGTCTCCCGTAAACAGGAAGGAGCGGTTTCCGTTTTTCACAAGAAGCGCGATGGAGGCGTCGTTGGGATTATCATATGTTTTGCCGGGAGCCAGTATGGTAATGCTTGCAGTCCCCAGCGTGTACCGGGAATTGACCTTTGGAGTCAATGGTTTGATACGCTTGTCATCCAACGACTGTATCAGTTTCTGGTAGGTTTTATTGTCTTTTTCATAGTTTGAGACAAAGACGTTTCCGATGTCAAATTTGGTGATGATCACGGGCGCGCCTCCGATATGGTCAGCGTCCGGGTGGGTCAATATCAGATAATCCAATTTGGTGATCTTTTGTTTCTGGAGATAGTTCTGTATCGCTGTGCCTTTGGTATCGTCGCCTGTATCAATCAGCATGGCGTGTCTGCCGCAGGTAATGAGCGTTGCGTCGCCCTGCCCGACATCCATAAAATGGACATCCATTTGATCAGGACCGGCTGCTCTGGCCGGGGTTTGGGTGGAAAGAACACACTCTGAAAGAACAAATATGGACAGAAGCAGAAAGAAAATTTTCCGGGTCATTTTTCATAAAGTAATCCTCCCTGTACCTAATGATACTGTGCGGACATTGCGAAGCCAATTTATGCAGCGGCAGGATTGGCTTCCAGATAATCTATTTCTATTTTTAATGGGGAATAGTTATAGTATAACATATTCTCGGGCAAAAACGACTAAAAATAATAGTCAATGACGCTGTGGGTCCTGTATTACCTGAAATCGGTTGCATGATTGTATGTAATCTGGTAACCTAATATTGAGCAACCGCTTGCGCAACCTGACTTCCGCAGGAAGTCATTTGAACGGCTGCTCATGGAAAACCGTTTGAAGCAGGCAGGGCGGGAAGGGAGCGGACCATGGAGGAAAGAAATCTTACAATCGCGGATATTGCGCAGGAACTCGGCGTGTCAAAGACTACTGTTTCCAGAGCTTTGTCCGGCAAGGGCAGGATCGGCGAAGAGACGCGAAAAAGGGTGCAGGAATATGTGGAAGCGCATCATTACAGCCCGAACGTGGTGGCGAAAGGACTTGCGCAGAATAAGACTTTCAATCTGGGGCTGGTACTGCCCGGAGACTATCATATCGTGGAACTGTCCTTTTTCCAGAAGTGCATGATGGGGATCAGTCGTACCGCTTCCGCAGCGGGTTATGACGTGCTGCTTTCTGTGGTGACTGCCGATAAAATCACGCAGCTTGAGAGGGCGGTGACGAACCGTAAGATTGACGGGGCGATTTTGACAAGGACGCTGACGGACGATGTGCCCATGCGGTATCTGCAGGAGAACGGCGTGCCCTTTGTGGCAATCGGCAGTACCGACGATGGCCGGGTGGTTCAGATTGACAATGACCACAGGGGAGCCTGCAGGGAACTGACGGGAAGATTGCTGGACGGGGGTGTCCGCAGTCTTGCACTGATCGGCGGGAGAGAAGAGTATATTGTTACGAAAAACCGTCTGCTTGGATTTGAGGACGCTTTTGTGGAACGGCCGAATTGGGATGGCAGCAGGCAGATTTTTCTCAATATAGACGAAGAACGGGATGTGGAAAAAATTGTGGAAGGGCTTTTGGCGGAGCAGATAGAGTGTATTGTATGCATGGATGATTTCCTGTGCGGCTGTGCGCTGAATGTTATGCAGATGAAGCAGATTGTGGTGCCGGAACGGGTGCAGGTGGTTTCCTTTTATGACAGCTCTATGCTGGCCAACAGAACGCCTGCTGTCACCTCCATCCGATTTGATGTGGAGGAGCTGGGCAAAAAGGCGTGCGGCATACTGTTAAAGATGCTGGACGGGGAGAAGATGGAAGGACGCACACTTTTGGGGTATGAGGTGCGGATGCGGGGATCGACAATAATTTAACTTTTGTGACACATGGGGGAATTACTTGTAAAATTTCCCTATCCCATTGACAATACACATCCTAACTTATATGATGGGGATAAGGATTTAAGGAGGTGAGCATCTGTGCGGATGAAAAGAGTATTTGCATGTGGAGCGGCAGGGCTGTTGATGGCCGGGATGGTTGTTATGCCTGTGTCGGCTCATGGACATCATAGTCAGTCAGGTGCCGCGGTGAATGCGGTTTGTCCAGTGTGTACGGTGGAGAATTGTACGAGAACCGGGCTGCACACACATGATAATATAACTTATTGTGGTTATAATCATGCGGGAGGCTATTGCGACGGTTCCTGCGGGGCTGTCGGCGTATGTGCAGTGGAGGGGTGTACAGAGACAGGATATCATCTTCACGACAATCAGGCCTACTGCGGGTATGACCATGCCTGTGGCTATTGTGACGGTTCCTGCGGTGTGGTTGGGGTCTGCGCGGTGGAAGGCTGCACGGAGACCGGGTATCATACCCATGACGGCCAGACTTACTGCGGATATGCCCATGAACACGGTTATTGCGACGGTTCCTGCGGCGTGGTCGGAGTCTGCCATGTGGAAGGATGCGCATTGAGCGGCCATCACACCCATGGAAGCCAGAGCTATTGCGGTTACAATCACGCGAACGGCTACTGTGATAATTCCTGTGTGAGACAGAGCACGAACCAGAATGTGGGACAGGGCGGCGGAAATGTGAACCAGTCTGGAAATTATTACGGCGGACATCATGGCGGCCACCACGGAAGGCATCATTAATTAGTTGAGAGCACGGTAACATTGACGGACAGCACTATGGGACTCCATACTGCTGTCCGTTTTGTGCGCGCATAAGTGGAGCATCTCGATCTGCTTATGTGCGGCCTAGAGTCAGAAAGCGGAACGGAGGAAAAGTGAAATGGAAGGAAAAAGGAGAGAGGGGAAACGGCTTCTTCTAATCGGCGTAGTGGCGGCGCTTCTGCTGGCGGGCTGTGGAACGGAGGGCGGGTCTGCGGCAGCAGGGCAGGACAGCGCAGCGGAGGCGGCAGCAGGACAGGAGGCGGCGGGAAAGGCGGACCAAGTGCTGGCAGAGGCGGGTCAGACTGATACAAGCCAGGAAGAGAAAGAGCAGGAAAGTACAGGGAAAAGCGGCACGGAGCAGTCATCTGCAAAGGAGGCAAATGAGGAACTGGCAAAGATACATATTGACCCGATAGAGGGAATGCGGGACGATTTCATCCGGGGCGTGGATATATCCAGCGTGCTTGCGGAGGAAGCGAGCGGTGTTGTCTACTATAATGAAGCCGGACAGGAGCAGGATATTTTTCAGACGCTTGCGGAAAACGGGGTAAATTATGTCAGGGTCCGGGTGTGGAACGATCCTTACGACGAGAACGGAAAGGGTTACGGCGGCGGGAACTGTGATACGGCGGCAGCGGCCGAGATCGGCAGACGGGCGGCTGACCGGCAGATGAAGCTTCTGGTAAATTATCATTACTCTGATTTCTGGGCGGACCCCTCCAAACAGATGTGCCCGAAAGCGTGGGAAGGAATGGGGGTAGAGGAGAAGGCGGAAGCGCTTTATGCGTTCACGGCGGAGAGTCTTCTGGAAATTCTGGACGCAGGGGCGGACATCGGGATGGTACAGATCGGAAATGAGATCAACAACGGCATGGCGGGTGAAACAAGCTGGTCTGCGAGAGGACTGCTTTTGCAGGCAGGAGCACGGGCCGTCAGGGATGTGTCAGAGGAAAGGGGAAAGGAGATTCGCATTGCAGTCCACTTTACCGATATAGCGGATCAGACCGGGACGCTTGCTCTGGCGCAGAAACTCAAAGAGAAGGAAGTTGACTATGATATTTTTGCGGTATCCTACTATCCGTTCTGGCACGGGACGATGGAAAATCTGACGGACACGCTGAGGAAGGTGAATGCCGCTTACGGAAAGGATGTTCTGGTAGTCGAAAATGCTTACCCGTATACGACGGGCGACGGGGACGGTACGGCAAACAGCATTGGGGCGTCGGATATTCTGCCGGAGTATCCCGCCACAGCACAGGGACAGGCGGAGGAGATCCGGGATGTGTGCGCTGCGGTTGCCGCCGTTGGAGATGCGGGGCTTGGTTATTTCTATTGGGAGCCGGCATGGCTGCCGGTCAATGTCTGGGAAAAAGGCGCGGATGATGCGGATGGGACGCTTGCCGCGAACAGGGAAGCATGGGAGGAAAAAGGCTCCGGGTGGGCGTCTTCCTATGCGTCCAAGTATGATCCAAAAGATGCAGGCAAATATTACGGGGGATCATCGTGGGACAATCAGGCGTTGTTTGACTATAGCGGTCATCCTTTGGAATCCCTCAAGGTATTCCGATATCTGCAGGACAGGGAATAGGGCGGATTCAGAAACCAGGAAGCCGGAGGCTGAATAGGTATAAACTTTCGCATATTCTGGAAAATATACATTGACATTCACTGTGCAATTTGTTATTATTTGAACATGAGCAACCGATTGCGCAAAGTGAAAACTACCAAACATACGGTGGAACAAGAGAGCAATGTACAAAAAGTGTTGTAGGAAGTGTTAAAAATGGCATTGAAACAGTAATTTATGAAAAAAACGGAGGGCAGGGCACATGGATAAGTTTATTGTAAACATCATCCATCGTCCGGAGATGGTACCTGAGTATGCGGAAAAGGTGACCGGACACGGCAAAGAGGAGGATATCGGAAGAAAAGAGCTTCTGACGGAATCTCTTGATATCTTCAAGACACAGCAGGCGATTGCGCACAAGAACGGGTTAAAGACGACGATCCAGATGACTTACGCTTCTTTATTTAATGACGAGGCGGTAGCGCTTGCGAAGGCGGACCATGAACAGTACGGAGATGAAATTGCTCTGTCCCTGCTTGGGCTTCCCTGCGAGGAGTTTCGCGAGAAGTATAAGACGAAGGACTTCTGTATCTGGATGTTTTCCATGGAAGACAAGAAGTCCATTGTGGACGATGTGTTTGGCAAGTTCCATGACAGGTTCGGCTTTTACCCGGAGTCCACGGGCTCCTATTATATGGACGCCGACCTGACCAATTATATCAAAGAAAAGTACCCCATGGTGAAATGCGCCGTGGCGACATGCTGGGAGGAGGGCCCGAAGGCATACCACACCTGCAACAACTCCTGGTACACGTTTATGGACGGCGGTCCCTGGGCGCCTTGGATTCCGAGCAAACAGAATACACATGCGCCCGCGGCGAATGAGGCGGAGGATTCCGGCATTGTGGCGATTCCCCATCTGTCACGCGACCTGATTGCGTGCTACGACGGCAACGGCTCCAATTTCGGGACGCACCCGCAGAATGTGCTGCGCAGCATGTGTTATGATTCGAAGACTTGGGAATATCCGTACCTGTACAACCTGATCGACCAGTTCAGGGCTCTGGCGAAGTATAACAACGGCTACGCCTATAACATGATGTTTGTTGGTCCCGGCTGGATGAATAAGATGGGCCGCTGGGAAGCGCCTTACGAGCTTTTGTTAAAATCCTATGAGGACGGCATGGCATACTATGGGCAGCTGAAAAAAGAGGGCAAGTTAGAAGATATGACCATGGCGGAGTTCGCGGACTTTTACCGTGCGAACAGAAGGCTGACGGAGCCGGAATGCGCGCTCTGGAGGGATATTTTATACGGGTCGGACAAGCAGCTTTTCTGGTACTGCGATCCGTATATGAGAGTCTGCGCAAACATGGATCAGGGCGGTGCGATTGTCGATCTGCGCCCTTATGCGGCGAAGCTGGAGTGGCCGGTGGGCATCGGCACGAAGCATGTGACGGACGCATCCTATCCTTTCTTAATTCAGGAGAAGTACCGTGCGGGCTATTTTACCCACTATGCGGGTGAGGGCACAGTGAGAAGTGCGAAGCTGACCCATAACGGCGAGGAAGTGGATCTGTGTCTGTGCCGGACGAAGGCGCATTTCTCACAGGAGGGCAATACGAGAATCCTTACTCTCGACCCTGTGGATATCGAGTTCTATGATCTGACGGTGAAGTTACAGACAAAGATGTACTTTGAGGAGGGCAGCTCCAACATCAAGATCGAGAGAACGATCCTTGAGATGAGCGATCCGAACGCCGAAGTGGAGATCAACGAGTACATGGTGGCATGCTACGGCACGACGGAATATTCAGAAGATATGAGCAATGTGAAACTGTCCGTAACCGACGGTTCCAATACGGAGAAGATCGACTACGCTTACAAGTGCCGCGAGGCGCAGATGCAGGGCGCGACAGAGGCAGTGGCGGTGGTTCCCGAGATCGGGACGAGAGTGTCCATGAGCTGTGAAAAGAAAGAAGCGGTCGGCTATATTAAGGAAGGGTATGCGTTCTCCCCGATGTTCACGTTAGGTTACACAACCCAGTTAAAGGATAAGGAGGTATTTGCGACATGGCTCAATCTGGCAAAGGCAAATTAAATTACAGGTGTCCCTCCTGCTTTATGAGAGACTTGGACATTGACATGTTTTATGATAAGGACAAGAAAGAGTATCACTGCATCCGCTGTCAGTATGTGGGGACGGAGGAGGATGTGCTCGCAAAGAACGAACTGGTGCGGTTTCGGTATAAGGATGCGATGAAAAGATTCACCAAGTTTGATTTTGATTAAGGATTAAAGCAAGGCTGAGAGGACAGCCTGCCCGTGTAAATTTTATGATATAATAACGGGTGTTTCGATTGGAAACGGTTAATGGAAACAGGGAGATAACACATGAAATTTTACAAGGGAATGGATCTGTCCACCATAAAGGAGGTGGAAAGCCTCGGCGGAAGGTTTTACGATCACGGCGTGGAGAAGGATGTATTTGAAATCCTGAAAAGCTACGGGACGAACGCGGTCAGGATCAGGCTTTGGAATGATCCCTACGGGCAGGACGGCACGCCGTATGGGGCGGGGACCAACGATCTGCCCACGGCGATAGAACTGGCGAAGCGGGCGAAGGGGCACGGGATGAAGGTGCTGCTCTGTATGCATTACAGCGACTTCTGGGCCGATCCGGGGAAGCAGCGCGTGCCAAAGGCATGGCGCGGAATGGATGCGGAACAGTTGACCGAAGCGGTCTATACTTTCACAAGAGATACTCTGCTGACTCTGCGGGATGAGGGGGCTTACCCGGACCTGATTCAGATCGGCAACGAGCTGACCAACGGAATGTTATGGCCGCTTGGAAAGCTGCTGGAATGCGGCAATTATGACAATCTGGCGCAGTTTGTCAGCGCAGGCATCCGGGCGGTGCGTTCCGTGGATGCAGACATGCCGGTGATGATCCACCTGGACAATGGCGGGAACGCGCCGATGTACATTGACTGGTTCGATCATTATATAGAGAAGGGGGAGGATTTCCAGATCATCGGGCTCTCCTACTATCCGTTCTGGCACGGGAGTCTTTCGGACTTACAGAAGAATATGAACGACCTGGCGGTGCGCTACGGTAAGGAGCTGGTGATTGCGGAGGTTTCCATGGGTTATACTATGGAAGACTATGCATCCTATGAGAAGCTTGCGGACAGTGAGCGAAAGGGATATGCCACGAAACCTGCGCTGGTGGAAAAACTGCCCTTTCCGATGTCGAAAGAGGGACAGGCAGATTTTATGCGGGCGTTGTTTTCCGTGATTGACCAGGTGCCGGAGAAAAAATGCAGGGGATTCTTTTACTGGGAACCGGCATGGATCCCGGTGCCGGGATCGGGCTGGGCCAACGGAGAAGCGTTACAGTATATAGAGGAAAAGGGTCCCGGCGGCAATGAGTGGGCGAACCAGGCATTGTTTGACTATGACGGTCAAGCCTTGCCGGCGCTGGAGGTAATACGCGATTATCATCCTTTATAAGGGGAAGGATGAGATATGGCATCTCTTATATGCGCGAGGATTAATGCGTCCTTTTAAGTTTAAAATGCGCTGTTTTAGCTAAAAAAACGTTTTCCGTATTGACAGCGGGTATAAAAAGGTGGTAAATTTTACTTGCACGCCATAGAAATTTTCGCAGAAAGGGCTAGCCCTTTCTCTATATCCTAATACATTAGGATATAAAAACCCTGACAGCCTTAAGGGATTGCGGCTCCTGGGCGGACAGGGAATGGCATGGCAAACAGCGGTATAAAATGCGGCATTGCAGTAATTTGTGCTGCGCACTGCATTTTGTATAGAAACAAAACAATATGGCTTTATAAAAGTCGAAAGGAGAGAGTTACATTATGAAAAAGAAAGTATTGGCAACATTACTGGCAACAGCAATGACGGTCGGCTGTCTGACAGGCTGCGGCGGCGGTGCTGCTGAGACTCCGGCAGCAGAAGCTCCGGCAGCGGAAGCGCCTGCGGCAGAAGAGCCCGCAGCGGAAGCGCCGGCAGCAGAGGAGGCTCCTGCAGTAGAGGCTCCGGCAACGGCAGCGGAGGGGACAGACCCGGTTGCAAACCTGATCGCGGCTACGACAGGTACAGTAACACTTAAGGTATGGGCTTCTGAGGAGGATCAGGATCTCACAACCAAGCTTTTGGACGAGTTCAAGGCAGCTTATCCGGACGTGACTTTTGACATTACCCTTGGTGCGGAGAGTGAGTCTACCGCGAAGGATACGGTTCTTACGGACGTAGAGGCGGCAGCGGATGTGTATGCATTTGCGGATGACCAGATCAACGACCTGGTGAACGCGGGCGCGCTGCAGGAGGTAGTGGCTAACTACACCTTTGATGTGGTAAATGAGAATGCAACCGGCGCTGTTGAGGCGGCTGCTGTGGATGGCAAGGTATATGCTTATCCGATGACGGCTGATAACGGTTACTTTATGTTCTACGATTCTTCCGTATTCTCTGAGAGCGACGTACAGTCCCTGGAGAAGATGGTTGAGGTAGCTGATGCGGCTGGCAAGAAGATCGCGATGGATATCTCTAACGGCTGGTACATTTACGCTTTCTTCCAGGGTGCAGGCCTTGAGCTGAATCTGAATGACGACGGCCTTACCAACACCTGTACATGGAATGGCCCGGGCGGTACGGATGTAGCGCAGGCTATCCTTGACCTGACGGCTTCCAATGTACTTGTAGATATGAGCGACGAGGATATGGCTACCCAGATTGCAGAGGGCAATGTGGCTGCATGTGTAAACGGTACATGGAGAGCAGAGACGGCAGCTGAGGCATGGGGCGACAACTATGCGGCTACCAAGCTTCCTACCTTCAAGGCAGGCGGCAAGGATTATCAGATGTCTTCCTACTCCGGCTACAAGCTGGTTGGTGTTAACCCTCACTCCGCTAACGTGGGCTGGGCAATGCTTCTCGCAGAGTTTTTGACCAACGAGGCGGCTCAGACGGCAAGATTCGAAGCAAGAGGCCTTGGCCCTGCAAACCTTGCGGCGGCATCTTCTGACGCAGTGTTAGCTAATCCGGCGATTTCCGCCCTGGCAGCACAGGCAGCATACGCTACGCCTCAGCGTGTAGGCGGTAACTTCTGGTCTCCCGCAGAGACGCTTGGACAGATCCTTGCATCCGGCAATCCTGACGGAACAGATTTACAGGAGCTTCTGGATACGACCGTAGAAGGTATCACGGCGCCTGTCGAATAAAGTGAGCGGAGCTCACTTGCGAGGACTGCTTCGCAGCCTCGGAATATATGTAAAACAGAGAGGGTGGGTGGTGTTCACTCGCCCTCTTTTAAAAAGAGAAGGTTACTTCTGGCATGGAGGTTCATATGAAGAAGGCATTAAATGCGATAGGAAATTATTTTAAGAATATTGGAATTGCCTTTGTCAAGGGAGATGTGTGGGTTAAGCTGTCAGCGGTACTGATGGGCGCGGGCTATTTTGCCAGAAAGCAGGTAATTAACGGTATTATCATGCTTCTGGTGGAAGCTTTGTTTGTCGTATTGTTTGTCGGCTATGCGGCGCCAAACCTTGCTAAGTTCGGAACGCTCGGTACGGTGCAGTTTGAGCAGGTGTTTGATCCACTGACTATGACCAGCACGGTCAATGACTATGATAATTCTTTCCTGATTCTGTTGAATTCCATTATTGCACTGTTTCTCATTCTTGTATTTGTTATGTTCTGGATCGCAAACATGAAGGCAGTTTACCGCCTGCAGGTCCAGAAAGAAAACGGGGAGCACATCAATACCTTCAAGGAAGATGTGCAGGCATTATTTAACGAAAAATTTCATATTACCCTGCTGACCCTGCCGACGATCGGTATTATTCTGATGAACATTCTGCCGATTCTGGTACTGGTGGCGGTGGCATTTACCAATTATGACCAGCAGCATATGCCGCCCAGCGCGCTGTTTACATGGGTGGGATGGTCAAACTTTAAGAATCTGTTTTCGGATTCCGTGACAGTGACTTTTGGGTATTCCTTTAAGAAAGTTTTAACTTGGACGCTGGAGTGGGCGGTGCTTGCCACCTTTACGACATATATCGGGGGTATCCTGCTCGCCAAGTTTATCAATAATAAGAAGACGAAGCTGCCGAAGATGTGGAGGACTTTGTTTATCATCGCAATCGCGGTGCCGCAGTTCGTAACATTGCTTCTGGTGCGTAACTTCTTTGCTGACAGCGGTATCGTCAACACCTTCTGCACAAGCATCGGGCTGACAGATTTTCTCAAGAATGTTGGGCTTGTTCCCGCCAACCTGAGCTATATTCCGTTTTTGACCAATCCGGGCTGGGCGAAGGTGATGATTATCATTATCAATATCTGGGTCGGCATCCCTTATCAGATGCTGATCGCGACGGGCGTTCTGATGAACATTCCCGAAGATCAGATAGAAAGCGCAAGAATCGACGGCGCGAATCCATTCCAGATCTTTGTGAAAATCACAATGCCGTACATGCTTTTTGTAACGGGCCCGAGCCTGATTACGGATTTTGTAAAGAATATCAACAACTTTAACGTCATTTATCTGCTGACGCAGGATGTGTACGTCACAAGCGACCAGCTTCTCGCAAATTCCAACGCGAAGGAGGTTGACCTGCTGGTTACCTGGCTGTTCAGGCTGACAAACGAGTACTACAACTATAAGATGGCGTCCGTTATCGGTATCGTCGTATTTATCATCTGCGCGGCGTTTACGCTCATTACCTTTACAAGAACAATTAAGGGAGACAGGGAGGAGGAATTTCAATAATGAAAAAGACAATCAATTTTATTTTAAGACATGTTGTTCTGCTTCTCCTGGCAGTGGTATGGCTGATACCGATTCTCTGGCTGTTTGTTACCTCGTTTAGCGGGTATAAGGGAATCAACACCTCCCACTTCTTCCCGGAGACATGGACGCTTGACAATTATGCGCAGCTGTTTTTGCGCTCAGACTCCATTGTACAGTACAATAAGTGGTTTTTGAACACGCTGGTGATTGCGATTTTTACCTGCCTGATCTCTACCATCCTTGTACTGATGGTGAGCTATACCATGAGTAAGCTGCGGTTCCCGGGCAGAAAGTCGCTGATGAGTTTCAGCATTATTTTAAATATGTTCCCGGGCGTGCTGTCAATGATCGCTATTTACTTTATATTAAAGACGTTTAACCTGACGAACAGCCACATTGGCATGATTATCGTGTACTCCGCGGGTGCGGGTCTGGGTTTCCTGATCTGTAAGGGTTTTATGGACACGATTTCCATTTCCTTAAGCGAGGCGGCAAGGCTGGAGGGCGCTTCCGAGGCGAAGATTTTCTGGAAGATTATCATTCCGCTTTCCAAGCCGATCATTGTATACACGGTTATCAGTTCTTTCCTGGTGCCATGGGGCGATTTCGTGTTTGCGAAGCTGATGTTAAACTTCGGTATCGCGACAGACTGGACGGTGGCAATCGGACTGTTCAATATGCTGGGCAAGTCCATGATTAACAAATACTTCTCAGTATTCTGCGCGGGCGGCGTGGTGATATCCGTGCCGATCTCGATTCTGTTCCTGATTATGCAGAAGTTCTATGTGGAGGGTATTACGGGAGGTTCTGTGAAAGGATAAGGAGCAATGGATTATTGGGGGCGCGGACGGAACTTCATATCTCCGTCGCCGCGCTCTCGCTCCGCAAAACGCGTAGCAGCACTAGATTCGTGAAGAACCTCATCAAGTGCTGACGTGTTTTGAGGGGCTCCTTGAGAAATGAGGTTCCGTCCACGCAGGACAATTGTGGTGCAAGCTGTACTTGATAAGAGGTGCAGCTTGTTTGTGTCTATAGAAAATAGTTTACATAATAGGGAAATAATAAAAAACAAAACGGAGTGTAATAAAATGAAAAGCAGATATGTAAAAACTCTGGCGGGGATGCTGGCGGCGGCTCTGGTGCTTGGAGGTTGCGGGGGAACTGGGAATGGCGGGACTTCGCCTGATGCGGCGGCGCAGGGGCAGGCGGACGGTTCTTTGGCAGACGGAGAAGGCGCTGCGGCGGATGGCACGGCGGCAGACTCAGATACCGCGGGGGAGAACGTTCCTGCAGACGGCAGCGGCGCCGCAGGGGAGCAGGCGGCGGAAGCATCTGCCAGGGAGCCGTGGGAGGATAACCAGCTGCAGATCATCGACGACAATTACAGGACGTATTATGAAGTGTTCGTCTACTCCTTCTGCGACAGCGACGGGGACGGCGTGGGAGACTTGCAGGGGCTGATTTCCAAGCTGGACTACATCAACGACGGGGATGACGCCACGGACACGGATCTGGGATGCAACGGCATCTGGCTGATGCCCGTGAACCCTTCGCCCACGTACCACAAGTATGACGTGGCGGATTACTATGCCATAGACGAGGAATACGGCACGCTGGATGATTTCAAGGAGCTGCTTGCGGCTTGCGATGAGCGGGGCATCAAGGTTATCATGGATCTGGTGTTAAATCACAGCTCGTCGCAGAATCCATGGTTTCAGGAGGCGTGCGCGTATCTGAAAGGGCTGGACGGCGCTGCGCCGGACCCGGCCGACTGCCCGTACGTTGACTATTATCATTTCTCCAGGGAGCAGGGCGGCGGCTACTATCCCGTGGAGGGGACAGACTGGTTTTACGAGGCGCAGTTCTGGTCGGAGATGCCAGACTTTAATTTAGACAGTGAACCCCTGCGGGAGGAGATCGCCAAAATCACGAAATACTGGCTGGATATGGGGGTGGGCGGTTTCCGCCTGGATGCGGTGAAAGAGTTTTATTCCGGCGCGCCCCAGTCCAACATTGACTTTCTGGCGTGGCTGACTGATACGGTCAAAGGGCAGAAACAAGACGCTTACCTTGTGGGTGAGGCGTGGCTTGATATGGCGGACTACGCGCCGTATTATGAGAGCGGCATCGACAGCGTCTTTAACTTCGCCTTTGCGGACAAAGACGGCATTATATCCAAGGTATTAAACGGTTCCTCCGCGGCAAAATACGGCGCGGCGGTCAGCAATCTGGAGGAGACGTTTGGGGCTTACAACGCGGATTATATTGACGCGCCTTTCTATACCAATCACGACATGGGAAGGAGCGCGGGCTATTATGCGGGGGATAATTCCGCCGCGCAGACGAAGATGGCGGGCGCCATGAACCTGTTTATGGGCGGGTCGGCTTTTCTCTATTACGGGGAGGAGCTTGGCATGAAAGGCTCCGGCAAGGACGAGAACAAGCGCGCGCCCATGTACTGGAGCATGAACCCCGACGCGGAAGGCATGTGCGACGGCCCTGCGGATATGGAAGATGTGAAGATGAAGTTTGAGAGTCTGGAGGAACAGGAGAAGGACGAACGTTCCGTCTATCAGTTTTATAAGAAGGTTATCAGGATCCGCAACCAGAATCCGGAGATTGCCAGGGGAGATGCAAAATACGTCCTCGTGGGGGATTTTATGGCGGACGATACGAGGGAAAGCGTCTGCGCCATCCAAAAGATTTACGGGGATTCGGAGCTTCTGCTCATTTTTGTGACGGGGCCGGAGACGGAGGAACTGGATCTGACAGGCATTACCTTAAACGGTAAGAATATCGGCGCAGATACGCAGATCAGGGGAGCGCTTGTCACCGGGGAGGAGAAGATCAGTTTTGAGAATGGAAAGGCTGTGATGCCCGGTTTCTCGGTGCTGGTTTTGAAGTAGGCAGATACTGTGAAACGTCTTGAAATTCCAGTAATTATGTTTTAAAATAGTAGAGGTCACACGCAGTTTTTTGTGAGAGGGTCAGGGTCTGTTATCATTGGCGGGGCGTCTGACTCAATATTAACGAAAGGATAACAGGTAAAGGTATGAAAAACTGTCAAAACAAATGGGTGCGTGCCGCGATCCCGGCATTGCTCCTGCACTTCAGTATCGGTACGGTGTACTGCTGGTCTATTTTCAGTCAGGAGATCGCTGACTACATAGGCTTTTCCAAGGCAGCGACAGAGTGGGCGTTCAGTTTTGCCATTTTCTTCCTCGGCATGTCCGCGGCATTTCTGGGCAACGTGGTGGAGAAGGATATTCATAAGTCGTCCCTGATCGCTACGATCACTTTTGCCCTTGGTATGGCGGGCACGGGCTTTTTCATTTATTATGGAGGAAACCATCCCGGAAGCCCTCTGGCTCTGGTCGGCATCTATGTCTGCTACGGCTTTATCATGGGCGTCGGGCTTGGAACGGGTTATCTTTCCCCGGTAAAGACTTTGATGCTTTGGTTTGAGGATAAGAAGGGTCTGGCGACTGGTCTTGCGGTGGCGGGATTTGGCGGCGCGAAGGCGATTGCAAGCCCCATTATGCAGGCGCTCCTCGCAAATCTGGGCGAGGGCGGTATCTATAAGATGTTCTACATCCTCGCGGCGGTTTATTTCGTTATGATGTTTGTGGGTCATCTCCTTCTGGCGAAGCCCGCGGGCTGGCATGAGCCGCAGAAGAAGGAAAAGGGGCAGGGCATTATGGCTACCATCAAAACCCGCCCGGTCAGCAATTACGTAGGTATCTGGCTGATGTTCTACATCAATATCACCTGTGGTCTTGCGCTGATATCCCAGGAGAAGATGATTGTAAAATGTATCGGCCTTGCAGGTGTGGTCGGTGTGATTTCCACGGTATCCGCAATCTTCAATGCGGGCGGCCGTCTCGGCTTCTCCGCGTGGGCGGATCTTATGAAAGACAGGAATACGATCTATAAGCTGATCTTTGTACTCTCGATTATTTTTACCGGCGCGGTTATGCTTACCGGCGGTATCAAGAACGGAGAGGGCAACATGCTTCTGGTCGTTCTGGTGCTGGCACTGATCTTCATGGTAAATGCCGGATACGGCGGCGGCTTCTCCAATGTGCCGACCCTGCTTTCCGACCATTACGGTATGGGCAGCATCAGCGCGATCCACGGTATCACCCTTTCCGCGTGGGCGTTTGCGGGTCTTACCGGCAACCAGATCGCAACCCTGATCGTGAGCAATACGGGCAGCTTTATCGAGGATTCCCACGGCAATATGGTCAATCCTGTCGGTTACCAGAACGTGCTGTATTTCACGATTGTGCTCTATATCATCGCACTGTTAATCAGTCTGTTCCTTGTGAAACCCGCGAGTGAGGAAAACCGAAGGTTTTTCGAGCTTGCACTGCGGAGTATATTCACAAAGCAAGACCCCCGAAGGTGCTACCTCCGGGGGTCTTGCTTGTGTAAAAGGGGAATTCTTCGGAATTGCTATTGCCGACTTGACTTCCGTGATCAAGTCTATAATTAATATACCGTTTTTCCCCTTGGGAGTCTATAAATATATTGTAGAAGAATAACACTATATTAGCGAGCTTCTCTTATTTACACAGATACTCACGCTGCATCAGCAGTTCCTGAGGAATCGGAGTTCCCGTGTTTTTCAGCTTTTGGAACACATTGTCATAATGGTGCAGTTTCTGCGAAAGTTTAATATCATAGCGAGACATCGTTTCCTTGTAAAGCGGATTCGCCATCAGCTTTGTGCGGATCTCCTTAGAGAAAGGACAGTAGGTGAAGATAATATTGCGGGACACCTTGTTTAATCTGGGTGAACCGGCGCCCTCATAGAGAATCCATGCCTCGTAGTCACGGATGAACATTTCCTTATAACTGTTTTTCGCTTTCTTCATACCGAGCTTGATCTTGTCTTTCGCATCTGCGGATAATTCGTGGTTCTTGCGGTAGAACTGGATGTAGTCGAAGTACTCGCTGGTGAGGGACGCCTCTGATATGTCGTTCCAGCGGGCCCCCTGAACACGCTTGCACATTTCCCAACGGAAATCGCCTGTCAGCCGAACAAGGATATTGGTCAGATCCTCCATCTGGAAGATGGAGACCATCATGCGGGCCGGGGTGGTACGTTTACGCCCTTCTATTTCCTGCCATGCGATGCCTCGTGTTCCCACGTTGGGCATGAGAATGATGTCGGGGAGCACCTCGACGCCGATGGATTCTTTTCCGATGCCGATATCCGGGTTCGTGTAGATCACGTCGCGGTAATACGCGCTGAAATCAATATCCCGTATGGTCTGGAAACCGGCCTCCACTTTATCGGCGGAGACAAGGGAACCGTCCAGATCCTTTAAGACGTTGTGCTCCGAGAAAATCGGGCAGAAGCTCAGGACACGGCCAAAGGTAATCTTGTTGACAGAAGGGAACATATTGCGTATTTCAAAGAGCACCTGTTCCTTCGGATCATTCTGCATCCGCGCCTCATCCGCGGCAGTGATATTGCCCGACATTTTCTGCTCGCGCAGATAGGTCGGGAAGTCGGAGTCAAACTCGTTGCGGCTGGGCGATTTTTTCCCCTGATAGATGGCGGTAAACCATTCGTAGGCGGTGTAAACCTTGCGCTTCGGGTCGGTAGGAAGTTTGTCGACAATCCTGTACAGATAGGCGGCATTTTCCAGTCCGGCCAGATTTTCGTCCACATAGCCGAAGTTGAAGAACATTTTCACTACCTTGGGAATGGAAGTGGTATCCTTCAGGCTCTTTAAGAAAGCTTTTTCATATATGACATAGAACTGCTTGGTGATCGTCATGCGCAGTTTTCTCGCAGCGTCGTCCGAAGCGTTCTTATCCGTCATTTTGGCAAATTTGCCGACAGACTCTCGGAAAGCGGCGGCAGTCTCGCCGTCCACCTCGGCGTAGGAGAGGATTGTGTTCAGGGAGTGCTCTACGTCCGGCACGTCGTCCACCGTGGTGGCGTCCTCCTCTGCGCTTTCTCCGAGATTTTCCAGCTTCGCGCGGTATTCGGCGGCCCTTTGCTGGTACATTTCCCTGTCAATGGAGGGAAGGTCTTCCAGCTGAATCATAATAGTGGAGATAGCCGCGCTTACCGTTGTGGAATCGGGATCATTTGCCCCGATTTTATAAAGAAGGCTTGCATAGAGATCGAAGAAGTCCAGATGGTTTTCATTCATGAGAAGACTCGCAATCTCAGCCTTGTAATCGTAGAAAACGCGGCATATGGAAATAATGCGGTGGATATCCAGATCCGCCTTCAAAACTACCCCTGCAAGGAAGTCGGGCTTGTGGAATTTGGATGATTTTTCGGTGACCATAGCAGTCAACTGCTCATAGTAACCGTCCAGCCAGCTTTCAAGATCTTCTTCCAGAGTGAGGGGAGTCAGATCTTCCATATCAGGTAACGCCCTGGGGGTGAATCCATGTTTGACACAGAAGGATTTATATTCTTCATACCGATCCATCAGAAAGTGGTAAATATTTTCACAGTCAAAACGCATCAGCTCATACTGGTCATATATCTCGCGGAACTGCCTGAACAGGGAAGAAACGATCATGTTCGCCAGATCCACGCTCTTTGACATGAGAAGCGCCAGCTGCGCAGCCGTACACGGATAGGAGGCGATCCCGGTGGGTTCCTCTGTCTCGTATGTGAAAAAGTGCGAGCCGAAAAAAATCTCACAGACGCCGATGACATCCCCTTTTTTCAGATAAAAAGTGCCTCCCGGATAGGAGGCGCATACGCTTCCTTTAGCGATGACATGCAGGGCAGTCTGATTCTGTTCGCTCTGGATCAACTGTGTGCCTGCGGGAAATTCTTTAACAGCCATTGATATACCCCCTTGTAGAAATTATTACAAAAACCCTGTATCTATCTTATGCTTTTTTGGGGGAAAAGTCAATGAGAACGGCCGCCCGGGTGGGCGGCCGTCCCTGTTGTCTTATTTGAGATCGAAATATCCAATAACGGTTTCTCTGCCTTTCGCATAGCGAATCGCGTAGATGCTGTTTTCTCTTGCCGTTAGATTGGAACCGTCTTTTAATTTTATAGTCAGTTTCATTCTGGCAAGATCCTTGACACGCAGCTGGGCGATTGCAGATGGGTCGTCGTCCAGCGCGAGAGACGTATACTCGGACGGAACAGGCTGGTACAGCGCATAATATTGACCGTTCTGCTTTATCGTCTGTTTTAAAAGTCCCGAGTTCTTTGAGCCGGATACCGTGGCAGTACAATAGTCGGGAACCGGTTCAGCCATTGACCAGTCGGGTTTTCCTTTTGCGTCCTTGTATGCGGTGGCAACTATGTAAAAATATCCGCTGTAGCTGTTACTTTTGGGCATAAAGTCAATCTGCGCCGCAATATAGTTGGGTCTGACGTAAACGGGATAGATATTTGACGTCACACCGCTGCCATCCTGCGCGACTGCCTGCACGCCTACGTAACTGCCGGCGGTAGGAGCCGCGCTCTTATCTACCGAAACGGTGCCGTTAGTTTTATTGATGGAAACTTTACCTGACAATGTCTCGTCACTAACCCCATAGATCCGCCAGGTAATTTTTTTGTTGTTAGGCGTTCCGTAATTGCTGTAGTATTTGGCGGCCATCTTTATGTTTTTGCCGACGGCGACATCTCCCTCATTGCCGTCTGTAGGAGCGATCACCAGCTTGGACATAGGTACGCTGACAGTAACCGAGCAGACTGCCTTCTTATTGCTTCCGTCGGCAGCGGCACAGGTAATGACTGCCCTGCCGGGCGCCCTGGCGGTAATTTTTCCGCTCTGATCCACGGAGGCGATAGAGGGCGCGCTGCTGGTCCAGGTAATCAGGGACGTGTTTATGACTTCAGGCCTGGCGCTGCTGCCGGCTGGCTTCCCTTTTACGGTTGCGGTCAGAGTTGCCGTTGTGTTGCTGTTGACGTTCGTTTTTAGAGGAAACATGGTCAGCCTGTTTGCGCTGAGTTTGATCTCTGTGATCTCCTGATCCGTGATCGAGATCGTGTAAGCAGCCACGGCGCCGAGCTTATCTGCGGCCCTGGCTGTTATGGTGTATGTTCCGCTGGCGCCCCTTTTCGTGCTTATCCTGCCGTTGGATTTGTTTATGCTGACGCTTCCGTCGCCGCTGACAGTCCACTCCAGCTTTTTGTTACTCGCATTTGCAGGCGAAACTTTGGCGGTAAGCGCAGCTGTTTTTCCGGCTGCCACGTCTGTGGGACCACCTATGGTAATGCCTGTGACAGGCTGTACCACTGTCACTGTGTAGGATGCGCTCCTGTTACCGCCGTCGTTGGAGGTAGCTTTGATGGTTGCCTTGCCGGGCGAAACGGCATGGATCACGCCGTTGGAGACGGTGGCTACCTTGATGTTGCTGCTGGACCAGACGACTTCCTTTGCGGCGTCCGCGCCGGAAAATACGGTATCCGTCTTTGACACAGGGTCTGTTTTTGTTACGTTGAGGTATGTCTTTAAGTCGATTTCCCTGTCTTCGGCATCCGCTGTTTTGCTGTCTGTTGTCTTTATGCTCTTTGTCTTGGGCGCCCTGTTGGTTGCCGCGTCCATAAAAGCGATTTTTTTAATGTTAGCAGCTTCAATTACCGTAAATGTGAACTCGCCGGGCGTACCGTTGAAGGTTTTTCCGTCGCTTCCAACCGGCGTAGCGATGACCTTGTATGCCCCGGCAGGCGTTCTCACGGTTTTTGTGGAAGATGTTTTTACTGTGCCGTTTGCCACGGTGACGCCTTTGGCTTTTGCATCCTGGCCGTTTGAATCTACCACAGTCCAGGCGACCCTGTTGGAGACCGCATAGGAAGGGGTGACGGCGGCAGTAAACTTCAGAGTCTTTCCGGCGGCGATTTGTGTCACATTGCCGGCGGGGGTCACGGTTACCCCGGTGGGTACAGGCGTCAGTATCACGGTTTTGGAAGCTACCTTACTCACTTTGCCGGAGATCGGGTTGACGGCGATGGCCTTGATGGTTTTGCTTCTTTCGCCGGTCAGTTTAATGGTGTCGCCGAGTGTATAGACATAAGGGTCTTCCGCGTTTGGCGTATTTTCCGCATGCTGTGCGGCGTTTGTGATGGCGCCGTTTTTATAAACAGGCGTTTTTCCGTCCGTCGAGTAGTAAATAGCAACGCCTACGGCTGTTTTCGTGGAAAGGGTAACGGTCACCGCGTCCGTCATGTAGGTTTTGCCGGCCCTGTCCACCGGCGTCTCGGCGATAGTGATTTCCGGCGCATCCGGCACAGTCATATCCGTGGCGAGCTTCAGCACACCGGGCAGATAGGTAGTCCCGGCACCCATGCCGGAGGTGGCGCATTTGGTGGTGGAAGATTTCATGGCGGTAAGGAGCGCGTCTACTCTGGCTTTACCCGACTTTCCGCGGATGTCGGGCCTGGCGGAAAGGATAACCGCCGCTGTCCCGGCTGCTGTCGGGCAGGCCATGCTGGTTCCGCTCATGAGTCCATAGTCGGCATTGCCGGAGTCAGGAATATAACTCCCGTCATTTTTGGCTTTGTTAACGGTTGAGTAGATGTTAACGCCGGGGAAAGAAAGGGTCACAGATTTCCCGTAATTGGAGAAGGACGCCCTGGTGCCGTTCTCGTTTACAGCCCCAATGGAGATGGTGCTTGCGAAGGCGGCGGGGAAAGCATACCCGTCAGTGTCCTCATTGCCGGAAGCGGCAAATATGGCTACGCCGTTCTCCTCATACACCTTCTTAACGACATCCTCATAAAGCTTGGAGTAGTGTGCCGACCCTAAACTCATGTTGATAATGTCGTTTCCGTCAGCGGTGGCAGCGTTAATGGCGCTTAAAACATCTGATGTCGCGGCGCCTCCGCTTTCCGGGAAAACACAGTATCCGCGCACTGTGGCGTCCGGCGCGATACCGATACCGCCTTTTCCGTTATCGTCGGCGGCTATAATGCCCGCCACATGGGTACCGTGGGTCTGGTTGTCCACCGTATGGGCTGTACCGCCCGCTTTATTAACAAAGTTCCTGCCTGTGACGGCGTTAGCCGACAGATCTTCGTGATCCATGGCAAGGCCGGTGTCAATGACAGCGACGTTAACACCCTGTCCCTTAAATCCGGCTGCCCAGGCATACCGGGTACCGATGTAGTCGTGCTGCCACTGTTTATCAAAACCGGGATCGGGGGGATCCAGCGTATTGACTGTGGAAGTTGTGTCTTCGTACAGATACTGGTAATAATTGGGCCATACGGCCGGAAGCTTGATATCGGGATCGGCAGCTGCGGCAATGGCCAGAGATACGGTTGCCTCTTCTGGCAGACTGATTACGGCTACCTCATAGGAGAAACTGTCCAGTGTACCGCCAAAAGCTTCGGCGACCTGTTCGGCCTCCTCTTTGGTCTCTGCCAGATACATGACTTCATCGGGTCGGTATTCGCCCTCTGTATCTGTAAAGTCAGTGATTTCGGCGGATGCCATGGAACGGATCTTTACAACGTCGCCCACATGGGAGGCAAGAATACGCTTGTCCGCCAGCTGCTGGGAAGAAAACTGATAGTCGTCGCCCAGTCCGGGAAAAATAGAGAAAAGACTTACTTCATCCTCAGGGAGCGCGTTTTCAGATATGCTATTTTCGGAGACGGTGTTTTCGGATATGGAATCCTTGTTTTCTGCATCTTCCCCAACGGGGTCTTTGTCCGCCTCGTCCCCGGAAGGCAGGCTGGGATTTTCCTCTTCCAGTACAGGGTCTTTTTCTCCTTCCTCTTCGGAAGGAAGGTCGGGATTTTCCTCTTCCAGTACAGGGTCCTTTTCCTCCTCCCCCTCGGAAGGAAGGTCGGGATTTTCTTCTTCCGGGACAGGGTCTTTTTCTCCTTCCTCCACGGAAGGCTGATTGGGATCCGTTTTCTCTTCTGTGGTTTCAGTCGGTCCGTTTTCTTCTTCGGCGGGCTGTTCGGGACTGGTGTCGGTATCGTCCACAGTCTCACTTATGGGGGCAGGATCAGATGGCGCTGTCGCCATCGCGTCGATTCCCGCTGTCTGGAACAGCAGAGTACCTGCCAAAAACAGGGATAGTAATTTTGCTTTTTTCATTATTTTCTTCTCTTTCTATGCTGCATAAATATGTCTGGGTTTACTGTTCCGTGAAGAGCTCCTGTTCGTAATTTGGGGTCAATTCGGGGTAATTGTTTTCAAGCCCCAGATTCATAAGCTCCTTTAGACTTTTTTCGGTTGTATAAGTGGCTACGCCATAGGAGTAGGAACTTAACTCAATGCCGTACAGTTCGGCAATTTTTTCCGCCTCTTCGCGGGTGTCAGCCAGGGCAGTCAACTCGATGGCTGCCGATCCGTCGTTTTCCAAAGGAACATCCGGGGAGCTGCTTTCGTCTATCGGTTTGAGTTTCTGCAGCTCCGGTATCTTGTCGTTTGCGGTTATTTTGGTTAATTCCCTGTCCCCGCCGCAGCCGCACAGTCCCACCGCGCTAAGCAGGATCAGCCCCAGCGCAAGGACAACTAATCTTATCTTCAATGTTTCACCTCCTTTGCCTTACTGGCCGCTCTTCAATACCATTCTCGTAATAAATATGTAGAAACGCAGTTCTATTATCAATTCTACGCTGAATGGATAGAAAAACAATGAGAAATATTGCATGAATAATTTGGGGGATGGGTAGAGTAATTTCGTCATTTTTTTGTGTGGACGAAGGAAGGGAATCTCCGCCGGCATAATGCGGACGAAGATGATTTTGCTTATTGGTACTGTACTTTTCTAATATTTGTGTTAAAATTGGAAATGACAGGTTTGTCGGGAGTTTATGACTTACAGGTCAACATAGGCAGAGAGTAATTTTGGAAACGGAAGTGAGTGAAAAACGATGGATAAGACACAGATGGAGAAAGAAGATATCGCCTACAGACAGCAGGTGGTGAATGAATACAGGGCGGATGTGGAGAAACTGGCACGGTATCTGCCCTGGCTGGAGAGTAAGAACGGCAAGAGTGTGCAGCAGAGTTATTCGGGTTCCGGGATTGAGGAGCACTCTATTGCGTTCCCGGTGTATGACAGCACGCTGATGAGCTTTATCAAGGAAGCGCAGCGGACGAAACTTATGGATCGGAATTATAGATATGTCTATTCACGGAACAGGATTCGGGTATTGGAGGATGAGCTCCTTGCCATCAGGCGGTCGGATATACGGGAGATGGATGTGCTCAAAGGCATACTTTCCAGATATGTGATGGAAGGAATGACGAAGGGCAGAAGATGGTCCGAGGCGGTGGAGAACGGTATTTTCCTGAAAGTGATTAAGAAGATGAAAGAAAATCTGGATTTCTGGGATCACCCGGTACAGACCAGAGTAGTCAATGTCAAGAAAGAGGATTAGCAGGAGAAGGGCACAGGGGAAAGCCGGCCGCGGGATACATTTTTAGGGAGAAAAGGAAACGATGGGAGAAAAATCAGCGCAGAAAAAGAAGTACATACTGGATACGGCCAGAAAAGTGTTTGTAGAAAAAGGGTTTAAGAACGTGACCATGAAGGATATTGTGGAAGCTTGCGAGATCAGCCGGGGCGGCTTGTATCTGTATTTCGACAGCACGGATCAGATTCTGATGGAAGTGCTGCAGATGGAGGCGGACGAGACAGACGACGTTTTTACGGAACAGATCGCCAGGGAGGATACGGCGGCTGATATTCTGACGCTCTTTTTGAAGGAGCAGAAGAAAGAACTTTTGCAGAATAAGGACAACTTGACCGTGGCGGTCTATGAGTATTTTTTTGCTCACAAATCGACCGATAAGAACAATATGCTGCGCAGGCAGTTTGACGCGGGTGTCAAAGTGATAGAGAAACTGATTGAGGCAGGTATTGCCAGCGGCGAGTTTTATTGCGAGAATCCAAAAGGGGCGGCGGCTAATATCATGTATGTGCTCGAGGGGCTTAAAATCAATGCGCAGACCTTCGGCATCACGGAAAAGATGGTGGATGAACAGCTGCTCTATATTATGCAGGGACTGATTACGGAGATGTAAGGCTCGTAAACGCAGGCTTTTGAGTCTGTGTGAAGCAGAGGGAGGAAAACGACTATGGGAAATGTCAGACGAATTTATGTGGAGAAGAAAGAACCATATGCAGTTAAGGCCAGGGAGCTGAAGGAAGAGATTGAAAGCTTTCTGGGTATAAAGAGTGTGGATCAGGTGCGGGTTTTTATCCGCTATGATGTGGAAAATATTTCCGACGATGTTTTTGAGAGGGCCTGCCAAACGGTTTTTTCGGAACCGCCTGTGGATATTTTATACCGGGAAAAGATAGAAGTCCCGGAGAATGGGCATGCATTTTCCGTGGAGTATTTGCCGGGACAGTTTGACCAGAGGGCGGATTCCGCCGTGCAGTGCGTCCAGTTTTTGAAAGAGGACGAGGAGCCGATTATCAGAACGGCTGTGACTTATCTGGTCAATGGAAACGTGACGGATGACGAACTGGCACGGATCAAGGCTTACTGCATCAACCCCGTGGATTCGAGAGAGACGGGAGAGGTGCCCCCAGAGACGCTTGCGTTTGCCTATGAGGAGCCTGCGGATGTGGCTATACTGGAGAATTTCCCGGAGCGGGAGGACTTTGTGGACATGCCGTGGGTGGAATTGCAGGAACTGTACGACTCCCTTGGCCTGGCAATGACGTTCAAGGATTTTGTGCATATTCAGGATTATTTTGCGAAGGAGGAGAAGCGCAATCCCACGATGACGGAGATTCGGGTGCTGGATACGTACTGGTCTGACCACTGCCGTCACACGACTTTTTCCACGGAGCTTAAGAACGTGAGCTTCGGAGAGGGGCTTTACCGGGAGCCGATTGAGAAAACTTATCAGGATTATCTGCATGTGCGCGGGGAGATTTTTGAGGGCAGGGAGGATAAGTTTGTCTGCCTGATGGATCTGGCGCTGATGGCCATGCGGAAGTTAAAGAAGGACGGGAAACTTAATGATATGGAAGAGTCCGACGAGATTAACGCCTGTTCCGTGGTGGTGCCGGTGGAGATGGACTACGGCGACGGACCTGTGACAGAGGAGTGGCTCGTCTTTTTCAAGAATGAAACTCACAACCATCCCACGGAGATTGAGCCTTTCGGCGGCGCGGCCACGTGCCTTGGCGGCGCGATCCGTGATCCCCTTTCCGGCAGGGGATATGTCTATCAGGCGATGCGCGTGACCGGCGCGGCGGACCCTACGGTGCCGGTGGCGGATACGCTCAAAGGAAAGCTGCCCCAGAAAAAGCTGGTGCGCGGCGCGGCAAACGGCTATTCCTCCTACGGTAACCAGATCGGTTTGGCGACCGGACTGGTCAAAGAGATTTATCACCCAAATTATGTGGCGAAACGCATGGAGATCGGCGCGGTGATGGGTGCGGCGCCGAGAAAAAATGTGATCCGGGAAAATTCCGACCCGGACGATATCATTATCCTTCTGGGCGGCAGAACCGGGCGCGACGGCTGCGGCGGCGCTACGGGCTCCTCCAAGGTCCATACGGAGAAATCCATTGATACGTGCGGCGCGGAGGTGCAGAAAGGCAACGCGCCCACGGAGAGAAAGATACAGAGGCTGTTCAGGCGTGAGGAAGTGAGCCGCCTGATCAAGAAATGTAATGACTTTGGCGCGGGCGGTGTGTCTGTGGCGATTGGAGAGCTGGCGGATGGGCTCGTTGTGGATCTGGACAAGGTTCCGAAAAAGTATGCGGGCCTGGACGGGACGGAGCTTGCGATCTCCGAGTCTCAGGAGCGTATGGCTGTGGTGGTAGCGCCAGAAGACGTAGACAAGTTCCTGGGCTATGCTGCGGAGGAAAACCTGGAAGCGGTGCCTGTGGCGGTAGTCACTAAGGAACCCCGTCTGGTGCTCAAATGGCGCGGGAAGAAAATCGTGGATCTGTCGAGGGCGTTTCTGGATACCAACGGCGCGCATCAGGAGACGGATGTCTATGTGGAGATTCCCGACGAAAAGGAAGATTATCTGAAAAAGATCACTACGCCCGCGGTGGCGGAAGCTGTCGCCCGCAGGGATGTGAAGGCGGCATGGCTTTCGCTTCTTGGCGATTTGAATGTCTGTTCCCAGAAGGGGCTTGTGGAAATGTTTGACGCCTCCATCGGCGCCGGCAGTGTGTATATGCCTTACGGCGGAAAGTATCAGTTGACGGAGACACAGGCTATGGTGGCGAAACTTCCGACTTTGGAGGGAAAGACGGACACCGTGACCATGATGAGCTATGGCTTTGATCCGTATCTGTCAAGCTGGAGCCCATACCACGGCGCGGTTTACGCGGTGACGGAGTCCATGGCGAAGATTGTGGCAAACGGCGGAGATTACAGGACGATTCGGTTTACTTTCCAGGAGTATTTCAGACGCATGAGCGAGGAGCCGTCCCGCTGGAGCCAGCCCTTTGCGGCGCTGCTCGGCGCTTATGATGCGCAGATGAAGTACGGACTGCCTTCCATCGGCGGCAAGGATTCCATGTCCGGCACCTTCAATGACATCGACGTGCCTCCTACGCTTGTGTCCTTTGCGGTCAATGTAAATAAGAGCGGTAATATTGTCACACCTGAGTTAAAATATCCGGGGGATCGTCTCGTGAGGTTCCGTATACCGAGAGACGCCTACGATCTGCCGGTTTATGATGGGGTTATGACACTCTATGATAAGATTGCGACATTAATGTCAGAGTATACTGACACAGAGGTCATAAATGGAATGCCTGTCAAGTTCAAAAAGAGAAAGATCGTGGCGGCTTATGCGCTCGATGCAAAGGGTGTGGCAGCGGCTGTGAGCAAGATGGCTTTCGGAAACGGTCTCGGCGTGGCGGTGGATTCCTCCTATAAGATGGAGGCCCTGTTTGATAATGGTCTCGGCGATATCGTGGCGGAGATGCCGGCAAAAGAGGTACATCGGTTAAAGACGCTTGGAATTTCATATGAGGAGATCGGCACGGTGACGGCGGACGGCGCGTTCACGTACGGGTCTATGAAGATCGAGCAGGCGGAGGCGGTGAAAGTATGGCGCGATAAGCTTGACAAGGTATTTCCTTATACGGCGGGCAGGGATAAGAGCCCGGTGGCGTCTGAGCTGTACCGCACGGACAGTATCTATGTGTGCAAAAATAAGGTGGCGAAGCCCACGGTATTCATCCCTGTATTCCCGGGCACAAACTGCGAGTACGACAGCGCGGAGGCGTTTGAGAGAGCCGGGGCCCGTACAATTGTGAAGGTGTTTAAGAATCAAAACGCAGCGGATATCAGGGAGAGCGTGGAGGCTTTCGGAAAGGCGATCTCACAGGCGCAGATCATCATGTTCCCGGGCGGCTTTTCCGCGGGCGACGAGCCGGATGGTTCCGCGAAATTCTTTGCCACGGCTTTTCAGAATGAGAAGATAAAAGAGGAGGTCATGCGGCTTTTACATGAGCGTGACGGTCTGGCACTTGGAATCTGCAACGGTTTTCAGGCGCTGATCAAGCTGGGACTTTTGCCTTACGGGGAGATCCGCGGGCAGGAGGAGGATTCTCCGACACTGACCTTCAATACGGTGAACCGCCATATTTCCAAGATGGTTTATTTGAAAGTGGTTTCCAACAAGTCGCCGTGGCTTGCCGGAGCGGAACTTGGCCAAACTTATGTAAACCCGGCTTCCCACGGCGAGGGACGGTTTGTGGCGCCGAAAGAGTGGGTTGACAGGCTGTTTGCAAACGGACAGGTGGCGACCCAGTATGCGGACGCTGACGGTAATGTGTCTATGGACGAGGAGTGGAACATCAACGGTTCCTACGCGTCCATTGAGGGTATCACTTCACCGGACGGAAGATGTCTGGGCAAGATGGCCCATGCGGAGAGAATAGGCGACTGTGTGGCAGTGAATATCTTCGGCAACCAGGATATGAAGATTTTTGAGAGCGGGGTAAAGTATTTCAAAGATTGACGGAAGTTCTTTTCACTCGAGGGACGACCTTGAAATGGGACAGTATCACCATTTCAAGGTTGTTTTAATAATAAACGATATTTCGTTTATAAAAATAAGCAAAAAGAGTTGACACAAGCACTGAGATATGATAGCTTTATTTTAAAGCATAATTTCTTTGATGTCAAAGCGCATTTTGCGTATCTTGTTACTCTGAGATTTGTTCAGAAAATCTATGCTTTTGAATCCAACAAACAGACAAAAGCGGGAGATGGACTGAGCGGAAAAGTAGGATTCTCCTGCGGAAAAGGAGAATGGAATGATAGGAAGAACACAGATGAAAGAAGAGACCACAAAAATTTACACGGTAAAGGACATTGAGGCGCTGCCGGAAGGGAAACGGGCGGAGCTGATTGACGGGCGGATGTATGAGATGGCGAGTCCGGGTCGGATTCATCAGCGGCTTCTGACGGCAATGGTTAGGGTGATAGCTAATTACATTGAAGACGGGGATGGCTCCTGCGAAGTGTATGCTGCGCCATTTGCCGTCTACATTAACAATGATGAATATAACTATGTGGAGCCGGATATCGTGGTGATCTGCAGTGAGGACAGGCTGGATGAGAAAGGCTGCCATGGCGCGCCCGACTGGGCGATTGAGATTGTGTCACCAGGCAGCGTGAAGATGGACCGAAAGATCAAACTGTTTAAGTATCGGACTGCGGGTGTGCGGGAATACTGGATTGTTGATCCCGGGGAAAGAACGGTTGATGTGTATCTTTTTGCAGGGAACGAGGAAAAGACGTATACTTTTCAGGAAACGGTGCCGGTGGGTATCTATGAGGACTTCGCGATTGACTTCAGCGCATTCCTAAAATTTTTCAAGACATCTTGACAGATCTTTTTTCCAGTGGTATTCTATAGAAAATTTAACGAGTTAAACCGTTGAAGCGGAGATAACGGTGATGATGCCTTTACAGAGAGCCTGTGCTGCTGAGATCAGGTAAGAAACAAGTCATCAAATGGACCGCTGAGGGTGCAGTCAAATGCGCGGGAGCGCAGAGTATTCTGCAACGTGTGGCATACGTCAGTTGCCGGGGATATGTCAGTATCCTGCTAAGCGCACGGGGATTCCCGTGAATCAAGGTGGCACCGCGGATTGCATCTATTCGTCCTTGACAAGACTCAGGTTTTGTCAGGGACTTTTTTTGCGCGTATGAGCAGAGATGCGAAGCATTTTGAGTGTTTATACAGGAAACATGCAAAAAGCCAGAAAGGGAGGAAAAATTATGATTAAGGAAGCAATCGTAAAAATCGTCAACAAGGGGGACCTCACCTACGACGAGGCATATGCGGTGATGAACGAGATTATGAGTGGGGAGACATCCCCCACCCAGAATGCGGCGTTTCTGGCGGCGCTCTCCACCAAAAGCGCGAAGGCGGAGACGACGGACGAGATCGCCGGATGTGCGGCGGCGATGCGCGACCACGCAACCAGGGTGGAGACGGATATGGATATCTTTGAGATCGTGGGTACCGGCGGAGATAACGCCCACAGCTTCAATATTTCGACCACCTCTGCGCTTGTGTGCGCGGCGGGCGGTATGAAGGTGGCTAAGCACGGTAACCGCGCGGCATCTTCAAAATGCGGCACGGCTGACTGTCTGGAGGCGCTAGGCGTCAATATCGAGCAAAGCCCGGAACTGTGTGTAAAGCTCCTGCGCGAGGTCGGCATGTGTTTCTTCTTCGCGCAGAAGTATCACACTTCCATGAAATATGTGGGCGCAATCCGCAGGGAGCTGGGGTTCCGCACCGTGTTCAACATACTCGGTCCGCTGACGAATCCGGGCAGCCCGAAGCGGCAGCTTCTGGGCGTATACGACGAGTATCTGGTGGAGCCTTTGGCGCAGGTGCTGATCAACCTCGGTCTGGAGCGCGGTATGGTGGTGTATGGGAAAGATAAACTGGATGAAATTTCCATGAGCGCACCCACTACGATTTGCGAGTTTAAGGACGGGTGGTTTAAGACTTACACAGTCTGCCCGGAGGATTTTGGTTTTGAGAGATGCACGAAGCAGGATCTGGAAGGCGGTACGCCGGAGGAGAATGCAGAAATAACGCGTGCTATATTAAAGGGTGAAAAGGGGCATAAAAGAAATGCTGTGCTGCTGAACGCGGGAGCCGCCCTCTATGTGGGAGGCAAAGCGGAGAGCATGGCGGAAGGCGTGAAGCTGGCAGCGGAGATTATCGGCTCCGGGAAGGCGGCGGAGACGCTTAAGAAGTTTATCGCACTTAGCAACGAATAGCAGTCGGGAAAGGCTGGGAAAAGACAATGGCAAATATTTTAGAGCAGTTGGCGGAACATGCGGCGTACCGCACGGAGCAGGCAAAGAAGAAGCTGTCGGCTGCGGAAATAAAAAAGCGGGCGTTATCTACTGAAAAAGGAGACTTTTCCTTTGAAAAGGCATTGCAGAAACCGGGGATTTCTTTTATCTGCGAATGCAAGAAGGCATCCCCTTCCAAGGGGTTGATTGCGCCAGAGTTCCCATATATGAAGATCGCGGCAGAATACGAGGGTGCTGGGGCAGATGCGATATCCGTGCTGACGGAACCAAAGTGGTTTCTAGGGAGCGATACATATCTGCAGGAAATTGCGGCGGCTGTATCTATTCCCTGTCTGCGCAAGGACTTTACGGTGGACGAATATATGATTTACGAGGCGAAGCTGCTTGGCGCGTCGGCAGTGCTTTTGATCTGTTCCATTTTGAGTAAAGCGCAGATCAGAGAGTATCTTGCCATATGTGATATGCTCGGCTTATCCGCTCTGGTAGAGGCGCACGATGAGGCGGAAGTGGATATGGCGCTTGCGGCGGGAGCGAGAGTGATTGGTGTGAACAACCGCAATCTGAAGGACTTTACGGTGGATACAAATAACAGCCGCAGGCTGCGTGCCCGTATTCCCCGCGAAGTGCTGTTTGTCTCCGAGAGCGGTGTGGGCGGGCCGGAGGACGTGAGGAGACTCGGGCAGATTGGCGTGGATGCAGTGCTTGTGGGGGAGGCGTTGATGCGGGCATCAAATAAGAAGCAGGCGTTATTAAATCTTCGGGAGGGCTGAAAGGGTACAGATGGCATAGTTTATATAATCTGCACACTCGCCGCAGAATATCGGAGAAATTTGGGAGCTGCGTAAATGAAAATAATTGGGGGAAAAGAACTGATGAAACAGGAAGAGAAAGATAAAATCAAGATTAAATTGTGTGGAATGATGCGTCCCAGCGACATTGAAACGGCTAATTTGCTTCATCCTGATTATATCGGACTCGTTTTTGCAAAAAATAGTAGGCGTTATGTATCACTGGAGCGGGCAAAAACGTTAAAAGAGCTTTTACATCCCGAAATTTTGGCAGTGGGGGTGTTTGTGGATGAGGAGCCGGAGACGGTGGCAGCGCTGCTTTCGGCGGACGTGATTGATCTGGCGCAGCTTCACGGGAAAGAGGGCGAGGCATATATAAGCGGGCTGCGCAAGTTGACAGGGAAGCCGATTATCAAAGCTTTTTCTGTGAGGGATGAGACGGATATTGAGAGGGCATGCGAATGTTCTGCGGACTTTGTGCTTTTGGACGCGGGTGACGGCGGTACGGGCATGGCTTTTGACAGGGGACTTCTTGTGGGGATGAACCGGCCTTACTTTCTTGCCGGCGGGCTCGACGCTTCTAACGTGGGGGATGCCGTGAAACGATGGCAGCCTTATGCGGTAGATGTGAGTTCCGGCATTGAGACGGACGGATTGAAGGATGCTGGAAAGATGCAGGCGTTTGTAGAGCGTGTGCGATGTAGTATGTAATGGGAACTCTCTATACTTACGTAATGAAGGAAAACACAAGTAGGAAATAGAACGGAGGTAAGAAGATCACTATGACCAATCATAACGGGCGCTTTGGAATCCATGGCGGGCAGTATATACCTGAGACTTTGATGAATGCGGTGATTGAGCTGGAGGAGGCTTACAGTCATTTTAAGGATGACGAGGACTTTAACAGGGAGCTTACGGCGTTATTCAACGATTACGCGGGCAGGCCTTCCAGACTTTATTTTGCGAAGAAGATGACGGATGACCTGGGTGGGGCGAAGATCTATCTGAAAAGGGAGGATTTAAACCATACGGGCGCCCATAAGATTAACAATGTGCTCGGACAGGCGCTGCTGGCGAAGAAGATGGGAAAAACCCGCCTGATTGCGGAGACTGGAGCGGGGCAGCACGGTGTTGCCTCCGCCACGGCGGCTGCGCTGATGGGGATGGAGTGCGTCGTATTCATGGGCGAGGAGGACACCGTCAGGCAGGCGTTGAATGTTTATCGGATGCGGCTTCTGGGTGCGGAGGTAGTCCCTGTCAAGACAGGGACAGCCACTTTGAAGGACGCGGTGTCCGAGGCGATGCGGGAATGGACTTCACGGATTGCGGATACGCATTATTGTCTCGGTTCTGTGATGGGTCCTCATCCGTTCCCTACGATTGTCCGGGATTTTCAGGCGGTCATTTCCAGAGAGATCAAAGCCCAGCTCCTGGAGAAAGAGGGGCGGCTTCCCGATGCGGTGATTGCCTGCGTGGGTGGCGGGTCCAACGCCATTGGCAGTTTCTATCATTTTATAGACGATAAGGACGTGCGGCTGATCGGCTGCGAGGCGGCGGGCAGGGGTATTGAGACTTTTGAAACAGCTGCTACCGTAAATACGGGGCGGCTTGGCATTTTTCACGGGATGAAGTCCTATTTCTGTCAGGACGAGTATGGACAGATCGCGCCGGTTTACTCTATTTCCGCAGGGCTTGACTATCCGGGAATCGGACCGGAACACGCTTACCTTCACGATATCGGCAGGGCGGAATATGTGCCGGTGACGGACGGTGAAGCGGTGGAGGCTTTTGAGTATCTGGCAAGGACGGAGGGCATTATTCCTGCGATTGAATCGGCGCATGCCGTGGCATATGCCAGAAAGATTGCACCTGTTATGGGAAAAGACCATATCATTGTTATTACTATTTCCGGGAGAGGAGACAAGGACTGCGCCGCTATTGCGCGTTACAGGGGGGAGGATATTCATGAGTAAGATAGGGGAAGCTTTTGCAAACGGGAAGGCGTTTATCGCTTTTGTAACCTGTGGGGACCCGGATTTGGAGACAACTGAGGCATGTGTGCGCGCGGCAGTGGAAAACGGGGCGGATCTGATTGAACTGGGGATTCCCTTTTCAGACCCGACAGCGGAGGGGCCTGTTATTCAAGGCGCAAATTTGCGGGCGTTGACCGGCGGAGTCACAACGGACAAGATTTTCGATATGGTAAGAAAACTGCGGCAGGAGGTAAAGACGCCTATGGTGTTTATGACCTATGCCAATGTGATTTTTTCGTACGGGGCCAAGCGGTTTTTTTCCATCTGCAGAGAGATCGGGATGGACGGGGTGATTCTGCCCGACCTGCCTTACGAGGAGAAGGAAGAGTTCCTGGAGATCTGCCATACTTTTGGTGTGGATTTGATTTCTCTGGTCGCGCCCACTTCTGCAAACCGAATCGCCATGATTGCGAGGGAGGCGGAAGGATTTATTTATGTGGTGTCAAGTCTCGGTGTTACCGGCACAAGAAGCGAGATTAAGACGGATCTGAAGTCCATTGTGGAAGTGATACGGCAGAATACGGCGATTCCCTGTGCGATCGGTTTTGGCATTTCCACGCCCGGGCAGGCGGCGAAGATGGCGGGTGTCTCGGACGGGGTGATCGTAGGATCGGCGATTGTAAAGATAATAGAAAAGTATAGGAAAGAGGCGCCGCGGTATGTGGGGGAGTATGTGCGCAGTATGAAAGAGGCGGTGCGCAGCGTTTCATAGTGTCGTCCAACGGTCCCGCAGTTTTGTGACGGATATTTGTAGAGATTTTTGGTTGAAGCCATATTCCGCCTGTGCTATAATTAGTCGATTATGGATTTAAGGACAGTAAAAAGCCGGACGAATTGATGAAGGGACAGGGTAAAAGATGAAATCATTTTTAATACTGGAAGACGGCACTGTATTTGAGGGGATGCACATAGGGGCGCGCAGGGAGATTATCAGCGAAATTGTTTTTAATACCTCTATGGCGGGCTATCTGGAGGTGTTGACTGATCCGTCTTATGCGGGACAGGCGGTATGTATGACATATCCGCTGATTGGAAACTATGGGATATGCAGGGACGATATGGAGTCGAAGAAGCCATGGCCGGACGGTTTTATCGTGCGGGAGCTGTCACGGATTCCCAGCAATTTCAGATGCGATATGACAATTCAGCAATTCTTAGAGGAAAATGGTGTGCCTGGTATCGCCGGGATCGACACCAGGGCCCTTACCAGAATCCTTCGTGAGAAGGGCACTATGAACGGTATGATTACCACCGACGACAATTACAATCTTGACGAAATCATTCCCAAATTAAAAGTATATACGACAGGTAAGGTAGTGGAGCGGGTAAGCTGCGCGGAGAAATATGTGCTGGCAGGAACAGAGGAGCTTGCTAAGAACGGTCCGCTTTCCGGCAGTTCCTCTTTTAAAAAAGAGGATTTTGAGGCAGGCATTCGGGAGAAGAAGCCAAGTATGGTGCGGGAACTGACAGGCAGGGGACTGCGGGTGGCGCTCCTTGATCTGGGGGCCAAGGACAACATCGCGAGATCCCTTGCGGCGAGAGGGTGTGACGTGACGGTTTATCCGGCAATGACCACGGCGGCAGAGATGCTGGCGGATGCGCCGGACGGCATTATGTTAAGCAACGGGCCGGGAGATCCGAAGGAGTGCACTACTATAATAGAAGAAATACGTAAGCTTTACGAGTCGGATGTTCCGATTTTCGCGATCTGCCTCGGGCATCAGCTTATGGCGCTTGCCACGGGCGCGGATACCTTTAAGATGAAGTACGGCCACCGGGGCGGCAACCATCCGGTGAAGGATCTGTCTACGGGCAGGGTCTATATTTCCTCCCAGAATCACGGCTATGTGGTGGATATGGACAAGCTTGACAAAAAGGTGGCGGTTCCGGCTTTTGTCAATGTAAACGATGGCACAAACGAGGGCCTTTCCTATACCGGCAAAAATATCTTTACGGTGCAGTTCCATCCGGAGGCATGTCCCGGACCGCAGGATTCCTCGTATCTGTTTGATCGGTTTATAGAAATGATGCGAAACGGAGGACTGTGTGAGGAATCACACTGATGTGCTGATTTCCTTTGTCTGAACAAGTTTAGACTGCAAATGTGTGTAGGAGCGTCACAAATTTGTCTGATGGCAGACGCAAATTTGAGATTTGCGTCGCCCCGGCGCGAAAACGCTCCGGAATGGAGAATACAATGCCAAAAAATCCAAACGTAAAAAGAGTAATGGTTATCGGTTCAGGTCCGATTGTGATCGGGCAGGCGGCGGAGTTTGACTATGCGGGGACGCAGGCGTGCCGCTCCCTAAAAGAGGAGGGCATGGAGGTTATTCTGGTAAACTCCAACCCGGCCACCATTATGACGGACGGTGACATTGCGGATAAGGTTTATATCGAACCGCTCACGGCAAAGGTGCTGGAGCAGATCATCATCAAGGAGAAGCCGGACTCCCTGCTTCCCAACATGGGCGGACAGGCGGGGTTAAATCTGGGAATGGAGCTGGATGAGTCCGGGTTTCTTGCGGCGCACGGCGTTGCTCTTCTGGGCACCACGGCGAAAACCATCCGCAAGGCGGAGGACCGTCTGGAATTTAAGGAAACCATGGAGAAGATCGGGGAACCCTGCGCGCCTTCGCTGGTAGTGGAAAATATCGAGGACGGTGTCGCCTTTGCGAAAAAAATCGGCTATCCTGTAGTGCTTCGTCCGGCCTATACACTTGGGGGCTCAGGCGGGGGTATCGCGCACAGCCAGATCGAGCTGGAGGAAATTCTGGCGAACGGCCTGCGCCTTTCACGTGTGGGACAGGTGCTGGTGGAGCGCTGTATCGCAGGCTGGAAAGAGATCGAGTATGAGGTGATGCGGGACGGCGCTGGCAACTGTATTACCGTCTGCAATATGGAAAATATCGACCCGGTTGGCGTGCATACGGGTGACAGTATTGTGGTGGCGCCTTCCCAGACGCTGGGCGATAAGGAATACCAGATGCTTCGCAGCTCCGCCTTAAATATCATCAATGAGCTGGAGATTACCGGCGGCTGTAATGTACAGTTTGCCCTGCATCCCACTAGCTTTGAATACTGCGTGATCGAGGTCAATCCCCGTGTGAGCCGTTCTTCCGCGCTGGCAAGTAAGGCGACGGGCTACCCGATTGCCAAAGTGGCGGCTAAGATCGCGCTTGGGTACACGCTGGACGAAATTAAAAATGCCATCACCGGCAAGACGTACGCCAGCTTTGAACCGGCGCTGGACTACTGTGTGGTGAAAATACCGAGACTGCCCTTCGATAAATTCATTACGGCGAAGCGTACACTGACGACCCAGATGAAAGCCACCGGCGAGGTGATGAGTATCGCCAATAATTTCGAGGGCGCACTGATGAAGGCGATCCGCTCTCTGGAACAGCATGTGGACTGCCTGCGCAGCTATGATTTTTCAGGGCTTTCTGCGGAGGATCTGCTGGATCGTATGAAGATTGTGGACGACCAGAGAATTTACATTATCGCGGAGGCGATTCGCAAGGGCATCGACTTCGATACGATCCATGAGATTACCATGGTGGATCACTGGTTTATTGATAAGATTGCGATTTTGACTGAGATGGAGGAGCGCCTTTCCACGGAGCCGCTGACGGTGGAACTCCTAAAAGAGGCGAAGCGGATCGAGTTTCCCGACAATGTGATCGCGAGGCTGACCGGGAAAACCGAGGAAGAAATAAAGAACATGCGTTATGAAAATGGTGTTGTCGCCGCCTTTAAGATGGTGGATACGTGTGCGGCGGAGTTTGCGGCGAGCACGCCTTACTACTATTCCGTGTTCGGCTCCGAGACGGAGGTGGTGGAGAGCCATCCGAAGAAAAAGGTGCTGGTTTTGGGTTCCGGCCCCATCCGTATCGGACAGGGCATCGAGTTTGACTACTGCTCCGTACACGCCACGTGGGCGTTTGCGAAAGAGGGGTATGAGACGATTATCATCAATAATAACCCGGAGACGGTCAGCACCGATTTTGACATTGCGGACAAGCTCTACTTTGAGCCGCTGACCCCGGAGGACGTGGAGAACATCGTCAATGTGGAAAAGCCCGACGGCGCGGTGGTGCAGTTCGGCGGACAGACGGCGATTAAGCTGACGGAGAGCCTGATGAAGATGGGTGTGCCGATCCTTGGGACGAAGGCGGAGGATGTGGACGCGGCGGAGGACCGGGAGCTTTTCGATCGGATTCTGGAGCAGACGGGCATTCCGAGAGCGGCAGGCGGCACGGTATATACGGCCGAGCAGGCGAAGGAGGTGGCGAACCGGCTGGGTTATCCCGTACTGGTCAGACCTTCCTATGTGCTGGGCGGACAGGGCATGCAGATCGCCATTTCCGACCAGGAGATAGAGGAATTTATGGCGGTGATCAACCGTTACGAGCAGGATCACCCGATTTTGGTGGATAAATATTTACAGGGGAAGGAACTGGAAGTGGACGCGGTCTGTGACGGCACGGACATTTTGATTCCGGGCATTATGGAGCATATCGAGCGGACGGGTGTGCATTCCGGCGACAGCATTTCCGTATATCCCGCGCCGACGGTGAGCGATAAGGTGAAGGAGACCATCGCCGAGTATTCGAGGCGGCTGGCGAAGGCGCTCCACGTGATCGGCCTGATTAACATCCAGTTTATCGCCATGGGCGACGAGGTGTATGTGATCGAGGTCAATCCCCGCTCCTCCCGCACGGTGCCCTATATTAGCAAGGTGACGGGCATTCCGATTGTGGATCTGGCAACGGAAGTGATTATCGGCAAGAAAATCCGGGATCTGGGTTACGAGCCGGGATTGCAGCCGGCAGCGGATTACTTTGCGGTCAAGATGCCGGTATTTTCCTTTGAGAAGATCCGGGGCGCGGAGATCAGTCTGGGGCCGGAGATGAAGTCCACCGGCGAGTGCCTTGGTATTGCAGAGACTTTTAACGAGGCGCTCTACAAGGCGTTTCTCGGCGCGGGCGTGAGTCTCCCGAAACATAAGCAGATGATAATCACGGTGAAGGACGCGGATAAAGGCGAGGCAATTGAAGTGGCACGCCGTTTTGAGAAGCTGGGATATGTCATCTACGCCACCAGAAGCACGGCGGATAGCTTAAATGAGGCTGGCGTGAAGGCGAAAAGGGTGAACAAGATTCATCAGGAATCGCCGACCGTTATGGATCTGATTTTGGGGCACAGGATTGATCTGGTCATTGACACCCCGACACAGGGACGGGATAAGAGCAGGGACGGCTTTTTGATCCGCCGGACTTCCATAGAGACGGGCGTAAACTGCATCACTGCCATGGACACGGCGGCAGCGCTTGTGACCAGTCTGGAAAATGCGGCATCGCAGGGAGAAATGACGCTGATTGATATCGCGTCGATTGCGAGACGGGGAAATGCCTGACGGCAGTCGGGGCTGATGATTTGATGATGAAGGAAGAGAGTCTTATTGAGAGGGGAATACGGATTGCTTTGACGCTTGGCATGCTGCTTGCGGTTGCTGCTGGTGGTATGCATGATGCCGGGCACGGTCCTGGTGCGGTGGAAAATGCGAGTGGCGTCGGGGACGGTTTTGCAGTGGTGGAAAGTGCAGAGCACGCCGGGCGTGAGACTGTTGCGGGCGAACGTGCGGACATGACAGTTGACTTGGGAGCCAGAACGGCGCGCGCGGCCCTGACACAGGACGAGCCGGAAATCGAAATGCAGGGAAATGTGCTGACCTACGGCGGTCTTCGCGTGGCGTTTACGGAAGGCATTAAGCCCAAGCTGATCGAAGCGCAGGACACCGGCAATATTTTCGACACCGGGCATTTTTTGTCAGACGGGAGCAAAGGGTGGATTCTGGATTTATGCGGTGCGCAGGATGTGTATGCGGACCGGGTAGGCGGCGACGGGATCGAAATGTATCTCGCCCTGCCGCCCAGAGTCCGCCTGATGCATTATAGGGCGGTATACGAAAGTGAGACGGCGCTTCTTTGCGCCCTTTTTGATCTGCTGCCGGAGGCGGTGGGATGCCGCATGTATGCGGATGAGGAGAAAGGGGAGTACGCTTACCGGCTGGAGCAGGACGGGTATCTGCACTTGTTTCTGGTGCGGGGAGAGGAAGTCTGTCTGGTGCAGGAGATTGCGGAGGAGGAAGACTGCAGCTTTGGCGAACTGTTGAAGGATGGCCAGGCAAGCTGGCAGGCAGACGGCGAAACCGTCGGATTCTGGCAAAAGCCAGACGCTTTTACCTATCGGAAAATCGTGCCGGAGGAAGGGCTTTCGCTCTTTTATGCCAGTGAGGGAGAGGCTGACGGCACCACGCTGCGGCTTTACAGGGAAGGATACTTTGGGAAGCCCTTTCAGGAAATCGGCGGGTATATCAAGGCGGAACGGAATATCCACGTGGAAGATGTGAATTTTGACGGCTGTGCCGACCTTACGGGATACGCGGATATTTTTCTCTGGAATCGGCAGACGAAGACTTATGAGCGGGCGCAGGCCGATATTCCCTTTTATTATCTGTATCATCGACAGTTTCCCGAGACGGAGTCCTTTTGGGGAAATTCAACCTATCAGGCATCAAAAAATGGGGATTCGGTGCGGCAGGCGGAGGCAGTCTGGCAGTGGGCAGGAAATATTCTGGTCAAAAAGAGGGAGTGCGTCGTGTCTGACGTGGAGGAGGGCATAAGAGTCCGGGGCTACGAGGATACAGGACAAGTTCTCTTTGATGAAATTTTTTCTTTGGAAGAATGGGAAAAGGAAGAACAGGGCAGGGTGCTTCGGCTGTACAGGCAGTTTTATGACGGCATGGTGCCCGAGGCGGTTTATGGAATAGAGCACAGACTGGAAGGCGGGCAAATGCATATCCCACAGAGGTTTCTGGATGAGATTGGCGGAATGATAGCGGAGGGAGAGGATCAGGTTATCTTAAGCAGACTGTGGGACGGAAAGGACGGCAGCCACCTGAAAAGTATGGCAAGTGGCAGGGAACTGACTGAGGAGGAGGCGATGTCTCTTGCCGAAAAGGACATGGCCGTCAGACAGCAGGTGCAAAGGGCAGCGCGCTATAACTACAGATATACTGTGCTGGAGGCGGACTGTGATAACGATGGCAGTAAGGATCTTGTCTGGGCGTTAGACGGTTATTTTATCGGCGGTACGTCCGGCAATGTGGAATATGTCTATTTGCAGGGGCAGCAGGACGGGTTTTACGCGGAGACAGATAGTTTTTTTGAGACGCGGGAGAATTTTTATGCTGTTTCCTATGAGGGGAAAAATTATCTGCTCTATGAAGGGATCGAGCCGCTTACGATGGTTTATAACGGTTATATCGTGAGAAGCTATGCAGACGGAAAGCTGGCAGAGGAGGCGAGGGTCTATGAGGTCTTTGACCGCTATGAGGAACCGCGGGTGTGGGCGGAAACGGGGTATGAGGAGCTGACGGCGGTCATGGCGGAGAAATGCAATGCGCTAAAAGGGAAGTTTGACGAAGGAGAGATGATAGAGGGAGAGGCTGAGCAGCGCTCAGGCAAGGAATCAGAGCAGCCGTCCGCCTATGAAATGGTGTCTTACCAGTGCGATCTGGACAATGACGGAAAAGAGGAAAAATACAGTAAATGGGTGCGGGAACTGAACTTTTTTGATGGCGGGGTGCATCTGGAGTTTGAAGTGGCAGAAGATTGTGCGGTGAAGGAAGATGCCCTGGAAGGGATAGAAGGCGGGGATGGGCAGAACGATGCAGCAGGGCAGGACGGCGGAGAAAACAGTGGTCTTACCATGCTTGCTGAGGAACTGGAAAACAGTGCAGATACGCCGGTGGCGCTGTGGGCGGAGGAATACAGAGGGAAAAATATCGTCTGCGTCCTCTGCCTGACGGGGCTGTATGACTACAGGATCACAGGCTGGCTGGTGGAGGAGGCTGACTGTAACAGGGTCTGTGAGATCGTGACCGATGCGGCATATCGGGTGGAGCAGGATAGAAAGGTAGTATTTTGAGGCGGCACCTGATAAAGCGGCTGCGTGGCTGAAGAAAGCAGAAGGAAACCGACGGAGTCAATCTACAGGATTACATGACATCGCCCGGAATAAGGAATGAAGAAATATGAACAAAGTTAGAAACTATCAGAAGGAACTGGATCAGATTATAGAAGGAATGCGTAAGGATGAAAAGTGCGCGGCGGGAGGTGACGTGCCAACCCTCTTTCTGCACAGCTGCTGCGCGCCCTGCAGCAGTTATGTGCTTTCGTATCTGCGGCAGTATTTTCGGATTACGGTCTTTTATTATAATCCGAATATCACGGAGGACGCAGAATACCACAAGCGGGTGGCGGAGCAGAAGAGACTGATTGCGGCATTCAACGAGGAATTGACTGGTTCGGTCGGCGGCGCGCCGGTCAATGGCGGAAGCTGCGCGGTGTGCGATGTGGATGGCGGAAACGGTGGCGGTTATGAAATTCACATTGTAGAAGGCGACTACGACCCTGCGCGCTTCTTCGAGATAGCGAAAGGCCTGGAACAGTGCCCGGAGGGCGGCGAGAGGTGTTTCGCCTGTTATGAACTGCGGCTTGGAGAGACGGCGAGACTGGCGCAGGCGGGCGGATATGACTACTTTACCACGACACTTTCCATAAGCCCCTTGAAAAATGCCGCGAAATTGAATGAGATAGGGGAGAGAATGGCGTCAAAGTACAGTGTGGCGTGGCTGCCTTCGGATTTTAAAAAGAGAGACGGCTATAAAAGGTCAATCGAACTGTCGAAAGAATATGACCTGTACCGACAGGATTATTGCGGGTGTGTGTATTCCCGCAGGAAGCAGGGAATCGAGTAGGTAAGAGCCATCTTCCCCTACTCGCGCGCCGGGCACCCGTCAGCGTATGCTGACGGGTGCCCGTGTGCATAAAAAAGGACCGGAGACATAGATTCTGCCTCCGGCCTGTTTATGTAGAACAGATGTTATTTTAACTGGAATTTGGATACCAGTTCCCTGAGCGCGCCGGCCTGCCCGGAGAGCTCTTCACTGGCAGCAGCACTGGATTCCGCTGTGCTCACGTTGCTTTGCACCACGACGGCAATCTGGTCTATGCCATGACTGATTTCCGTGGTCGTAGCGGCCTGCTGTCTCGTGTTGTCGGCGATGTGGTCTATCAGGCTGCCCATTTCCTCCGCCAGCTCTGCGGCAGCCAGCATGGACTGTGCTGTATCTTCGGCGGCGTGGACACCCTCTTCCATGGAGCGGATCGTTTCACCCAAAAGATCTGTGGTCTCCTTGGCAGCGCCTGCAGATTTTCCTGCCAGAGTCCGCACTTCCCCGGCTACCACGGCAAAGCCCCTGCCGGCTTCCCCGGCCCTGGCGGCCTCAACGGCAGCGTTTAGGGCGAGGATATTGGTCTGGAAGGCAATATCGTCGATGGTCTTCACAATCTTGTGGATCTCGCTCGATTTGTCGCTGATCTTCTGGATAACTTCCGTCATGTTCTGCATCTTGGTGTTACTCAAAAGAAGCCCTTCCCTGACTTCCTTTGAAAGGCTGCTGGTCTGCTGTGCATCCTGTGCAATTCTCTGCACATTGTCGGAGACCTCGCCGATGTGCCCGGCCAGTGCCTCCACCTCCGCAGCCTGTTCCGTGGATCCCTGGGACAGATTCACGGCAATCTGGGAAATCTGCGCAGCCCCTGCGGCGACATCGCTGGAAGAAGCGTTTAACTGTCCCATAGCGGCATTCAGCTCAACGGAGATATCATCCAGAGAGTTTTTAATCTTCGCAAATTCGCCGGTATACTCACTCTTAAGCTCGTATGCCAGATTTCCCTGCGCAATCTCATTTAAGGTATCTGAAATTTCATCAATATATTTTATGTAGTCGCGAAGCCTCTCTGTAACCCTGTTAAAGTTAAAGGCAAGGGTGCCGAGCTCGTCCCCCGACTGATAGCGTATGGTCTGATCCAGCTCGCCCTCTGCGATACGGGTGGCTACCCGGCTAAGCTCTTTCACGGGTCTTCCGATGATACGGTGTGTCAGTATGATTACAAGGAGTATCAGCACAAGCACGGCGATAACCGATACGGTCGCCAGTGTGTGAGTCAGATCGTAGAGTTCCGACAATACCTCCGCCTTTGATACATAAGCTACCGCCATCCAGTTACTTCCCTCGACATTTGCGATCTGCACATAAGTGTCTCCGTACAGGCCAAGACCCGTGTTCCCGGACTTGATCTGCTCTCCGGCATAAACGTACATGCCGCCCGATTCACTCAGATTTTTACCGACCACATCTTTGTCCCTGTCTCCGATGATGGTATCTGTCCGTGTGTCCACAAGAAATATACCGCCGGTATCCTCAATCTGGATATTGCTTACAATTTGGGAAATAGAGTCGAGATACACATCCGCCGCAGCTACGCCGCGCACGGCGCCGTCCCCATCCTTTAACATGCCGGAAGCGCCCACGACATAGGACTGGCTGTCCTCGTCAAAATAGACGTCTCCCAATATAAAGTCTTCTGAGGCGATTCCGTCCTTATACCAACTTTTTGAAAGCGCATCGAAATCCGGCCCCGGCACAAAAGACGCATGGTATAACGAACCGTCTGTAAGCGCCACATAGATTCCGGCCGGGTAAGAATCACTCTGTCCTGCCGTGTGCTTGATGTACGCTTCCATTTCTGGAATGTCCATATTTTCATATTCTATGGTATCCCTCTGGGTTTCCAGCATGGCGAGCGTTCTGTTCATCCACGCCCTTGTCTCCTGCAGCGTCTTGTCGGTAGTGGTGACCAGCATCTCCTCGCTCTTTTCCAGAAGTGTCTGTGACATCTGGTTAAATACGTTTGTCAACAGAACCGAGCCGGCTATGACGACGCTGGCGACAATGGCCACCACCAGTTTCAGGGTAATTCCGATTCCGCGTTTTTGTCGGACAGTGGTTTCTGCATTTGTTTTTCTGGTATGTTTCATCACTGATTCCTCCTTCTTTCCACCAAAGGAAAGTGTACCATATTCTGTCAAAAAGTAAAATCCCTTTTCTCGTTAAAATAGATGCATTTGAGATAAAATTGCAGAAAAAGGAAAAAAGCGCGGAAAGGAAAGTAAATGACATTTTTGGGGATATGTGGTAAAATTGCATTGCTTATGATTAACAGCTTGCGGATTCCCTGCGTATGCCGGTTGCCAGACCCGTAGGGAAACGCTTTTTATGGAGGAGAACATGCAGAAAATATTGGATTTGATTTCGGAGGAAATAAAAAAGGCGTTTGAGGCGGCAGGGTATGATTCAGAGCTCGGCAAGGTTACCCTCTCCAACAGACCCGACCTGTGTGAGTTCCAGTGCAACGGTGCAATGGCGGGCGCAAAGAAATACCATAAAGCGCCGCTTATGATCGCGCAGGATGTGGCGGAGAAACTGCAGGAGAGCGAAGTGCTGTCGGAAGTTTCCGCCGTGGCGCCCGGCTTCTTAAATATGAAGGTGAAGGAATCTTTTGTGCGGGATTATCTGAGGGACATGTCCGGCGCGGAAAAGTTTGGTTTCCAGACGCCGGAGCCCAAAAAGATTATCATTGACTATGGTGGTCCAAATGTGGCGAAGCCGCTCCATGTGGGGCATCTGCGTTCCGGCATTATCGGGGAGAGCATCAAGCGGATCTGCCGCTATGCCGGACATGACGTGATCGGGGATATTCATCTGGGTGACTGGGGTCTGCAGATGGGTCTGATTATCACGGAACTGCACAAAAGACAGCCTGACCTGGTCTATTTTGACGATGCCTATGAGGGAGAATATCCGCAGGAGGCGCCTTTTACCATATCGGAGCTGGAGGAAATCTATCCGACGGCAAGCGCAAAGTCCAAGGAGGACGAGGCGTACAAGGCTGACGCCATGGAAGCAACTTATAAGCTGCAAAACGGCGTGCGCGGGTACCGCGCGCTCTGGGATCATATCATCGCCGTATCGGTGGCGGATTTAAAGAAGAACTATGCGAATCTGAACGTGGAATTTGACCTCTGGAAAGGCGAGTCCGACGTGCATGACATGATCCCCGGCATGGTGGAGGAAATGAAAAAAGGCGGCTACGCTTATGAGAGCGACGGCGCGCTGGTGGTGGATGTGAAGGAGGAAACCGACACCAAGGAGGTTCCGCCCTGCATGATCTTAAAATCCGACGGCGCGTCCCTCTACAATACAACAGATCTGGCGACTATAATGGACCGTATGGCCAACTATCATCCGGACAGGCTGATTTATCTGACAGACAAGCGTCAGGACTTATATTTTGAGCAGGTATTCCGCTGCGCGAGAAAGACCAAGCTGGTCAATGACAACACAGAGCTTATACACATTGGTTTCGGTACCATGAACGGCAAGGACGGCAAGCCTTTCAAGACCAGGGAAGGCGGCGTTATGCGGCTGGAGAACCTGATCCGGGAGATCAACGAGGAGATGATCCGCAAGATTCAGGAAAATGCGGAGACGAAAGGATATGAGATCGACATGGACCAGGCTGGGGAGACAGCCAGGATCGTCGGACTGGCGGCGATCAAGTATGGAGATCTGTCAAACCAGGCGTCCAAGGATTATATTTTCGATATGGACAGATTCACTTCTTTCGAGGGTGATACCGGGCCATACATTCTTTATACGATTGTACGGATTAAGTCAATTCTTGCCAAGTTTGAAGAGCAGGGAGGAAAATTGACCGACACAGTCGTCGGAGAGGCGACAAATGTGTCAGAAAAGGACCTGATGCTGGAGCTTGCAAAATACAATGCTATGATGGAGACAGTGTGTGAGGAGATTGCACCCCATAAAATCTGCGCCTATATTTACGACCTGGCAAATGCGTTCAACCACTTTTACCATGAGACGAAGATTCTCACGGAGGAGGACGGGCAGAAGAAGGCAGGATGGATTGCGCTGCTTGCGCTGACGAAGGATGTGCTGGAGACCTGTATTGACCTGCTTGGTTTTTCCGCGCCGGAGAGGATGTGAGAAACTGTTCAGCCGTTCACGATTTTACTTTGCCCCATTCCGATAACTTATGAATGGGCACGGCTGAAACGGTTCTGAAAAAATTGGCGAAACAATTCCGAAAAAAGGGTTGACAAGCTATAGGAATAAATTGTATACTAGCAGAGCGGGTTGCGTGAGTGGCCCGCCTATAACTGGGGTCTTAGCTCAGCTGGGAGAGCATCTGCCTTACAAGCAGAGGGTCATAGGTTCGAGCCCTATAGGCCCCATTTGGGAAGCCGGAGACGGCTTCCCTGTAGTTCTACTAATTTATATATGGCGAGATAGCTCAGCTGGCTAGAGCATACGGTTCATACCCGTAGTGTCGAGGGTTCAAGTCCCCCTCTCGCTATTCAAAAACACCGCATACCTGCGGTGTTTTACTTTTCGATGTTGCATTTTGTGTTGCATAATCTGGAAAAATGATTGTTTGCAAGGTCAGCCATTTCCTTCTGTCTGTCGCTCATGGCGTGTCGGTATACAGATTTTAACACGGCGTCAGTTTTCCATCCTCCTTCCTGCATAATATAAGCATCCGGGATTCTCAGAGCGTGTCGGATGGACGCGGAATAGTGTCGGAGGTCGTGAAAACGGAAATGTGTTATATTAGTCCGTTTGAGCACCCTCTGGAACATGATGGTGATGGAGTGGGGATTGAGGGTAGTAATATGTCCAAGTTCGCGTATTCTGTCCGTCACAAACGTAGGAGCGCTGATATACCTGTCGGAACTGCCTGTCTTGGGAGCTTTCAAGTGCCATTCTTTATCTGTGCCGAGGACAAGGGCGTGATGGACGTTTATTACCCGCTGCACATCATCCTGGGAGATGTTACGGATTTCCATGTGGCAGAATGAGGCATAGTCGCGCAGGAGCATTTTCTGGATGTTGCGGTAGCCCCGGATCGTGGCAGGGGACAGAACGGCTTCTTTGGAAGTGATATAGCTTTCCATGCGGTCAGAAAACAAGCTTTTATCCATGCTGTGCTTCTTCAGCTCCTTTTCCGCAGCATATTGAGCGGCAAGCGCTTCCGCCTTCTGCTTGCCTGCAGGGGAAGGATCCTCAGAGGTAAAGGAGCGGTATACCCGCTTTCCAGTGTCGTCTGTGTAATCGTAAACCAAGCACCGCCATGATCCGGAAGGGAGTTTTTTTGCTGTAGCCATCGTGTTGTCCTCCTTTTTGGGTATAAAAATAACAGCCTGTGAATGATCTGGAAAATCAGACGGTTCACTTGCAAGCTGCGCCCGGGGATGATACACTATGTATAGGTTTGCGAGACCCGGTGTATCTCCTCGGAGATATATCTGAAACCGTTCCTGTTGGCGCAGGGGCGGTTTTGTTTTGTGTAATTATAATCGCAAGATGGGCGGCGTATCCATCATCTCAGGTACTCTTGCGAGTGCGTCGGGGGCCTTTCCGACCTTTGTGATTAATGTATGTATTTTCATGTGATATATGGATAACTTTAAATGGATAATGAAAAAGCAGATAACCGAAGTTACCTGCCTGAAAGTTTGAATGAAATAGGTGGGGTGGCAATCCCACATCTCTTTTAAGACCCATGGGGCGTGACGGCTGCCTGTTCCGTCCTCAGATTTCATTCAATATAGCTTACTCATTTGGTAACTTAAGTATACAATATATTTTTGCCTTGTACAAATAGAAAATGGGTGTTGCTATATCAGTGGTTACCACACAGGCAACTTATGTTTAAAAATACACACGCTGATATAGGCTTACACACCCATCTGCATTATTATATGTTCTTATGCCTTTATAATACCATTAGGGTGTGATAAAATCAACATCTTAAATAAACTTTATTCATTTTCCAAATAATTTCCATGGAAATAGAAGCACAGAGCTAAGTTTATGCTTGAAACGGCTATAATATATGTTATCGCCATATTCATAGTAACCATATAAAGCATTGGCAATATAATCTGCTGCTTGAACAATGTAAGCATTTTTATCATCTGAATCCATGTAGTTAATATTCAAATTGATATCGTATTCTTTTTCATATAACAGAAAGAGTTTTATATAATCGGAAAAAGAGTTCCCAGACGCTACTTTTGTGGAGTGTTTGTCGCAGATAATATTTATAGTAGTGCCATTATCTTTATCTGTTATTAGACGTTCTATCAATAATTTCATTAAAAAATTGTAAAGTATGTTTTTATCTATCAGTAATGATGGTTTTACATGGTTCAAATCTGCAACAATGTATGAAATCTGTAAATCTTTTTTTGCGATACATTCCAATATGTGATATTTAATACATGGATATGCGTCTTTTGCCTTGATCTCATTGGAATGGAGTATCGAAAGTTCGTGGAACATTTTCTTGGCTATGCCTAGTTTTTTGTGCATGATGTTATGGAGTGCTTTATAATTATTGGTATCAATACATGCAATGACAAAATATCTTCCGCTGCTTCCAAGGTTGCCAGATTCATCGAAAATCAAATAGCGTTCATTTTTCTTTAGTATTTCTGTTTTTTGAGCCATTTTTATTAACCTTTCAAAGTATTTTAAGGTAATTTTTCGGTGCGTAAACTATTGATCTTGCGCTAGCCAGTCCTGCCAGTTATTCTTGGGGCGGGGTGTCGGGGTTCTTTTGATATTCGGGTATTTTGGTTAATAACTCTACTTGTTCGATAGCCCGGTCTATCTGCTCATCTGCCTTTTTCTGCCCCTCTACATTTAACATAGAATAAAATTTTGCAAATATATAACCTACTTTTTTTAGGCATCTTTCCAGATATGCAGATTTAAAGTTAACTTCTGCTGGAGTCAGCTCTTCCCCACGATCTAATTTTAGCATAAGTTCATCAAAGCGAAAGTCGTCAAGTTGCTCCCAATTTATAGCATCAGAATTGGTGTGCAATTTTAATGAGTTTTCGTTAGAATGGTGCTTGTTTAATGACTGTAGAGGTCCAGTAAAGGGTTTGTTTTCAGGGCGTTTTGTCATTTCACTGGCGCCATAAGGTCTAACACGCTTCATTTCGAGTTCTATATTTCCTAATTCAACGCTATCATCTAATAAATCATACAAAGGAAAATCAAGAAATCTGGCAATTTTTTTAAGTTGAGCTACTCGTGGCTGCCGTTTCCCGTTTTCCCAATAATTGATTGCTGATTGTGATGCACCTACTTTGTCAGCAAATTCTTTTTGAGATAATCCCGAATAGATTCTTAATTTATATATTTTTTCGCCTACTGTCATGGGTATCACCTCCATAATACCCATATTAGCAAACTGAAAGCAACGTGTAAACAAGAATCACGTTTGTTATTGACATATTACCACAAACGTGATAATGTTGTCAACATAAAATCACATTTGCGATTGGAAAGGAGATAATTCATATGAAAAACATGAGAATCAGCAGAGATAAGGTTGACATCTGCCGGGCAAGAAAGAAAAAGAGTGTGGCAGATTTGGCAGAAGCCTACGGCGTAAGCCGGGCAAGGATGAACGTTATTCTCAATCAGAGAGAAGTATCTGTGGTTTCGGCAGGAAGATTAGCAGAGGCTCTTGAGTGTGATGTAACTGAAATTATTGACGCTTACATTGCAGAAACTACTTTAAGGCTTGCGAACCCAATGTTGGCAGAAATACCTTTTATTTTATTCCAATTATTGTCGTCACGGATATTTGCAATAAATTCGTGACCGGCTGGTGTTAAATCGTAAGAATATTTGTTCCCCTTCATGGGGGTGTATATCAATCTTTCATGTATAGATACCTTAAATGATATTGAATGGTATCGTAGTCATAATCTTTCAGTTTTTCATATTGGGGATTTGGAAAGTGACAGCCATGTTCTGAATTTGATATTTTTTCAATGGTAAAAAGTATGTTTCTGACGCATTCGTTATTGATTCGCATTTTGCATCCCCTTTTTTATTCTGGAGTATGATTTGATACTTAACAGTATAGGGGAAAATTGTGAAACTTCAATATTGATGTATACACTAGAACTAAGGCCTAAATTGCAAAAGTAAATTCTACCCTTGGGCACTGGAATTTACTTTTGCAATTAAGCTGTAATTGTATTTGCTATGAAATTTTTAGTGGGGTATAATACAATAGAGTAAGATGAAAAATGGGAGGTCGTTATTATGTTGGCGGCAGTGAAAGGAATAGTAAAGGGCAATACCATGAAAAGGTAAAAGCGTTGGGAGACTGCCTGCGTTACGGTTGAAGAGCTGTGAGACTGTCTTCTTACATTATATCATCAATCTGTTGTCGAAATACAATGTCGCGTTTGGATACAAATTGGATACAGAGGTGTGACGATACGCACTCTCATTTTCATTTATCAAGGGATTTATGGAGACAAAGCATAGATGCAGCAGGGAAGAATTATCATAATCACAGGTTCGCCGGGAACAGGAAAATCTACAACGGCGTCTATCATTGCAAAGGAGTCAAATCTGGAAAAATCCGTACATATGCACACGGATGACTTTTATCATTACTTAAGCAAAGGCGCAATACCTCCGCATTTGCCGGAATCGGATGAGCAGAATCTGGTTGTGATAGAAGCTTTTTTGGAAGCGGCTAAGAGATATGCCCGTGGAAAATATGATGTAATTGTGGATGGGATTATAGGACCATGGTTTTTGGAACCGTGGCAAAACATTGTCAGAGAGGGGTATGAAGTACATTACATTATTTTGAGGGCCAGCAAAGAGGAAACGATGAAGCGGGCTGTTGAACGTTCAAAATTAGACAGGGAAACCAATAAGGAATTAGTAGAAACAATGTGGGAGCAGTTTTGTGATTTGGGAATATATGAGTCGAATGTGGTAGATACAACGATGCACTCGGTTACAGACACAGTTTTTGCAGTAAAACAGAAAGTGGCAGGCGGGACGGCATTACTATCCTGGAAAATCTCTGCGTATACAAAATAGAGTCTGCAAAACTGAGATGGTTGTTATGAATTTTTTAACTTTCGGTGACGGGAAAAAGAAGTCGATTTTATTTATTCATGGGATGGCATCTTCGGCTATGCTCTGCTACGAGCCGATTTTGAAATATTTGAAGGATTATTATGTTATATTGGCTGAAGTAGATGGGCATAGTCCTGCTGCGGGTGAACTGCAAAGCCTTGCAAAATGCTGTGATGAGATAGAGAAGTATGTAAAAGAAAATCTGGATGGCAGGTTATACTGTCTGTCGGGCTTTTCTATGGGAGCAACGATGGCGGTTGAACTCATAGGAAGAAGAAATATAGAAGTAAATAAACTTCATTTGGATGCGGCATTTTTAATAAAGATGGGGGTATTGACAAAACCTTATGCGTTTATTTTCTGCAAATCCATCGGAAGGCTAAATAGAGGAAAGCGTATTCCCAAATTTCTAATGGATTCTGTTATGGGAAAGGACAATAAAAGCGTAGTGGAAATGCTGTATAAAGACATTACGTCCAAAACAATAAAAAGTGCCTGCGAATTTGTTTATAAGTATGACATTCCTGACAAAATACGTGACTTTGAGGGAAGTGTTTTATTTTGGAGAGGGGCAAATGAAAAGTATCCAGAGAAAAGCGCGGCGTTGCTTAGACAGTATATTCCCACTTTAAGAGATATAGTATTTGAAAATATGGGTCATGGTCAGTATTTGCATGAGAATAGCGCTGAATACGCAAAAGGACTGATCGAATATCTGGCTGGTTGATAATATAAGAAATGGTTCTACACATTCGGTTTGCAGAGAAACCGAAAGACGCAGCATCTGACAGAAAAGGAGAGCAGACATGCAGATTGTACCTACGCTGAATTTCGGAGGGAATTGCCGTGAGGCAATTCAAATGTATGAAAAGGCATATAATGGAAAGATCAGTTGTATCATTACATATGGGGAAGCGGATGACCCGGCATATAATCCGCTGCTGAAAGAAGGCAGTAAGACAATATATCAGATGGAAGCGACGCCTTACAGTTCCTGCCGGGTCGTTTTTGTTGACAAGTTTGGGATTCGCTGGGGAATTATGACGGAGCAGACAGACCGCTGAATTTGAATAGGGAGGGAATCAATTTATGGAGAAAAAATTAAACATTGTAGTGGAGCATTGTCCTCAAAACCACAAATGCCCGGCTGTAAAAGTTTGCCCGGTGGGCGCGCTTAGCCAGAAAGGCTTTGAAGCGCCCAGGATTGACTATGACAAGTGCATCGGCTGCGGCAAATGCGCAAAGCTTTGTCCGAAAAAGGCGTTGGTGCTGGCGTAGGGTTTTGATTTTGGAATAGGCCGGATTCAGTAACTAGGAAGCTGAAGGCTGAATAGTTACTGTTACTTTCGGAAAAACGCCTCGGAAATATTGACAAGAAAACTTGGCAACATTATAATGAGAATATGACAAGAAAACTTGGCAATATGGATTGGGGGTTTTTCTGTGGACAGAGAAGAAATTTTAGAGAGAAGCAGGGCGGAAAATAGAAATAAGGACATCTATGAGCTTGAGATTTTAAAACAGGCAAGTGCGAAAGCGACCATAGTAATGATGGCTCTTGTGGGTGTCTTTACTATCGTGCAGATGCTTCTCGGCGGCGGCATACATTGGGGGCTGTGGGCGCTTTCTTTTACGCCCGAGATGGTGACATTATGGGTGAAATACATGAGGCTTCGCCATAAACATGAGCTTGCCATGGCAGTCGTCTACACCGTAATGGTATCTGTAATGTCGGGATATCATGTGTATTGTCTGATTGCATCCTCTCTGGTTTTGTAAGGCGGTGATGGCTTGGACGATAAACTGGTATTAAAAAACCGTCTTAAGGAAGCGCGGGCGGAGCGGAAGTTATCACAAAACCAACTGGCGGAACTGGTTGGCGTATCCCGCAATACGATCAGTTCAATCGAAACGGGACAGTTTAATCCCACAGCTAAATTAGCGCTTGTTCTGTGTATCGCGCTTAATAAAAAGTTTGAGGAATTATTCTATTTTTAAGTGCATGACAAGGGGCTTTGGACGGACAAATAGGGATGCCGGTGGACCGCAGTCTAAGGAGAAACGACGGAAATGACAGAGGTTAAGTTTTATGAAGAGATAGCGGACGAACAGCTTGCGTTTGCGGTCATACTGTCCAAGGCACGGGATAAATATGTGTTCTGCAGACACAGGGACAGGGAAACATGGGAAATACCCGGAGGGCATCGGGAACCCGGGGAGGATATTTCGGACACGGCAAAGCGGGAACTGTACGAGGAGACAGGCGCTCTGGAATTTCAGATAGCCCCGGTCTGTGTATATTCCGTCACGGTGTCTGACCATGCCGGTCATGGAGAAGAATCTTTTGGTATGCTGTTTTTTGCCGAGATTGCGCGTTTTGAGGAAGAACTGCACAGCGAGATTGCGCAGATTGCGCTGATGGATAAACTGCCGGATGGGCTGACATATCCCGATATCCAGCCCCAGCTCATGGAAGAGGCGGGGAGACGGGGATATCTGTAACATATATAGTGTTACTCGACAAGACCCCTTTTTGCAGCAGGAAACAAAGAATGGACGCGCTATAATTTGTGGTCGTCATGACAAATCTTGTTTTCAGAGGAAAGGAAGGCATGGAAAATGAAAAAAACGGAGTATCTATTTAAAGAGATCATTGAAGAAATTAAGGAAATGTATTTAGAGGAAGGCGAAACAAAATTGTGTGCGGACAGCCAATGGTGTGTCTATGCAAAATCTTCGGATCTGGATTTAGAATCTGCATGTTATGTGCTTCCCTATCCCGCATATGATGTGGAGACAGATGAGGAGACCTTTCCTGAACTGGCTGTGCAAAATGGTCTTGACGTGGTTTATACGCATGATATGCTGCAGGATGTTATCATGTCTGCGTTGGATCAGAAAGAAAACGCTGGGGTACAAGAACTGTATAAGGCGATTCTTTACTATGAAGAAAACGATACGTTCATGGAACTTAGCTGAAATACAGGTTTAGGAGAACAGCGCGTAACTATATGGGAAAGCAGATCAATTACTACATGGGATATCACGATTTTTTGTCTGTTGCGCAGGCTGCTCTGGACAGTGGCTGCGTCATTTACAGACATACATATGAGGACGGCAGATGGCGGTTGATTCCGGGAACTACGCTGGATGTGGTACAGCCGGACTGCCGCGAATATTATTTTCACATTCCCGAAATCGGGGGATTTGATGTGACACGGGCATCCCAAAATGAATATGTTGCCGACGAAGCGTGGCTTGGCGTGATCGAAGCGGGTTTTTGCATTCCGGGGAAACAGGAGATTGTGAAAAACAGGCTTTACATTGTGACCGGACGGTATACGGATGATGGCGACTGGATTCCCCGCCCGGACATGCTCACAAAAGTATACAATAAGCTGGTGCGTGTTGTAAAGAAGGTGGCTCCCTATACGGAGTTTGCGCATTTTGTTGTAAATCCGATGTATGCGGGGGAAAAGCATACAAGCAAAGAATATATTTCCGCTGCATTTTACGAGCTGGTACAAAAGGAAGATTACAAATTGGGGTAGCGGGGATGCTTTGGAGGGAAAAAATATGATCGACCTGCAGGATAAAAAGATATGCCCAACCATGGAAGAGTTGGGCGAGTATGTCAGAAATCCCCTTTTCACGCGGTTTTGCTCGGAGATTAAGAGTGCTTATAAATGCGGGGAAAAAATGGAGTACAGCTCCTGCAGCTGGGAGAAGGGATGGAACGTGAAGTGGAAGAAGGCGGGAAAATCATTGTGCACGGTCTATCCGAGAGAGGGGTATTTTACCGTTCTGGTGGTGGTCGGCAAAAAGGAAAAGGCGGCTGTGGAAGAAATGCTTCCTGCCTGTACGGCGCAGCTGCGGCAAATTTATCAACAGACGCGGGAGGGAAACGGGCAGCGGTGGCTGATGATTGACCTGGAAGATGAAGACGATCTGTACAAAGATGTCCTTAGGCTTATCCAGATAAGAAGGGGCGCAGACTGACTTATATAGTCAAGCTGTGCCCCTTGGCGTTTGCCGGTTTACTCTTTCGCCGCTTCCATCAGAATCCTGACGCAGAGGTCAATCCCCAGATTTCCGGCGTTCATGTACAGGTCATAATTTTTCGGATCGCCCCACTCGTGGGTGGTGAGAGCGTTGTAGAAATTCTTTCTTCGCTTGTCATTCTTCTTCAGTGCGTTTTCGGCTTCCGCCTTCTGGATGCCCTCCCTCTCGATTGCACGCTGTATCCGTTTTTCATGGTTGGCATAGACGAACACATGGAGGGCGTTTTCCATATCCTTCAAAATATAGCCGGAGGCTCTTCCGACGATCACGCAGTTTCCTTCTTCGGCAGCCTTTTCGATGATGCGCTTTTCCTCCAGAAAAAGCTGGTCCGCAAGGGGCAGGTTCTTATTGCCGGAAAGTCCGCCCAGTGGGGTTTTGGACAGGTTTAAAAGGACATTGCCGGAACTGCTCTCCTCAAGTGTCTCAATGTTATAAAACGGTATGTCAAGTTTCTGCGCCGCCTCCAACAGGATATTCCGGTCATAGAGTTTATATCCCAGCGATTCCGCCAGCCTTTTTCCGATCTCGTGTCCCCCGCTGGCATAACGCCGCTCGATTGTGATGATATTATACATAAATGCGTCCCCCTTTCTGCTGCTGCCTGTGTTTTACTTCTTACCTATTATTATAAACAATCCTTTGTCATATCTCAATTTGTTTTTGTCGTACATTTGACAAATCCGTCCGGCGGACCGTTGATGCCGGGCCGGGCATTGTGCTACAATATATGGGAAGGGCGTCATTGGTCAGGCGGGACATCACAGACCTGTGCGGCGTTATGGAAGCGGTCATGGAGACAAAACCCGCTGCCCATATTTTGAATGTGGGAAATACAGTGACTGTGTCAGTCAAAGAATGGGTAGCCATGTGCTATGCCTGTTTCGGCAAAGAACCTTCCTTTGTGAATGTTTCTAAAGGGATCGGGCAGAGAAACTATTTCAGCTTTTATGACTACGACTATGAGCTGGCTGTGCAGAAAATGCAGGCCGTCTACCCGAATACCATCCCGTTTGAAGAGGGATTAAAGGAATGCGCGGCAGTGCGGAGTTGCTTTTTGCAGATGTTTATGGCATGATGGGAAGCGGGGAAATTCGATTTATTATAATGATATAAGACGCAATCAGATTGCTTTTGGGAGAACATGAAGTTGGTTTCTATCAGAAAAGAGGAGGTATGCTATGAGATTACTTGTGATCGGCGGTGTGGCGGCAGGGACGAAAGCCGCGGCAAAATTCAAGAGGGTAAACCCGGAGGCGGAGGTGACCATTGTCACCAAAGGTAAGGACATTTCCTACGCGGGATGCGGGCTTCCCTACTATGTAGGAGGGGCGATCCCGGAGAAAGAGCAGCTTATCGTCAATACGCCGGAGAAATACAGTTCCCTCACCGGCGCCATGGTTTATCCCCAGCGGGAAGTGGTGTCGCTTGACACGGACGCAAAGAAGGCGGTGGCGAAGAATCTGCGCACGGGCGCGGAGGAAGTTTATGCGTATGACGCCTGCATCGTGGCGGTGGGGGCATCCCCGGTCGTACCGCCTCTGCCGGGCTTAAATCTGCCGGGTGTTTTCGTGATGCGCACGCCGGATGACGCCATCGAGACGAGGGATTACATAGCGGGTGACGACGTGAAGCGGGCCGTGGTAGTGGGCGGCGGTTTCATCGGACTGGAAGTGGCGGAGAATCTGCTGGAAAAAGGGCTTTCGGTGACGCTGATTGATATGGCGCCCCAGATCATGCCGGGATTCGACGGGGAGATGGCGGCTTACGCGGTGCGCCATCTGGCGAAGAAAGGCATTAAAGTAATGACGTCCACAAAGCTGGAAGGTGTGACCGGTGACGTGAGAGCGGAAGGGGTACAGACGGACAAGGGGCTTCTCCCTGCGGATGTGGTGATTCTCTCCATAGGTATCCGCCCGAACACGGGCTTTTTGCAGGATACCGGGATTGAGATGTGTAAGGGAACGGTTCTTGTGGATGACAGGATGGCGACGAACGTGGCGGACGTTTACGCGGCGGGCGACTGCGCCATGGTGAAGAACCGTCTCACAGGGGAAAGGCAGTGGTCGCCCATGGGTTCCTCCGCCAACATGGAGGGACGCACCCTCGCGCTGGCACTGGGCGGCAGGGATGTGGCATATCCGGGCGTTCTGGGGACTGGCGTGGTCAAGCTCCCGGGGCTTTCGGGCGGCAGGACCGGGCTGTCCGAGGAGCAGGCGAAAGCGGCTGGCTATGAGCCGGTCTGCGTGCTGGCGGTGACGGACGACAAGGCGCATTACTATCCCGACAGTGCATGGTTTGCGATCAAGCTGGTGGCGGACAAAGCGACACACAGGCTGCTTGGCGTGCAGGTACTGGGGCCGGGCGCGGTGGATAAGGTGACGGATATCGGTGTGATGGCCGTGACTTTTGGCGCGACGCTGGAGCAGATGACCTGTCTGGACCTGTCCTACGCGCCTCCGTTCTCCACGGCGATCCATCCGTTTGTACAGGCTGTACATATGCTGTTGAATAAGATAACGGGTGATATGGACAGCTTTACGCCCGCGGAATATCTGGCGGGAGCAGCCGAAGGGTACCGCGTGATCGACGTAAATCCCGCAGGGCCGACGATTGCGGGGGCGACTTACGTGGATCTGCTCAAGGTAAAGGGCGAGGTGCCGGGCCTTTCAAAGGACGAGAAGCTTCTGCTTGTCTGCGCGAAGGGCAAGAGGGCATATCTTCTGCAGAACAGGCTGAAACGCTACGGCTACACGAACACGAAGGTGCTGGAGGGCTCCTCCTTCTTCAATGTGGTGAAAGTGGACAGCAGGCCCGGCGTGGTGACGGTGCCTGCGGAGGAGATTACCCGCGTGAAGGCGCTTGGCTGTCTGCACAACAAGGGGACAGACAATTTTAACGTCCGTGTGATCACGAGAAACGGCAAGATTACCACGGCGGAGCACAAAAAGATCGCGGAGGCGGCGGAGCGGTTCGGAAGCGGCGACGTGGCTATGACCACCCGGCTGACGATGGAAATCGTGGGCGTGCCGTTTGACCAGATCGAGAATGTGCGCGCTTTTCTGGCGGAGGAAGGTCTGGAGACCGGCGGAACCGGCTCCAAGGTGCGCCCGGTTGTGGCATGTAAGGGAACAACCTGTCAGTACGGGCTGTTAGACTCCTACGCCTTATCCGACAAGATACATGAACGGTTCTTCCACGGCTACGCGTCCGTGAAGCTGCCGCACAAGTTTAAGATCGCGGTGGGCGGCTGCCCGAATAACTGTGTGAAGCCTGATCTGAATGACTTTGGCATCGTGGGACAGCGGGTGCCCGCGATTGACTTGGAGAAGTGCCGCGGCTGTAAGATCTGTCAGGTTTCGCTGGCCTGCCCGGTGGAGGCGTCGCAGGTTGTGGACGGCAAGCTTTTGATTGATCCCGACAAATGCAACAACTGCGGGCGCTGTGTGGGGAAATGCCCCTTCAAGGCCTCGGAGGAGAGCGAGTACGGCTACCGCATCTATATCGGCGGACGCTGGGGCAAAAAAGTAGCGCACGGGCAGAAGCTGGATAAGATATTCCTCGATGAGGAAGAAGTGCTTTCTGTCCTGGAAAAGGCGATTTTGCTGTTCCGCGAGCAGGGAAATACAGGGGAACGTTTTGCGGATACGATAAACAGGCTGGGATTTGAGAACGTGCAGGCGCAGCTCATGGCGGATGACCTGCTTGCGAGGAAGGAAGAGATCATCGGGGCGAAGATGCATCTGCACGGCGGCGCCACATGCTAATAAGGCGGGAAAGAGAAAGACTGGGCTAAAAATAGATGGAGTGTATCAGTATCAGCCATAAGACGGCGGCGTCAAAGGAACGTGAGAAATTTTATATACCGAAAGAAAAGACAGGCGATTTCCTGCAAAAAATCCGGGCGGTCATGGGGGCAGGGCAGTGTGTGCTGCTCTCCACCTGCAACCGCACGGAAATTTATGTGGAGGGGGAGGAAAACCGCTTTTGTGAATTGGAAAAAGCACTTGAAATGTTTTCGGGAAACGACGCCGAGCAGATCAGAAGCCTTGCCAGAAGATATCAGGGAAAAAGGGCGCTGCACCATCTTTTTCGTGTGGTATGCGGCATGGAATCCATGGTGCTCGGGGAAGATGAGATTCTCGGACAGGTGAGGGATGCCTACACGTCGGCCAAGGAAAACGGGTATACCGGGTACGAGCTGAACAGCGCCTTTCAGGCGGCACTTGCCTGTGCCAAGCGGGTGAAGACGGAGACGATGATCTCCAGGACGGCAGTTTCCGTAGCAACTCTGGCGGCAGGAGAAGTGGCGCGTCTGCCCGTGTCCCATAAGACGGTGCTTCTGATGGGCGGCAGCGGGCAGATGGGCAGTATTATATTGAAAAATCTGCTCAGTCAAAAAGATGTCCGCGTGATCGCTACCGTGCGGTCGCACAAAGGCATCTGCCAAAGCGCCGGCGCGCAGGTGGAACATGTGGATTACCAGGACCGCTACGCTGTTTTGGAGGAGGCTGACGCCATCATTTCGGCAACCGCAAGCCCCCACTATACACTGACGGCGGGGCGGGTCAGGGAGGCGGTAAGGACGCAGAAGGAACGGCTCTTCCTCGACATATCCATGCCGCCTGATCTGGATGCGGAGATCGGGAAACTGGCGCATTGCCGTCTCGTGGCATTGGACGATATCAAGAAGCTGGCGGAGGAGAACAACAGACGCAAGCAGCAGGCCTTTGCGGATGCGGAGGAAATTCTGGAGGAGGACTTAGAAAAGCTCTGTAAGGCGCTGGCATTCCACCGTTTCACCGAGGCTGATACGCATTGGAAGGAACGGTATGCGGACTGTTCGGCGGAGAAACTGCTCTATCTGCTGCGGGACGGGCTCGACAGCAGCTCCTTTGAGAAGGTGCTGTCGGTATTGAAGTGACCGTTTGCATTGTGGGATACGGTGTCCGGCGCTGATGAGAATGAAAAGGGCTGACCGATTCAGTCAAGCAAGGGGAGTATATACATGGGATATTTTCCTTTTTTTATGGAAATGGAAGGAAAACGCGGCGTGATTGTGGGCGGCGGAAAGGTGGCTGCCAGGAAAGTGGAGAAGTTGCTCGCGTTCGGGCCGGAACTGACGGTGATTGCGTCGGATATAGAGATGTGTGTGAAGACACAGGGGGAGCTGCTGCAAAAGGACGCGGCGGGCTCCCTTCGTTTTGAGGAGCGCGCTTTTTTGATGGAGGATCTGAGAGGCGCCGATTTCGTGATTGCCGCCACGGATGATGCGGTGTTAAACGGAGAGATTGCGGATTACTGCAAAGCGCAGGGGATTCTGGTCAATGTGGCGGACGACAGGGAGAAATGCACGTTTTTCTTTCCCGCGCTCATAAAGGACGGGGCGCTTACCATTGGGATCTCCACGGATGGGAAAAGCCCGTTTGCGGCGTCGTGGGCGCAGAGGGAGATTGCAGGAATGCTGCCGGAAGGAATTGGCAGCGTTGTTGACTTGATGGGTCAAGTTCGACCGGCGGTGATGCGTACGGTGGGAAGTGAGGATGCCAGAAAATCACTGTTTGGAGAGTTGTTCTGCTACTGTATGGACTGCATGGAAAAGGGGCATGGGGTGACGGCAGAGGAATTGACTGAATTGGTCGAGACGTGGCGGCGTTGAAATTGAAAGAGGGAATAACAGCGGCATGGTTGAAATTAGGATCGGCACGAGGGGGAGCAAACTGGCTTTGAGACAGGCAGCTCTCGTGCAGGAGGCTATATCGGAGATTGACAGCAGTATAGAGACGGAGCTTGTCATTCTGCGCACCAGAGGGGATCAGCTTCAGGACAGCCCCATCTCCGCAATCGGAGACAAGGGCGTTTTTGCATTGGAACTGGAGCAGGCGCTGCTTTCCGGGCAGATTGACATGGCGGTGCATTCCGCGAAGGATCTGCCGATGAGGCTGGCGCCGGGGCTCTTTATCGCGGCTGTCCTGCCGAGGGCGGACGTGCGGGATGTGCTTGTGGTGCCAAGGGGAGGGAAAGTTCCGCTCCCATCTTTGGCGGAAGCGGGCGTGTATGGGAAAAGTTGGGATACGCGGATGGGGGAGCGGACCGCGCCGGGCCGGAAGGGCTCCGGGCATATATTTCGGATCGGCACCGGCAGCAGGCGGCGGCAGATGCTTGCTGCAGAAGTCTGGGAGGATGTAGTTTGTGAGGAGATCCGCGGCAACGTGGACACCAGACTTAAGAAACTGCAGGAAGGCCGTTACGACGGTATTCTGTTGGCGAAGGCGGGACTGGACCGGCTTGGGATTGCCTTTGACAGGGAAGAGGCGTTTGACTTTTATCCACTTTCCCCGGAACTGTTTTTGCCGGCGGCATGTCAGGGCATCATCGCGGTGGAGGCTGTACAGGGTTCCGTTGCGGCCGGAATCGGTAAAGGAATTTCGGACGCGGGGACAGAGCTTTGTTATCTGGTAGAGAGGGAAGCGCTGGCGCAGCTTTCGGCTGACTGCAGCGAGGCAGCGGCGGCATGGTGCAGGCGCGCGTCGTCGGCACGCGGCGCGGACAGGACAGCGGTGCGGGGACCTGGCGCATCGCCGGTACAGAGGCTGGAAGCATCGTCAGTGGGGAGTCTGGAAGCGGCGTATGCGGCGTCGCTGTATGGGTCGGAGATGGCCTACCCGGAGGACAGTATCCTGCTGGACGTCATGTACGCCCAAAACAGGGTCAGGCTTATCGGCGCTGCGGATGCGGCGGAGGGTGGGAGAATGGCCCGCCGGGCGGCAAAGATGGTCAAAGCCAGGCCGGCTGACCCAGGCGTTTGAAATGATGGAGGAGACACAGGGATTGAGCGACGGGAGAGTTTATCTGACGGGCGGCGGCTGCGGTGACGCGGAACTTTTGACACTGCGTGCATTAAAGGCGCTACAGAAATGTGACACGGTGGTCTACGACAGTCTGGTGTCAGAGGAACTGCTGCAGTGGACGCGGGCGGACTGTGAAAAAATATATGTGGGGAAACGGTATGGACGCCACAGCAGGGGGCAGTTTGAAATCAATGCCCTTCTGGTGGAAAAGGCGCGGGAGGGGAAAACGGTTGTGCGCCTAAAGGGCGGCGATCCCTATGTGTTTGGCAGGGGCGGGGAAGAATTTACCGCGCTGCGGGATGCGGGTATCTGGTGTGAGGTGATACCCGGCATTACGTCAGCCGTAGCGGTTCCTGCGGCGGCCGGGATTCCGGTGACCCACAGGGGGCTTTCCGACAGTCTGACGGTGGTGACGGGGACAGCGGCGAAAACAGGCGGCAGGGAGGAACTGCAACTGGATTTTCACGCGCTGGCACAGCTTAAAGGCACGCTTGTAATCCTGATGGGGATGCATCATCTGGCGGAGATTGTGGCGGGACTGCTTGCGGCAGGAAAAGACCGGGATACGCCCTGCGCCATTATTATGGAAGGAACGACAAGCAGACAAAGGGATGTGAGGGCACCGCTGTTTGAGCTGCCGGACAGGGCGGCGAAGCAAAAAATTGCAGCCCCGGCGGTGATTGTGGTCGGCGCGGTGGCAGGGCTTTGTCTGACGGCGGAGGCGGCAGGACTCAGTGCACTGCCGCTTTCGGGAATTACGGTCGGCGTGACCGGGACAGCGCACTTTGCGGACAGAGCGTCCCGGCCGCTCAGGGAAAAGGGCGCGGATATCCGGGATATGAGTTTTATGGAGATCAGGCCTGCGGCGGATTCCCTGCCGGATTTGTCAGACTTTGGCTGGCTTGTATTTACCAGCCCCAACGGGGTACAGGTCTTTCTGGAAAGAATGCGGCGGGAGCGGCGTGACCTGAGGACGCTGTCCGGGCACAAAATCGCGGTGATTGGTCCGGGAACCGCGGAAGCGTTTGAGAAAGCCGGAATCTATGCGGACTATGTGCCGCCGGTTTATGATTCCCTGCATTTGGCAAAAGGACTGGCGCACCTTATTTCGGACAGGCAGGCGCAGGCGAACAGCATGGACGGAGAGGGAAAGGGCACAGAGGAAGGAGCAAAGGGGAGACTCTGCCCTGTGCTTCTCCTGCGGGCAAAGCAGGGAAGCGACGTGATGCCCCGGATATTTCGCGAACGGGACATTCCTTATAAAGAGTATGCCCTCTATGAATTGGGGGTGCAGGGGGAAAAGCGGGATGCGGTGATCGCCAAGGAGCCTGATTATATTGTCTTCGGTTCCGCCATGGGCGCGAAGGCTTACTTTGAAGGATTGGAGAAGAAGGGCATCAGAAATACGAAAAGCCGCCATGTCTGCATCGGGGAATACTGCGCAAAGGAAGTGCACAAATATGCGGCCAAACCGCCCCTGACTGCAGAGAAGGCGGATGTGGACGCCATTGCCGACTGCCTGTGCAGGTTTATAGATAACAGTAGAAAGGGAGACAAACCATGTACCGATTCAGAAGACTGAGAAGGGATGAGAGAATCCGCGCTGTGATGCAGGAGACGAGACTGCACCCGAAAGATTTTATTTACCCTATATTTGTGACAGAGGGGGAAAAGATAAAGAATCCGGTGGATTCCATGCCGGGTGTTTTCCAATATTCCGTTGACTGTCTGGACGAAATCTTGGACCGGGTGAAAGAGGCGCGCATCGGGGGCGTCATGCTTTTTGGCATTCCGGCCTGCAAGGACCCGCAGGGGAGTCAGGCGTATGCGCGGGACGGCGTCACCCAGAGGGCGGTCCGGCATATCAGAAAGAAGTACCCGGAAATTTACGTCGTGGTGGATGTGTGTCTGTGTGAATACACTTCCCACGGGCACTGCGGGATGGTGCGCGGGGAGGAGATTCTCAATGACGAGACGCTGCCGTATCTGGTGAAGATGGCGGTGAGCCTGGCGGAGGCGGGAGCGGATATGGTGGCGCCCTCGGATATGATGGACGGCCGGGTGGCGGCGATACGGGAAGGACTTGACCATGCCGGGTTTACCCAGACGCCGATTATGGCATACAGCGCAAAGTTTGCCTCCGCCTACTACGGACCTTTCCGGGACGCGGCGCAGTCGGCGCCGGGATTCGGCGACCGCAAAAGCTACCAGATGGACTTTGCCAACGGGCAGGAGGCGCTGCGGGAGATCCGTGCGGACATAGAGGAGGGGGCGGACATTGTGATGGTCAAACCGGCCCTTGCCTATCTGGACGTCTTAAAGGAGGCGGCGCTTACGTTCAATATGCCCCTTGCGGTGTACAATGTGAGCGGGGAGTACGCCATGGTGAAGGCGGCTGCACAGAGAGGGTGGATTGACGAGAGAAGGATTGTGCGGGAGAATCTCACGGCGATGAAGCGTGCGGGCGCGAGGATCATCATTACCTATCATGCCCTGGAGGCGGTAGAATGGGGGATAGTATGAACAGCAGATCAGAACAGCTTTATGAAAAGGCGCAGCATCTGATCCCGGGCGGGGTCAACTCCCCGGTGCGGGCTTTCGGCGCGGTGGGCGGACATCCTTTCTTTGTGGAGAGGGCGCAGGGGCCGTGGCTTTTTGATGTGGACGGCAATCGGTATCTGGATTATGTCTGTTCATGGGGACCCGGTATTCTGGGACATGCACATCCGCAAGTGGCAGCGGCGGTGCAGAAAGCCAGCGCTGGGGGGCTTACCTTCGGCGCGCCGACGGCCGGGGAGGTGGAGCTGGCGGAGCGGATAAACGCCTGCGTGCCCGATGTAGAGATGGTGCGCCTGGTCAGTTCCGGCACGGAGGCTGTGATGAGCGCCGTGCGCGTGGCGAGAGGCTATACGGGGCGGGAGAAGATCATCAAGTTTGCCGGAAACTACCACGGCCATTCAGACGGTCTGCTGGTGAAGGCCGGCTCTGGGCTTATGACTCAGTCCGTGCCTGACAGCGCGGGTGTGCCGGAGGGATATGCGGCGTGTACTCTGACGGCAGTCTATAATGACGAGGAATCCGTGCGCGCGCTGATGGAGGAAAACCACGGTCAGGTGGCCGCGGTCGTGGTGGAGCCGGTGGCTGCCAATATGGGCGTGGTGCCGCCGAAAAAAGGGTTTCTGGAATTTTTGCGCCGCATGACAAAGGAGCGGGGTGCGCTTCTGATTTTTGACGAGGTGATCACGGGGTTCAGGCTGGGACTTGGCGGTGCGTCCGGGTACACGGGCGTTCACGCCGATCTCTACACGTTCGGAAAGATTGTGGGCGGCGGGATGCCTCTGGCGGCTTACGGCGGCGGAAGGGACATCATGTCCTGTGTTGCCCCGCTCGGCGCGGTATATCAGGCGGGTACGCTGTCGGGAAATCCCGTGGCGGTGGCGGCGGGCACTGCCACACTGAAAATTCTGATGGACGATCCGGGAATTTATGAGCGGATTGACAGGCGGGCGCAGACGCTGGAGGAGGCTTACAGAAGCGCAGGGCTTACGGTGAACCGGGCGGGTTCGCTCTTGTCGGCGTTTTTTGTCCCCGGCGGCAAGGTGGAAAACTACGAGGATGCCTGCCGGTGTGACCGGGAGGCGTTTGCGGCTTATTTTAACTGGATGCTGGCGAGGGGGATTTATGTGGCGCCGTCCCCGTTTGAAGCGATGTTCGTCTCGGATGCCCACTCTGACGAACTGATCGGGGAGACTTGTGAGGCAGTGGCATCGTACTTTCACGGAATATAGAGTGCTGCCTGCGGATAACGATGTGTTTCGGACGGCATACGCCGCATATCATATTTTGAAAAGGAGGAAAAACGATGAGTGAAATCGACGATGTAATCAATATGTTAGACAACCTGACGAAGGACGGCGTCAGCCGGATTAAGGTGGAAACTTCGGAAGAACTTCACGGTGGAGAGCAGAAAAAGGCGTACCATCACGGGCGGTGTGACGTGGGGAGCCCTTTTGCCACGGGAAAACTGTTCGACGCGGAGGAGCCGGACTGCGGCTGAACACAGAATTTGGCATATGGATTTTCTTTAAGTGATTGAAATAAAAGAACGGTTATGCTACAATTTATTCGTATGATTCCGGCTTTGTTTTATGGAAGGATAACCTCAATACGGCTATGTTACCATAAGAGAGAGCTGTTTTTCTCTGCAAGGACTGCAGATTATTATCCTACATAAACCAATTAAGAAAGATCAAAGGAGAAACGAGGATGCGGAAAAGTATCAAGATCATGGCAGGAACCAGGGTTGCGGCTGCTTTGCTGGCAGTGATAATCTTCAGCATACTGACAACCCAAAATATCTATAAAATGGAGGAGTCCTCAGAAGCCAATATGGCTGTGAACGCCCTTTTACAGAGGGCGCAGAAGGCGGAGGCGGCGCATTACAAATGGTCCTCCAACTTGAGCAACGCGCTCTACAGCGGCTCGGAATTTACGGGAAGCACAGACCCGACGGGCTGCGTGCTGGGGCAGTGGCTCTACGGGGAGGCGGGAACGGATGACAAGACGATTCTTGACCTTAGGAACCAGCTTGAGCCCCTGCACAAGCAGCTGCATGAGTCGGCTATCTACGTGCTGGATCTGTATGCGGCTGATCCGGCGCAGGCGCAGGCGTACTATCAGGAAACCATTATGAGCAACCTTGGCGTTCTGGTGGGGCTTCTGGAACAGGTTGTGGAGCGCGGCACGGAGCTTAACGAGATCAGCGAGGCGAACATGGAGAAGACGGTGTCTACCATGCACGTTGTCACGGGCATCGGGCTTTTGCTGACGCTGTTCTTCCTCATGAGTCTGGTGCTTTATATCATCAAGCGCGTGGTGAAGCCGATTCTGCTTATCACAGAAAAAACCAGTCCCCTGCAGGAAGGCTGTATGAAGGTGGAACTGAATTACAATGCCAATGACGAGATCGGTGATCTTTCCAGAACGCTGAAACAATCCATTGACCGAATTAACCAATATATAGAAGACATCAACCGCATTATGAGCCAGCTTTCAAGCGGCAATTTTGACGTGGGCGCGTCTGTTCCGTTTATCGGCGATTTCCGTTCCATTTCGGATTCGATAGACAGCTTTACGAGATCCCTCTCGTCGGCCATGTCCAATATCAACAATGTGGAATATAAGGTGTTTGGGCACGCCCAGAGTCTTTCCGGCAGTTCCCAGATGCTTGCGCAGGGCGCGACCGACCAGGCGGCGGCTGTGGAGGAGCTTACAGCCACGACGGAAGATCTGGCGAGAAGCGCGGAGAAGAATATGCAGATGGCGTCCGAGATGCGGGATAACGCGCGCATGACCGGCGATCAGGTGAACCTGAGCAGCCAGCAGATGGAGCAGCTTGTCAGCGCGATGTCGGATATCAGCAATACATCGCAGGAGATTGAGAACATCATTTCCACGATTGAGAATATCGCCTTCCAGACAAATATTCTGGCGTTGAACGCGGCGGTTGAGGCAAGCCGTGCCGGAGAGGCGGGCAAAGGCTTCGCGGTTGTGGCGAAGGAAGTGCGCGACCTGGCGGCGAAGTCCGATCAGGCAGCCAAGGCTACGAAGGACCTGATTGAAAATTCCGTACAGGCAGCGGGACGGGGCAGCCGGATCGTGGATGAGGTATCTGAGTCCTTAAAGAGGACGCTTACGCTTGTCACGGAGTCAAACAGCGCCGTGGAAGAGTTTGCCGATGCGGTGCAGATAGAGGCTACCGCTATTTCACAGGTATCCGAAGCGCTTGGACAGATATCTAATGTGGTGCAGACCAACACCGCCAACAGCGAGGAGTCCGCGGCGGTCAGCGCGGAGCTGTATGAGCAGGTGAACAGGCTCAAGACGCAGACGAGCAGATTCAAACTGAAAAATTAAGAAAAGCAGGGGAAGAGAGATGTCCGAAAAAACGATACCGTATAAGATTTATCTGGAAGAGGAGGAGATGCCGAAACAGTGGTACAATGTCCGGGCCGATATGAAAAATAAGCCCGCGCCGCTGTTAAATCCCGGCACCCTGCAGCCGATCACCTTCGAGGAGCTGCGGGAAGTGTTCTGTGACGAGCTGGCGAAACAGGAGTTAAACGACACAGACGCCTATATCGACATTCCCCGGGAGATTCTGGATTTCTATAAGATGTACCGCCCGTCGCCGCTTGTGCGGGCGTACTGTCTGGAAAAGAAGCTGGATACGCCGGCTAAGATTTATTATAAGTTTGAGGGAAACAACACGAGCGGCAGCCACAAGCTCAACTCTGCCATTGCGCAGGCATATTACGCTAAGCAGCAGGGGCTTAAAGGGGTGACTACGGAGACGGGAGCCGGGCAGTGGGGGACGGCGCTTTCCATGGCGTGTTCCTATTTTGGCTTAGACTGCCACGTCTATATGGTGAAGGTTTCCTACGAACAGAAGCCTTTCCGCCGTGAGGTGATGCGCACCTATGGCGCGCAGGTGACACCGTCGCCCTCCGACACGACGAAAGTGGGGCGTAAAATCCTGGAACAGTTCCCGGGAACGGGAGGGAGTCTCGGCTGCGCCATCTCTGAGGCGGTGGAAGCGGCAGGAGAGAGGGAAGGTTACCGCTACGTGCTGGGAAGTGTCCTTTCACAGGTGCTTTTACATCAGTCCATCATCGGCGAGGAGACGAAGGCGGCGCTTCGGAAATATGATATCAAGCCGGATATGATTATCGGCTGTGCGGGCGGCGGCTCCAATCTGGGAGGTTTGATTTCTCCCTTTGTGGGCGAGAAAATCAGAGGGGAAGCGGACTATCGTATCATAGCGGTGGAGCCCGCATCCTGTCCGAGCCTGACCAGGGGGAAATTTGCGTATGATTTCTGCGATACCGGGAAGGTCTGCCCCCTTGCGAAGATGTACACGCTGGGAAGCGGTTTTATGCCGGCTCCGAACCATGCGGGCGGACTGCGCTATCACGGCATGAGCTCCGTCGTGTCACAGCTGTATGACGACGGGCTGATCGAGGCGGTCAGCGTGGAGCAGACGGCTGTATTTAAGGCGGCCGAGGAGTTTGCGAGAGTGGAGGGCATCCTGCCCGCGCCGGAGAGCGCCCACGCGATCAAGGCGGCGGTAGACGAGGCGATGAGGTGCAAGGAGACAGGCGAGGAGAAGACGATTGTCTTCGGGCTGACCGGCACGGGATATTTCGATATGGTAGCTTACGGGAAATTCCACGACGGGCAGATGACGGATTATATTCCGACGGAGGAGGATCTGGAGAAAGGTTTCGCCGGACTTCCGACAGTTTAAAACCAGAAATACGGACAAGGATATACAAAATTTACGAAAGAGAAGATCGAGGGGTCTTCTCTTTCTTGCGTGAATAAGCCTTACGGCGAGCATCTCGAGTCTGCTTACCGCACTTTGACAATGTCATATGAAAATGTGACAGATGTCATAACAGATTCATTACAAAGGACAGGTGTCAGCAGGAAAGAAAACATTTATACTCGACTTATCAAAAAAAATAAGGGAGGAAATAGTAAATGAAGAAAAAAATTGTAAGTGCAGTTTTATGTACCGCAATGCTGACAACGATCCTTGCAGGCTGTGGCGGCGGCGAGGCAGCTCCTGCGGCGACTGAGCCTGCGGCGGAGGCTCCTGCGGCAGAGGAAGCGCCCGCAGCGGAGGAAGCGCCGGCGGCGGAAGAGGCGCCCGCGGCAGAGGCGGAGGCGCCCGCGGCATCCGAGGGCGGCAGAGTGATCGGTTACACCTGTATGGACGGCACCAATCCCTTCTTCGTAGCTTTGGAGGGCGCGATCAGGGAGGTTGTTGAGGCTCACGGCGACACACTGGTTTCCATGGACCCTGCCAACGATTCCAACACGCAGATTGACCAGATTGAGGATATGATTTCCAGAGGCGTTGACCTGATGTTTGTCAATCCGGTGGATGCGGACGGTATCATCCCCGCGCTTGACATGCTGAAAGATGCGGATATCCCGATGTTCGGCTTCGATACACAGGTGGGCGATATGAGTTATCTGATTTCCTACGCAGGTTCCGACAACTACAATGCGGGTTATGTGTGCGGTAAGGATCTGGCTGAGAAATGCCCGGAGGGCGGTGATATCCTGGTTCTGGATTCCCCTACCATGCAGTCTGTGACAGACAGGACAGACGGCTTCCTGGCGGCTCTGGAAGAGTCCGGCGTGACTTTCAACATTGCAGGTCAGCAGGATGCGCAGGGTAACCAGCAGTTAGGTAACGAGAAGGCGACTGACCTTTTGACGGCGAGCCCGGATGTAGTGGCGATCTTTGGCGGAAACGACCCCACGGCTCTCGGCGCATATGCGGCAGCGGACGCAGCGGGCGTTACCCCTATGATCTACGGTGTGGACGGTTCTCCCGACGTAAAGGCACTGTTAAAGGATACGATTATGGAAGGCACGGGCGCACAGTCCCCGATCTCCATCGGCAAGACCATCGCTGAGACTGCTTACCAGTGGCTGGACGGCGAAACGGTAGAGGAGTTCATCCCGATTGAGACATTCCTGATCACAGCGGACAATGTTGACGAGTTTGGGACGGACGGCTGGCAGTAAGCAGACGATTTGTTGAACGGATAAGAAACCGAAAGAGTGTCAGTAAATATAAACTGGCACTCTTTATCTTAGGAGGTGACTGGAGTTGGGTGAGAAATATTTGCTTGAAATGAAAGGAATCAGTAAATCATTTCCGGGCGTAAAGGCGTTAAACAATGTAAATCTGGAGCTTCGCGCGGGAGAGGTGCACGCTCTTCTGGGGGAGAACGGCGCCGGCAAGTCCACCCTGATAAAGGTTCTCGGCGGTATCTATCATGCGGAGGAGGGCGAAATCTGGATTGAAGGCCAGAAGGTGAACATCGACGGTGTTGTATCTGCAAGAAACGCCGGTGTTTCCATTGTGCATCAGGAACTGGTGCTGGTCCCTTACATGACGGTTGCCGAGAATATTTTTCTCGGAAGGGAAGCGGGCAGTAAACTCAATATCAAACGCAGGCAGATGACGGAGGAGGCGCAGAAGCTCCTCGACACCTATGAGATGCATATAGACGCGGACACACTGGTTGAGAAACTTACCATCGCCCAGCGGCAGATGGTGGAGATTGTGAAAGCTATTTCCTTTAATTCAAAGATACTGGTTATGGATGAGCCCACGTCTTCGATTTCAGATAAGGAAGTTGGATTTTTGTTTGATACCATGCGGGCTTTGACGAAGAAGGGCGTTGGCATCATCTATATTTCCCATAAAATGAGCGAGCTGGAGGAGATCTGTGACCGGGTTACGGTCATGCGTGACGGAGAGAGCGTCGGAACGAGAGTGGTAAAGGAGACGAGCAAGGATGACCTGATCGCCATGATGGTGGGCCGTGAGCTGACAAATTACTATACGAGAGATTTTCAGGAACCGGGAGAAGTGATACTGAAGGGCGAACATATTGCGGACGGAAAGATGGTGAAGGACGCAAGCTTCGAGCTGCACAGGGGCGAGATCATCGGTTTCGCAGGACTGGTGGGGGCAGGGAGAAGCGAAACCATGAAAGCGGTGTTCGGCCTGACGCCCGATAGGAAGGGCAGCGTGTATGTGGAGGGGCAGCCGGTACATATCAAGTCCCCGATAGATGCCTTGAAATATGGCATTGCGCTCGTACCTGAGAGCCGGAAGGAGGAAGGGCTCTATCTTGTGCAGGACGTGCAGTTTAATTCCACGATAGAGGTCCTGGGGCAGTTTATCAGAAACTTCCGCGTGGACTATAAGATGGAAGAGGAAATTACCCAGAAATATATTGATATGATGGCGACCAAGACGCCGAGCCAGCAGCAGGTTATCGGAAACCTGTCCGGCGGAAACCAGCAGAAGGTGATGATCGGGAGATGGCTTGCCACAGACCCGAAGATTCTGATTCTGGATGAGCCGACCAGGGGCGTGGATGTGGGAGCGAAGGCGGAGATCTATGCGATTATGAACGAGCTGGTGAAAAAGGGTATGTCGATTATTATGATATCCTCGGAAATGCCGGAGATCATCAATATGAGTGACCGCGTATACGTGATGAATGACGGCCGTGTAACAGGATGCCTCAGCCATGAGGACGTAACACAGGAAAAAATCATGCAGTTAGCGGCAAAGTAAGTGAGGAGGAGGTATCAACATGGTTAGATTTAAAAACGGAGTTGTCAAATATTTTAAAGACAATATCGGCATTATCATTGCGCTGTTGGCAATGTGTGTATTTCTGATTGTTTTCCCGACTACGAGGTCTACGTTCCTGACCCAGAAGAATATTTTCAATATTCTGCGTCAGAATGCGTCCAACCTGTTTCTCGCAACAGGAATGACGATGGTCATTATTCTTGGCGGCATCGACCTTTCGGTCGGTTCTGTCATCGCTCTGTCCGGATGTGTGGCGGCGGGGTGTGTGGTACATCTGGGTATGCCGGAGGCCTTTGCGTTTCTCATTGCAATCGGTATCGGCGCCCTGGTGGGAATGGCGAACGGTCTTGTGATCTGTAAGACAAACATACCGCCGTTCATTGTTACGCTGGCATCTATGAACATCGTTAAGGGTATTGCGCTTGTATATACGCAGGGCGCGCCGATCCGCTGCATGACGGACGCCTTTAAGTTCCCGGGCGCGGGCTACGTAGGACCGGTGCCTACGCCGGTCATTCTGATGCTGATTATCTTTGTGATCGCGATCTTTCTCGTTAACCGCACGCACTTTGGACGTCATATCTACGCGGTGGGCGGCAATGCGCAGGCGGCGAGATTTTCGGGTATCAACGTGAGTAAGGTAAAATTCTGGGTACATACTTTTATAGGGATTATGGCAGGTATCGCAGGCGTTGTGGTGGCTTCCCGTCTGTATTCCGGCCAGCCTACGGCGGGCGACGGCGCAGAGATGGACGCAATCGCGGCGGTAGTTGTGGGCGGTACATCCATGAGCGGCGGTTCCGGGCGTCTCGGCGGCACGCTGATCGGCGTACTGATTATCGGCGTCCTGAACAACGGGCTGAACCTGATGGGCGTGGATTCCAACTGGCAGTATATCGTCAAGGGATTCGTTATCCTGCTCGCGGTTTATGTGGACTTTATCCGAAACAGAAAAGCGGGAAGATAAGAGAGACAAACGTGAACTCGGGATACGGCGTATCCCGAGTCTGCTTTATGCACACGCCTACGCAGGGGAGTTGGCTGTGTAAAAGTGGATTCAGAAGGGAAAGCAAAAATGAAACGGTGTGTATTGGCAGCGGGACTTGCATTTTTTATAATAGCTGTGATAGGATGTTCTTTCGTGGACAGGTCGGAGACAGTTGATAAGCCGCGTCTTTTCGGCGCTACCTATATGACCAGGAACAATCCTTTCTTCGACGTGTTAAACGATGCGATTGCGCAGGTCGTGGAGGGCAACGGGGACATTCTGATTTCCAGGGATCCCTGTCAGGACCAGGAGAAGCAGAACGGACAGATTCAGGAGATGATCGACGAGGGCATTGGAGTGCTCTTCCTAAATCCGGTGGACTGGGAGCAGGTACGTCCGGCGCTGCTTGCCTGTAAGGAGGCAGGGGTGGTGGTCATCAATATCGACACGGTAGTCAAAGACAGGGAGTATGTGACCTCCATCATCGAGACGGACAACTATCAGGCGGGCGTGCTGTGCGCGCAGGATATGATGGAGCAGGTGGACGAGGCGGAGATTGTGGTGATCGACTGCCCCTGGCAGGCCTCGATCAGCAATCGGATTCAGGGGTTTTTGGATACCATTGACGGTGATGACAATTACCGCATTGTCTATACGGGAACCGGCTACGGGGAACTGGAAGTCTCGGCAAAGGTCATGCAGGAGGTGCTGTCGGAGGGCGTTTCCTTCAATGTGGTGCTGGGCGGTAACGATCCGTCGGCGCTCGGTGCACTTGCCACGCTGCAGCAGCATCGGAGAGAGGACGGGGTGCTGATCTACGGCATAGACGGTTCGCCCGACTTTAAGGCGATGTTAAAGCTGGGCTATGTGACGGGGACAAGCGCGCAGAGCCCGGAAACCATCGGCAGGGTGGCGGCGGAGATCGCTTACAAGTATTTAAACGGGGAGGAAGTGCCTGAGTATCTTGGCATTGAGCCTTACATGATCACCGGGGAAAATCTGGATCAGTATGAGGTGAATGGCTGGCAGTAGGGGAAGGCTATGGGCGTAAAAAAGGAATATTACACGGATATGTTTCAGTGGGCAATGCTCGCGATTAACGGCATTGCGGTAGCATTTTTATGTACTTTCATCTATGTGACGACGAACCGTATCAGGGCGAATTATGATGCCAGGGATTTTCTGGGCGGTGTGATGACGATACCTGACAATCCCAGAACCAATCTGTGGCTCTGTCTCGTTCTGCTCGGTCTTCTCATGGTCAATTTTGTATTCCGGCATTTTTTGCAGATGAGAAACGGCAGGGGAGGCGCGGTTTCCCTCGTGGCGGAGCTTCTGATCTGCGTGGTGATCATCTACCGGCTGGACTTTAACTACAACGGGCTTCTGCTCCTCGTGTTCGCGAACGTGATCGCCTATGTCAAGGACAGCAAGGCGAAGATGGCTTTCCTGCTGCTTGCCATCGTCGGTTACCTTCTGGCAGACTATGAGCTTCTGTCCATTTACATGCCGCTCTTTAACATGTCGGACTATGTGAGCTACTATACGTTTACGAGCCAGCAGTGGCTTTTCTGTATCTGGAATACGATGATTTCCTTGAATATTATTCTGTTCGTGGGCTATTGCTTTTCGGTGATCAATCTGCAGCGGGGCACGATTGAAGAAGTAAACGTGCTTTACCATGAGCTGCAGAATGCAAACGAGCAGCTTTCGGAGTATGCCGACATGGCGGAAAAGATGGCGCAGACCAATGAGAGAAACCGCCTTGCGAGGGAAATCCACGATACGCTTGGGCACAGCCTGACGGGGATTATCGCCGGGCTGGACGCCTGTCTGGCGCTTGTGGACGTGGCGCCGCAGGAGGTGAAGAAACAGCTTAAACTGCTGGCGGATGTGAGCCGGGACGGCATGAAGGATGTACGCCGGTCTGTCAGCGAGCTGCGGCCCGACGAGATGGAGCGGCTTTCCCTGAATGCCTCCATCCGCAAGATGGTGACCGATATGGGAAAGGTGTCCGATACCCAGATTTACTTTGACGCGGGCGGGGAAAAGCTGGAGTTCGGCGAGGATGAAGAGAATATCATCTACCGCGTGATTCAGGAAAGTATCACCAACGCAGTCCGCCACGGACACGCGGGACAGATCTGGGTTACGCTGAAACGGATAGACGGGGAGGTGCTGTTAGAGGTCAGGGACGACGGCATCGGCTGCAAGGAGCTGAAGAGCGGGTTTGGAACCAGACATATGAAGGAGAGAATAGAAATGCTCGGCGGCACGGTCAGCTTTGACGGGCAAAAAGGCTTTAAGGTGACTGCGCACATACCGATTCGTTGGGGGGAGAGTTATGATTAAAGTATTGGTGGCGGACGATCAGGAGCTGATCCGCCAGAGTCTGCAGATTGTACTAAACAGCAAGGAGGGCATAGAGGTCTGCGACGTGGCGACGGACGGACAGGAAGTGATCCAGTGCGTGCGCCGTCAGAAGCCAGACGTGATACTGATGGATATCCGTATGCCCAAGATGGACGGCGTGCAGTGTACGAAGATCATCAAGGAAAACTACCCGCAGATTAAAATTATCATCCTGACTACCTTTGACGACGACGAGTACGTCTACAACGCGTTGAAGTACGGCGCAAGCGGATATCTCCTAAAAGGCGTTTCCATGGATGAGCTGGAAAGCGCCGTGAGAACCGTGTACAGCGGGCGCGCCATGATTAATCCCGATATCGCGGCGAAGGTGCTGACCCTGTTTTCCAAGATGGCCCGTGCCGATTACACCATTCAGGTGGGGAAAAGGGGCATGGAGGAACTGACGAAGACCGAGTGGAAAATTATCGAGCAGGTTGGGACGGGTGCGGCAAACAAGGAGATTGCGGAGACGCTTAAGCTGTCGGACGGCACCGTGCGCAACTACCTGAGTACGATCTTAAATAAACTGGAACTGCGTGACCGCACCCAGCTTGCGATCTGGGCGGTACAGACAAACATTGCCCCCTATTTGAAGGATGAAGAGTCATGAAACTGCTGCATCATAAAAAGTGCATAGGCATTGCCGCAATTTTCCCAGCCCTGCTCCTTGCGGGCGGGCTCTATTATGCAAAAACGCGCCCTGTGGTGCTGGAGTTCGGGATGTTTACCGGGAGCAACTGGAATGTGGCTAATGCCAACAGTTTTGCGATTATTGATCAGGCGATTGCCCGTTTTGAGGAGGAGCACCCGGGCGTGAAGGTGCACTACTACAGCGGCGTGCCAAGGGAAGAGTACTCTGAGTGGCTGTCCAGAAAAATCTTGGCGGGAGAGGAGCCGGACGTCTTTATGGTGCTTGGAAGCGATTTTGACCAGTTTTCATCCATAGGCATTATGAAAAACCTGGATGAGCTGATCGAGCAGGACACATCCTTTGACGAGGAGAAGTATTTCCAGAGCGCCTTAAGCACGGGCAAGTACGGGAATGCCCAGTATGCCCTGCCCTACGAGACGGTGCCCACTTTAATGTTTGTGAACCAGACGCTTCTTACGAAGGAGGGCATAGAGATTCCTGACACGGATTGGAACTGGGAGGAGATGTACGATATCTGCCGTCTTGTCACAAAAGATCTGGATGGGGACGGCATTCTGGATCAGTTTGGGATTTGCAACTACGACTGGCTGGACGCGGTCTACTCCAACGGCGGGGAAATCTTTCAGAGCAACGGAAAAACCTGTTATCTGGCGGAGGACAGCGTGATCGAATCGGTGAAGTACATCCGCCAGCTGAATGAGCTGTACCGCGGGCAAAAGGTGGCGCAGGAGGATTTTAACGGCGGCAACGTGGCGTTTATGCCGCTGACTTTTGCGGAGTACCGCACCTATAAGACTTATCCCTACAAGATTAAGAGGTACGCCAACTTCAAATGGGACTGTATCACGATGCCTGCGGGCATGGAGGGCGGCAATGTATCCCAGGTCGATACGCTGCTCATGGGGATCAGCGCCAACACACGCAAGGAGGAGCTTGCGTGGGAATTTTTAAAACTGCTCACCTATGACGAGAAAATCCAGACACAGATCTTTTCCCACTCGCAGGGGGCTTCGGTGCTGCGGGCGGTGACACAGTCCGCGGAGATGGAGGAGATCGTGCAGGCGGAGATGGAGGAGGGCGAGACGGTGATCAGCGGTAAACTTCTCAGTCAGGTAATCGAGGAGGGCTACACCGCGCCTCAGTTCAAAAAGTATGAGCAGGCGCTTGCGCTTTCCGACAGCGAGATCGGCGAAATCCTGCAAAACGACAAGACCATAGACAGCAATATGAAAATTTTACAGCGGACGATCAACAGTTATTTACAGCAGTAGGGTTTGCGCGTTGGATTAAGATGTGGTACACTGTACCCAATGAGCAGTGCGATTGTATCAGAATCGAGAAAACTGCAGAGTAAATTTAAGGGGATTGGGAGAATCATATGAAAGCGTGCAAAAGAAAAATTGTTAAATCATGGAAGGTTTTTGCGGCATTTCTGCTGTTGACCATATCGGTCATAGTATGTGGAAAAAGCGTACAGGCGGCGGGACGGCCGGTCTCCATCAGCTCCTGCCAGATTGTGGGAGGAAATGTGAACTGTACGCTGAAAGCGTCGAGCGTTCCGTCAGGCGATGACGGTAAATATTATATTTATGCGAACGAGGTTTATCAGGACGGGCCCGTGGGAACGGTGGCCGCCACTGTGGATGCGGGGACTTTAGTGACAGCGTCTTTTCCTCTGAACCATAATACGCCGGATTCCAACCTGAGCCGGAAGTTTCTGGTGGCGGTGAAACAGGGCGGACAGATGGTACAGGTCAGCGACGAGCATTATATCACGAACCCGGAGGCTGTCGCAGCGTTTACCACGGGGCGTATGAACCGGGGAATCAAAGGCATTCTGCCGGAGGTTTCTGCGATTGCCAGCGGAGAGCTGAAAGATCTCGGCGTGCAGCAGGTGGTTTACAATATTTATCTCGATGAAATTTGCGCGGCGCCCGGGGAGGCCGGGACGATTCCTTTTGCATACAACGGACAGACTTACTATTTCAGCAATGGCCGGATTACCCACTATGACCAGATGGTGAAGGGTTTTAACAATCAGGGTATGCAGGTGACCATGGTACTTTTAAACAGAGGCGGAACCGCGGGATCACAGGATCTGGTGCATCCGCAGGCAACAGGCGCGGAGTGCCCCAGTTATGCGCTGAATGTGGAGGAGAGCACAGGCGTGAATCACCTGAAAGCAGTGTGTGCTTTTCTGGGGCAGCGTTATTCCGGGGCGACCGGGAACGGACAGATTGACAACTGGATTCTGGGCAACGAGGTCAACGCCAGAACTTCCTGGTGGTATATGGACTCGAGCAGTCTTGACGTGAATGTGAGCGCTTATGTGAAGGCTTTCCGTATTTTCTACAACGAGCTGAAGGCTATGAACGCCAATGTGCAGGTGTACAACTCCATTGACCAGGAGTGGGGGAGAAAGTCCAATCCCGGAAGTTTTCTGGCAAAAGATTATCTCGATCAGTTTAACTATTATATCAACCGGGAGGGGAATATCGACTGGGGGCTGTCCTATCACCCTTACAATTCGCCGCTCTATGATCCTTACGCATGGAATGGGCCGGCGGTATGGGTGAAGCAGAGTGTTTCCACCCCCTATATCACCATGCAGAACATTGACGTGCTGATTGATTATATGCATCAGGGGAAATTTTTGAATCCTGCGGGGCAGGTGCGCAGTATTTCGCTGGCGGAGATCGGCTTTACTTCCTATTTTGGGGATGAAAAGCAGGAAGCATCGGTGGCTTACGGTTATCTGAAGGCGGCTTCCCTGCCGGATGTGGACGCATTTATGCTCTTCCGGTTTAAGGACGACGCGCACGAGATGGAGAGCAAGCTGAGTCTGGGTCTCACGAATCTGGACGGCAGTCACAAGCCTGCCTACGATATTTACAGGCAGCTCGGCACGGCTAATGAGGGCGCTGCCAAGGCGCGCGCATCGGAGATTATCGGTATGGACATCGACCAGATGATCCGGGATAATATCGTCTGGACACGCGGTGGCGACGGGGTTGTGCAGTAGAAGAAAGAAAAGAGAAGAAAGCCAGTGTCTCCGAAATGGATGCACTGGCTTTTATATGGTCCGGCTGGTCAGATATCCAGCTCGGGAGGAACGTCCAGTTCATGGGGAACGGGCGTTCCGTTTTTCTTTCTCTGGCGCACGCACTCTGTCAGCAGATACTCAATCTGCCCATTCACTGATCGAAAGTCATCTTCCGCCCAGGCAGCGATGGCGTTATAGAGCTTGGCGGACAGACGCAGCGGCACCTGTTTCTTGCCGTTGTCCCCCATCTAGTAGAGGCTGCCGGAGTTGACAACGGGCTGGGCGTCCCGATTGCTGCAAAGCACCACCAGAAGATTGGATACCATGGCAGCCTTGCGCTCCTCATCCAGTTCTACGATTTCTTTTTCGGAAAGGCGGCTAAGCGCCATCTCCACCATACCGACCGCGCCGTCCACAATCATCTTGCGGGCGTCGATCACAGCGGAGGCCTGCTGTCTCTGCAGCATGGCCGCAGCGATTTCGGGCGCGTAGGCAAGGTAAGTGATCCGTGCCTCAATGATCTCCAGGCCTGCCTGGTCCACTTTATTCTGAATTTCCTCACGGATTCTCTGCGCGACCACTTCGCTGGAACCGCGAAGCGATCCTTCGTCCGCATGCCCATCCCCGGTGGTGTCCACATTTTCCGCCACATCATAAGGGTAAATCCGTACGATGTTGCGAAGTGCGCTGTCACACTGGAGAGAGAGGTATTCCTTGTAGTTATCCACGTTAAATACCGCTTTTGCCGTGTCCGTCACCCGCCACATCACGGCGATGCCGATCTCGATAGGGTTGCCCAGACAGTCGTTGATTTTCTGGCGGCTGTTGTTCAGTGTCATAATCTTTAAGGAAATCTTCTTCGTGCCGCCTGTACTGCCGGTCTGGATGCTCTGTCCGCCGGTGGACAGTGTGAGGAGGTTGCGGGGGGACGAACCGCCGTCCACGTCGCCGCTCTGTTTTAACTTCGTCTCGGCGGCGGGATTGAGCGCGCTGCTAAACGGATTTACCCAGTAGAATCCTTCTTCCTTCAGCGTGCCGATGTACTTGCCAAAAAGCGTCAGTACCACCGCCTCCTGCGGCCTTAAGACCGTAAGTCCCCCAAACAAAATCCAGCCGAAAAGCGCATAGACCAGACCGATGACAAACAGGGCGACCCCCGCGGGGCTCTGCGGACCGCTCTCGCTGAGTCCTGTGATACTGCCAACGATCATTGCCGCGATTGCCAGCAGATAGAGAAACAGCGTCAGCAGCAGCATTGGCATACCGTTTTTGCTTTTGTTTAATACTTTTTCTTCCATAATTATGTCCTTTCTTTTGCACATGTTTTTTGTGTCATTTTGGATATTGGATTGTTGTGATGTTTAAATGATATCATAATGATATCAAAAAGTCAACAGAGAATATATGGACCGTTAAGAATCTACGTAATAGAATTTTAAGAATATAATAAATAATAGAATTGGGAGATGCATGTTATACTAATAGCGTGCTGATGGGTAAAATCATGCTTCCGGCATGTGCCATCACACAAAATCGTGTTGTTATGGAGGAGTATTATTGAGGAAGAAGGTTTTGTTAATTGTACCGCATCCAGATGACGAGCTGCTTGTGGGGGGCGGGCTTTTGCGGACGCTTGTAAAGAGCAGGGCTTACGAGGCATATGTGGTTTACACGACGAACGGCGATTTCTTTCCCCACGAGGGGGAGGCGCGCCTGCGGGAATCTGTGCGCGTGCTGACAGAATTTGTGGGAATGGAGGAGAGCCATATTATCTTCCTCGGTTACGGGGACGGCTGGCGGGACGGCGGGCACCTTTATTACCAGAACGGGGATGTGCCTCTTGTCTCGATGGCGGGGAGAACAGAAACCTATGGCCTGAAAGGGCATGAGGATTACCGCTATACAAGATCGGGCAGGCACAGCGCGTACCGAAGAGCGGATTTCAAGCAGGATTTAAAAGAGGTGATTGCCGGGGTACGGGCGGATCTTTTGCTCGTGGTGGACTTTGACTGGCATGCGGATCACAGGGCGGCGTCCTTACTTGTGGAGGAATGTCTGGGAGAGCTTTTCAGACAGGACGCCTCTTACCGGCCGCTGGTGTTAAAACGCTTTGGCTATGACGGCGTGTGGAAGGGCAGGGCGGATTTTTTTGACTTGCCGCGACGGGAAACTGTGCTTACGGGGCTTTCACGGACGCCATATACGCCGGAGGAGGAATTGCGCTTTGCCATGCCGGAAGACTGTGCCACTCCTTACCTTTCACAAAACGCTTTTTATCATGCGCTGCGGTGCTATCGGTCGCAGGAGGCATGGCAGAGGGTTGATGAGATCATTAATATTGACGAGGTGTTTTTTCAGAGAAATACGGACAATCTTCTGTATACGGCCAAGATTTCCGCTTCTTCCGGGGATCCGGAATATCTTCGGGACTTTAAGCTGTTTGACTGCGGGGACGTGACAGAGAAAGAGCTTATTTTGAAAGAATGCGGCTGGAAGCCGGCGGAAGATGACGTGGAGAAAAAAGTGTGGATCCGCTTTGAGACGCCGCGGACCGTCGGGCGTATCGCCGCATACGCAATAGGGAGCGGCGCGGCGGAAAGGCTGGAAGCCGTTTTTTCCTTTGACACGGGCGCGGAACCTGTGCACATGGAAATCAGATCGGACGGGAAACGGAATTTCTGCACATTTGCACCGCGGGAAGGTGTGAGGGAAATGTCACTTAAGATCGAGGCATGGGAAGGCACTTTTTGGGGGATCACTGAATTGGAGATTCTGCCGCCGGAGGAGAAGGGACTGCCGGAGACGTTGGAAAGGCTGCTCTATCAGGGAGACCGTTTGAAGGTGACTGAGGTAGTCAAAAGAAGATTAAAGATAGAGAAAGCTATTCTGTCTCTAAAAAGAAAGATTTTCCGATGGCTGCCAAACAGCTATTCGCTGCGGCGGTATTATCCAGAGATCGCCGAGGAGACATGGGTGCCGGTTCGGTACAGGGCAGCTTATATTGCGGAACTATTGCGGATGAAGGGGAAATAGTAAAATGGCAGCCGTTATTAAACCGGCTGCCATTCTTAAGATCGAGCGCATGGGCGCCCGGTTTGTTACAGTTTCTTTCCGGTTAAGAGCTCGTACCCCTGCAAATATTTATCAATGGTCTTCTGCACAATCTCTTCGGGCAGCGTCCAGTCGTGCCCCTCGTTTGCCTTCAGCCAGTCCCTGGCGAACTGTTTGTCAAAGGAGGGCTGGCTGTGTCCCGGCTCGTAGCCTTCCGCAGGCCAGAAACGGGAACTGTCGGGGGTCAGCATCTCGTCGCCGAGCACAATATTGCCGTCCTCGTCCAGTCCGAACTCGAATTTCGTGTCTGCTATGATAATGCCGCGCGTCAGGGCGTATTCCGCGCATTTCTTATAGAGGGAGATCGTGTAGTCCCGCAGCTTCGCGGCGTACTCTTCTCCCTTACCGGGGAAACGTTTTTCGAGATAATCCACGCTCTGCTCGTAGGAGATATTTTCATCGTGGTCGCCAATCTCCGCCTTGGTGGAGGGGGTATAGATGGGCTCGGGCAGTTTGTCCGATTCCTTCAGCCCTTCGGGGAGCGTGATGCCGCAGACCGTACCGTCTTTCTGGTAGCTTGCCCAGCCGCTGCCTGTGATATAGCCCCGGACGATGCACTCGATGGGGAGCATTTCAAGCTTTTTGCAGAGCATACTGCTGCCGTCAAACTTATCCTGCCTGAAAAACGCAGGCATGTCTTTTACATCCACGGAAATCATGTGGTTTGGCAGGATATCGCTTGTCATGTCGAACCAGAACTTCGACATCTGGGTCAGAACCGTGCCCTTTTTGGTCACCTGATTCTTTAAAATTACGTCGAAGCAGCTTATGCGGTCGGTTGCGACCATAATCAGGCTGTCGCCGTTGTCATAAATTTCACGTACTTTTCCTTCTTTAATAGGTTTCATGGGGTTCCTTTCTTTTGGTTTACTGTGCAGTGCACACTTGAAAAACCTTCGGCTTTCCTCGTTCGCGAACATTATACCAAGAATGGAACGGGGTTGACAACTAAAACTTACGCAAGAGGGGGCGGCGATGAAAAGACAAAATGGAAATGCGGGGAACGGACGGCCCAAAACAGGGGAATAACATATTTTCGTGACATTTAGAAAGATTTGGCGTAAAATGGTAACACTAATAAAAAAGGAGGGCCTGTTATGGATTTGAAAGGGACAAAGACGGAAAAGAACCTGCTGGCGGCGTTTGCCGGGGAATCTCAGGCGTACACGAAGTATACTTATTATGCGTCCAAGGCAAAGAAGGACGGGTATGTGCAGATGGCAAATATTTTCGCGGAGACGGCGGCAAACGAGAAAGAGCATGCCAAGATCTGGTTTAAGTATCTGCACGGCGGCCAGATCCCGGAGACAAGGGAGAATCTGCGTGACGCGGCGGAAGGCGAGAATTACGAGTGGACGGATATGTATGCGGGATTCGCGGAGGATGCGAGAAAGGAAGGATTTGAGGAACTTGCCCTGCTCTTTGAAGGCGTGGCAAAAATCGAGAAGGAGCATGAGGAGAGATACCGCAAACTGATCCAGAACATGGAGGACGGCGTTGTGTTCTCCAAAGACGGTGACTGCGTATGGCAGTGCTTAAACTGCGGCCACATTGTGGTTGGAAAGAAAGCGCCGGAGCTCTGCCCTGTGTGCAAACATCCACAGTCTTATTTCCAGGTAAAGCCGGAGAACTATTAAAAATGCGGGAAGAACTTCTAAAACTCAGCAGCAGGGGCTGCATCGCAAAGTCAGCAAAGCTGACTTGGAAGTTCTATGTCCCGCATAGGAGAATGCCTATAAAACAGGCATTCTCCGTATGGTGAAATGTAAGATTGAGACAGCCCGCAAGGTTGTCTTTTTTTTGATACATAACATATGTTTTTTAAAACTTTATTGTAAAGAAAACAGCAATGTGGTATGATACCACCGTATTGTATCTCATATGAGAATAATAACAGGAGGATTGTACCATGAAAAATGAAAAGACCTATGAACTTGTGCTTACGGCACTGTTCACCGCCATAATCGTGATTATGGCATTCACACCGCTGGGATATATCCCGCTTGTAGTCATCAACGCGACGATCATTCACATCCCGGTGATCCTTGGAGCGCTATTTCTCGGACCGAAGAAAGGTGCATTTTTAGGATTCGTATTTGGACTCACCAGCTTTATCAACAACACAGTAAAAGCGGCTACGGCCTCGGCGTTTGTGTTTTCGCCGGTCTTAGCCTATCAGGTTGCAGGGGTGTCGGGCATTTTCAAGAGCCTGTACATCTGTTTTGTGCCGCGTATTTTAGTCGGCGTGGTCCCCTACTTTGTATGGCTCCTGATCCGCAGGATTGTGAAGGGAGATAACAAGGCGGGCAAGATTGCCGTAGATTTAATAGCATCTGTTATATTATTTGTCTCCGTCAGGGCGTTCCTGATGCGGCTGTTCCCGGAGGCCCTGAGTGCGGTTGTCTGCACGGTCATCGGTCTGGTGGTGGGCGCAGCCCTTATGGCAGTTCTCACGGCGGGAGGCATGAAGAAGGCGTCCGCCAATATCGCGCTCTCTTATGCCGGACTTGCAGGCGCGTTTACGAATACGCTCTTTGTGATGAGCGGCATTTACATTTTATATAAAGACGCCTATGCGAATGCAATGGGCGTGGCGGGCGATGCGGTGCTGGACGTCATCATGGGCGTTGTGGCATTCAACGGCGTGGTGGAGGCTGTGGTAGCGGCTATTATTGTGACAGGCGTGGGTCTGGCGCTGATTAGAGTGAAGCCTCTGTACGCGAATAAGGGGAACGCGGCGGAGGACGCTGCGCTGCTGGCGGCAAAGAAGGCATGACAGAAGTACGGGCGGCTGGCGCAAAGTCCGTGCAGAGTGACGTGCAAATAAATAACACATGAAATAAAACTATAAGAGTACAATACACAAAACGAGGGAGAAAGGCATGATTTTAGCAGTTGACATCGGCAATACAAACATTGTCATCGGTTGTATGGACGGGGAGAAGGTCTGCTTCGTGGAGCGTGTCTCCACCAACCAGGCGAATACGGAGCTGGAGTATGTGGTAGAATTTCGGGCGTTATTTGACTTGTACCGCATCGGTGTGGAGGACATCACAGGGAGCATCATCTCCTCCGTCGTGCCTCCCCTCAACAATATCGTGAAGTCCAGTCTGGAGAAGCTTTTTCACCAGACCCCGCTTGTGGTGGGACCGGGACTGAAAACGGGCTTAAACATTCTTATGGACAACCCGGCGCAGCTGGGGTCGGATCTGGTGGTCAACGCGGTGGCGGGGCTGCACTATTACGGCGCGCCGATCATTATGATCGACATGGGCACGGCCACAACCATCAGCGTGGTGGATGAGAAGAAGAACTATATCGGCGGCATGATCCTGCCGGGAGTGAAGGTTTCCCTGGATTCTCTCGTCAACCGCACTTCGCAGCTTCCGCGCATCAGTCTGGAACCGCCGAAGAAAGTGATCGGCAGAAATACCATCGACTGTATGAAGAGCGGAATCGTGATGGGCCAGGCGGCCTGTCTGGACGGCATGATAGAGCGGATTTACGACGAACTGGGTTACGAGGCGCCTGTGGTTGCCACGGGCGGGCTTGCGGGGAGCATCGTACCCTACTGTAAGAGAAAAATTGTCTGTGACAACGAGCTTACCCTGAAAGGGCTGGGGTTGATTTATCGCAGGAATGCAGACTAGGGCAAAACAGCTGTATGTTCTGAATTGTGCAAATAACATAATCAACGCAGACGCGCTTGCGGGCTGGGGAAATGAGATACAGCGGGAGGAAATAACGTATGCTATTGGAAAATAAACATATTGTATTGGGCGTGACCGGAAGCATCGCGGCGTACAAGATCGCGTCCCTTGCCAGTATGCTTGTGAAGAAGAAGGCGGATGTGACGGTGATTATGACAAGGAACGCCACAAATTTCATCAATCCGATCACTTTCGAGTCGCTGACGGGGAACAGGTGCCTGGTTGACACTTTCGACCGCAATTTTGAGTTTCAGGTGGAGCATGTTTCGCTGGCGAAACAGACCGACGTTTTTCTTGTGGCGCCGGCGTCCGCCAATGTGATAGCCAAGGCGGCGCACGGGATTGCGGACGATATGCTCACAACTACACTTTTAGCCTGCCAGTGCCCAAAGATTTTTGCGCCGGCGATGAACACAAGAATGTATCAGAATCCGATTGTACAGGATAATATAAATACGCTTAGGGACTATGGCATGGAGGTGGTGATCCCGGCGAGCGGTTATCTGGCGTGCGGAGATACCGGGGAAGGCAAAATGCCCGAACCGGACGTTTTGTATGAGGCGGTTTTGCGGGCGCTTACGCCAAAAGACCTGGCTGGGAAAAAGGTGTTAGTCACCGCCGGGCCTACGCGGGAAAAGCTTGACCCGGTGCGGTATATCAGCAACCATTCCACAGGAAAGATGGGATATGCCATCGCTGAGGCGGCTGTGCGCCGCGGCGCAGAGGTGACGCTTGTGTCAGGTGTGACGGCGCTGCAGCCTCCTGCGGGGGTAAAAATTGTGCCTGTTATTTCAGCGGCGGATATGGCGCAGGCGGTAAAGGAAGCAGCGCCCAAGCAGGATATCATTATCAAGGCGGCGGCTGTGGCGGATTACCGTCCTGCCGTGACTGCGGACGAGAAGTTAAAGAAAAAGGATGAGGAGATGTCCGTCGCGCTGGAGCGCACGGAGGATATTCTGGCGTGGCTTGGGGCGCACAGGCGGGAAGGCCAGATATTATGTGGATTTTCCATGGAGACGGAGCATCTGTTGGAAAATTCCCGTGCAAAGCTTGAGAAGAAAAATATTGATATGATTGTGGCAAACAATTTAAAACAGGAGGGTGCGGGTTTTGGTACGGATACAAACGTGGTGACCCTGCTTTCGAAGGAAGGGACGGAGGAGCTGCCGCTTCTTTCTAAGGGGGAAGTGGCGGACAGGCTGCTTGACAGGCTGTCTGCCCTGTAAGATCGGCGGCTGTAGCGGTTTGCGGGCAGCATCTGACAGAGAGTGATGCAAAGGCCGCAGACGCAGCGGAGGGAGGCACAGTATGATTCAGGATTTGACGGAGGGAGAGTCGCAAAAGACTTTGATCAGGTACACGCTGCCCATGTTTATCAGCGTGGTGTTCCAACAGCTTTACAATATGGCGGACAGTATGATAGCCGGGAGATTTGCGGGGGAAGACGCGCTGGCGGCGGTGGGCGCCTCCTATCCGATCACCATGATATTCATGGCGGTTGCGGTGGGGAGCAACATCGGCTGTTCGGTGGTGCTGTCCCAGCTTTTTGGGGCGAAGTCCTACAACAAAGTGCGGACAGCCGTGACGACGATCCTGCTTACGGGAACGGTTCTCTCAGCGGTCCTGACGGCGGCGGGGCTTTTCACTACCCCAGCTATGATGCATATGATACGGACACCCGAAAATATTTTTGGGGACGGAGCGCTTTACTTAAAGATTTACATAGGCGGCTTTGTCTTTCTTTTTTTGTATAATGTGACGACGGGCATGTTTAATTCGCTCGGGGATTCCACAACGCCGCTCTACTTCCTGATCGGCTCCTCGCTTGGGAACATCGTGCTGGATTTTATCTTTGTGGCCGTGTTTTCCTGGGGTGTGGCGGGCGTGGCCTGGGCAACTTTTATCGCGCAGGGCATTGCCTGCATACTGGCGCTTGTGACATTTGCAAAAAGGCTTGGAGAGATTCGATGCGAGGGGAAACCGCCGCTCTTTTCCTTTTCCCTCTTAAAGAAGATCAGCCTGATTGCGGTGCCAAGTATATTACAGCAGAGCTTCGTGTCCGTGGGCAATATTTTTATACAGGGACTGGTCAATTCGTATGGTTCGGGTGTGATCGCCGGATATTCGGCGGCGATCCGGCTGAATACCTTTGTCATCACAGGCTTTACCACGCTCGGAAACGGGGTGTCCGGCTTTGCGGCGCAGAATCTCGGAGCCGGGCGCAGGGAACGGATCAGGGACGGTTTTCTTGCCGGGATGAAGATGGCGGTAGCGGTGGCGGCGCCCTTTTTCCTGCTCTATTTTTTCCTCGGGCGGATGATGATGCAGCTCTTTCTGGAAGACACGGGAAGCGGCGCCCTGCAGACAGGCATGACTTTTTTGCGGATCGTATCGCCCTTCTATTTTGTGGCGGCCGTGAAACTGGTGTCGGACGGCGTGCTGCGGGGAGCAGAACAGATGCGGGAGTTTATGGTCTCCACCTTTACGGATCTGATCCTGCGCGTGATTCTTGCCTTTGTTTTTTCTGGATTTTTGCAAGAGACGGGTATATGGCTGTCATGGCCGGTGGGCTGGTCGATTGCTGCGGTGATGTCATGGATTTTCTGCCGGAAAGTGTTAGGGCCGGGAAAAAAGGGATGATGTAAACGGTATAAAAGAAGCAGTATATGGTATGATATTGAAAAACAGCGGGGAAGGGAGAGCGCTATGAGGATCGGAACAGGGTACGATGTACACAGGTTGACGGAAAATAGGAAATGTATTATCGGCGGGGTAGAGATTCCCTATGAGAAGGGGCTTCTCGGCCATTCTGACGCGGATGTGCTGCTGCACGCCATTATGGACGCGCTTTTAGGGGCGGCTGCGCTGGGGGATATCGGAAAGCATTTCCCGGACACCGATCCCGCCTACAGGGGGATTTCATCCGTGAAGTTACTGGAGCATGTGGCAAAGCTTTTGGAGGAAAACCTGTTTCTCGTGGAAAACATCGACGCGACTATTATTGCGCAGGCCCCGAAGATGCGGCCGCATATAGACCAGATGCGGAAAAACATCGCAGGGGCGCTCAGCATAGAGGTGTCCCAGGTGAACGTGAAGGCCACCACCGAGGAGGGGCTTGGATTTACAGGAAATGGCGAGGGCATTTCCGCACAGGCTGTGTGCCTGCTTGCAAGCCCGAGGGAGCTGTACAGCGTGGATGTGGCTGCGCGGGGCTGCGAGGGTTGTCCCGGGTGCGGGAAGGCCGGGAAGGATGCGTAGCTTGTATGAGTATTAAAATGGATTCTTTTTTATTTCATCGCCTTTCGGAGTTTCGTCTTGATTCTCTGGAGGGCGTTGTCCGTGGATTTGTCGTCACGCCCCAGCACTTTTGCGATCTGCTGGTATCTCATGCCCGTCAGGTACAGGTCGAGCACCTGTTTTTCAAAACTGCTCAGTTCACGTTCTATGAGCATTTCCAGCCTGTCCACGTTTTCCTTATCTATGACAAGTTCCTCAGGATTTAAGCCGGAGCCGGAGGCAAGTACATTGACAAGAGGTTCTTCCTCGCCGTCATGCCCTTCGGCGGCACTTCCATAAAGGGAGATATAATTGTTTAAAGGGATGTGCTTCTGCCTTCTGGAAGCCTGTACGGCCGTGTACATCTGTCTGGAGACGCACAGGTCCGCAAAGGTAAAGAAGCTGGCGTCACGGCCGCTGTCGTAATCGCGGATCGCCTTAAAAAGCCCGATCATGCCCTCCTGTATCAGGTCCTCGCTGTCAGCGCCGAGGATGTACATGGACTTCGCCTTGCTCCGCACCAGGTTTTTATACTTATTCATAATATAGTCTGTGATTCCCGATTCGCCGTCGCGCAGACGGATCAGGAGTTCTTCGTCGCTGTGCTGTGCATAATCTTCGTGCATAGTTTCTTGGCCGTCTCCAGATAAATTTTATCTTCACCTATTAATTCATAAGAAAAAACCCCGTTTAGTACCTACGGGGTTTTGTAAGCTGCTGACGGGAATCGGACCCGTGACCTCCGCACTACCAATGCGACGCTCTACCGACTGAGCCACAGCAGCATGACGAAAAAGATGTTTCTTTTGTCACCGTGTTATAGTTTATCAAAAAGGAAAAAACTTGTCAATACTTGAACATGTCAATTATGGCATAGGAATATGAAATGCTTGGATTTTTTTGACAGCTTTTGTCAGTTCTCACAAACGAATTACATATTTTTTGAGAATCATTTAGCAATATTTGTTTAGCCCAGAGCAAGAAGTGTAAAGAATAAACAAAGATAACTGAATAAAATAGAGTTACACTATCAAATCATACAAGATGGTGGGTAGAAAAAAGTGTAAAAGCAAAGGAGGATGAAAGATGAAAAAGTTTTTAGCATGTATGCTGTGCGGCTGTATGGTAGCTTCTATGCTGACAGGCTGCGGCGGCGGTGACAGCAGCAGCGCACCGGCGGCAGATTCAGGCGACAGCGGGGCTGCAGCGGAGACTCCGGCAGCGGATGCGGGTGATTCCGGAAGCGAGGCTCCGGCAGCGGACGCGGGTACATCCGGCGGCGGTTCCGATACGATCAATGTGTGGGCGTTTACCGATGAGGTGCCCGGTATGATTGAGAAGTATGTAGAGGCGCATCCCGATTTCGGTTACAAGATTAACACGACAATTATTGCGACAACAGACGGCGCTTACCAGCCCGCCCTTGACCAGGCCCTTGCAGCAGGCGGCGCGGAAGCTCCCGACCTTTACTGTGCTGAGGCAGCTTTCGTATTGAAGTATACGCAGGGCGACGCAAGCCAGTATGCAATGCCTTACGCAGACATGGGTATTGATGTTGACGCTAAGTTAAAGGAAGCAGATATCGCACAGTACACAGTTGATATCGGAACCAACCCCGACGGTCAGCTGGTAGGTCTCGGTTATCAGGCAACGGGCGGCGCGTTCATCTATCGCCGTTCCATCGCGAAGGATGTATGGGGCACGGATGATCCGGCTGAAATCGAGAAGAAGATCGGTCCCGGCTGGGATCAGTTCTTCACTGCAGCGGAAGACCTGAAAGCAAAGGGCTACGGCATTATCTCCGGCGACGGCGATCTGTGGCACGCAGTTGAGAACAGCTCCGACCAGGGCTGGATCGTTGACGGCAAGCTGACTATCGACCCGAAGCGTGAAGAGTTCCTTGACCTCTCCAAGAAGTTAAAGGACAACGGTTATCACAATGATACGCAGGACTGGCAGGATGCATGGTTTGCAGATATGAAGGGCGAAGGCGAGAAGGGTATCTTCGGTTTCTTCGGACCTGCATGGCTGATCAACTACACGATGGCTCCTAACTGCGGCGGCGAAAAAGTAGGCGAAGGCACATATGGTGACTGGGCAGTCTGCACACCTCCGATTGGCTTCTTCTGGGGCGGCACATGGGTACTGGCTAACAAGAACAGCGAGAAGGCAGAAGCTGTCGGCAAGATCATCGAGTGGATCACTCTGGACAGCTCTGAAGAAGGCCTGCAGTATAAGTGGGCGAACGGTACCTTAAACGGCGAAGGCGGCACGAAGGACGCAGTTGCAAGCGGCACGGTTATGAGTAAGTCCGACGGTTCCGTTGACTTCCTCGGCGGACAGAATATGTTTGACGCATTTGTTCCCGCAAACCAGTATGCGAAGGGCACCAACCTGACACAGTACGACGAGACGATCAACCAGTACTGGAGAGACCAGACTCGTGAGTACACGGCAGGCAACAAGTCCCGCGAGCAGGCGATTGCAGACTTTAAGCAGCAGGTAGCGGACAATCTGGATGTTATCGTAGAGTAATATAGAAAATACAAACACACAGAGTTATCGTTATAACTGTTATGACAGGGCGGACACACTAGCGTCCGCCCTGTTCATAATGAAGGGTAATACAACATGATTGCGGGAAGGTGGGAAAGGATGAAAAGTAAGAAACCGGGATATGACAGATATGCGAAATACGGTTACATTTTCAGTATTCCGTTTGTTATCGCATTTATATTGTTCTCATTATATCCGACCGTGTATACGGCGGTGATCGGTTTTACCGATTTAAAAGGTCTGGGAAAGACGGATATTCATTTTCTGACCGACGACCTTTTCAGGAACTTTAAGACTGTATTGTCGAGCCCGTCATTTCAGCTGGCATTTCGGAATACGGTTGTGATATGGCTTGCGAATTTTATTCCGCAGATGATTCTTGCGCTTCTGTTAGCGGCGTGGTTTACGGACAGGAGGAGCAAGGTAAAGGGACAGGGGACGTTCAAGGTGCTGCTCTATATGCCGAATATCATTACGGCGGCGACGATTGCTATCCTGTTCAGCGGATTTTTCGGGTATCCCATGGGTCCGGTTAACGATTTCCTCGTGCGCTTCGGATTCATTGATGCACCTATAGAATTACTTAGAAGTAAAACTGTGGCGAGAGGCGTCGTGATCTTTATCCAGACATGGATGTGGTACGGCTCCACGATGATTACGCTGATCTCCGGTATTTTGGGAATCAGCCCTGAGATCTTTGAGTCGGCGGAGGTGGACGGCGCGAACCGTGTGCAGACTTTCTTCTATATTACCATGCCGAATATCAAGACGATTCTCCTGTTTACGCTTGTTACCAGCCTGATCGGCGGTCTGAATATGTTCGATATCCCGAGACTGTTCCAGGACGGCAAGCCGGATGATGCGACATTGACGACCAGCCTGTTTATCTACAAGCAGGCATTCAGCGGAAGCTACATGTACAACAGGGCGGCTGCGGCGAGTATGGTTATGTTTGTGATTATCGCAATCCTCGCTTCGATTATGTTCTTCGTCATGAGGGATAGGGATGAAGCGCAGCTGAATAAGCAGATCAAACAGCAGCAGAAGGCTTATGCGAAAAAACTGAAAGCCGGAAAGGAGAACGCATCATGTTAAATAATAAAGAAAATCGTGTGATGAAGATTGTGATATATGTTGTATGCATCTTTCTGGCAATTTTGAGTGTTCTGCCTTTCTGGATTATGATCGTGAATGCGACAAGATCCACAACGGAGATCCAGCAGCACGCAATCTCGCTTATTCCTTCATCTTATATGATGAACAATATCAAGATCCTGCTCGGCAAGAGCTTTAATCCGGCAATAGGTTTTATGAACTCCCTGGTCATTTCCATAGGAGCGACGGCGCTGGCGATTTATTTTTCCTCTCTGACCGCATACGCGCAGGTGGCTTACAACTGGAAACTGCGGAACGCGTTTTTCAGTTTTATCATGGTAGTGATGATGATTCCGGCACAGGTGACGATGATCGGTTTCTATCAGATGGTTTATAAGATACATATGACGAACAAACTGTCCATGCTGATTCTGCCGGCAATCGCGTCGCCGACCATGGTGTTCTTTATGAGACAGTATCTGCAGCCGACGCTCTCCATGGAGATTGTGCAGTCGGCGAGAATCGACGGTGCGAAAGAATTTATGATTTTCAATAAGATTGTGCTGCCGATTATGAAACCGGCAATCGCGACGCAGGCGATCTTCAGTTTCGTGGCAAGCTGGAACAACCTGTTTACACCGCTTGTACTGCTGACGGACCAGAAGAAATATACCATGCCCATCATGGTAAGTCTGCTCAAAGGCGATATCTATAAGACCGAGTACGGCTCTGTCTATATGGGACTGACATTGACGGTACTGCCGCTTATCGTGGTATATCTGCTTCTGTCCAAGTATATCATAGCCGGCGTGGCGCTGGGCGGCGTAAAAGGTTAATAAAGACAATTCAGATTCAGACTTCTTCGTGGCGCAGTTTGTTGCGGTATTCCGTGGGGGAACAGCTTGTGTATTTGCTGAAACAGCGGTTGAAAGTAGTCAGGTTGTTAAAACCGCTGCAAAAAGCAATTTCCGTAATGGGACGGTTCTTGTCCTCGGTGAGCAGCAACTGCGCCGCCTGAATCCGTTTGTAGCACAGATAGTTGTGAAACGTCGTGTTGGTGTGCTGCTTGAACAGGCGGGTAAAATGGTATTTGGAAAAGCCGATATATTCCGCTGCCTGCTCCAGGGTCAGATCGTCCGCGTAGTGGGTGTCAATAAAATTGAGCAGATTGGAGAATAGGGCATAGTTTTCCGACTGCTTGTCGGAGGTATCTTCGATGCTTCTGTCCGCTTTCTGGAGGTAGTGATTGGCTCCTATGGCAGCAAAAAGTTCCAGCAGTACGGAGTAGATGGATATTTCCCAAAAGACCTGATGGGAAAAATAGAGGTTAGCCATCTTCATCAGGGAATCATAAACATGATGATAGATGTCAGGGCGCAGGGAAGCCGTGCAGAGGTAAGGCTCTATAAAAGCCGGATTCAGCGCCTTGTAATCCTGAAAGCAGCGCAGCATGTCAATATCAATGAGATAGATAAACCGCGCGCCGGATGGCTCACTGCGAAGTTCGTGCAGTATGTAGGGGGGGATAATCAGGATATCTCCCGGCTTCAAAGTATAGGAGCTGTTATTGGTCGTAATGATATATTGGTTTTCTGCGCAGACAATAATCTCCATGGCATTATGGTAATGGTTTGCATAGCCTTCGGTTTGGGTGTTATACCAGATGCGCAGATGTGATTCAGCGATATAGTCAACATATTCCCTTGAACCGCTTACCGACCTTTCTTTCGAGGTCTGGTTCAGACTGCTCGTAATTGAGGGGGGGGGGTAAAGTTTTTCATATTTCACTTGATTTACTCCTGTTATTCATAGGATTGATGTGGTATTTTACGTCATATTTTACAAGCTGTAGTGCTTGGCAATGCCGGACGCAGGGCGCCGTGCCTGTGTCTATTATACTCCATAGGGGAAAAAGTCGCAACCGAACGATTACAGTGCAGTCAATGTCTGGGAAAACCGGGCGGAAAGGATGAGAAAATCATATGACGAGAGAAGAGGCAAGACGCAGGGCAAAAGAATTGGTGAGTCAGATGACGGTGGAGGAGAGGGCTTCCCAGCTTCGCTATGATGCGCCGGCGATTGACAGACTTGGCGTGCCGGCCTATAACTGGTGGGGAGAGGCGCTGCACGGCGTGGCGAGAGCCGGCGTGGCGACCAGTTTTCCGCAGGCAATCGGTATGGCGGCGACATTTGATACGGAATTGATACACAGCGCCGGAGATGTGGCGGCAACAGAGGGAAGGGCAAAATACAATGCATACTCGGCGGAAAATGACAGAGACATCTATAAAGGGCTGACGTTCTGGTCGCCCAATGTAAATATTTTCAGGGATCCCAGATGGGGCAGGGGACAGGAGACATACGGCGAAGACCCTTACCTGACTTCCAGACTGGGCGTGGCCTATGTGGAGGGACTGCAGGGCGACGATGAGGAGACGCTGAAATCGGCGGCGTGCGCCAAGCATTTTGCGGTGCATTCGGGACCTGAGGCAGTGCGCCACGAGTTCAATGCCGTTGCCACAAAGAAGGATATGGCGGAGACCTATCTGCCCGCCTTTAAGGCATGTGTGCAGGAGGCGGGGGTGGAAGCCGTGATGGGCGCCTACAACCGAACAAACGGGGAACCGTGCTGCGGCAGCAAAACGCTGATGCAGGATATCCTTAGAGATGAATGGAAATTTGAAGGGCATTACGTGTCCGACTGCTGGGCGATCAAGGACTTTCACGAGAGGCATATGGTGACGCACACCATGGAGGAGTCCGCGGCGCTTGCCTTAAAGTGCGGATGCGACATCAACTGCGGCGTGACTTACCTCTATCTGTTGAAGGCGCTGGAACAGGGGCTGGTGACGGAGGAGGAGATCACGGAGGCGGCGGTGCGCGCGTTTACTACGAGATATCTTCTGGGGCTGTTTGACGGGAGTAAATACGACGACATTCCGTATGAAAAAGTGGAGTGTGAGGCGCATCTGGAGGTGGCGCAGCAGCTCACCAGAGAGTCGGTGGTACTCCTCAAGAATAACGGTGTTCTTCCGTTACAGGTTTCGGCGGGACAGACCATCGGCGTGATCGGACCGAATGCCGACAGCAGGGAGGCTCTGGTCGGGAATTATCATGGGACTTCTTCCCGATACATAACGGTTTTAGAAGGAATACAGGATAAAGTCGGACATGATGGCAGGGTTTTGTATTCAGAAGGCTGCCATCTGTTTAAAGACCGCGTGGAGAATCTGGCGTGGGAGAACGACCGTGTTGCAGAGGCGGTGGTCGTCGCGAAACACAGCGATGTGGTGGTGCTCTGCGTGGGACTGAACGAGACGCTGGAGGGAGAAGAGGGCGATACGGGCAACAGTTATGCGTCCGGCGATAAGAACGACCTGCTTCTGCCAGAGCCGCAGAGAAAACTGATGGAGGCGGTGTTCGCCGTAGGTAAGCCAGTGGTTGTCTGCCTGATGGCGGGAAGCGCAATCGACCTTTCCGAAGCGCAGGAGAAGGCGGCGGCCGTCCTGCAGCTCTGGTATCCCGGCGCAAGGGGCGGAAAGGCGGTGGCGGATATTCTGTTCGGGGACTGCTCCCCGTCGGGCAAGCTGCCTGTGACGTTCTACCGCACGCTGGAGGAGCTGCCTGCGTTTGAGGACTACACTATGAAGGGGAGAACCTACCGCTATATGGAGCAGGAAGCGCTCTATCCTTTCGGGTACGGGCTGACTTACGGAGACGTGCTGGTGGAGAAGGCGGCAGTTGTCCAGACAGATGAAGCGACAGGCGATACGACCGTGCATGTGACGGTGAAAAACGCGGGAACTGCCGCGACGGGCGATGTGATCCAGATTTATGTGAAAGATCAGGAGTCACCTTTTGCCGTGCCGAACCACAGCCTCTGCGCTTTTGCGAGAGTTTTCCTGAAAGAGGGGGAGTGCATGGAGATAGATATGACTGTGTCCGGCGACGCTTTTCTTGCGGTGAACGAGGAGGGCGCGTTCGTCAAAGGCGGCGGCAGCTATACGCTCTATGTGGGCACCGGGCAGCCTGACGGACGGACGGCTGCGCTCACCGGGAAGAAATGTGTGGAAGTGCCAGTTACGTTTTCCTGAGGGGGGATATATACATAAAGGCAGAGTGTCCCGCACCGCGTAAAGATTTGCGTGGTGCGGGACACTCTGCGTGTTGTGTGTGCATAAGCAGACGCCAAATGCTTCGCATCTGTCGTTCGCGCTGCTCATTGCAAGATTTGCATATCAGTCCTTCATGCAGGCATGAGCCTGATTCGCAAGTCTTGCAATTCTGCTTATGCACAGGTTTCCTTGACAAAATGTCCTAAGTTGCATATTCTAATTATGGTAGATTTTACTTTATGACAGCTTATAAGAAAAGTATTACTTTTCACGCCTGATAACCACAAAATCCGGCGTGACGTGTATTAGAAATGCAGAAGGAGCGGTTTAATGGGATTTATCGGAAATATAAAGGAGGAAATCCGCATCATACGCGAGCGTGACCCGGCGATTCACTCCAATATGGAAGTTTTTCTCTATCCGAGTTTTAAGGTTATGTGCTATTACCGGCTGGCGCACAGACTGTATCTGCACCACCATTATTTCTGGGCAAGATGGGTTTCCCAGAAGGGCGCGCGCAGGACGGGCATAGAGATCCATCCGGGGGCGCAGATCGGCAAGGGCTTTTTTATTGACCACGGGCACGGCGTCATTATCGGGGAGACCACGGTGATCGGCGATAACGTGACGCTCTATCAGGGCGTGACCCTTGGCGGTACAGGTAAGGAGCAGGGGAAAAGGCATCCAACGATTGGGAATAATGTCATGATAAGCACCGGCGCGAAAGTGCTTGGCTCGTTTAAAATCGGGGATAATAGTAAAATTGGGGCAGGGAGCGTGGTGCTCAACGAGGTGCCGCCTAATTCCACGGTGGTGGGCGTGCCCGGGCGCGTGGTCAAGCGCGACAATATGGCGCTGCCGCAGGAAGAACTAGACCAGACCCATCTGCCGGACCCGGTGCGGGAAGATATCATGGTTTTGCAGCGCGCAAACGCGGAGCTGACGAACCGGCTGCTTGATCTGGAGCAGGAGATGAAGCGGATGAGGAAGGAGAGAAGATGATGAAAGTTTACAATACGCTGTCGGGGAAAAAGGAGGAGTTTGTGCCGATTGAGGAGGGGAAGGTCAGCATGTATGTGTGCGGACCTACGGTGTATAACCTGATTCATATCGGCAACGCGAGACCTATGATCGTGTTTGACACGGTGCGCCGCTATATGGAGCACAGGGGTTATGACGTCAATTATGTGTCGAACTTTACGGATGTGGACGACAAGATCATCAAGAAGGCAAATGAGGAGGGCACAGACCCTTCCGTGATTTCGGAGCGCTATATCGCGGAGTGCAAGAAGGACATGGAGGCGCTGCATGTGAAGCCCGCCACCACGCATCCCAAGGCGACCTGCGAGATTGACGGCATGATCGAGATGATCCAGACACTGATTGACAAGGGACACGCCTATGTGGCGGAGGACGGCACCGTTTATTTTAAGACGAGAAGTTTTCCGGGTTACGGCAAGCTTTCCCATAAGAATCTGGACGATCTGCGCAGCGGCGGGCGTTCCCTTCTGGTATCAGGGGAGGAGCAGAAGCAGGATCCGCTGGACTTTGTGCTCTGGAAACCGAAAAAGGAGGGCGAGCCTTTCTGGGAGTCCCCGTGGTGTGAGGGAAGGCCGGGCTGGCATATCGAGTGCTCGGTGATGAGCAAGAAGTACCTGGGGGAGGAAATTGACATTCACGCGGGCGGCGAGGACCTGATTTTTCCCCACCACGAGAATGAGATCGCCCAGTCGGAGGCGGCAAACGGCAAACCTTTTGCCAAATACTGGATGCACAACGGGTTCTTAAATATTGACAATAAGAAAATGTCCAAGTCCCTCGGCAATTTCTTCACGGTGCGGGACATCAGCGAGAAGTATGACCTGCAGGTGCTGCGGTTCTTTATGCTCTCCGCCCACTACAGAAGCCCTTTAAATTTCAGCGCGGAGCTGATGGAGGCGGCGAAGAACGGCCTGGAGCGGATCGTGACCTGCGTGTCTAACTTAAACTTCCTTCTGGAAAAGGCGCAGACGCAGGAGCTTAGTGCAGACGAGGAGAAAGCGCTTGCGCAGGCGAAGGAATTTGTGACAAAGTTTGACGAGGCGATGGACGACGACTTCAATACGGCGGACGCCATCTCTGCGATTTTTGAGCTGGTGAAATTTGCCAATACATCCGTGGGAGAGGGCGCAAGCCAGGCCTTTATCCGCGCGCTGAAAGAAGAGATCGTGGAGCTTATGGATATCTGCGGGCTTACGGCAGAGCGCCGGCAGGAGATATTAGACTCGGAGATCGAGTCGCTGATTCAGGAGAGGCAGGACGCCAGAAAGGCGAAGAACTTTGCAAGGGCGGACGAGATCCGTGATCTTCTTGCCGGGAAAGGTATTATACTGGAAGACACGCGCGAGGGAGTCAAATGGAAGAGAGCATAACGATCCTTGATGCAATCAAGCGGGACTTTGCATGCGGGGAAATTGACATCCGCACCTATTCGCCGCTGACGCTTGCCTATATCGGGGACGCGGTCTATGATCTGGTGATCCGCACCGTCGTAGTGGAGCGGGGCAATACCTCCCCAAACAAACTGCATCATAAGACGGTCGCCTATGTGAACGCGCGGGTGCAGGCGCGGATGATCGAAGCGCTGATGGAGGAACTGACCGAGGAAGAGCAGACAGTTTATAAGCGCGGGCGGAACGCCAAATCCTACACCACCGCGAAAAACGCCACGGTTATTGAGTACCGCAAGGCCACGGGGTTTGAGGCGCTGTGCGGCTACCTGTATCTGACAGGAAAGCAGGAGCGGCTGCTTGCGCTGGTCAAGAAGGCGGTTGAGCTGGCAGGGATGGAGATATAATGGGCGAGAATGTCAGCAGAGGAGTTTATATTATGCTGTTTCTTGCATCTCATCCGCAGGAAGAGCGAGGAGAATACAGTCATATTTTTGACTGTGAGGCACTTTGCAAAAAAGGAGAATCATTTTGGAAGAAAATACAGGAATTATAGAAGGCAGAAACGCCGTGATCGAGGCATTCCGGGCGGGGCGAACCATAGACAGGCTCTATGTGCTGGACGGCTGCAAGGACGGACCGGTCATGACCATCAAACGGGAGGCGGCAAAGCAGGGGACGCCAATCAAATATGTGACGAAGGAGCGGCTTGACCAGATGTCCGAGACAGGCAGGCACCAGGGCGTGATCGCGGCAGCGGCGGCTTACGGATATGCGGAAGTTTCCGATATACTGCAGAAGGCGAGGGACAAAGGGGAAGCGCCCTTTGTTTTGCTTTTGGACGGGATCGAAGATCCCCACAATCTGGGGGCGATTATCCGCACGGCGAATCAGGCGGGCGCGCACGGCGTCATTATTCCGAAAAACAGGGCGGTCGGGCTGACGGCTACGGTGGCGAAGGCATCCGCAGGCGCGCTGAATTATACGCCGGTGGCGAAGGTGACGAATCTGGGGCAGACCATTGAGGAACTGAAAAAGGACGGGCTCTGGTTTGTCTGTGCGGATATGGGCGGCACAACGATGTATGAATTAAATTTGAAGGGAGCCATCGGGCTGGTGATCGGTGCGGAAGGAAACGGCGTAAGCCGCCTTGTCAGGGAAAAATGCGATATGGCTGCGCAGATTCCCATGCGGGGGGATATAGATTCCCTGAACGCTTCTGTGGCGGCGGGGATTTTAGCTTATGAGATTGTCAGACAGAGACTCGCGTGAGAAGAAATTCTAATCGCTCGCAGCAGAGGCTGCTTCGCGAGGAATTTCTAAGTCTGCTTTGCAGACTTTTCTCACGCAGGAGAGTGCCTGAAAGCGGCATTCTCCGTCGATATGGATTGGGATATGAAGAAAATAAACGAGTTGCTGGCGGTGGTGATCCTGTCGCTGATGGCAGTGCTTTTGGCGGCGGTGGGAATGCGGCTGTATGATACATATGTGATAAATGAAAAGACAAAGTCGGAAATAAGGCAGCAGGAGGAAGTGCTCTCAAGGAACCGGGAAGCCCATGACCGGGTGCAGGAGATGCGGCAGGAGATCGAGGCGCTCTCCGGGGACAGGGAAAAGCTCGGCCAGTTTCTGGAAGAGATTCGGATGGATGACGAGGAGGCAGTTCCTGCTATTGCGATGATGGACCTCGACATGAGCGGTATGTCCGGGAATCAGGAGGTATGGGAGGAACAGGATGCGGCCACCAGCGGAGATGAGATGAGCGAGTCCTCTGATACGACTGGTGTGTCGGATAATGCGACTAGTGTGTCAAATAATATGACTGGCGCGTCGGAAAATATGACCTCTGTGTCAGATAATATGACTTTCGTGTCGGAAAATAACTTGGTATCGGGCAATGCACTTAGCGTGTCGGGTAACGATACCGTATCAGGCAATGCGCACAGCGTGTCGGGTAACCATACCGTATCAGGCAATGTGCTCGGCGTGTCAGGTAACCATACCGTATCAGGCAATGCGCACGGCGTGTCGGGTAACGATACCGTATCGGACAATGCGCTCAGCATGTCGGGTAACGATACCATATCAGTCAATGGGTTCAGTATGTCGGGCAATGCGCTCAGTATATCCGGCAGCAGTGCCGTCTCCGAAAACCAGACGGTGTCCGGCGATATGCTTGGTCTTCTGCCGAAGATAGAGATGGTGTATCCAGAAATCACGCTTGCCATGCGCAGGCAGATGCGAAACTCCCTGGAGGAGACTCTACTGGTCAACTGGGAGGATCAGGCGTGTCTGGAAGAGCGGGGCGTGGATTTTTCCGGGAAGAAAATTGCCTGTCTGGGGGACAGTATCACGGCTGCCGCCAATTTGGAAGGGGAAGAAGGGTATCTCTCCTATGCTTACCCTTCAGTGCTGAAAGAACTGTTAGGGGCTGAGGAAGTATATAATCTGGGTGTCGGCGGTTCCTCCATCGGGCGGTACTGGTCGGACGCCTTTGTGGAGCGGTATACACAGATTCCGAAGGATACGGATATTATCATTGTTATGGGCGGTACCAATGACGGGTTCTGCCTGTCCGAGAAAGAGTTTGGCAGTCTTGCGGAGCGCAGGCCGTGGACTTTCTGTGGGGACCTGGATGAGCTGATGAGAGGGCTTAAGGAGAACTATCCCGATGCGGATATCTTCTTCGTCACGCCGCTGCCGAATATTTTGCAGGATTACCTGATGCGGGAACGGACGTATCTTCTGCCGCAGAAAAATCTGGCGGATGTCATTTTAACGTTATCAGCGGCTTACGATATTCATGTGATAGACTTATACAATTCCAATATACTGGATTCCCATGATGCGGATATTGTGGCGGATTACATGCCGGACGGCGTACATGCGAACAGGGAGGGATATCGCATTCTGGCGGAACATATTGCAGCGGAGCTGGTGCGTAGCTATGAATAAACCGTCTATACATAAAAAGATTGACAAAAGAATGATAGGTGGTTCCATTTTACGCCCGGGGACATTATAATTAGGATTAGAAAAGAGACCAGTCGTCCATAAAGCGGACACAGAAGGGAGATTATATGGATTTTTTTGAAAAAGTTGGAGATACCATCACGTCTAAGGGAAAAGAAGTAACGGGAAAGGCGAAGGATCTGGCTGAGATCGCGAGTCTGAAAAGCCAGATCAGCACTTGCGAGGACGTGATCAGAAAGAATTATATCGAGATTGGCAGATTGTATTATGAGAAAGAGGGGCTGGAGCCGGAGGCGGAATATGAGGCGTTCTGCCGGGCTATCAGCAATGCGAAGACAGGGATAGAGGATCTGGAGGAGAAGATTCGGAGAGTGAAAGGTATATAAAACAACGAGCGCGCGTGCGCTCGTTGTTTTTTTCGAGTCCGCGAAGCGGATCTCGCAATTGAGCGAAGCTCAATTTGTTATTGGGCGGGCGGCTGTTCCGGCTGGGGCGGCGCCGGCTGCTGTGCCGCGGCTGCGGCTTCTGCCGCCGCCTGTGCCGCTTCGAAATTCCTCTGATTGATCTCAGCCCGCTGCGCTTCGATCAGTCCCTCGTAACCGGGCGTTGCGAAAAACGCTTCGTCGTGAGGGCACATATTGCTTGTAGGCGCGGGGACAGGCACTTGGCTGACGGAGCCGTCCTCGTTCACCACTTCTGTTGTCCCGGTAGAGGAACCGCTCTGCAGGGAGACGTCCTCAACCGGCGTCAGTTCAACGACGCCTTCCACCTTGAAGGGACAGAACTCGCGCGCCGGCAGCATGCTGTACTGGCACACCTGGCCCGCGTAGTGTACGTCACAGGTATCGGTGGGAATGGTATTTTCCGCAAAATATTCCGTGCGCAGTGTTCCGTCGCAAAGCCCTGCAATGGGCAGTTTCCCGGAACGGGAGCAGACGGTTGCCGTCACGATGCCGGAGGGAACGCTGAAGGATTCGCTGGGAAGGTCCTCATGGATCTGCGACATCACGGCGCGCCACAGCTTTTTCGCCAGATTCTTCTCGTCGCCGGACAGTTTTACGTTATTGTCAAAGCCGGCCCAGGTCGTAGCGGTGTAGTAGGGGGTGTACCCTGAAAACCAAACGTCGTTGTAATCGGAGGTCGTGCCTGTCTTTCCGGCGATAGCCATATTGCCGAAGTTGACCGAGCCGCCCGTACCGCTTGTGACTACGTCAACCATGGCGTCCGTCAGAAGGAATGCGGTGGTCTCCTTGATGACCTGCTTGGAATTGGGCAGGGTGTTGTCCAGTATAATATTTCCGTCGTGGTCCAAAACCTTCGTGTAAAGCTTGGGCTTGATGTAAGTGCCGCCGTTTGCGATGCAGGCGTAGGCAGCGTTAAGTTCTTCGTTGGTGACGCCGTGGGTAAGACCGCCGAGGGCGGTAGTCTGCTGGATGTCCGAGAATATTTCGCCGTTTATTTCCTCGCGATCCACAATGGTGGTGAAGCCGAAATTTCTCAGATAATCGAAACCGAGCTGCGGCGTAATCTGTGTCAGCGTCTTCACAGCCACGATATTCATGGAGTCGCGGATGCCGTCCCGCAGGGAGGAGAGCCCGCGGTATGTCTCGCCGTACCAGTTTGCAACCGGGCGTCCGTTGGCGTAATTGAAGGGCGCGTCGTTCATAACCGTAGCGAGGGTAAGCCCCGCGCTGTCTAAGGCGGGCGCATAAGTGGAGACTACCTTAAAGGTGGAGCCCGGCTGTCTTGCCGTATCGGTGGCGCGGTTTAAGGTACGGCTGGCGGTTTTGGCGCCCCTGCCGCCTACCATTGCCACGATGCAGCCTGTGCTCTGGTCCTCAACCACGAGAGAAACCTGAGGCTGCGGAGTCAGATTGATATTTTCGCCAAAGACTTCGTCGCCGGAGCGCATCACGTCGGCCTTGTATGCCTCGATATCCTGATAAGCCTCCTCCTGTGAGGAGTAAATCAGATTGTAGCTGGAGGAACGGTTTTCCTTCCAGTAGCTGCGGAACATTTCCGTGCTGACATTTTCCCTGTCCCCGTTTGCGCGGTCGATGGTCAGTTCATAGTTCAGATACCATTTTGTGTTTGCGGGGAAATTGTTCTCGTCCGCAAAAGCGTTGTCACAGATCGCCTGTATTTTGGGGTCCTGCGTGGAATATATTTTCAGACCGCCGCTGTAGAGCAGGGTGTAGGCCTGTGTTTCGTTGTAACCGGCAGCGATCAGGTCTTCCATGACGTCGTCCGTCAGCGCATCCACAAAATATGTACTGACTGCGTTGTCCTCATTTTTGGCGTCGGCTACCTGAATGCGGGAGTATACGTCGTCGGCAAGCGCTTCCTCGCGCTCCTTTGCTGTGATATAGCCCTGCTCCATCATCTCTTTCAGAACCTTTTCCCGGCGTTTGGCATTATCCTCCGGGTGTGTGATGGGGTTATAGCGGGACGGGTTCTGGGTAATGCCCGCGATCACCGCGCACTCGGACAGGGTAAGTTCGTTGACGTGCTTACCGAAATACCGTCTGGAAGCAGCCTCCACGCCAAGCGTATTGGATCCCAGATTGATGGAATTCATGTAGTTGATCAGGATGGACTCCTTATCCATGACTTTTTCCAGTTCCAGAGCCAGATACTGCTCCTGAAACTTTCTCTTGAATTTGTCCGCCCAGGAATCCTCGCTCGTCCAGTCTGTAAAGACATTGTTTTTAAGGAGCTGCTGGGTGATGGTGCTGGCTCCCTCGGAGAAGTGGCGGTTCTGGATGCCGATCATGCCCGCGCGGATGATGCCCTTGATATCAATGCCGTTATGGTCATAAAAACGGGCGTCCTCGATGGCGACAAACGCGTCCTTCAGGTCCTGGGGAACCATGTCGATGGAAACCGGGATTCTGTTGGCGTCGGTGGAAACCAGCTTCTTGATCTGGGTGCCTTCTATATTATATACGAATGTGGAAAACCCGGAGGGCGTGACGTCAATGTTGCTGATATCCGGCGCTGTTGCCAGAATGCCCTTAAAAGCGCCGATGCCTGCGCTCACGCCGACAATGGCCGCACCGATCATGCCGATCAGAAATACCTGCACAAAGGTAAAGGCAACCTTTCTGCTCCATTTTTTACCTGTAGAGTGAAGCGCCTGCTGCTTTTTGCGGACGCCTTTTTTACCGTAGTTCATAGGATACTGCCTCCTCGACTCTCTATCATAGTCTCAAATGCCTATATAGTCAATTTTTTTACACTGCCGCATTTTTCTATAAAATAGAAAGGGTATAATCTGTGACGATTATAGCAAAATTCCTCTGGTAAATAAAGGTTTTTATGCTTTCTTAAGAATTGTTTACGATTCTGTGCACATTTATACTTGCACGGCGGGAAGAAATGTGCAACGATATTATACATGGATAAGTATGCGCCGTATAAAATAATTGAATATGGGGGCGAGGGGGAGATCGTGGAAAAGAAATCCCGTTTTATCGCCCATGTGCAGGCCACTCACACGGAGGAGGCGGCGGTTTCCTTTATCGAGGCCGAGAAAAAGCGCTATTGGGACGCCAGGCATCACTGCTACGCCTATATCATAGGGGAGCGGGGGGAGACCGTGCGGTATTCGGACGACGGGGAACCCTCCGGCACGGCGGGCAGACCCATTCTGGAGGTGCTCACAGGATCGGGCATCCGTGGCCTGACGCTGGTTGTGACCCGGTATTTCGGCGGCACGCTTCTTGGTACCGGCGGGCTTGTGCGCGCCTACACACAGGCGGCGCAGGTGGGGCTTGCGGACAGCCGTGTGGCGGTGATGAGGTACGGGTATACTCTTACGGTGGAGACTGATTATAACGGGATCGGTAAGATACAGTATCTCTTGGGGCAGAGGGGGATTCCCATCGAGGAGTCCGTCTATACGGAACAGGTGTCCATCGGGTTCCATGTGCCCTGTGAGGAGAAAGACAAACTGATAAAGGACATTACGGAGGCTACCGCCGGCACAGCGCGGGTGGGCGTCTCAGATCCTTTTTTCTATAAAAGTGCGGAGGACGTTTCCCAAAGCGGGTCCGGCTGACAAAAGCCCGGCCGCCGGGATGCGTTTTTTCGGCGGAAAGGCGGCAGACTATGGGTGAGAACAGGGAAACGGAAAAAAGGGCGGAAGAGCCGGGGACAAAGGTTTATAACGACTATGCCGATTTTGGTGTGGAGGAGATCCGGGAGCTTCTCAGGAAAGGGCAGTACACCAGTCTCAGGAAAATTATCGAAGAGTTGAATGATGCGGATATCGCGGACTATATGGAGGAGATGGAGGAGGAAGAGGTTATTAAGATATTCCGTTTTCTCCCTAAGGATACGGCGGCCGACGTCTTTTCCTATCTGGAGATTGACAGGCAGCAGTCCATTATCACATCCCTCTCGGATAAGGATGCGGCCCGCATCATAGATAACATGATGTCCGACGACGCGAAGGAACTGATGGAGGAGATGCCCGCCAATGTGGTGAAACGGCTGATCGCCAACACAAGCCCGGACACGAGAAAGGCGATCAACCATCTGATGCGTTACCCGGAGGACTCCGCGGGCAGCATTATGACGGTGGAGTATGTGGATTTGAAGGAGCACTACACGGTGGCGCAGGCCATCGACCGGATCCGCAAGGTAGGGCTTGACAGCGAGACCATCAATATCTGCTATGTGCTCGATTATAAGCGGACGCTTGTGGGGACTGTGGCACTGCGCTATCTGCTCTTAAGCGACCCGGATGACGTGATCGGTGAAATGATGCACAGAAACGTGGTGTCCCTCCATACGCTGATGGACCAGGAGGAGGTTGCCAGGCAGTTCAAAAAGTATGAGTTTACCGCCATGCCTGTGGTGGATAACGAGGACAGGCTGGTCGGCATTATCACCATGGACGACGTGGTGGACATCCTGGAGGAGGAGACCACGGAAGATATCGAAAAGATGGCGGCTGTGATGCCTTCCGATAAGCCCTATCTGCGGATGACGGTGTTTGACGCCTACAAAAAAAGGATTCCGTGGCTCCTTCTCTTGATGATCTCGGCTACCTTTACGGGGAAGATTATCACCTCTTTTGAGAACGAACTGAAACGGTATGTGGTGCTCACGGCTTTTATCCCCATGCTGATGGATACCGGCGGCAATGCGGGCGGACAGGCCTCCGCCATCATCATCCGCGGTATTTCGCTGGAGGAGATCGAGTTTAGCGACTGGCTTAAGGTGATCTGGAAGGAGATCCGCACGGCGGTGCTGTGCGGTCTGACGCTGTCAGTCTGCAATTTTGCGAGGTTGATGATTTTTGACCATGTGAGTGTGCAGGTGGCGTTCGTGGTGTGCATTACCCTGCTGATGGCGGTGATCGTGGCGAAGATGGTCGGCTCCACGCTGCCCATGCTGGCAAAGAAAATCGGGCTTGACCCGGCAGTGATGGCAAGCCCGTTTATCACGACGATTGTGGACGCGATCTCCCTGCTTATTTATTTCCGCGTGGCGGAGGTTGTGCTGGGGATCTGACGATCAAAGGAAAAAACAAGCGACTGCAAAGCAGGCAATTGTTTTTTCCGAGACGTCAACGAGCAAATGTCCGACGAAGGCGGACGGAAAGCGCGTAGCGCGGATTTGCGAGTCTGCTTACTTCCGTGCCGCCGCCGAAATAGCCGCCCGCTTCCTAAGTGTCGGGTCCAGAATCTTCTTCCTGATTCTGAGGCTTTCCGGCGTCACTTCCAGCAGCTCGTCCGTGTCGATAAATTCAAGCGCCTGCTCCAGACTTAAAACCTTGGGCGGCGTGAGGCGCAGCGCCTCGTCAGCGGAGGAGGAGCGGGTGTTGGTGAGCTGCTTTTTCTTGCAGACATTTAATTCGATATCCTCTCCGCGTCCGTTCTGCCCGACGACCATGCCGGAATAGACCTTCTCGCCAGGGCCGATAAAGAGGGTGCCGCGCTCCTGCGCGTTGTAAAGCCCGTAGGTGATCGCTTCACCCGCCTCAAAGGCGATGAGGGAACCCTGCTTGCGGTACTGGATATCTCCCTTGTAAGGGCCATAGCCGTCAAAGATGGTGTTCATGATGCCGTTGCCCTTGGTGTCGGTCATAAATTCGCCGCGGTAGCCGATCAGGCCCCTTGAGGGGATGGAAAACTCGAGCCGGGTGTAACCGCCGGACGCCATGCCCATATTTTTCAGCTCACCTTTTCGCTGGCTCAGTTTTTCTATGACGGTCCCGGAAAACTCTTCCGGCACATCCACATAACACAATTCCATAGGCTCAGTCTTCTTGCCGTTCTCATCGGTCCTGTAGAGCACTTCCGCTTTGCTTACGGCAAACTCATAGCCTTCCCTTCTCATATTCTCGATCAGCACGGAGAGGTGCAGCTCGCCGCGCCCTGAAACCTTGAATGCCTCCGTGGTTTCGGTCTCTTCCACCCGCAGGGACACATCCGTATTTAACTCCCGGAAAAGCCTGTCGCGCAGATGGCGGCTGGTGACGTATTTGCCCTCTTTGCCGGCGAGGGGGGAGTCATTGACGCAAAAATGCATGGCAATCGTCGGCTCCGAAATCTTCTGGAAGGGAATCGGCTTGGGATCGTCGGGGGAGCAGAGGGTGTCACCGATATGGATATCCGCAATGCCGGAGATCGCCACGATGGAGCCGACATGCGCCTCCTTTACCTCCACTTTGTCCAGACCGTCGTACTCGTAAAGCTTGCTGATCTTTACCTTTTTCAGCTTGTCGGGGTCGTGGTGGTTCACAATGACCACTTCCTGATTCACTTTCACGGAGCCGTTATCCACCTTACCGACGCCGATACGTCCCACGTACTCGTTATAGTCGATGGTGCTCACGAGAAGCTGTGTGCCCGCGTCGGGATCGCCCTGAGGCGCGGGAATGTGCTCGACGATGGTGTCAAAGAGCGGGGTCATATCCTTTCCCTTGACCGTAAGCTGCGTGGTGGCCGTGCCGGTCTTTGCGGAAGCGTAGACGAAGGGGCAGTCGAGCTGCTCGTCGTTGGCGTCCAGATCCATGAAAAGTTCCAGCACTTCATCCACCACTTGAATCGGTCTTGCCTCGGGGCGGTCGCATTTATTGATGCAGACGATCACGGAAAGATCCAGTTCCAGCGCCTTTTTCAGCACGAATTTTGTCTGGGGCATAGGTCCCTCAAAAGCGTCCACCACAAGGATCACGCCGTCCACCATTTTAAGCACCCTCTCCACTTCGCCGCCGAAGTCCGCGTGACCTGGGGTGTCGATGATGTTGATCTTGATCCCTTTATAGGTGACGGCCGTGTTTTTGGAAAGAATCGTGATGCCGCGCTCCTTCTCAATGTCGTTTGAGTCCATGACGCGCTCCGCCACTTCCTGATTTTCCCGGAATACGCCGCTTTGCTTTAGAAGCTCGTCCACCAGCGTGGTCTTACCGTGGTCAACGTGGGCGATTATCGCTATATTTCTCACATCTTCTCTTGTCTGTATCATAATTAACTACCCTTTCACTAAAATAGACTTTTGAGCCAACGACGATTATAGCACTTGCCCGGGTTTCTTGCAAGTCGCGCGACCCCTTACAGTTCTATTTTCCCGCCATATCTTATATATTGATAATACAATAACAGTTCAGGGTCAGTTTTTAAATGGCATTGAAATACTTGAGCAGAATGGAGGAAAACATGACGGATAAGGTAATTGAAAACAACCAGGTGGCGGTTATGGGGGAGATTGTAAGTGATTTTTCTTTCAGCCACGAGATTTTCGGAGAGGGCTTTTATATGGTAGACATCAGCGTAGATCGACTCAGCGAGTCAACTGATATCATACCAGTGATGGTGTCTGAGAGGCTCATCGACGTAAATGAGGATTACAAGGGACTGAAGATATGCATCACAGGACAGTTCCGCTCTTATAACAGACATGAGGAGAGAAAGAACAGGCTGGTTTTGTCAGTGTTTGCCCGTGAGATTGAGTTTGTGGACGATATCGGGGAAGGGGCGAAGACAAACCAGATTTTTTTGGACGGTTATATCTGCAAAGCGCCGGTTTATCGGAAGACACCGCTGGGAAGGGAGATCGCCGACCTGCTTCTGGCGGTAAACAGGCCTTACGGGAAGTCGGATTACATACCGTGCATCTGCTGGGGGCGCAACGCCAGATTTGCCAGCAGTTTTGAAGTGGGGAGCCGGTGTGCCATCTGGGGCAGGATTCAGAGCCGTGAATATATGAAAAAATTGTCGGAGGAACAGCTGGAACGAAGGATCGCCTACGAGGTTTCCGTGAGCAAGCTGGAGCTGGTGGAAGAGGAGTGAGACTTGCAGGCGCATGCTGCGGGCAGGAAGTAACGACTTGCATCCGCAGAAGGATTGTGCTATTCTGAGCTTATATATATTATGTAACTTATGAGAGTACGGGGTGCTGGCTATGGAAAAAGGCAGGATTCAGATATACAGTGGGGAAGGGCATGGAAAATCCCCGGCGGCGTTGGGAAGAGCGATTCAGGCAGCATGTGAAGGAGAGTATGTCGTCATCATACAGTTTCTGAAAGGACGGGGGCTGACAGAGTCGGAGTTTGTGAAACGCCTGGAGCCGGAGATCAAGATTTTCCGTTTTGAGAAGTCTGAGGAGGATTTTTCACAGCTTTCCGATAAGTGCAAGGAGGAGGAGAGCCGCAACATCAAAAACGGCTTGAATTTTGCCAAAAAGATCCTGAATACAGGAGAATGCACCCTGCTGATACTGGATGAGGTCCTGGGACTGATAGACAACGGCATCATTACTGTGGAGGAGTTAAAGAATCTGCTTTCGGGAAAGCCGGAGGAGATGGATATCATTATGACGGGCATCACTTTAAACGACAGGGTCTGCACGCTGGCGGATCAGGTGACGAAGGTGGAAACCATGCATTTCAAGATATGGGATTGACACGGATGCACCCGGGTGCTATGATAAACCATAGTAAATAACATTATAGAGTTGATAGAGGTTGCGTTATCTATCAGTACGGGCATGGATGTGACAGGCACAGGGGAAATGTCCCGAAAGGAGAGGACGCCGAAAGGGGAGACGGCCTGCAAGTTTTTACCTTGGGCATACAGTTAAGAGCTGTATGACTGTCATCGAAAAGATGGGGCGCTATCCAGACCGGAGACGGAAGAATTATGGAGCTGACCCTATGCGGTCAGCTCTTTATCATTTCAGAATGGAGGAGAATATGGCAATTTTTAAGGGAGCAGGCGTGGCGATTGTCACACCATTTCATGAGGACGGCAGTATCAATTATGAAAAATTTGCGGAGCTGGTTGAGTTCCAGATCGCGGGCGGAACGGATGCAATCATTGTCTGCGGTACGACGGGAGAGTCTTCCACGCTGACCCATGAGGAGCATCTGGACCTGATCCGCTTCTGTATTGAGACGGTGAAAGGCAGGGTTCCCGTGGTGGCGGGAACAGGATCGAACTGTACGGAGACGGCGGTTTATCTTTCCACAGAGGCGGAGAAATACGGTGCGGACGGTCTGCTTCTGGTGACGCCTTACTATAACAAAGCGACCCAGAACGGTCTGTATGCGCATTATAAAAAGGTGGCGGACTCCGTGAAGCTGCCCATCATTCTTTACAATGTGCCGAGCCGCACGGGATGTAATATCCAGCCCCAGACGGCGGCGAGACTCTGCACGGAGGTGGAGAATATCGTGGGTATCAAGGAGGCGAGCGGCAATATCGGGCAGATCGCCAAGCTGATGTCGCTGGCAGGGGACAAGGTAGACCTGTATTCCGGCAATGACGACCAGATCGTGCCGATCATGTCACTTGGAGGTATCGGCGTGATTTCCGTACTGTCCAATGTGGCGCCGAAACAGACCCATGATATCTGCCGGAAGTTCCTTGACGGGGATGTGGAGGGCAGCAGGAAAGAGCAGCTTCGCGCGATTGACCTGTGCGACGCACTTTTCTGCGAAGTGAACCCGATCCCCGTGAAAGCGGCACTGAATTTGATGGGCAAGGAAGTAGGCGGTTTACATATGCCCCTGTCCGACATGGAGCCTCAGAACGTGGAACGTCTGAAGAAAGCGATGCAGGATTACGGGATTCTATAGGTATAGATGTAATTGGTAGGAACGTCTGTCGGGAAGAACCGGCAGACGTTTTCGGATAATAAATAATTGTGAAACGGCACAAACATAACAAAAGTTTTATTTCATTTTGCAATTATTGTAGGATAGGAAAGGAGACAGATATGGTAAAGGTAATTATGCACGGCTGCAACGGCAAGATGGGACAGACGATTCGCTCTCTGATCGCTGCGGATGAAGAGATAGAGATTGTGGCGGGCGTGGACGCAAGGGACGAGGGGAAAAATCCGTACCCGGTGTTTTCCGCAATCGGACAGTGTACTGTGGAAGCGGACGCGGTGATCGATTTTTCCGTGGCGGCTGCAGTGGATGCCCTGCTTGACTACTGTGCGGAGAAGAAGGTGCCATGTGTGCTGTGCACCACCGGGCTTTCCGAAGCGCAGCTTGCAAAGGTACAGGAGGCGTCGAAACAGGTGGCGGTTTTAAAATCCGCGAATATGTCACTTGGCATCAATATGCTCCTGAAACTTCTAAAGGAAGCGGCAAAGACACTGTCTCCTGCGGGTTTCGACATTGAGATTGTGGAAAAGCACCATAACCAGAAGCTGGATGCGCCCAGCGGCACGGCGCTTGCGCTGGCGGATTCCATCAACGAGGAGATGGACGGGAGCTTTGCATATATCTATGACAGAAGCCAGGTCAGGCAGAAGAGGGACGCGAAGGAGATCGGCATCAGCGCGGTCAGGGGCGGAACCATCGTGGGCGATCATGACGTAATTTTTGCAGGAGCGGACGAGGTGGTCACCTTTTCCCACAGGGCTTACTCTAAAGCTGTGTTTGGAAAAGGCGCCATTCAGGCGGCAAAATTTCTGGCAGGGAAACCGGCGGGACTATACGATATGGCTGATGTGATAGAGTGAAAAGAACTTCTAAAACTCAGCAGCAGAGGCGGCTTCGTTAAGAAGTTCTAGATTTGCTTCGCAAATCACTTTCACTCGGGAGAATGCCTGAAATACGGGCATTCTCCGCAATGATTTGAGATTCCGATATGCGGAATCATGGCGGCTGGTGTGAGGGTCAACGAAACGGAGAATCAAATGGACAATTTGGAGTTAAAATACCTGAAAAGTTTGGCAAAGCAGTATCCGACGATTGCGGCGGCGTCCACGGAGATTATCAATTTACAGGCTATCCTGAATCTGCCCAAGGGCACGGAACATTTTATGACGGATATCCACGGGGAATACGAGCAGTTTAACCATATCCTGAAAAACGGTTCCGGCTCCGTGCGCAGAAAGATCGACGAAGAGTTTGGCAACACTTTGAGCATCAGGGACAAGAAGAGTCTGGCAACGTTAATCTATTATCCTGAGGAGAAGCTGGATATTGTCACGCAGCAGGAGGATGAGGCTTCCATTGAGGACTGGTACAAGATCACGCTGCACAGGCTTGTGCAGATCACAAAGAGGGTTTCTTCGAAATACACCCGGTCCAAGGTGAGAAAGGCGCTGCCCAAAGACTTTTCCTATATCATTGAGGAACTGATCACAGAGAAGGCGGAGGTGCAGGATAAAGAGGCATATTATAACGAGATCATCCACACCATCATCCGCATTGGCAGGGCGCAGGAATTTATCGTCGCGCTGAGCAACCTGATCCAGCGGCTGGTGATCGACCATCTGCACATTGTGGGAGATATTTTCGACAGGGGGCCGGGACCGCATATCATTCTGGATACACTCTGCCAGTATCACTCGGTGGACGTGCAGTGGGGCAATCACGACATTGTGTGGATGGGGGCGGCAAGCGGACATCTGGCCTGTATCGCAAACGTGATCCGCATGGCGGCCAGATACGGCAATCTGGATACGCTGGAGGAAGGCTACGGCATCAATCTGATCCCCCTTGCCACCTTTGCGCTGGATACTTATAAAGATTCCGACTGTGAGGCTTTTGCCATCAAGTACAATACGGATTACGACACAAAAGATCTGAGCCTGGACATGAAGATGCACAAGGCGATTGCCGTGCTGCAGTTCAAACTGGAGGGGCAGCTGATTATGAGGCGCCCTGAATTTGCCATGCAGGACAGACTGCTCCTTGAGCACATTGATTATGAGAATAAGGCGCTTGTGCTCAACGGGGTTTCCTATCCCATCAAAGACGTGGATTTCCCTACCATAAACAGAAACCGTCCCTATGAGCTTACGGCGGAGGAGGAGCAGGTGATGGAGCGCCTGCGTCAGGCTTTTGTCAAATGCGAGAAGCTGCAGAAGCATGTGCGCTTTCTGTTTTCCAAAGGTGGGTTATACAAGGTTTATAACTCCAACCTTCTCTATCATGGCTGTGTACCCATGGATGAGGAGGGAAATTTCAACAAGGTCAATGTTTACGGGGAGGAGTACAGCGGTAAGGAGCTCTACGATGTACTGGAGCACTATGCCAGAAAAGGCTATTATTCACACGACCTGAAAGAGAAATTAAAGGGACAGGACATTATCTGGTATATATGGGCGGGGCCCAACTCCCCGGTTTTCGGCAAGGATAAGATGGCTACTTTCGAGCGGTATCTGGTGGAGGATAAGGAACTTCACAAGGAGACGAAGAACGCCTATTACAGGCTGCTTGACAGCGAGATGGTGGTAAATCGGATTCTGCAGGAGTTCGGTCTGGACGAGGCGCATTCCCATATCGTGAACGGCCATGTGCCTGTGGAGCGGAAAAAGGGAGAGACGCCGATTCGGTGCGGGGGTAAGCTTTTAGTTATCGACGGCGGGTTTTCCAAGGCTTATCAGGATAAGACAGGCATAGCCGGATATACGCTGGTAGTCAATTCACACGGTATGCGGCTGGTGGCGCATGAGCCTTTTGAGTCTACGGAGTCGGCGATTCTCCATGAATCGGATATTTTTTCGGATTCTTTCATTTTGGAGACTACTGCCATGCGCCAGAAGATTTCGGATACGGAGATCGGCTTGGAAATGAAGGAGAGCATCCATCAGCTGGAGGAGCTTTTGCAGGCGTACCGGGATGGTATACTCATAGAAAAAGGCTGATATGGAAAAAAGAAAGAGTTCTCGGGGACATCGCCTCGGGAACTCTTTGCCGCTGTATAGGAAGTTAAGAAACTTCCTGTTAGCGCGTCTGGGTGGTAGTGTCGGTATTGTTATTGCCTGTCACGTCATCTACCATATTTTCTACGCCTGTTGCAGCATCGTCAATGATATCGGAAGCAGCGTTCCCTGCATCGTCAACCGCATCGCTGATGGCACCGCCAACAGATCCGCCGTTTGTGCCTGCCGTGGCGTCGTTTACGTTGTCATTATCATCCATGGTGCCGTTCATTCCTGTGCCGTTGGTATCTGTGCCGGTCGTATTTGTGTCACCCATTCCTGTACCGGTGGTGTCTGTAGTGCCTGTGCCGGCGTCATTTGTGCCGGTAGTGCCGACACCTGTTCCGTTGTCAGTGCCTGTATCCGTACCGACGGTCCCGGTTCCGTTCTGCGTGCCAGCGCCGTTATCGGTGTTTCCGTCAGCATTTCTGCTGCCGCAGGCGGTTAGCGCGGACATGCTCAGAACCATGAGAGAGACAAAAAGTAAGGTTTTTAATCTTTTCATAATTTCACTCCTTTGCTCGATTGCTGAATCCTTTGCATGAGGTTCTCCGCATGCAATTTTTTAAACAGAATGTTTGGTAAACTTCCTGTTCTTATGTTATTATGTCAGATAGAAATGAAAATATGCATCAAGTTCTGAAACAGGCAATGCTCCCGATACTGGTTCTTGGCAGTGTTTGGGCAGAAGAAAAAAGAAAAGGAAAAATTATGAAATTTCGACCGTGCATTGATATTCATAACGGCTGTGTCAAACAGATAGTCGGGGGAAGCCTTAAGGATGCGGGGGACAGGGCGCTTGAAAATTTTGTATCCTGTCAGGACGCCGCCTTTTATGCCGGGCTTTACCGGGAACGGGGAATAGAAGGCGGGCATATCATTCTGCTGAATCCGGCCTCCTCCCCTTATTATGAAGAGACGAAAAAGCAGGCGCTTTCGGCGCTTTCGGCATATCCGAAAGGGCTGCAGGCGGGCGGCGGCATCACGCCGGAAAATGCGTCCGTTTTTTTGGAAGCGGGGGCAAGCCATGTGATCGTTACCTCCTATGTTTTTTCAGAAGGTGAGATACAGTATGACAGGCTTTTTAACCTGGTAAAGGAAACCGGGAAGGAAAATCTGGTTCTGGACCTGAGTGTGAGGAACAGAGAAGGTAGATACTATATTGTGACCGACAGGTGGCAGAAATATACTTCGGTGGAACTTTCGGAAAAGATTCTTGACGAGCTTTCCGCATACTGTGATGAATTTTTGGTTCATGCGGTGGATGTGGAGGGAAAAAGTGCGGGTATCGAGGCGCCGGTGGCAAGGCTTCTGGGTGACTGGGGAAAAATTCCAATAACTTATGCGGGCGGCGTGCACAGCTTTGCGGACCTGGACCAGTTAAGGGACCTGGGGAAGGGAAGAGTGGATGTGACGATAGGGAGCGCGCTTGACCTTTTCGGGGGAGAGATGGCTTTTAGGGATGTGCTGGCGTACATGGAAAGAACATAGGGGAAAAAGAAAAAAACCTGCCGTGCAGACAGGTTTTTGTTCTTCTCTAATCCGTTACAACAATAGCTGATTCTAAATAAAAAAGTCTTACTGGATTTTCAGAACATTATATTTAAGAACAGGCACATCGTGATACTGATTATAGATGTCATAAGAAGCGTCAGCTCTTATAACTTTGTTACGTTTACGGCCTGAGGGCCTTTCTCGCCGTTTACTACTTCATACTCAACCTCAGCGCCCTCTTCGAGAGACTTGAAGCCTTCCATGTTAAGACCGGAGTAGTGTACGAATACATCGTTACCCTGCTCGTCAGAGATGAAGCCGTAGCCCTTCTGGTTGTTAAACCACTTTACTGTACCTTTGTTCATTGTAGATACCTCCAAAAATATAAAAAATTACGTTGAGTGACAACACCCATAGAATAGCATAACTCTTATAAAATGTAAAGCATTATTTTTCGTTTTTTTCGTAAATAATGTGACTACAATATATCGTCCAGCGTTTTGAACAAAACCTGTACGTCAATGGGTTTGGCGATATGGCCGTTCATACCACATTTAAGCGCCTCTTCCCTGTCTTCCGTGAAAGCGTTGGCGGTCATGGCGATGATCGGGATGGAGGCAAGCGTATGATTTTCCAGCTTTCTGATACGCTTGGTCGCTTCATAGCCGTCCATCACAGGCATCTGTACATCCATCAGTACCGCCTGATAATAGCCTGGTTCTGATTTTGCAATCATTTCGAATGCAATCTGGCCGTTATCTGCAACGTCTACGCTAAAACCTGCGCCTTCCAGCAGAACCACCGCGAGCTCCTGGTTCATTTCCACGTCTTCCGCCAGCAGAATCCGCCCGGTGCTGCGGGGGTTGATATCCTTTTTGGCATTCTCGTCCTCCGGGGATTTCGGACGCAGCACGGACTGGAGACAGGAACTTAATTCAGACAGGAACAGCGGTTTGTTGCAGAATGCCGTAACGCCGGCTTCCCTCGCCTCTGTCTCGATATCGGACCAGTCATAGGCGGTCAGAACGATAATGGGTACATTTTCGCCGGTTTCCTTTCGGATTCGCCGGGCCACTTCGACGCCGTTCATGTCAGGGAGCAGCCAGTCCACAATATACACCGAATAGCTGGTGTTGCGCATAATGGCCTGATGGCTGCGAAGTACCGCTTCCTTGCCGGAGAGCGTCCATTCGGCATGCAGTCCGAGCTGTCCAAGCATATAGGAAACACTGTCGCATGTATTGAAATCGTCATCCACCACCAGCGCTTTACAGTCTTTCAGTTCCGGCAGGATCAGAGATTCCTTTTTCTCGGCGTGCAGACGGAACGTGAAGGAGACCGTAAATTCAGTTCCCACGCCCTGTTCGCTCGTCACCGAGATGGAACCGTTCATCATATCCACGATATTTTTCGTGATCGCCATGCCAAGACCGGTCCCCTGGATTTTACTGATGGTGCTGTTGCGCTCCCGCTCAAAGGGCTCAAAAATATGCGCCACAAACTCAGGACTCATGCCGATGCCGCTGTCCTTGATGGAAAACTCATAGCGGCCGTAGCCGGCAGGAGCGCCCGATTTTTCTGTGATCCGCATACTGACATGGCCGCCGGCCCCCGTATATTTTACGGCATTGCTGAGCAGATTCAAAAGAACCTGGTTGAGCCTGAGCTTGTCACAGTAAATGTCTTCGTCCACGACATCCACGGTATCAATCTGCAGCTCAAGCTGCTTGGCGTGGATATCCGCCTGCAGGATATTGCGCAGACCGTGCAGAATTTCGGGGAGGCTGCATAATTTTTCCTCCAGATGGATCTTTCCGCTCTCGATATGGCTCATATCCAGTATGTCGTTGATCAGACTTAGCAGATGGTTTCCTGAGGTCTGGATCTTTTTCAGATATTCCGAAACCTGTTCTTTCTGGTCGATATGTGTAATGGCAAGGTTCGTAAATCCGACGATGGCGTTCATCGGCGTGCGTATGTCGTGGGACATATTTGACAAAAATACGCTTTTTGCCTTGCTCGCCCTGTTGGCCTGGGAGAGGGCAGCTTCAAGCAGTGTGTTCTGTTCCATTTCCTTACGGATATCCGCATCCACGCTTCGGAATCCAAGAACAATCCCGCGGCTGCCGTCTTCTGCGCCGGCACTCACGGCCTTCATCTGGAAATAGATAAGCTGGCCGTCCAGCTGCTTGCGGTAATTGACCGAGTATACCTGTTTGGCGCTCAGCTCCTTCGTAAGGGTATCCAGCGAAACGGCGTGACGCATGGTTTCCCGGTCTTCTTCATATACCCACTCCGCTATGTACTGTTCCATGCTTTCTTTTAAGGATATTTTACTTTCAAAAATATTATCCAGCTCGCGTTTGCCCGTTCGGACGGGGACGAGCATACCAGTGTCCGGCTCCACGAAACATACGAGCGTGAAGTCGAGGCTTAAAGCCTGCACCAGTTCCATCTGCCGTCTCGTATTTTTCCGCTCCTTCAGTTTCTGCTCGGTGACGTCCAGAAGGAAACGCTGGCAGAACAGCTCCCCGTTTTCCTCGTAGAGCTTAATATTTCCCATGATATGGAGAATTTCCCCGTTTTTATGCTGCACGCGGTACTCTACATTGACAGTATCCCCCGCCTTTTTCAAGGTGCGGATGCAGTTTCGCAGGCGTTCCTTATCCTCGTCGGCGACGGATGCCGCAATCAGGTCGAAGCCGTCCGCCATCATTTCTTCCAAAGTTTCGTAGCCGAGAATTTTGAGCGCAGCCCTGTTTATATTCAGAATGCGCGAATCGTTCAGACTGTGATTCATAACGCCGCAGTCGATGGTGGCGAGAATTGTCTCCAGCGTCTGGTTTTTGCGGATAATTTCCTGCTCGTAGGCGCGTTCCTGCGTCACATCGACGCCTACGCCCACAGTTCCCATCACGGTGCCGTCACAGTTATAGAGGGGGGACTTGTAGCACATCAGGGTTCTTGTCTCATCCCCTGCCATAATGGTTTCCTCGGATACAAAGGTCTGCTTTTTGCTCATAACCTGATGCTCCGACTCGATGCAGGCGGGATCATCCTCCTCCACGTCCCAGATATAGGCATGCCGGCGGCCCTGCACCTGCTCCTTGGTCTTATTGACGGCGTGGCAGAAGCTGTTATTCACTTTTTCATGGACGCCGTCTTTATCCTTGTACCAGACCAGATTGGGAACGTTGTTGATCGTCGCTTCCAGAAAGTGGCTGGTTTCCCAGAGGTCTTTGCCTCCCTTATATGCCTGCTGCCATCGCAGGAAACGGAAACGGAGCTCCTCGTCGGACATGGGGCTGATCCAGACGTCCGCGATATCCTTTAACGCCGGATCCGCGCAGAGGGCCTGCATCTGCTTTTTGTCCGCAAGAAAAATAACTTCCGCGCCTTCACGGCGGTTCGGCAGTAAAATTTCCAGCGCAGACGGCACGTCTATGCGGGACAGATCGGCTATGATGACGTCCGCCTTTGCGGACAGAGAAGCCTCCGCCTCGTCACTTTCGGAAAAAATATGGGTAAAATGTTCAAGAGTAGGCATCTTTTTTATCACGTCCAACGCGCGGCTGGGATGCCCTGCGAAATAAATATGGAGTTGACAAGTATACATATCTGATTCCCTCTGCCCATGCTAAAATTCTTTACTATCTGTTATTCTAACAAGCCTGCAAATTTGTGTCAATATGGGAAAGGTTTTGCAGAAAATTTCGTGTATACAAAAATGCCTGTTTTAGGAATTGAGGCGCTCAAAGATCAGGTCATATCCGTCATTTCCGTAATTCAGGGAACGGTTGACGCGGCTGATGGTGGCAGTTGAAGCGCCTGTTTTTTCCGCGATTTCGAGGTAAGTCCTGTGCTGCTTGAGCATGGACGCCACTTCGAAGCGCTGGGAGAGGGATAGAAGTTCGTTGACAGTGCAAAGATCCTCAAAGAAATTATAGCATTCCTCCTGTGTCTGCAGGCAGAGGATGGCCTGAAAAAGATGGTCAACTGCATCGGTTTTTAGCTTTTTATTCATAGCTCCTCCATTCTGTATGTCAAAAACAGCACTTTCATACGTTAAAACTTTACTAATATTATGTATGAATATACCACATTTGTACTTTTTTGTAAACCGTCCGGCAGATTTCGGGTGGGATAAAATGGTGCGGTTTTGCCGGTCGGGCTGTACAATAAAATACTTGTCAGTCAGATACGAAAACTATATAATAGGAGTCAAAGAGTGACGGAAGGTGCGGAACATGACGATTAATATAGAGGACCTGCTTAACAGCATCCAGGGTAGTCTGGACAGAATTGAATATATCAGGGCGGAGGATATACCTGATATTGATCTCTATATGGACCAGGTGACGACGTTCATGGAGTCTCAGCTGAAAAACACGACCAGAAACCCTGCTGCCGACAAGATCCTGACGAAGACGATGATTAATAATTACGCCAAAAATGATCTCATTCCGCCGCCCTTCAAGAAAAAGTATACAAAAGATCACGTGCTTCTTCTGATCTTTATCTACTATTATAAGGGGATATTGTCTATCAGCGATATTCAGGAGCTTTTAGAGCCGATTACGAATCGCTTTTTCCAGAATGGAAAGGGGTATGATCTTTCCCGCGTATATGAGGAGGTCTTCGGACTGGAGCGGGAACAGAAAGATGTCTTAAAGGCAGATGTGGAGGAGAAGTTTCGGATTGCCCAGAACACCTTTGAGGATGCTCCCGCGGAGGATCGGGAATTGTTGAAAATTTTCTCCTTCATCTGCATGTTAAGCTTCGACGTGTATGTCAAAAAGCTTTTGGTTGAAAAGATGATCGACGGCATCACTGACAGACGCGGCGGGGATAAAAGAAAAAAGGGAAAAGGTCAGGAGGAAGAGTAAAATGGGAATGATTCGGTCATTTGAGGATCTGACAGTCAAAGGTTTTGATGTGCAGGAAGGCATCAGGCTGTGCGGGGACGATGAGGAAATTTACATGGAAGTGCTCTGGGCAGCCATGGAGGAGGGACAGGAGAAAATCCCCCTGATTCGGAGCGTTTATGAGGCGAAGGACTATGAGCGCTACCGCATTGAAGTGCACGGGCTGAAAAACGCCATGCGTTCCATCGGGGCAACCTATCTTTCCCAGCTTGCGGCGGAGCAGGAGTCGGCGGTGAAGGAGGAAAATTACTCTGTGATGGAAGTGGGCGTGGAGGAGATGCTGACACAGTACCGGTTTGTGGTGGACGCCCTGAAAGAGCTGTTAGGAGAAATGTAGTTTACATAATACGAACAGCGCCCGGCGGATGAGCCGGGCGCTTTCTCTGTATATGGAGCCGTATGGGATAAGACTACTGCAAAACTTTCTTGGCGAAAGAGGTATCAACCAGATCGGCGTAAGGGACCCTGCCGTCCAGTTCGCCGGCTTCTTCCAGGATGTTTTCCAGAAGAGTGAAGCTGTCTTCCGAGAAGACCAGGTCCGCTTTCCATGTGTCCTGGGCGGCATATCTGCCGACGATTGTCTCTATGGTGGACAGGTCTGTCTCCGCAAACTGAGGAGCGATCACTTTGGCGATCTCCGCGGGCGTGTGGGTCTGCACATAGTCCATGCCTTTTTGAAGGGCGCGGGTGAAGGACTCGATCACATCCGGGTTTTTCTCGATATAGCTCTTTCTGGCGGAGAAGGCGGTGTAAGGCACGTAGCCGGAGTCCTCGCCAAGGGAGGCAACCACATAGCCGTCGCCTTTTGCCTCGAGGGAGGTGGCGTGGGGTTCGAATTCAACCGAAAAATCCCCCTGTCCGCCGGAGAAGGCGGCTGCCGTGGAACCGAAATCAATGCTCTGGTCTATGGATAGGTCGTTTGCGGGGTCAATGTCGTTCTTCTTTAAGATGTACTCGAATACCATCTCCGGCATACCGCCTGCCCGGCCGCCCAGCACATCCTTGCCGACTATCATATCCCATGTGAAGTTTTCTATGGGCTCCCTGGATACCAGAAAATTACCGGCTCTCTGTGTGAGCTGCGCAAAGTTTACCGCGTAGTCGGAAGCGCCCTCCTTGTAGGTATAAATGGTACTTTCACTTCCCATAAAACCAATGTCGGCCTCGCCCGTTAATAGCGCGGTCATTGTCTTGTCGGCGCCGAATCCTGTAATCAGGGTTAAATCAATCCCTTCGTCGGCGAAATACCCTTCCTCAATCGCCACGTACATGGGAGCATAGAAGATGGAGTGGGCAACTTCATTTAATACCACGGGTGTTTTGCCGGGAGCGGCGGGAGCGCTTTCGCCGGGCGTTTTACCACAGCCCCATAGGACGCCCACAAGCAGGAGCGCCGCCAGTAATATACTGCCTGTTTTTTTCATGTTCCTCCTCGGATTGCCGGAGACTGCGGGCAATCCATAAAGACATTTTACTATAGTCTATGCGGAAGAGAAAAAAGTGCTTTCCTTTTTGGAAATAAAATGGTATACTGTTTAAAGTGTAAGTCTGCAGGCGTAGTTCATCGGTAGAATACAAGCTTCCCAAGCTTGGGAGGGGGGTTCGATTCCCCTCGCCTGCTTATTTTAGAGAAAAGATAAGGAAAACCAGAATATACATGGTTTTCTTTTTTTGCGCGCATAAGCAGAGCCGGAAGGCAGGGGGGTACGAAAGAAATGTGGATCTGGCTGGTTTTACTGTACGGCGTCTTAAAGGGCGTGCGGGAGATCGTAAAGAAAAAGGCTTTGGAGAAAAACTCTACCATAGAGGTACTGTTTATGTATACTTTCCTGTCTTTTGTCATGGTTCTGCCGTCTGCCGGGGTGTCAATGGGCGTGGAACCGCGCTTTTACTTTTACATTGCCATGAAGTCTTTCGTGATTTTTCTGGCGTGGATGTGCAGTTTCCGAGCCATCAAAAGGATGCCGATCAGCCTGTATGGCGTGCTTGACCTGTCGCGGGTGCTCTTTGCGACCATGCTGGGCGTCATTGTGCTGCAGGAGGCGCTCGGCGCATTTCAGGTGGTCGGCCTGCTTTTTGTGTCGGCGGGGCTCCTTCTCTTAAAATACCATCCGAAGAGCGTGAGGGAGGCGGCAAAGAGCGCGGGAGAGTCCGTGGAGATCAAATATGTGGTGATGGCTTTCGCGTCCTGCCTGCTAAACGCAGTTTCGGGCCTGCTCGACAAAATTTTGATGAAAGATATCACAAGTTCCCAGCTACAGTTCTGGTATCTGCTGTTCCTGACATTGTTCTATCTGCTTTTTATTCTCATTTCCTGCACGCCGGTGAATTGGAAACGGGCGGTCTGCAATAAGTGGGTGTGGCTTTTAAGTCTGCTGATCGTCATTGCGGACAGGGCGCTTTTTGTGGCAAACGGTATGGAGGGAAGCCGTGTTACCATGATGACGCTCTTAAAGCAGGCGGGCTGTGTGGTCACGATTTTGGCTGGACGGTATTTATTTAAGGAAAAAAATACCACACATAAGCTGTTCTGCGCCGCCATAATCATCGCCGGAATCGTGATTGGGGTGAGGTAGTGTGGGACAACAAGTCTGATGGAATTATTATGTCAACCAAAAGAATGCAATGTATACCGCCAAAATGACAGATTGTACCATAAACGGGGAGTATGCGCACAAGGGTATTGTAGCCGTATAAAGCAATATGGTATACTAAGCCATGATTTTGTATATTTATGCATGCGGAGGGACGGAATATGGAAAACAGTGTCGTATTTAACGGGGCAAAGGCAATGAACAGGATGGCGATTGCCTGTCACACGGTGATTGTGGCGGTGTTGGAGCTCGCTTATCTGGTCGAGGTGCTGAAGGGCAGCCGAACCATAGGATACTATGTCGTTTTTTCACTGGTGGCGATTTTGCCGGTGGCGCTTGAGTTTTTCATGTACAGCAGGCAGCCGGAGGATATGAGGTTAAAGTATGTGATAGGCGTGACGTACAGTCTGTTCTATGTCTTTGTGGTGTTTACCACGGTGAGCATGGTAGCTTTTACTTATATTATACCTCTTTACATGGTGCTGGTTCTCTATTCGGATGTGAAGCTCTGCGCGTGGGTGTCAGGCTTCGGGCTGGTGTCCAACCTGGTTTTTTTGGGCTGGCAGGGCGCAGTGGGTGCGCTTGCCGGGGCGGATATGGCAAGCTATGAAATCCGGGTGGCGCTTCTTTTGCTTGTGGCGATTTTCCTCTGCCTGTCCACGAAGACGCTGGCAAAGATTAATACAGCCAAACTAGCGGAACTGGATCAGGAGAAAGATAACGTTTCCGATCTGCTCGACAAGGTGATGCGGATATCGGGTCAGATGTCCGACGGTATTCTGGATGTGGCGGGACAGATGCGTGAACTGGGGAGTGCGGTGTCAGAGACGAGAAACGCCATGCAGGAAGTTTCTTCCGGCACCAATGAGACGGCACAGTCCATTCAGAATCAGCTCGGTAAGACAGAGGAGATTCAGGAACATATCGGCCAGATGTCGGACGTGATGGAAACGATTACGCAGCGCATGGCGGAGACAAAGGAAAGCGTGCGGCTTGGCAGGGAGAATCTGCAGACGCTGAACAGACAGATGGCGCATTCCGAGAAGGCTGGGACGAATGCCGTGGAGGAGATGAAGGAACTGGCGGAACATACCGCCAATATGCAGACTATTATAGATATGATTACAAGCGTGGCAAGCCAGACCAGTCTGCTTGCCTTAAACGCAAGTATTGAGGCGGCGCGTGCCGGTGAAGCCGGGAGAGGCTTTGCGGTGGTAGCGACGGAGATTTCCAATCTGGCGAACCAGACCCAGAGCGCGACGGTGGATATCACGGACGTTATCCGCAGCGTGTCGGATAAGCTGAGAACCGCTGCCGGCACGGTGGAGGAGCTGATGGAGAGCAACCGCAGGCAGAGCGAATCCGCGGTGCAGGCGGCTGACAGCTTTGAGAAGATCGCCTCGGACACCGATCAGGTGGATGAACAGAGCAGGCGGCTTGACAGCTCCGTGAAACAGCTTACGGAAGCCAATCGGGTGATCGTGGAGAGCATCCAGACGATCTCGGCGATTATGCAGGAAGTGTCCGCCCATTCGCAGGAGACGTTCCGGGTGAGCGAGAACAATACGAAGATTGTCACAGAGGTGGACAGACTGGTGGAAGGGCTGAGCGATCAGGCGAAGCAGCTTAATCAGAGTCATAATTGAAAGATCGGCGGTTTTGATATATACTGATTATATGAATTTACATAGAAGAAAAACGGAGGGTAAAATGGGATTTTTAAAAAATCAGTTTTCAAGTGTTATTGAGTGGAACGAGAATGGTGCAGGCGTTTTGTTTTACAAGTTTCAGAATCAGGAGATCAAAAAAGGTTCCCGCCTGATTATCCGTCCGGGGCAGGATGCGATTTTCCTCTATAACGGCAGGGTGGAAGGTATTTTCGTGGAGGATGGCGATTACGATATCGAGTCCGATATCATCCCCTTCCTCACCACATTAAAGAGTTTTAAATTCGGTTTCAGCACGCCGCTTCGCGCGGAGGTGCTCTTCATCAACACGAAGGAACTTATGGTGAAATGGGGCACGAAAAACGCAATCAATCTGCCCGCGCCCGGGCTTCCCGGCGGTATGCCGATCCGCGCTTTCGGCGCGTTCAACTGTCGTGTGGCGGCGCATGACGTGCTGATTGAAAAGCTTGCCGGCATCCGACAGACTTATACCGTGGGAGATGTGAAGGAGCGCATCATTGCGAGCCTCGACCAGCTTCTTATGAGCTGGATCAGCAAAGAGGGCAGGGATATGTTCAACCTGCAGGCGGATGCGAGAAATATCGCCAAGGGCATTGAGGGTGAGCTGGATGCGGACATGAGGACGCTGGGCATCGCGATTTCAGGCTTTACGATTGAGAGCTTCTCCTACCCGGAAGAGATTCGGAAGATGCAGGAGAAGGCAGCGGCGCAGTCCATGGTGGGCGATATGAACAAGTATACCCAGATCGCGGCGGCGGATTCCATGGGCAAAGGCGGCGGCAGCGGCGCAGGCATGGCTTCTGATATGGTCGGCCTGCAGATGGGTATGGCAATCGGACAGCAGATGGTGAGCCAGATGAATCTAAACGGCGGGGCGAGTGGGGCTCCACAGGCGCAGGGGCAGCCCGCATCGCAGGGCGGACAGGGACCGAAATTCTGCCCGAACTGCGGCACACCGACTACAGGAACCAAATTCTGCGGCAACTGTGGTAACCAATTATACTAGTGTGAGAAGAACTTCTAATCACTTGCAGCAGGGGCTGCTTCGCGGAAAAGTTCTAAGTCTCACACAGGAGAATGCGAAAAAACGGCACTCTCCGCACAGTTTTGAGGATGAGTTAAGATGAGCATATACGATACTTTGAATGAGAGACAGAGACAGGCCGTCATGCAGACTGACGGCCCTGTCCTGATTTTGGCGGGCGCGGGTTCCGGCAAGACGAGAGTCTTAACGCATAGGGTGGCATACCTGATTGACAGGGCGGGTGTGGCGCCCTATCATATTTTGGCGATCACGTTCACCAACAAGGCCGCGGGAGAGATGCGGGAGCGTGTGGACAAGATCGTGGGCTTCGGTGCGGAACAGATCTGGGTTTCCACTTTTCACTCTACCTGTGTGCGGATCCTGCGCCGCTATATAGACCGTCTCGGATACGACAATCATTTTACGATTTACGATACAGACGACCAGAAGGGTATTATGAAGGAAGTCTGCAAGAAACTGCAGATCGACACGAAGATGCTCAAGGAACGCACGATTATGAGCGCGATCTCCTCCGCGAAGGACGAGCTGATCGACCCGCAGGAGTACGAGATGCAGAACGGTTTCGACTATAACGGCGGAAAGATTGCCAAGGCATACCGGGAGTATCAGGCGACTTTAAAGAAAAATAACGCGCTGGACTTTGATGATCTCATTATGAAGACGGTGGAACTTTTCAAGGCAGATGCCGAGGTGCTTGCCTCCTATCAGGACAGGTTCCGTTACATCATGGTGGACGAGTACCAGGACACCAACACGGCGCAGTTTGAACTGATCAGACTGCTTTCGTCCGGGCATCGGAATCTGTGCGTGGTGGGCGACGACGACCAGTCGATCTATAAGTTCAGGGGGGCGAATATCCGCAATATTCTCGATTTCGAGAAAGTTTACCCGGACGCCTGTGTGATCAAGCTGGAGCAGAATTACCGCTCGACCCAGACTGTATTGGATGCTGCAAACGCGGTGATCAAAAACAACGTGGGGCGCAAGGACAAGGCGCTCTGGACAGATAAGGCGGAAGGGGCGCGCATCGGCTTTAAACAGTTCGACACGGCGTATGAGGAGGCGGAATATATCGCCGGGGACGTGGCGAGAAAGAAAAGAAGAGGCGCGGTCTCCTACGGGGAATGCGCCGTGCTCTACCGAACCAACGCGCAGGCACGCCTTCTGGAAGAGCGGTTTATCATGGAAGGCATTCCCTATGACGTGGTCGGCGGCACAAACTTCTATTCCAGACGGGAGATCAAGGATGTGCTCGCTTACCTGAAAACCATTGACAACGGCAGGGACGACGTGGCGGTGAAGCGGATCATCAATGTGCCCAGACGAGGCATCGGCGCGGCAACCATTGTGCGGGTGCAGGAATACGCGGATGAGAGAAATATCAGTTTCTTTGACGCGCTCACAGAGGCGGACCAGATTATGACGATCGGCAGAAGTGCGGGGAAGCTGAAACCTTTTGTTACCATGATACAGAGTTTCCGCAGCAAGCAGGAGTTTTACAGCCTGGAAGAACTGGTGAAGGATGTGCTTGACCTGACGGGCTATTTGAAGGAACTGGAGGAGTCCGACGAGGAGGACGCGGCGGACCGCGTGGAGAATATAGAGGAACTGGTCAGCAAAGTGGTTGCCTATGAGCAGGAAAATGACGAGCCGACTTTGAGTGAGTTTTTGGAAGAAGTGGCGTTAGTGGCGGATATCGACAGGGTGGACGGCGACGGCGACAGAGTGCTGCTGATGACTCTGCACAGCGCGAAAGGGCTTGAGTTTGCGCATGTCTATCTGGCGGGCATGGAGGACGGCGTATTTCCAAGCTATATGACGATCACCTCGGACGATCCCATGGAGATCGAGGAGGAGAGACGGCTTGCCTATGTGGGCATCACCAGGGCAAAGGAAGAGCTGACACTCACCTGTGCGAAACAGCGAATGACCAGGGGGGAGACACAGTACAATCCAGTCAGCCGTTTTGTGCGGGAAATTCCGCCTCTTCTCTTGGACGGTACGCCCGCGCCGGTTAAGAGGAGAATGGATGAAGTCTATGAGGAGGATTCGCAGGAGCGCAGCCTTTTACGGACGAAACCTTATGGGACAGGGGCGAAATCTTACGCAGAGCCTGTCAAACCTTATGCTGCTGCGCCGAGCGCGTACACGGAGAGGAAGAAGGCTTACGCGGTGCCAAAAAAGCGCGGTGCGGGGAAGACGCCGGTTACGGTGGGCGGCAACCCATTCGGATCGGGCAATGCGCCATCCGGCGGTGCAGTGGAGCCCGCAGTTCCCGGAAGGATCGGCTACGGGGAAGGCGACAGGGTGCGCCACGCCCGCTATGGGGAGGGCACGGTCCTAAAGATCGAACCCGGTCCAAGGGACAGCCAGGTGACGGTAGTTTTCGACGAGGCGGGACAGAAGATCATGTACGCGGGATTTGCCAAACTGCAGAAAGTCTGAATCCGGCAGTATCAGCCGGAGCGGTTATGAAATGAAATAACAGTTTTTTGTCTGCTGGTATAAAATTTACAGAATTTTCATAAAATAAGATATTCAGATATAGTAAAATCTGAAAAGACGTGGTATACTATACGCGATGGCAATGAGCCGTGCGCACGGCTCAGATTTATGGGAAAGAGAGGGCTACAGGATGAGCAAGAAGGAGATTTTGAATAAATTGGATGAGATCATGGACAATGCGGGTGTGAATGAACTTTTCGGCAGGAAACATGAGGAAGAGAAGAAAAACAGTATTTTATGGATATTTGCCGTGATCGGCGCCATTGCGGCGGTGGCTGCGATTGCGTATGCCGTGTACCGTTACCTGACACCCGATTATCTGGAAGATTTTGAGGACGATTTCGACGATGATTTCGATGACGACTTTTTCGAGGATGAGGATGACGAAGAGGAAACGGGTGTATAAAATTTTTCGTTAAGAAAACTGTAGGACCGGCGGGAGATAAAAGTTTCCCGGCGGTCTTCTTGCGCGTATAAGCAGAGTCAGAAAGCGGCAGAGACGGGGAGAAATATGAAAAAAGGACAGATTATAGAGGGCATAGTAGAGCGCATGGATTTTCCGAATAAGGGGATCGTAGTCTGCAAGGAGGGCGTCTGCACGGTGAAAAACGCCCTGCCGGGGCAGAAGGTGCGGGCAGCCGTCAACAAGGCGAGAAACGGGAGATATGAGGGGAGGCTTCTGGAAGTGACAGAGCCTTCACCTTTGGAGACAGAAAGCCCCTGTCCCCATTTTGGGAGCTGCGGCGGCTGTACATATCTGTCCTTTCCATACAGGGAAAGCTTGAAGATCAAGGAAGGGCAGGTGCGGCGCCTGCTTGCGCCTGTACTGGAAAGACAGGACAGGGAATGCCTGTTTGAGCCGGCAAAGGCGTCGCCGGCAATATTTGGCTATCGGAATAAGATGGAGTTTACTTTCGGGGATGAGGTGAAGGACGGACCTCTCTCTCTCGGGATGCATAAGAGGGGGAGCTTTTATGATATTGTGTCCGTGACGGAATGCCAGATTGTGGAGGAGGACTACCGAAAAATACTGCGCTGCGTTGGGGACTACTTTGAAAAACTGCGGCAGCAGGGCGTGGACGTGTCCTTCTACCACAGACTGCGGCATACGGGGTATCTGCGCCACCTTGTGGTGCGCAGGGCTGCGCGGACAGGGGAGATTTTGGCGGCGCTGGTGACCACGTCACAGAAGCCCGGGCGGACTGAGGCGGAAAGGCCGGGTGCGCTGGCAGGGATGCAGGAGACAGAGCGTGAGATCCTTGCCGGACTTACCGAGAGATTGCTTGCACTGCCCCTCGATGGTGAGATTGTGGGTATTCTGCATGTGAGAAATGATTCCGCGGCGGATGTGGTGCAGAGTGATGAGACTACAGTTCTGTATGGCCGGGACTATTTTTACGAGGAACTTCTGGGGCTTCGTTTTAAAATTTCGTTGTTCTCCTTTTTCCAGACAAACAGTCTCGGGGCGGAACTGCTCTACAGCACGGCGAGGGAATATATATCGGGCTATATATCTCCGACGGCAAAAGTGGCAGCTGGGACTGGAGAGACGCCGTCAGATGAAACAGTGGCGGGACAGCTGCCGGGCAAGGTTGTGTACGACCTCTACAGCGGCACGGGCACGATTGCCCAGCTTATGGCGCCCGTGGCAAAGAAAGTGATCGGCGTGGAGATCGTGGAGGAAGCCGTGGAGGCGGCGAGGAAGAATGCGGAACTAAATGGTTTACATAATTGTGAATTTATTGCAGGGGATGTGCTGAAAGTGCTGGACGGGATCGCGGAGAAGCCGGATGTGATTATTCTGGACCCGCCCCGGGACGGCGTGCACCCGAAGGCGCTTGCAAAGATTATAGATTACGGGGTGGAGCATATTCTGTATATTTCATGCAAGGCGAGCAGCCTGGCGCGGGATTTGGAGGTTTTCCTGGCGAGGGGGTATGAGGCGGAAAGGTGTGTGGCGATTGACCAGTTCCCGTGGACGGCGGGGGTTGAGGTGGTGTGCCTGCTGGCCAGAAAAGATGCGTAATGACATATGCGGATGGATATCATAAGATGCCGAAAAGCGCCGGAAAGGGTAGAAAATAAAAAGGGAATTGCAACCCGCCCCAATATACAGTAAGATAAAAGGAACAGGACGCTGGGAGGAAACAGCAGTGTTAAATATTCTATGGCGTTCCCCGGCACGGCAAAAACCTCCGGGTAGAGCAGCTGGGATAAGTTATGGTCCCGGAAAACGGGATGCGCTTACGGGCGCGGTGAACAAAAATACTTTTCAGAAAATGGTGGAGAGTGCACTGGCAGGCGAGCATACGCAAGGCTGCCTTCTTTTGGTGGACGTGGATCATATGCAGGAAGTCAACGATAACTATGGCAGGGAGACGGGAGACCGGGTTCTGCAGGCTGTATATGCCACGCTGCGGGAGCATTTCAGGGCTGAGGACGGCATCGGAAGGCTTTCTGAGGACACTTTCGGTATTTGGATCGAAGGTATTGGCGCCGACCAGGTGAGAGGCATCCGCAGGAGAATTGCCATAGTGAACGACAGGCTGCTGCACGGGGACCGGGAGATGCCCAACGTTACGCTGAGTGCGGGAGCGGCTTTGGGGGAATCCGGCGAAAGCTTTAAGGAGATGTACCAGCAGGCGCAGAAGGTGTTGACCCGGGTTAAGGAGGGCGGCCGCTGCGGCTGTGAAATATATACAACATAGGAAAACGGGAGGAATGTATGGGCGGCTTTTTTGGAGTGGCATCGAAGGAAAATTGTATATTTGATTTGTTTTTTGGGACGGACTACCATTCCCATCTGGGAACCAGACGGGCAGGCATGGCGCTTTATGACGGGGAGGCGGGATTTAACCGTGCGATTCACAACATAGAGAACACGCCGTTCCGTACCAAATTTGATAAGGATGTAAACAAGATGTACGGAACGCTTGGAATCGGCTGTATCTCGGATTTTGAGCCGCAGCCCCTGATTATCCGTTCCCATCACGGCACCTATGCGATCACAACGGTAGGCAGGATCAATAACAAAGACGAGATTGTGGCTGAAATCTTCCAGCATGGCAAAGGCCATTTTCTGGAAATGAGCGGCGGAGATATCAATGCCACGGAGCTGGTGGCGGCGGTCATTAACCAGCGGGACAATCTGATCGAGGGTATCCAGTACGCACAGGAGCTGATCGACGGCTCCATGACCATACTGATTATGACGCCGAAGGGTATTTATGCGGCGCGGGACCGAATGGGGCGCACGCCTGTCACGATTGGAAAGAAAGACGATGCCTGCTGTGTGTCCTTTGAGAGTTTTGCCTATCTGAATCTCGGTTATGTGCCGGAGCGTGAACTCGGTCCCGGAGAGATTGTAATTGTGACGGCGGAAGGTGTGCAGACCCTTGCCGCGCCGGGGAAAGATATGAAAATCTGCACGTTTTTGTGGATTTATTATGGCTATCCTTCCTCGTCCTATGAGGGAATCAGTGTGGAGGAGATGCGTTATAACTGTGGGGCAATGCTAGCCCGGCGCGATGACGTAAAGCCGGATATCGTAGCGGGTGTGCCGGATTCCGGGACAGCACACGCCATCGGTTATGCCAATGAGTCGGGGATTCCTTTTTCCAGACCGTTTATCAAATATACGCCTACGTGGCCGCGCTCCTTTATGCCTACGATCCAGAGTAAGAGGAACCTGATCGCGAAGATGAAACTGATCCCGGTACACGACCTGATTAAGGACAGGAGCCTTCTTCTGATCGACGATTCCATTGTGCGGGGCACGCAGCTTCGGGAGACGACGGAGTTTCTTTACCAGAGCGGCGCGAAGGAGGTACATATCAGGCCTGCCTGCCCGCCCCTGCTTTACGGCTGTAGATACTTGAATTTTTCCCGGTCCACTTCGGAGTTGGAACTGATCGCGAGACGGGTGATTCAGGAGCTGGAGGGAGAAAACAAATACCCGAATCTGTCGGTCTATGCGGATCCCGACAGCGCGGAGTACGGGCGGATGCTGGAAGGAATCCGGGAGAAACTGAATTTCACCACACTGCGGTATCACCGTCTGGATGATATGATCGCTTCCGTCGGCATGGATAAGAGCAAGCTGTGCACCTATTGCTGGGACGGACGTACGACAATGTGAGAAGACTTCCAAAGCTTAGCGGCGGAGGCTGTATCGCAAAGACAGCTATGCTGACTTGGAAATTCTGAGGCTCGCATGGGAGAATGCCCCAATATGGGCATTCTCTGCGTTTGCGAAAGGAGCATTCATCATGATATTCAAATGTAGAAACTGTGGCGGCAATACGGTGTATTCCCCGGAAAAGAAAAAAATGTACTGTCCTCACTGTGAGAGCACGGACAGTGAGGAAAAGGTGGCGGACAGTTCCCTTGAGCAGTGTGTGAACTGCGGCGCGCCAATACAGATCACACAATACACTTCGGCGTGCAGATGTGAGCACTGCGGCACTTACCTGATACTTAACGAGCGGGTGGAAAATGCTTTCGAGCCGCGGCTGGTTCTGCCCTTCTGCATAGGAAAAGAGATGGCGGTGGCAGCCATGGAGCATGAGTTCTCCAGAAGGCTGTTTGCGCCCGCGGATTTTCTGTCCGCGAAGAGTCTTGAGAAAATGGAAGGCATTTACGTGCCTTTCTGGCTCTATGACTATGACGCGTTCTATGATTTTGCTGGGGAGGGCACCCGTATCAGGACGTGGCGCAGCGGGGATACGGAGTATACGGAAACTTCCTATTTCGAAGTGATCCGGCAGATGGACGCTGACTTTGAAAGGATTCCGGTGGACGCTTCCATTGCTATGGATGATCGTATTATGGACTTGATGGAGCCCTATGATTACAGGGCGCTTGCGGATTTTGAACCACAGTATATGTCCGGCTTTTTTGGGGAGGTCTATAACCAGCCGGCGCAGCAGTTGGAGGAAAGGGCGCAGGCAAAGGCAAGGCAGGCGTCTGAAGAGATGCTGCAGGCTTCCCTGACAGGGTATGCCGCGGTACGCCCTTATCGGAAGAACCTGAAATTGGACAAAGAGGGCTTTTGCTATGCGCTTATGCCTGTCTGGCAGTATGTTTACCGCTATAAGAACCAGTCTTATCTGTACCATGTGAACGGGCAGACGGGGAAGGTGATCGGTGTAACGCCTGTCTCCCGTGGAAAGGTGCTGGCCTACAGCGCATCGGTATTTGCGGCGGTGACGGCGCTGTGTTATATGGCTGTTCATGTGCTGGAGATTTTATAAATTTCTGTACTGGTCGGAAAAGTACCGGCTCCGGCTTATTCGGACCGGCGGGAAAGGACGGGAACGGTGAGAGAATATTTTCGATATTTTAAATGGCTTTACATAGTTCTGGCAGCCGCCGCGCTTCTGTGTGTGGTGCTTCACACGGGGCACTGGGCGCTGGCAAAGACTATGGACTATCAGCGGACAAATACGGAGTGTGTTACCGATGAGAGGGTTTTTGACAATGCCGATGTGCTGTCGGACAAGGAGGAGGAGAAACTCCGTATACTGATCGCGAAGCGGGAGAAACAGACGGGATGCGATATTGTGCTTGTCACGCTGGATGAGCCTTTAAAAGAATATGCGAGGGCGATTGAACCGGGCGTGAGTTCGGAAGAATTTGTGAGGGTGTATGCGGAAAAACGCTGGGAGAACGACGGGTTCGGCTATGACGTGCCGGATGGCGACGGCGTGATGCTGGTGGATAACTGGTCAAGGGAGGACGACGGCAGAATACATACATGGCTGTGCACCACAGGGCGGGCGCGTGACGCCTATTATGTGGAGGATATCGACCATCTTCTGGACAATGTGTACCGCTATGTGGAGAATGACCCATATCGTGCGTACAGGACCTACGTCAACGACTTCTATCATGACATGATGGGATGGAATGTGTCTCATCTGTCTGTACCGGGATTTGTTCCATGGATGATTGGAATAATAGCGGCCGTTATTTTCGCGGCGGTAAACTGGCGCTCCAAGGAGGGGAAAAAGACGACCACGTCTACCACGTATGTGGCGGGCAGAGAGCCGGTTTTTCGGACGTCCCAGGACAGGTTTTTGAGAAAGACGGTAACGAAGCGCAAAATACAGACAAGCAGCGGCGGTCACGGCGGAGGCGGCGGAAGCCATGGCGGCGGGGGCGGTCACCACGGCGGCGGGGGGCACAGCCGCTAGCAGCGTGAGAAGTAATAAGTAGAAACAAAAGAAGGGCGGGTGCAAAAGCACTCGCCTTTCATAATGTCATATAAATAATAAGAGAATACAGTCCGCTTCTTATGCCATCTTATTTACGGCAAGGGTCATGCGGGAAACCTTTCTGGCAGAGGTATTCTTGTGGTATACGCCCTTCTTGGTAGCCTTGTCGATTGCGCTGGTTGCTGCGAGCAGTGCGCTCTGTGCGGCAGCCTTGTCATTCGCCTCGATGGCAGCATATACTTTCTTGATCGCTGTCTTAACGCCGGACTTAATGGATTTGTTTCTGTCAGCCTTAGTTTTGTTTACCAGAATTCTCTTTTTCGCAGATTTGATATTAGCCATAACATCCTCCATTTCAAAACACTTAACTTTATTTTCTTCTTACTTCTTATAGGGACGTGTCTCATTAAAGACGGACACGGACGTTTTAATGGAAACACACGCATATTATTTTAGATTATGGAAATGGGGATGTCAATACATATTTTGTTTATTTTTGCAAAAAATAGAAAACAAAATGGGCAGGCGAAAAAAAAGCGCATAAACTATAATAGCTGCAAAAGAAAAGTAAGCGGAAAGTAAGCGGCTGCAAAGCAGAGGATAGCGGCAGACCTGTCAAAATAGAAAGGAATGGATATTGCTATGGATAGCTGGTCAAATGTCAGGACAGACTTGGCGTTGGAAGCCAGAGAGGGGATTGGGGAAAAGGAGTCCGGGCTTCATGGAGTGAAAGTGGATGAGTATTATGACGAAGCGTGTGATGTGCATATCACCCGGGTAATTATAGAGACGAAAAACGGGGCGAAAGCGCTGGGAAAACCCATGGGGACGTATATCACGCTGGAAGCGCCCGCCATGACGGAGCCGGAGGAAGATTACCATCAGGAGATATCTGGAATTTTGGCCAAGCAGCTTCGGGAGATTCTGCCGAATCCTGATAAGGAACAGTCGATTCTGGTGGTCGGGCTTGGAAACCGGGAGGTCACGGCGGATTCCCTTGGACCAAATGTGGTGGATAATCTCTTTGTCAATCGGCATATTGTGATGGAGTACGGCAAGGTGGCTTACAACCGCACAAAGATGCATCTGGTGAGCAGCCTTGTGCCGGGTGTTATGGCAAAGACGGGTATGGAGTCCGCCGAGATCATCAGGGGAGTGATCGGGGAGACGAAGCCGGATCTGGTGATTGCAATCGACGCGCTGGCAGCCCGATCCACCAAGCGCCTAAACCGCACCATCCAGATTACGAACACGGGCATTCATCCCGGCTCCGGCGTGGGAAACCACCGAAACGCCATCACGGAGGAAACACTTCATATCCCGGTACTGGCGCTTGGCGTGCCGACAGTGGTGGATGCGGCTACAATTGTGGGCGACGCCATGGGGGAGCGGCCTGCCACCTTAAAGGAACTGAATAATATGTATGTGACAACTAAGGATGTGGATCAGCAGATCCGCCAGATCAGCCACATTATCTGTGACGGGATTAACGGCGCATTGAATCTCTGATTAAGAAGAGATGGCATGAAGTCCTATTCGCGGTGCATATATCTTAAGTATGTACATGAATAGAAAATGGTTAAAAATCTTTTTAATAGCGTTTGTTATTATAACTCTGGGGTTCGGCTGTGCGGAACTTTTGCGTGAGAGGGAGAAAGAGACGGAGACAGAGGTTTCTGCCCTGCACGAGATTGCACAGGAGCTTGTGATGGAGCCCTATATGCCCGGAATCAAGGGAATGAGCAAAACAAACAGCCATGCTTCGGGGGACGGTTTTTGGCGTGGGGCGCTGCTCTTTCCGTATCCGGGACTTCTCTTTGCGCTGGAGAACGGGGAAGACTGCGTGACGGAGAGCGATTACGCCAGACTTCTTCTGCCGGAGGGGAGCGACGAGGACCGCAAGGGGCTGCCGGAGGAGGCGCTGGAGTACGGCGACGACGCCATGCATCTGGAAAAAAATCTGGAATCGGCATTCTTAAAAGAAAACGAGAGTTACTTATCTGCGGAGCAGGAGGAAGAGGAGACAGGGGACGAAACGCAGGAGGAACAGTCCTTTGCCTGTATGGAGGAAAAAAGCTACCGCTACCATTGGGAGGAGCTGTCCTCATACGAGGCGCTGATCAAGGCTTTTTATGCTGTGGACAGTACTACAGTCGCGGGTGAGGGACTTTTGCAGGCCAGGACGCTTCTGGAAAAAGATATGCGGATTCAGAACGATGCGGACGCGCCCCAGATACTGATTTATCATACCCACTCCAAGGAGAGTTTTGTGGATTCCGTGCCTGGTGACGAAAACAGCGGGATTTTGGGGGCGGGAGAATATCTGGCGACGCTCTTGCGGGAGAACTATGGGTATAACGTAATTCACCATAGCGGGTGTTATGATGAGGACAGGGATTATGCCTACAGCAATTCCCTTCCTGCCGTGGAGGCGATACTTGCGGAAAATCCTTCCATAGAGGTGGTAATTGACCTGCACCGGGATGAGATGCCGGCGGACAGGCGTCTTGTTATGGAACTGCAGGGACGGCCGACCGCGCAGTTTATGTTTTTTAATGGTCTGTGCCGCACCACGAAGGGGGAGATTTCTCAGTTGGAAAATCCATATCTGTCGGACAATCTGGCGTTATCCTTTCAGATGCAGGCCGCATGCAATGAGTATTATCCGGGAATTGCGCGTAGAATCTATCTGAAGGCGTACCGCTACAATATGCATCTTTGTCCAAAATCCCTGCTGATTGAGCTGGGCGCGCAGAACAATACGGAGGAGGAAATACATAACGCATGTGACGTTTTGGCGCATGTGCTTGACCTGGTTTTCAGCGGAAAGGAACCAGACCGGGGAGAGGATATGGGGGAGGAGGCGCCGGAGGGCGATTGATATGGACATCCTGCTGTGGATTTGATATACTTTCTCCATGTGAGGAATGGAGGAAGTTATGGATCAGAGTAAAATCAGGAATTTTTGTATCGTTGCGCATATTGATCACGGTAAATCCACGCTGGCGGACCGGATCATCGAGCAGACGGGGCTTCTGACCAGCCGGGAGATGCAGGCGCAGATACTGGATAATATGGATCTGGAGAGGGAGAGGGGCATTACCATCAAAGCGCAGACCGTGCGTATCATCTATCAGGCGAAAGATGGGAACGAGTATATTTTTAACCTGATCGACACGCCCGGTCATGTGGATTTTAACTATGAGGTGAGCCGTTCCCTGGCAGCCTGCGACGGGGCGATACTTGTGGTGGACGCGGCGCAGGGCATTGAGGCGCAGACGCTGGCGAACGTGTATCTGGCGCTGGACCACGATCTGGACGTGTTCCCCGTGATCAATAAGATTGATCTGCCCAGCGCGGACCCGGAACGTGTCAAGAACGAGATTGAGGATGTGATCGGCATTGAGGCGCAGGACGCGCCGCTCATATCCGCGAAGAACGGCATCGGCATCGAGGATGTGCTGGAGGCGATAGTGGAGAAAATTCCCGCGCCGGACGGCAATCCCGACAATCCGCTGCAGGCGTTGATCTTCGATTCCGTCTACGACTCCTATAAGGGCGTGATTGTATTTTGCCGCATCAAGGAAGGCAGGGTCAAAAAGGGAACGAAGATTAGGATGATGGCCACGGGAGCCACCGCGGAGGTGGTGGAAGTCGGGTATTTCGGCGCGGGGCAGTTTATTCCCTGCGAAGAGCTTGCCGCGGGGATGGTGGGATATCTCACCGCCTCCATCAAAAATGTGAAGGATACCGCTGTGGGCGATACGGTTACGGATGTGGACCGTCCCTGCGATCAGCCGCTTCCAGGCTATAAAAAGGTTAATTCCATGGTATACTGCGGCATGTACCCGGCGGATGGGGCGAAGTACCCGGATCTGAGGGATGCGCTGGAGAAGCTGAAACTCAATGACGCTTCATTAAACTATGAGCCGGAGACGTCGATTGCGCTTGGTTTCGGGTTCCGCTGCGGTTTTCTGGGGCTTTTACATCTGGAGATCATACAGGAGCGTCTGGAGCGGGAGTATAATCTGGACCTGGTGACCACCGCGCCGGGTGTTATTTACAGGGTATATAAGACCAACGGGGAGATGACAGAGCTGACCAATCCTTCCAATCTGCCGGATCCTTCCGAGATCGACTATATGGAAGAGCCGGTAGTCAGCGCGGAGATCATGGTGACCACGGAATTTATCGGACCGATCATGCAGCTTTGTCAGGAGCGGAGAGGCCGTTATATCAGCACTGAGTACATTGAGGCGTCCCGCGCGCTCTTGAAATATGAACTGCCTTTAAACGAGATTATTTACGACTTTTTTGATGCCCTGAAATCCCGGTCAAGAGGTTATGCGTCTTTTGACTATGAGTTAAAGGGGTACGAGCAGTCGAAGCTTGTAAAACTGGATATTCTGATCAACCATGACGAGGTGGATGCGCTTTCCTTTATCGTCCACGCGGACAGCGCCTACGAGCGCGGCAGGAAGATGTGCGAGAAGCTCAAGGACGAGATCCCAAGACACCTCTTCGAGATTCCCATTCAGGCGGCGGTGGGCGGCAAAATTATCGCCAGGGAGACGGTTAAGGCGATGAGGAAGGATGTTCTTGCCAAGTGTTACGGCGGGGATATTACCCGGAAGAAGAAGCTGCTTGAAAAGCAGAAGGAAGGCAAAAAGCGCATGCGTCAGGTGGGCAACGTGGAGATTCCCCAGAGCGCCTTTATGAGCGTGCTGAAACTGGATGACAACTAGGAAATTTAGAAAATGAAAGCGGGGACGGTGTGGGAACGCCCGCCAGGAGTCGGGATGAGAGAATTAAGTATCTATATCCATATACCGTTCTGTGTGAGGAAATGTCTGTACTGCGACTTCCTTTCCGGGCCGGCGTGCGGCGAAGAAATGGAGAATTATGTAAACTTATTGCTGCGGGAGTTAAAAGAACAGTCGATATTTTATGGAGATCACAGAGTGATCTCCATCTTTTTCGGAGGAGGTACGCCGTCTCTCATCCCGGCGCGGGACACAGGCCGGATTTTGGAACAGGTCAGGGGAGGCTTCGCCGTGGCGGATGATGCCGAGATTACAGTAGAATGCAATCCCGGTACAGCGACGGCAGAGAAACTTGAAAATTACATAACATATGGTATTAACCGTCTCAGCATCGGCTTGCAATCCACGGATGACAGGGAGCTGGAGCGTATTGGAAGGATTCACGATTACGGCAGCTTTCTGGAGACTTACAGGCTGGCGAGGGCGGCGGGATTTCGCAATATCAATATTGACCTGATGGCGGGACTGCCCGGCCAGAGCACGGCCTCATATAAAAAAACGCTGGAGCGGGCCGCTGCGCTTTCACCGGAGCATATCTCCGCTTACAGTTTAATTCTGGAGGAGGGGACAGAACTTTATGTAAACCGAAAGCGCTATACGTTTCCCGATGAGGACGAGGACCGCGAGATGTATGAACTGACGGAAAAAGTCCTGGGAGACGCAGGGTTTCACCGCTATGAGATTTCCAACTACGCGAAAGAAGGGCGGGAGTGCCGCCACAACAAGGTGTACTGGCGCAGGGGGGATTATGCGGGGTTTGGATTGGGCGCTTCCTCCATGGTGAGGAACGTGAGGTGGAAAAACCCGGACGCACAGGCGGATTATGCGGCCTGTGTGAAGCGGATGGAGGGATGGGAGACGCAGGATGTGTCCTTTGTGGAGACGCTGCGGCAGACGGGGCGCTGTGAAGTGCAGCCCCTCACTGTGCAGGAACAGATGGAAGAATTTATGTTTCTGGGGCTTCGGCTCACGGCAGGGGTGGATCTGGAAGAATTTTGCCTGTATTTTGGAAAAAGTGCGGAGGAGATTTACGGAAAACAGATCAGATCCTTTGAGGAGCAGGGACTTTTGGAGCGGGCGGGAAAGCGGCTGCGGCTTACTCCGCGGGGGATAGACGTGAGCAACGTGGTATTTGGGGCGTTTTTATTTTGAGTGGGCGGGGATTGTGACAAGGCTTGGGAACGGTATTGAATTTACCCTGTTATGCTTGTATAATATAATGAAGGAAGCCTATTTGTAATTGGGACAGATGGAAAGGCACTTGGGAAGCCGCCGGGTCATAGAATAGAGTAAATGGACTTTGGAGGCTCCTTTTGAAAACATTCAGCCAGCCACTTTCTGCGAAGGATGAGGCCGTTTATCTGGGACGGCTTAAAACAGGCAGTGAAAGAGAGCGAGGGGAGGCCAAAGGGATTCTGGTGGAGCGGAATCTGCGTCTGGTAGCGCATATTGCCAAGAAATACCAGAACGTGGACGAGGACATGGAGGACCTGATATCCATCGGCACCATTGGATTGATTAAGGCGATAGATTCCTTCGATGCGGGGAAGGGGAAGCTGAGCACCTATGCGTCGCGCTGTATTGACAATGAACTGCTGATGCTTCTTCGGGCAAAGAAAAAGACCTCCCGGGAAGTTTCCCTGTATGAGCCTATAGGAACGGACAGGGAGGGCAACGAGATCAGCCTGCTCGACGTGATTGAACAGGATCAGGTGGACGTGATTGACAGGATGGAAGTGGAGGATAAACTGCACAGGCTGAAAGGCCTGATTACAGACAGACTCTCGGACCGGGAGCAGGAGATCATCCTGATGCGTTATGGCCTTTTGAGCGGACAGGAAATTACCCAGAGGGAGATCGGCCACAGGCTTGGCATTTCCAGAAGCTATGTGTCAAGAATCGAAAAGAGGGCGTTAGAGAAACTAAAGGAAGGGTACGAGGCCTTTGGGATGACGTGAGGACAGAAATGGAGGAATGGGACAATGCGTTTTATTAAGAGTGAGGATTTAAAGACGGGAATGAGACTGGCGCGTCCTATCTACAATAAAAACGGCGTTCTGCTTTATGAGAGAAATTCCAAGCTGACCGTACAGGGAATCAACAGTGTGAAAAATTTCGGGCTGCTGGGGATTTTTATTCTGGAGCCCGCGGAGCCTGTGCCGCCCATGACGAGGGCGGACGTGGAGTTTGAGCGGTTTCAGACCATGTGCGTGTTTTCAATCCGGGAAGAGCTGGACTGGATTGCGGCAAATGGCCGGCCGCAGAGAAACGATATGATCGCTTCCAATATCATCAAAAATTACGGTCATCTGGACGGCAGGATCAATTTCCAGCAGAATCTCCGAAGTAAGGAGGATTACATATACAAGCATTCTTTGAACGTGGCGATTCTCTGCGCAATGATAGCACATGTTATGAATATGAGGGTGGAGGAGCAGATGGAGACGGTACAGGCTGCCCTTGTCCACGATATCGGAAAGATCATGCGTTTTGAGGAAGAGGAGGTCGCCGGCGGCCCGGTGATTGATATGACAATGAATGCCAAGGAAGAGGCGGGACATGCCCTTTTGGAGACCGCTTTTTCCTCAAAGCCCAATATCAGGCGGATCTGTTCGCAGGCGCACAGGATACTGGCGGACATGGACACTTCGTCCCTCCGGCTGGTGAACGGCGCAAGGGTGCTTGCCGTGGCGGAGACATATGATATGATGACGGCGATGAAGATGGACGAGGAGCCGGCTTCCGAGGTGGAGGCGCTGAAATTCCTTCTGAACAATCCTGCAAAGTACCACGGCAAAGTGGTGGAAGCGCTGATTAAGTCCGTCAATATTCTTGTGCCGGGAGTCAGTGTGGAATTGAATACAGGGGATAAGGCGCTTGTCCTTGCGGCGAACGAAACGGATGTTCTGCGTCCCATGCTTCTGATGTTTAAGGATAACAGTATCGTTGATCTTGCGAATATGGATGTGTATGAGGATCTTGAAATCAAGGATATTATGAAAACATTGGATAACCGTTATGTGATGGACATGGATCTGTTAAAGAAAAATGGAATAGAGGTCGAGGAAGAGGAATATTTGGAGATCGTGGTTCCGTAGGAATTGTAAAATACGTTAATAGGGGGAAACGGAAATGCCGACGATACAGGAGATTATGCAGACGGCCAACGCCGCCGGCGCATCGGATGTACATATCACGGTGGGGATACCACCCAAAATGCGGGTTAATGGAAACCTGATAGCTATGGAATATCCAAGGATGCTGCCGCAGGACACGCTGACTGTCGCCTATTCTATTATGAACGATGTACAGAGGGAGCGTTTTGAGGAGCGGGGCGAGTACGATATGTCCTTCTCGATCCCGGAGCTGGGCAGATACCGCGTTAACGTTTATAAGCAGAGAGGTTCTGCGGCCCTTGCGCTGCGTCTGGTGGGTACGCAGGTTCCGGCGCCGGAGAAACTGGGCGTGCCGGAATCTGTTATTAATCTTTATGAGCGCAAGCGCGGGCTGATTCTGGTGACAGGCCCTACGGGAAGCGGTAAGTCCACCACACTGGCGGCCATTATTGATAAGATCAACAATAACAGGGATGCCCACGTGATTACGCTGGAGGACCCCATCGAGTATCTGCATCAGCACAAAATGGCTATGGTTAACCAGAGGGAGATCGGTCTGGATTCCCAGAGCTATGCCAATGCGCTGAGGGCGGCGCTCCGTGAAGACCCGGATGTCATTCTGGTTGGTGAGATGCGTGATTTTGAAACCATAAGCGTTGCGATCACAGCGGCGGAGACCGGGCACCTTGTGCTTTCCACCCTGCATACCATCGGTGCGGCGAGCACCGTGGACCGTGTGATTGACGTATTCCCACCCCATCAGCAGCAGCAGATCAGAGTACAGCTTGCGAACGTTTTGGAGGCTGTTATTTCCCAACAGCTTATTCCCACAATGGACGGACTGGGCAGAGTGGCTGCCTTCGAGGTCATGCATGCGAACCACGCGGTCAGGAACCTGATCCGCGAAGGAAAATCGCACCAGCTGGCGTCTGTCATGCAGACCAACCGTAAGATGGGTATGATTACCATGGACGACGCAATCATACAGCTGTTTTACGAGGGAAAGATCGACCGGGAAATGGCGATTCAGTTCGCCCAGGATCCCGACGGGATGCAGAATAAAGTAATGTAATTTTACTGCGCGAAACGGTTCTTTCAGGGAGGATGCTATGGATTATAAGAGAAAGAAAATGCGTTTGGGAGACGTGCTCGTACAAAACGGCGTTATTACGGAGGAAGATCTGCAAAGAGGACTGGAGCGGCAGAAGGGAAGCGGCCGTAAGCTGGGCGAGACACTGGTGGATGAAGGCATCGCCACCGAGGAAAATATCGCAAGGGCGTTGAGTAAACAGTTCCATTATGACATGGTGGATTTGCAGAACACCGAGATTCCGCAGGAAATTCTGGATCTTGTGCCCGCGAGCGTTTTAAAGAAGCACAGGGCCATTCCCTTTGAATATTCGCCGGATAACATGAACGTGCTCCGCGTGGCAATGTCCGATCCCATGGATATCGGGGCAATGGACGATATCAACATCATCACGAACCTGCAGGTGGAACCCGTGGTGGCCACCATGGGCAGCGTCATGCTGGCAATAGACCGATATTACGGGCAGGCCGAAGTTAATTCCGCCCTGGAGGAGTATACCCGGGAAAAAGAAAGCCAGATGATCGAGCAGGAGGACATGTACAGTGAGGACGTCAACAACTCCCCCATTGTGCAGCTTGTCAAGGGCATGATTGACCAGGCTGTCAGACAGCGCGCCTCCGACATTCATATAGAGCCGATGGAGAGACAGGTGCGGATCCGTTACCGTATCGACGGCGCCCTCTATGAGAAGGCGGTTTACAGTATCAGGCTTCTGCCGGCGATTGTGGCCCGTATCAAGATTATCGGCGGTATGGATATTTCTGAGAAGAGAAAGCCGCAGGACGGCCGTATCACCCAGGTTGTGGACAGAAAGGAGTTCGATATCCGTGTCTCCATTCTGCCGACGGTTTACGGGGAAAAGATCGTTATGCGTCTTACCTCCAAGAACGCCTTGACAAAGGAGAAGAGCCAGCTTGGCTTAAAACCTGACGAGCTTAAAAAATTTGACCATATACTGAAGAACCCGCACGGAATCCTGCTTGTGACGGGCCCTACGGGAAGCGGTAAGTCCACCACCCTGTACACGGCACTGAGCGAACTGAATAAAGAGGATGTGAACATCATCACCGTAGAAGATCCGGTGGAGGCAAATATCGACGGCATCAACCAGGTGCAGGTCAACAACAAGGCAAACCTCACCTTTGCATCCGCCCTGCGCTCAATTCTGCGTCAGGACCCGGACATCATTATGATCGGCGAGATCAGGGACCAGGAGACCGCCTCGATTGCCGTACAGGCTTCCATAACGGGGCATCTGGTGGTTTCTACGCTGCATACCAATTCCGCTGCCAGCACCATCACCCGTCTGGCGGACATGGGAATTGAACCGTATCTGATCGCGGACTCCACGATAGGCGTTATTGCCCAGAGACTTGTGCGCAGACTCTGCCCAGAGTGTAAGCGCAGGAAAAAGGCGGACGCGGAGGAACTGGAGCTTCTGCAGATGGAGCCGGACGCGGACGTGACGGTTTATGAGCCCTGCGGCTGCCCGAGATGCGACGGCACCGGGTTTAAAGGGCGTATCGGTGTCTATGAGATCATGGAAGTGACCCGGTCCTTAAAGTCGATCATCAGCAAAAACGGTTCCGCGGAGGATATCAAGAATAAGGCGCTGGAAGAGGGGATGAATACGCTGCGCATGAGCGCTACCAAATACGTACTGGAGGGAATCACCTCTGTCCAGGAAATGATGAGGGTGTCCTTTGACTTGTAAAAAACAAGTGATATACTAAAAAGCGATAATATATTTCATAAAAAAGCTTGACAAAGTGTTGGGGAAGAGCTATTCTAATTACAAAGCAGCCGGTCATCATTGTGTATGAGGCCGGCTGTCTCTATAGGCGGGCGTTGCGTCCCGCATCGGGTATTCTGGCAGATTCTGCCATAATTTCACAGACACAGGCAGAGTTTGCAGGACGGAAAGCAGGAAAAGTCCTGATGACTCTGCATATAAGGAGAGACAGATGGGACAAAAGGATTTGGCGGCCAAGCGGTTTGAGCGTAGCCCGGAGGTGTTTGCGGATATTATCAATGCACTTGTCTTTGAGGGAGAAAAGGTGGTCCTTCCGCAGGATTTGCAGCCTGCGCCGACGGAATCCCTATATCCGGCGGTGAGTGGAAAGCTGCACGGCCAGTATAATGATGTGAGCAAATATGAAATGCAAAATGGCAGGATTGCGATACAGTATACATTGGAAAACCAGTCCAGGCCGGACTATCGGATACTGCTGCGCAAGGCAGGGTATGAAGGGGCGATTTACAGACAGCAGTATGATGGTAAGGACACTTATCCGGCGATTACGCTTGTGCTGTACTGGGGGGAACCGGCATGGAACTCCAGTCCTGACCTATATAAGTTCTTTCGCAGGAAAAAGATTCATCGTTTGGCCAGAAAGTACATAGATAACGTCTGTCTGCATATGTATTCGATGAGGCGTTTGCCACAGGAAGTAAGACGGCGGTTTAGAAGCGATATGAGGGTGGTAGCTGATTATCTGGCGGAAGGAAAGGGGTATGAGCCCGCGGATCAGGAAATCGTGGACATAGATGGAACACTGCGCATGCTGTATGCGTTGACGGGGGATGCGGACTTTATAAATAATATTGGGATGATGCTGGAACGTCAGAGGAGAGGAGGCAGAGTGACGATGTGTGAAGTGGTCGATAAATTTGTGCAGAGGGGAAGAGAACAGGGAATAAAAGAAGGGATAAAAGAAGGGTGGGAGAAAGGCACGCAGGAAGAAAAACTCCGCGGGGCAACGGCATTTGTGAAAGAATCCGTGCTGCAGAGGCAGTCGAGAGAGTATATAAAAGGCATGCTGCAGACCTGTTTCCAACTAAAAGAGGAGGAGGCCGACAACCTGTACCGGGAAGGATATGAGAGGGAATATGGAACAGAAATACCCGTTTTTACATAAAACAGGACGATTACTGCTGGGGATGGCGGGCAGGGTAAAATATATTGATTCTATGTTAAAAGGGTAGTGGCGAAAAACTTATATATGCAGCACCTCATAGGTGGACTAAAAACAGGAAACTGAGCCGGAAGCTGGCTGAGGATTGGTGTTTTTAACCTTGCTTGCGGCGCTTGCATTATCACGGCAAAAGTGCTATAGTATTTAGTACATATAGTAAATTAGTACCGAAAGATAGAATCGGCGCTAGTATCTCTGGCATTGGATCAGGGGACGCAGGCAAACTCTTGCATGACAGTACACAGGGGAAGTACGGGGGATAGCTATGGCAGTCTGGGGATATGTTGCGATCGATAAAGGCGGAAAAGAGATTAAGGGAAGTAAAGACGCTGATAACAAGGATCTTGCGCTTAGGGATCTGAAGAATCAGGGTCTTATTGTGCTGGAACTGACAGAGCAGAACGCGCTGACCAGGGACATCAGTTTTGATTTTGGCGGTAAGCCCACGCCCCGGGATATGGCGGTGTTCTGCAGACAGTTTGCCAGTATTACCAGAGCCGGCGTTACGATTATCGAGACTTTAAATATGCTGGCGGACTCCACGGAAAATAAGAAGATGCAGAAAGCCCTCTATGCCGTGCGCGCGGATGTGGAGAAGGGCGAGAGCTTCGCAGATTCCCTCTCGGCGCATCCGGGGGTGTTCCCTGAGCTGCTGGTGCAGATGGCGAGGGCGGGCGAGGCATCAGGAAGCCTGGACACGGCAATGGAGCGTATGGCGGTACAGTTTGAGAAGTCAGCCAAGACGCAGGCGCTTGTCAAGAAGGCGATGATCTATCCGATTGTGGTAGCCCTGATCGCGGTGGTGGTCGTGATTGTCATGCTTGTGTTCGTCATCCCGCGTTATATGGATATGTTTGAACAGCTTGATACGGAACTTCCGGCTATCACGCTTGCGGTGGTGGGGCTTAGCAATTTTATCAAGAATAACTGGTACATAATCATTCCTGTCATCGCAGCTGCCGTATTTGCGATCAAGGCGTATGCAAAGACCAACTCCGGCAAACATCTTTTCGGGAAACTGCAGATGAAGATCCCGGCAGTCAAAAATCTGGTGGTGAAATCCGCCAGCGCACAGATGGCAAGAACGCTGAGTACCCTGCTGACGGCGGGCGTGCCGCTGATCGAGGCGGTAGACATCGTGTCGGACACCATGTCCAATATCTGGTTTAAGGAAGCCTTAAAGGAGGCACTTGAGCAGATTATGATCGGTGTACCCCTGTCCCAGCCCGTACAGACATGCGGCCTGTTCCCACCCATGGTTTATCACATGATGCGCATCGGTGAGGAGGCCGGTTCCACTGAGGAGATGTTAAATAAGCTGGCGGACTACTATGAGGAAGAAGTGGAGATGGCTGTGCAGTCCCTGATGGCAGCTATGGAGCCCATGATCATCATCGTGCTGGCAGCTATCGTCGGCGTCCTGATCGCGGCGGTTATGGCGCCTATGGTGACGATGTACTCGGCACTGGATAACCTGTAAAACGGTTTGCATATATTATATAGTATGAATTTGGATATTTGGAATTAGACGCGCGCTGAGTAGGGAACAGCCGCGTTTAAGATAGAGCAACACAACAAATCAATTAAGAAAAGGAGAAGGAAACATGAAGAAAGAGAACATGAACAACAAAGGTTTCTCCCTCGTCGAGCTGATCATCGTTATTGCGATCATGGCTATCCTGATCGTGGTACTGGCTCCTCAGTATCTGAAATATGTGGAGAAATCCCGCAACTCAACCGATCTGCAGTCCGCTACAGAGTTCAAGAATGCTATGGAGATTTATGCTGCCGACCCTGAGTCTACTGAGGCATTTGCAGATGTCGATATTAAATTTACTACAACCGGAGTTACGTATACAAGCACGGCGGTTGATGCAGCTTTGAAGAATGCAGCATTGAGTAAAGATAAGTTGAAATGTGTGAGCAAAAACAATTGGGATGCATTTACATTGAAATTGAAAGCTAATGCGGATGGCTCAATTGACTGGGATTATGAGAGTTCCAAGGGCGGCTCTGCCAATACTAACTTCAAAGATATGATGAACAATAAGAGTAAGACACCCGCAGGTGGCGGAGATGAGACCGAATAAAATCTCCCAAACGCAAAACATAACTCTCAGTCATAAGTAACAAAAGATAACCCCTCGCCCCTCGTGCAGAAAAGCGAACCTAAGAAAACGCTTTTTTGCACGGGGGGGGGGTAATACGTTACAGACAAATACTCCACAGAAGGAAACGATATGACACCGGATATCATACTATACAGCTGCATATTTCTCTTCGGCATCGTGATCGGCAGCTTCTTGAACGTCTGCATCTTCCGCATTCCGAAGAAGGAGGATATCGTAAAGACTTCCTCCCACTGTATGAGCTGTGGTTACCACCTGAAATGGTACGACATGATCCCGGTATTCAGTTTCCTTGCCCTGCGGGGGAAGTGCCGCAAGTGCGGCGCGAAACTTTCTGTCCAGTATCCTCTGATTGAGGCGGCGAACGGAATCTTATACGTTTGTATCGTATGGACAGGCGGCCTTGGCATAGAATCCCTACTCTACTGCCTGATGGCTTCCGCGCTCGTTGTTTTGAGCGTGATCGACTTTAGGACATATGAGATTCCCTTTGGAATCAATCTGTTTATACTGGCACTGGGGCTGGTCCGGGCGGCAACGGACACATCCCATATCCTTACCTACTTGATCGGCCTCTTTTCTGTCAGTATTGTATTAGCTGTTTTGTATTATGCCACCGGCGGCAGGGCCATCGGCGGCGGCGATGTGAAGCTGATGGCGGCGTGCGGGCTGCTGCTTGGCTGGAAATTGATTATTCTCGCTTTTTTGCTTGGCTGTGTCATCGGCGCGGTCATCCATGTGATCCGTATGAAAGTAAGCGGCGAAGGCCGCGTGCTGGCTATGGGTCCGTATTTGTCTCTGGGCGTCCTGATCGCGGCGCTCTGGGGAGAGCAAATGCTAAACTGGTATTTTTCGCGATTGCTATGAGCGCTGCGCAGACAGGCGGACAGACGACGCGCAGACAGGCAATTTAACATGGAAAATTCACCTGCACGGCGTTACCGGCAGGTTTATTGTCTCTTTATAGATATGTTTCAGAATTGAAATACGACAGAGTAAAATGTGTGAGGGAGGAAATGATACATGGCGGCCAAGGCGATTGCGATAGAGATCGGTTATTCGCTTACCAAAATCTGTGAGGTGGATTACAAGGCGAAGACTCACAAGATCTATAAAAGCTTTACAGTTTCGAACGGTACGGAGGTTATCAACGACGGCGCACTGATGGTTTCCCCGGAGTATGTGGAGACTTTAAAGAGCGCGCTTGCGGCGAACCATGTAAAAGCCAAACAGGTGGTATTTACGATTACCTCCTCAAAGATTGCCAGCCGTGAGGTTACGATCCCTTATGTGAAGGAGAATCGGATCGCGGATGTGGTCAACGCCAACGCAACAGATTATTTCCCGGTGGATTTAAGTCAGTATCAGCTTGCACACACCATTTTGGGGACCGTCGGGGAGACAAAAGGTTCCCAGCAGTATAAACTGCTTGTGATGGCGGTGCCGGCGGCGCTCCTGACGGGTTACTACGATCTGGCAAAGGCGCTGAAACTGGAAGTGGCGGCGATTGACTATGCCAGCAACAGTATTTTCCAGGTGGTGAAGGACGAGTGTGCGAAGGGCAGGCACATCGTTGTCAAGATAGACGAGAGGGCGTCCCTGGTGATGGCAGTGGAAAATTCCGTGCTGACATTTACCAGAAGCGTTTCCTACGGCGTGGAAGAGATCATGGACACGGTGATGGATTCGCTCTGCTGGGGTGAGGCCAACACTGTGGAGCAGGCGATCCGCGTCCTCCAGAGAAATGAGTGTATCGTCCCGGAGAAAGGCGGAGAAGACGCCGGGAGCGGGGAAGCGGGCGCGCAATCCGCAAAGGACAGGGCACTGGAGGATGTGCGGGAGGCCGTGATTCCGCTGATAAACGGTATCACGAGGGTTATCGACTACTATGCCTCCAGAAATTCAGGTGCGGGCATTGAACGAATCCTGATTACAGGCGTTGGCGCGGATTTCAAGGGAATGGATGAGATGCTTTCCCGTGAAACCAATATGCCGGTAACGGTCTTAAGGGAAGCGGCGGGCTGGAACCTGATGCGCAACTTTAAGAACGAGTGTTTCAGTGAGTACATAGCCTGCGTGGGTGCGGCTGTCGCGCCTCTGGGCTTTAAGAAGGAATCGGAAAAGCGCGGTAAGGAGAAGGCGAAAAAGGAAGGCGGCACGGGAGGAACGAACTGGGCGCCCCTTGCATACACGATCTTCGGTGTCGGTCTTGTGGCTGCGGCAGCGCTTGCGGCTATTCCCCTGGTCGGTTACGCGAATCTGACGAAGACCAACATGGAGTTAAAAGCACAGGCGGGCAGCCTTGAGGACATCATTCCGATTTATAATGAGTTTGTGGAGACACAGACACGGCATATGATGGCGGAAACCATGTACAGGACGACAGAGAGCCGCAATGAAGAGCTGGAGGAGTTTCTGGGTGAACTGGAAGACAACCTACCTTCCAATGTAAATGTGATTTCGCTTACCAGCGACCAGTATCAGGTTACCATCAATATGAAGGTGGGGACGAAGGATGACGCGGGCGCGGTGGTAGAGCAGATGCGTACCTTCCACTCGCTCGTTCCGGGGCTGGTGACGGTGACTTCCCTTGTGGAGGAGGAGAACGAGGAGAGCGGAGAACATGCGGTCAACTTTACGGTGACAGCGACCTATCAGGCTGTGGGCTACGAGCCGGAGGAGACGGAAGAAACCGAAGGCACAGAAGGAATGGAAACTGACGGGACAGCGGCGGATGCGGCCGTGACAGAATAGGAGGCGTGGGAGATGAAAGTATCAAAGAGAGACGTATTGCTGTTACTTGGCTTCCTTGGGATTGCCGCCGCTTTCTGTTCTTACTTTCTCGTCTTTCAGCCGACGATGGAGAAGACGGAAGCGCTGGTGCAGGAGAACCAGCAGCTGATGGAGCGGATCGCGGATCTGCAGAAGAAATCCGATAATAAGGGCACATACGAGAGCCAGACGGCACAGATGAATCGGCGGATTGAGGAAATTTATCAGCTTTTCCCGGTGGATGTGCGCGAGGAGAACGCGATTATTCTGGCGCTCAATCAGGAGCTGCTTGCCCCGATGAAGGTGGAGTCCGTCACCATAGACGCTCTGCTGGAAGTACCCCTTGCAGAAATGCCGCAGGAGGAAATGCCTGACGCCACCTATGAGATCGACGAGGTGGAAGCGATTGAGGACGATCTTGGCACGCAGGAGGCGCCCACGCCCGAAGGGGGAGATGCGCAGGGCGCGGCAGGTGCGAATCCGTTCAACCTGATGAACCGCAAAACAACGATTAATTACGAGGTTTCCTACGAGGGACTGAAACGCAGCGTAAAAAATATAGGTATGCAGACGGACCGTATGGTGATTGATTCCCTGTCGGTCGTTTACGATGAGCAGACGGGGCTTTTGAAAGGCACTACAACGGTAAATATGTACTGTGTGCCCGGTCAGGAAGGAAAGGAGTACGAGGAGCCCGACTTTGGCGGCGTACTTCTCGGCACGGACAATATCTTCGGAACGAGGGTAATCAGCAGCGAAAGCAGTCTTCCCGATCTGGAGGACGGTGCGGAAGGCGAAGAGGGCGCGGAAGCGGCAGAAGAGTAAGCTGTGAGAGATGTGCATGAGATGGTGATTTACATAACTCGGAAATAAATGCGGGACGATGACAGGAGGAAGCGGTCTGATGACAGAGGCGGACAGGCGAAAACTGAATAAAGATGCCGGATTTTCCCTGCTGGAGCTTTTGATAGCAGTTGTTATTCTTGCTATCATTGTGATTCCGCTTCTGAATCTGTTTCTCTCCTCCAACAGGCTGAACATCAAGTCCAGGCAGACGCTGCGCGCCACCACGGCGGCGCAGGATATCATGGAGGGGTTGAAGGCTTACGATATCGAGGAGATCAAAGCGCAGTTCGACGATCCGGCCAGCGGCTTCTATGTGATAGACAGCAGGATGATCAAGGGAAAAGTGGAAGAGAGATATGATCTGGAGGTCGATCCTTCGGGAGCGGCTGCGCCCGGTCTCTATGTGTTTGGCATGAAGGAGCTGAACATGCAGGGCAGCAAGTTTGACGCGAAGATTGTGGTGGACGGCAGAAGATATATGAATCCGTTAAACCCGGATCCGTCAAAACCGGCAGACGACCCGGCCAACCGCGCGTTTAACAGTGCGGCGATGGCGGATGCCAGAAGCATTGATAAGAAGAACGGTACTTTTGTGGAGACGGATAAGATCAGGCAGGCTGTGATGGAGAATGTCTTCGCGGACGGCGACATGAAGACGGAGATTAAAGCCGTACTGAAGGCGTCGGGCGTTGCGGATGCGGATCTTGACACGAAGTATGACGAGCTTCGCGACCCGAGCAACCCGAATATGGTCTGCTATAAAAATGCAGGTACTTTTTTCGATCATGTCAGCAGAACGATAGAGGTGACGCTCTCAGACAGCAGCGAAACGGATGAAGACGGCAGGAAAAAAGTAGCTATGGAAGTCACGCAGACCTATGTTTTTGATTATAACTACGATCCTGTTACGGACACAGGCGGTCATGTGGTAACGACGGGGAATATGGGGTCCGGGGTTATGGTGAAGGATATGCCCTGCGGCAATATCACGAGAAACGTGGACGCGGGGACAGGAGACGAGACGATCAACGTCAATCTCTTTTACTATCCGCTTTACGGCGCGTCCACGCCGGATAAAATTATCATAAAGAACGGATCGGGGGCGGATCTAAATCTGTTGATTGCGAAACAGCGGTACGACAAGGGGAATCCGGCCGACCCGGACTATCTGATGGATTCTAAGCTGATGGCGGAGGAGCAGACATACCGCGCTGACCTTGCCATACAGAATGGAAGCGGGTCTCCGCTTGCGAAAGATAAGTTTTCCTTAAAGACGAATCTGGGCTTAAATCTGGTAGGTAAGCAATATCTGGGCGGCGTGCCCGGCTCAGACATCAAAGTGCCGACGCAGCTCAGTGTGGAGAGCCAATCCCTCAATCAGCTGGATATTTTTACGCTGGACGGCGTGCGTAGTCCGTTGGGCAAGGCGGGAACGCCCGGTGAAATCACGGAACTGATCTACGACGTGGAGGTCAGCGTCTACGAAGAAGGTGCGGCGGCGAAGGATTTCCCGGATGAAATGCGGATGGTCAGGATCGAAGGCAGCACGACGAACTGACGGCGAAGGCACAGGCAGGAAGCGGCGGGGATGACGACGGCTTGCGGGCGGCGGAGAGTGTCCGGGACAGACAGTAGCAGTGCGGACGGCGGAAAATGCCGGGAACGACAAATGGGGTGTGAGGTATGAGAAGAGCAGGCGGAAAAATGGCACAACTTCACAGACTGGCAAAAAAGAGACGGGATGACAGGGGATCAGCCATCGTTATCGTGATTATTGCGATGGCGATGATTGGGATTCTCGCTACCACCATGCTCTGGATGGCATACATGAACTATATGATCAAGGTGGCGGATATCCGCAACAAGAACAGCTTTTATACTGCGGAGGAAGTGGTGGAGCAGATCATGTCGGGGCTGCGTCAGGAGTCCGCTGAGGCGGTGGGCGTCGCTTACCGGGAAGTGCTTGCAAAATGGGATAATCTGGAATCTGAGACGGCGCGGTCAAACCTTTTCATGACTACCTATATGGACACGTTGGTTGAGAAATTAGAGCATCCTACGCGTGGCCCGTCGTTTTATAACAGGGAGATACTGGAAGGGTTTGTGGATAAGTCGAACTTCCCGCGCGGTGTGACAAATCCTACCGGGGGCGTGGACGTGGCGGCGTGGGATCACGGCAACGCGACTGACGATCCCCTTGGCGACTGCGAGATGGAGATCGTAAACAACAACAGCATTATCCTGAAAAACATCTATGTCTCCTGCACGGACGCAGAGGACAGGGTTTCTATCGTGAAGACGGACATCTGTCTGGATGTGCCAAAACTTATATTTGAAAACAACGGATCCATTGATTCGCTCTATCAGTATTCCCTGATCGGCGGAGAGGGGGTTGAACTGCTGACGCCCGGCATTATCAACGCGCAGGGCAGCATATACGCGGGTACGAATGCTTCCGGCGCAGGTGGTCTTACGCTTGGACTCAGGACTGAGGCGGACGGAACGAAGAAAAAAGTCGGTAATACAAGTCTGGTGCTGGAAGACGCGCTGCAGGTGGTTTCAAGGGGGGATATCGCGGTGCAGGGACCGGCGTCCGCCCTGACTGTCCGGGATGTGCCAGGTGAAGATAATCGTATCTATGCGAAAAATATTATGCTCGACAGTGCGGCGGCAAGCCTTGACAGCAAAGTGTATGTGGCGAACGATCTGACGCTTGACGGCGTTGGCAGTAAAGTCGCGCTCACGAAGGAATATTACGGCTACGGCAACTCCACATTAAACGGGCTGCCGGGTGAGGCGGCGGTAGACTCGGCGAACAGCAGTGCCATCATCATAAACGGCAGGGATTCCACGGTAGATATGTCGGCGGTGACGAGGCTGCTAATTGCAGGGCGTTCCTATATCGGACCCCGTACCGGGAATGTGGCGGGCGACGAGGCTGCGTACACGAATCCGTCGGCGGGGCCTGTGACGCAGAGAAATCCAGTGATGATGGGAGAGTCTATTGCCGTAAAGGGCGGACAGGTGGCTTATCTCGTGCCTGCGGAATGTATCGGAACGGTGGAAGGGGAGAGTGTGATCGGTCAGAATCCCCTCAGTGCGGCTAAGATAGCCGACACGAAGGAAGAGAATGAGAATACCTACGGCGTCGGTTTTCAAGAAGTGGATTTTGACAGGAAAGTCTATCGCCTGGGGAACAAATCGTTGAAAGAGATGGGAGTGGACGATATGGACCACATCCGCAAGGTTTATGCGCCCTATAACGGCGGTTCGCTGCTCTACTATTATCTCGTCATGGAGAAGGAGACGGCTGAGAAATACTTTGTGCAGTACTATAATGTGCATGCCAACAGGGAGGAGATAGACGCCTATTTCAACAGATATCTCTCCGGCGGGTTTAAACTCGGGGATTTTGCGGATGCGAAGACGGAGTATACGATTCTGGGCAACAGCCTCATAAGCAGCGCCCTTACGGAAAGCGGCGTGACATTACTTACGAGTGTGGATCAGACTACCCTGAATCCCCCGGCAGGCGCGCCTGGGACGGGTGGCGGAACAGGCGGTGAGGGCACGGGCCCGGAGGCGCCGCCCCTTGATCCCAATGCCTATACGGAGACCGGCATCAATGCGGAGGAAGTGAAGAGCGACAGGACGACGGCGGCTGTGGATGATCTGATCAAGCAGATTCAGGGAGAATACAGGGGCTTAACTTATAATCTGACGGACAGCCCGTCCGTTCCGCCTTTTGTTGATCCCGATTCTGTCGACTATGACAAGGACGAGGCGTCGGCGGCTGTGTTTAAGAGCATTATCAAGTGTAAGGTGACCGGGGGAGTCCCGGGAGACAACGTGGAGGACTATCTGGACGGTCTGCATAAGTCTCATGTGACCTATGAGACGACGTCGGGTCTGAAAGCGTATCTGACGAAAAATGATGTGACAGTTTCGTCCATCGGCGGGAGCAGTGAAGTGCGGCTGGTTGTCAGTCTCGGAAACGTGACGGTGGATCAGGACTTCACCGGGCTGATCGTCGCCAAGGGAAAGGTCATCGTGACCGGGGCACATACCGTCAAACTTGGCGGGACGGAGCTTGCCAGCGTGCTGGAAGCGAGAAGCGAGGATTGGGTGGATGACGGTACGCCTGACGGCAGCGGCGATTTAAAGAAGCCGATTGACATGTTCAAGAATGCCGGAGGCAGCCTGCAGAACGGGGCGCAGGCGCCGACCGTGGACGACGCGGGAAATCTGGCGCTCGACTACAGCGAGCTCGTGCGCTATATGAACTGGATCAAGAAGTAGGAATTAAGAAGAAACGACGATTTTGGAAGACAGCGAAGAGATTGGCTGTAGTGGGATAGAAGCTGGCAGCGGCAGGACGATCAGGAAGGATGCGGAAGTTTGGGTGCAGAAATGAAGTACAATGACAAACTTCATAAGGACAGGACGGGAAGAGGATTCGATAACAGATGTAATCATGGGGATAACAAGGGTTATTCACTGATAGAACTGGTTATCGTCCTCGCCATCATCGCGATCATCATGAGTACCGTCTTTTACTCGATTATCCTGATATTCAGTGCAAACGCGAAAAGCTGCGCCAATAATATCCAGCGTGCGATAGGGGACTGCAAGGTGACGACGATGGGCAAGGCGTCGGCTTATATGACGCTTTACCGAAATGCCGAGGGGAATGTGTACACCCAGATGCATGTCAAGGATGGCGGCGCCTATCCCTATCCATCCTACGGAGAGGCACAGAAGGTTGGCACGCAGAAGGTGACGGTAAAATATAAACCTTCTTCTGCCAGCGCGGAGACGGAACTCCTTGCAGGGGATGAGATTGAAATCTGGTTCGACCGAGCAACTGGCGGTTTTTTGAATGATGGAAGCCACACCTTCTATGAGTACATTCGCGTGGAAGGCGGCAGCAAGAACTATAAAATTGTACTGACGGAGCTTACGGGCAAGTCTGAGGTGGTGCCGGAACCGGCTGTGACGCCATAGCAGGGAAGAGGGACTGTACGTCAGAAAAAGCGCGTCGGGGCGGGACGGAGAACGGGAAGGCAGCTTAACACCTAGAAGGTAAGAGGAAGGGCAGTGGGGTGAGAAAATGCGTGTGAGAAAGGATCAGAGGGGCTTTACCATAGTGGAACTGCTGATTGCGGTAGCGATTTTGTCCATCGTCGTGGCGTCGGTGTGTGGGTTTATTCTGGTCGGATCCAGAAGCTACGCGGCGGCAAACAGCGATATCAACGTGCAGCAGTCGGCGCAGCTTGCGCTGAACCAGATGTCGGATGTGCTGATTGACACGACAAGGAGCGTTAACTATGGAGCTTTTGATGCGGGTGGTACTTTCCAGATGGCATTGAAGGACGCGGAGTTCACCTTTACGCCCGAGGATAAAAGCCTTGTCATGTTTAACGGCATGGTGGAGGAAAACGTATCTCCCGGTGGCGCGGCCACTACGGAGGTAACAGAGGGAAACGGCAATAAGCACTATCAGTTTTATTGGAGTAAAACGGATAAGAAGCTTTATTATACGGAGCTGGACATAGACTCTGTCAATGATGTGGACACGAAAGCGATCCATTTTCCGGATTTTGACCCGACCAATCCCGACTGGGTCGAACTGGCAGCCAATGTGACGGATTTCTCCGTTGACCTGACTCAGGTGGAAGAGAAGCGCGTCGTGATGCTTGCGCTGACTTTTTTGGATGGGAAGAAGGAGTATGTGACTTCAAACAACGTGACCATCCGTAATAAGGTGGGGGTCAACGACGCGAAGCTTGAGAAGCTTGACAAGAAAAAGACCCTTGCCGTGAAGATCATGGATCAGCCGATTGTGGAGCCCGGCGAGGAGTTTCACTTTTCCATACCCAAGGTGACCGGGCAGAATGTGGCGGATAAGAGCGTTACCTGGTCCGTGACCGTATCGGGCAGTCCGACGAACGGAACGACTTTTAAGGACCCGGTGAACGGGATATTGAAGGTGGCGGAAGACGAGCCGGCGGGTTCGGTTAAGGTGACGGTGACGACCAACGCGAGGGACTCTGAGGGGAAGCAGGCGTCCGACACGGCGGAGGTTGCCATAAAGCGGGTTACAAACTTAAATCTCTCGACGGATGCGCCAAAGGACGCGAAGGAGGATGTGTATCTGGTAGAACCGGGCGGCACGTATACCGTATTTGCAGACGTCACGGGAAACAGGCTGGAAGAGGTCTGCAGCGTGTGCGGCGAGGACACAACGATAGACAAACAGGTGATTTCCGAGAAAAGCGCGATCATAAAGCCGGAGAAATGGCGCGTATATAATCCCAGTGCAGAGGCTGGTTCCGGGACAACGTGGGATCCGACGAAAATTGTAACGATCATTGACAGCGCGCCGGACCATACAACGTTTAAGGTGGCGAATACGAATCTGACTTCTACAGACGACGTCAAATATGGTTTTGTGGTTCAGGGCATCTCACTGCTGTCAGCGCACGAAAACTCGTTTGGCAGAAGATACGGATGGGTGGCGGAAGGCATCAGTTTTAGGATTGTGAAGGGGAAGGAGCAGGCAGAGCCGTATAAAGGGGAGTTGAAGTACGGGGAGCAGCAGCTGGATGAGTCGGTCAGGGAGGGACTGCCTACAGACTATTCCAAGTACGTGACAGCCATTCGCGTGGTGGATAATTCTGGGAATGCACCGGATAGAATACTGCTGCATTATACCATCGGCGGCGGCAACAACTATCGTATCTGTCCCGATTTGTTTGACCTGGACCTGAATGGGAGCTATACCTTCTATATGCAGGCAATTTTCCCCATACCAGAGGACCGATATCAGGAGGGGCACGGCGGCACGCCGGACAGTAATGATACAATCCGGGACGAGTATTTTAATAATATTAAGAATAATACGGCTTCTGAGGGATATACCGGAACGAAATACAGACACGGCAAAGTATTTTATGCAAAACTGGATCGGCCGAAGGTAACCTTCAATTACCATGAAGTAGAGTATACGGGGAAAAATATTATCTACGATCCTGTCAATATTTACAAGGTTGGCAACGGCCAGGGCATCATTGGGGAGATCAAGCCCTCCAGATATGAGAATATCGAGGGCAACCAGGGTATGGAGGGTATGGTCTACAGCCTCTATGAAGGTGAGGGAAACAGCCAGTCCAACCAGTCCCAGTGGAAAAAGCTTTACTATTATGACGAGAAGACGATGTCCTATCAGGGGAACAGGTTATTGGCAGGTGGGGTGGCGGACGTCAGTCCCGGGGGTAATCCCTACATGAAGCTGAACAATGAAAACGAGAGGATTAAGGTCTGCGGTAACTACCACATCGTCCCCGGTATGTTATATCGAAACAAGTTTTATGATCATTATGAGATTATCGGCTGGCAGGGGTTCGATTTCCCGAATCTGCAGCGGGAGAAGCGCTACTATGAGCTTGATGACAGCACACTCCATGTGGAAGTCGGCACCAACTTCAACTTGGAGCTGTGGAGTTATTATTATGACCAGAATAACCAGAACAACTCGCCGTTTACGATAGGGTCGATTCATTTTCCGACGCCCTCCGAGGGAGATTTTACTTCCTACTTTAATCTGGGGGATCTCAAATGGCAGGATGCGAAGAAACTTGACTGGATGGTGAAATCTATCAAGGGAAGTGATAGAACCACATACTATGTGCCGTCTTCGATGAAATGCCGCTATGTGTCGGACGGTAAACTATATGAGTTGAAACTCTTCTATAATTATTATGATTCTAAATGGAACCGAAACCTGGAAATCTCTGCGGGCGTCTTCCAGTGTGCGGCGGACGGAAAGGAATGGAAGAAAAAAGATCCGGGAACGCTTGACGGACAGCTGGCGGGCGGCAATCTGAACCCGCAGGTTAATTCCGGCCCTACGGCGAATGTGGATTTTTGGATGTACGGCAACCGCTACAATGGGGAGATGTATATTCCGCTGCCGTCGGAGAAAGCATTTACCGGCAAAGCCTGGGATGAGTTAGGTTTTGAAAAGAAAAACGAGTGGCAGACAAAAAATAATTTTCATTTAAAATACCGGCCGGACGGGTCACAGGATACACAGGATATCTGGAATGTAAATTTGAAATGCTACTATGATGCGGCGACGGATGAATTTACGATACAGATTTGTGATTCCAATTGGAATTATATAGCGGCATTTCTTTGCAAGAGTAATGAAAGCACGTGGAGGCAGTATGGGAAGTAGTACAGACGCCCTACGGCAAGACGCTCTGCAAAAACCGAGACAGTGGGGGCTGTGACGGTGTCATAAAAGAGAGGGTGTTATCTATGGGGAAAAATGCATGGAAACCATTTGATAAACAGAATAACAGCAAAAAAGCAGTCAATCCGATCCTTGTACTGCTGGCGTTCCTTTTGGGGGCAGTGACAGCTTACGCCGTGTATTGGAGAGTACGGGCGTCTAAAAACGGCAAAAGCGGCGGGGCGTCAGGCAAAGCGGCTTACCATGGCAGCGCGCAGGGGGACAGGGAGCCGGAGGAGCTGCTGATTAAAAATCCCCAGCAGATCAAGCCGTACAGACCGCGCAAACGCGTGTCTGCGAAGAAAGTGTTCGGACGCGCGGTGGCGATGACGGCAGCGGCTGCACTCCTGGTGACAGGCTTCTATATGGCGCCGAATGACACAGTTCCTGTGACTACAGTACAGGCAAGGGAGTCTTTCGGCGGCATCAGACAGGTGGTGGAGGAGCATGACGAGGATCATCCCTTTGTCATTCTGGATATTGTGCCCGGCAAGGCAGAGGTGGAAGTAAACGGTAAGACATATGATTTTTCCCTTGGCACGATCGGTTACCTTGCGCCGGGACAGTCTCCGATCCAGCAGGATCTTTTCCGCATTTTTAAGGGGGACGAAAACGGGCAAAACACAGATTTTTATGAGTATACTGACAGAAAAGAATTGACTGGTGCGGTCATCGGAGATGGCTTTGGAGAGATTTCCTATCAGGAGGCATATGGCGGTACGGTAAAGGAAGAGGAGCTGAAAACCAGCTTATGGAGCCGGATTTTTGATTCTGTCGAGGTGGAGCATGACGAGAATGGTATATTGACCGATGCGGTTCCTTATCCGACCGGGAGACTCTATGCCCATGTACAGAAGAGACCTGACGACAGTGCGGACGCCGGCAGCCTTCCGGGATTTGACTATAATCTGACAGGACAGCCGGAGGGGAGTACGCTCTTTAGTGCATCTGATATGACGGCCGGGCCATCTGAAGGAATCTATAGCTTTGCGGAAGGACAGGGAGATTATCATGTGATTTTTGGGGAACCCGCAATGTCAACGAGCGGTTACCGTGTTGAGAAGATAAGAAAGAGTGGCAGTGTTGACGAACTTGCCGGAAGTTATTCTGAAACGACGGGCATGTATCTCGTTGAAAATGGTGTATATACTTATGTGGGAATGATAGGTTATCATACGGGCACTGTGACCCCGAACCCTAAACCGAAGCCGGAGGAACCTGAGAATCCGAATCCGGGTGAGGAGCAGGAACCGGGCCAGAATCCCGATGGTGGGGAGCAGGAACCGAGTCCGAATCCCGATGGTGGAGAGCAGGACCCGGGCCAGAATCCCGGCGGTGGGGAGCAGGATCCGAACCCGAATCCCGATGATGGGGAGCAGGAACCGAGTCCGAATCCCGGCGGTGGAGAGCAGGACCCGGCCCCGAATCCCGGCGGTGGAGAGCAGGACCCGGCCCCGAATCCTGGCGATGAACAGCAGAGCCCGGGTTCCGGCAGCCAGAATCAGCCTGCGCCGGATCAGTCGTCCGGGCAGGAATCAGAGTCTGAGTCAACTTCGGAATCGGCACAGTCACAACCGGCGGATTCCGCCTTTCGGACGCAGTCTGTCTTTCGAACGGCAGGGACAGCGGACGGCTGGTATCTGTGTGTGAATACGGAACCGGAGCAGCCGGAAGACCAGCCCACATCAGACCCGGATCAGATGCCAAGCCCTGACCCGGTGCCAAACCCGGATCAGACGCCAAATCCTGACCCGGCGCCGAACCCGGATCAGACGCCAGACCCTGACCCGGCGCCGAACCCGGATCAGACGCCAGACCCTGACCCGGCGCCGAACCCGGACCCGATGCCAGGCCCTGACCCGAATCCGAATCCTGCACCGACAGATCCGGTGGACCCGGTGAATCCGATAGATCCGGCGAATCCGATTACCCCGGAAACGCCAACGCCCATGCCGGATCCTGTGCCAGGGATGCCGGAGGATGGCACATACTGTGTATTACAGTTTACTTATGTGGAAGCGGAGGAAGAAGAGCTTCTGTACCAGATTCAGGAAGTAAATGCTATCTCCAAAGAGGAGGGTGATGCCTGTCCTTTTGACAGCTATATATTAGAAAAAAGCCTATTCCAGAATAAGATGAATACGACAGAGACAGATACGGATGTCTTTGAAGAGGAACCTGATCTTGCGGGGCAGTTTGAGTATGTCGGCGGCGGCAGGGGTATGTATAGGATTACCAGAAGCCTTATGACGGAAAGCGTTGTCACGCCGGGGGAAGATTCATCGCAGGATGCGGAAATGCAGGATGGCGGTCTGGGGCAGACCGATGCAGAGGGCATGGAGGAAGCTGATGCGCGGGCAGTCAGCATGCGTGCGTCGGAAAGTACAGCGGTATATTATGTTGAGGTGCAGAATGCGCCCGTATACATACAGTGCACAGGCGGAAAAGATTTTCTGAGACGCTATGTATTTAACTCCCTGAGTAAGCAGGACAATGATTCCAAAGATTTTACGATCAAGGTGGTTACGATGCTTGCCGGCGAAGTGGAGCAGGAAGACGTAAGACAGGCGGATCTTGTCTATCTGGAAGACGGAACGGGGCTGTATCTTAACCCGGACGCACAGAAGCGCTATATCACGCCGGAGGACGCAGAGAACGTTGCAGGAGAGAGGGTGGAGGATGTTGCCGACGGGGTGATCACCTGTCTGGTGGAAGAGGCGGTACAGTCGCTGAAACCCATTATCGTGGACTATGGGATCATGGAGGAGCAGGAAAGCGGCGTAAACGTAAATTATAAAGGCAGCAAATATCAGAAGCTGGCAAATGTTTTCCTGAAAAAGGACCTTCTCGCCTTCTATAATGAGATGGCGGAGAAGGGGAATCTCGCCGATAACATTTTGATGAATGCTGACAAGGATCTTGAGGATCATCCGAATAAGACGGATAACGAATGTCATTATGTAAACCGAAATATTTATATGGTAAGCACATCCCCTCTGGTGGGCGATGATTTCCCGGAAACGCTGGATAAGGTTAACGCGAAGTCGGGCTTTGGTGAGGTGCTGGCAGCGATCAGGGCGGAGAACCTTCTGCTGCCGGAGGACGAGAGAATTTCCGAGAAAATCAGTAAAGCGATGGCAGTCCAGTATATTATCAACTATTCCCTTGGACTGGTCGGGGAATATAAGGATCTGACGATTCTGGAGCTGCAGCCGACGGCGAACATGCAGTCTGATCTGTATCCTGATACGAACAGTAAGGGGAACGTCGTACTGTTCTGGAAGAGAACTGACCAGAAAGGGGAAGGGCAGCAGATTCTCAGAAGTTCAAAGGAGATAGAGATAAAAACCACGTTGAGTTCGGTGGCGGCATTTAACACAAGTTACGAGGACATTAACGAAGCTTACAATATGATTTTCATCGGTCTGGACGGACAGCGTTTTTATCATGAGCCGGGTAAAGACGGAAAAATGATAACGGTCTTTAACGATGATAAATTGAACGGCATGGTTTACCATACGGGAGACCGTGTGGCAAAAGCAAATGAAGACACCAGATATGATGCCAACGATATCACGGCGCAGAAAAAGGAGGCGCTGCTTGCATATCTGCGCGCCGGGTATCCCATTGTGGTGGAAAACGACTGCTTTAAGGGCAGAAGCGCGCAGGAGGCGGACGAAAAGGATATCAACACGAAATATATCCATGAGAAAACGCAGATGTATCAGTTCCTCAAAGAGGCGATCTCCATGGGCAGATCGGAAGAGGATGATGAGGAAAACGGCGTCGGCATTTACACCATTGAGGATGTGCACAGCAGCGCCATGTTTACCATGCAGCTAAATGCCCAGAGACCGAAGATCGAACTCCAGGCAGAGGAAGAGGACGGCGGAGACGATTCTGACAAAGAGCAGAGTCCTTACGATATGATAGCGGCAGAAGCCGTGCCTGAGAAACCGGGGATTTTGCGAGGCACGATTGCGTACCGAATTACAAGTGACCGTGCGGGAGACGATAAGACTTATAGGGGAAGCCTGAACAAGCGCCTGTATCTTGACTTAAACTACGACGGCATCTATGCGCCGGAAGAAGAGTTTCTGGGATATCAGATTGAGGAATCAGGCGATAGCGGCAGGATCAGTGTCGATTTTAACGAGATTAACTTCGGTATTGTGCCATGGAAACTGGAAGTGAGGGATGCCGATAACGAATACCGGCGCGCCTCTGCAGAGGGCTGCTTTACCATAAGCAGCAGCGACGGGGCGAAAGTGAGGGTTTTGCAGATTCTTGACGATACGGGGAATCGGGATGCCAATTTCCAGAAGCAGTATGAGGACATAGAAAATTCGACGTTAGCCCATTATCTGGGCGGGGCGGAAGCGGCTCTTAACATGAACTGGGATATTGAGGCAGTTACGCCGGGCGAACTGGCGGATAGGATTACCAAAAACGCGAATTATCTTTCCCTCTGGGATGTGGTGGCGCTTGGTTTTGGTGACAGCGGTAATCCCGGGGATACGGTGATGAATGCCGTGAATGCGTTCATTGACGAGGGAGGGAGTGTACTTGTTTCCTCTGCGGGCGCGTCAGCGGACAGGGTCGGCCTGTCGGCGGAAGTTCTGGGACAGAAGAATGAACAGACATACGGAAAGCTCAGCATGGGAAGCGGGTCAAAATTCCGCTATGAGGGCATGAAAACAGATATGTTTGAGAAAACTACCAGCCTGCTGCTGGACCGCATCAATGACGGTACGATTGCCAGATGGCCGTATGAGATTAACAGAAAGGTACAGCTTGCTGATATTACGGCGCTTTCGGTGCCCGATTATCTGCTGGATATTGATACGGTAAAGGACGGGGGACGGCCTTATGCTACGGCATGGTTTACCCTGACTGACCAGGAAGTTTCGGGCGGTCACAGTTCGGGCGGCTACAGTGTGTCACCCCATGACGGAAGAAACAACTACTATGTGTACAGTAAGGGAAATGTGGTGTACGTGGGACAGTCAATTTACCCTTACTACTTTGAAAAGGGTAAAGATGCGCCGTCGGAAGGCGACGGCATCGAAGAGTGCAAAATCTTTACAAACGCTCTTATAGCGGCATACAGCGCCGGTGTGCACAGGGCAAATGTCTCGATTGTGGCAGGCTTTAACGGAAAGACCAAGGTGGAGAGTGTCACGGTTCCCTTCGACGTTGCCTTCAAGGAAGGCGGGGACACCAAGGGCGGTATTTTGGGCGATATGGTGGATGTGTATTTCTGCTTCACGGATAACAATATTGCTGTTGACAAAGTCACAGAACGGTCTTTCTTCTATAAAAATGCGGGTGTGCCTGAAACCGCGGAGCTTCTGCTGCCGGGCGGCGGAATCAACACTGCTGACTACACGGAGTTTACGAGCCCCGTCTGGGCGGTGGAGAACAACCGCCTTGTAGAGGTGACAGGAGGTATTGTTCCGGGTAAGGTGTACCGTATCAAGGCGCCTCTGGAGGCTTTGCAAACCGGGGATGACAGGACATCCCAGATCTGTGTGCTGCTAAAGAACCACTACACGAGAGCGGGGCAGGATGTGGATACGCTCAGTATAGACAGCGTGTCCCTGAACCGTGCCCAGATGTTCCTGCTGGAGTAATGTGGTAATATAATGGCATTATAATAAGGAAGCAACATGTCGGAGCCTGCGCGAAAGCGCAGGCTCTTCTGACGTGCGGACGGTGCGGCAGCCGCGGCGTGAAGACGATTTCCCTTGACAAACTGGCGGCATATGGCGCATAATAATCCTACCGGGATTTCCCGGCAATTCTAATTTCTGGTTTTCTGGCGTTTCGCCGCAGAAATTCAACGACAGGGCAGTGAAATAGGGGCAGCGGAAAATAGTAGTGCGTTTTCGATGGTACTTTGCAGGAAAATGTGGTAAAATCTACAGAAAGGATACATAAAAGATGGAGGTTGATATTTTAATTGACAGAATTACGGACTGCCTGATAGACACAAGAACCGGAGAAGAAGTGGAAACGGAATACTGGATGCGTGAAACGCCGATCAGCCCGAAGGATTACAGAGGATGGAAATTCGACTGGAGTATCACAGAGAAAAATGGGTATGATATATACGAGTTGTTCTTGAAAGATGACGATACGGTGCAGGGACGGATTTCTGTCAAGGTTGACGGCGGGGTTGCTGATGTGGATATCGTTGAAACAGCGCCGCATAATTACAGTCATAAAGGTATTTATACAGGTGTCGGGGCCCATTTGTTTGCAATCGCCTGTCAGGTGAGTTTTGACGCAGGTTATGATGGGTTTGTAACATTTACATCAAAAAGCAGTTTAGTAGAGTATTACAGGAAAAAGCTGAATGCGGGTGTATTCCGTGATAGGCGCATGTATATTGATGAAGAGGCAGCACAGATACTGCTAGACAAGTATATGAGAAAGTAGGTGGCAATATGTTGACGATGGCTGGAAAATCAACAGAATATGAACATGACATTGCCTATTATGCGACAGACAGCAGATTGACGGAGCCGTCTGACGGCAAAAGGTATGAGTGGCGGAAGATGATTGAGCTTTCAAAAGAATTGGGCAGACCTCTCACAGAGGAGGAGGCAGAGGAATTTAGAGTAGAATAACAGAGTAAAAGGCAGCTATATCGACTTACGGGAAAGACCGTCACAGTCTTTCCCGGCATTTCTGATTTCTGGTTTTCTGGCGTTTCGCCGCAGAAATTCAACAAACAGGGCAATAAAAGGGGTAAGCATAACGAAAAAACGAACTGTGAGGTTTTGATACGGAACAGTTGCGGGAAAAGGAGGATATGTTTTGCTCAGTACAATTACATCGGGTGCAGTTTACGGGGTGCACAGCCATCTGGTTCAGGTGGAGGTGGACATCTCCCAGGGACTGCCATGCTTTCAGATTGTAGGACTGCCCGGTTCCGAGGTGCGGGAGGCGAGGGAGCGGGTGAAGGTGGCGCTCAAGAATGTGGGCGTTAAGCTGCCGCCCATGTGTATCAATGTCAATCTTTCCCCGGCTGATCTGCCAAAAAACGGTACGATGTTTGATCTGCCTGTGGCGGTGGGTATTATGATTTCGCTTGGGAAACTAAAACAGGAGGCGGTGGAGGGGACGCTTCTTCTGGGAGAGCTGGGGCTGTCGGGAGAACTAAAGCCGGTCAGGGGCGTCTTGCCAATCGTGAGGGAAGGCGCATCGCGGGGCGTCAGAAGATGCATCCTGCCCGCGGGAAATGCGTGGGAGGGAGCGCTCATCCCTGAGATGGAGAGCGTCGGTGTGCGTGACGTGAGGGAGGCGGTGGCGCTGCTTGCGGGGGAGGAGGTTTCCCTGCCGGAGCCGGACGGCGCGGAAGGATGTCCGGCGGCGGTGACGGATCCCGGCGGAAGTGAAAACCGCTATGACGCGGCGGCTGGCGCAAAAGTTTCTGCTGCGGTTTCGCTTGAGGAGACGGCGAAGGAAGAACGGCTCGACTTTGCCCAGATAAACGGACAGCAGGGCCTCAAGCGTGCTGCGGAGGTGGCTGCCGCCGGTTTTCACAATCTGCTGATCATAGGCGCGCCCGGCTCCGGCAAAACCATGCTGGCCAGACGGATTCCCTCGATCCTGCCGCCCCTGACGAGGGAGGAGAGCCTGGAGGTATCCACAATATACAGTATCTGCGGCCTGCTGCAGTCCGCGGGCTCGCTGCGGACAACAAGACCTTTTCTGAATCCCCACCACACCATAACGGGGCAGGCGCTTGCGGGCGGCGGACGGATCCCCATGCCGGGGATTATCAGCCTTGCCCACCGCGGTGTGCTCTTCTTGGATGAGCTCCCGGAGTTTAAGCGGGAGACGTTGGATATTTTGAGACAGCCGCTGGAGGACAAGCGGGTACAGATTGCCAGAAGCAGCGGGTCTTACGTCTATCCCGCGGATTTTATGCTGGTGGGGGCGATGAATCCGTGTCCGTGCGGGTTTTATCCCGACAGGGAGAGGTGTCGCTGTACGCCCTTTGAGGTAAATCGGTATTTGAGCCGGGTATCTGGACCGATCTTAGACCGTATGGACATCTGCGTGGAGGCTATGCCCATGGCTTTTGCGGATATGACTTCCGGCAGGCGGGAGGAGGGCAGCGCGCAGATCAGGGAGCGGGTGATGGCGGCCAGAAAAAGGCAGGAATACAGGTTTGCCGGGACGGGGCTTCACTTCAATGCGGATATGGGAGCCGGGGAGGTGGCGCGCTACTGCGCTTTAGGAGAGACGGAACTTCGCTACATGGAGCGGATGTTTGTCGCGCTGCAGCTTTCCGCCAGGGCCTATCACCGAATATTGAAGGTGGCAAGGACCATTGCGGATCTGGACGGCAGCGAAGAAATCGGGGAAATGCACCTGGCGGAGGCGATCTGCTACAGGCAGTCGGACCGAAAATACTGGAATTGACAAGAGGCGAACGTGCGTGGCGGAGGAGAAAACGATGAAAGCGGCAGAAAGAAGCAAAGGGACAGGAAGGGAAGGAGCGGAGGAGACAGTGAAAATGACAAGGATGGCACCAGTGGCAGGAGAGTGATGCCGGAGACAGTGAAAAGGGGAAGGCATAAGAGACAGGGGAGGGAGCAATGAGAATGGAAGTAACGGAAAAACTTACAGGGGAGGACGGCGGAGTGACAGAGGAGGAAAAGGCGTACATACACTGGCTGTATCAGGCGGCAGGATTTGGAAGCAGAGGGTTTTTCCGCTCTCTGCCGGATCTTGGAACGCCGCAGGAAATTTACAGGCTGACTGTTTCCGGCGCGCTTTCCGGGAAGCTGTCCGACAGGTTTCAGAAAAGGGCGGAGCGGATGTCGGAATTTAGCAGGGGATACGACGTGGAGGGAGAGTACGGGCGCATGAGGGCGCGGGGAATTTTTCTGGTGACGGAAAAAGACCGGCAGTTCCCGGAACGTCTGAAGGGGATTCCCGACCCGCCCTGTGTTCTCTACTGTGCCGGGAAACTCCCGCAGGAGGGGAAAAAGGCGGTTGCGCTGGTCGGCGCAAGGGACTGTACCGAGTACGGAAGATATATGGCGGGGCAGTTTGGCGCGGCTTTCGCAAAGGCGGGCGTACAGGTGATCAGCGGCATGGCCAGGGGGATAGACGGCATTGGGCAGAGCGCCGCGTTGAGGGAAGGCGGGTATTCGCTCGGGGTTCTGGGATGCGGTGTGGACATCTGCTATCCACAGGAAAACAGGGAACTGTACGAAATGCTTCTTGAAGCGGGAGGTGTCTGCTCTGAATATCCGCCGGGAACGGAGCCAAGGGCGGTGCTTTTTCCGCCAAGGAACCGCATCATCAGCGGTCTTAGCGATGCGGTGCTTGTGGTGGAGGCGCGGGAAAGGAGCGGCACACTGATTACGGTGGATATGGCCCTCGAGCAGGGAAGGGAAGTTTATGCCCTGCCAGGCCGCGCCACCGACCCTTTAAGCGGCGGATGCAACCGTCTGATCCGTCAGGGGGCGGGGCTTGCGTCCTCGCCGGAGGAACTTTTGGGAGAAATTCTGGAGGAGTCCACGGGAAACGGCGTCGGACGAAAAAGGGAGAAGCAGGGAAGTCTGGTCTTCCTTGAAGGCGCTGCAGGAGAAATCCTGTCTGTCCTTGACTTTAATCCGCTTCCGGCACAGGAGTTGCAGCGCAGATATGAGGAAACGTACAAAAAGACTATCACACTGCCGGTTCTTTTCAAGGAGCTTTTGGAGCTGTGCGCCTGCGGGCACGCCAGACAGGTGGGAGGCGGGTACTTTATGCGGATCATGAAAACGTAAAACAGTACAGGCGTTAACCAAAAAAGAAAATAAGAAAAGGAGGAACCCCCTTGACCGTATTTTCCGCTTTGCATATAATCATCTTAAGAGCCGGATATCTGAAAGGAGGGAGACAGAATGGAGGAAACCATGGGGATGACAGACAGCCAGTACAAAGATTTTGTGGAGGCGATAAAAGAGGATCTGGAGGAGCTGAACGAGTACATAGAAGCCGGGGAAAACGAAAGATATGTAAAAAAATACAGCAGGATTATGGAGAGACTGGAAAAATCGTTGAATCGGTAAAATAAAAGACCAATCTGGCGACACAATAGTTATAGAAGAAAAAATTTCCCCTTGCAACCGCTTGCGATTTGGTGTATAGTGTTGCACGTTAGACAGGGTATAACCTTAGAAAGGCAAAGACAGGGGAATCACTATGGCGAAATATCTGGTAATTGTGGAGTCACCGGCGAAGGTGAAAACCATCAAAAAATTTTTGGGCGCGAACTATGAAGTGGCGGCAAGCCAGGGACATGTGCGGGATCTGCCCAGAAGCGTTCTCGGGATCGACGTGGACCACGACTTTGAGCCGAAATACATTACGATCCGGGGCAAGGGGGACATACTGGCGAATCTGCGAAAAGAAGTGAAGAAGGCTGAGAAAGTCTATCTGGCAACCGACCCGGACCGCGAGGGCGAGGCTATTTCGTGGCATCTGCTGTTTGCCTTGAAACTGGAAAACAAGAAGGTGTACCGTATTACTTTTAACGAGATTACCAAGACGGCGGTGAAAGAGTCCTTAAAGAATGCCAGGGAGATCAATATGGATCTGGTGGACGCGCAGCAGGCAAGGAGATGTCTGGACCGCATGGTTGGTTATAAAATATCACCTGTTCTGTGGGCGAAGGTGAAGCGGGGACTGTCCGCGGGACGTGTGCAGTCGGTGGCGCTCCGTATTATCTGCGACAGGGAGGAGGAAATCAATGCCTTCATCCCGGAAGAATACTGGACGCTGGACGCGCAGTTGAAGGTGGAGGGTGAGAGAAACCCTCTGACCGCGAAATATTACGGCACGAAGGCGGAGAAACGCACGATTGCGTCAGCACAGGAGATGGAGCAGCTTAAGAAGGAGCTGTCAGGCGCGGTATATAAGGTCAGCTCGGTAAAGGCGGGCGAGCGGATCAAGAAGGCGCCGCTTCCCTTTACGACATCCACGCTTCAGCAGGAGGCCAGCAAAGTACTGAATTTTTCCACCCAGAAGACCATGCGTCTGGCGCAGCAGCTCTATGAGGGCGTGGAGATCAAGGGAAACGGCACCACGGGTATCATTACCTATCTGCGTACCGATTCCACGAGAATATCCGACGAGGCCGAGGCGTCCGCCCGGGCCTATATTACGGAAAAGTACGGCGAGGCGTATGCGGCGGCGGTAGAGCAGGAGAGGAAGTCTGACAAAAAGATACAGGACGCCCATGAGGCGATCCGCCCCACGGATATCAGCAGGCTTCCGCTTGATATCAAGGATTCCCTGTCAAGGGACCAGTTCCGGCTTTACCAGCTGATCTGGAAAAGGTTTGCGGCAAGCCGGATGGCGGCGGCGCAGTATGAGACGACCTCCGTGAAGATAGACGCCGGGGAACACCGGTTTACCGTGGCGGCGTCGAAGGTGAAATTCGACGGCTTCATGAGCGTTTACACGCAGGAGGAAGATAAAGAGGAGAGCAATACGCTGATCCGGGGTATCTCGGAGGAGACGGGGCTTACCTTGCTCACATTGGAGGAGAAACAGCATTTTACCCAGCCTGCGCCCCATTATACAGAGGCGTCGCTGGTGCGCGCCATGGAGGAGCTGGGGATCGGAAGGCCGAGTACCTATGCGCCCACCATCACGACGATACTGGCGAGACGCTATATCGTGAAGGAAAATAAGAATCTATATGTGACGGAGCTGGGCGAGGTAGTCAATAACATGATGAAGGACGCCTTTCCCTCTATCGTGGACGTGAACTTCACCGCGACCATGGAGGCGCTCCTTGACGGCGTGGAGGAAGGCACCGTCAAGTGGAAGACGGTGGTGAAGAACTTCTATCCCGATCTGCAGGAGGCTGTGGAGAAGGCGGAGAAGGAGCTTGAGGAAGTGGAGATTGCCGACGAACTCTCCGACGAGTTCTGTGAACTGTGCGGGAGGCAGATGGTGATTAAGTACGGCCCCCACGGCAGGTTTTTAGCCTGTCCCGGTTTCCCGGAATGCAGAAACACGAAGCCCTATTTTGAGAAGATCGGCGTGGCATGCCCTAAGTGCGGGAAGGACATTGTCCTGAAAAAGACGAAGAAGGGCAGGAAGTATTACGGCTGCATTGATAACCCGGACTGCGACTTTATGGTATGGCAGAAGCCGGTGGATGAAAAATGCGACCGATGCGGTTCCATCATGTTACAGAAGGGCAGCAAGCTTGTCTGCGCCGACGAATCCTGCGGCTTTGTCAAGGATATGCCGAAGGAAAAGACGGAAGCGTGAGTATGGGCGGATGCAGAAAAATTTGGAATATTTGTAATTTTAATATAATTTGTGCGAATTGCAGGTGAATTGTACCGAAAATACGTTGAAATCATCCGAATAGTGTGATAAAATCAATGTATTACATGCGGACCGGCCACAGGGATCGAGAGGTATATACATGAGCAGCGTGCAATTATTAGATAAGACCAGGAAGATCGGGAAACTTTTACACAACAACAACTCGGGTAAGGTGGTGTTCAACGACATCTGCGATGTGCTGAAGGAAATTCTTGTTTCCAATGTGCTGGTTGTGAGCAGGAAGGGAAAGGTTCTGGGTATCGGGGATATGCCGACGGTGGAATCCATTACAGAGCTGATCGTGGATCACGTGGGAGGCTTCATCGACCCGATGTTAAACGAGCGGCTTCTGGGGGTGCTTTCCACCAAGGAGAATGTCAATCTGGAAACGCTCGGGTTTGAGAGTCCGGGTATACGGCGGTTTCAGGCGGTGATCGCGCCGATAGAGATATCCGGCGAACGTCTGGGAACACTCTTTCTCTACAAATGTGACGACCAGTACGATATCGACGATATTATTCTTTGCGAGTATGGCGTCACGGTGGTAGGGCTTGAGATGCTGCGGGCGGTCAGTGAGGAGAACGCGGAGGAAAGCCGCAAGGTGGCGGTGGTAAAATCGGCGATATCCACACTTTCCTTCTCGGAGATGGAGGCAATCACCCACATTTTTGACGAGCTGGGCGGTATGGAAGGCATCCTGGTAGCCAGCAAGATTGCGGATAAGGTCGGAATCACCCGCTCCGTGATTGTAAATGCGCTCCGCAAATTTGAGAGCGCGGGCGTGATCGAATCCAGGTCTTCCGGGATGAAGGGCACATACATTAAAGTGCTGAATGACGTGGTGTTTGATGAAGTGGAAAGATTAAAAGAACAGGGAAGGTTTTAAACAGTTTGGGCTCTAGAAATAACTGGCAGAAGGATCTGCGAAAAGCGCCGATTTTGCGCGCCGCAGATCCTTTTTCACTGTTTTGCGTGGACACTAATTTGTGAAAATCAATCGAAATACCTTGTAATTTTTTATAATTTTATTATAATGGAATATGGATTGTATTAATGTGGAAGGAGTGTGATTATGAGCTCATTGATTGATACGAATGTTTTTGATTATGTGAATGTGCTGGATAAGGCATTGGACGCGTCGGCGCTCAGACATGAGGCGATTTCCAACAACCTTTCCAATGTGGACACACCGAATTATAAAAGGCAGGATGTGAACTTTGAGGTACAGCTTGCGAAGGCTCTGCGCCATTCCCGCTATCAGACCATGGATGCGAAGGTGGCAGATTTGAAGATGAACCGTTTAAAGCCGATTACATACACGGATTACGCGGGCTTTTCTTACCGTATAGACGGCAATAACGTCGATCCGGATACCGAGGGCGTATATCTGGCGAAAAACCAGATTGTCTATCAGGGCCTTGAACAGAGCGTGGCTCAGGAATTTAAGAATTTACAGGCGGTTATGAAGTAACACCATGAGAAGGACTTCTGGCAGCCCATGCCATAGGGCGGTTTCGCAAAGCCGGCATAGCTGATCTGGAGGTTTTAAGTTTCATGGGGGAGAATGCTGAAAGCAGTATTCTCCGTGTGTATCGAATCACGTGTATAGAACGGATAGGAGGAATTGCTATGGCTTTATTTACGGCATTTGACATCAACGCCACGGGCATGACCGCGGAGCGCTTCCGTATGGATACGATCTCCCAGAATGTGGCGAACGCGAATACGACGAGGACGGAGGACGGTACGCCCTACCGCAGAAAGATTGTGGTGTTTGAGGAGAAAAATTCCCAGACGCCTTTCCATCAGGTTTTAAATAAGGCCAGAGACCGTTATTCTGGTACCGGCGTGAAAGTGACCGGCGTTTACGAGGATACGAAGACAGAGGGCAATATGGTTTACGATCCTTCTCATCCGGATGCGGATGAAAACGGTTATGTGATGTACCCGAATGTAAATATCATTACGGAGTTCACGAACCTGATCGACGCGTCGCGCGCTTATCAGGCGAACGGTACCGCTTTTGCTGCCAGCAAAAATATTGCGACCATGGGGCTTAACATTCTGAACGGCTGATGACGCGGCATAAAATATAAATAACATGTGTTGCTGACGCGCGGCGGGAATGAAAAAGGGGAAAGTTGGAGGAAACGGAAATGGCTTTGGATATCACGGAATTATATAACGTCTCTTCGGGTGTGATTCGGGATGCGGCAAAGGCGGCGCCCACGACCCGCATCGAGGATTATAAGGAAAACGGCTTTGAAACGATGCTACATACCGCGATTGACAATCTGAATACCACGAACAGCTATCTGTCTGATGCGGAAAATGAGGAGATTAAATGGGCGCTGGGTGAGACGGAGAACACCCATGATCTTACGATTGCCCTGCAGAAAGCTTCTACGGCATTACAGTACACAGTGGCGATCAGGGACAAACTTCTGGAGGCTTACAAAGAACTGATCCAGATGCAGGTCTAGTTCTGTTTAGCGTGTAAAGGGGAAAGGCCGAAGGAGAACAGGGTGCTGTGGAAAAGATAATTGAGAAACTGAAGGAATTGGGAAATAAAATAATGGAGTGGTGGAACCGATTCACGGCGAAGCAGAAGACTTTGATTGTCGCTGTGGTTGCGGTGCTCATTATTGCGCTGGTGTTTGTCGTGTCATGGATCACCAAGCCGCAGTATGTGCTGCTCAGGGAGTGCGAGAGCACGAAGGAGGCTTCGGAAGTAAGGGATCTCCTTGAGGCTGACGGCTACCACTACCAGATTACGGACGACGGGCTGACGATTTCCATTATAGCTGAGGAACTCGGACGGGCGAACCTCCTGCTTGGCGCCAACAATATTCAGGCGGCAAGCTACGGGATCGAGAATGTGACAGACGGCAGTTTTTCCACCACGGAATCTGACAAGCAGAAAAAGCATGTGGTATATTTGGAAAAGCAGCTGGAAAATGATTTTCTGACGATGTTTACGGCGATTAAAGTTGCCCGGGTCAAATTGAACATACCTGAAAACGACGGGACGCTGATTGCGCAGGAACAGGAATCCTCCGCTTCGGTGATTCTGGAACTAAAGGACGAGTTTTCACAGGAAAGCGCGGCCTATTTGGCGCGCGCAATCGCTACCGCGCTTGGAAATGATACGACAAACAATATCGTTATCATGGATTCAGAGGGCAACATGCTCTTTACGGGGGATGAGAATTACTCGGCATCCGGCATGGCCAACGCCCAGCTTTCCGTGAAGAGCGAGGCGGAGAAAAATATGGTTAACAGCGTGCGCAAGGTGATCCTTGGCACGAATGAATTTGATAATGTGGAAGTGTCCCCGAATCTGGTGCTGGATTTCTCCAACCAGAAACGGACGGAGCATACATACACACCGGCGGACGGACAGACGCAGGGCGTACTCAGCCATGAAGACATTTTCAGCTCTGAGAATACAAGCGGTGTGGGCGGTGTGCCCGGGACGGACAGTAACGATGATGACTCTACCTATGTACTGGAAGACAATGCCAATTCTTCCTCCACCCAGAGCGAGGAGTCGAGGGACTATCTGCCCAACGAGACGATCACCACAACGGAGACGCCCTCCGGCGTGATCAACTATGGCAGTTCTTCCCTGGCGGCTTCCCTGATCAGGTACAATGTGATCCGCGAGGAGGATGTGGACGCGCAGGGTCTTCTGGACGGTGTGAGCTGGGAGGAATATAAGCTCGCGAACGCTGAGCGGACAACGATTGAGCTGGATGAAAGCTTTTATGCGGCAGTGTCCAATGCCACCGGCATTTCGACGGACAATATCACGCTGATTGCGTACAGCGAGAATCTTTTCTTCGATGCGGAAGGTTCTCCGATTACGGCGGCGGATGTCCTGCAGATCATACTGATTATTGTTATTCTGGCGCTTCTGGCCTTTGTTGTGCTTCGCAGCATGCGCAGCGAAAAACACGAGGAGGAAGAGGAGGAATTGTCTGTGGAGACACTCCTGCAGTCCGATGTGACGCTTGAGGAGATATCCTCCGAGAACGAGACCGAGGAGAAGAGGCTCGTCAGCAAATTTGTGGAAGAGAACCCGGAGGCTGCGGCGAACCTGCTGCGCAACTGGTTAAACGAAGACTGGGGGTAGGATAAATGGCAGCGAAGGCGGACGAGAAGATTAACGGAATCCAGAAGGCGGCCATCTTAATGATTGCTCTTGGGCCGGAAAAATCTGCTGCGATCTTTAAGCACCTCAAGGAAGACGAGGTGGAGGAACTTACGCTGGAGATTGCGAATACGAGGAGCATTACGCCGCAGGTCAAGGAGAGCGTAATCAACGAGTTTTATCAGGTGTGTCTGGCACAGCAGTATATCGCGGAGGGCGGTATCAACTACGCCAAGGAGCTGTTGGAGAAGTCCTTTGGCGCCGAGAAGGCGATGGACGTGATCGGCAAGCTGACGGCGTCCCTGCAGGTGAAACCTTTCGAGTTTGTGCGGAAGGCGGATGCGGCACAGCTTTTGAACTTTATACAGGACGAACATCCACAGACCATCGCGCTGATTTTGTCCTATCTGGCGCCCGGGCAGGCGGCGATTATCGTTTCCGCGCTTCCGCCGGACAGACAGGCGGATGTGACGAAGCGTATCGCGGTAATGGACAGAACGAGCCCGGATGTGATCAAGGAGGTGGAGAAAGTTTTGGAATCCAAACTGTCATCTCTGGTAAATCAGGATTATACGATTATCGGCGGCGTGGATGCTGTCGTGGAAATTTTGAATACGGTGGACCGTGGTACAGAGAAACATATCATGGAGACGTTGGAGATCGAAGAGCCGGAACTTGCGGACGAGATCAGAAAGAAGATGTTCGTATTCGAGGATATTCTGCTTCTGGACGACCGTGCGATCCAGCGTGTGCTTCGTGACGTCGATAACTCTGATCTGGCGATTGCGCTGAAAGGTTCTAACGAAGATGTACAGAACGCGATCTTTAATAACCTTTCCAAGCGTCTTGCCGTTATGATTAAGGAGGACATGGAATTTATGGGTCCTGTCCGTATGAAGGACGTGGAAGAAGCGCAGCAGAAGATTGTAAACATCATCCGGAAACTGGAGGATGCTGCGGAAATTGTTATCTCCAGAGGCGGAGGTGACGAGATCATTGTTTAAGCAGAAGACGAGAAACTTATATAAAGCCGGCTGGGTCAGGGTGGACGGCGAAGAGAAATGTGTGATAGACAGCAACAGTCTCGTTGCGGAACGTATTGAGGAATGGGAGAACATCCGCCGTGCGAACGCGGCCGCGATGCCTTCCTTTGACGAGGACGCAGAGGCGGGGGAGCCGGAGTTTGTGAGCGGTATCGAGGGCGAGGAACTGGACGCCCTCTTTGCTGACGGCGAAGGCGGCGGCAATGTGATTAAGGCTGCCGATACGGCAGGGCCAAATCTGGAAGAGATTGAGGCGCAGGCGCAGAGCATGCTCGCGGAGGCGCAGTTTAAGGCGAGCCAGATGCTGGAGGACGCCCGCCGGGAGAGCGATATCCTTCGCGCCAATGCCGTCGAGGAAGGTACGAGGCAGGGTTACGACGAAGGCTATGCCCGGGGTATGGCTGAGACGGACGGCATGAAACAGGAACTGGCGGAGCGGAAGAGACAGCTTGAGGCGCAGTTCGACGAACTTTTAGAAGACCTTGAGCCAAGGTTCGTGAACACCATCACCGATATTTACAGTCATATTTTCGGTGTGGATCTGATGGATAACAGGGATATACTCGTACATCTGGTTGATTCCACCCTGCGGAAAGTGGAGAGCAGCAGAACATTTATCGTGCACGTGTCGGCGGAGGATTACCCTTACGTCAATATGCAGAAGCAGACTCTCGTGGAAGGCGCTGTCGCGGGCAGGGGACTGATTGAGATTATAGAGGATATTGCCCTGGGCAAGGGAGACTGCCTGATTGAGACAGACGGCGGCATTTTTGACTGCGGCGTAGGCACGCAGCTCGAGGAGCTTACGAAAAAATTACAGGTGCTATCCTATGAAAAGGTTTAAAACTGCGGCAGAAAGAAGCGTCGGATGAATACAGCAATTAATTTCTTTAAATACAGCAGCATAAAGGATGATACCTTTTTTAAGAAAAAGGGTAGGGTGGAAAATGTTGTCGGGCTTACCATCGAGTCGGCAGGGCCGGAGGCAAAGCTCGGGGATCTGTGTGTGATTTATCCCGTGGGGGATGAATATCCGCCGATCACGGCCGAGGTGGTAGGGTTTAAGGACAGACGGACGCTCCTGATGCCATGTGACAATACTGAGGGAATCGGGCTGGGGTGTATCGTGGAGAATACGGGTAATCCCCTGACGGTGCCGGTGAGCGACGACCTTTTGGGAAAGGTGCTGGACGGTCTTGGCAGGATCGACGGCGAGTATATGCCGGGCGTGCCCTACAGCGTGGAGGCGCAGCCGCCGGACGCCATGAGCAGAAAGATTATAGCCGATGTGCTGCCGCTTGGCGTGAAGGCAATAGACGGTCTGATGACCGTGGGAAAGGGGCAGCGTATCGGCATTTTTGCAGGCTCCGGCGTGGGAAAATCCACACTGATGGGCATGTTTGCACGGAATACGAAGGCGGATATCAATGTGATTGCCCTGATCGGCGAGCGGGGCAGGGAGGTACGCGAGTTCGTGGAGAGAGACCTCGGCGAGGAGGGTATGCGCCGTTCCGTGGTGGTGGTTGCCACTTCGGACAAATCGGCTCTTGAGAGAAACAAGGCGGCGAAAACTGCCTGCGCGATCGCGGAATATTTCAGGGATCAGGGTAAGGACGTACTTTTAATGATGGATTCCCTGACCCGTTTTTCCATGGCACAGAGGGAAATCGGGCTGGCGAGCGGGGAACCGCCTGTATCGAGAGGTTATCCGCCCAGCGTTTACTCGGAGATGCCGCGGCTTTTAGAGCGGGCGGGATGTGCGGCGGTCGGCTCCATTACCGGGCTGTATACGGTGCTGGTGGACGGCGACGACATGAATGAGCCGATCACGGATACGGCGAGAAGTATTCTGGACGGCCACATCATGTTAAACAGAAAGCTGGCGCATCAGAACCATTATCCGGCAATAGACGTGCTGCAGAGCATTTCCAGATGTATGAGCCAGATTGTGGATAAGGAGCATAAAATGCTTGCGGGCAAGCTGAAAAACGTGCTTGCCACATACAATGAGGCGGAGGATCTGATTAATATCGGCGCTTATAAGAGCGGCAGCAACAAAAACATTGATTATGCCATTGAGAAGATCGAGGCAGTAAACGAGTTCCTGATGCAGGATGTGGATTCGAAATATGATTATGAGGAAGCCGTTGGCATGCTGCGGGAGCTTTTTGCGGAAGTAGAGGCAGAAGCATAGTTCAGCGCAGGACTTTGCACTTGCTGCAAAGTCCGTGGGAATGCGTAGACTGAGCCAAGTGGGAAGCTGCCCCTCGCCGCAGGCGACTTGGAATGGGCAGATTCCGTAACAGGGATGCCGCAGGCGAAACTGTTACGAGAAGGAATAGGTGACCTGCCATGGCGAAATTCAGGTACAGGATGCAGAGCATTCTGGATATCAAGTATCAGCTTGAAACGCAGGCGAAGATAGAGGTCGGCAAGGCGCAGATGCGGTTGAATGAGGAGCAGGAGAAACTGCAGGGGCTGATCGACCGAAAAGCAGCTTACCTTGAGGAAGGCAGGCGGATGCGAAAGAAGGCTCTCAGTGTGAACGATCTGCGGGATAACCGCAACGCCGTGCTCATTATGGATGAACTGATCGCGGTGCAGGAGTTCGAGGTGCTGAAAGCCGAGGAAGTGGTGGAAAAAGCACGGGCGAAGCTGACAGAGATCATGCAGGAGCGGAAAATGCATGAAAAACTCAAAGAGAAAGCCCTGCTTCAATTTTTAGAAGAAGAGAAAGCGGCCGAGGCCAAGGTGGTGGACGAACTGACGAGTTACACCTACGGGCAGCGTGGAAAGGAAAACGGGAATGGCAGCTGAAGCGATGAATGCGGGTATGGAACCCCCCATTGATAAAAAAGCGGAGAAAAAGAGATTAAAGGACGAGCGCAATAAGATCAAGGCGGATCGGAAGGCGCAGAAGAAGGAAGCGAAACAGCGCGCCAAGGAGATTTCGGAGCAGGAGGCAAAGCTGACCGAGGATGAGGAGGCAGGCGGCGTTTCCGTATTTTTGGTAACGGTTGTTATCGTTATCATCTGGGTGGCGATCCTGTGCCTGCTGATCAAGCTGGACGTGGGCGGTTTCGGTTCCGGCGTGCTCGCGCCGATACTGAAGGATGTGCCGGTGGTCAATAAGATTTTACCGGCGGACTCGACTGTCACCACAGATGACGAGGAGTCCTACGGCGGGTATACCAGCCTGCAGGAGGCTGTTGACTATATCAAAGAACTGGAACTGCAGCTGGAGGACGCCCAGGCGGCGAGCAGCGTGGATTCCAAGGAACTTGAGGAACTTCGTGCAGAGAATGAGAGACTGCAGACTTTTGAGGACGCCCAGGTAGAGTTTGAACGCATCAAGACAGAGTTTTATGAGGAAGTGATCTATGCCGAGAACGGACCGGGGGCAGAGGAGTACCAGAAGTATTATCAGACCATGGACCCGACTACGGCGGAATATCTGTATAAGCAGGTGGTGCAGCAGATAGAGGCAGACCAGGAGATTAAGGATTATGCCCAGGCTTACGCGGAGATGAAGCCCAAGGCTGCCGCTGCTATTTTTGAGGAAATGACCGATGATCTGGATCTGGCGGCTAAGATACTGGACCAGATGAGCGCAGAAGACCGCGGCAACATTCTTGGGGCGATGGACGCCGAGGTTGCGGCGAGACTGACCCGGATCATGGATCCCGACGACTGATTTTTTGTCACAATCTTTTGGAAACCGCTTTATTGACAGCGGGAGAATGCCGATATATACCATGTAGCGGGTTATCCGTTACATGTGTTATATATGCGGAGGAATGCAAAAAGGCAGATGAATGTTTCATAGCCTGCATTCCACGCGGCGGACAGGGAACCTGTCCGATTACAGTTTAAGTACCTTGAAAATTTAAGAAAGGAGGAAAGAGCAAGGAATGACGGTAAACAATGTAAAATCCCTGTCGCCCTACGGGACAGTGCAGGGGAGTCAGACATCTGTGAAGCCGGAGGAAGTCGTGCAGGAGCGTTTTGATAAGCTTATGAATAAAATGAGCGATCAGCTTACCGGGATGCAGAAGGCACAGGCAGGCAATGCGGCGGCAGCCACAGCGCCGAAGCAGACGATTGTGGAGACACAGCCGAAGGATGTGACCAGGCAGGAAAGCGCAGACAAGACGGCGGATGCGCCAAAGCCAAAGGACACGGATGCATCTGCGGAAGATGCGAAGAGCGCCGTGGGGCAGGATGGCAATGAGAACAGGACGACCGAGGCGAAGGATGTGCAGACACAGGATGCCGAGACGCAGGAGACTGTGGAGGAGGCAGCCGAAGAGCTCGTCAGTGAGATTGTCGATGTGATGGACATTCCGCTTGAAAAGGTGGAAGAAGCCATGGAAGTTTTGGGACTGACAGCGGTAGATCTCTTTGATCCGGCGAATCTGAAACAGCTGTTACTTAATTTGACAGACAATACGGATGAGCTGGCTCTGGTAACAGACGAAGCGCTTTACGGCAATTTACAGGAACTTTTCCAGACGGTGAATGAGACTCTTGCGACGTTACAGGAGGAACTGGGACTGAGCGCCGAGGAGCTTAACGCCCTGCTGACGCAGATTGGCGCGGAGGAGGAAGCGCCTGTAGAGACAGAAGAACCCATACTTACCATGCCGGGAACAGAGGAACCTGAGGTAAGCGTGGAGGGCATGAAGGACTATGCGGTATCCGTACAGAAGGATGGCGGCACCGTACAGATCAAGGTGACGGTTGACGATGCAAGCGGCGAGAAACATGTCAGCGAGCAGGTTACGGACACCGAAAAGCCTGAGACGACACCTGTTTTGAAGAAAGAGGAGACGGCTGACTCAGGGAATAAGGGAGAGGAGCACGCGGCGGGCAACAATGCGGGCAGCGCTTTCTTACAGAACCTGACGGGGCGCATGGAAGATGTGGAAGCGCCGGCGGAGCGGCCGGTATACACACAGCCCGAGACGAATCAGATCATGGATCAGATCGTGGAGTACATGAAGGTTAACATCAAACCCGAGATGCAGGAGATGGAGATGCAGTTACATCCCGCAAGTCTGGGTACGGTACATGTGCAGATCGCGGCGAAGGACGGCGTTATCACGGCACAGTTTGCGGCACAGAACGAGACGGTGAAAGCAGTTTTGGAAACCCAGATGATCCAGCTTAAGGAACAGTTTGAGGAGCAGGGCATCAAGGTGGAGGCTGTGGAAGTCACAATTGCGAACCACGCTTACGGCGAACAGTTCGGCGGTGAGCAGGAAGCGCAGGACCGAAACGGCGGGAATGCGAAGAAGGGCTCAAGAAGGATCAACTTAAACCTCGACGAGATGGAGGAGGAAGGTCTTGAGGAACTCGACGACTCGGAGCGGATCGCGGTGGAAATGATGCAGGCAAACGGCAATACGGTAGATTATACCGCATAACGTGTGGTATAGGTCGAAGCATTTGCTGCTGAGACCGTAAGAACACTGCGAGAGAATTGAGCAGTTTATGAAAGGAGTGGAAGAATGGGAGCAGTACAGAAAGTAGAAGACGGTAAGTTCGTGGAATCCAATTCCGCAGCGTCTCTGGCACATAAAAACACGCAGAGCAGCAACACACTTGATAAGGATGCCTTTTTACAGCTTCTCGTGGCGCAGATGAAGTACCAGGATCCGCTTGAGCCCACCTCCAACACAGAGTATATTTCACAGTATGCGACTTTCTCAGAACTGGAGCAGATGCAGAACATGAGCGCATCCATGGATCTTTTCCGGGCGTCGGCTCTTGTAGGTCAGACTGTACTCTTAAATGTCAGGGACAGTCAGGGCAGAGTTACCCAGATACAGGGTCCCGTGGACTTTGTTACTTATGAGAAAAATAAAGCATATCTCTCAATCCGCGGAGAACTCTATTCGATGGACGATCTGGCAACAGTAGCTGATCCTACCTATCTGGAGGCATACAAGCTGGCGGCAGACTGGCTGAACATTTTAAACAAGCTTCCTGCTATTGAAAATCTGTCACTTGCCGACAGGGAAAAGGTAGAAGAGCTGAAAGAGATGTATGATAAGATGACTGACTACCAGAAGGAATTCCTTACGGATGAAGAAGTGGATACCATGAAGAAGTATGTGAAGAAGATGGAAGACATGGTGGCGTCCGCTGAGGCAGACAAAGACGACGGCGGCGATGATGACGACGGCGGTGATGATGAGTAGGCCGCTTGGAGGCGATGATCTCAGGGAGGAGACAGTATGAAGATTCAAGGCAGTTCTTTCCCTTCGATAGAGCAGCTTCAGGATCAATATTTAAAGACAGGCAGATCCAGGGACGGAGTGCCTGCACCGGGAGGCATAAGCTTTCAGGATATTCTGTCAAAGAAGACGGACGGGATGGAGGAGTCCTTAGAAGTCAGATTCTCCAAGCATGCGGCAAACCGCCTGACAGACAGAAATATTGAGCTGACCGAGGAACAGGTGGAACGCCTGAACCTGGGAGCGGCAAAAGCCTCGGAGAAGGGGATAAAGGAATCATTGGTCATGGTAGATTCCCTCGCTTTTATCGTGAGTGTACCGAATCAGACGGTCATCACGGCGATGGATCAGACAGAAGCCGATGAAAACGTATTTACTAACATAGACGGAGCGGTCATTATATAAGCCGGACCTTACAGGAGGCTTACCGTCCTCGACTGACAGAGAGGACAGACGGTTCCATACAAGTTTAAGGAGGTCATTTCACTATGATGAGATCACTTTTTTCTGGCGTGTCGGGCCTTAAGACCCACCAGACCAGAATGGACGTTATCGGTAACAACATTGCAAACGTAAACACAACTGCATACAAGGCACAGAACATGGTTTTCAGCGATCTGCTCTACCAGCAGACACAGGCGGCGTCAGGTGCCAATATAGCCACTGGCCGCGGCGGTATCAACGCGAGACAGATCGGTCTCGGCTCCAAGACGGCGGCGATCAATACCGCTATCACGAGACAGGGTTCCGCCCAGTCCACGAATAACCCCTGGGACGTGATGATTTCAGGCGAGTCCTTCTTCATCGTAAACAGCGGTTCCCAGAATTTCTTTACGAGAGACGGTTCCTTCACGATTGACGGCGCGGGCAACCTCGTTATGGCAAGCACCGGCTACCGCGTGATGGGCTGGCAGGTAGACCCGGATACCGGCGAGATCCTCTCCGGTCCCGTGGAGGCGCTTCAGGTAATGAATGCCGAAAACTTAAAGTCAGACCCGGAAGCTACCAGCCTGGGAATTATGTCTGGTATTCTGGATAAGAACTGTACCGACGTCCACAGCAAGGCCGGCCTGGTGAGAACACTGCAGTTCTTTGATGCGAGAGGCTACGTGTACACGGCGAAGTTCAGCATCCACGCGCTGAGCAAAGACGGACAGTATTATGTGGAGCTCGAGGATATCACGGACAGTAACGGCGAGTCCCTTGTGAAATACTATAACCTTGAAAATATCAACCAGATCGCAAACTTTGGTTCCGGCGGCAACATTACGGAGACCAAGGTTTACCAGACACCCGACAATGTGACGTATACGGATTCCAAGGCGCAGCCGGCAACGCAGACAGATCCGGCTAAGTTCCTGGTAGATTACACGTACGGTGAAATCCTTGAGGGCTTTTCCAACAGCCCGATGATGGGTATTGCGGGCAGCAGCGCGAAGGTGGAGACCATCAAGGGTGCGGCAGTTACGGATGGTGCAGCCCTTGCGGCAGGCGAAGAGGTAGTGATGGGCGGCGAGGTGAAGCTGGATAAGGATACCCTGCAGTCCGAGTACGGATTGATTTATGACGGAGGAAAATATTACTATAAAAAGGATGACGGCACCAGAGTCGAGCTGACCACCACGAGCTATGACGACTGGGGAACGGTTCTGAGTAAACTGAGCGGCGACGTCGACGCGGCGGCGACAGCGAAGGTGGAGATTGACCAGAGCCTTCCGCTTACCATTGATGACAATGGCATTGTGACGCTGAAGTTTAAGGCGACGTTTAAGGCAGCCCAGGATATACCGGCGGGTACGGTCTATAACGACAAGACTGGGCAGTTTGCCGCCACTCTGGATTATTATCCCGGTATGCCTGAGGAAGAAATGGCTACTGTCCTGGAGAAGGCTTACGGGCTGAAGAGTGCGGACAATACGAAATATACGGTCAACTATATCTCACCCAACGGCTTTGCCAGCGTGACGAAGAATGAGTCCTACGGCGGCAATATGCTCGTGTTCGATACAAAGACCGGTAAGTTCTCCTATGTGGGAAATCCGGATCAGGATGCGGTGACGCTGGACTTCGCGGGCGCTGCGACGGATTTGACGGGCGAGAATGTGGACCTGGGTCATTTCCACGACATTTCGATTGACTTCTCGACGATTACGAACGTCAACAACGGCAAGACGTCCACCGTCGGATTTGACAACGGCGACGGCAGCTCCAACAACCTCGGAAGCGGCCGCAAGCCCGGCGCGCTGATCGGTGTGGAGATCGGTCAGGACGGTAAGATCAGGGCGTCCTACGACAACGGTCTCAGCAAGCTTTTAGGCCAGATCGCGGTGACAAAATTTGCCAATGCGGGAGGTCTTGCAAAAGCCGGAAACAACCTCTACTCCACGACCTTAAACTCCGGCGAGTTTGACGGCGTAGGTATTGACATTACTTCTGACGGCGAGGGTTCCATGGAATCCGGCGTGCTGGAGATGAGTAACGTGGATCTGGCGGGCGAGTTCACCGAAATGATCACGACACAGCGTGGTTTCCAGGCAAACAGCCGTATTATCACCACTTCCGACACCATGCTGGAAGAACTTGTAAACCTCAAGAGATGATTGCTTAAAAGAATAAGGGGACTTCTGCGCGGTATCCCGCGCAAAGGTCCCTTTTTTAATGTGCAGGGGGCACAGATTGGTAAAATTTCTTTTTGCAGTTTTGGCTGATGTGTGGTAAAATGAATGAGTTGTATTATTTAGGAAGCAATAAGGGGGCTTGTCTATGGTAGAAGTCACAAAGATTAACGGCGTGAAAGTGCTGATCAATCCGGATCTGCTGGAACTGGTGGAGGAAACCCCGGATACGGTACTGTCATTTACTACAGGCCGGAAAATAATTGTAAAAGAAAGTAGACAAGAAGTGAAAAATTTAGTAAAATCGTATAGAAAGGATATTTTTGCAGACTAGTGTAAAAGTGGGTGTGTACATATGGATATAGCTTCGATAATTGGTTTGGTAGCATGTTTTGGTCTGATGATATTCGGTATGGTGTGGGGCAAGGATTTCTCCACAGTATTTGGATTCATAGATATGCCGTCGGTCCTGGTTACCTTTGGCGGTTCCTTCATGTGTATTCTCGCGAGTTATACAGTACCTGATTTCCTTGCCGGACTTAAGAGTATTGGCCTGATCTTTAAGACGTCCACCATGAACGTCCCGGAGATCATTCAGAAAATAATAGAGCTTTCCAACGTGGCCCGTAAAGAGGGACTCCTTTCTCTGGAGGAGGCAGCCAGCGATATTGAGGATGAATTCCTGAAAAAGGGCATTCTTTTGATTGTTGACGGTACTGACCCCGAGCTGGTGCGCGCCATTATGGAGACGGAACTGGTAAGCGTGGAGGGCAGACATAAGGATAAGATCGGTTTTTGGGAGAATGTCGGTGCCATGGGTCCTGCCTGGGGTATGATTGGAACCCTGATCGGTCTGATTAACATGCTTAGGGATCTGTCGGATTTCGCAACGATCGGACCGAATATGTCCGTCGCACTGGTTACCACCTTCTACGGTTCTGTGCTGGCGAACTGGATCTGTGCGCCGGTGGGAACGAAGTTAAAGAGCAAGAACGCGGAAGAGATGATGGTGAAGGAAATCGAGATTGAGGGTCTCCTTTCTATTCAGGCGGGTGAAAACCCCCGTGTTATTGAGGAGAAACTGAAATCCTTCCTTGCGCCTGCAGACAGAGGCTCCTCTGGAGACGAAGGCGGAGGTGAAGAATAATGGCGAACAGAAAGCCGGATGAACCCCCGAAAGGCGCCCCGGCGTGGCAGACCACATTCTCTGATCTGATGAATCTGCTTCTCTGTTTCTTCGTGCTGCTGTTCTCGATGTCTACGGTCGATGAGGTAAAGCAGGAAAAGGTTGTCGCTTCCTTTAATCAGATGTTTTCCGTTTTTGACGGGGGAGCGCAGGCAATCGGAGACGGTATGCTGATCAGTAACGGCGTCAGCCAGCTCAATGAGCTGGATGAATTTATAAACAGTACAGGTAAGATGGACGACGGAAAGATTGTTTCCGAGGATGTGGCGGACAGTGCCGCCGAGGCGAAGGAGCAGTTGGAAGAGGCGCAGATGGAGGAATCCGAGGCGCTTGCAGAGAAGATACAGGAAGCGGTTGACGAGAGGGATATGGCGGACGAGGTGGAGGTGCAGTTTACCGCACAGTTTGTCCAGCTTACATTAAAGGGTTCGCTGCTTTTTGATTCGGGCAGCACGCTCTTAAAGGACGAGGCGAAACCGGTTCTGGATCAGGTGGGCCTGATTCTGGAGCGGTATGCGGAAGGCACGATTGAGATAGAAGGGCACACGGATAATGTTCCGATGTCGGGAGCAAAGTATTCTAACAACAACGAGCTGAGTTCCGGGCGCGCGTTGTCAGTGTTTGATTATATCCTCTCGATCACAAATCTGAATCCGGCGAGCATCAAGCATGCGGGCAGAGGAGAGTATCTCCCGGTTGCGGATAATGCCACTCCTGAGGGAAGAGCGAAGAACAGAAGAGTTGAGATCAAGATATATAATTCTCTCAGTTCTTATTAAGATAAGTGTAGAAGGAGAAAATTAAGATTATGAAGAAAAATCTGATTTCCATTATTATTCTGGCGCTGTTGATCGTAAACATCGTGCTGACTGCCATAATGATGTTCAGTGTGACGGGCGCTTCCAAGAAGACCTCTGCGCTGGTTGACAATATCGCGACGGCGCTGGATCTGGAGCTGGCGGCGAGCGGGGAAGGCGAGGCGGCCGAGGAAGCGGTTTCCATGGCGGATACCGAAACCTACTCTTTTGCGGAGCAGATGACAATTCCGCTTAAGAAGAGTGAGGGGGAGGACAAGGACCACTACTGTATCGTTTCCATTACGCTTTCGATCAACAAAAAGGCTGACGGATATAAGGAGTACGGCTCCGCGGAAAGCCTGGCGACGATGGAAGGTTTGATCAAGGACGAGATCAACAGTGTGTTTGCACAGTATACGATGGAAGAGGCGCGCGACAATCAGGAAGCCATCAAGAAGGAAATAATCAGCAGAATACAGACTATGTTTGATTCCAAGTTTATCTATAACGTGTCCTTCGGCGACATCATGTTTGGATAGTGCTTAGACTAAAAGACTGCCACAGGAGGTGAACTTTCGTGGGTGAGGTACTATCACAGAGCGAGATAGATAATCTGCTTGCCGCTTTGAGCAGCGGTGAGCTGGACACGGATGAACTGAACGGCGCGGATGATAAACAGATTAAGGATTACGACTTTAAACGGCCGACCAAGTTCTCGAAAGAGCATCTGCGCACATTGGAAATTATATACGAGCATTACGGACGGCTGCTTTCCACGAGCATGCCGGTATATCTGCGAAAGAATATACAGGTATCAGTGACCAGTTCCGAGACGGTTATCTTTTCGGAGTTTTCAAACTCCCTTTCGAATCCGGTTATTCTGGGCGTAGTCAATTTCCACCCGTTGGGCGGAATGATACTGATTGAGCTGGCGTCCCAGCTCGGATTTGCCATGATAGACAGAATGCTGGGCGGAGCCGGTGACCCGCTGGAAAAGAGCAGGGAGTTCACTGAGATTGAAATGACGATCATAGAGAAGATGATGGTAGTCTGTATGCAGCTTATGCGGGAACCATGGAAGAATGTGGTGGATATCAATCCCATGATGGAGCGGATTGAGACAAATTCCCAGTTCGCGCAGATTATCGCACCGAATGATATGATTGCCATCGTCACCTTGAATATGAAGATAGGTGAAGTGGAAGGATTTATGAATGTATGTCTCCCCTTCTTCACGTTGGAGAGCGTCATGGATAAGCTCAATACGAAGTACTGGTATGCGAATCTGCAGGAGCAGGACGACGAGGATTTCGAGGAGTATATCGAAGCCCTCATCAAGAGAGTGGATGTTCCTGTCAAGGCAGTGCTGGGAAAGGCGAGCATATCGGTCACCGATTTTGTAAATCTGCAGATCGGCGACATCATACGACTAGATACCGAAGTAGAGCAGGATCTTACGGTGTATGTGGGTAATATCAGGAAATTTACCGCGCTTCCGGGAACCAGCCGGGATAAGAATGCTGTGCGAGTGACTTCGGTGATCAGAGAGGGGGAATAAAAAAGCATGGACGGAATGTTATCACAGGATGAAATAAATGCGCTTTTGAACGGCACGGATGATTCAGCCGGCGATGCTGCGGATGATGCTGCAGGCTTTGGCGGGCCTGAGGCGGATGATTCGCTTCTGTCGGATATCGAGAAAGATGCTGTGGGCGAGGTTGCCAACATCAGCATGGGCGCATCAGCCACCACCCTGTTCTCCATTGTTAACCGCAAGGTCAATATTACGACGCCTGTGGTTAAGATGGCAACCTGGAAAAATGTACTGGAAGATTATGAGAAGCCCTGCGTATTTATTCTGATTAAATATACCCAGGGACTGGACGGATCGAATATCCTGATCTTGAAGGAGCATGATGTAAAGATCATCACCGATCTGATGATGGGCGGTGACGGCAGCAATACGGACGGGGAACTGGGAGAACTGCATCTCTCCGCGATATCGGAGGCGATGAACCAGATGATGGGGTCTTCTGCCACATCACTCTCCACCATGCTCGGCAAGATGATTGATATCAGCCCGCCGGAGGCAAGTCTGGTTGATTTGACAGCGTTTAAGTCAGGCGGCGATATCGCAGAGTTTCTGGAAGGGACTTTCGTAAAGATATCCTTCCGGATGCAGATTGATGAACTGGTGGATTCCACGATTATGCAGTTGTACCCGGTGGAGTTCGCGAAAGAGATTTACGACACCTTCATCGCCAGCCAGGGCAGCGATGAGCCGGCTGCTCCCGCAGCGGCGCCAGCGCCGGCACCGGCCCCTGCACCTGCACCGCAGCCAATGCCGCAGCAGCAGCCTATGCCGGCAGCGGCGCCTCAGATGGATATGAGCCAGATGCAGATGATGCCGCAGATGGGAATGCCCCAGATGATGCCGCAGATGCAGATGATGCCCCAGATGGTGATGCAGCCTAATATGAACGTGCAGCCTGTTCAGTTCCAGAATTTTGCCAGCGATTTCAATCCGCTGCAGAGTCAGGAGAACATCGAACTGATCAAGGATGTGCCGCTGGAAGTAACGGTAGAACTGGGCAGGACCTCCAAGTCCATTTCGGAGATTTTGGATTTTGCACCGGGCACGATCATTGAGCTGGATAAAATTGCCGGCGAACCGATTGACATTCTGGTAAACGGCAAGTTTGTTGCAAAAGGTGAAGTAGTAGTAATCGAGGAAAGCTTTGGTATTCGGGTAACCGAAATTATCAAATAATATGTGATAGGAGAAGAGAGATGGCAAAGAATATTTTAGTATGTGATGATGCAGCGTTTATGCGAATGATGATCAAGGACATCCTGACAAAGAATGGCTATAACGTGGCAGGAGAGGCAGAGAACGGCGCAAAAGCGGTTGAAAAATACAACGAGCTGAAACCCGATCTCGTGCTGATGGACATCACGATGCCTGAGATGGATGGTATCCAGGCTCTCAAGAAGATCAAGGAGGGCGATCCCGGCGCTATGGTTATCATGTGTTCCGCTATGGGTCAGCAGGCCATGGTTATCGAATCCATTCAGTCCGGCGCTAAGGATTTCATCGTAAAACCTTTCCAGGCTGACCGTGTCTTAGAGGCTGTGAAGAAGGTTGTGGGCTAATGCTTCTTGCTGCGGCATTATCAGACAGGACTGACTCCTATGTGCAGTTTATGACAGTATTGCTTCTGTTTGTGTTCGTACTGGCAGTCACGGCTTTTGTGACAAAGTGGATCGGCGGCTACCAGAAGAGTAGGTCTGTGGGCGCGAATATGGAGCTGATCGAGTCGCTCCGGCTGTCTAATAATAAGTACGTGCAGATTGTCAGAATCGGACGGAAGTATTTGGCAGTTGCAGTTTGTAAAGATACTGTTACAATGTTATCAGAGATTCCCGAGGAGGATTTAAGCTTTCCCGAGGGGTCTTTCGGAAGTGCGTCCACTTTCAGGGATGTACTCGCAAAAATACAGAAAGAAAGAATCCTGGAAAAAGAAGACGGGCGAGACGAATGAAGAGATATTTTTCCGGATATCATTTGGCAAAATTAATATGCCTGCTGATGGTGGCAGGCATATTGTATCTTAGTTGGGGACAGACCGCGTATGCGACGGATACGACGACGGCGGTGACTGACACCCCCTACCGGGACTCCAATCTCACCGGCACTGACAGTGAGAGAACCAATATGGATCCGCCCGGTGCCTCGGAGAGTGCCGAAGATCTGGCTGAACTGAATATCGCCAATACGGTGACGGTCACGTACAACAATGGTAACGGAAGTGTGAATGGCGCTCTGCGTATTCTGTTGATCCTTACCTTGATTGCTATTGCACCGTCATTGATTATTATGTTAACCTCGTTTACGAGGATTATCATTGTACTCCATTTTACGAGGCAGGCGTTAAATACGCAGACGGCTCCGCCGAACATGGTACTGATAGGCATAGCCCTGTTTTTGACCTTCTATGTGATGCAGCCCACGATGGCGGCGATTTATACGGACGCCATTGTGCCTTTCGAGGCAGGCGAACTTACGCAGGAGGAGGCGCTTACGGCGGCGGCGGCGCCGATCAGGCAGTTTATGTATGGGCAGACCCAGAAGAGCGATGTGAATTTCTTTATGGACCTCTCCCGTACCGAGTGGAACGGCGAACTGGATGACATACCGATCAGCGTTCTGGTGCCGGCGTTTATTATCAACGAGCTAAGGCAGGCATTTATTATCGGTTTCCTGATATATATTCCGTTTATTGTGATTGACATGGTGGTGGCTTCCACGCTTATGAGTATGGGTATGATGATGCTGCCGCCGACTACGATTTCCATGCCGTTCAAGATACTTCTTTTCGTACTGGCGGACGGGTGGTATCTGGTGATTAAGGGTGTTGTGGAAACGTTCTATTATTAGGAGTGTGGGTAGATGACAGTCAATGACGTCACAGCCATTGCCGAGCAGGCAATTTTTACGATTATTAAATGCAGCGCGCCAATGCTTCTGGTGTCCCTGTGCGTAGGTCTGATTGTAAGTATTTTCCAGACTGTTACGTCTATTCAGGAACAGACGCTTACTTTTGTGCCGAAAGTTTTGGCGATTTTTCTATCGCTGATTGTCATGGGTCACTGGGTTATGAACAACATGGTTGATTTTATGACAGAGCTGTGGACAGACTTCAATAGCTATCTCAGATAAGGATCGGCTCCGGCTGTGGGAAAGTGGCAATATGTTAGATATCAGCTTTACTTATGCGGATTTGGAATATTTTCTGTTGATTCTGGTGCGGGTCAGCTGCTTCGTGTATGTTGCTCCGTTTTTCAGCATGTCAAATGTGCCCAGAAGGGTGAAGATTGGTTTCTGTATCTTTTTTGCCTATCTCCTCTATGTGTCGGTGGACCGCAGTGAGGTAGTTTACAACACGCTTCTTGGCTATGCGCTGATTGTGATGAAGGAGGCGCTGACGGGCTTCCTGATCGGCTGGGGGGCGCAGATCTGTACCACGGTGACGACCTTTGCGGGAAGTATTGCCGACATGGAGATCGGTTTGTCCATGGTTTCCCTGATGGATCCGGCCACAAAGCAGCAGGCTACCTTTACCGGTGTGTTTTACCAGTATATGTTTACGCTTTTTATGATTATTTCGGGTCTGTACCAGTACCTTCTCCGGGCGCTGGCAGATACGTTCACCTTAATTCCGATAAATGGCGCGGTCTTTAAACGGGAAGCGCTGCTGGAGTCCATTTTCCTGTTTCTCGGGGATTATATAGTCATCGGATTCCGCATCATACTGCCGATTTTCTGTGCCATGATTTTTTTAAACTGTGTGCTTGGCATACTTGCCAAGGTGTCCCCGCAGCTTAACATGTTTGCTGTCGGTATGCAGCTGAAGGTGCTTGTGGGACTGGGCATCCTCTTTTTGTCGGTGCGGATGCTGCCTGCCCTGTCAGACCATGTGTTCACACAGATGAAACGGATGATTGTATCCTTTGTGGAGGGGATGGTTTGATCTTACAGTATAATCTCCAGTTCTTCGCCAAGGATGGCCCGGGCGGAGAAAAAACAGAAGAACCCACCAGTAAAAAGCTGGAGGACGCCCGGAAAGAGGGACAGGTGGCGAAGAGCAAAGAGGTGACAAACGCCTTTGAAATGCTGGCTGCCTTTGTGATGATACGTTTTCTGGTGGAGTATATGGGAACGGTTTTTGTGGGAAATATGCAGAGCATTTATTCCCAGATTCCGGCGTACGCGAAGCTTTACGAGGGGCATATCCAGGCGCAGACCTTTCGGATGCTCTTTGTCAGTTCCCTGCTGCGGATCCTGCAGATCATAGCGCCGTTTCTGCTTGCGGGTTTTCTGGTGGCTTTTGTCACAAACCTTTTACAGGTAAAATGGAAAGTGACGACAAAACCGTTAAAGCCGAAATTCAGTAAACTGAATCCGATAAATGGGTTTAAGCGGTTTTTTTCGATAAATTCCCTTGTGGAGCTCTTAAAATCTTTTTTAAAGCTATCGCTGATCGGGTATGTGGTATATAATTATCTTAAAAAGAACATGCCCCCGATTTACACGCTTTACGGCGTATCCCTGAATCAGGGGATTGCGCAGGTCGGTATGCTGGTAATTAACCTGGGCATCCGAATATCCCTGTTTTACATGCTGATTGCGGTGGCTGACCTGGTTTACCAGAAGATCAAGCATAAGAAAGACCTGATGATGACCAAGCAGGAGGTCAAGGATGAGTACAAGAATCAGGAAGGAGATCCCCAGATCAAGGGCAAGCAGAGGCAGAGAATGATGGAGGCGTCCAGACGCCGTATGATGCAGCAGCTTCCCGAGGCGGATGTGGTTATCACGAACCCGACCCACTTTGCGGTGGCCATCAAGTACGAACCCGAGCTCTATGACGCCCCCTATGTGGTGGCGAAGGGCGCCGATTATCTGGCGCAGAAGATAAAGGATGTGGCGAAGGAAAACCGCATCGAGATTGTGGAAAACAAACCCCTGGCCCGTATGCTCTACGCGAATGTGGACGTGGGAAGCGTGGTGCCGCCGGAGCTGTATCAGGCGGTGGCGGAGGTGCTCGCCTTTGTCTACCATCTGAAGGGGAAAGTGTGACGAGACGCGCGAACGAAAAAGGAAGGGCCTTTCAAGTCCGCTTATGTGCTTTAAAGAATTTGTGAAAGGAGGTGATACGCGATGCAGAAGCTTAAGATTGGAGACGTAGGTGTTGCCATGTATCTGCTGGCGGCTTTTATCATGCTGATCGTCCCGATTAAGTCAGGGCTTTTGGATGTGCTTCTTGCATGCAATATCGCGGTCGCCTTTACCATTATGTTTGGCTGTATGTTTGCCAACGAAGTGTTGAATATGTCTTTTTACCCGACGATCCTGCTCTTTACGACCGTGTTCAGGATTGCGCTGAACGTTTCCTCGACGAGACTGATCCTGTCTACCGGCGATGCCGGAAACGTGGTGCAGACTTTCGGTGAGTACGTGGGCGGCGGCGATCTCCTGATCGGTGTTATCGTGTTCCTGATCCTGATTATCGTGCAGTTTATGATTATCAACAAAGGTTCCGAGCGTGTGGCTGAGGTGACGGCAAGATTTACGCTGGACGCTATGCCGGGTAAGCAGATGGCGATTGACGCGGACTTAAATACCGGCGCCATCACGGATGAAGAGGCGAAAAGGCGCCGTGATAAGATTCAGGAGGAATCTACATTTTTCGGTTCCATGGACGGTGCCGTGAAGTATGTAAAGGGAGATGCGACCGCCGGCCTGGTGATCACCTTTGTCAACATCGTGGGAGGTATCAGCTTCGGTGTATTCCGTCAGGGAATGGAGATGGTGGATGCGCTTAATAAATATACGATCCTTACCATCGGTGACGGCCTGGTGAGCCAGATCCCGTCCCTTTTGATCTCTCTTGCCACAGGTATTCTTGTGACGAAGGGCTCCAAGGAGGCGGATTTCGGTACAGTGCTGATCAGTCAGCTTTTCGGCACGCCCAAGGTATTGTATCTGGTGGGCGCGGTTCTTGCATTCCTGGGAATCGTCACACCCCTGAATCCCGTAGTGTTCGTGGGACTTGGGCTGGTGTTTGTCGTAGTCGGAAGAGTGATGGCGGGCACCATAGAGACGGCCGTGATCGAACATGAGGCGGATGAGGAAGAAGCGGCGGCGGAAGAGATCAGGCAGCCGGAGAATGTCACTTCCCTTTTGCAGGTCGATCCTATCGAGCTGGAGTTCGGCTATGGCATTATCCCGTTAGCAGACGTCAATCAGGGCGGCGATCTTCTGGACCGTGTGGTTATGATCAGAAGGCAGATTGCGCTGGAGCTTGGTACGGTTGTGCCGATTATCCGACTGCGTGATAACATACAGTTGAATCCAAACCAATATATTATTAAAATAAAGGGTGTACAGGTCAGTGAGGGCGAGATCCTTTTCGACCACTACATGGCCATGAACCCCGGCTATGTGGAGGAGGAGATTACAGGTATTCCCACCTTTGAGCCGTCCTTCCATCTGCCCGCTATCTGGATCACGGAGGGACAGAGGGAGCGCGCGGAGAGCATGGGCTATACGGTGGTAGACCCGCCGTCCATCATTGCGACACATCTGACGGAGATTATCAGACAGTACATATCGGAGCTTCTGACGAGGCAGGATGTACAGAGCCTGGTAGACAACTTAAAAGAATCCAATCCCTCCCTTGTGGAGGAGCTGGTGCCCAAGCTTCTGGGGCTCGGCGAGATACAGAAGGTACTGCAGAATCTCTTAAAGGAAGGCATTTCCATCAGGGATCTGCTTACGGTGTTCGAGACGCTGGCGGACTATGCGCCGACTACCCGGGATACCGATATTCTGACGGAGTATGTCAGACAGAGTTTGAAACGTGCGATTTCCGGCAAGTTCTTCCCGGCAAACGAGACCACAAGTGTGGTGACGCTGGACCCGAAACTGGAACAGGAGATTATGGCGAGCGTCAAGCAGACGGAGCAGGGGGCGTACCTTACCCTCGATCCGGCAAAGACAAAGGGTATTATGGAATCTCTGGGTGTGGAGATCAAGAAACTGGAAGACCTGGGCAAGATTCCGCTCGTGATTACCTCCCCTATTGTGCGTGCGTATTTTAAAAAGCTGACGGAAGACTATTATAAAGATCTGGTTGTTGTGTCCTACAACGAGGTGGAATCCAGCGTTGAATTACAGTCTGTTGGGATGGTGACAGCATAATGATAATCAAGAAATTTACTGCGAAAACCGAGAAGGAAGCGATTGACAACGCCAGAAAGGAACTGGGGGAAGGCGTGGTCGTGATGAACGTGAAGCCCGTGAAAAGCAAGGGCCTTTTCGCGTTTCTGAAAGCGCCCATGATGGAAGTCACGGTGGCGCTTGAGGAGGAGAGCGAGAAGCTGACGGCGGCGGTGTCGGCCATCAGCAGTGTGATTGCGTCCAGCCAGAGTAAGGAAGAAGAGGAACAAAAAGGTGCGCCCGTTAAAAATACACCCGTTACCGAAAACCCGGAAAAGCGGGACAGCAGCGGCGCCATAAAAGAGAAACGGGAAAATAACAGCGCCATAGAGGAGAAACTGGACAGTCTGCAGTCGCTCTTAGAGCAGCAGCTCCAAAAGCCTGAGGAAGAGAAAGAAGAGCCGCAGGAGGAGAAAAAGGAAGAGACAGAAACAGACAGATTCATGCACCTTCTGCATGACACCATGCTGCAGAACGAGGTGGATGAAAAGTACGCAAGGGAGATCATGGATGAAATCGAGCTGATTAACAAGCCGAATATTCCGTTTGATTATGCGCTGGCGAATATTTACCAGAAGATGATCCTCAAGTTCGGGAAGCCAAGCGGTGTCGAGCCGGCGTCGAATGGCGGCATCAAGCTTGTGTTCTTCATCGGTCCCACGGGCGTCGGAAAGACGACTACGATTGCGAAGATCGCCTCGAAGTTTTGCGTGGATGAAAAGAAGAAGGTGGCTCTTCTGACGGCGGATACCTACCGTATCGCCGCGGCGGAGCAGCTGCGCACTTACGCGAATATTTTGGAGGTGCCTTTCCGTGTAATCTACACGGTGGAGGAAATCAACAAGGCGCTGGAGGACTTTAAGGGCTACGATTATATTCTGATCGACACGGCGGGACATTCCCACCAGAATATGACGCAGAAAGATAACATGAGTAATATTATCCATTCCGTGGACGACAGGGTAGAGAGCGAGGTGCATCTTGTCTTAAGCGCGACGACGAAGTACAAGGATTTGATCAGCATAGCGGATTCCTATAAGGAGATGGCGGACTACAAGCTGATTTTCACGAAGCTGGATGAGACGACGACACTGGGGAATCTTCTGAATCTGCGTCTTTATACGGGCGCGTCGCTGTCCTATGTGACATACGGGCAAAATGTGCCGGATGATATCGAGGACTTCAATCCGCAGAAGACGGTCAAGAGACTGCTCGGGGGAAAGAACTAAACGGAGGAACAACTAAGGAGGAGGCCTAGTGAATGGATCAGGCTGAACAACTGAGAAGAATAATAAAGGGCAGCGCTCCGCCGAAACGTCCTCTGGCAAGGGTCATCACCGTCACAAGCGGCAAGGGAGGCGTGGGAAAGTCGAACACGGCGATCAACCTTGCCATACAGTTTCGCAAAATGGGACAGAAAGTTATTATTCTGGACGCAGATTTTGGGCTTGCCAACATCGAGATCATGTTCGGGGCAGTGCCTAAACATAATCTGTGTGATTTAATTTATCATGGCAAAAGCATTAAGGATATCATCACCTGGGGGCCCATGGAAGTGGGATTTATATCGGGCGGTTCGGGCATTACGGGGATGACGAATCTGGATAAGGATAATCTGGGTACCATAATTGACAATCTGGCGGAACTGGATGAGATGGCTGAGACCATTATCGTGGATACCGGGGCGGGAATTTCCGATTCGGTGCTTGAATTTCTGGTGGCAAGCGGAGAGATTCTTCTGGTGACTACGCCGGAGCCGACTTCGATCACGGACTCCTATTCGCTCCTTAAGGCGCTTGGCCGTCATCCCCGTTACAGGCCGGAGGCGACGCAGGTCAAGGTGCTTGCCAACAAGGTGACGGGGGAGCAGGAAGCGCTCTCGCTTTACGGGAAACTGGAAACGGTGGTGGAGCGGTATCTTAAGGTGCCGATATCCTATCTGGGGATGATTCCGCAGGACCAGCTTCTGGCGAAGGCGGTGATGCAGCAGATGCCGGTATCGTTGGATAATCCAAAAGCCAGATCAGCGATTGCCTATGAGATCATCGCGGCGAAACTGATGAATAAGGAGCTTTATAAAACGATTCCGAGGCGTGGTATGGCGGCATTCTTTTCTCATATTATATCTGGAAATAAGGCGGCGGGGATTTATGCCGGGAGGTAAGAGATGTCAGAAATTTTATCAAAGTACGCTGTGCAGGGAGGAGAGGTAGAACTCAAGGCGGTAGGCAGAGAGCGGGAACCGGAGGACAGCAGACGGCGCAAAGCCCATAGAAGCCAGGTGCTTAAAGTACTGACGGAGAACCGTGTGGAGGTGGCTATGCCGATTGAGGACGGCAAGCTGATCCTTCTCCCGGTGGGCGGCGAGTACGATATGTATTTTTACGGGGACAACGTGGTGTACCAGTGCACGGCGCGGGTGGCGGACCGTTACAGGTATAACGGACAGTATGCGCTGGCGATGGACCTGACGAGCAATCTGCGAAATTACCAGAGACGCGAGTATTACCGTTTCAGCTGCGCGCTGGAGATGGATTCCAGGGAGCTTGGCGAGGAGGAAGAGATTTCCCTTGCGGCGCAGGAGGAGATGCTGCCGGCGCTGCCGCTAAAGAGCAGTGTTATTGTGGATATCAGCGGCGGGGGCCTGCGGTTTGTAGCCTATTATGCATACGAGGTGAACAGCCTGATACTGTGCAAGTATCATTTACAGATTGATGGCAGGGAGAAGGAGTACCGGCTGGTAGGGAAGGTTCTGGCGGTGAAAGAACTGGAGAAGGAGCCGGGGGTGTTCGACCACCGTGTGCAGTATGTGAATGTAGATCCTCAGGACAGGGAGGAAATCATTCAGTATATTTTTGACGAGTCGAGAAAAACCCACAAAAAGGTGGAGATTTGATCTGCCGGAGGTAAAAGATGAAAAATATATTGCTGGTTGACGACTCTGCACTCATGAGAAGGGTGCTCTGTGATATAATCGAATCAGATAAGCGATTCCGTGTACAGGACAGGGCTGTAAACGGTTTGGATGCGTTAGGCCTGCTCAGCAGGAAAACCTACGACGCGGTCGTGCTGGATGTGAATATGCCGCAGATGAACGGTCTGGAGCTTTTAAAGGAGCTGCAGAAGCGTAAGATTTCTGCGAAGATCATTATGGCGAGCACGGACACAGCGGACGGCGCGAAGGTTACGCTTGACGCATTGGAACTGGGTGCGCTGGATTTTATCCACAAGCCTACCAGTGCGCTGGACTGCCGTAACGGGACTTTCAGTCAGGGGCTGCTGCGGATTCTTGCCGCGGTGACGGACTTAGAGGAGCAGCCGCCGATGCCGGCTCCATCCGGGCCGGCCGCGACGCCAAAGCAGGGGGCCGGAAGGAACATGGCCGGCAGGACAGGTGCGGCCCCGGCAGTGGAAAAGCCGGAGAGAAAGGCGCCGGCGCCGCCTTCGGGGAAGGCGGTTTACAATCCGGGGACCCAGATTGTGGCGCTGGCCAGTTCTACGGGCGGGCCCAAGGCGCTCCAGTCGGTGATTCCGAAACTTCCGGCGAACCTGAAGGTGCCGGTGGTGGTGGTGCAGCATATGCCGCCCGGGTTTACGGCGTCCCTGGCAGAGAGGCTGAACTCCCTGAGCGAAGTTAACGTGAAGGAAGCTGCGGAAGGAGACGTGCTTATGCCCGGCAATGTATATATTGCCATGGGAGGCAAGCATCTGAATATCCTGAATATGTCGGGTAAGTATTCGATCCATTATTCGGACGAACCGGCAAGGGAAGGTGTGAAGCCCTGCGCAAACTACATGTATGAGTCCCTGATGGACAGCAGGTTTGACAGGATCGTATGCGTGGTGATGACGGGGATGGGCGCGGATGGTACAGAAGGAATCCAACATCTAAAGGAGAAAAAGAAAATACATGTGATTGTCCAGGAGGCGAGCACATGCGCAGTGTACGGGATGCCGAAGAGCGCCGTGAACGCGGGACTGGCGGACCAGGTAGTGCCGCTTGAGCAGATCGCGCTGGAAATCACAACAAATGTGGGGGTAAAATAATATGGATGTAAGCCAGTATCTTGAAATTTTCCTTGATGAAACGAATGAACATCTGCAGAATCTGAACACACAGATCCTCTCCCTGGAGCAGGACCCGGAGAACATGGATACGATCAATGAGATTTTCCGCGCGGCCCATTCCTTAAAGGGTATGGCGGGAACCATGGGCTATAAGAGGATGCAGACGCTGACCCATGATATGGAGAACGTTTTCTCTGAGGTGAGAAACGGCAATATCAAGGTGAAGGCGGATATGATAGACGTGCTGTTCCAGTGCCTTGACGCGCTGGAGGAGTACAATACCAATATCAGGGAAAGCTCCGACGAGGGTACGAACGATAACGGCGCGCTGATTAAGCGGCTGAACGATATTATGGGCGGTCCCGACGACAGCTCCGCGCCGGCAGCGCAGGAACAGGCGCCCCAGGCGCAGGCTGCGGAAGCGGCGGCAGGCGGTTTTGTGGGGATCAAACTGAACGAGAACCAGCAGAGCGTGCTGAGCGAGGCGATCAAACAGGGCAAGAGCGTATACGGGCTGACCGTGAAGGTACAGGAGTCCTGTATCCTGAAGGCGGCAAGGGCGTTCCTGGTGTTTAAAGCGATTGAGGAGACGAGTGAAATCATTGTTTCCGACCCGTCCTCCCAGGATATAGAGGATGAAAAGTTTGAGCTGCATTTCAGCCTGATTATTGTTTCCGAGGCAGAACTGAACGAGGTTGTGACGGCGGCAAAGAGCGTTTCCGAAATAGAGGATGTCTCCGGCAGTGTGCTGAATCTGGAGGATCTGGGCGCGCCTGCGGCGGAGGAATCCCAGGCGGCCGAGACAGAGGCGGCGGCACCCGAGGCGCCCGCACAGTCCGCACCGGCGGTGCAGACAGCGCAGACTCCTGCGGAGGCTCAGGCAGCGGCGCCCGCGGAAGGTGCACAGACGCCCGCGCCCGCCCCGGCTCCTGCGGCGAAGAAAGCGCCTGTGAATAAGCCTGTGGTCAATCGGACTGTCAGGGTGGATATAGAGAAACTGGATACGCTGATGAATCTGGTCAGCGAGTTGATTATAGCGAAAAACTCCCTCGTGTCAGCGTCCGCGATGTCCGGCAACTCCAGCCAGGCGGTGAACGAGCAGATCGAGTATCTGGAGAGTGTGACCACCTCCCTCCATGAGTCGGTTATGAAGGTTAGGATGGTGCCTATCGAGAGCACGGTGAATAAGTTCCCCCGTATGGTCCGCGACCTGCAGAAGAAGCTGGGTAAGAAGATGGAACTGTACATGAGCGGTGAGGAGACGGAGCTTGACCGTACTGTGGTAGACCAGATCGGCGATCCGCTGATGCACCTTCTGCGTAACTCCGCAGACCATGGACTGGAATCCGCTGCGGTGCGTAAGGAGAGAGGAAAGCCGGAAGTCGGGTCCATTTTCCTCGACGCATATCAGGATGGCAATAACGTTGTCATCGAGGTAAGGGATGATGGTAACGGTATTGATACAAAGGCGGTTAAGAACAAGGCGATAGAGCGCGGCGTCATCACCCCGGAACAGGGCGAGGCAATGAGCGAGAAGGAGATCATAGACCTGCTGTTCAATGCGGGATTCTCCACCGCTAAGGTTGTCTCCGACGTGTCGGGACGAGGCGTAGGCCTGGACGTGGTGAAATCTATGATCGAGTCCTTGAGCGGTGAGGTAGAGGTGAAGTCCAAGCTCGGCGAGGGCAGCACGTGGACGATCAGGCTGCCGCTTACGTTGGCGATTATTCAGGCTCTGATGGTGGAGATCGGCGATGAAAAATATGCCATTGCGCTTGGCTCCATCCAGACGATTGAGGATATCCTTCCAAGCGATGTCAATCTTGTGCAGGCGAAAGAAGTCATTCAGCTGCGTGATCTGGTAATCCCGCTGATCCGTCTGAATGAGATTCTGGATATCCCGAGCAAGAAGGACCCGGAGGAGAATCTGGTTGTGGTTGTTGTTAAGAAGGGCGATAAGCTGGCAGGCCTTGTGGTGGATGAGCTGATCGGGCAGCAGGAGATTGTTATCAAGTCGCTTGGCAAATATATCAGCAAATGCAAGATTATCAGCGGCGCGACGGTTCTGGGCGACGGTGAGGTGGCGTTGATTCTGGATGCCAACTCATTGATCTGACAGAAGGGAGGAAGAGAGCATGAATGAAGTAGAAGAATTAAGACCGGTAGGGCAGACTACACAGTTTATCGTGATAAAGCTTGGCGACGAGCAGTACGGCATCGACATCAAATACATAGACAATATCGTGAGAATGCCGCACATTACCAGAGTGCCGAAGGTGGACGATTACTTGAAAGGCGTAATTAATTTACGCGGCGAGGTTATTCCTGTTATGAGCATCCGTATCAAGATGGGGCTTGAGGAGGATGTGGAGACAAAATCCAGCAGAATTATTATCCTGAAGCTGGAGCAGCAGGGAACCATCGGCGTGATCGTCGATGAAGTCAAAGAAGTGGTGACGCTGGAAAATGACAGGATCGAAAAAGTAGCGTACGACTCAAAAGACGAGAAGGCAAACTTTCTCTGTGGAGTCGGGAAGAGCGACGGGGGGCTGATCTCCCTGCTTGATTTGAACGCGGTAGTGTTAGAGAGTGTATAGGAGGAGCGATAGTGGGCGAAATCAGTTTAGACGAAATGTCAAATGAATATTTCGACGTTCTGAGGGAGTTGGGTAATATTGGCGCCGGAAATGCGACCACAGCTCTGGCACAGATGATGCAGTGTAAGGTGGATATGGCGGTTCCGAAGGTACAGCTTTTGGAGTTTAAGGAGCTGGGAGAAGCCATGGTCGGCGAGGAGACGGTCATGGCGGGTATCTACCTGGGCATAGAGGGCGATATCAAGGGCAGTATTATGTTTCTGCTGGAAAAGGCGGCGGCAAAGCACCTGGTCGGGAAGCTGATGGGGATGGAGTCGGAGGGCGACGAGTTTACCGAGATGGAGTTTTCCGCCCTGAAAGAGGTGGGAAACATTATCACAGGTTCCTACCTAAATTCCCTCTCAAGCATTACGAATCTGGCGATTTATCCTTCCGTGCCGGATTTGACGGTTGATATGGCGGGAGCGATCTTAAGCGTGCCGGCGATAGAGTTCGCTGCCCTTGGCGACAGAATGTTGATGATTCAGACACAGTTTTTTGACGAGATGGTATTAGACGGGTATTTTATCCTGATTCCTGATCTGGATTCCTATGGCAGGATGTTAGCGGCGCTGGGGATCAATATCTGATCGGACGGCGGACATGGGGATGTATTAAGAAAGTGTAAACGGGAGAACGCGGTGTTATGAGTGTAGAGATAAAGGTCGGAATGGCTGACTTAAATGTGTGTGTCAGTCCTGATAGGATAACAACCTTGGGCCTGGGGTCCTGCGTAGGAATTGCGCTCCGTGATCCGGTCACAAAGATCGGCGGGCTGGCGCATATTATGCTGCCGGATTCTACGACGATTCGAAACAACTCCAATATACCGAAGTTTGCTGACACGGGGATAGAGGAGCTGGTGAAGCAGGTAACCAGGAGAGGGGCGAACAGAAGCCGTCTGGTGGCAAAGATTGCGGGCGGTGCACAGATGTTTGGTTTTAGCAGTAACAGCGAGATGGTCCGTGTGGGAGAGAGAAACGTACAGGCGACCAAGAAGAAGCTGGCGGAGCTTCGGATTCCGATTCTGGCGGAGGATACCGGTAAGAATTTCGGGAGAACGGTTATTTTTTATCCTGAGACAGGGGATTTTGTAATCCGGGCGGTAGGTAAGCAGGAATACAAGATCTGATCCGGAGGAGGAGCCGATTCGGAAGAGGAAAGAAATAAAATTGTAGGAAGATGATGGAAGGGTAACAAGGTGGACTGGGAAGAGAAGAACAGCGAGGAAGCGGCGGAAGATCCGAAGACGGAAGGAGAGCCGGAAGAAGGGCTTGCTCCGGAGGAGGAGATAGAAACTGCGGCCCAGCGTGAGGCGCGGGAAAAGCGTGAGGAAGAGGAGAGACAAGCAAAAGCGAGAAAGCGCAGATTGATCCCTCCTTTTGTCATGCTACTTGCAGGGGCAATTGTCAGCATAACCATGCGGATTTTAAATTATGAATTGCAGACGATGCTGATTATTTTGCTGTGTGTTCTGCTGGGGTTCTATTTTGTCGGACGAATCCTGCAGATTATGCTGGATCGGTTTGAACAGCAGATACAGGACGCCCACATGGAGGAGGGCGAAGTTATAGAAAAGGAACCTTCGGAGTAAAATAAACAAATAAAACAGAGTAGGTACTCAGAATGGACGATACGGGCAAAAAGAAACTGTGGGAGGAGTACGCAAGTACGGGCTCCCCGGAAGTACGGGAAAAGATCATATTGGAGTATGCGCCTTTGGTGAAGGTGGTTGCCGGACGTCTCAGTATGTACCTGGGGTACAATGTTGAGTATGAGGATCTTGTAAGCTACGGGATATTCGGCCTGATCGACGCTATTGATAAGTTTGACTGTATGAAGGATGTCAAGTTTGAGACTTATGCCAGCCTGAGAATACGGGGAGCAATTCTCGACCAGATCCGCAAAATGGACTGGATTCCGCGGACCATCAGACAGAAGCAGAAGCGCATTGACGCGGCAATCAAGGAGATCGAGACGCAGCACGGCAGGAGCGCCACGGACGAGGAGATCGCAAGGCTTCTGGGCATTACGGATGAGGAGTACCTTGACTGGCAGTCCCAGATGAAGATTACCAACGTGGTGTCTTTGAATGAGTTTTTAGAGCAGGGGAGCGAAGTTTCCAACGAGGCCGGGAGCACGAAGAGCGCTGTATTTGATTCGCCGGAAGAGATTCTGGAGAGGGATGAATTGAAGAAAATGCTCGCGCAGGCTCTTGAACTTCTGACGGAAAAGGAACGCAAGGTAATCGTCCTTTACTATTACGAGGACCTGACCCTGAAGGAGATCAGTAATATATTGGAGGTGTCCGAGTCGAGAATTTCTCAGCTCCACACCAGAGCTCTGCAGAAGATGAGGGGAAGGCTGGGAGAGTATATCGGCATTCTCACAGGGACTGGCAGAAGAAAATAGAACAGGGGGGTATATGAACGGATATTTCAGACTGGTGAACAGGGAAGGGGCGTCTCTACTCAGGCTGTTTCCGCCGACGGGGGAAGGAAAACCCATCAACGTGGCGGATGTGATTGAGTATCTGACGATGAAGAACTATGTCTGCGATCTGCCGGCGCTTAAGCGGGCAGTGGAGAGCGTGGGGAAAGAGGAGCGGGAGATCCGTCTCGGAAATGAGACGAGACTCCCGGAGAGAGAATGTTATAAACTGCGAGTGGGGCCTGATAAGATGCAGGCCTTTGTGAAGTTTTATGCGGCTTCCGAGGGCGGAGAGAACATGACGGCAGAGGAGTTTGTCAATGATCTGAAACTTCGCGGGATTAAGAGCGGTATCTGTACGGAGGCAATAGAGGGCTACTTTGCCAAAAGAAATTATCTGGAGGAAATTCTTGTAGCACAGGGACGGGAACCTGTCCAGGGAAAACCTGCATGGATTGAGTATAAATTTAATACGGATAAAAAGGCGAAGCCCACTTTGAATGAGGACGGGAGTGTAGATTTCTTCCATCTGAATATATTAAATCATTGCAACAAGGGAGATGTGCTGGCAGTTCTGCACCCGGAAGAGCCGGGTGAACCGGGAGAGGATCTTTCGGGAAACCGGATTCTGCCCGCGGAAGTGCACAAGGAGAACCTGAAGTTCGGCCATAATATTGAGCTGTCTAAGGACCGTACCATGATCACTGCCCAGGTTAACGGGCATGTGGAGCTGGTGGAGGATACGGTCTTTGTTTCGGATGAGCTTACGGTGGAGAATGTGGATAATTCCACAGGCAATATTGATTACGAAGGAAATGTGCAGATAAACGGCAACGTGGCGACAAATTTCCAGGTGAAAGCCAAAGGCGACATTATGGTGAAGGGAGTTGTGGAGGGCGCACAGCTTACGGCAGGCGGCAATATTATTATCGCCAGGGGCATGAACGGTATGGGGCGCGGCGTCCTCAGGGCAGGCGGCAATATCGTAGCGAAATTTCTGGAAAATGCCACCGCGGAGGCGGATGGGTATGTGACGTCCGAGTCCATCCTTCACAGCAAGGTGACGGCGGGAGGAGAGGTCAATGTGGACGGCCGCCGCGGATTTATCACAGGCGGAAAGGTATGCGCAACGGGAAGCATCAATGTGAAAACCCTCGGCTCTGAGATGGGGGCGGACACCATTGTGGAGGTGGGTACCGATCCGAAGCTGAAGGAGCGCTTAAACCAGCTCCAGAAGCAGATCGCGGATGACACGAAGCTGCTGCAGACGGTACAGCCCACGCTCATTTCTGCGAAGCAGAAGCTCGCCAAAGGCGTAAAGCTGAGCCCGGAGCAGATTCAGCAGATACAGTCCATGGCAGTGTTAAACCAGCAGAAGACCGACGCCATAACGGCGGCGAATCAGGAGATAGAGGAATTAAAGAAACAGATGACGAGCGCTTCCGGGACTGCGGTGCGCGTAAAGGGGGAGGTATACCCCGGTACACGGATCTGTATCGGCGATGTTTCGATGGTAGTGCAGAAGACCACACATTACTGCCGGTTTATAAGAGAGCGCGGCGATGTGAAGATGGCACCGTTTTAAGAATGTTTGGAGGGGGAGCAGATTGAAAAATTACGCCGATGCGCTGATTTTTCAATCGCAAGGATGCTCCGGAAAGAGGTAGCTATGGCGATAGGCTTTGTGGAGATGCAGGGACAGATTACGAGGGCGCAGGACTTTACGACTGTCAAGCATAATGAGGACACCAAGGGTCTGGTGGATCAGTCCAATTTCGGACAGCAGATGACCAGACAGGTGGAAAAGCAGACGCAGAGGGTCAACCAGAGGGACAAGGCGGAAAACCGCCAAAAAAAATTCGACGCGAAGGAAAAGGGGAACAACGAATATCACGGAGACGGCGGCCGGAGCAGGAAGAAGGAGAAAAAGGAAGCTGACGGCAAGGTGCTGTTAAAGGGTGTGAGTACGTTTGACATTTCAGGGTAGACCACGAAAACGGAGCGGCGGATTACGAAAGGGATAAGCATGAGTGTGATAGAGATCGTTCTGATTATCATCGGGGCAGGGATATTTCTTTTGGGATATTTTCTGCCTGCAGGGAAGAAGGACGCGGATGAGGAAGTACAGCTGATCAGCGAGGCAGAGATCAGAAAAATGGTGGAGAGCGAGACGGAAACTGTCAGGGAAAAGGTCTCCGATATTGTGGACGAGACCATCGGCTACTCGATAGAGAAGACGGAGCGTGCCATGGAGCGCGTGGCAAATGAAAAGATTATGGCGGTGAACGAATACTCGGATACTGTTCTGGAGGAAATCAACAAAAACCATAAGGAAGTGACGTTTCTCTATGACATGCTCAATGACAAGCATGAGACGCTGATGGCGGATATCGGGCAGGCGAATCAGGTTGCGGAAGAGATCAGGCAGACTGTGCGCGACGCGGAAATCACCGCAGGGGAGACTGCGAAGAAGGCAAAGGCAGCGGAGGAGGCGGCGGAAGACGCCCTGATGCGAATCCGCCATGCGGAGGCCTCGGCAAAGGAAGCGCAGGACGCCGTGCAGGAGGCAGTACAGTCCGTGATGGGGGCGGTGGAGGATACACGCACCGATCTTAGGTCAATCCACAGTGTGGGAGCGTACCCGCAGGAGGTGGTGGAAGAAGTGCAGGCAGCCCGGGTATTTCCGGCGGAGAAAGAGGAAAGTTATGAGCCGGCTATGGCGCCGGAACCTGTTTTGGAGGAAATGCCGGCCCCGGCGGAAGAGGTGCAGGAGGCAGACTTTCAGCCGATCAAGCCCAGGCGGGTCGAGATTATCCATGAGCCCGAGGCAGACTATGTTGCCGAGGAGCCGGAACTTTCCACAAGCGCGGCATTTGCGGAGATGGGTATTTTCGGAAACCGGGAGCCGGAAAGCGGCAGGGAATCCTTTGGCAGAGAATTTGGAAACAGAAGGGAATTTGGCGGCAGGAGAGAATCAGCGCCTGTATCTATGCAGGAGGAGCCTCGCGGGGTAGATATACGGTTTGCCCAGAGAAAAGATAACGGGCGTAATAGTAACGAGAGAATCTTGGAACTTCACAAGGCAGGCAAGTCCAATATGGCGATAGCCAAGGAACTTGGTCTTGGTCTTGGCGAGGTAAAACTGGTGATAGACCTGTTTGAGGGCGTATAAGTATGGAGAAAAAATATTATTTCCGCGGACTCGGCCTGGGAATTATCGTAACTGCTGTTATTATGGGGATTGCCCTGTCCGGCGGCGGGAAAAAGGAGAAAATGACTGACGACGAGGTGATTGCCCGCGCGAAAGAACTTGGCATGATCGAGGATTCCACGCTCCTGGATGCTTCAGGGGAGGATAACGCAGAGGACGGAGAGGAAGAGGGGAAAACGTCCCCTGTACAGAAGGAAGACGCCGTCAAAAAGGATATCGCGGTGGCGAAGGAGAAAGAGGAAGCGGATAAGAAGGAAGCGGAGAAAAAGGAAACAGAGGCGAAGGAAGCGGAGGGGAAAGAAGAGGCGGACAAGGCAGCGGGGACAGAAACTGCCGGGAAGAAGCCTTCCGCCGACACCAATGAGATGACGAAGCAGGACGACGATGTGCGCAAGCCGGAGGCGGAGACGAAGCCGGTGAAAGACGCGGCAAAAAGCGTGACCATTTCCAGCGGCGACGGCTCCTATACCGTGGCGAAAAAGCTGGCGGATGCCGGCGCTGTGAGTTCTGCGGACGATTACGACGACTTTTTGTGCGCCAACGGCTATGATAAGAAACTCAGACCCGGAACTTTTACAATCCCATCCGGCGCCAGCGACGAGCAGATTGCGAGAATTGTGACGGGACAATAGAGTGAGAACAAGACGAAAAGGAGAGGCGTTATGAGATCAATTAAGGCTAGGGTTTTGGCGGCAGTGATTGTGTGTACCCTTCTGACATCCCTCATCTGTGGCGGAGTCAGCATCATAAATTCCAGAAAAACAGTGTATCAGGATTCCCAGAAGGAAATGCAGTATGCGTGCACCAATCAGGCGGATACGCTCAACGCCCAGATGAGCAGGGTGGAACAGTCCGTCAACACGGCGTATAACGTTGCCCTGCAGCAGCTTACCGATGTGCAGGCATTTAAGACGGATAAGGCTTATGTGGATGCTTTCAATATCATTATGGAACAGATGCTCTATGAAATCGGCGGCAATACGGAGGGTGCACTGACGGCGTATATCCGCTATAACCCGGAGTTTACGGAGCCGGACAGCGGTGTATTCTGGAGCAGGAGCAGCGACGCGGAAAAGTTCGAAGCGCTTGTTCCTACAGACTTTTCCATGTACTCGCCCGATGACCTGGAGCATGTGGGATGGTATTACATACCCGTAAAGAACGGCAGGCCGACATGGATGGATCCGTACTTAAATTCCAATATTAACGTTTATATGGTGTCCTATGTCATTCCTATTGTAATGGATGGGGAGTCTATCGGTATCATCGGCATGGATATTGCCTTCGACAAGTTTACGTCAACGGTGGATAATGCGACCGTGTTTGAGACAGGCTCCGCTTTTCTTGTGGATGCCAGCGGCAATATTGCTTACCATAAGGCGATAGAGGCCGGAACCGCGGTGGCGCAGGCTGAAGAGTCGGGCGTTATGGCTGCGGCGCTGGCGGATCCGGCTATGGAGGGACTGCCGGTTAACTATACCTATCACGGCCAGGAAAAGGACATGTGTTACCGAACGCTGATCAACGGCATGCAGTATGTGCTGACGGCGCCGGAATCTGAGATGAGAAGCGCGGCCAGTCATATCACGATGCTGATAATGATAGGCATGCTTATCGCCGTAGCAATTTCCGTGGTGATAGGCGTGATTATGGGGCTGGTGATTACCAGACCGATCACCCAGATCAACGATATCGTATCAAAGACGGCGCAGTTTAATTTCGCGAAGAACGAGAACAGCGACAGGCTCTGCAAACGGCAGGATGAGAGCGGCAGTATGGCCAATTCCCTCAGGGAGATGCGTGCCAGCCTTCGTGCCATGGTGCAGGATATCAAGACAACCTATTCTGATCTGGATGACACGCTGATGAAGCTCTCCGATACCACCGAGCGGGTGAAGGGCATGAGCGGGGAAAACACAGACACGATGCAGGGACTGGCGGCGGCAATGCAGGAGACCGCAGCGTCAATGGAGTCCGTCAACAATACCGTGAACCAGATCAGGGAACGCGCCCAGGTGATCCGGGATAATTCCAAGGAGGGGGAAAAGGCTTCCCTCGAGAGCAAACAGCGCGCGGGCGATCTGAAAAATACGACGGGCGAGGCCCAGAGCAAAACCACGCATATGTACCGTGGCGTGCAGGAGAAGAGCGCGGCGGCTATGGAGCAGGCGCGGGCAGTGGAGAAGATCAATCAGCTCACCCAATCCATTCTGGATATTTCAGGACAGACGAACCTGCTTGCTTTAAACGCGTCCATTGAGGCGGCGAGAGCAGGTGAGGCAGGCAGAGGGTTTGCGGTGGTTGCCGACGAGATCGGCGGACTGGCTTCCCAGACTTCTTCTACGGTGAGCAATATCAACGGCATCACCACGGAAGTGAACCAGGCGGTGGGGAACATGGAGTCCTGTCTGCAGGAGATCCTTACCTTCCTCGAGGAGACAGTGCTTAAGGATTACAGTGATTTTATGGGCGTTGCGGAGAAATATACGCAGGATGCCTCCGATTTCGAGGAAAATATGAAAGCCATCGGCATTGAGGTGGAGACACTTCTTTCGGCCATTGTGGAGATAGCGGAATCGGTCAACAGCATCACGCTTATCGTTGTCGAAGCGGCCGAAAATATAAGCAGCGTAGCCCAGAAGACGCATGATGTGACCCAGCTTGTGGAGGGAAATGCGGAACTGGTGGAGACCAACTCCGAGAATGTGGTTAAGCTGAAAAATATCGTGGATATGTTCCACAATTAACACGCAAAATTTAGTGCTTCTTTGCGAAATGTAAAATGGCATGAGCAATAAGGAGCACTTTTTGCGTTCTCCTTATTGCAAGGGGGATTCTTTTGTGTTATAGTATCTAAGTGTGCGCGGTGCGCGCAAATCCTATTAATCACATATACCCAGCCCATGCCGGTGCCCTTTTACGCGCCGGGGCGCAAAGCGAAATCTGCTGCGGGTGCAGCGTGCGTTCCGTGCGGCGAGCAGAGCTGACTGCGGGTGGCAGGGAGGCGCAAGGTATATGGCAGACAACCAAACGGAGGTAGAAGAGTTATGAGCGTTATTTCAATGAAGCAGTTACTGGAGGCAGGTGTTCATTTCGGACATCAGACAAGAAGATGGAACCCTAAGATGGCTCCCTATATCTTCACGGAGAGAAACGGCATCCACATTATCGACCTGCAGAAGTCCGTGGGCAAGGTGGACGAGGCTTACAGAGCCGTATTTGACGTGGTGGCGCAGGGCGGCACGATCCTCTTCGTAGGAACGAAGAAGCAGGCGCAGGATGCGGTGAAGACTGAGGCTGAGCGCTGTGGTATGTACTACGTAAACGAGAGATGGCTGGGCGGCATGCTTACCAACTTCAAGACAATCCAGTCCAGAGTAGAGAGATTAAAGGCGATTGAGAGAATGGCTGAGGACGGCACCTTTGAGGTACTGCCCAAGAAGGAAGTCATCAAGATCAAGAAAGAGTGGGAGAAGCTGGAGAAGAACCTGGGCGGCATCAAGGAGATGACCAGGATTCCCGACTGTATCTTTGTGGTAGACCCCAAGAAGGAGAGAATCTGCGTGCAGGAGGCCCACACGCTTGGTATCACCCTGATCGGTATCGGCGACACGAACTGTGATCCTGAGGAGCTTGACTATATCATTCCCGGAAACGACGACGCGATCCGTGCGGTGAAGCTGATTGTGTCCAAGATGGCCGACGCGGTAGTTGAGGCAAACCAGGGCGCAGAGGCTGACAGCTACGAGGCAGAAGCTGAGGCGGAGAAGGTAGAGGAAGAGGACTGACAGTTCAGCCGGTGAAGGCGCGCGCTGAACGATATGGATAGAAGAAGAGAGATTCAGGAGGGAAAATAGATGGCTATTACAGCGGCAATGGTAAAAGAGTTGAGAGAGATGACCGGTGCGGGCATGATGGACTGCAAAAAGGCTCTGAATGAGACTGACGGCAACATGGACGCGGCGGTAGAATATCTGAGAAAGAACGGTCAGGCTAAGGCGGAGAAGAAAGCGGGCAGAATCGCGGCCGAGGGTCTTTGCCGTGTGGCAGTGAAGGATGAGAAGACAGCAGCGGTTGTAGAGGTAAACTCAGAGACCGATTTCGTGGCGAAGAACGCAGACTTCCAGGAGTATGTGGAGGCGGTAGCAAAGCAGGCGGTTGAGTCCGATGCGGCTGATCTGGACACATTCCTCTCCGAGAAGTGGCATCTGGATGAGTCCAAGAGCGTGAAGGACGCGCTGGTAGACAAGGTTGCCGTGATCGGCGAGAACTTGAGCATCAGAAGATTTGAGAAGGTAGTGGCAAATGACGGCTGTGCAGTAACCTATGTGCACGGCGGCGGCAGAATCGGCGTTATCGTTGAGGCAGCTACAGACGTTGTGAACGATGCGGTGAAAGAGGCGCTCACGAATATCGCGATGCAGGTTGCAGCCCTGTATCCGAAGTATGTGTCTACCGACGAGGTTTCCGAGGAGTTCAAGGCGCATGAGAAGGAGATCATTGCCGAGCAGATCAAAAACGATCCCAAGATGGCAGGCAAGCCCGACAAGGTGATCGAGGGCGCGGTGAACGGCCGTCTGAACAAGGAGCTTAAGGAGGTATGCCTCTTAGAGCAGGTATATGTAAAGGCTGAGGACGGCAAGCAGAGCGTTGCGAAGTATCTGGAGCAGGTGGCGAAGGAGAACGGCGCGAACCTTTCCGTGAAGAAATTCGTCCGCTTTGAGACCGGCGAGGGCCTGGAGAAGAAGGAAGAGAACTTTGCGGAGGAAGTGGCAAAGCAGATGGGAATGTAAGAAAATGTAGAAGCCACTTCCTCCGGGGAAGCTGGCAAAGCAGATGGCGGGAAACTAAGAAGAAATTCTTTGGCGGAACAAAACGAACAGACATCATTACTTATAGCGATATAGGTAGTGATGTCTTTTTGTATATATATACTCCTGCTACAGAAAATTGGGCTGTGGGCGTTTGCAGGGGTTTTGCGGTGGATATTGACACGTGTACAATGCCGGTTTATAATTTCAATAAAAGTAGGCAGAAACAACTAGCCGAATTTTATTAAAATAGCAAAAGCTGGACAGTGTGCAGTATAGGGACAACACGGCGCAGACGTATGCCGTATCAGTCAGGGAGGCAGGGATGGCGAGTGAACAGGCGATTTTCGAGGAGCAGATGATTCTGTCGATTCAGGAGCTGAAAGAAAAGGGGCTGACCCATTATAAGATCAACCAGCTGGTCGACGAGGGGCGTCTGCGGAAATTAAATAAGAAACATTATGAGAATCTGACATACCGGGGGGAGAAATCCGCTTTCTATTACATACCCGCCTACGCGCCGCAGGGCGTGATCTGCCTGACGTCTGCGGCGGCACATTATCATCTGACAGACAGTATGCCAAAAGAAATTGATGTGGCGATCCCGAGAAAGGCGAAGATTTCCACCATGCCGCAGTTTTTGCCGCTGTCGGTTTCCTATTATGCGCCAAGCCGCTATACGACGGGGATCCGTACGGTCTGCGAGGGCGGAAATTCCTTTTTTATTTATGACAGGGAAAAGACGGTGCTGGACGTCGTCTCTTTTCGGGATAAAGTCGGCATGGAGGAGACAGGAAACATTGTCGAAACGTATCTGCAGCAGGAGGACAGGGACCTGGACAGGCTGATGCGGTATGCGCAGCTGTTAAAGTGCACCGATATCATGCAGTCCTATCTGGATGTGTACGGTGAGAAGGAGAGGGGGCAGACGGTTGTGGAACTGGTGGATGTGTGCAGGCAGTATGGGGAGGGTGCAGGACGGGTGGACGCTCTGGACAACGTCAGCGTCCGCATCAACAGGGGTGAGTTTGTGGCGGTCGTGGGCGCTTCCGGCAGCGGGAAGAGCACGCTGTTAAATGTGTGCGGCGGGCTGGACATGCCGACTTCCGGGGACGTATACATAGAGGGGACGGATCTGGGCCGGCTGTCCGATGATGAGCTGACGGAATTTAGAAGAAAGAGAATCGGTTTTGTTTTCCAGAACTATAATCTGGTGCCGGTGATGTCGGTGTATGAGAACATTGTGCTGCCCGTGCAGATCGGCGGGCATATGGAAGATAAGGTACTGTTGGAGCGGGTCATGGATTCCCTCGGGCTTTCGGGGCTGGAGAACCGCCTGCCGTCGGAACTTTCCGGGGGACAGCAGCAGCGGGTGGCGATTGCCCGCGCCCTGATCTCGGCTCCGGCAATCATTCTGGCGGACGAACCTACGGGCAATCTGGACTCGGCTGCCACGGAGGATGTGATGGGGCTTCTCAGGTGCGCGGTCAGGGACTTCGGGCAGACCGTCGTCATGATTACCCACAATGAGGCGCTGACGAAGGAGTGCGACCGCATCCTGCGCATGAAGGACGGCAGACTGACAGAAGAAAATCCGGGAGGAGGAGAACATGCGTAGGACGGGCGGTGAGGGAAAAGTGTCCGGCAGGATGGTAAGGCGGCTTGCCTCGAACCTGTATCATGCGGACAGGAGAAGAAATATCACGGCGGCTGCGGCGATTGCATTATCATCCATGCTCATCATCATGGCGCTCTCCGCCATTTTGTCCATCGAGGCGGCGATGCGGCGGTCGAGGCAGATGCTTGTCGGGACGAAGGCGGAAGGGGTGTATACGTTTCTTTCCTACAACTGGTTTGAAGCGCTGCGGGACAGCGGGCATTTTGACGCGATGTCGATGGTGTTTCATATGGGGTACTATGAAACGGCGTCTTCTGCGGGGGATAAAAATAGGATCCTCTCCACGGACGAGGAGACCGCTTCGTGGAATTTTAACGAGCTGATAGAGGGCAGATGGCCCGAGGCGGAAGATGAGATCGTGGTGGATGCGCGTTTTGTGCGGGAGAACGGCGGTGCGGTCAGGGTGGGAGACCGTTTTCCCATATTTCTGAAAACGGGCCTCCATGAGTACCGGCATGATATGGTGATCTGTGGCATCTGCGCGTGCAATGAGGAGCTGGATGAGGCGAGAATCTATGTGTCCAGGGCATTTCTGGACAAAGATTTGAGCGGACTCGGACAGCAGGCTTTCTGCCGCTTTGAGAAGGGCCGGTATACAGATGAGGACTTGAAAAATTTCCTGCATGAGGTGCAGCCTTTTGCAGACTGCAACGCTTTTGTCAATCCGTCTGCGGGCGACCGGCCGGAACCCGGGTACCTGAAGCTGATCGCGGGGCTGATCGGGCTTACGGTTGTCTGCGCCGGGCTGATGATCTACACCATTTATTATATTTCCATGGTGAAAAACGTGGTGCAGTACGGACAGCTGAAGCTGATCGGTGTGACGGGCAGGCAGATTCGGGCGATTGTCCGGCAGCACGCGCTCAGGCAGTATCTGACGGGGCTTCCCATAGGCTGCCTTCTGGGAGCGCTGTCCGGCTATGCGCTTATGCCGCTTCTGGCATCTTATATGGGGATCGGGGGGAACTGTGCGTTTACGGTCAGGCCGGCATATTTTATCTGCGCGGCGGTATTATCCGGCGCAGTGGTATATTTCGGCGTGCGAAGGCCCATGCATATTCTGGCGAAGACGCCGCCAGTCCACGCCGCGGGTTTTACGGGCAGTGGGAAAATTTCGGTGGGAAGAGTTCAGAACGGCCGGTTCACACCGGGCCGGTTTGCGCGCAGAAATATCAGGAGGCGCAGAAAAAATACGGCGCTGGTGGCGTTTTCCATGAGTATTGCCGTGCTGCTTTTTGTGGCTACCACGAATATCATACACAGTCTGGACCTGGACGCGTTCCTTTCCATGTTCAATCTGTTTGCGGATATTGAGATCGCCGCGGACGATTATCTGTTCGGCCTGGAGCTGGGACATGAGGATGGAATCCTGGCTATTCCGGATACTGTCCGCGACGAGCTGGAAAAGTTTACTGAGGACGTGGAGACGGTGTACCATTATCAGCTGGAGGCGCCGGTGGTATTTTATGGGGAGGAGGCCGAGCGGTACTGTGAGACAGTGCTTGACAGCGAAAGCTACCAGAAAAATGTGGCGGACGACGAGTGGCTTTACAAGCGTATGGTCGGGGAAGCCGACGCGTACCGGGAAAAGAGAAAGTCATTCATCTTACTGTGTGATTATTTCCGCTTCTATGAGTTCGACCAGATTGCGGACTTTGAGGTTTTTGAAGGAAGCCTTGACCGGGAAAAATTTGAGTCCGGGGAATATGTGCTGGCCGTCGCGCTGGACGGGGATGGCAACAGTCTTTATCACGCAGGGGATGTGGTGGCGCTTGCCGATGAGTTCCGGGAGAAGGAGGAGTACAGCTTTGAACGCGATGAAAACGGGAGATTCCCGTATGTTGATTCGCTGAGAAAGAAGAAGTATACCGTGATGGCAGTGGTGGGCGACGCCTACCGTAACCAGATGGCGTGGGGAGACGAGAATACGGTCGGATTTGAATATATCCTTCCCGTGCAGCTGATGGAAAGTCTTGACAGGAAGCCGGACCTGTTTCTGGTAACCATGGACGCGCCGGACGCAGAGACGCTTGCGCGGGCGGAAGGGTATGTGCAGGAATGTCTGGAGAAGGCCGGAGGTGAGGAAAATGTGTCCTACCGTTCCAAGGGGACGTACAGGGCGGGTCTTGAGAGGGTTGGCATGACGGTGAGCCTGTTCGGGAACGGGCTGGCTCTTCTGGTGGGCCTGATGGCTCTGGTGAATTTCCTAAACAGCACTGTCAGCGGTATTGCCGAGCGAAAAGAGGAGTTTTCTACCCTGCAGGCCATCGGGATGATGAAACGGCTGTTATTGAAAGTGCTGCGCATGGAAAATGCGTATACGGTCCTCCTGGCCGTGATACCGGGGTACCTGACAGGGCAATTCCTCAGCGTGGCGGCGATCCGTAAGGCATCTGAAAGTCTACCTTATCTGAGATGCCATGTCACGCTGATGCCGGGAATTTTCCTGGCGGTTCTCATAGGCGTGCTGTCCATGGTTTATCCGAACGGGCGGACAGATATTGGGGATAAGCGGGGGCGGCGTCTGTGATATGGCGCTGCCGGCCATTCTTACTTCCCATTTTTCCCTGACACGGAAATCTGGTGAATTTTTCTTGCGGTTTTTTTTCGAAATTTCTTTTCGTTATCTACCAAATGTGATATAGTATAAAGGAATGTGGGATAAGAGAATGAAAAAGGAGCCGATGAAGATGGATGCGGAACAGGATGCACATTTTCAATTGATGAAACGGCTGCTCGTTATTATTCCGCTTTCCACGATACTGATACTGATGATTCTCTGTGTGGTTCTGGGCGTGAATCTCTATGAGGCGAAACGGGAACTGCGCGCACTCCGTGAGCAGGCGGTCCCCGCTGTGGCGATGGGACAGGCATCCGATGCAGGGGAGCAAAGCGGAGAGCTGTATACGGAATCCGGAGTGAATGAGTTCAGACGCGACGCGTCTGATACAGACGGCACAGTTTCCGATACGGAGGACGGAATCAGAAAGGTGTACCTTACTTTCGATGACGGGCCAAGCGGCAATACCGGAGAGATACTGGATATTCTGGCTGAGTATGATGTGAAGGCGACTTTTTTTGTGGTTGGGAAAGAGGAAGAAAAATATCGGCCGTTATACAAAAGGATTGTGGAGGAAGGGCATACGCTGGCGATGCATTCCTACAGCCATAAATATAATGAGATCTACCGAACAAAGGAAAGTTACGTGGAGGATCTTACGAAACTGCAGGAATTTCTCTACGACACGACAGGTGTCTGGTGCAGGTACTGCAGATTTCCCGGAGGCAGCAGCAATACAGTGAGCCGGGTGGACATGCATGAGCTGATTGATTATCTGGAAGAGCAGGACATGAGCTATTTTGACTGGAATGTATCTTCGGGAGACGCTTCGTCAGCCTATATCAGTCCAGAGGCAATTATCAGAAATTCAACTGCCAGGCTGCGGGAGTTCCCGGAGGCGATTATACTGATGCATGACGCGTCCGATAAGGATTCGACGGTGAAGGCGCTGCCGAAGCTGATCGAGCAGATTCAGGCGATGGAGGATACGAAAATCGTTCCGATCACAGACGATACGGAGGCGATTCATCATATAAGCAATGATTAAAGAATGGAGGATTAGGGAATGGGATTTTTTTCGGATTTAAAGGACGACTTATCCCAGGCTGTCAATGAACTGATGCCGGAAGAAGAGCTGGAAGCGGCTCTGGCGGCGGAAGGACAGGCCGGAGAGCAGGTTTCTGCGGATGCTGCGGCATCGGAGGCGCCCTCTGCAGATGAAACGCTTGAGTCGCTGGATTTGAGCGGGATGCTGGATAAAATTGAGGAGATGGGAGTGCCTGAACTTGAGGCGGCACCCGAATCGGAGACAGAGCCCGAACCGGCGCTTGTAGAGGAGCCTTTGGCAGAAGAGGTTCCGGCGCCTGAGCCTGTTGTGGAAGAAGCAAAAGAGGAACCTGCGGCCGTGGTTGAAGAGCCGGTGGCCGAGGAAGCAGTAATAGAAGAAGAGGAGGCTGAACCTGTAATGGCAGAAGAAATTTTGGCAGAGGCGGAAACGCCTGTGGAAGAGAAAGATCAGAATAGTGGAGGAAAGGGAAAGACTATGGAAGTACAGGCAAATCGTGTGGCAGTAGATGAGACGGCAGTCGTGACAGAGGGCATGACAATAACGGGTGATGTTGTATCGGAGGGTTCCATGGAACTGATCGGTACGGTAAACGGTAATCTGGATATTCTTGGCAAGCTGAACATCACAGGTACGATTCAGGGTAATTCCAAAGCGGCTGAGATTTATGCGGAGGGTGCGAAGATCACCGGCGAGGTGAACAGTCAGGGCAGCGTGAAGATCGGGCAGAGTTCTGTGGTGATCGGTAATATCACAGCCACCAGCGCGGTGGTTGCCGGCGCTGTCAAGGGTGACATTGACGTGCAGGGTCCTGTCATTTTGGACACCACAGCGATTGTGATGGGAAATATCAAGTCCAAATCCGTACAGATCAACAACGGCGCGGTGATTGAAGGTATGTGTTCCCAGTGCTATGCGGATGTGAACCCGACCTCCTTCTTCGAGGAGTTCAAAAAGAAAAAGTAAATCCGGGCATACAGGGGAGAGCAGTATAATATGAAGCGTATACTCTTGAAGTTAAGCGGAGAAGCCCTGGCGGGCGAAAAAAAGACGGGGTTTGACGAGGAGACGGTGCGGGATGTTGCCGTGCAGGTGAAACAGCTTGTGGACGACGGCATTCAGGTAGGCATCGTCATTGGCGGCGGTAACTTTTGGCGCGGCCGTTCCAGCGAGAACATTGACCGCACGAAGGCGGATCAGATCGGTATGCTTGCCACGATTATGAATTGCATCTACGTGTCTGAGATTTTCCGTTCCGTGGGTATGATGACATCGGTACTTACCCCTTTTGAGTGCGGTTCCTTTACGAAGCTTTTCTCAAAGGACAGGGCGAATAAATACTTTGCGAAAAATATGGTGGTCTTCTTTGCAGGAGGCACGGGTCATCCCTACTTTTCAACGGATACGGGGGTAGTGCTCCGGGCCGTCGAAGTGGATGCGGACGTGATTCTGCTGGCGAAAGCGGTGGACGGCGTTTATGACGACGATCCGCGAAGCAACCCGGACGCGAAAAAGTACGACGAGGTTTCGATTGAAGAAGTGATCGCGAGGAATCTTCAGGTAGTGGATATGACGGCTTCCATTCTTGCCCGGGACAATAAGATGCCCATGTGGGTGTTTGGCCTGAATGAGGAGAACAGTATCGTAAATACCGTCAAGGGTAACTTTAACGGCACAAAGGTAACAGTATAGTGGAGGATTACAGTATGGACGAGAGACTGAAGCCTTATGAGGAAAAGATGCAGAAGTCTTATGATTTTCTGGTAAATGATCTGGGAGCGATCCGTGCAGGACGCGCTAACCCCCATGTCCTCGATAAGATTAAGGTGGACTATTACGGGACGCCCACACCGATTCAGCAGGTGGGTAATATCACGGTCCCTGAGGCCAGGGTTTTGCAGATCGCGCCCTGGGAAAAGAGCCTGATTAAGGATATTGAGAAGGCGATCATGGCGTCGGACGTAGGGATTACGCCCAGCAACGACGGCTCCCTGATTCGTCTGGTATTCCCGGAACTCACCGAGGAGCGCCGTAAGGAGCTGGTGAAGGACATCAAGAAGCGGGGCGAGGAGAATAAGGTTGCCATCCGCAATACCAGACGGGACGGCAACGACGCGTTGAAGAAGCTGGCGAAAACAGAGGTATCCGAGGACGAGATCAAGGAGCTGGAGGAGAAGCTGCAGAAGCTGACGGACAAGTTTATCAAGGAAGTGGATAAGCTGGTGGAGGAGAAGTCAAAAGAGATTTTGACGGTATGATGTTTAGAGGGGCTTACAGAATGAGTGATTCTGTCGCCCCTTTCCTATTGAAGGTTTACATAATATGTGAAGCGAGGTTACTATGGCGGAAGAAAACAAGATTCCACAGCATGTGGCGATTATATTGGACGGCAACGGCAGATGGGCGAAAAGTAAGGGAATGCCCCGCAATTACGGACATGTGCAGGGGGCGAAGACTGTGGAGGTGATCTGCGAGGAGGCTTACCGTATGGGCATTCAGTACCTGACGGTGTATGCTTTCAGCACGGAGAACTGGGACAGACCCGCGGACGAGGTGGATGCGCTGATGGGACTTCTGCGCAACTATATGAAGACCTGTCTGAAAACTGCGGCAAAAAATAACATGTGTGTTCGTGTGATCGGGGAAAAATCCCGGCTCGACGAAGACATCAGAAAGCGGATCGGGGAGCTGGAGGAAGCGACAAAGAACAACACGGGTCTGCATTTCCAGATTGCCATCAATTACGGCGGCAGGGACGAGATCGTCCGCGCGGTGAGAAAACTGGCCAAGCGGGTGAAGGATGGATCGCTTATGCCGGAAGAGATTACGCAGGAATGTCTTGAGGATGCGCTTGACACGGCGGGAATCCCGGAGCCGGACCTTCTGATCCGCACCTGTAATGAGCAGCGGATTTCCAATTTCCTTCTCTGGCAGCTTGCCTATACTGAGTTTTATTTTACACCGGTGGCGTGGCCGGATTTTTCAAAAGAAGAATTGGAGAAGGCGGTAGCGGCATATAATAAGAGAGACAGACGCTACGGTCTGGTAAAAGAATAGGGGGCGTCTGAATGTTTCGTACAAGATTACTGAGCGGTATTGTGCTGGTGGCGATTGCACTGGGCGTGTTCCTTGCGGGAGGCGCGCTTTTGGCTGTGGTGATTTTTGGCGTTTCCGTGATCGCATATCAGGAGCTGACGGCAGCCTGTAAGGTGCGCGGGGAAGAGATGCAGCCGAGTGCGCCGGTCATTGTGGGCTGTGTGATGACGCTTGTATACTACGGGGCGGTATGTCTTGCCCTGGCGCGGGATATCAGCATGGCTTTTGGGGCCATGGTGATGGTGACGGTGGCGGCCTTGTTGGCATTCCTCTTCGTCTATGTTTTTACTTTTCCGAAATACCACGCGAACCAGATTATGTCGGCCATGTTTTCTTTTCTCTATGGGCCGGTGATGCTGTCCTTTCTCTATCTGCTGCGGGAGGGATTTGACGATGGAATTTATCTGGTGTGGTTCGTGTTTCTCGCCTCATGGGGGAGCGATACATGCGCCTACTGTGTGGGCGTACTGATCGGAAAACACAAAATGACGCCGAAGTTAAGCCCGAAAAAGTCCATAGAAGGCGCGGTAGGCGGTATTTTGGGCGCAGCGCTCCTGTTTGTCCTGTACACGCATTTTGTGGTTAACCAATATACCATGATGACATTGTCGCTGCCCCTTGCGGCAGTTCTGGGCGCGGTGGGCGCGCTCGTCTCCATGGTGGGGGATCTGGCGGCTTCCGCGGTGAAAAGGGACCATGAAATTAAGGATTACGGAAAGCTGATACCGGGGCATGGCGGTATTATGGACCGGTTTGACAGCGTGATCGTGGCGGGGCCGATTGTGTTTGCGGGGATATATTTAAGTATGCTGCTATCGGCGTGAGCGTGAAAGGGCGGCGCTGCAGTCCGTCTTTGCGCAGGGAAATGCAGAGTACGGGGTTTAGAGTATAGTATAAAAAGGGATGGACAAAAGATGAAGAAAATAGGAATTTTAGGCTCCACAGGCTCCATCGGGACACAGACACTTGACATTGTCAGAAAAGAGAGGGACCTGGAGGTCGTGTCCCTGGCGGCAGGCTCCAACATAGCGCTTCTGGAAGCGCAGATCAGGGAATTTCAGCCGAAGATTGCCGCGCTCTGGGAGGAAAAGGCGGCTGCCGACCTGCGTGAGCGGGTGAAGGATCTGTCTGTCCGCATTGTGAGCGGTATGGAAGGACTTTTGGAAGTGTCCACAGCGGAGGGGATGGAAGTATTGGTTACCGGCATTGTGGGAATGATCGGTATCAGACCTACTATCGCAGCCATCGAGGCGGGGAAGGACATCGCCCTTGCCAATAAGGAGACACTGGTGACGGCAGGGCATATCATTATGCCGCTTGCAAAGAAAAAAGGCGTTTCCATTCTGCCTGTGGACAGCGAACACAGTGCGATTTTCCAGTCTCTGCACGGGGAAAGGCGTGATCGGGTGGAGAAGATTCTGCTCACGGCGTCTGGCGGTCCTTTCAGGGGAAAGAGCAGGGAAGAACTTGCGGATATGACGGTGGAGGACGCGCTCAAGCACCCCAACTGGTCCATGGGGAAGAAGGTGACCATAGATTCCGCGTCGCTTTGCAATAAGGGGCTTGAGGTGATGGAGGCGAAGTGGCTTTTCGACGTGTCCCTTTCGCAGATTGAGGTGGTGGTGCATCCGCAGAGCATTCTGCATTCGGCGGTACAGTACGCGGACGGTGGAATTATGGGACAGATGGGTGTGCCGGATATGAAACTGCCTATTCAGTACGCGCTGTTTTACCCGGACAGACGCCCGATGAAGATTGGAAGGGTTGACTTATGTAAACTTGGAAGCCTGACTTTTGAGAAGCCGGACACGGATACTTTCCGCGGTCTTGCGCTTGCCTACCGGGCGGCCACGAGGGGCGGTTCCCTTCCCACAGTATTCAATGCGGCGAACGAGAAGGCGGTAGCGCTGTTTTTAGATAAGAAGATTCGGTTTTTGGAAATATCGGAACTGATCGAGGCGGCGATGGATGCCCACCGGGTCATTGAGAATCCGACGGTGGAGGAGATACTGACGGCGGAGGCGGAGGCCTACGAGTATATCAGACTAAAGTTTGGAGAGTAGTGATTTGATCAGGACAATTATTCTATTTATCATTGTATTTGGATTGGTAGTGATTTCCCATGAGCTGGGACACTTTCTGATCGGCAGGAAAAACGGCATCTGTGTGGTGGAGTTTTCTGTGGGAATGGGGCCGACGCTCTTTTCCTTCATGAAACATGGGACGAAATATTCCTTGAAGCTTCTGCCGCTTGGCGGCGCCTGTATGTTTGACGGCGAGGACGGCGTGGAACGGGAACAGCAGCAGGGGCGGGAATCCGGGAGTGCGGATGCGCCTGAGGGGATCGCCTTTACCGAGGCGGGCGTCTGGTCGCGTATCGCCACGGTTTTTGCCGGACCTTTCTTTAATTTCATTTTCGCTTTTGTGATCGCGGTGATTCTGAGCGCCTTTTCGGGAGCCGATCTGCCAACCGTGGGGACGGTACAGGAAGGGTCCGCTGCCGCGGAGGCGGGACTGCAGAAAGGCGATGTGATCACGAAAATCGGGCGTGAGCCGATCCACTTTTACCGGGAGGTTTCCATGATTTCCGCCTTAAATCAGGGTGAGAAGATGGAGATCACCTACAGGAGAAACGGGGAGAAGGCGGTGACCACGCTTTTTCCGAAGTACGATGAAAATGACAAGCGTTATTATATGGGGATTACCAACGGCGGCGAGTATCTGAAATGCAATCCCCTGCAAGTGTTCCAGTATGGCTTTTACGAGGTGGAATACTGGGTGAAGATCACTTACAAGAGTCTGCGTATGCTCGTGATGGGGCAGGTGTCGAAAGATGATGTGTCAGGCCCCGTGGGGATCGCGCAGCTTGTGGGAGAGAGTTATGACGCGGCGGAAGAAAACTACGGCACGCCCTATGCCATTCTGACCATGCTTGAGATCGTGGTGCTTTTATCCGTCAATCTGGGTATTATGAATCTTCTGCCACTTCCGGCGCTGGACGGAGGACGGCTCGTGTTCATGTTCGTGGAGGTGCTCCGGGGAAAACCTGTTCCGCCGGAAAAGGAGGGCATGGTGCACTTCGCCGGGCTGGTCGTGCTGATGGTATTGATGGTCTTCATTATGTACAACGATATTATGAGGCTTTTGCGCTGACATGTATGCCGGCGCATATAATGGTAACTAGGCGCAGGCTATTTCCGGCTTGCGCTTTTTTTGAAGATGTAGTATGATAACGGCGTCGGGTTCTGTTCTTGAATCCGTAATGAAAGACAGGGCGGGGGTCCCGCGGCTTTTCCAAATTTATATATAAAAACGGGTGTTATAAATATGCTGTCGGATGAGACAGGCTGATGAAAAGAAATGTCGGGCTGCAATATGAAAGTGCGGCAAAAAGGAGGTGCGTTTAGGGCGTGCAGTATTTGACAAATGTATATTGGAACAAGGGCAGAGTGGCTTTAAGGAATCAGGATTCGATTGTGCTGCAGCAGGTGCTGACGAAAAGGGGGAGGATACTTCTGGCAGCGGTATGTGACGGTATGGGCGGCGCCTCCTGCGGCGGGGAGGCGAGCGGCTGTGCGGCGGTACAGATCCGGGAATGGTTTTATACGGAACTGTTTGCGATGATACGGAAGAATAAGCGGTACTGGGTGATACGCAGGTCTCTCGACCGGCTGGTTTTCCATATGCAGGGGCAGATGAAGCGGTATGCCGCGCAGGAGGGAATTTCTCTAGGAACGACCATGACGGTGTTTGTCCTGTGGGATAGGACATGGCTGCTATGGCATCTGGGAGACAGCAGGGCCTACCGTCTGCGGGGACGGCGCATGGTACAGATTACAAAAGACCACGCGCAGGACGGAGGGAAACTGACGAAATGTCTGGGCAGTTTCGGCTGTTTTACGCCGCAGCACAGAATGGGCGTATTAAAACCCGGGGAGGGCATCCTTCTATGCACGGACGGTTTCAGAAGGCGCGTTACCGGCGAGGAAATGCGCAGCGTAATGAAACCCCGCGAACTTGTGGAGGAAGAGCAGATCGGGCGGCGGCTTAGGGAGATCGGGGAAACCTGTATGAAGAGGGGCGAGACGGACAATCTTTCGGCGGTTTACATAAAGTTAATAAAGTAATGGATCATTGCAGGAGGGGAGAGGAATGAGCGAGGAAAAACAACTGGGGAAATACAAAATTATCAAGTCCTTAGGCCACGGGGGCGAGGGCAGTGTGTATCTGGCAGTGGATGAGAGTCTTGGAAGGTATGTGGCGGTGAAACATCTGTGGGAACGGGAGGAGAGTGGGGAAAGAATCAAGGCGGAGGCAGCGTTTTTGCGTGATTTGAGACATCCGATGCTGCCGGTTGTATATGATCTGCTTTACGAGGATGGGTGGTTTCTCGTAATGGAGTATGTAGAAGGAATAAGTTTACATAATTATATAGAAAAACAGGGAAGCGTGGGGGAAATACTGGCCCGAAGATGGGCTGAGGCGCTGTTAGATGTTCTTGATTATCTGCACAATAGAGAAACACCTGTTATATATAGGGACTTAAAGCCGGAAAACATTATGGTATGCCGGGACGGCAGTCTGAAACTGGTGGATTTCGGTGCAGCGGCATTTCGCAGCTTTGGGGAAGAGGGCGGGGCGCGGATGGCGTTCTCGGCCGGGTTTGCGGCGCCGGAGCAGCGGGGAGAGGGCGGGTGCGGTGTCCGCGCGGACGAGAGAAGCGATCTGTATGCGTTTGGGAAAACTCTCTATTATATGGTGACAGGAACGGCTGCGGGCACTTCGCCCGGCACATCCTTTCCCGCGTCGTATTACAACCCGCATTTGTCAGTGGAGCTGGAAGACGTGATCCGGCGGTGCACGCGGGAGGAGCCGGACGAGCGCTATCAGGTAGCCGGGGAAATTATGAGGGACTTACGCAGGAAAGGCACCCCAAGAAACGGCAGACGGGGGCGGGAGTTTGTGCGCCATATAGAAAAACAGATTTGTCTAACAGACTTTTTTCGTTTATAATGTAGATAATGGCAAAACTCAGGTAAGTTTGTTAGAATTGCACAAATAGATATAGGTTTATGATGAGTTTTGCAATTAGCCAGCGTTTAAATAATAGAAATAGAACGAGAAAAATATGGAGGAAGTCGTGGGAACACATAGAGAGCAGACGAAGGTTATTAGAATTGGAGATAAAAAGATTGGCGGGGGGAATCCGGTTTTGATCCAGTCCATGACGAATACGCCCACGGAGGACGTGGAGGCGACGGTGGCGCAGATTTTGCGGCTGGAGCAGGCGGGATGCGAGATAATCAGGTGTACGGTGCCGACCATGGAGGCGGCGCAGGCGCTTTTGAAGATCAAGGAGCGGATACACATTCCGCTTGTGGCGGATATTCATTTCGATTATAAAATGGCGATTGCGGCGATGGAGAACGGCGCGGACAAAATCCGTATTAATCCGGGCAACATTGGCACAGGAGAAAAGGTGGCGGCGGTTGTCAGGGCGGCAAAAGAGCGGAATATACCGATACGGGTGGGGGTAAACAGCGGTTCTCTGGAGCGAGAACTGGTGGAGAAATATCACGGTGTAACGGCGGAGGGGATCGTTGAGAGCGCGCTAGACAAGGTGGGCATCATTGAGGACTGTGGATATGACAATCTTGTCATAAGCATAAAGTCGTCGGACGTGATGATGTGTGTGAAGGCGCATGAACTTCTGGCGGCAAAGACGAATTACCCCCTGCATGTGGGGATTACGGAATCCGGCACGGTAATGAGCGGGAACATCAAATCCGCTGTGGGGCTGGGTATCATTCTAAATCAGGGCATTGGCGATACGGTCCGGGTGTCCCTGACGGGAGACCCGGTAGAGGAGATACGTTCCGCAAAGCTGATTCTGCGGACACTCGGGCTTAGAAAGGGCGGTATCGAGGTGGTGTCCTGTCCCACCTGCGGCAGGACGAAGATAGATCTGATCGGTTTGGCGCAGCAGGTGGAGGAGATGGTGCAGGACATTCCTCTGGATATTAAAGTGGCCGTTATGGGCTGTGCGGTGAACGGTCCCGGTGAGGCGAAGGAAGCCGATATCGGTATCGCCGGCGGCATCGGGGAAGGGCTTCTGATTAAAAAGGGCGAGATTGTGAGGAAGGTGCCCGAGCAGGAGCTTCTGCACACGCTCAGGGAGGAACTTTTACACTGGAATGAGTAAATCTTTTTTTGAGGTATTTCCTACGTTAAAACTGGATACGGGATTGCATGATCTGTTTGAGGGCGTCGCCGTGGAGAAGGTGACCAGCACCAAGCGGAAGGATTTTCTGCGCGTTTATATCGCATCGGACCATCTGATTCATAAGGAGGACGTGTTTCGGGTGGAGCGGGAGATCGGGAAGCAGTTTTTCCCGAATATGCCGATTGTCGTTAAGTTTTATGAACACTTTACGCTCTCATCCCAGTATAATGCGGAAAAGCTGATGGACGCTTACAGGGAGAGTATACTGCTGGAGCTTAAGGAGGCGTCCCCCGTGGAATACAGCCTGTTTCGGCGGGCGGACATATCTTTTTTGGCGGATAAGATGCTGCTGACACTGGAGGATACGGTGTTTGGCAGAGAAAAAGGCGGGGAGCTTGCGCGGATTCTGGAAAAAATATACAACGAGCGCTGCTCTATTCCGCTGCAGGTGGAAATTGCCTATAAGGAGAAGGCGGCGGGCAAAAACCGTGAGGAGGACGAGCGGCGGCTGGCCATACAAGTGGCGGAGATCTCTGCGCGGGCAGGGTTTTCCGTGCACATGAAGGGCGCCGGACTGTCTGCGGACGCTGCGGACCGGGAAAAGGCGGCAGGCGGACGTACCGAAAACGCGGGGCAGTCCACAGATGCGGAAAAACCCGGAGGCGCGGAGAAGCCCGCAGATGCAGGGAAGGCAGAGCGGCAGGGGGCAGCGGCCTTTGCGCCTTTGCCTGGCGGAAATGGAGGGACTTTCCCATCGAAAAAGTATGCCGGAGGCAGGGACAGGGAGAAGGGCGATTTTAAGCGTCCTTTGAAGCGTTCCGATAATCCCGATGTGATTTATGGCAGGGACTTCGAGGAGGAGGCCATGCCTATTGAGGATATTATCGGGGAGATCGGTGAGGTTGTGATACGAGGGAAGGTGATCCGTAAGGACAAGCGGGAGATCAAGAACGAGCGGTCTATCCTGATTTATGATATCACGGATTATACGGACACCATGACGGTGAAATTTTTCGTGCACAATGAGCAGGTTAATGAAATAACGAATGTTATGAAAGAGGGGACTTTTGTCAAGCTTAAGGGGATGACGGCGGTTGATAAGTTTGACCGCGAGCTGACCATCGGCTCAGTTGCGGGCATTAAGATAATTCCCGACTTTACGATTTCACGTGAGGACAGAAGCGTCAGAAAGAGGGTGGAGCTTCACTGTCATACGAAAATGAGTGATATGGACGGCGTCTCCGAGGCGAAAGATATCGTGAAGCGCGCCTATAAGTGGGGGCATCCGGCCATCGCCATCACCGACCACGGGGTAGTGCAGTCCTTTCCCGACGCGAACCATGTGTGGGAGGACCTGTGGAAGGCGGAGAAGGCGCGCGCAAAGGAAGCGGGGGAGCCGGAGCCTGACAAGCAGGGCTTTTTCAAGGTGATTTACGGGGTGGAAGCCTATCTGGTGGACGATCTGCACGAGATTGCCACCAACGAGAAGGGGCAGGATTTCGGGGCGGACTTCGTGGTTTTTGATATCGAGACGACAGGTTTTTCCCCGACAAAAAACCGTATTATTGAGATCGGCGCGGTAAAGGTCTGCGGCGGTAAGATTGTGGACCGCTTCTCCACCTTCGTTGATCCGCTCGTGCCCATACCTTTTGAGATAGAGAAGCTGACAGGAATAACAGATGATATGGTTATGGGGGCGGAGCAGATTGACACGGTGCTGCCGCAGTTCCTTTCCTTTTGCGGCGACTGTATTCTGGTGGCGCACAACGCGCAGTTCGATATGGGCTTTATCATGGAAAACTGCGACAGGCAGGGGATTTCCCACGACTTTACTTACGTGGACACGGTGGGGATTGCGAGGATTCTCCTGCCGGGACAGAAAAAGCACACGCTGGACGCGGTGGCGAAAACGCTCGGCGTATCGTTGGAAAACCATCACAGGGCGGTGGACGACGCGGAGGCCACTGCGGAAATTTTCGTGAAGCTGATTCCGATGATGGCAAAGGAAGGAATCACTACGCTTGCGCAGATAAATGACAGAGGCAAGGCAAGTCCCGATATCATCAAGAAGCTGCCTACCTACCACGCGATCATTCTGGCGAAGAACAATGTGGGGAGGATGAACCTTTACCGGCTGGTTTCCGAATCCCATCTGACCTATTTTTCGAGAAGACCGCGGATTCCGAAGAGCCTGCTTTCGCAGTACCGGGAGGGGCTCATCTTGGGGAGTGCCTGTGAGGCGGGGGAGCTTTACAGGGCGCTTTTGGAGAAAAAGTCCGATGCGGAGATCACGAGAATAGTAAATTTTTATGACTATCTGGAAATACAGCCTCTGGGCAACAACCGCTTTATGATTGAGTCGGAGCGTGTGCCGGATGTCACGTCCATGGAAGATATCATGGAGATCAACAGGCAGATTGTGCGTCTGGGAGAGGAGTTCCATAAGCCGGTAGCGGCAACCTGCGACGTGCATTTCCTGAATCCCGAGGACGAGATCTACCGGCGTATCATTATGGCCGGGCAGGGGTTCCCGGACGCGGACAACCAGGCGCCCCTGTATTTTCGCACGACGGAGGAAATGCTTGATGAGTTTGCGTATCTTGGCAGCGATAAGGCGGAGGAGGTGGTCATCACCAACACGAACCTGATTGCGGATATGATTGAGGTCATGTCGCCGGTGCGCCCGGATAAGTGTCCGCCGGTCATAGCGGACAGCGATAAGCAGCTCACGGACATCTGCTACAACAGGGCCCATGAACTGTACGGGGAGACGCTGCCGCAGATTGTGGAGGACAGGCTGAAAAAGGAGCTGAACTCCATTATCTCCAACGGCTTTGCGGTGATGTACATCATTGCGCAGAAATTGGTGTGGAAATCCGTGGAGGACGGCTATCTGGTGGGTTCCCGGGGCTCTGTGGGGAGTTCCTTTGTGGCGAATATGGCTGGAATCACGGAGGTAAACTCGTTAAGCCCCCATTATCTGTGCCCGAAATGCCATTATTATGATTTTGATTCCGAGGAAGTGAAAGCTTACGGCGGCGGCGCGGGGTGTGACATGCCGGATAAAAACTGTCCGGTCTGCGGGACGCCGCTTAACAAGGAAGGGTTTGACATTCCCTTTGAGACGTTCCTCGGCTTTAAGGGGGACAAGGAGCCGGATATCGACCTGAACTTCTCGGGAGAGTACCAGAGTAAGGCGCATAAGTATACGGAAGTGATTTTTGGAAACGGTCAGACTTACCGGGCGGGCACCATCGGCACGCTGGCGGACAAGACGGCTTACGGTTATGTAAAAAAATATTATGAGGAGCGGGGCAGGCATAAGCGGGTGTGCGAGATTAACCGCATTGTGACTGGCTGTACCGGCATCCGCAGGAGCACAGGGCAGCATCCCGGCGGCATCGTGGTTCTGCCGGTGGGAGAGGACATCAATTCCTTTACCCCGGTACAGCATCCCGCCAACGATATGACGACGGATATCGTCACCACCCATTTTGACTACCACTCCATCGACCACAACCTGTTGAAGCTCGATATTCTGGGGCACGATGATCCGACCATGATCCGTATGCTGCAGGATCTGACGGGAATTGACCCGACGACGATCCCTTTAGACGACAAGGGTGTCATGTCACTTTTCCAGTCAACAGAGGCGCTGGGGATTACGCCGGAACAGATCGGCGGCTGTAAGCTGGGGTGTCTCGGCATCCCGGAGTTTGGCACAGAGTTTGTTATCCAGATGGTCATCGACGCCAAGCCCAAGTGCTTTACGGATTTGGTGCGTATTTCCGGGCTTTCCCACGGCACGGACGTGTGGCTTGGCAATGCCCAGACGCTGATAGAGGAAGGGCTTGCTACCATCTCCACGGCGATCTGCTGCCGTGACGACATTATGATTTACCTGATGCAGCAGGGGGTGGAGCCGTCCTTATCCTTCACCATCATGGAGAGCGTGCGTAAGGGCAAGGGCTTGAAGGACGAATGGATCGAGGCGATGAAGGCGCAGGGTGTGCCGGACTGGTATATCGGCTCCTGCAAGAAGATCAAGTATATGTTCCCCAAGGCGCATGCAGCCGCTTATGTTATGATGGCGTGGCGCATCGCCTACTGCAAGATCAATTATCCACTCGCCTACTACGCGGCGTATTTCAGCATCCGCGCGTCGGCATTTTCCTACGAGATCATGTGCCAGGGGCAGGCGCATCTGGAGCGCGTGATGGAGGATTACAGGCGCAGGAGCGACGAGCTTTCCAAGAAGGAGCAGGATACCCAGAAGGATATGAAGATCGTGCAGGAGATGTACGCGAGAGGCTTTGCATTTGTGCCGATTGATATCTTTACGGCACAGTCGAGGCTGTTCCAGATCGTGGACGGAAAGCTGATGCCGTCCTTAAACAGCATTGACGGGCTGGGGGAGAAGGCGGCGGACGCCATTGTGGAGGCGGCAAAGGACGGTCCCTTCCTAAGCAAGGATGATTTCTGGGAGCGGACGAGGGTTTCCAAATCGGTGACTGATTTGATGAGCCGGCTGGGACTTCTCGGGAACATCCCCGAGTCCAACCAGATTAGTATATTTGACCTGGTATAACAGTTCAACCGGAGCGAATCTGCCGGGCAGACCGTGCTTGTGCGAGTTTGACAGACAGATGATGCTCTGAGGGAGCGCCCGCTCATGAGCAAAAGAAGCTGCGAAGCAGCGAGGAGCGCGGAAAGCGCGTTTATGCGAATGGCGTGGGTTGAACCGATTGAGCAGAGCTCAATCACGAGGACGGCTATGCAGCCTCGGAAAACTATGGAGGGAGACAGCATGAGAAAAATCGTTACGATAGGCAGGGAATTTGGCGCAGGCGGCGGCGAGATCGGCAGACGGGTGGCAAAGGAGCTGGGGATCGAGTATTATGACAAGGATATCATATTAAAGACCGCGGTTTCGGGCAAAAGCCTTTCTCCAGAGCAGGTGCGCAGATGGGATGAACGGGTGCCGAAGAATTTCGGTTTTGCCCAGAGCCTGTTTGACTTTTATAATAAGCCGCTGGAGGAGGAGCTGTGGCAGGCCCAGAGGGACGCCATCAGGGAGCTGGCAAACAAAGAGAGCTGTGTGATCGTCGGGCGAAACGGCGATTATATCCTGCGGGAGTTTGACCACTGCCTGAATGTGTTTGTGCATGCCGGATTTGAGTGGCGGGTAAGGCGCATGACAAAGATGATGGACCAGGTGCCGGCGGACCAGGTGGCGAATGACGTGCGGGCTGTGGACAAGGCGAGAAAACGCTACTGCGAGTATTATACAAAACAGACATACGGCGACGCGAGAAACTTTGACCTGACGGTCAACACGGAGAAGCTGGGTATTGAAAAGGCGGTTGAGATGATACTTGCCGCAGCGGCAAATCTGTAATTCGGGTATAGAAAGTTATAAATTTTCAGGGTGTAAATTTCTGCCAAAGCGTGATACTTGTATATTTGTATACAAAGTTCTTGACAAGGAAGTGAAAACTCCATATACTTAAGAAAGCGGAAAAGACGGTGTCGGAGCCAGAAGAGTACACCGTCTTTCTTGTTAAGAAAACAGTTACGGTAGAAAAGGAGAGGATGTTTATGAAAAAATTACTGGCAATGATTCTGATCGGCTGTATGGCTCTTGGAGCGACGGCGTGCGGCGCAGGCAGCGCAAAAGGCGATAAAGTGTGGGTTGTGGCGACGGATACGGTGTTCCGCCCTTTTGAGTTCACCAATGAGAAGGGAGAGTTTGTGGGGATCGACGTGGATGTTCTTGCCGCGATTGCGGAAGATCAGGGATTCAAATATGAACTGAAGAGCCTTGGCTGGGATGCGGGCGTTGCAGCGGTTCAGGCAGGTCAGGCGGATGCGCTGATCGCAGGCGCTACCATCAAGCAGGAGCGTATTGATTCCGGATGGATTTTCTCCGACGGTTATTATGACGCGACTCAGACCTTTGTCGTTGCGGAGGGCAGCACAATCGCCAGCTTTGAAGATCTCGCGGGCATGAACGTGGCAGTAAAGAACGGTACGGCCGGCATGGACTTTGCTGAGAGCTTAAAAGATCAGTACGGTTTTACCACCACAGTATTTGAGGATTCACCGACCATGTATCAGGACGTGATCTTAGGAAACTCCGCAGCGTGTGTGGAAGATACGCCGATCATGGCTGACTCCATCAAGACGGGCGGTCTGGCGCTGTCAATCCCCGAAGGGATGGAGAGCGAGGGCGCGCCTTACGGTTTTGCCATTATGAATGCGGAAAATCAGGAACTTCTCGACATGTTCAACGCGGGTCTTAAGAACATCAAGGCGAACGGCAAGTACGACGAGATTATTGCGAAATACCTCGAGAAATAAATTAAAAGGAAGAAAAATTTATGTTAATGATAATTCAGACATATGGGACGATGCTTTTGAAGGCGATGGGGCACACGCTTCTGCTGTGCCTCCTTTCCCTTGTGTTTGCCTCTGTGATCGGCATGATTTTCGGGCTGATGAATGTGGGGCACAACAGGGCGCTCAACTTTATCGGCACGGTTTATGTGGATGCGGTGCGCGGCGTGCCGCTCATCGTGCTTGCCTATTTTATCTACTTCGGCATTCCGGCGGGCATTCAGAGTCTTGGGTTTACAAACTTTAAAATGGACGCCTTGCAGGCGGGCACGATTGCGCTTTCCATGAACTGCGGCGCGTATATGGCAGAGATTGTCAGGGCGGGCATCCAGAGCGTGGACAGAGGGCAGATGGAGGCGGGCAGAAGCCTCGGGCTCTCCTACGGCGCGGGGATGGCATTAATTGTGGTGCCGCAGGCGGTGCGCACGATGATCCCTTCGATCATCAACCAGTTTATCATTACCCTGAAAGATACGTCGATTCTCTCCGTGATCGGATTCCCGGAACTTACAAACGTGGGTAAGACCATCATGGGCAATACGTTCAAGAATTTGCAGGCATGGGCTATCGTCGGCATTATGTATCTGATCGTCATTACCATCCTGAGTAAGGTTTCCAAACAGATTGAGAGGAGGATCAACCGTGGCAGATAATACCGATGTCAAGATTTCTGTGAAGAATTTAAAGAAGAACTTCGGATCTCTGGAAGTGCTTAAGGACATCAGTCTGGAGGTGGCCGAGGGCGAGGTGGTGGTGCTGATCGGTCCCTCCGGCAGCGGGAAGTCCACTCTTCTTAGGTGCCTGAACCAGTTGGAGAAAGCCACGTCCGGGCAGATCGTGATCGACGGCTTCGACGTGACCGATAAGCGCACGGATATCAACAAGGTGCGCGAGAACATCGGCATGGTGTTCCAGCATTTTAATCTGTTTAACCACCTGAATGTCCTAAAGAACATGACGCTTGCGCCGGTTCATCTAAAGACGCTCTCCAAGGAGGACGCAAATAACAGGGCGATGCAGCTTTTGGAGCGGGTAGGGCTTTCCGATAAGGCAGGAGCCTATCCAAGCCAGCTTTCCGGCGGACAGAAGCAGCGCGTGGCGATTGCGCGTGCATTGGAGATGAATCCCGATATCATGCTCTTTGATGAGCCGACCAGCGCGCTTGACCCGGAGATGGTGGGCGAGGTGCTTGCGGTCATGAAGGAACTGGCGCGGGACGGCATGACGATGATGGTGGTCACCCATGAGATCGGGTTTGCGAGAGAGGTGGCAAGCCGGGTAATCTTTATGGAAGGCGGTTACATCATTGAGGAGGGGACGCCTGAGGAAGTGCTCGATCATCCGAAGGAGCCGAGAACGATTGATTTCCTGAGTAAGGTGCTGTAACGGCATATTTGGCGTACTGAGTGCGGGGCGGAGAGAGCGCAGGGAAGCGGCCGAATACTCTTTTGTAATATTTTATAGAAAAAAATGAAAAAAGTACTTGCAATCTTTCCGAAAATATAATAGAATAAGCAAGTGTTAATCAGATGGCTCGTTGGTCAAGCGGTTAAGACGCCGCCCTCTCACGGCGGAAACAGGGGTTCGATTCCCCTACGAGCTGTTGACTGTTTTAGAACAGCCCAACCCTAAAGGATGCCGGAAACCTCATTTTATGCGGTTTGCGGTATTTTTTATGCCAATTTTGATTTTACTTTCCGCATATCCGATTCGAGCATGCCAACCCTGAGCGCAAGCATTTCAACTTCGGAGTTGGGCTCCATTGCCTCATGGAAAATCCGGGAAAGATCGAGATGACCTTCTGCTACCCGCTTGATATTGACGCGGATCTCATTTTCGAGCATCAATTCCGTATGGATTGTCCGATTTTCGATCACGGCTGTCTGTCATTTTGTATCTCCTTTCGTGTGTTGGATGACAGCACAAGCATGACATCGTTTATGGTATGTCAGTTATTCTCTCCGGGTAGATTGAATATAGCATAAGAGAAGGGGGTGTCTATGAAATTTTAAAAGAAATTATGGAAAAATCGAACGGAATTTCGTTTATCACATTTGGGGAGATGGCGGGGAGAGGATTTGGGACAAATAACGGCGGCATATACAAAAGATTATAAATGTAGTATAGTAAAAAAGCAGCGGGAAACTTATACGGATTCGGAGAAGTATATGACATTGCGGGAAGACGCGGAACAGATCGTCAGAAAGTCGATTCAGGCGGTACTGCCGGACGAGGCTGTGCGGAAAGCCCTTACAGGGCGGAAATTTAGCAAGGGAAAACTTTATATGGTGGCTGTCGGAAAGGCGGGCTGGCAGATGGCCAGGGCCGCGGCGGATATGCTGGGCGACAGAATCGAAGCGGGCGTGGTGGTGACAAAATACGGTCATGTGAAAGGTGAAATTCCACGGATGCAGTGTTTTGAAGCGGGGCATCCGGTGCCGGATGAAAACTCCTTTTTGGCGACGCAGGCGGCGCTGGAACTGGCGGCGAAGGCGACGGCGGAGGATGAGGTGGTGTTCCTGCTTTCAGGGGGCGGTTCGGCTCTTTTTGAGAAACCCTTTGTGAGCGGGGCGGAACTTCAGGATATTACGAGACAGCTCCTTGCCTGCGGGGCGGATATTGTGGAGATGAATACGATACGCAAGCGCCTTTCGGCGGTGAAGGGCGGGCGGTTTGCGCTTGCCTGTGCGCCGGCGCATGTGTACAGTGTTGTGTTGAGCGACATTCTTGGCGATCCGCTTGATATGATCGCGTCAGGTCCGGCGTACCCGGATTCTTCCACATGCGGGGAAGCGGTGGCGATTGCTGAGAAATACAGGCTGAAACTGACGGATGAGGCATGGGAACTGCTGGGAAAGGAGACGCCGAAGACGCTTGCCAATGTGGAGACACAGATTACGGGCAGTGTGTCCGGGCTGTGCCGGGCGGCGGCCCGTGCCTGCGCGGAACTGGGATATGAAACGACCGTTCTGACGGACCGGCTTGCCTGTGAGGCGAGGGAGGCAGGCCGGTTTATAGGAGCCATTGCAAAGACTTATCAGGGGACGGAAAAGAGCCTTGCTTTTCTGGCGGGCGGTGAGACGGTAGTGCATCTGACAGGCGGAGGAAAGGGCGGCAGGAATCAGGAGCTTGCGCTTGCGGCGGCGGAGGAAATCGTGGGACTTACAGGTACGGCGGTGTTCAGTTTTGGGAGCGACGGAACGGACGGCCCGACCGATGCGGCGGGCGGCTACTGCGATGCGGCTACGAAGGAGAAACTGGCTGCGGAAGGGATATCCATCTATGACGTGCTGCAGGACAATGACGCCTACCATGCATTGCAAAAGACGGAAGGGCTTCTTGTCACGGGCGCGACGGGCACCAATGTGAATGATGTGGCGGTACTGCTGATCAGGCGATGAAGCCGGACGGCGATGCAGCTAAGAAGGTAAAAGGAAATAGGAAGATAAGGGAGAAGGGAAATAGAACGATGGTTATTCTGCGAACATTATTGGAAAATAATCTCTCCCGCAACAGGGCGCTCACTGCGGAGCACGGGCTGTCCTTCTTGGTGGAGACAGGGGGCAGAAAGATTCTGTTTGACTGCAGCGCGGGAAAGGCGGCGCGCAAAAACGCGGAGAAGATGCATGTGTCTTTAAAGGACATGGACTATGTGATCCTGAGCCACAGCCACTACGACCATGCGGGCGGCTACCCGGACATGGTATCCCACGGCGTACGTGCACCGCTTGTGACAGGGCCCCGGTTCTTTGAGGAAAAATATGCCCGTGACGGTGAAAAGTATACCTATCTGGGATGCGGTTTCGGGCAGGAGCTCTTGGAGAAGAAAGAGATCAGCCATCTGACCTGTGAGGGGACGCTCACACTTTTTCCCGGCTGTCATGTGGCGGGAGGCTTTGAGAGAAAGTATGGGTTTGAGAAGCCGCCTGCCCGCTTTGTAAGACAGACGGAGGCAGGTATGGTGGAAGACGAGTTCCCGGATGAGGTCTGCCTGGTGATCGAGGATGTTAAAGGACTGATAGTTATTGCAGGATGCAGCCATCCGGGTATCTTAAATATGACGGAGAGTGTGAGTGAACGTTTCGGGAAGCCGGTGTATGCGGTTTTTGGCGGCTCCCATCTGGTGGAGGCGGACGAAGCAAGACTTGTGGAAACGATGAAAATACTCGGTGATATGGGGATTGAGACGGCGGGCTTTAACCACTGTACCGGGGATGTGGCGCAGGAGCGCCTGGCACAGAACGGGGGAGATACGAAATATCTGCATCTGAAGACGGGTGACTGTGTCTTCCTGCCATAGAAGGAATGCCGGGACAGCGGGGCCTCTTCTTCCGGCAATGGATCATGTGGGAAGCGGGTACAGTGTTTGCAACGGCCCTTACTCAGACAGGCGCGTCCACTTCCTCCGGCAGGATTGCCGTGATCAGATAAAAGGGCAGACAGAGCACCAGAAAATAGACATAGCGAAATTCCGTGGCCACGGGTGTGGCGGCAAGCACGGAAAGAAGCAGGGAAACGCCCGGCAGATAGCAGATCAGCCTGTGGTAGTCCCGGCGGATAATAGAGACGCTGATGCTGAAAAGCAGAACCCAGCAGGCGACACCCATGCTCCAGAGCGTACCGTATATGGGAACCATGCTGCCCATCTTGACGGCGATTTCTTTCGCTTTGATGACCAGAGGACCGCCGATCAGGGGGGTGTGCGATACACCAAGATCCGTGGCGCTGACGCCCTCGGCCTCCGCCACCAGGTAGAAGGAGTCGGGGTACCAGTAACCGTAGGTCTGGTTCACGTAGGCGGTGAGATAGTCGCCGGGATAGCGCAGACCCAGATCAATCCAGAGCTTTAAGAACTCGTTTTTGTGGGCGACCAGATAGTCCTGATTGCCTGCTCTGACGAGTTCTTTGATGTTGTCCGCAAAGATGGGATTGTAGAGATCGCGGATGTATGTAAGGTCAACCACCTCCTCTATCAGGGCGAGCTCCTCTTCGGAAAGGTATCTGTCATTACAAATAACAGCCGTAATCTGCTGCATGGGAATGCTGACGGACTCAATGAAATCCGGCTGCTGCACTTCGAAGGCATTCATGACCGGGTACTTGACGGTCACGGCGATGACGAGGACCGCAAAGAGCGGCGGATAGACGGCCTTAGCCTTGTGACGGAAACCGAAGAGCAGAAAGGGTGTGGCAAGAAGAAAGGCATACCAGCCGTTTGAGCGGAACAGACATATCATAACACCTGATATAATAAATACGAGAAGATTGCCGGCGCAGACTCTGTTCTGCACGGACAGCCGCAGGATGGCGCAGCTGAAAAAGAGAACCGCCGCCGCGAAGGGAATATCTTTCCAGACCGTGACGGAAAAGACGGCATGGTAGGGAATCAGCGCATAAAAAGCCATGATCAGCAGCAGGACGAAAGGCCTGATCTTGTGGGAGCGCAGCGTGGAGATAAAATAGGCGACGCTTCCGGCAAGCAGGCACATCTGGAAAAAGGTGTAGACGGATACGGCGGTAACCATATTGCCTGTGAGTGCATAGCCGATGTGATAGAAAAAGCCGAAAACCAGCGTGTGGACCCATGGATGGTGGTTCGACCAGGGAATCACGCCCAGAATCTGTTCAAACTGGTTGATGCTGTCGGGGGTCATGATGCCCGGATACTGGTAAAGATAGTATGGGAGCCAGCAGAACAGGCAGCACAGAAAAGCGCAGAGAGCCGTATGGCTGCGGATAAAGTTTGCAAACGCCGAAAAGCAGGCGGAAATGCGCGGACGGCTGCCTTCATAGGCATAGGGCACATCCTGATAGCGGGTGAGCAGCGCACGGTACAGCCTTTTTCTGTCGCAGGCATAGGAATATAAAAAGTGCAGCAGATAGTAAAACAGGCAGACAAAGCCCGCGAAAATGACAGACAAAACAATGAAACGGTAGAGCCTGCTTGTGAGCAGCTCTACATAATGCGGATAATCCACGAGCATATAGAGGGACGTGAAAACGACCGCCGTAAGCAGCGCCACGCGGTTGGACACCTGTAACATGTCCATCCTGCGGTTTACGTGCCTGTAGAAGAAGAATACCAGCAGATAGAAGACAAAGGTAAGAATATTGCCCGGCTCCATGCGGGATGCCTTCATCAAAGCCCAGGTAGTAAGGAAACTCTGGAGCAGATGCAGCAGCAAAAGGCGGTTACGTTTGTTGGTCATGGTTTTTCCCCCGTAATTGAAAACTATCTATAGAGTAAAGGATATCCGCCGCGCTGTCAAATCGTGCGGGATTGAAAAACACTTGCAATGGAAGAAAAAGGGTGTTATAATACAGAAGAATCAAGAATAGTTATAAAGATAAAGAGTGGACTTGCGAGTCCGCTCTTTTCCGTGCAGGAGGATGTTATGTCAAAACGGGAGACATACGAGGAAAAGACGGAACACCTTCTTACTCCGATTGTGGAGCAGTATGGTGTGGAAATTTATGATGTGGAGTATGTGAAGGAGGGCAAGGATTACTATCTGCGGGTTTATATCGACAAGACAGCGGGTGTAAACATTCAGGACTGCGAGAATGTGAGCCGCGCTTTATCTGATGCGCTTGACGCGGACGATTTTATTCCGGACGCTTATATTCTGGAAGTCAGCAGCCCGGGACTCGGCAGGGTTTTAAAGAAAGACAGACATATGGAGAAAAGCCTGGGAGAGGCGGTAGAACTGAAAGCCTATAAGCCCATTGACGGGCAGAAAGAGTTTTCCGGGATTTTAAAGGCATTTGACGCCGGGACTGTCACCATTGAACAGGAGGGCGGCACGCGTACATTTGAGAGGTCTGACATTGCAGTGGTCAGACTTGCACTGGATTTTTAAAGCGACGATTTTTTCATTAGGAAGGAAACATAGGAGGACAATGGAAAATGAATAAGGAATTAATGGAGGCGCTGGAGATTCTGGAACGGGAAAAGGAGATCAGCAAGGATACGCTTTTTGAGGCGATAGAAAATTCGCTGATCACCGCTTACAAGAATCATTTCGGCAAGGCGGACAACGTGAAGGTGGAAATCGACAGAGAAACATGCGATTACTACTGTTACGCGGAGAAGGAAGTTGTGGATGAGGTAGAAGACCCGGTCATGCAGATTTCCCCCGAGGAGGCGAAGGAGATTGACCCCAAGGCAAAGACAGGTGACATCGTCCGCGTGGAGATCCGCTCCAAGGAATTTGGCCGCATTGCCACCCAGAACGCCAAGAGCGTAATCCTGCAGAAAATCCGTGAGGAGGAGAGAAGCGTTATCTACAACCAGTATTTTGAGAAGGAGAAAGATGTGGTGACGGGCATTGTACAGCGCTACATGGGCAAGAACATCTCCATCAATCTGGGCAAGGCGGACGCTATTTTGAATGAGAACGAGCAGGTGCGCACCGAGCATTTCCGCCCGACGGAGAGAATTAAGGTCTATATTCTGGAGGTGAGAAATACCCCCAAGGGGCCGAGGATCCTGGTGAGCCGCACGCATCCTGAGCTGGTGAAACGTCTTTTCGAGTCTGAGGTGACGGAGATCAAGGACGGCACGGTGGAGATCATGAGCATTGCGAGGGAGGCGGGCAGCAGGACGAAGATTGCGGTGCGCTCCAACAATCCAAACGTGGATGCCGTGGGCGCCTGTGTGGGCATCAACGGCGCGAGGGTCAATTCCATTGTGGATGAACTGTGCGGGGAGAAGATTGATATCGTAAACTGGGATGAAAACCCGGGCAACCTGATCCAGAACGCGCTGTCCCCGGCAAAGATCGTGGCGGTATTTGCCGATCCCGACGAGAAGACGGCAAAGGTGGTGGTGCCGGATTACCAGCTTTCCCTTGCCATCGGTAAGGAGGGGCAGAATGCAAGGCTGGCGGCAAGACTGACCGGGTATAAGATTGATATTAAGAGCGAGACGCAGGCCAAGGACGCGCCCGGCTTCCGTTATGAGGACTATGTCTACGACGATGAGGAGTATGACGAAGAGGGTTACAGCGATGAGGACTACAGTGAAGAGGGCTATGACGAGGAGGGCTACGGCGAGGCGTACGAGGAAAGCGTAGAGTGAGAATGCCAGAGATACAGTATTCTCCATGCTGATTTGGGATTCTGCGAATGCGGAATCAGGTGAAAAGAGGAGCGGTATGGCAAAAAAAGTATCCCTGCGGCAATGTGTGGGCTGTGGAGAGATGAAGGATAAGAAAGAGATGATGCGCGTGTTGAAGAGTGCGGAGGGGCAAGTCAGTCTGGATATGACCGGGAGAAAGAACGGCAGGGGCGCTTACCTTTGTAAGAACGGCGAATGCCTGTCGAAAGCCAGAAGAAACAAGGGACTGGAACGGTCCTTCAAGATGCGCATACCGGATGAAATATACGAGAATCTGGAGAAGGAGTTTGAGGAGGGCAGGCATGAAGCAGATACCGGGGAAGGATAAGGTATTATCCATGCTGGGACTTGCCGCACGCTCCAGAAATGTTGTCAGTGGCGGATTTGCAACGGAGGCAGCTGTCAAGGAAGGTAAGGCTGCTTTGGTCATCATAGCTGAGGATGCGTCAGGTAATACCAGAAAAAAGTATAGTAACATGTGTAATTATTATGAGGTTCCCTGTGCGTTCCATGGGACGAAGGCAGTGCTGGGACATTCCATGGGCAAGGACGAGAGATCGGTTCTTGCGGTGACAGATGAGGGATTTGCAGATTCGATACGGAAGCATTTAGGAGATTCGGAATAGTTGGAGGTAGTAAGTATGGCGAAGATGAAAGTACATGAGCTTGCGAAAGAGTTAGACAGGAAGAGTAAGGAACTGATTGATTTTCTGCAGGCCAGGGGATATGAGGTGAAGGTGGCGCAAAGCTCGATTGAGGATGATGCGATTGCGTTAGTGAGAAAGGAGTTTGGCGCTGCAGGAGAAAAGCCGGCGTCAAATAACGGGGAAGAAAAGGCGCAGAAAACGGAGGAAAAGCCGCAGAAGGCGGAAGATGCAGCAAAGGAGAAAACGGCTTCTCCGGCCGGAGATGAGAAAAATCCCCAGACGAAGCCGGCGGCCGAAAAACCCGTGGCAGGGAATGAGAAAAGAGAGGGCAAAGGCGAAACGCCCAAGAAGAAACGGATCATCTTCGTGAGCAATCCCCATAATTCCAAGATGGGCGGCAGGCAGTCCCAGGGCGGAGGCAGCGGGCAGAACCGCGGAAACGGAAACAGCAGGCCGATGTCTAACGGCGCGCGGCCGGTGCAGCCCCAGAATACGCCCCATAAGATTATACGTCCTACACAGAAGCCGATTCCTGTGACGGCGGAGCCTTATGATGTCAGGCAGAAACAGCAGCAGGAGAGGCGTCTGGAGCAGAGGCAGCAGGAGAAACGGGAAAACAGTAAAAATATGGCGGCCGGAAACAAACCGGCTCCCGGACAGGGGAGAGTGGAAAGTGCAGGAGAAAATCGCAGACCTGAGGGTCAGGGCAGGCCGAATTATAACAGCGGTCAGGGTGATCGCAAGAGTGGCGGCGCTCCCTTCTCTGGCGGCAGGAACAGTGGCGGTGGTGACCGCCCTCAGAGAGGAAATGGCGGGCCGGACAATCGATTTAAGAAAAATAACGGTCCGAAGGACTTTGTCGCTGAGGCGCCCGGCAAGGATGTGGAAAAGCACAGGGACGAGGAAAAGCGCAGGGTAAACCAGGAAAGGGATAAACGGTCGAAGAAGGACCATATCTATGAGGAGGACGACGCTGCGGTTAAAAACCGCAACAAGGCGGGCCGTTTCATTAAGCCGGAGAAAAAGCCCGAGGAGTCCAAGGAAGAGCAGATCAAGGTAATTACGGTTCCCGATACCCTGACGATCAAGGAGCTGGCTGATAAGATGAAGATCCAGCCCTCCGCGATTATCAAGAAGCTCTTTTTACAGGGGCAGATTGTTACCTTAAATTCAGATATCAGCTTTGAAGAGGCGGAGAATATCGCCATTGAGTATGAGATTATCTGTGAGAAGGAAGTCAAGGTCGATGTGATCGAAGAGCTCCTGCGCGAGGAGGAAGAGGATGCCGCAACGATGGTGACGCGTCCCCCGGTTATCTGTGTCATGGGACATGTGGACCACGGTAAAACTTCCCTGCTTGACGCGATCCGTAAGACGAATGTGACGGATAAGGAGGCAGGCGGCATCACACAGGCCATCGGCGCGTATACGGTAAGCGTGAAGGGACAGAGCATTACCTTCTTGGATACGCCGGGCCATGAAGCGTTTACGGCAATGCGTATGCGCGGCGCAAACTCTACGGATATCGCAGTGCTGGTAGTTGCGGCTGACGACGGCGTTATGCCCCAGACAGTGGAGGCCATCAACCATGCAAAGGCTGCGGGAATCGAGATTATCGTAGCCGTAAATAAGATTGATAAGCCAAATGCAAACATTGACCGCGTAAAACAGGAGATGACAGAGTATGAGCTGATCCCGGTGGATTGGGGCGGATCGACAGAGTTTGTGCCGGTTTCCGCCAAGTCGGGAGAGGGTATTGAAAATCTTCTGGAGACGATCCTGCTCACGGCTGAGATTCTGGAGCTTAAGGCGAATCCGGACAGAAACGCGAGAGGTCTGGTGATCGAGGCAGAGCTCGACAAGGGCAGGGGTCCTGTCGCCACGGTGCTGGTGCAGAAGGGTACGCTCCATGTGGGCGACTTTATCTCCGCAGGCGCAAGCCACGGCAAGGTGAGGGCGATGATAGACGACAAGGGCAGGCGCGTGAAGGAGGCGAAGCCTTCCACACCCGTTGAGATTCTGGGATTGTCCGATGTGCCAAGCGCCGGTGAGGTGTTCATCGTCCATGAAAATGACAAGAGCGCGAAATCTTATGCAGAAACCTATATGGCACAGCATAAAGAGGAGATGCTTGCAGATACTAAGACGAAGATGTCCCTGGACGATCTGTTCAGCCAGATTCAGGAGGGCAATTTAAAGGAACTGAACCTGATTGTCAAGGCGGATGTACAGGGAAGTGTGGAGGCTGTAAAACAGAGCCTGATGAAGCTGACCAACGAGGAAGTGGTTGTGAAATGCATCCACGGCGGCGTGGGCGCAATCAACGAATCGGATGTGTCGCTGGCTTCGGCGTCCTCGGCAATTATCATCGGCTTTAACGTGCGGCCGGACGCGCAGGCGAAGACTGTGGCGGAGCGCGAGGGCGTGGATGTACGTCTCTACAAGGTAATTTATCAGGCAATCGAGGATATCGAGGCGGCCATGAAGGGTATGTTAGACCCGATCTTTGAGGAGAAGGTGATCGGCCATGCGGAGGTGCGCCAGATCTTCAAGGCGTCCGCTATCGGCAATATCGCAGGCTCCTATGTGCTTGACGGCGAGTTCCAGAGAGGATGTAAGATCCGTATCCGCAGAGGTGATGAGCAGATTTATGAGGGTGAACTTGCATCCCTGAAACGCTTCAAGGATGATGTGAAGGAAGTAAAAGCCGGTTTTGAGTGCGGCCTTGTGTTTGAGGGCTTCGACAAGATGGAAGAGCTGGATATCGTGGAAGCTTATATCATGGTGGAAGTGCCCAGATAAAATAGCGAGTGTTATAAATGAAGCGCAGAGGAAGGAACTTACAGGAATGCGTAAAAACAGTGTTAAAAATACCCGTATCAACGGGGAGGTACAGCGAGTGTTGGCGCAGATTATCCGCGGGGAGATTAAAGACCCAAGGATTGCGCCGATGACCTCGGTGGTGGCGGTGGAAGTTGCCCCGGATTTGAAGACATGCAAGGCGTGGGTCAGCGTGCTTGGCGATGAGAAAGCGCAGGCGGATACGCTGGCAGGGCTTCAGAGCGCGGAGGGGTATATACGCGGGCAGCTTGCGAGAACCATCAACCTCCGAAATACGCCGCAGATTCATTTCATTATGGATCAGTCTATCGCCTATGGGGTGAATATGTCGAAGCGGATTGAGGAAGTGGTGGCATCGGACCGAAAAGCCGCAGAGTTTGATAAAGGGAGTAAAAATGAAGAGGATTGATGATTTAAAGGATGCGAAGACAGTAGCGATAGGCGGACATATGAGACCTGACGGGGATTGCGTCTGTTCGGTTATGGCGCTGTACCATTATTTGAAAAAGGAACTGCCCGAAGCGAGGGTTGACGTGTATCTGGAGGAGCCGCCCACACCGTTTCATGTTTTGGAAGGAATAGAGGATATTAAATCAAAATTTAATACTGATGAAGTCTATGACGTTTTCTTTGCACTGGACTGTAACGACGAGCGGCTGGGAGACGCGCTGCCCATTTACAGGCGGGCAAAGAGACGTGTCAATATTGACCATCATATCAGCAATACAGGCTGCGGCGACGTGAATATCATAGAGCCGGAGAAAAGTTCCACGGCGGAACTGCTCTATGAGCTGATGGAGCCGGGACTGGTGGATGAGGTGATCGCGAAGGCTGTCTATATCGGAATTGCCCATGATACGGGTGTGTTCCGTTATTCCAACACGTCCCCCCGCACGATGCAGATAGCGGCTGAATTACTTAAATTTGGATTTGATTTCTCTGCACTGATAGAAGAAACCTTCTATGAGAAGACATATTTCCAGACACAGATCATGGGCAGGGCGATTTTGGGCAGCGTGCGCTTTATGGACGACAGGTGCATTGTCAGCATGGTAAGCCGGCGTATGATGGAGTTTTACTGCGTAGGCCCGAAGGACCTGGACGGCATCGTCAATCAGCTGCAGGGCGTGAAGGGTGTGGACTGTGCCATCTTTATGTATGAGACCGGCACATTGGAGTACAAGGTGAGCATGCGCTCAAACGGTCTTGTCAATGTGGCGGAGGTTGCCTTGAAATTTGGCGGCGGCGGTCATGTGCGCGCAGCAGGGTGCATGATGAACGGTACATACCATGACAATATCAACAACCTGTCGCGGGAGATTGCCGCCCAGCTTAACTGGAAAGACTCGCAGAAACAGGCATAGGGCGTTTACCTATGCGCATGGCAGAGGGCATGCGGCGGACCGCCGGAAAGAGACAGGGGCGTTTATGTATAATGGGATCATGAATGTTTATAAGGAGGCGGGGTTTTCGTCCCATGATGTGGTGGCGAAGCTCCGTGGCATCTGTAAACAGAAGAAAATAGGGCATACAGGGACACTCGACCCGGAAGCGGTCGGCGTGCTTCCTGTATGTTTTGGTTCGGGCACGAAACTGTGCGATATGCTGACGGATTGGGACAAGGAGTATATTGCCACGCTCCGTCTGGGAGTGGCGACAGATACCCAGGACTTAACGGGACGGGTGTTATTTCACGCGGAAGAGGAAGCGCTCGCTTCGCTTACGGAGGAGAAGGTACGGGAGTGTATCCTGAGTTTTTTTGGCGACTACGAACAGATTCCGCCTATGTACTCGGCTCTCAAGGTGAACGGAAAAAAGCTTTATGAGCTTGCAAGGGCGGGAAAGGAAGTGGAGCGCAGCCCGCGCATGGTGCAGATCCGGGAACTGGAAATTCTGGAGATGAATCTGCCCGTGGTCCGCTTCCGTGTGGTCTGCTCGAAAGGCACCTATATTCGGACGCTCTGCCATGATATCGGGGAGCAGCTCGGATGCGGGGGTGCCATGGCGTCCTTGACGCGAAGCCGGGTCGGCATTTTTGGAATGGAAGACGCGCTGCGTCTCTCAGACATAGAGAAACTGCGGGATGAGGATAAAATATCGAGCGTTATAATTCCGCCTGACGCCGTTTTTGAAAGCTGCAGGGAAGTGAAGGTGATGCCGGAGGCGCGCCGGCTTTTGGAGAACGGGAATAAGATCCCGGCAGGGATGCTTGGAGGGCACGTTTCGCTGCAGGAGAAGGAGCGGCTGCGGATGTACGACGAGGCGGGGCGGTTTTACGGAATTTATGAGTACAATGCGGGTGCGAAAGAGGCAAGACCCGTAAAAATGTTTCTGTGAGCGCAAAGGTATTCGCTATTACAGGTGCGGCACGGAAGCAATCTTGGGCAGGAAAGACAGCATGATAATTATAGATAACACGACAGAATTTCATCTGGAAGACAGAAGCGCCGTTGCGCTGGGGAAGTTTGACGGGATTCATCTGGGACACCGCCGACTTTTAGAACGGGTGCTGGAACAGAAGGAAAAAGGGCTCCTTACCGTGGTCTTTACCTTTGACACTTCGGCGGCGTCCTTTTTCGGCGGGGAGACGAAGGAACTGTCTACCAGAGAGGAGAAGAGGGAGATGTTTTCACGGCTGGGAATAGACGTGCTGATCGAATTTCCCTTAAACCGTGAGACGGCGGCGACGGAGCCGGCGGAGTTTGTGGCCCGCTATCTGGCCGGGCAGATGCAGACTGCCTATCTCTGTGCGGGGCCGGATATTTCTTTCGGGCGGGGCGGCGCGGGAGACTATGCGCTTTTAGCCCAATATGCCGGAACTTATGGCTATGAGGTGGAGCTGATCGACAAAGTCCGTGTGGGCGGGGAGGAAGTCAGCTCTACCAGAGTGCGGCAGGCAGTCCGGGAGGGAGATATGGAAAAAGTTTCCGCCATGCTGGGAGCCCCTTACTGTGTGAATGGCAAGGTGGTACACGGCAGACAGCTTGGGCGGAAGCTTGGTATGCCGACGGCGAATCTTTTGCCGGATGAGCGTAAACTTCTGCCGCCAAACGGCGTTTATTATTCCAGGGCGAAACTCGGCGAAAGGGTTTACCGGGGGATCTCCAATGTGGGATATAAGCCGACGGTCTCAGAGGAGAAAGTTCTTGGCGTGGAGACTTATCTCTACGATTTTACGAAAGAAGTCTACGACAGGGATATGACGGTGGAGCTTCTTGCGTTCCGCAGGGCGGAGAGGACTTTTGAAAGTGTGGAGGCGCTGCGGCGACAGATTGAGGCTGACGTGGAGGCGGGAAGAAAGTTTTAATAAGTCTTTTTTTGTCGTAAGGGGTTGTAAGAGGATTTTTTTTTCGATACAATAGAACCGTGTAGCTTTTCAATGGGGAAAAGAACAAAGGAAGGATGTCTGAATCAAGATGAGTGTATCTATCATTCTTTCCATGGCGGGCGGCCTGGGGCTGTTCCTGTATGGTATGCGCATTATGAGCGACAGCATCGAGAAAGTTGCGGGCGCGAAGCTGAGAGGGATATTGGAGCGGCTGACGACCAACCGCTTTACTGCAATTTTGGTGGGCGTGTTCTTTACGGCGGTAATACAGTCCTCCTCGGCGTGTACGGTCATGGTGGTCAGTTTTGTCAATTCGGGCCTGATGACGCTCACGCAGGCGGCGGGCGTGATCTTCGGCGCAAATATCGGTACGACGGTAACGGCGCTCCTCGTTTCCTTTAAATTGGAGAAGGCGGCTCCCGTGATTCTGCTTATGGGCGTGCTTATCATTATGTTTGTAAAGAAGCAGAAGGTTTCACAATGGGGAGAGGTCATTATCGGTTTCGGCGTTCTCTTTATGGGACTGAGCACTATGTCGGGCGCGATGTCAGGCATGAAGGATTCCCCGGCGGTGCTTCTTATGTTCGCTTCCCTCAAATCCCCGATTCTGGCGGTTCTTCTGGGAACCATACTGACGGCGGTGATCCAGAGTTCTTCCGTGACGGTCAGCATCATGGTGCTTCTTGCAAATCAGGGACTGATGAGCATGGATATCGGCATGTATATCATCCTTGGCTGTAATATCGGCGCCTGTACTTCCGCGCTGCTAGCCTCCTTGAATGGTAAGAAGGACGCAAAGCGGGCCGCGGCAATTCATCTGATTTTCAATGTGATAGGTACAATTATAGTTTACATAATATTCTCGCTGGCTGTAGACCAGATTGTCGGCGGACTCTCCATTCTGGCCCATGGCGATCCGGGCAGGATGGTTGCATATGCCCATATACTGATTAAGGTGTTTCAGGTTATCATTATGATGCCTTTTATCAAGCAGATCGTGAAGCTGACCTATGTGCTGGTGTCCGGCGACGACAAGAAGATCGGCTATCGGGACAGCTACCAGCTTAAGTATATCGGTGAGAAAGTGGTCTTAAATCCTGCCACGGCGGTAGTGGAGGTTATCAAGGAGCTCGACCGAATGGGTTCCCTTGCGAATGAAAACTTAAACCGCGCCATGAACGCGCTGATTACGCTCGATCAGGAGGAAATCGATGAAGTCTATGAGGTAGAGAAGAATATCGACTTCCTAAGCCATGCCATCACCAACTATCTGGTGAAGATTAACCAGACAACCCTGCCGATTGAGGATTTGAAGAGCATCGGCGCGCTGTTCCATGTGGTAAACGATATTGAGCGTATCGGTGACCATGCGGAGAACATCGTGGATGCGGCAGTACAGAGGGAAAAGACCGGCGTCGGCTTTTCCAAGGCGGCGCAGCGGGAGCTGGGCGAGATGATAGATATGGTCAATACGCTTTTACGCTTCTCCTTTGAGATGTTTGTCAAGAGCACGGAGGAGCATGTGGAGGATATCAGAAATCTGGAAGAGGCAATTGACGAGAAAGAAAAGGAGCTGCAGCAGCGTCATATCGAGCGGCTTTCCAACAATGAGTGTACGCCCGAGGCGGGCGCGATGTTCTCGGATATCGTGTCGGGGCTTGAGAGAGTGGCGGATCACGCCACAAACATTGCTTTTGCAAACAGTTATTTTGAGCCGAATTAGAAGATGCACCAGATAACAGAGAGGATTTGGTTCCGAATGAAGAGACGGAAAGTTTTACTTATAATAGCGGGTGTTATGCTTATGCAGACGCCATTTACGGTACAGGCATCCATGCCTGTACCTGATCTTTTGCCCATCGGGCAGTTGAAGCTGGACAAGGAGTCTTCCGGGGAATCCGGGCAGGTCAGCGGCAACAGTTTGGAGGCAGGCGCTGAGGACGACATGGAGACGGCGCAGGATGTTCTGGACGAGGACGCCATCGGGTCGAGCGCGATCCTGATTTCCGATAAGACGGCGGAGGACTATGAACTTGCCTATGAGCGGGCGAAGAACGCTAACTGGGGTTATACGAACCTGGGGATTGCGGATGTGAGCGATAACCTGAATATACGCGCCATTGCCGCGGAGGACGGCAGGCTTGTCGGGAAACTGCCCAGAAACGCTGCCTGTGAGGTGATCGACACGGACGATACGTGGGCGCATATCAAGTCCGGCAGCGTGGAGGGGTACGTGAGCCTGGAATATCTGCTGACGGGCGTTCCCGCCAAGTTTAAGGCGGAGGAACTGGCGGTCACCGTCGCGAAGGTGACTACCGACGGCCTGAATGTGAGGGCTGAGGCGAACACAGACTCAGAGGTGATTACGTTAGTAGCGCAGGGTGAGGAACTGGAAGTGGCGGCCGTGGAGGGCGACTGGGTTAAGGTGCTGTTAGATGATGACGAGGTATATGTCTCCGCGGAGTATGTGGAAGTCAGCGCGGAGCTTGGCACGGCGGTCACCATGACGGAGCTGCTCTACGGACAGGGTGTTTCCGACATCCGGGTGGATATTTGCCAGTATGCGAAGGAATTTATCGGGAACCCTTATGTGTGGGGCGGCACCAGCCTGACGAAGGGAGCGGACTGTTCCGGCTTTGTGATGAAGGTTTTTCAGAAGTACGGCGTGAAACTGCCCCGGACTTCCAGAACGCAGGCAAACTGCGGCACCACGATCAAGGTCTCGGAGGCTAAGCCGGGCGACCTGATCTTTTACGCGAAGGGTAAAACCATCAACCATGTGGCGATCTATATCGGAAACGGGCAGGTGGTTCATGCCAGCAGCCCCAAGACGGGAATTAAGATTTCCAACGTGTCCTACCGCTCGCCTTTTAAGGCGGTGAGGGTACTGTACGACTGAGGCAGTGCTGGAAGATTTCCAGCCCTTTGGCACAGAATGTTTGGGAACAGGGAAAAAGATGGAAAAACGGATATTAACATATAGAAAATATATGGATGAGCTGCTTTTGAAGGGGGATGCCGACTGGGAGAAGATCAGGGAGGAACATCTCGTGCAGGTGGGATTTTTTCAGCATGAGAGACTGATTCACCTGATTGTCACGGTGATTTTCGCCCTGTTTGCCGTACTGTCCATAGGAATGGCGTTTCTTCTGATGGCGCTTGGGACGGAGGGCGCGGGAAGCTGGCTTTTTGTGGTGGCGGCGTTTCTTGTGCTGCTTGTTCCGTATGTCCGCCACTATTATATATTGGAAAACGAAGTGCAGAAGATGTACGGACAGTACGATGAAATTATTGCAAGGATACATAATACGGGCTTTACAATGAAGAAACACTGTGGTAAAATATGACGGTATGAATTTCAGCCGACACGCAGAGGCGGGACACTCCGACCCCTTCTTGGTGTCAGGCGGTTATCAGGGCAGCCCCCTGAAGGAAAGGAGAAACTATGATTTCTAAGGAAAAGAAGACAGCGATTATCAAAGAGTATGCCAGATCTGAGGGTGACACGGGTTCACCTGAGGTACAGGTAGCGGTTCTGACGGCAAGGATTCAGGAGCTGACAGAGCATCTGAAGGAGAATCCGAAGGATCATCATTCCAGAAGAGGACTTCTGAAGATGGTAGGTCAGAGACGCGGACTGCTCGGCTATCTGAAAGAGAAGGATATCGAGAGATATCGTGCACTGATCGAGAGACTTGGACTTCGTAAATAATAAGGGATGATGAGCGGAGATAGGGTTGGCAGGTCCGACCCTAAATCCGCTCTACTAGTTTAAAGAAGAGAGAAGAAGGAGAGAAGATTATGTACAAGAGTTATACGTTAGAACTCGCCGGGCGTACCCTCCGGGTAGACATCGGCAGAGTCGGCAAACAGGCAAACGGCTGCGCTTTTATGCAGTATGGCGAGACCACCGTGTTATCCACGGCTACGGCCTCCGATAAACCGAGGGACGGCATTGATTTCTTCCCCTGCAGTGTGGAGTATGAGGAGAAGTTTTATTCTGTCGGCAAGATTCCCGGCGGCTTTAACAAGAGAGAGGGTAAGCCCTCCGAGAACGCGATTCTCACAAGCCGCGTGATCGACCGTCCCATGAGACCTTTATTCCCGAAGGATTACCGCAACGACGTAACCTTAAACAATCTGGTTATGAGCGTGGATCCTGAGTGCCGCCCGGAGCTGGTGGCGATGATCGGTACGGCAATCGCAACCTGTATCTCGGACATCCCCTTTGCAGGTCCCTGCGCGATGACGCAGATGGGCATGGTGGACGGCGAACTGATCGTCAATCCTTCCCAGGAACAGTGGGACAAGGGTGACCTGAAGATGACCGTGGCATCCACCGCGGAGAAGGTGATGATGATCGAGGCCGGCGCAAACGAGGTGCCGGAGGCAAAGGTGCTGGAGGCGATCTACAAGGCGCATGAGGTGAACCAGACGTTAATCGCCTTTATCAACCAGATCGTTGCAGAGGTGGGCAAGCCGAAGCACAGCTATGAGAGCTGCGCGGTTCCCGAGCAGATGTTTGAGGACATGAAAAAAATCGTGACGCCGGAGGAGATGGAGACGGCTGTCTTCACCGACGAAAAGCAGGTGCGCGAGGAGAATATCAGAAATATTACGGCCAGACTGGAAGAGGCTTTTGCGGAGAACGAGGAGTATCTGGCAGTGCTTGGCGAGGCGGTATACCAGTATCAGAAAAAGACCGTGCGCAAGATGATCCTGAAAGATCATAAGCGTCCCGACGGCAGGGCGTTAGACCAGATCCGCCCGCTGGCGGCCGAGGTGGATATCATTCCGAGAGTGCACGGTTCCGCCATGTTTACGAGAGGACAGACACAGATCTGCAATGTATGTACGCTGGCGCCTCTTTCGGAATTGCAGAAGGTGGACGGCTTAGACCCGAACATCACGGGCAAGAGATATATGCACCACTACAATTTCCCGTCCTACTCCGTAGGCGAGACGAAGGTGAGCAGGGGACCGGGCAGAAGAGAGATCGGTCACGGCGCGCTGGCTGAGAGGGCGCTGCTTCCGGTACTTCCCTCTGAGGAGGAGTTCCCTTATGCGATCCGCACCGTGTCGGAGACCTTTGAGTCCAACGGATCCACTTCCATGGCTTCCACCTGTGCGTCCTGCATGTCCCTGATGGCGGCAGGCGTGCCGATCAAGAAGATGGTGGCGGGTATCTCCTGCGGTCTGGTAACGGGCGACACAGACGACGATTTTGTACTTTTGACTGATATTCAGGGGCTTGAGGACTTCTTCGGCGATATGGACTTCAAGGTAACAGGTACCCGTGACGGTATCACGGCGATCCAGATGGATATCAAGATCCACGGCCTGACGAAGCCTATCGTGGAGGGCGCGATCGGCAGATGCCGCGAGGCGAGGGAGTTCATCATGGAAAACTGCATGAGCCCGGCGATTTCTGCGCCCCGCAAGGAGGTTGGCCCTTATGCGCCCAAGATTATTTCCATCCAGATTGATCCCGACAAGATCGGCGATGTGGTTGGTCAGCGCGGCAAGACGATCAACGAGATCATTGCACGCACGGGCGTTAAGATTGACATTAACGATGAAGGCCAGGTTTCCGTCTGCGGCACGGAGCACGAGATGATGGACAAGGCTGTTGATATGATTAAGATGATTACCACGGACTTTGAGGAAGGGCAGATCTTCCAGGGCACCGTAGTGAGCATCAAGGAGTTCGGCGCATTTATCGAGTTTGCACCGGGCAAGGAAGGTATGGTTCACATCTCCAAGATCGCCAAGGAGAGAATCAACCGCGTGGAGGATGTGCTGACTCTTGGAGACAAGGTGACGGTGGTATGCCTCGGCAAGGATAAGATGGGAAGAATCAGCTTCTCCATGAAGGATGTGGCACAGGTCTGACAACGTAAGAAGCGTGCGAAAAGAAGTTCTAATGCCTGTAGCAATGGCTGCATCGCAAAGTCAGCATAGCTGACTTGGAACTTCTATGTTTCGCACCAGAGAATGCCCAAAGTACGGGCATTCTCCGCACAAAATGAAAGCGAGATAGTTATGAATAATTCGGGCGTAGTTTCGCGCACGAATGATAAGGATGGCGGGAAGTATTATACGAAACGCCATTTGGAGGAACTGGTAAAGCTGCAGACCAGCGTGCTTGAAAAACAGGCGCAGGAGCTGCGGCGCATGAACGAACGTATCATAGAAACCATGAGCAGCGTGGTGGAGTTCCGAAACCTGGAGTCGGGAGACCATGTGAAGCGCGTGAAGGAGTTTACGAGAATCCTTGCGGGGTATCTGGCGAAAGCATGCCCCGAATATCAACTGGATAGGGCAGCCGTCGATGTGATTGCAGCGGCGGCTGCTTTGCATGATGTGGGAAAAATTGCGATCCCGGACGCCATCCTGTTGAAACCCGGAAAGCTCACCGCGCAGGAATTTGAGGTGATGAAGACGCACACAACAAAAGGGTGCGAAATCATCGCCATGCTGGGAGATATTCAGGAAGGGGAATACGGCAGGGCGAGTTATGAGATCTGCAGGTATCACCACGAGCGTTACGACGGCGGGGGATACCCCGAAGGGCTGGAAGGGGAAGAGATTCCTGTGTCCGCGCAGATCGTCTCCCTGGCGGACGTCTATGACGCGCTGGTCAGTAAGAGATGCTATAAAAGCGCCTACGGGTTTGAAGAGGCGTACGATATGATCATGCGGGGAGACTGCGGCCAGTTTTCTCCCAAGCTCCTTTCCTGTCTGCGTGAAGCGAGGGGAGAGCTTGAGGAGAAAGCAGAGGGCAGCGGGGCGCTTACCATGTAGAGGAATTGCCCGCCTTTTCTTCGCAGTATTTGCAGCGGTAAATTTCTTTTTCCTCGTCCGCCAGCACGAAGATGTGCGGCAGTTCCTGCTCAATGGAAGTGATGCACCGCGGGTTTTTACATTTGATAACGTTATGGATTTCCCGGGGGAGTACAAGCTCTTTCTTATCAACAATTTCCCCGTCCTTAATGACATTGACGGTAATATTATGATCTATAAAAGCCAGGATATCCAGGTTGAGTGTGTTGATATCGCATTCTACCTTCAGGATGTCCTTTTTTCCCATCTTATTACTGCGGGCGTTCTTGATGATCGCTACCGTGCAGTCCAGTTTGTCCAATTTCAGGTGATGATAAATTTCAAGGCTTTTGCCCGCCTCAATATGGTCGAGCACGAAGCCTTCCTCAATTTTTCCAACATTTAACATATGGCGATACCTTCCTTTTCTGTTTTATAGGAAATTTTCATAACAGCTGCTATATTAAATTTACTTTTCAATGCCAAGCAGGGTCAGGATCAGCGCCATCCGAACATAGACACCGTACTGTGCCTGTTTGAAGTAGACTGCGCGGGGATCGTCGTCCACCTCCACGGAAATTTCATTGACCCGGGGAAGGGGATGAAGGACCAGCATGTCCTCCCTCGCCGCGGACAGCTTCGCCTTATCCAGAATATAGAAATCTTTCAGGCGAACATAGTCCTCCTCGTTGAAGAAACGCTCTTTCTGCACCCTGGTCATGTAGAGGAGATCCAGATTCGGCATACAGTCTTCCAGACGGATGACCTCCTCGTATGGAATATCTTTTTCCGTCAGCATATCCGTGATATAATCGGGTACTTTCAACTCTGCGGGTGAGATAAAGATGAAACGGATATCCGGGTAGCGTACCAGCGCGTTAATCAGGGAATGTACGGTTCTGCCGAATTTCAGGTCGCCGCACAGACCTATGGTAAAGCCGCCGAGCCTTCCCTTTAGGGAACGGATGGTAAGCAGGTCGGTCAGTGTCTGGGTAGGGTGCTGGTGTCCGCCGTCCCCCGCGTTGATCACGGGAATGCCGGAGCGCTCCGCCGCTACCATGGGCGCGCCCTCCTTGGGATGGCGCATGGCGCAGATATCCGCGTAACAGGAGATGATACGGATCGTGTCGGAAACGCTCTCGCCCTTTGCGGCGGAGGAGGATCCGGCGTCGGAAAAGCCGAGAACCTGCCCGCCCAGATTCAGCATGGCGGCTTCAAAGCTCAAGCGCGTGCGGGTACTCGGTTCGTAAAAGCAGGTCGCCAGTTTTTTTCCGTCGCAGGCGTGTGCGTATTTCGCGGGATCTTTCTCGATCCTGTTTGCCAGATCAAAGAGCCTGTCCAGCTCTTCTACGGAAAAATCAAGCGGATTCATTAAATGTCTCATAAAGATGCGTCACTCCTTTGCAGTATGGTCGAAAAAAATAGAAGAGATAATTCTCTTCTATTTTTTCGTTTATGACATATAAGTTAATAATTCTTCCACGGGTTTCCGTCTGGGAGCTACAGGCGTCTCATCTGGATAGCCAATCGGAATGAGGGCAACCAGCTCTCTGTCTTCAGGAAGCTGTAAGAGGGACTCTGCCTCGCTCTGGTCAAAAAGACCGAGGATCACGGAACCAAGCCCCTGTTCGTATGCCGCGAGGCAGAGGCTCTGGGATGCGATACCGGCGTCGTACATCTGCCAGCCGTCGCCGCGGGGAGTGCTGAAAGATCCGTCGCGCTCAAAACCGCTGCGGTTTTTGATAATGGTAACAGCCATCAGTACGGGAGCTGCCGCAATGATATCTCCGTTGGGGGGATACATGGTGGTGCACTCTCTGGCTATCTTTTCCTTTAATGCGCCCTCTACGGCTATGTAGCGGGTGATCTGTGTGTGCTTCCAGCTCGGCGAGTAGGAAGCGGTTTCGACGATCCCTGCTAAAAGTTCGTGGGAAACGGCGTCTGCCTTGAATTTCCGTATACTTCTACGTCCTACGATACAATCTTTAGCGGTCATGCAGCGTCCTCCTTATGATGTGGTGTGGTTACTATTTTCTTGCTATATTTTGTATATCATAGCACAAAGAAAAGGGGGACGCAAGTGGGATAAAAGGACGAGATCCAATGTGAAGATTGTGAAATAGAGGGGAATGTGGTACACTAAACGTAAAGTGAAAAGAAGATATGTGATTCTAAAAAGAGGAGAAAAGAAGCATGGAAGAAAACAGAGAGGAAATGCGGGATATAGAGGAAAAGGAAGATGCGCGGGAGTACGTGGAGCGCAAGCGGTGGCTGTTTTTGGGGCTGCCGTTTACCTTTACGAAGTATACGGTGAACGAGCGTGTGATTACCATTAACGCAGGGCTGCTCAACACGACAGAAAACGACTGTTATTTATATAAGGTGCAGGACGTGGAGCTAAAGACGAGTCTGGTGGAGCGGATTTTCGGACTTGGCACGGTGGCATGCTATACGGGGGACAATACGCATCCCCAGCTATATCTTTCACATATCAAGCACGCCAAAGAGGTCAAGGACTATATTCTGCATGCTTCCGAAGTTGCGCGGAGAAAGAGGCGTACGCTCAATACTTTGAATATTGACGCGGATGACATTGATATGGATGCCGATTAATGGCGGTTTGGTCTGTCCGGGCGCAGGGAGGGATCGTTTTCCCGAAGGAGCCGTTCAAAGAGAAGACCTGTGACAAACCAGCAGGGGGCGAAGTCGAGGCGGATTACTTTTGCCAGGTTCCAGCGGGAACGCTCATAGTTCCACGGACAGAGTTCGCGGCGGTTCAGCCATATGCCGGTGAGAAACTCCCCGGTAAAGATCAGGCCCGTGTAGGTCAGTCCCCGAAACAGCAGGGAGCGGTTTTTTAACAGACGGCAGACGGGTGCGAGGAAGGCTGCCAGTCCGTATATGGGAAACATCCAGATGGAGGTTGCACCGGGCAGTGTCATTTCACGGCGTCGGAATGCGTGAAAGGCCGTAAAGGTGATTTCCAGGAACCACCCCAGCAGACCGCAGTGGATAAAGTTGTGCAAAAATTTTCTCATAGTGAAAGTATTGCCCTGGTCCGGCGTATTTATACAGGCCGTGACAGGGAAGTCTGTGACCAGAGAACCAGGAAAGAAAGGGAGGAGCAGCAGGAGCCTTGAATTATCGTGAAGCCATGCAGTATGTAGACGAATTACGGCCTCTTGGCAGCGTTATGGGGCTGGACACCATGCGCCGGCTGTGTGCCATTCTTGGCGATCCGCAGGATCAGCTTAGGTTTGTACATATCGCCGGCACCAATGGGAAGGGTTCCACGCTTGCCTATATTTCCTCAATTATGCAGGAGGCAGGGTACCGGGTCGGCAGATATATTTCTCCTACCGTGAAGGATTACAGGGAACGGTTTCAGGTAAACGGCCGCGAAATTACGCAGTCGGGGCTTTGCAAGTATCTCGAACCGGTAAAGGCGGCGGTTGGACAGATGGTGGAGGAGGGGGCGGCACATCCCACTCTCTTTGAAGTGGAGACGGCTGTCGCCTTCTTATTCTTTTTGGATAAAGAATGCGATCTGGTGGTGCTGGAGACCGGCCTTGGCGGTGCGCTTGACGCAACAAACGTGGTAAATACGACGCTGGCGGCGGTTTTTGCCTCCATCAGCATGGATCATATGGATATTCTGGGGGACAGTCTCGAGGAGATTGCGCTCGCAAAATCCGGCATTATAAAGAACAAGTGTTATGCCATATCGGTAAAACAGTCCCCGGAAGTGATGAAAATTCTGAGGCAGTCCGCCTTTTTGAAAAAGGGAAAATTTCTGACGGCGGACGTATCGCGCGCGAAGAGGATTAGATACGGCGTGACGAAGCAGAGTTTTGACTACGATAAGTATAAGGACCTGACGATCTCCATGCCCGGCCAGTTCCAGATTGAGAACGCCGTCCTGGCGGTGGAGACTGTTCTTGCGCTTGCAAGATGCGGGTATAAAGTGCCGGAAGAGAAACTGAGGCAGGGGCTATTGCAGGCGAGATGGCCGGGCCGGTTCGATGTGATTGCGAAGAGGCCGCTCTTTATTGCGGACGGCGCGCATAATGAGGACGCCGCGAAAAAATTAGCGGAAAGTATTCGTTTTTATTTTACAAACAGGAAAATAATTTATATAATGGGAATGTTACAGGACAAAGAATATGACAAAGTGATTCGGCATACCTTTGAACTGGCGTCCCATATTATTACCGTGACGCCGCCCATTAAGGAGCGCGCCTTGACGGCGCTTGAGCTGGCGCAGGCGGCGAGGGAGTATCACAAGGCCGTGACTGCGGCGGACAGCGTGCAGGAGGCTGTGGAAATTGCGTATCTCCTGACGGGAAAAGATAAGGATGCCGTTATCGTTGCTTTCGGCTCTCTCTCCTATCTGGGAGAACTGATGGATGTAGTCGGGCACAGAGATACGATCAGGAGAGATACCCATGGTAGATCAGACAAAAATTGAAGAGGCGGTCAGGCTGCTTTTAGAGGGCATCGGCGAGGATGTGAACAGAGAGGGTCTGCGTGAGACGCCGGACAGAATTGCCCGTATGTACGGAGAAATTTTTTCGGGAATGGACGAGGACGCGGGAGAGCATCTGGCGAAGACGTTTGCAGTGGCGAGTAACGAGATTGTTCTGGTAAAAAATATCACCTTTTATTCTATTTGCGAGCATCATCTGATGCCGTTTTACGGGAAGGCGCATATCGCCTATCTCCCGGACGGGAAGGTGGTGGGCTTAAGCAAGCTGGCAAGGACGGTGGAGGTCTATGCCAGAAGACCGCAGATCCAGGAGCAGATGACCATTCAGATCGTGGAGGCTGTTATGGAACACCTGAAACCGCAGGGCGCGATTGTCATGCTGGAGGCGGAACACCTCTGTATGACGATGCGGGGTGTGGAGAAGCCCGGGAGCAGGACGATGACATTGGCGTCCAGAGGATGTTTTCAGGAAGACCCGAAGTGGCAGGAACTGTTTTTCCGTATGGTCGGAGAAGACAAAGTGTATAATCAGGATTTAGCAAAGTGAAATCCTGTGGATAAGTAATCATATAATAAAGAATACGGAGGATAGGAAAATGAGGATAGGACAGAGAGATTTCAGAACAAAAGGACATGCTTATGTGATGGGAATACTCAACGTAACACCCGATTCTTTTTCTGACGGAGGAAAGTATAACGAGCTGGACCAGGCATTATATCACGTAGAACAAATGATAACAGATGGTATGGATATTGTGGATGTGGGAGGGGAGTCCACAAGACCCGGTTACACGCAGATTTCTGTGCAGGAAGAGATCGACAGGGTGACGCCGGTAATCGAAGCGATTAAATCCAGATTTAATGTACCGATTTCTCTTGACACCTATAAGTCCGAGGTGGCAAAGGCGGGTATTGCGGCGGGCGTCGATATGATTAACGATATCTGGGGGCTGAAGTATGATGAAAATATGGCGCAGGTGATCGCGGAGTCCGGGCTGCCCTGCTGTCTGGCGCATAACCGCAAGGATATGAGATACAACAACCTGATTGAGGAAATGTTCTGGGATCTGGAAGCGTCCCTGGAGATCGCGAGCAGCAAGGGCATCGCCTTTGACAAGATCATCCTGGATCCGGGTATCGGATACGGCAAGAGTTATGAGAACAATCTGGAAATTATTGATAATCTGCAGAAATTCCACTCCCTCGGGTATCCGCTTCTCCTCGGCGCGAGCCGTAAGTCTGTAGTGGGCATGGGACTGGACCTTCCGGTGAACGAGCGCGTGGAAGGGACGCTGGTAACTACGGTATACGGCGTGCAGCGCGGTGTTATGTTTGTACGTGTGCATGATGTGAAGGAGAATGCCCGCGCGGTTAAGATGACGGAGGCGATCCGGGACGGTTACAAAAATTAAAGCGGCAGCAGATTAAATAACGAGTGATACATAAAAAATTTATCCGTGCAGGAAAGGAGTCCATGATGGCGGACCAGATTATTGTGGAAGACTTGCAGATATACGCCTATCACGGGGTATATCAGCAGGAGAACGAAAAAGGGCAGAATTTCTATGTGAGCGCGGTTCTGGACACGGATACAAGGGCGGCGGGCATGGCGGATGACCTGGGACTGTCCACGAACTACGGCGTGGTTTGCCGTTTTCTGCACACCTTTCTCACGGAGCATACCTATAAACTGATAGAGACGGCGGCGGAGAAGGCGTCCGAGGCGCTGCTTTTGCAGTTTCCCTATGTAAGACAGGTTACCATGGAGGTAAAGAAGCCGGAGGCGCCGATCACGGTTCCTTTCGGTTCGGTTTCCGTGAAGATCACGAGAGGCTGGCGGCGGGTTTATATTGCCTGCGGCTCCAATATCGGGGATCGGCGGGCGCATTTAAGCGCGGCGGTGGACGCCCTGCTTGCAGATAAAAGGTGCAGGGTGCTGCGCGTTTCGGACTGGGTGGAGACGACGCCCTACGGCGGCGTGGAGCAGGCGGACTATTTAAACGGTGCGCTGTCCATTGAGACCCTCTATACGCCGGAGGAGCTTCTGGAAATCCTGCAGGGGATTGAAAAGGCGGAGGCGAGAGAGCGGAAAGAGCGCTGGGGGCCGAGAACACTGGATCTGGATATACTTCTCTTTGAGGGGAAGGTGATGGACACAAAAAAGCTGACGATTCCCCATAAGGATATGCAGAACCGCGATTTTGTGCTGAAGCCGCTCGCGCAGATCGCTCCCTACGAGAGGCATCCCGTTTTCGGGAAAGCGGTGGTGGAGCTTCTGGCGGATGTGGAGCGGGACGGAGAAAAACATGTATTATCAGAATAAAAAGAGAGGGGCTGTCCTTTGCGGACAGCCTTTTTGCAGCAGATATTCTTATTCCCCGCCTTTTCCCTTCAGGTTGTTATTTTTAAGCGCCGCTTCCCTTGCGGCGTCAAAGGTTGTTACATTGACAGGACCGTATGTGTAAGTCTTATATACCGGCGTGGACTCGTTGAAGGAGTTGAAGTACACATACTCAGAGGTAATATTGATGTTCTGGTACACGCCTTCGCGGACAATTTCCTGTGAGCTGCCGTCGATCAGCATCCGCTTGAGGGCCGGGGAATCGGAGGAACTGACCTGATAGTATATGTAATTGCCGTAGACATTGAACATGTCGATGCGGTCGTTGGTCAGGACTTCCACCACGTTGTTGGATAAATTATATCGGCACAGGCGGTAGTTTTCGGCAACGTCCATGTAGTAGACGTATCCGTCCTGCACGATGGGATTCCAGATATTTCCACGCCACACTACGGAATCCCTGTCCGTGGCGACGTCGAGGGCGTGGAGGTAGTGGTCCTCCGCCGCGCCGTTGTAATAGATTTTACCGTTTACGTAGCAGTTGGGATTGATAATCGCCTTTGCCACAGTCTGTCTTTCCTTTTTATCAATACGCACTTTGTCCAAAGAAGTGCCGATCTGTTTGTCGTACTTTTCGTAGTAGAGATAGTTGCCGCAAAGCTGCATGCTCACGATATCACAGCGGTCTAAGCCGACCACGGATTTCCCTTTCAGGTTGCTTCGGTAAATGCCGGCCATACGCACGGCGCTGCCGATGCCGCCAGAGTCTGTGCCTCCGCTGATCTGGGCGTAGTAGAGATATTTTCCGGCCGCGTTGATGGAAGAGACGGCCCCCTCGTTAAATTTGACCAGATCCGTTTCGTCAGGATTCATGGAGTAAAGGGCGAAATTGTCGTAGGCGTTGGCAAAATATACCCGCCCGTCCATCTCACAGAAATATCCGCCGTTGTTCAGATTTCCGGGCGTGTTCCCGACGGTAAACTCGTCGTTCATGGGAATACGGCCGCTCAGAATAACCGCTATTAATAGTATTATTAAAATAACACCCGCTACAGAAAGAATCAGGATGTTTTTTCGATTGCCTGTCATTGAATTTCCCTCCCCGAAAAGCGCTTTCGCAACACTACTATTATATCTGGAAAGCCGCTTGCTATCAAGAACAAATTGCGGTAAACTTTAGGAAGGAATAGGAAAGGAAAAGGACAGCAGGATGGATTTATTGGAACTTCGGGGTCAGCTTGATGTGATTGACGAGAAAATCGTGGCGCTCTATGAGGAACGCATGGCAATTTCCTCTCAGGTGGCTGACTATAAGATTGAGACGGGAAAGAAGGTATTTGACAGGGCCAGAGAGGAGGAGAAGCTTAAGAAAGTGCGTTCCCTCACCCATGACCCTTTCAACGCCCACGGCGTGCAGGAACTGTTTGAACAGATTATGTCCATAAGCAGAAAGCTCCAGTATAAGAAACTGGTGGAGGCGGGGGCGCTTGGAAGGCTGCCGTTTATCGGAGTGGACAGGCTGGAGACGGAACAGGCGAGGGTGGTCTTTCAGGGGGCGGAGGGCGCTTACTCCCAGATGGCGATGCTCCGCTATTTCGGGGAACAGGTGAAGAGCTTCCATGTGGAGACTTTCCGGGACGCCATGACGGCCATAGAGGAGGGAAGCGCGGACTTTGCGGTGCTGCCCATTGAAAATTCCACGGCGGGGATTGTCAGTGAGATTTATGATCTTCTTGTGGAGTTTGAGAATTATATTGTGGGAGAGCAGATTATAGAGATCGAACAGTGCCTGATGGGGCTGCCGGGGACAGAGCTTTCCCAGATTAAGACGGTGTATTCCCATCCGCAGTCGCTGATGCAGAGCGCGCGGTACTTAAACGAGCATGAGGACTGGCGGCAGGTCAGTCTGAAAAACAATGCTTTTGCGGCCCGAAAGGTGAGCGAGGAGGGGGATAAAACCCAGGCGGCAATCGCCAGCGAACAGGCGGCTAAGATCTACGGTCTGGATATCTTAGAGCGGGGCGTGAACCAGTCGGAGACCAATTCCACCCGTTTTATCATTGTCACCAACCAGAAGATATTTAGGAAGGACGCGGGGAAGATCAGTATCTGCCTGGAGGTGCCCCACGAGAGCGGCTCCCTCTACCACATGCTGTCCCACTTTATTTACAATAATCTGAGTATGACAAAGATAGAGAGCCGTCCCATTGAGGACCGAAACTGGGAGTACCGTTTCTTTATTGACTTTGAGGGGAATTTTGCGGACGGCGCGGTGAAAAACGCCCTGAGGGGACTGCGGGATGAGGCGCGCAACTTAAGAATACTCGGAAACTACTAGCGTGAGAAGTACTAAGTTTCGCATAGGAGAATGCCTGAAAAGCGGCATTCTCCGCAGGAATATCTGGAGGAAATACAACGATGAGGGAAGAGGAACTGATTATATATAAGGAGTTTGCGGACGGGGATATCCTGCGGGACGTGGTATGGCTGATGGAGCATTACCGCTCCGGGGACGGAAGGGCGAGACCGCTTTTTTACAGGTGTATGCACAGGCTCTCCGAGCAGGCCGCGGATCACGGTTTTTATGGGAATCTCTGGCACTGTTACCTGGCAAATCTCTTGGTGAACAATGAAAACAGCTACAGCTGCGCATGCGAGATGCGGGGGGAAGTGGAGGGCAGCATCAATGAGCTGGTGCTGCACGATATCGCTATTTTCAAGGAGTTTTATGACTATGATTTCACGGAGATGATGGAAGTCTTAAAGGCGCCGGAATTTGCCGTGGTTCTTGCCTATGAGGGTCCTTCTGCGGACAGCAAGATCTACAACAGGCGGATTCGGGACAGGATCTGCACGCTGGCGCAGCACTTGATGAAAAGTGGGAGTGCCGAGGCGATGAAAGCCACGCTCACGCAGTTTTACAGGGAGTACGGCGTGGGAGACCTGGGACTGCACAAGGCTTTCCGGGTGGAACATACGGAGAACGGCGCGATGATTGTGCCGATACGCAATATCGCGCATGTGTATCTGGATGACTTGGTGGGCTATGAGATTCCCAAACAGAAGCTCCGGGAGAATACGGAGGCTTTTGTGGCGGGGAGGCGCGCCAACAACTGTCTGCTGTTCGGCGATGCGGGCACGGGAAAATCCTCCTGCGTGAAGGCGATTGCCAACGAATATTACGAGAAGGGACTGCGTATTATTGAACTGTACAAGCATCAGTTTCAGGATCTGAACGCGGTGATCGGCCAGCTCAAAAACCGCAATTACAAGTTTATTATTTACATGGATGATCTCAGCTTCGAGGATTTCGAAGTGGAATATAAATATTTAAAGGCGCTGATTGAGGGCGGACTGGAGAAAAAGCCGGCCAACGTGCTGATTTACGCGACCTCCAACAGGCGGCACCTGATCCGGGAGAACTACAGCGACAAGGCTGACAGACGAGACGAGGACATGCATGCGGGAGACACGGTACAGGAGAAATTATCACTGGTTTACCGCTTTGGCGTGACCATCTTTTTCGGATCGCCGGATAAAAAGCAGTTCCAGCAGATCGTGAAGGCGCTTGCGGAGAGAAACGGACTAAAAGTGCCGGATGAGGAGCTGTTTCTTCTGGCGAACAAATGGGAGCTTTCCCATGGGGGACTTTCGGGCAGGACGGCACAGCAGTTTATTGACTTTTTGCTCGGCCAGACTACGGGGTAAAAGCGAGGAGAAGTACTAAGTCCCACATACGGGAATGCGGAAGAAGGAGTTGCAGGAGGGGAAAATGAAAACATTTGCAGCGATAGACGTGGGTTCCTATGAACTCGGCATGAAAATATTTGAGATTTCATCCAAAAGCGGCCTGCGGGAGATTGACCATATCAGGCACAGGATTGATCTGGGGACGGACACCTTTGCCACAGGGAAGATCAGTTATGACCGCGTGGACGAGCTTTCCCGGGTGCTGCGGGATTACAACGATATCATGAAAAGCTACCGGGTGGACGATTACACCGCCTACGGCACGAGCGCCATCCGGGAGACGGAAAATACCATGATCGTTCTGGACCAGATTGCCCAGCGCACCGGCATCCGCATTGAGGTGCTCAGCAATTCGGAGCAGCGTTTCCTAAACTATAAGGCGATTGCTTCCAGAGGGCGTTTCAACAAGATCGTGGAGAAGGGAACCGCGATCGTGGACATTGGAGGCGGCAGTATCCAGATTTCCCTCTTTGACAAGGACACGCTCGTGACGACCCAGAATATGCGGCTGGGAGTGCTGCGGCTGCAGGACCAGCTCGGGCGGCTGAATATCAGTCCCAGACAGTACGAGGTGATACTCGACGAGATGATAAGCTCCCAGATTATGCTTTTTAAGAAGCTGTATCTGAAAGACGGGCAGATTGAAAACATAATTGTGGTGGACGATTATCTGTCCGCCATTGTCGGGAAAAACGTGTTGGGGCTGGAGGAGAGCAGTGTAGAAGCGCCCGCCGTGGAGACATTTCTGGAGCGGATTCGTTCCAAGTCGAACCAGCAGGCGGCGAAGGCGCTGGATATGCCGGAGGAAAATATCCCGCTTCTCTATATTTCGGGTATATTGATCAACAGGATAGCCAAGATGATGGGCGCTAAGATGATCTGGGCGCCGGGCGTGACGCTCTGCGACGGCATGGCATACGAGTACGCCCAAAAGCATAAGATCATCAGGGAAGAGCATGATTTCGAGCAGGACATCATCGCCTGCGCGCAGAACATAAGCAAGCGCTACATGGGCAGCAGGCGCAGAAGCGAGACGCTTGAGAAGATCGCGCTGACCATCTTTGACAGCATGAAGAAGATACACGGTCTTGGCAGGAGGGAGCGGCTGCTTTTGCGGATCGCCACACTTTTGCATGACTGCGGCAAGTATATCAGCCTTGTGAATCTGGGCGAATGTTCCTACAACATTATCATGTCCACGGAGATCATCGGGTTATCCCATACGGAGCGGGAGATCGTGGCGAATGTGGTGAAGTATAACCACATAGATTTTGACTACTGGCAGGTGATGGGCGGAAACATTACGATTGACAGGGAGGCGTATCTGACGATTGCAAAGCTGACCGCCATATTGAAGGTAGCCAACGGGCTTGACCGCAGCCATAAGCAGAAGTTTAAGGATGTAAAGGCGGTTTTAAAGGAGCGGGAACTTGTCATTACCGTGGATGAGTCGGTGGACATTACGCTGGAAAAAGGGCTGTTTACGAGGCGTTCCGAGTTCTTTGAGGAAGTTTACAGCGTCCGTCCGGTAATCAGACAGAGACATGTATAAATATAAAGGAGGCCATGGGGATATGGCGCAGGGAAAGATTTTTTCGGATGAATCGTATTATACAAACAGGGAGCTGAGCTGGCTGCTCTTTAATGAGCGGGTGCTGGCGGAGGCGAGAGATAAGCATCTGCCGCTGTTTGAGCGGTTGAAATTCCTAAGCATCACGGCGTCTAATCTGGACGAGTTTTTCATGGTGCGGGTGGCATCTCTCAAGGATATGGTAAACGCGGGATATAAGAAACGGGACATTGCGGGCATGACGGCCACGGAGCAGCTCGTGCGGGTGAATGAAAAGACGCATCAGCTTGTGAACCAGCAGTACAACACTTACAACCGTTCCCTTCTGCCGCAGCTTTCGGCGAACGGGCTGCGTATTATTACCCACCATGAGGACCTGACTAAGGAGGAGGCGGCATATGTGGACAGCTATTTCACGGACAATGTCTATCCTGTCCTCACGCCCATGGCGGTGGATTCCTCCCGTCCGTTTCCGCTGATCCGCAATAAGTCCCTGAATCTGGGGGCGCTGATGACGAAGAAAAACGGCGACGGGGAGTTGGAGTTTGCCACGGTGCAGGTTCCAAGCGTCCTCTCACGTCTTGTGGAGATTCCCTCGGAGGAGGGGAGACGCCTGATACTCCTTGAGGAAGTGATCGAGCGCAATATACACAAACTATTCTTAAATTACGATATTGTATGTACCTATCCTTTCCGCATTATGAGGAATGCGGACCTGACGATTGAAGAGGAGGAGGCGGAGGACCTCCTGCAGGAGATCGAGAAGCAGCTCAAAAAGAGACAGTGGGGACAGGTGATCCGTCTGGAGGTGGAGGAAGGCATTGACAGCCGTCTCCTCAAGCTGATCCGGGAGGAGCTGGCGATTCCGAAGGAGGATATTTACGCCATCGGCGGGCCGTTAGACCTCACCTTTCTGATGAAACTGTATGGGGTGGAAGGGTTTGACCATTTGAAGGAGAACAGTTATCTGCCTCCCCAGATGGTGCCGGAGCTTCCTGAGGATGCGGATGTGTTTGCGAAGATCAGGGAGGGCGATATCCTGATGCACCACCCGTACCAGAGTTTTGAGCCGGTTGTGCGCTTTATCAGGCAGGCGGCAAGGGACCCTGAAGTTTTGGCGATCAAGCAGACCCTTTACCGCGTCAGCGGCAATTCCCCCATCATTGCGGCTTTGGAACAGGCGGCGGAAAACGGCAAGCAGGTTTCCGTGCTCGTGGAGTTAAAAGCGAGATTTGACGAGGAAAATAACATTGTGTGGGCGAAGAAACTGGAGAAGGCGGGCTGTCACGTCATTTACGGGCTGGTCGGGCTTAAAACCCACAGTAAAATAACACTTGTTGTCAGAAGAGAGGAGAACGGCATCCGCCGGTATGTCCATCTTGGAACGGGCAATTACAACGATTCCACGGCGAAGCTGTACACGGATATCGGTTATTTCACCTGTTCGGAAATGATAGGGGAAGACGCGACGGCGGTGTTTAACATGCTTTCCGGGTATTCGGAGCCAAGGAGCTGGAACCGGCTTTCCCTGGCGCCCCACTGGCTTAAGGACAGGTTTATTCACCTGATTGCCAGGGAGAAAACCCATGCCGAGTCTGGGCGGCCGGCAAGAATCATTGCCAAGATGAACGCGCTCTGCGATAAGGATGTGATCGAGGCACTTTACGAGGCGAGCGCGGCGGGGGTAAAGATCGACCTGATTATCCGCGGTATCTGCTGTCTGCGGGTGGGGATTGAGGGCGTCAGCGAGAATATTACGGTGCGTTCCATTGTAGGAAACTTTCTGGAGCATGCAAGGATTTTCTACTTTGAAAACGACGGCAAGCCGGAATATTACTGTGCAAGCGCTGACTGGATGCCGAGAAACCTAGAGCGCCGGGTGGAGATCCTTTTCCCGATTGAGAAGCCGGCTTTGCAGGAGAAGCTGAAAAACATTCTGGAATGCCAGCTCAAAGATTCGGTGAAGGCTTCTGTTCTGCAGCCTGACGGTACGTACGTGAAGGTGGATAAGCGCGGGAAGGAAGTGTTCAACGCCCAGCTTGCGTTTGGCAAAGAGGCGAAGGCGGCTGCGAAGGAGAAGGCCGGAACCGTGCACAAGAGGGTGTTTATCCCTAAGATGCACCACGACCAAAGTGAGAAGAACTTCTAAAGACGTCCCGCCATAGGACGGGACGCCAAGTTTTTGAAAGGAATGAAAACATATGAAAATTTATCTTGCCTCGGCGTCGCCGAGGCGGAAAGAGCTTTTAAAGCAAGTGGGGATTTCCTTCAAGGTCGTGCCGAGCATGGTGGAGGAGATGGTCACGAAAGAAATGCCGAATGAAGTGGTGGAAGAATTGTCCTACCAGAAGGCGGTGGATGTCTGCGGCAGGCTTGCCGGAGAGGGAAAAGAGGATTTTGTCGTGATCGGCGCGGACACGGTGGTGAGCGCATGGGGAAAAATCCTCGGCAAACCTGTAGACAAGACGGATGCGGCGCGCATGTTAAAGGAATTGCAGGGCGGAAGCCATCAGGTTTATACAGGTGTGACACTTGCATGGAAATATAAGGATATGCCGCCCATGTACGCCACTTTTTCCGAGTGTACGGACGTGACCATGTATGCCATGACTGACGAGGAGATCCAAAGGTACGTGGACAGCGGGGAACCCATGGACAAGGCGGGCGCGTATGCGATTCAGGGGCTGTGCGCCGCGCATATTCAGGGTATCTGCGGGGATTATAACAATGTGGTCGGACTGCCGGTAGGGCGGCTCTGTCAGGAACTCAAGAGACGGGGGCTGGTCTGAGGCGCATGCCTGTGCCGGATTACAGGTAATATTATGTAAACTATAAGATATAGGGAGGGATCGTTTGTGTTTGACGAGAAAGTAGTACAGTGTTTTTTGGAGAATCAGCTGCAGCTTTATCCTGAGAAGGTAGCCGAGACTTACGAGGAGGCGGAGAACTTCTTGGAAGAGTGTATGGCGGTTGTGGTGGATTCCGTCAGGGAAGTGTGGGAGTTTTTTGAGGAGGAAGGCGTAGATATGGAAGGCGCCGACGAGGAAGGGATTCTGGAAGCGGACGAAGTGTTTGAAATTGGAGACGGAAGATATTTAATTGTAGAGGGTTAATTTAGCAGCTTACGCATCATATCGGCGAGCCCATTCTGGTCGTTGTCAAGGTCTGTGACAACATCGGCGTGGGCTTTCACTTTGTCCGTGGCATTTTTCATGGCGATGCCGCAGCCTGCGGCTTCGAGCATGGAGATGTCGTTGTCCGCATCCCCGGCGGCGAAGGAGTCTGACACGGGAATCCCAAGATAATCGCAGAGGAAGAGCAGGGAACTGCCCTTGCCGGCGTTCCAGTCATAGAGCTCCAGATAGATATTGCTGGAATAGATGGTGCGTATCCGGCCATTGGCCCAGTCTGCAATTTTTTTTCGGAAAGTCTCCAGCTTATCATAGTTATGTAAACTAATCGCAAGCATTTTGCACGGTTCATCCGTGAGGGCGTCGCGCAGGTTTTGGGAAACCACCATAGGCAGATGGATTTTTCTGCGATAGTAACGGATTTCTTCGTCATCCGCAGGGGAGACGATGGCGTCGTCCACATCACTGTCGCGGTAAGTCTGGATATGGAGGGACAGTTCCTCCGCCTGTTCCTGTATATGGGAGACATAAGAGAGGGGAAGCCCGATTTTACGGATGGTGCGTTTGCTGTCGCAGTCGTAGACCCGGGCGCCGTTGGACGCGCTTAAAAAAATGCCGGGCTGATGTAACCCCGCCAGTTCCTTCACTTCCATAACGCTCATAAGGGGACGGCCGGAGGAAAGAACCAGACGGTTTCCGTCCGCCAGAAATTCATCCAGAAAGGCTTTGGTTTCCGGGGAAACCTGACTCTGGCTGTTTAGGAGCGTGTCGTCTAAATCCGTGAACAGTATTTTCATAGAGAACCTCGATTCGTTACATGTGCGATTTATTACGCCTAAAATAGCGGGATGCCAATTATTATATTCCGTGGGGCAGCGCCGCCTTTATCCGAAAAAGGACATCTTCCGGGATATACAGTTTGCCGTAACCTCGGCCAAGGTCCAGACCGGGCTTGTTAGCGCCGTGGAAATCGGAGCCGCCGCTTACGAGAAGGTCGTATTTGTCCGCCAGTCTCCGCATGTCCCGCATATCCTGATTGCTGTAGGTGCTGTAGAAAACTTCGATTCCCATAAGGCCGTCCGCTTTCAGGAAGGAGACCAGCGTTTCAAGCCTGTCGTTTCCCATATGGTAGAGGGGCGGGTGCGCCAGAATGGGGATACCGTCCGCTTTTAAGATCAGTTCCACCGCCTGGGAGGGCGTTACCTTTTCCCGCGGCACAAAGTATTTCGTATGGTCGCCAAGGTATTTGGCAAACGCGTCCTGCCTGCTTTTCACATATCCGTTCTCCAACAGGTAGGAAGCGTAGTGCGCTCTGGTGATGACAGCTTCGGGATACATGTCCTGCAGCTTTTCGTAGGTGATATCAATGCCTGCACCCTGTAGGTTTTCACACATTTTGATGTTTCGGTTGACGCGGGAGTCCACAAAGCCGCAAAGGGCGTTTTTAAACACATCCTTCGTATAGGAGATATAGAGTCCCACAATGTGTACATCCTGATTTTCGTATTTTGTGGAAAACTCGATTCCCGGAACTACCTCCACGGAGGGAAGGCCGCGCCCTCTCAGGGCGGCCGCATGGGCCACCGCCTCGTCAAGCCCTTCTATGCTGTCGTGGTCCGTTATGGCCACGGCAGCCAGATTTTTTTCCACGGCATAATCCACCAGTTCCGCTGGCGTGTAACTGCCGTCCGATTTTGATGTGTGGGTGTGCAGGTCGATGGCTCTCATATTTTCCCTCTATTATTTATATATTCATGCGGAGAATGCCGTATTTTGGGCATTCTCCTAAGTGAGACTTAGTACTTTTCACTTTAATCGTCTTCTTCCTGACTGGCGGTACTGGTGTAAACGGTGCGCTTTCTCGCCATCTCATCGCTCTCCAGATACTCGTCGTAGGTGGTGATCTTGTCGATCAAAGTGCCGTCCGGCAGGATTTCCATAATGCGGTTTGCCGTGGTCTGTACCACCTGATGGTCGTGGCAGGAGAAAATCTCCACGCCCTTGAATTTCTTCATGCCTTCGTTTAGGGCTGTGATCGCCTCCATGTCAAGGTGGTTCGTCGGCTCGTCAAAGAGGAGGCAGTTAGCGCCGCTTATCATCATTTTGGAGAGAAGGCAGCGCACCTTCTCACCGCCGGAAAGCACCTTTACCTTTTTCACGCCGTCTTCGCCGGCAAACAGCATACGGCCCAGAAAGCCCCGCACATAGGTCACGTCTTTCACGGGAGAGTAGCCCATAAGCCAGTCGGTGATGGTGTAGTCGTTGGCGAACTCCGCCGTGTTATCCTTCGGGAAATAGGCCTGGGAGGTGGTGACGCCCCACTTGTAGTTGCCTTCGTCCGGCTCCATCTCCCCCATAAGGATCTGGAGAAGCGTAGTTTTGGCCAGTTCGTTGCCGCCCACAAGGGCAATCTTGTCGTCGTGTCCCACGATGAAGGAAATATTGTCCAGTACCTTTTCGCCGTTAACGGTTTTGCTCAAACCTTCCACAGTGAGCACTTCGTTGCCGATCTCGCGCTCGGGGCGGAAGTCGATGTAAGGGTATTTGCGGCTGGAAGGACGGATGTCGTCCAGCTCGATTTTTTCAAGGGCGCGCTTTCTGGAAGTCGCCTGTTTGGATTTACTTGCGTTGGCGGAGAAGCGGGAGATAAATTCCTGCAGCTCCTTGATCTGTTCCTCTTTCTTTTTGTTTGCCTCCTTGCGCTGCTTGATGATCAACTGGCTGGACTCGTACCAGAAATCATAGTTGCCGGCGTAGAGCTGGATTTTGCCGTAGTCGATATCAGCCGTGTGGGTGCAGACTTTATTGAGGAAGTAGCGGTCGTGGGAGACCACGATCACCGTATTCTCAAAATTTATCAGAAATTCTTCCAGCCATGCGATGGCGTCTAAGTCCAGATGGTTGGTGGGCTCGTCCAGAAGCAGGATATCGGGGTTGCCGAAAAGCGCCTTGGCAAGGAGCACCTTGACTTTTTCATTGCCGTTTAAGTCTGCCATCTGACTGTAGTGCAGCTCCGTTCCGACACCGAGACCGTTAAGAAGCATGGCGGCGCTGCTCTCCGCGTCCCAGCCGTCCATCTCCGCAAACTCCGCTTCCAGTTCGCTTGCGCGGATGCCGTCCTCGTCGGAGAAATCTTCCTTGGCATAGATGGCATCCTTTTCTTTCATAATCTGGTAGAGCCGCTCGTTGCCCATGATGACCGTGTCCATTACCGGGTAAGCGTCGTACTTAAAGTGATCCTGCTCAAGAACGGAGAGACGCTGGCCGGGTGTGATCGACACGTCGCCGCTTGTGGTGTCCAGAACGCCCGAAAGGATTTTTAAGAAGGTGGACTTTCCGGCGCCGTTTGCACCGATCAGCCCGTAGCAGTTGCCTTCGGTGAATTTGATGTTTACGTCCTCAAAGAGGGCTTTTTTTCCTACGCGTAAGGTTACGTTGTTTGCCTGTATCATGTTACATCCTCATGTTTTCTGTATTTTTGCGTGTTTCGGTTACTCATATCATTATACATAAAAGGGATTTTTTTTCAATGGGGAATGTAGGTTTGCTTACTTTTTACGGCTGTCAAGCAAAAAATTCATAAGAATTTTGAAAAAGGAAGGGAGGGGTGGAGATGAAAGCAAAAGTTACAATATGCCGGCATGGCTTTTGTCCCACAGTGTAGAATCCTGCAGAAATGTGTGGTTTTGTTGCTCACCAATACCCGCAACAGGGAGGAGGTGTCTGCATGGAGTTCTTCATCTCTTTTTTAGTTGCCGTTCTGGGCGGCGTAACTTGCCACTACGTTGTCAAATGGTTAGACGGTGATGATGGAAGCAACAACTAGCCTAGTGGGTGCTTGACCACTATAAAAGACAAGAAGAATCCCTCGACTGTACGCAACTACGGTCGGGGGATTCGCTTCTTTTGTCCGCATGGACAACTCATCTCTTCTTTTGCCTATCGGCATTATAGCATATGCGAATTGAGAATGCAATATTCAGCAGTTGATTTTATATGCCTACTCACTTTTTACCCACTTCTCAATACAATCCTATGCAATCAGATGAAACTTTTTGCCTTTCTGATTCGTATTACTTATATATAGAAGAAACGGCAATGGGCAGTGTCGCGTATACTGCCGGACGATGCGGGGGACAGAGGGGGGCGGATTCCATGAGCGGATTTTTATTTACGCCGATGACGCGGTTTTACGCGGAGGCATTACAGTATATGAAAAACGCGGGCGGCAAAACAGCGGGAAAGGCAGATGGCGGCGCGGTGGGCGGCATGGGAGAAACCGCGGGCGATGCCGGCGCGGCGGGCAGCTTCGCGGGGGCGGTGCAGGAGAAAATTGCGCAGAAGGAGCAGGGTGCATTCCCCGGCTTGGCGGGGCAGACGGCGGGCGGTGTCTCAGGTGCGGGGGACCGTAACGAGCGTGCCGTACAGGCCATGTCCATGGATCAGTACAAGATGTATATTTACCAGAGGATATCGGCGCTTCCCACAAGCGCGACCCAGAAGTGGGACGCGGTGTCCGTCAATATTTCGGAGGAGGGATTTGCGGCGATGAAGGCGGATCCCGCTTACGAGAAGTGGGTGCTCGATACGCTGCGGCAGGATTTCGCCTTTTACAATCCGTGGAGCGCCTATGCGGGCGGCAGTTACCGCGTGCACTATTTCGGCGCCACGAAGGAGGAGTACCGGGGCGAGAGTTTCCAGATGGGATTCCGTAACGGCGGAAAGCACACGGATTCCTCCAAGAAAAAGAAACAGAAAAGCTTCTGGGAAAAGAGAGCTGAGCGGCATAAAATGTATATGGACCTGGCGACAAAGGCGTGGTACAAACGGGAGAATGAGCGGGAGTACCAGCAGAAGATTGCTCTTGGACGAAAAGACGTGAGCAGCGCAATTCTCAGGCAGCAGGCGATAGAGCGCGCAACCGGGGAAAAAGTCGAGCTCGGCGTAAACCCCGATGTTCTTTCGGAAGCGGCCACAGAGCTTGCCCAGAATTATGTGTTCTTCAAGATACCGAGTGCACTGACCAACCCGAAGCCGAAAGTGGGGAAGTGACACGCTTAGGATTAGGGCAGAATGACCGTGAATACGCTGCCTCCGCCGGGGCGGTCGGCGACGCTGATCGTACCGTGGTGGAGTCTGACAATTTCAGAGGCGATAGAGAGACCAAGCCCGAAGTGCCCTTTTGCGCTTCGGGATTTTTCTGCCCTGTAAAAGCGGTCGAAAATCTTTTTCCTGTCCTCGGGCAAAATCCCTATGCCGGTATCGGATACCGTCAGGTAAAAGCGGTTCTTTTTGTGTGAGAGCGAAAGGCCGATGCGTCCGCCTTCCGGTGTGTAGCTGACGGCATTGTGAAGCAGGATGGAGAGCAGCTGGACGATGCGGTCTGCGTCCGCCGTACATAGCGGCAGGGATTCTTCCGGCAGGGTGACAGATAAGGACAATTTTTTTTCGGCGGCTAACGGTTCAAAGGCCTCGTAGGTGTTAATAAGCAGTGTGTCCAGTTCCACGGGCGCCGGGCGGCAGGTGAAGCGCTGGGTGTCGGAGGCGCTCAAGGCGAGCATGTCGTTGACTAGAGAGGTCAAGATATCGCCTTCCTGTCTGATCGTATCGAGAAAGCGCGACTGTTTTTCCGCCTCCGCGTCCCGGCAGCATTCGGCGGCGGAGAGTATCACGGCGAGGGGCGTGCGCAGCTCGTGGGAGGCGGCAGCCACAAATTCGGTCTGTTTCTTGCGGCTTTCAATCACGGGCTGCAGAAGTTTTCCAGTAAAGAAGAAGGAAAAAAGGGTCAAAAGCAGAAGGGCGGCAATATCAATCAGAAAGAAGCGGACTCTCTGTCTGGTGATCTGTTCCCGGAGAAAATCCAGGGGAGAGAGCACCAGAAGCTGCATGGAGGATGTGCCGCGGTTCAGTTCAATGATGCTGATATAGTATTCATGCTGCCTGCCGGTGGGGTTATAAGGAAATTCTGTGTGGACGCATGTATTGAAGGGGGTGCTGCCGTCAGTGTCAGACACATAGGAATCCGCATAATTATTGCGGTAGATTTCCAGACAGTTTTCCAGAAGGCCACGGATTTCAGAGGACTCGGAAAGATTGGTAAGACGGTTGTAAAGAAACGGGATACCGTTATCCAGGGCATAGAAAGTATAGCCGCCGCGGGCTTCCATTTTGGAGAGCCATTCCATGGAGATCACAGACTGCTGTTCTAAGCTGGTGGCAATGGTATTGATATCGTTCTGGAAGGAGCGGAACTGGTTTTCGTAAAGTTCCTTTTCTGAGAGGTACAGGTAGAGCAGGGACATCACGATCAGAATGGCGGTGGTTATGCCGGCGCAGAGCGCCGTCAGATACAGATGTACTTTTCGAAACATGTTTTCTCCCCAATCAGTAAATCTACGAAGATTCCGTCAGGGCGTAGCCAACGCCGCGGACTGTCTTTAGGCACAGGCGGCTGCCAACGGTTTTCAGGCGTCTGCGCAGGAAATGGATATAGTTGTCCAGATTTCCCTCCTCCACATCGCTGTCGGGGCCCCAGACTTTTAAAAGCAGGTGGCTTCTGGAGAGGGTGGAGGCGCCGCTTTTTATAAAAGCTTCCAGGAGCGCGGCTTCCCGTTTCGACAGCGTACAGTGCCCGGCAGGCCCTGTGAGCCGGTTTTCGGCGGAAAGCCAGGTGATATCCGCATAGTCGAGCGTCTCCTCGGCCATAATGCGGCGCGGCCTCCTGGCCACACAGCGGATTCTGGCTAAAAGTTCCTCCAGGGCAAAAGGCTTTACAAGATAATCGTCCGCACCAAGGTCCAGTCCCTCCACCTTGTCGGAGAGGGTGCCCAGAGCGGTAATCAGGATCACGGGCGTGGAGATGCCTTTTTCCCGCAGCGAGGCAAGCACATCCGTACCTTCCATACAGGGCAGCATACGGTCCAGGAGAATGATGTCATAGATATTCTGTTCCCCGTAGAAGAGGGCATCCTCCCCGTCAAAGCAGGCGTCCACGGTAAATCCCGCCTGTGTCAGCCCGTATACAAGCGTTTCATTCAGTTTCTCATCGTCTTCCGCAAGCAGTATCCGCATATTGGGCTCTTTCTTTTTCATCTACTTTGTTTGGCACTGTTCATATTGTATCACATAATTCTTTAAAAAATCTCTAAGCTCTTTTCTTTTTTCAAAAGAAATTGTATAATCATTCTGGGAGGAGAGGCAGTGAAAGCATACACGGATAAGTCGAACTTTACAATTAGTTTTAATGAACACACGCTGCCCATTATAGAACAGATTTCTGGGGGAATGCCCGGTGGTTTTTTTATTTACCATGCGGACGGTGATGAGGAACTGATCTATATAAATGACGCCATGTTGCGGATTTTCGGCTGTGAAACAAAGGAGGAGTTTCGCAGCCTGACCGGCTATACCTTTAGGGGGATTGTCCACCCGGAGGATATCGACAAGGTCGAGGCAAGCATTCGGTCCCAGATTGCGGACAGCAGGGAGGACCTGGATTATGTGGAGTACCGTATTATCCGTAAGGACGGTACGGTGCGCTGGGTGGAGGATTACGGACATGTGGTGCATACCGATACTTACGGGGATCTTTTCTATGTTTTCATAGAGGACGCCACAGAGCGGATGCACAGGCGGATGGCAGAGATTGAGCGGGTGAATGAGGCGCTTTATACGGCGCATCTTCGGGAGGATTATTTTAAGAGGGCGCTTCTTTACAATGCGGTTTCCTTTGTGGAGATTAACTTGACAAGGGACGAGTTTATTTCGGCTTCCGTATTGAATGAGGAGGGACAGGTACAGAACCTGTTCACCTATATGGGCATCACTCCCTTTGAAAAGTATTCTGACTTCACACAGTTTTGGGCGGACTTTACGGAGGCCGGGGAACTGGAGGATTACAGGCGGTTTTTCAATATAGAAAGGTTGATCCGCTCCTATGAGAACGGGGAGCGGGAGCAGATTTATGACAGCTGGGTGACGGACATGTACGGCAGGAAACGGCTCAGCCATTATCTGTTTTTTCTGGAGAAAAACGAGCATACGGGCGATGTGATTGCGCTTTCTGTATCCCGGGACATTACGGAGCAGGTGGAGCGGCAGTCGCTCTTGAAGTCTGCGCTGCGGCAGGCGGAAATGGAACGTCTTGCAAGAAATACTTTTTTTGCAAATATGTCCCATGATATCAGGACACCTTTAAATGCAATTATCGGTTATGCGGAGCTTTTGAAGGGTTGTGTCGGTGATCCCGGAAAAGTGGGTGAATGTATAGAGAAAATCCATCTTTCAGGGGAGGAACTGCTGGCTGTTTTCGATGAATTCCTGAAAGACAACCTGAATGAGCCGGCCAGGGCGGAGCTTACGGAGCGGGAGTATCATCTCGGCGAGCTGCTGCGGGAAGTGGAGAAAAGCGCCGAGAGGCCGATTAAGGCGAAGAATATCAGCTTTCATATAGACAAATCGCAGATTACCCACTTTACGGTGGAGGTCGATTATATAAGGCTGCGGGAAATTTTGAACCAGCTTTTGGACAATGCCATTAAATATACACAGGCAGAAGGAAAGGTGAGCCTGACTGTCAGGGAGAGCGCGAGTGATATCAGAGGCCGGGGGACATATTGTTTCCTCGTCGAAGACAACGGCTGTGGGATTCCAGAGGATCAGCTTGAGGAGATATTCCATTCTTCCAGGCAGGAAAAAAGTGCGGTCTATAACGGAATGCCGGGAGCCGGTCTGGCGGTGGTGAAAAGCTATGCGGAGACAATGGGCGGCGATATCAGTGTGGAGAGCAGGCCGGGTGAGGGAAGCGTCTTTACTTTGCGCCTTCCCATCAAGTACCCTGTGACGGCGTCCTTTATGGAGCATGAGAGCACGGCGGCCGTGAAGCAGGGCGCAGAGGAAGAAAAACCAATCATCCTGCTGGTGGAAGACAACGGCATCAACCGGGAGATCGAGGAGGAACTGCTCAAGAATCTGGGTTACCGGGTGGAGACGGCGTGCGACGGTGTGAGCGCATATGAGGTTCTTAAAAGCGCTGAACCGGGGAAATACGCGCTGGTGCTGATGGATATACAGATGCCCGGCATGGACGGCTATGAGACGGCAAGGGCTATCCGAAGGCTGGAGCAGGAGGCGGTTTCCAGGATTCCGATTATAGCGCTCTCTTCTGACGCCATGGAGGAAGACCGCCGGAAATCCCTGAAAGCGGGGATGGACGAACATGTTTCGAAGCCGTTTGATATTGATGCGCTTCAGGAGCTGATTGACAGGATTCTGGAGGAGAAAGAGTATAAATAAAAGGGCAGGGACTGTCCGGTTTGTTTTGGAGGGAATAGTTATATATGAGAGGCAAGAAAGTATTACAGTTGTTTGTTTTTTCCATTCCGCTAATATTGATTGTGGGCCTTTTGTTTAATGCATATACGGTGCAGAATAAGGCAAGAATTGCGGAGCAGAATAAAAATTACGCGGAGGATTCGATGCGCCAGAAGGCCAAACAGGTAGTTGGCGAACTGGATAACGGGGTGCGCATTATCAATGCTTATGCCTATTTCTTTAACGATTCCCTGACGGATAATACGATTCCGGCACAGACTCTTGCGGAAATGGAAAGAAATTCCGTGTTTGACACCATTCGGTTTACGGATGCGGAGGGGGTTACCCATTTATCCGACGGCAGGACCGTCAGCTCCGCGGACCGCGATTACTATGCGCGCGGGATGCATGGTGACAGCGGTATTTCGGTTATATTTGACGAGCGTCTGACCGATGAGGAGACGAGGCTTGTCTTTTTCGCGCCGGTGCGGATGAACGGGGAGATCGTCGGCATTATCAGGGGTTCCTATCTGGCGGAACAGTATATGAAGGAAATTCTTCAGACCACTTATTTTGGGGAGCCCTCGACCACATGGCTGTGTATGCCGGACGGCACGGTAATAGCCAGCTCCGATGACCAGGAATACGGTGCGGGGAATCTGGTCGATATCCTGCTAAGTTCAGGTATGATCGGTCAGGGCACGGCGGATTCGGCAAGGGCTGTTTTTGAAAACGGCGGAGAGGGCGCCTTTATCTGTGAGGAGAACAGCGAGGTGGACAATCTGTGCGTGACCTATCTTCCCGGAAGGGATTATGTTATGGTGCAGCTTTTTCCGCCAAGCGTAACCAAGAATATGATAAGGGGGGCAAATGCCGCCGGCGTCAGGCTGGAGATCTCGCTGCTCGTTCTCTTTGTCGTCTATTTCGCGTTCACTCTTTTGCGGGCGGCGAAACAGAGGAAGAAACTGGAGACGGAAAACAGCCAGATCAACTATGTGCTGCAGGGGTTAAACACGCTGTTCTCCTCAAGATACCTGACGGTAGACCTGGAGACCGGGGTCTATGCTTATATAGCGGACGTTAATCTGCAGGACAGCCAGCTGGTGAGGGAGGGCGATTATGTCAATGTGCTTGAAAACCACAGCAAGGAGATTATCGGGGAGGAAGCGCAGGAGGATTTCCGGCAGACTCTGAAGGTGGATTCTATTATAGAGAATCTCGACGGGCAGAATACCTTTACTTATGAGTGTCATGTGATGCGTGACGGAAAAGAGGAGTGGGAGCAGCTCATTACTGTCTGTCTGGAAAGGCATGAGGGAAAGGCGAGCAAGATCCTCTATGTCCGCCAGAATATCACGGAGATGAAGCAGCGGGAACTGAGGCGCAAGGAAGAGATGTCCGTGATGAACCGCAAGGAGCGGCAGTACAGGATTGCGATTACCTCAAACGCGTTCAGCACCTTTGAACTGAACCTGACACAGGATCTGATTGATAAGGATGTGACATGTGCAAAGGATGGGGAGAGAATGTCTCTCCTTGAGAGGGTTGGGCTGCAGGCGCCCTGCAGTGCGACGGAATGCTTTGAAAAGTGGAAAAAGTTTGTTCTCCCGGAGTCCATGGAGGATTACACAAATATTGTGGACGTCAATTATCTTAAGGGCTGCTTTGAACAGGGAGAAGCGGAAGTGGACGTGGACTACTGGAGCAGGACGGAGGATAAGGAGGGCAGGATGTGCGTGCGCCAGTCCTTCATTATGACGAGGGACGATATGACGGATGACCTGATCGCCATGGTGGTCTCCAAGGATGTCACGGATCAGGTAATCAAGCAGAAGGAGCAGACGGAGGCGCTGCAGGATGCCCTGATGCATGCAAGACAGGCAAATGAGGCGAAGACCACGTTCCTCTCCAACATGAGCCATGATATCCGTACGCCTATGAACGCCATCATCGGTTTCGCCACCATTGCGGCGAGCCGTATTGACAATAAGGATCAGGTGAGGGAGTGCTTGCAGAAAGTCCTCTCCTCCAGCAACCATCTGCTCAGCCTGATCAACGATATTCTTGACATGAGCCGTATCGAGAGCGGCAAGATGCAGATACATGAGCAGGAGTGCAACATTTCCGAGCTGATGCACAATCTGGTCAATATCATCCAGCCGCAGGTGAAGGCGAAACAGCTTGAGCTTTTCATTGATACGTTCGAGGTGGTGAACGAGGATGTGATTACCGACCCGCTGAAGCTGAACCAGATTTTCATAAACCTGATGAGCAATGCGGTGAAATATACGCCCGCCGGAGGCATGATCACTTTCCGAATCATGCAGCACACCACATTTAAACATGGGTATGGCGATTATGTATTCATCATCAAGGACAACGGAATCGGCATGTCGGAAGAATTTGTGAAGCACGTGTTTGAGCCTTTTGAGAGAGAGACGACAACCACCAGAAGCGGTATTCAGGGAACAGGTCTCGGTATGGCCATCACCAAGAATATTGTGGAAATGATGAATGGTACGGTCACGGTTGAGAGTGAGGTGGGCAAGGGAAGCACCTTTACCGTAAATCTCACTTTGAAACTGCAAGATGTGGAAAAGAATGCGGAGCAGATCAAGGAACTGGAAGGCCTGCGGGCTCTTGTGGTGGATGATGATTTCAATGTGTGCGACAGTGTGAGCAAGATGTTGAAGACCATCGGTATGAGGGCGGAATGGACCACATCCGGCAGGGAGGCTGTGTATCGGGCTAAGGTTGCCCGGGACGAGGGGGATTCCTACCACACATACATTATTGACTGGCAGATGCCGGAGACAAGCGGCATCGAGACGGCGAGAAAGATACGCAGCGCCGTCGGTGAGGAGTCGCCGATCATTATCCTGACGGCTTACGACTGGACAGATATTGAGGAGGAGGCGAAAGCGGCCGGCGTCACGGCGTTCTGCGCAAAACCGCTGTTTATGTCAGACTTAAAGTCCGCGCTGCTTGCGGCCAACAGTATGGATATCAAGGATGAGGCAGCGGGAGCGGCATGGCAGAATATCGACTTTAGCGGAAAGAGGGTTCTCCTTGTGGAGGATATCGAGATGAACCGTGAGATTGCGGAAGTCATCCTGACGGAGAGCGGTTTTGAAGTGGAGTCTGCGCCTGACGGAACGGACGCGGTGGATATGGTGAAGCGGTCGGAAGAAAATTATTACGACGTGGTGCTGATGGATGTGCAGATGCCGATTATGAACGGCTATGAGGCAACCAGGACGATTCGTTCCCTGCCGAGGCAGGATGTCAGGACGCTTCCGATCATTGCCATGACGGCGAATGCGCTGGAGGAGGATAAGGCGGCGGCCTTAAAGAGCGGTATGAACGACCATATTGCGAAGCCGCTTGACATTGAACTGTTTATCGAGGTTCTGAGCAAGCACTTAAGGAAATAATCGAGTAGCAGAAAATAAAGAAATGACAAAAACTCTCCTGTTCGGGAGAGTTTTTTGCGTGTCGCGGATTGTGGGATTTTCCAGAGACAGTATTTCTGCCGGTTGCTTTCCTCTTAAAGAAAACCTTAAGAAATTTTAGAGATACTTTAGAGGAATGCCTGCTAAGATTGGGAAATGAAAATCGCGTTTGGCAATGACTAAGCGCGACACTTTATAGAAAGGATGCAGCAGGATGAGGACAAAAGAGAAAAGAAGAAAAAACTGTGTCATAACAGGAGAGTTTGCGCGACAAACAAAGAAAAAACGGGTGGCGGCAGCGATTGGTCTGGCGGTGATTCTGGGGATGACGGGATGTGCGGAAACTGTGCAGGAGAAGAGCGGTAACGCAGATATTTCTGCGACACAGGAGGGGGAATGGGCAAGAGAGGAACAGGTTCCGGCGCAGGGGAAAGAGTACGAGGAGCCGCAGAAAAAATAGTTAATATTTTATGAAGGCAGCTTCAGAAAGATTTAAAGATTCTTAGAGATTCTTTAGAGAAAACTTTAGTATGATAAGAGAGAATGTTGTAATCGGACATTTGGAAAGGCAGTGTGGAAAAATGATGAATTTAAGTATAGATAACGATAAGCGCAGAAAACCAAAAAGAAAATATGGAAATGTAAAAAGACTGCTGGCGGTCGGCATGATGCTTGCCCTGACAGCGGGGATGCTTGCGGGATGCGGGAAGGGCGGGACGGATGATCTTTCCGATGGACAGGATTCCGCAAAAGAGGAGGACGAGGCAACGGGGATTTCAGGAGGAGGCGAAGCCGGGCAGGACATGGAGGCAGCGGAAAGCGGAAAGACCGCCATGGGGCGTTATGTGGAGACGACGGTAGAACTCCCGGAAAGTGCGACCAGATCTTATACCATCACGGCGCTCACAGACGGAAGGCTGCTTGTTCTGGATGAGGGGGCAGGACAGCTTATCTCCTCTGACGGCGGCGCAAGCTGGGAGACGGTTCCGATTCCCGGAATTGACAATATGAAGGCTTTCACGGAGAATAATTACATATTCAGCATGGCGGCTGCGCCGGACGGGACGGTGGCAGTGCTCTCTTCGGACAATGCAGAATACGATAAGACGGAAGAATTTAACCCATGGCTCCATATAGCGAAGCCGGACGGCACGGTGAAGAAGATTGACTCGCTGCCTGTACAGGAGAACGAAAGTTTTGCTTACGGCATTTTTTATTCCCCGGAGGGAGAGCTGTTTGCCACAACGGTGGGCGGGGGTATGGTCTACCGGGTGGACGTGGAGAGCGGGGCGCTGACGAAAGAGGTGACGATGGAGTGGCGCCCGGATCTGGTCAAATGCCAGGGGGACAACATGTTTTTCCTCACTTCCAGAGAGGGGATCTCCATCTATGACCGAAAGGAAGAAAAGTGGGTGGAGGACAGCGTTCTCGCCGACTTCATGGAGGAAAACTATAAGGACGTGTATTATGCCAACGAAAGCTACTCGGTGTATATGATGCCGGGCGAGGATGGCGCGATTTATCTGGCGGGCAAGGGCGGGATGTACCGGCATGTGATCGGCGGAAGCGTGATGGAGCAGATCATAGACGGCGCGCTCACCAGTTTCAGCAACCCTTCCATGAACATGATCGGCGTCACCGCATACGGGGAAAATGAGTTTGCGGCGCTGTTTTCCGGCGGGAAGGTCGCTCTATACAAGTATGATCCCAATGTGTCCACGGTGCCGGAGAATATGATCTCGGTGTACTCCCTGGAAGAGCATGACGCCGTGCGGCAGGCGATTGCACAGTTTCAGACGGAAAACCCGGATACCTTCGTGCGGTATGAAGTGGGCGTGAGCGGGTTGGACGCCAAGGCGGCGGAGGACGCGATCAAGAAGTTAAACACGGAGCTGATGGCTGGCAAGGGACCAGACGTGATCATTATGGACGGGCTTCCCGTGAAATCCTATGAGGAGAAGGGAATTTTAAAGGATTTAAAGCCCCACATTGACAGTCTGTCCGGGGACGCGGTTCTCCTTCCCAACATTGTGGAAGCATTCAACCACGAGGGAAGCGTGTACATGATGCCGGTCTATTTCCAGATTCCCATGGTGATCGGCAGACAGGACGATCTTTCGGGCATTACGGATCTTGCGTCCCTGAAGGACACCGTGGAGAAAATCAAAGCCGAAAAGCCCGAGGCGGAAATCTGCCGTTTCTTTTTCGAGGAGGCGACGGTGCGGTGGCTTCTTCCCGTGGCGGCTACGGCCTTTATCGGAGAGTCGGGCGGCATCGACGGTGAGGCGCTTTCGGCATATTTGTCTGCGATGGATCAGATTTCTAAGACAGCCCTGGAAGGAATCCCGGATTTTGTTGCAGAGTCTTACGGATGGCAGAAGGATTATTATAAGGAAGAGAAATACGCGTATGAGCATTTCAATGATGTGGGGCTGGATTATGACGATTTTATGGTGCAGGGTATGGAACTCAACTTTGGTATGCTAAAGGATGTCTACGCTTATCAGAGCGGATTGTCCTTAAAATACTGCGAGGGATTTGAGGATGTGGACATGAAGTTCTTTGACGGCATGAGCGAGGGTGCCTTTGAACCGTCTGTTCTGGTGGGACTTTCCGCATCGTCCACCCATCAGGAGGACGCGGAGCGGTTTTTCGATATCATTATGGGCACCCAGGTACAGAGCCTTCTCTACGACGGATTCATGGTGAACCAGACGGCGCTTCAGGAGCAGCTCAGCAACCAGTGGAAGATTTTTAAAAACGGCGGCACGGATAAAGAGTACGGTGAGCCGAGTAGTTCGGTGGGCGGCAGTTATGCCGACGGCAGGGAGTTCCATATGGATATCTACATGCCGACGCAGGAGGAGTTCCAGAAGCTTTATGCGCTCTGCAGTCAGGTGAAGACGCCTTATGTGGCGGATACCGTGGTGGAGAACGCGGTGATTGAGGTCGGTGCACAGTATCTGCAGGGGCAGATGTCGTTAGATGAGGCGGTGCAGAAGATTAAGGCGCGGGTGGAATTATATATGGCAGAGTAGGATGTTAAGTAATTGCACAGTTCGATAGCGTTGTGACGAGTTTCGCAATTGCCCCAAATAGTGCTAATATGGAGGATAATTCAGATGTGGAAGAGAAACGGGAAGCAACAGAAAGAATGGACGAGGGCGGCGGCTTTGTGGCTGGCGGGGGTGATGGTTTTGTCCCTCGCCGGGTGTGGCGGCAAAGGCGGGGACGGCACAACAGGCGGCACAGCGACAAAGACGGGTGAACTGTCCGGCGACGCCGTTGCCATGGGGCGGTATGTGGAGACCATGATGGATGTGGATACCGGGGAACTTATGGATCTGAAAGAGCTTTCAGACGGGCGGCTCGTCCTCCTTGAGAATGGTGCGGAAGGACGCTGGGTGTCCGAGGATGGCGGCGCGACATGGGAACCGGATCAGCTGCCGGGGTGGTACGATCTTGCGATGGATTATTATGTATATGACATGAAGGCGGCTCCCGACGGAAGTGTGGCTATGCTCTGCAGGAGCTTTGGCGGGTTGACCGGGGCGGCGGAAGAGGACGGCGGGGAATCCGGGGACGGAGGAGAGGCGGAAACGGATGAGGGAAGCAGAAATAAGATTTGCCTGATTCCCGCACAGGGCGAGACAAAGTGGTTTGATGTGCCTGCTGATGAGTTTGACATTGCCGCCAGTCTCTGTTTTTCGGAGGATGGCAGCAGGCTTTTCGTGGCGTCGATGGAGCCGAATATTTATGAGATCGACCGGGAAACGGGGACGGCAAAGCTGTTTCTGGCGGCGGATATCATACCGGACATGTTCTGTGTCTGGGATAACTATATGGCGGTCAAGAGCGAGAGTGACGGCGTTGTCCTGTATGCACTTGACACGACAGAGCGTATTGAGGATGATGTGATCACGGATTTTGTGAATAAAAACTGTGCAGTCAACAAGCAGATCGCAGAATCTACCTACAGTATTTTTCCGGCTGAGGAGGAGGGTGTTTATCTGGTCTGCAGCAAGGGAGTGTACCGCCATGTGATCGGCGGTACGGTCATGGAGCAGGTGATTAACGGCGGTCTGTCCAGCCTGAGTGACCCCATGAAGCATGTGGTGAAGATGATCTGCACGGCGGAGGAAGGGTTTATGGCGGCATTTTCTGAGGGAAAGGTGTCGTCCTTTGCCTACGATCCCGAAATCAGTACCGTGCCGTCGCAGACACTCACGGCATACAGCCTGACGGAGAACGATATTTTGCGACAGGCGATCATCCGCTATCAGGGGGCAAACCCCGACGTCTATGTGGAATACAAGGTAGGCATGGACGAGGAGGGCAGCGTCACCAGAGAAGATGCGGTGAAAAAACTGAACACGGAAATTATGGCTGGTAAGGGTCCCGATTTTCTCATTTTGGATGGGCTTCCCGTAAATTCCTATGTGGAAAAAGGGGTGCTGGCGGACTTGACGCCTTATCTGGCGGAGCTGGAGAAAGAGGAAAAGCTTCTTCCGAATATCAAGGAAAGTTTTACTGCGGACGGAAAAATCTGTATGCTTCCCGCAGCGTTGACCGTGTCCATGTATATGACTGAAAAAGAAAATATGACGGAAGTGTCGGATCTTTCCGCTCTGGCGGATATGATAGAGAAACTCAGAAGTGAGCATCCGGGTGAGGGGATTTGGGAGACTTACAGCGAGGACATGGTATTGAATGCGCTGATGCCGGCGTCCGCGCCGCTCTGGTTTGCGGAGGCGGGGCAGCTCAATGCGGCGGAGCTGTCCGACTATCTGGAGCAGACGAAGCGTATTTATGATGCCTGCATGGAGGGACTGTCCGAGGAACTGCTGCAAGTCTATCTGGGGAGGGCCGAGAACACAGTTGGCAGCAGTGATGAGTTCAGTGCCTACAATGATCTGCAGGGCGGCGGCGTGCAGATCGTTGCCGGCAATGAGAAGGTGGCCCTGGGAGAATTGAAAAACGCATACAATTACGCCTTCATGCAGTCTGTGAAGCGGTCGGAAAACGGGGAGAATGGCACAAACTGTCAGATGGCGCTGACGCCGGGGAACGTGAAGGATTCCTTCCGCCCTTATGCGCTGATGGGCGTGAGCGCAGCTTCCGCGCAGACGGAGCTTGCCGGCGGGCTTTTGCGGGAGGCCCTTTCTAAGGATATGCAGCGTATGATTTATCCGATCGGTTTTCCCGTCAATGAGGCGGGTTTACAGACATATCTCGAAACGCTGGGCGGCCAGCTCCCCGAATGGGGCAAGCCGGGAGAGCCTTTCAGCGGATACGCTTTTGGGGACGAGAATGGTCTGTTAGTTCAAATGAGCGTCTATGTGCCCACGGAGCAGGAGACGAAGGAGCTGTACGACCTGCTTTCCTCTGTCCGCACCCCCTATCTGTCTGACGCGGTTGTGGAAGACGCGGTGCGGGAAGCCGGGAAACGGTATCTGGAGGGGCGGTGCAGCCTGGAGGAGGCTGTGGAGTTTGTGCAGAAGAAACTGGCGATTTATATGTCCGAATAACAGCGTGAGAAGAACTTCTAATCGCTCACAGCAAGGGCTGTTTCGCGAAGAAGTTCTAGGAGTTGCGGCGCAACTCCTTCTCGCGCGGGAGAATGCCAAGAAGCGGCATTCTCCGTATAGAAATGCGGGAAGGGGTTCTGTGTTTCGCAGGGGGGATGTCAAAAGAGGGGCATTCTTGATATAAATTTGGTATGATATGGAGTGTGTGGAGGGTAATCTGGATGTGGGTGAACGGGATGAAACGGCAAAATGGCGGGAGACGTGCGGCGGCTTTGTGGCTGGCAGGGGTGATGGCTGTGTCACTCGCAGGGTGCGGCGGCAGCGGCGGAACTGGTGGCACAGCGACAAAGACGGGCGAGCTGTCCGGCGACGCTGTGGCGATGGGGCGGTATGTGGAGACCATGATGGATGTGGATACCGGGGAGATCAAGGATCTGAAAGAGCTTTCCGACGGCAGACTTGTGCTTTTGGAAGACGGCGCCGAGGGACGATGGGTTTCCGAGGATGGCGGCGCTACATGGAAGCCGGATCAGCTGCCGGGCTGGTATGATCTTTTGATGGAATATTATGTGTATGACATGAAAGCGGCTCCCGACGGCGGCGTGGCGGTTCTGTGCAAAAGCTATGCCGGGATGAGCTGGGCGTCGGGTGAGAGCGAAGCTGAAACTGGCGATGGTGCGGAAAAGAACAAGGAGGCTGAGGACGGCGAGAGCGAAAATAAGATATGTTTCATTTCCGCACAGGGGGAAACACAGTGGTTTGATGTGCCCGCCAGCGAGTATGAAGTGCCGGCATGCCTGTGTTTATCGGAGGACAGCAGCAGGCTCTTCGTGGCAAACTATGATCAGAAGATTTATGAGATCGACCGGGAGAGCGGCAATGCAAAGCTGTTTGTGGCTGCAGATATCACGCCGAACATGTTCTGTGTCTGGGAAAACTATATGGCGGTGAAAAACGAACGAAGCGGCGTTGTCCTGTATGCGCTGGACACGGCGGAGCGGATTGATGATGATGTCATCACGGATTTTGTAAATAAGAATTGTGCGGTCAATAAGCAGGTCGTAAAATCGACTTACAGTATTTTCCCGGCGGAGGAGGCGGGTATTTATCTGGTCTGCAGCAAGGGAGTGTACCGCCATGTGATCGGCGGTACCGTGATGGAGCAGGTGATCAATGGCGGACTGTCCAGCTTAAGCGACCCCATGAAGCATGTGGTGAAGATGATCCGGGCGGGGGAGGAAGGATTTATGGCGGCTTTTTCCGAGGGGAAGGTATCGGCTTTTGCCTACGATCCGACTGTCAGCACCGTGCCGGCGCAGACACTCACGGCATACAGTCTGACAGAAAACGATATTTTGCGGCAGGCGATCATCCGCTATCAGGGGGCACACCCCGACGTCTATGTGGAATACAAAGTGGGCATGGACGAGGAGGGCAGCGCCACGAGAGAAGATGCGGTGAAGAAACTGAACACAGAAATTATGGCGGGTAAGGGTCCTGATTTCCTGATTCTGGATGGGCTTCCGGTGAACTCCTATATGGAAAAGGGCGTGCTGGCGGACCTGACGCCGTATCTTGCGGAACTGGAGAAGGAGGAAAAGATTCTTCCGAACATCAAGGAAAGCTTTACGGCGGACGGAAAAATCTGTATGATTCCGGCGGCGTTTACCGTGTCTATGTATATGACGGACAAAGAAAATATGACAGATATGTCAGACTTGTCCTCTCTGGCGGATCTGATGGAGAAACTCAGAAGTGAAAATCCCGGCAAAGGAATCATGGAGACTTACAGTATGGACATGATACTGAACGCGCTGATGCCGGTGTCCGCGCCGCTCTGGTTTACGGAGGCGGGACAGCTCAATACAGCGGAATTGTCCGGCTATCTGGAGCAGACGAAGAGGATTTATGACGCCTGCATGGAAGATCTGGACGAGGAAGTTTTGCAGCGGTATCTGGACATGGCGGAGAACGGGGTAAACAGCAGTGACGAGGTCAGCGCTTACAATGACTTGCAGGGAGGCGGTATGCAGATCATTGCCGGCAATGAAAAGGTGGCGCTTGGAGAGTTGAAAAATGCCTATAATTATGCTTTCATGAAATCAGTCAATAAGCCGGGGAACGGGGAGGATGGCAGGAACTGTCAGATGGCATTGACGCCGGGGAATGTGAAGGATTCTTTTCGCCCTTACGCACTGATGGGAGTGAACGCAGCGTCAGGGCACGCGGAACTTGCAGGCGCGCTTTTGCGGGAGACCCTTTCTGAAGACATGCAGAGCCTGATTTACCCGGTCGGATTTCCCGTCAATGAGACGGGGCTGCAGACATATCTTGAGACGCTGGGCGGACGGGTTCCAGACTGGGCGGGACCAGGAACATCCTATGGCGGGAGCAGTCTCACAGGTGATGATGGTATGGTGATTTACATGAGCATGTATGTGCCCACCGAGCAGGAGACGAAGGAGCTGTTCGATCTGCTCTCCTCGGTACGCACGCCCTATTTGGTTGACGCGGTTGTGGAAGACGCGGTGCGGGAAGCCGGGAAGTATTATATGGAAGAGCGGTGCAGTCTGGAGGAGGCTGTGGAACTTGTGAAAGAGAAGCTGGCGATTTATATGTCCGAATAACAATGTGAGAAGAAGTTCTAAAGACGTTTCGCCATTGGACGAAACGCCAAGAACTTCTATGTCTCACATGGGAGAATGCCAAAGGGCGGCATTCTCCGCAAGAAATGTGGGAAGAAATTCCATGTCGCACACAGGAGAATACCCAAAAGCGGTATTCTCCGCATAGAGTGTATGGGCTGTGATATGATATAATTGTGTAGATAACAATAGAAAATAGTGAAAAAAGGAAGAATACCATACTATAATGGGAGAGTTTGTAGAGGAATGGCGGAAACACGAGGAATGCAAAGCGGTTTACATAAATTGGAAATCCGAAATAGGCAGGCGTGGGGAAACGGGAAAAAGTATAGGCGCAGGAGGCGCGCTTTCCTTTTATTCCTTTTGCCGAGTCTGGCGGGGGTGACGCTTTTTGTGCTCCTGCCCTTTCTTGACGTGGTGAAGCGGTCTTTCCAGACGGCGGTCACGGGCGAGTTTACAGGCGTGAAAAATTACGGCGTTATTTTCCAGAACCAGGCGTTTGTGCTGGCGGTAAAAAATACCGCGCGTTTTACGGTGGTATGCATTCCGCTTCTGGTGCTTGCTGGGCTTCTGGTGGCGCTTACTTTGAGCAATTTTAAAAATGCGTCCTTAATTAAGTCGGTGTATCTGTTTCCGCTTGCCATGCCGACGGCCACCATCGTTCTCGTATGGAAAATGGTCTTTTACAGGCAGGGGTTCTTAAATCTTTTCCTCACAAAGATCGGGGAAATAACAGGACTTTGGGGGAGTGTGACTACGGATTATCTGGGGACGGGCGCGTCCTTCTGGGTGCTGGTGGCGAGTTACCTGTGGAAGAATACCGGGTATACGGTGGTGCTCTGGCTTGCGGGTATTCTGGCGATTCCAAGCGAGTTTATCGAGGCGGCAAGAGTGGATGGGGCGGGGCGCTGGAAGTGTATCCGCTATATCATCCTGCCGAATCTGAAGGGGAGTTTTTACACTATTGTAATTTTATCTTTTCTAAATTCCTTTAAGATTTACCGGGAGGCTTATCTGGTGGCGGGGTCTTATCCGCAGGAGGATATTTATCTGCTCCAGCATCTGTTCAACAACTGGTTCGTCAATCTGGAGTTTGACAAGATGGCTGCTGCCGCAGTGTGCGTGGGGGTGGTGCTGTTTGTGGCGATCATGGCGCTGCAGCGGATCTGGGACAAGGCGGAGTGAATGAGGTGCGAAACTTGCTTTTAGTTAATGAGATTGCACAAATAACATAACCAGCATAGTACTGAGAGGAGTTTCGCAATCAACATATTAGAAAAAGAAGGAAGGCTGTGGGATGCCGAAGTTTAGAAAAGAAATATATGGTATGATAAAAAAGTATATGGCGGTGGGAGCGCTGCTTGTGCCGGCGGTTCTGATCTGTCTTCCTGTGTTTCTGATACTGACGGGATCGGTGATGGACAGTCTGGAAATGAAACAGTATCTGCTTCCTGTGTTTGGGGATGGGGAGGGATATATCCGATGGAAACTGATGCCGGATTATCCTACCTTTGAACATTACGGCAGGCTCCTGTTTATGACGCCCTCGTTTTTCGTCCTGTTCTGGAACTCGGTGAAACTGGTGCTCTGTATTCTGGCGGGGCAGCTTTTGGTGGGGGTTCCTGCGGCGTGGGCGTTCGCCGCCTATTCAGTGCGTGGGAGCAGGGCCTTGTTTGCCCTTTATGTGGTGCTGATGCTTCTGCCCTTTCAGGTGACAATGCTTTCCAGTTATCTGGTGCTTGACCGTTTACTGCTCATGAATACCCATGCCGCTATCATTCTGCCGGCGGTGTTTTCTACCCTGCCGATCTTTTTGTCATACGGAGGTTTCCGGGCAATTCCGCCGCAGCTGTTTGAGGCGGCACGGATTGACGGGGCGAGTGAAGTGAGAATATTTTTGACAATGGGTCTTCCTTTGGGGAAAAGTGGATTATTGTCTGCCATGGTGTTAGGGTTTTTGGAGTATTGGAATCTGATGGAACAGCCGTTGGCGTTTCTGGAAGAGAAAGCGCTGTGGCCCTTGTCATTGTATCTGCCGGAAATTTCATGGCTGCAGGCAGGCTTTGCGCTCTGCGCCTCGTTTGTCACCCTGATTCCGGCGGCTTTTGTATTTGTGCTGGGGCAGGATTATCTGGAGCAGGGGATCGTGTATTCGGGCTTAAAGGAATAAAGTGCATGATTGCGAAACTCCCTGATGTTTGTTGAAGATTGTACAAATAGCATAATCAATGCAGACGCGCTTGCGCTCCGTTTTGGACGTAGCGGTACTAGGCTCGTGAGTTGCAAAGCAACTCAATACCTCGCCAAGTGCCAACGTCCTACAAGGGTCTGCTTATGATTATACTATTTGCACAATTATCACTATGCTGTGAGGAGTTTCACATTGCCAAGATGATATAATTGCGTTGAGAAGGAGAAGAACATGGAAAAACGGAGAAAGAAGATTATCGCGGGGCTGGCGGCTTTTATGGTCTTCATGTGGCTGTGTACGCTGATTTCTAAAAGCATTTATGCTTCAAAGCTGCCTATGGTTTCGACGACACGGACAGATTCCAAATATATCGAGCATATTGTGGAGGCGGAAGGCATTGTGGAGGCAGGGGCGAAACTGCCGGTGACGGTCCTGAGCGGTCTGCGAGTGGAGGAACTTGCGGTTCAGACCGGGGATAAGATAGAGGAGGGGGATCTTCTCTTTACCGTTGATCTGGAGGATATGAAACAGACGATGGAAGAACAGGAACTGGCGGCGGCAAAAGTACAGCTCCAGATCGACGCCATTGTGCGCAATAAGGAATTGGCGCAAAACCAGAAGGCATTGGAGGAGGCAAGGGCGAGAGAAGATTACGATGCGCTTGCCAGATATCAGGATACGCTGGTGGGCCGGGCGGCCGAAGGAGTGGCGCAGGCCGAGGAGGCGCTGGAGGAGCTGCAGGCGGAGAACCGGGCCCATGAGGGCGACTGGCGCAAGGAGAACGGCGAGGCAAAGACGGAGGAAGAAATGGAGGCGGAACGGCAGGCGAGAGAGCAGGAGGAGGAACGTCTGAAACAGGAACTGCAGGCGGCAGCTTATGCCGAGGCGGACGCCAAATGGAACCGGGATAATACCATAAAGGACGCAGGCCGCAAGGTGGAGGATATTCTGCAGGAGGAGAATGCCGATGCCACGCTTTCTGTTTACCGTACGGAGCTTTCGGCGGTACAGGAGAAGCTTGCCGCCTATCAGGCCATTATGGAGCAGGAGGGGAGGATCACCAGCCCCATGGGCGGGATGGTGACGGATGTCTATGTGCAGACCGGCGGCAGGGTGCCGGACACGGCGTCCTTTCTTCTGGCAGACGATGGGGTGCCCTGCCAGTTTCGGGCGTCTTTATCAAAAGAGCAGAAAAGTTATGTTAACTTAGGAGACGACGTGAAACTGCAGCTGGACGAGCGCAAAAAGATTGACGCGAAAGTGGATTATATTGAAGAGAACGAGAATATGCCGGGCACTTATACTGCGCTTCTGCGTCTGCCGGAGGAGACGGGGACACCCGGTCTTTCCGGGAAAATGATCTGCTCCAAGGCCGGGGATAAGTACCCGTTTTGTGTTTCTCTCCTGGCGCTGCACGCGGAGAACGACAGAAATTTCGTGTATGTGGTGAGCGAGCGGGAGGGGATTCTCGGCACGGAATATTATGTGGAGGAGATTACCGTCAGTGTCGCGGACAAGAATGATAAGCTGGCGGCAATAGAAGGGGCCGTGACGGAAGAGAGCCGGATTATTGATTCTTCCACGAAGGAGATCAAGAAGGGGGATGTGGTCAGGCTTTCGGATGGCTGACAGAGAAAGTTATTGAAAAGTGAGGGGCAAGGTTGTAGAATGATTTCGGATAACAGGAAACTTTGCCTCGAAGGACGGAAAATCAGATGATTCTGGCGGCTATCAAAATCACATTTTGCTGTATCGCAGCGCTTGCTGTCTTATATATGCTGGCGATTATGCCGCGTATGATAAAAAGACCCGATACCTCTCTCTTTAAGAAGGTATATTTTGCCCACAGGGGACTCCACGACAATACGGGGGATGCGCCGGAAAATTCTATGGCAGCGTTTAAAAAGGCGGTGGAAGCCGGGCTTGGTATGGAACTGGACGTACAGGTGACCAGTGACGGCGTGCCGGTTATTTTCCATGACTTTAAACTGGAGAGGATATGCGGCGCGGAGGGGAAGGTCGTGAACCATACCTATAAGGAACTGCAGGCTTATACCCTCTGTCAGTCCGGGGAACGGATTCCAAGGCTGTCTGATCTGCTCCACATGGTGGATGGTCGTGTGCCCCTGATTGTGGAGATCAAGGCGGAGACGGCGGACGTTTCCTGCTGCGCGGTTATAGATAGGCTGCTGCGCGCCTACCATGGCGCTTATTGTATCGAATCCTTTAATCCCCTGGTACTCTGGTGGTTCCGTCTTAACCGCGGGGAAGTGGTGCGGGGACAGCTTTCCTCAAATTTTCGCAGGGAGGGTGTGTACTGGAATGTGCTCTACTTTGCCATGACGCATCTTTTGTTCAATTTTCTGACCAAACCGGATTTTATCGCCTACAATCACAAATTCAGCGAAGAGCCGGGCAGAAGAATATGCAGACATCTTTACAGACATCCCGCGGCGGCCTGGACGATCCGCAGTGAACAGGAGCTGGAGGCGCTTCGGGGTGAGTATGATGTGTTTATTTTTGACAGCTTTCTTCCGAACAGAGCCGGTTTGTTGTGATCTTTTGGCCTTTTTTGAAAATATGACGGCACTTTCGCACGCTAATGTGACAAATATTTTGTAATATTTGTCTCTCTTTTTGTGAAATTTTTCAAAAAACCAGTGTTAAAATTGCAAAAATATGGTAAAATAGATGCTAGCCGAGTGGCTTTAACTTTTAACGGAATGGAGGATAGCAAATAACATGGCGAAATGGGTATATTTATTTGAGGAAGGAAACGCGGATATGCGTAATCTTCTGGGTGGTAAGGGAGCCAATCTTGCAGAGATGACCAATCTTGGATTGCCGATTCCGCAGGGTTTTACCGTGACGACGGAGGCCTGTACAGACTACTATAATAACGGAAGACAGATCTCGGACGAGATTAAGGAGCAGATTTTTACCGCGCTTGCAGGACTTGAGGAAAAACAGGGTAAGAAATTCGGTGATACCGAAAATCCCCTTCTCGTCTCGGTTCGTTCCGGAGCAAGAGCGTCCATGCCCGGTATGATGGATACTATTTTGAATCTGGGCCTGACGGATGCGGCCGTGGAGGGCTTTGCAGGAAAGACAGGGAATCCCCGGTTTGCGTATGATTCCTACCGCAGATTTATTCAGATGTTCTCCGATGTGGTTATGGAGATCCCCAAGTCTTATTTTGAGAGAATCTTAGACGAAATCAAAGAGTCCAAGGGCGTGAAGTTCGACACTGACCTGACCGCGGAGGACATGAAAGAGATTATCGTCCGTTTTAAGAATATTTATAAAGAGAACAAAGGCGAAGAGTTCCCGCAGGATCCCAAGGTACAGCTTATGGAGGCGGTTAAGGCTGTGTTCCGTTCCTGGGATAATGAGAGGGCGATTGTATACAGACGCATGAACGATATCCCCGGAGACTGGGGCACGGCGGTAAACGTGCAGGCGATGGTATTCGGCAATATGGGCGATACATCCGGCACAGGCGTTGCCTTTACAAGGAATCCTTCCACCGGCGCCAAGGGTATTTACGGCGAGTACCTGATCAATGCCCAGGGTGAGGACGTGGTAGCGGGTATCCGTACACCGCAGCCCATCACCAGACTGGAGCAGGACCTTCCCGAGTGCTACAAGCAGTTTATGGAGATCGCGAACCGCCTCGAGGAGCACTACCGCGACATGCAGGATATGGAGTTTACCATCGAGGAAGGCAAGCTCTTCTTCTTACAGACCAGAAACGGCAAGCGTACCGCGCCCGCGGCACTGCAGATTGCGTGTGACCTGGTAGATGAAGGAAAGATTACGCCTGAGGAGGCAGTGCTTCGAATTGAAGCGAAATCGCTGGACCAGCTCTTACATCCGACCTTTGACCTCGACGCGCTGAAGGCGGGACAGGTAGTCGGACAGGCGCTTCCGGCATCCCCCGGCGCGGCGGCAGGCAAGGTTTACTTCACCGCCAACGAGGCGAAAGAAGCCCACGAGAAGGGTGAGAGAGTGGTGCTTGTGCGTCTGGAGACTTCCCCGGAGGATATCGAGGGCATGCATGCGGCGGAAGGTATTCTCACCGTGCGCGGCGGTATGACTTCCCACGCAGCTGTCGTTGCACGCGGCATGGGTACGGCATGTGTTTCCGGCTGCGGCGAGATTGCCATCAATGAGGCGGAGAAAGTATTTGAACTGGGCGGAGAGGTGTTCCATGAGGGCGATTACATTTCCCTGGACGGCTCCACCGGTAAGATTTATAAAGGCGATATCAAGACCGTTGAGGCTTCCGTAAGCGGCAACTTCGGACGGATTATGGAGTGGGCGGACAAGTACCGCAAGCTTCAGGTGCGCACCAACGCTGACACCCCTGCCGACGCAGCAAATGCCGTGAAGTACGGCGCGGAGGGCATCGGCCTTTGCAGAACGGAGCACATGTTCTTCGATCCCGACAGGATCCCGAAGATCCGCCAGATGATTCTGGCGAGAACGCAGGAGCAGAGGGAGAAAGCGTTAAACGCGCTGATTCCTTTCCAGAAGGGCGACTTCAAGGCATTGTATGAGGTGATGGAGGGAAGACCTGTGACCATCCGTTTCCTTGATCCCCCGTTACATGAGTTCGTGCCCACCGAGCAGGCGGATATCGACGATCTGGCGGTTGAAATGATGATGACGGCGGAGGAAGTGCAGGAGATCTGCGATTCCCTCCATGAGTTCAATCCCATGATGGGACACAGGGGATGCCGTCTGGCGGTTACCTATCCCGAGATTGCCAAGATGCAGACCAGGGCTGTGATGGAAGCGGCAATCGAGGTGAAGAATGAGAAGGGTTACGATATCGTACCCGAGATTATGATTCCTCTCGTAGGCGAGAAGAAAGAGCTTAAGTTTGTCAAGGACGTAGTCGTGGAAGTGGCGGAAGCTGTGAAGAAAGAGAAAAATTCCGACATCCAGTACCATATCGGAACGATGATCGAGATTCCCCGTGCGGCGCTTCTTGCAAACGAGATCGCCGAGGAGGCAGAGTTCTTCTCCTTCGGTACGAACGACCTGACCCAGATGACCTTCGGCTTCTCCCGCGACGACGCAGGGAAGTTCTTGGGAGATTACTATAAGAATAAGATTTACGAGTCCGATCCGTTCGCAAGACTTGACCAGAACGGTGTTGGACAGCTCGTGCAGATGGCGGCTGAGAAGGGACGTGCAACCAGACCGAACATCAAGCTGGGTATCTGCGGCGAGCATGGCGGCGATCCGTCATCCGTGGAGTTCTGCCATAAGGTGGGACTGACCTATGTTTCCTGTTCACCGTTCAGAGTGCCTATCGCGAGGCTGGCGGCGGCGCAGGCGGCGATTGCGGAGAAGAAGTAGAGGGGGAAATCTGTCGTAAGGCATTGAAATTTATTCTATACAAGGGCAAAAATATTTATTCTACGACATAGAAAAATAAGACCTTGCATCGCAGGATGCGGGGTCTTATTTTTGTCTAACGACTATCCTTTCCCTCGCATAAATACGGGATTTGTGGAACACTCTGCATAGAAATCACCATGGAGTAGGGGCAGTTAGGGCGAAAGCCCGACAGGATAAAAGAGAGTGCCTTTTATATGCCCGATATAGAATAAATTTCAATGCCCTACGACATGGTGATATTTGTTAATGATGTTTTTGGGAAAATGATAATAGGGCTGGAATCCTTGTAAAATGGGGATTTGAGAGAATTGGCGTTTCCCAAAAATGAGAGACAAATTTCTCAAAAACGATTTAATTTTATTTTTGGGAACGTTTTTGGGAAAATGCAGGATGTTCCCGGATGGGAGGTTTTGCGTAGGATGAGGAAGAAAAATTTTAAAGGAAGATGTGAAAAGAGGGTGATAGGGAAGTGTTTTGAGGTATGCAGGACATATGATGCGATTCAGTATGCTTATGCTGATCTATTACAGGAGAGTGAGGAGGTTAAGGAGATCAGGTGCAATGTGCTGTTGGATGGATTGGAGGTCGGAGAGTATACATCAGACTTTGTTTGCACCAAGACAGACGGTGATCTGATGGTACGGGAATGTGTATTTCGTAAGTTTTTGATGAAGCCTTTGACAGTGAAATTACTGGATGCTTCAAGGGAGTATTGGATCAGGCATGGAGTTACAGATTGGGGGTTGGTCATTGATGAAGAAGTATGAGCTGTTGCGTTCTGGTGATAACATAATTCGTATACTGGATGTACAACAGGAGAGAACTCTTGTAATTGACTGTGTGAAACATACTATGCCTGTATGGATTGAAACTAAGTTACTGGAATCTTATTCAGAGTGCTCTAATGAAGAACTCTTTAAGATTACAGAAATTAAGATTATGGATGTGGATACTTTAGATTCAAACCAGAGGAAGGTTATGCATAAACGGTATACAATGATTGCACCTATTGTTTCATTCATATCAGATGATAAGATGCGTTCTAAACTCATTTGTTCTATAGCCGAGGAACATAAAGTGTCAAAGCAGACTGTCAGGAATTATCTCTGTCTTTATTTATCGTATCTGGATGTGACTATTCTTGCCTTGAAGAAGCGTGAGTATAGTCAAGAACTGACGCAGGATGAAAAGCATATGCGTTGGGCACTTAATAAGTTCTTTTATACCACAAAGAAGCAATCCCTTATGACTGCCTACACAATGATGCTCAAAGAGAAGTATTGTGATGCCGATGGTGTGTTGGGTGAAGAATATCCATCTTTCTATCAGTTCCGATATTTTTACCGTAAGTCAAGAAAGATGCAGAACTTTTATATTTCAAGAGATGGACTAAAGAATTATCAGAGGAATAACAGACCGCTTACAGGAGAAGGGGTACAGGAATTTGCTCCTGCGGTTGGCGTAGGGATGTTGGATGCTACGGTGTGTGACATTTATCTGATCAATGAGGAAGGGAATCTGGTTGGCAGACCGATTCTAACTGCATGTATTGATGCTTATAGCAGTCTGTGTTGTGGATATTCCCTGTCATGGGAAGGAGGAGTATATAGTCTTAGAGGGCTAATGCTGAATATCATAACAAATAAGGTGGCGTGGTGTAGGCGTTTTGGTATTTCTATAGAAAAGGAAGATTGGGATTGTGACAGGCTTCCGGGGACATTTGTTACGGATATGGGTAGTGAATATAAATCGGAAAATTTTGAACAGATTGCAGAATTAGGTGTTACGGTGGTCAATCTTCCATCGTACAGACCAGAACTGAAAGGATTGGTAGAGAAGTTTTTTGATCTGATACAGGGGACATATAAGAAGCATTTAAAGGGCAAGGGTGTGATTGAGCCTGATTATCAAGAACGGGGTGCACATGATTACCGTAAAGATGCCTGCTTGACAATGATGGACTTTGAGAAGATTATTCTACATTGTATGATCTACTATAATGCAAAACGGATCATAGAAAACTTTCCATATACAGAAGCTATGATAAATGCAGGGGTGAAGCCTTATGCGTCCTGTATCTGGGAATGGGGTAAGTCACAGATCGGGGCGAATTTAATCAGCGTGGACAGTAGAGAACTAATATTGACATTACTTCCGAGGACTACAGGGAAATTTGGTCGGACGGGATTGAAAGTAAATAAGTTGCGGTATCACTGTGAGGGATATACAGAGCAATATCTATCTGGTGGTACTGTGACTGTGGCTTATAACTCGGAAGATGTGACTTCTGTATGGGTGGTGGAGGATGGAGTTTATACAGAATTTACTTTGATAGAATCCCGTTTTCAGGGAAAAGACCTTACAGAAGTGCAAGAGTTACAGAGTGGACAGAGGATTATTAGCAAGAACGAAGTGAGGAACAACTTACAGGCGCAGATAGATCTGGCACAACGTATTGAAACTATTGCAGGCAGTATCAGTGGGCATAGGGATGTACATATGAAGAATATTCGCCATACGAGAAGAAAGGAACAGAGCAGATGTCATCAGGATTACATGAAGGAGGGGAGCTACCATGACTAATCTTTCAGATATTATCCATATTTTGCCACCAATGAGAGCAGGGGAAGATTTATTTTCAGCGTTGGAAGTTTTACCGAAGTATGATGAATCAATCTGTACAGCAGAGGTTCCTGTGCGTCTTATGGCACTTTCTGATCTCTACAGGATATATGTGCCTTCTCAGATGTCATTGGAGATTTACAGTAAAATGTATCTGGCATTGCTACGTTCATTACAGAAGAAGGGTACGAAACTGGCGGTACAGCAGAAGAATCAGAATCACAAAGCTATTATACAGCAGGAGTACAGCGGCATTATGGGTGGTTCTGACAGTTTTACGATCATTGGAGCATCCGGCATTGGCAAAAGTTCAGCGATAAGCAGAGCAATCACGTTGATTACGGAAAACAGAGTGATGGAAGTGGAAAATTCATATACGAAGATTATTCCCTGTATCTGTGTCCAGTGTCCTTTTGATTCTTCTGTAAAAGGGCTGCTGTTGGAGATTCTGAGAAAAGTAGATGGAATGATAGACAGTAAGTATTACCAGAATGCGCTAAGAGCCAGAACGACAACGGATATGCTGATCGGGAGCGTCAGTCAGGTTGCATTGAATCATATCGGCTTGTTGGTGGTGGATGAGATTCAGAATGTATGTAACAGTAAAAATGGAAAGAGCCTTGTGGGTATGCTGACGCAGCTTATCAATAATAGCGGTATTTCTATCTGTATGGTGGGGACTCCTGAGAGTGCTGTGTTTTTTGAACAGGCGGTTCAGCTTGCCAGAAGGTCTTTGGGGTTACGGTATGATGTGATGGTATATGGTGCGGATTTCAGAAAGTTTTGCGAGATTGTGTTTTCCTATCAGTATGTGAAAACAAGGACGGAGATTACGGATGGGATCATGGAATGGCTTTATGAGCATACATCGGGGAATATATCGGTGGTGGTATCTCTGATCCATGATGCACAGGAGATTGCGATTTTAAACGGTAAAGAAGTTCTGAATCTGGAAGTATTAAATGAAGCGTATCAAAAACGGTTATCTATGTTGCATGGGTTTATTCATACGGAACAGAAAAAACAGATATCCAAGCCTAAAAAGAAGGTGCCTATTGCGAGTGCGGGTGTAAAGGTTCCTGTAAGAGAAGGGGATAGTGGAGAAGTTACGATTGCAGATTTAGTATCGGTTGCCAAAGATGAAAATGTGGATATTGTACAGTTATTGAAAGAACATATGACAGTTATGGAGGTGGCGGTATGATCGCCTATATGCCGACAATTTATCCTGATGAATTGGTATATAGTTGGTTTTGTAGGTATTATGTACATTCGGGTTGCTTTTCCCATAAGACGGCGTTGCAGGAGTTGTATTGCAAAAAGTCAGATTATTTAAGCAAAGAATTTATAGGGAAATTGAACAATGAAGCTATAGAGCAGATTGATGAAATATATTCTCTGGATAAGCTGGTCTTAGATCATACCATGTATCCTCAATATGGAAGGTTTATTCCATTAGCAGAAAAGAAAGAGGCTTTGTATCGTTTGGGACATAATTCTTGTGATGTACATTATTTGTTTCCTGTTCTTCCCAGAAATGAGGGGGAACGATATCTGCGGTTCTGTCCATTGTGTGTAAAAGAGGACAGAGAAATTTACGGAGAAGCATACTGGCATAGGAAACACCAGATTAGGAATATGTGTATATGTACGAAGCATAAGTGCAGGCTTGTTGAATCGAACGTTTTGGCAAAGAGTGAACAGAGTTTTACGTTTTGGCCTGCTGAAAATTATACATATGACAGAGAAGCAGTATTTGAAAGTGACTTATCAGTGATTCAGTATATGGAATATCTGGTGTCAGTATTTGATTCGGTAATGGATTTTAATAGTGATATTCCTATCAGTTCCATCCTTTATGATGGGATGAGCAGGACAAAATATTTGAAGCCATCAGGACGGAGCAGATATACGAAGATGCTTGCTGATGATATGGGTGAGTTCTACGGAAGTATGGGGATATATAGTGTAGCAAGTATGTATCAGATTCAGAGAGTATTATTGGAGAACCTGTATGACTTTTCGGTTGTCTGTCAGATTGCTTTTTTCTTGGGGATGGGAGTGGAGGAATTAACGGCGTCCGCTTTAACTAAGGAGCAGATTCAACAGGAACAGGACAGCCATTATATGAGGAACACTGCGCCTGTAGATTGGGAGTTGCTGGATCGGCAAACAGCTCCTGTATTAGAGAAGTTTGCTAAGGGTGTATATGATGGAACTGCGAATGAAAACGGTAGACCAGAGAGGGTATCAGAAAAGCTTGTGTATCGGGAAATGAATCTGCGGGGACATCAGTTGGAGAATATGCCACGGTGTAAGGCTGTTTTTGAAAAGTATACAGAATCCTATCCTGAGAGTTGGGCGAGGAAGATTATTTGGGCTTATCGGAAGTTGGAAGAAGAGGGGAAGCCTTTTTATTGGACGGATGTTAGGAGGATTTCTGGGGTGAAAAAGAAGAACTTGCAGGATGTTGTTCCTTATTTTAGGGAACATGCTGGTGCCGACATGGTTGAGCGGATTAAAGAGCTAATTGAGTTTTGACATTCGTTCTTGTTTTAAAAGTGTATGCTTTTGCATGTTTTCAAGAAATGTACCATGTTGAGTAAATGAGTAGAGTATGCTACAATAAAACATAATATTTCTTAGATAGAAGTAATTGGGTAAAGTAATATTTTATGTATAACTATTTGTATGGTATTTCAAGGGGATAATGCATATGATGACATTGAAAAGATTTAGGGTGACAAATTTTCGTTCAGTAATGGATAGTGGTTGGATTGACTGCGATGATATAACAACATTGGTAGGAATCAATGAAGCGGGAAAATCAAATGTGATTTTGGCTCTTTGGAAGTTAAATCCTGTAAGAGATGGGGAAATTGACCCTCTTCATGATATGCCTACAAAGGAGTTCTCTTCATGGCGTTCTATACCAGAAGAGAAAGTATTTATATCGGCTGATTATGAGTTGGATAGCTCATTAATTGAAAAAGTTATTGAATTATGTCATTGTGATAGAGAGGCTGCATCCATTGTAAATATCAAGAGAAGATATGATGGAAAGTATATTATATCATTTCCGAATTATAAAAAAATTCAGGATATAGATCCCGCAATTATAAAGGATATTGTATATAGGGCAAATTCTCAATTAGAAGGGCTCAAAGAAAAGACAAAAGCTGAAACGGGTATCAAGGATAAAGTTTCTGCTTCATATAAGGATATTCTTGATTACTTAGATGGAAAAGAAAGCCTTATTGCTACGGATATTGAAGTTATTGAAAAAAAATATCCAATTAACATAGTTCACTCTGCAACATCAGAGATTTATCCAAATATCGAAAATACAATGTCGGCAATAAGTGAGGCTTTTACAGTTTTTAATCCAGTAAATCCGTCATTAAACCCAGATGCTCGGAAATTAATTATTAAGGAAATGCCGTCTTTTGTGTACTATTCTAATTATGGAAATCTTGATGCTCAAATTTATTTGCCACATGCTATAAAATGGCTGAAGGGTGAGAAAATTGATGGGATTAGTAATGATTCCAAGGTTCGTACTCTTCGGGTATTATTTGATTTTGTCAAGCTTGATCCACAAGAAGTTTTAGAACTTGGAAAAGATCCTATAAGAATTATTGAAGACCGTTATGGCAATAAAGTTGAGAAAAAACCTACAGAGGATGAAATTAAAGAAGCGACAGAGCAAAAGGCAGCAAGAGCAATTCTACTTAATTCAGCATCATCGGATTTGACACGTAGATTTAAAGAATGGTGGAAACAAGGGGATTATATCTTCCGTTTTCAGGCAGATGGAGAATTTTTCAAGATTTGGGTTTCTGATGATAAGCGACCTGAGGAAATTGAATTGGAACGTAGGAGCACAGGATTGCAATGGTTTTTAAGTTTCTTTTTAGTGTTTCTAGTGGAAAGTCAAGAAGCGCATAAAGGTGCTATACTTTTGCTTGACGAAGCGGGACTGTCTCTTCACCCACTTGCTCAAAGAGATTTGATATCTTTTTTTGATAATCTTGCGACAACTAATCAGATAATTTATACTACTCATTCTCCGTTTTTGGTCGATACATCTAATATTGATCGTGCAAAGGTGGTCTATTCTGATCAAGAAGGATTAACAGTAGTATCAAGTAATTTACGAGCTTCTGATGATAAACTCAACGAAAAGTCTATTTATGCTGTCCATGCAGCACTTGGATTGAGCGTTTCAGATATTTTGCTTCAAGGTTGTCAACCAATAATTGTAGAGGGACCGTCTGATCAGAATTATTTGAATGCAATTAAACTGTATCTGATTCGTAATAAAAAGTTTTTGCCAAATATGGAAATTGTTTTTATGCCGTCAGGAGGTGTTCGAGGGGTTCCGGGTGTTGTAAGCATTGTAAGTGGAAAAAATAATGAGTTGCCGCTAGTAATTTTGGATTCAGATCAGAGTGGAAAAGAAGCAAAGAAAAAATTATTGTCAGGATTATACCAAACATCTACTGAAAAAATAATTGAGGTTTCAGAATTTACTTGTGTAGAAAATTCTGAAATTGAGGATTTGATACCAATCAATTTTATGAAACGACAGCTTGATCGTTTATTTAGGGATGTTGAGGATGAAGATATTTTTGACGTTTTATCTGAGAATGAAGCAATCATTCCTCAAATAGAGATGTTTGCGAAAAATTATAATATTGAACTTAGTAAAGGATGGAAAGTTGATTTGTCACGAAGTGTAAAGCAACAGCTTTTAAAGGCTAAGAGCATACCAGAATCTTACATTGAAAAATGGGTGCAATTATTTAATAAATTTAATTTTGAAATTTGAAGATAGCAAGTAATTGCTGTTAAGAAAGATTATTAGTGTAGCCTATTTTGCTTGTTAAATGCTGTATTTATTCTGCGTATAAGACATTTTTTGCTTAATTGTCGTATGTAAGCCAACTGTGGGTATATATTATATTCATGATACTATTATGATCCCTGTGCCAGTAACGGCACGGGGATTTCTGCGTTTATAGGAGGATTTCGTAGGATGGAAAAACAGATGATGACAGAAAAATTATGTAAGGGGGGGGGGGAAAACAAATTACGGACAAGACATCGATTCTGCATTTGAAATACTTAGGCAGGGATTCGTGGGACAGACCAGTGCATATGGATGACGAGGGGGTTATCTGGAAGGATGTGAATCCGAGGGCAGGTGGAAAGCTAATTTATGTACATCAGTCGGTAATGAATTTGACGGAGAGCCGGATACAGGCATGAAATATTTTAAGTAATATCAGGGTGTTTCGGTTATATTCATACCTGCGAGGGATGTATGGTAAATGATTTGGAAAGAAATATAGGACAGATTACGCAAGATGAAAGAGGAATTGTTGAAAAAATATCCACAGGTGGCAGTTTGGGATAATGCAACCCGGAAAGAAGAAATTTATGGGAGTAGAATTAAAGAAAGAGAGGATTGAATCATGGCAGATAAAAAGAATGGAAACGGTAACCCTTTTGCAGGATGCACAATCGTAGCAACAGGAAAACTTGAAAATTTCACACGAGAAGATATTAACAGCAGGATCATCAGTCTTGGAGCAACAGCAGCAAACTCTGTTACCCGTAAGACAGATTATTTGATCTGTGGGGATAAACCGGGGAGCAAGTTAGTGAAAGCAAAGGAACTTGGAATCACTGTATTGACGGAACAGGAGTTCCTTAGGATGATACCAGCGTAAAGGAAGGAGGGCATAAGAAAGATGATCAGACTAAAAGATGAAAAATGTATCATAGGTTTCGATGACGGCTACCAACTTGGAAAGACAGCAAACTTCATATTTGACAACGGTGTACACAGGCTTGGAGCCGTAGAGCCAACACTTAAAGAAAACTCCCTGTTTTATGATGGGGAGTATTTTAAGGTAGGAGAAGGAAGGTCTGCGATCACGGAGGATAAGGTATCAGATGATTCAGCGAGGCTCCGTACAATGGCGGGTATCGCAATGGAGCTTCGGAAAGCGGGAGTACAAAAAGCAGACATCATACTTGCGGTGGGATTACCATTTTCCAATTATGGAAGAGATAAGCTGAAACTGATTGATTACTATGATCAGCAGAGTGCCTTAGACTTTTCTTATGAGGGAGAAGATTATTCTGTTGCGATTGTAAAAGTGATTGTCTGCCCGCAGTGCTATTCAGCGATTGCTTCAAGGCTTGGCAATATGAAAGACGATTACCTGATCGTAGATATTGGAAGTAAGACGACAGATGTTGTCTATGTGCGGAATGGACTTCCGATCGAGAGCAAGTCTATCACAATCGAAAAAGCAATGGTCAAATGGATCAAAGAAATCCAACGGGATATGAAGATACAGACAGGAAAGGATATTCCGGAACATGAGATTATGAAGGTCATGTTAAAGGAAGGAAGTAATCTGCCAACAGTCTATGCGGAGCTGCTCCATGGAATGATGCGTGAAAAAATACGTTCTCTGGAACTGGAGCTTTCTGAACGGGGTTACAGTCTTGACTATATCAACATCATTTATGTGGGAGGTGGTGCGCTGATGGCGCGTGAACATGCAGGAAAATTCAGAAATCATACTGCTTACGACTGTGATTTGTGTGCCAATGCAAAAGGCTATGAGTTTCTTGCAGGACAGATGTTAGAGAGAAGGTGAACTGATGGCAGGACAGCAAAAAGCGATATTCCTTCGCTTTAATATGGAAGACGAAGCGGATAGCAGCCTGTATATGAAACTGGCAGAAGCAGCGGGATCTGTGTCACTTACTTCCTATGTGAAGAGAGTTTTAGAGGAATATCTCAATGTAAAATTAGAGATGGCAGAGCGTCAGCGGTTCCATGAACATATGCTTGTAACAGTGCGGGAAGAGATACAGGAACAAGGGATGAAGTTGATTGGGGCATTATTGTCAGGTATTGGTACGGTAACTGTACAGAAGATTCCAGAGAAATCTATGCCGGAAGAAGCAGGACTACCAGAAGCATGTGGGAAACTGCCAGAAGAACTCAGCGGTGTTCTGGATTTTATCAGTTAGATATACTGTCAGGAGTTTGGAGACAGAGAGTTATGCTGTAAGTATCTGTGGCATTGATGATTAGATTCCTTTATAGGATTCTGCAATAGATATGATAATAGATGCAAGTAATAAGTTGCAGATTTCGGTATTTGAGGACGGATAGAGGGGAGGCGTTGCATATTCGTAATCAAATGCAACAGATATGCAATTCTCTGAGACGTTTCACGTTAGCGAAGGAGAATGTGGAGGTTGATATTTTGAATATAGAAGTATAATGATCTCTGTGCTGGTTGTGGTATGGGGATTCTTTTGTTGCCCGTCCCGGAGGTTACGAGGGCAGATTGGAGGAAAGTATGACAAAGGATACAGAGGAAAGAATCAAGAAGGCTCAGGATAAGGCACTGGAACGTCTGGACTATATTTTGGAAACGGTATCTGATAAAGATTTTGTTGAGATCGTTGGTCGCGTTGGCGGTGATGTGGTCACTTATAGGGTGTATGATGACGGCTCTGTATATGAGAAATGAGCAGGGAGGCATTAATCATGAGACTAGATTACAGGAAGGAGAAGTTTCAGAAAGTCAGTGTATGTGGTATCCTATGCGATTTCAGTGATATGCGTATAGACAGGAGTACCGTACCAAAAGAACGATATCAGTATGAGGTTGCCGATGATGATGAAAGTCAAGGCAATCCAGTAAGAGTAGGATATGGTATCATGGTGAATTTCTTCGGAACGCTGATCAGTGATGGACCACTGCCTATTGGATACGATGATGTATTGTGGCTGTATGATGGCGATTTTGTATATCTGTAGGAATAGGGGAGAAGCATGTTTGGATGCAGTAAGCGGAAATGCAATATCCATTTGTATAATCCACGGTGAAAACCTAAATACATATTGTGTTACATAAAGTGTATACAATTTATGAAATTCTTGCAAAAACATTTTATGGTGAGTAAAAGTAATCGGTTTATGATTGGATTTATGTCACAAAATACTGGTATAATTTGACAAATTGGAGGTGATAAAGTGATCAATATTGATTTCAACAACATAAACGATGAGATCGTCTATGAGGCATTTCATGTGGATGGGAATGAAGCTGAGGCGCTGAATGACAGCTATCTGGAACTTTTTGAATTGATTGGACGGGACGCTATGCTAAAACTGTTCACTCATTTTCATGGAGATAAAATCGAGTGCCCCATGCGGCTGTACCGTGCGGAGTTTATTGCTGATCTTGCGAAAAATGAAACAGACAGGCGTGAAAGGGCGAAAATTGCAAGGGCAGGTGGATATTCTGCAAGGGTGATAGAAGGGGTATTGAGCAAACCCCGAAAAGAAAATGAGACGGAATAATATATAGGGCAAAACAAAACTAAAAATACTACGTAGAATGGCAGGGAGATGTTGTGAAGTTTATTTTGGTATGTAGTTCTTTTATCATTTTTATTTTTGGTTCGATAAAGATTATTAAACGAAGAATTAAAAATGAAACGAAGAGAAAGGATTTAGTGCTGATTGGAGTGGCAGTAGCTATTTATATTGTAGCTGCGGTTATGCCAGAAAGAAAAGCAAGTAGAGAGAATGGAGGAGTGGAAAGGTCAGCTAATACATATGGGGTAGAAAATGCAGAATATATAACTGATGATATGCAGGTGGAAACACTGACTGATTTTTCAGAAGAGAGGGCATTTGTGCAGTTTACTGATTATTCGGAAGAAGATTTAAAAATGGCTGAGGATGGAATAAGGGCTATGCTTACGGATGATGAAGGCGAGAAGGCTCAATATGCGATGGAGTATATTGAGCATGAACCTCAGGGCGGAAACAGAATTGCACTGATTGATACACTGGGTAAAATTTTATGGAAATCGGATCGAACGTTAAATGATCAGTCATTGACGGAAATAAGTGAATTCAAAGATGGGTTGGCTTACTTTATATTTGATGGAAATGAGGGAGAAAGCTATAACATCATTGATTGGGAAGGTAATATAACTTATACGAAAGAATGCTCGGAAGATTTTATGTTTCTTTCACACGGAGGAGGATTGTTTTTAGTTGCAGAACATATTGCAAGTTTAGATGTTGATGAGTGGCAGATTGGAACCATTGATAAGAATGGTGATGTTGTTGCGGAATATAAAGCCTATGAGATAACGACACCCCAAGAAAAACCACTATCTGTGGAGGAGCCTGTTGATCCGTCTTTCAGTCTGCAAGAGATTGATGATGCATTAGGCAGACTTGCTGAAGAACGTCAGAAATGGGTTGAAGAGAGTTGGGAATATGATGGGGAGATTGATGAAGAGTATTACAGATTGATTGAAGAAACAGAAATGGAATTCCAAAACAGATATGATGAGCTTACGGAGAGAAAGATTCAGATTCAGGAGCAATATGCTGTGCAGGCTGAAGAATATCAAGAATATCAGACGGAACTTGAGGAATATGAGGCAGATAGTCAGCATATGCCGGAAACGATTGCTTTTGATAAGAATTCTTTTCACGATTACCGATCGTTATCTGAATATCTTGGCGAAGATATTTACAGAGTACCATTGGAGAACGGTTTTGCAGTATTGAATTTGGATACCCAAAGTGTTATCAGTTTGGATGTATATTCTGATAATACAGCCTGTATTGAACGGTTTATAACTGATTTCAAAAATGGAAGCGCTACTGTATTATATAAAGAACCTATAGATTCTGAGATTCTGGAGGAAGAGGATATGGATATTTTATGGGCTATACTTCCGGCGAATTCATATTCTCTGTGTCAGATGGAAGTGGACGGAACAATAACTCCTATAAAGTCTAATAGTTGGACGAATTATGTTCTGCCTCAAATTTTGAATGATGAAAATGAATTCCATGATGGTCTGTTGTTTGTCCCCTACGGAGGAGAGGACAATACGATTTATCTGGACAAAGAGGTCTATGCATTAACCCGAGATGAGAAAGCTGCCGAAGAAAAAGGTTTTGTTTTTCGTACAGGTGTTTACTATAACATTGATGGAGAAGTTACGCTTGAGTTTTCCGAATACAATGGAAAGAAGGTATATTTTTGTGATCCTTTTTATAACGGATATGCTCTTATGCTAATACAGGGTGATGATCAGCTTACTTATTTCACGGTAATTGATAAAAGTGGAAAACAACAGTTTGAACCGCAAACAGGTTTTGAGGATGTATATATGAGTAGCGATGGAAAGTATCTCATTGCGGTTAAGTGGCATAATCTGACGGTATTTGATATCGCGGGAAATGAAGTGGTAAGTGTGAACAGCGAGCAAATATCGTCAGAAGACGGATTACACATACGCAATCAACAGATACATACAGAGCATAAATATGATGTATGTGATGATGTGATCAGATTTAGGGACTTTTATGTGAATGTAAAAGAGAAAACGGTTATTGGATCACATTTCAATGCTGAGGTTAAATTTTAAGAAATGGGATAGCAGGATGATTTTCGATGTATTATGTTGAAAATATACCGCAGCAAGAAAAGAATAATGATGAAGACTTAGTAGGAAAAGATAAAATATGGAAAATGAAAAAGGAGCAAGAATATAAACGATGACTACATATGATATTTCTGGAAATACTGTTTCTATTTCCACGGAGATGGAAAATGAGCGGTATTTATTAAGTGCTACAGATGAATATATTAAGTCCGCTGGAGAAGTTTTTGACGATTGGTATTTGGCGAAGGGAAGCTGTTATGCTGTAGTGGAAGATGCAGATAATCTTTATAATGGTTCGATAGAGCCTCTTCTTAATAAGAGTATAGATATTTTAAATGCTCAAGGAGTGTACTCCTTGGACGAGCAATCTTTTTATGATAAGTATGTCGTGACATCTCGTACGACAGTGCATACGTTTGAAGTGATACATGCCATGAATAAGGAGACCGAGGCAGTTGATCTTCGTAAAGAAGAAGAGGAGATGTACCGACAAGCAAGAAAAGCAGGCAGAGGAAGGGTTGTAGGAGGAGGTTTTGGTGTTGGCGGCGCAATCAAGGGGATGGCACAGGCTGGAATGATGAATGCAGCTAGCGGTATGGCTCATTCTGCAGTCAATTTAGTTGGAAATATTGGGTCGGGAATTGCGGCCAGTTCAGACAAAGCTGCAATTTTCAATAAGTATAGAGAACCATTGAAAACAGCTCTCATACAAGATTTATGCGATATTCGCAATGCAATTAGAATTGCACTGCAAAAGGAAGCGGGTATTGTTTGCAAATATGTGACAGTTTCCGAGAGCGATAAGGCAAAAGCTATATGGAATAATTACAGGCTTGGCAGGATTCCTGCAGAGAGGAAAAAAGAGCAAATTATAGATGCTCTGACATTAAATCCGTATAGTATAGAAATATATGATTCCATATGGGAAGATTATGGAGATGAAAATGGCGAGTTAAGAAAGATGGCCACATATTTCGGTGTTCCCTTAGAACAGCAGATTGCAGAAATAGCAGAACAATATGGGAATGATTTATTTACCAAAAACTGTAGTTTATATGAAGAATCATTTGATAAAAAGACGGCTACCGTTCAGATTGAAAATCAAATCAAGGCGACTTTGGATGGGTTGGTTCAATATTGTAAAAGACAGACGATATCGGAAGATAACATATCTAAGATTGCACAGTGTAAGCAGCTTTTAGAAGAAATTGACATTGAAGTCAGGACTGTCAAGGGAGTTACCTATGATACAAGGGAATTGGCTGAAAATGTTCGGAAAGATTTCGCAACTTTTTACCGTGCCTTGCAGGGAAAAGATATTTTTGAAAAGGAGACATATGAATATCTAAAATCTGCGGATTACATTACAGAGGAATTCAAAGGCATTTTTGAGTCTGTATTTGGGACAGAATATGGGTTGCGGACACCCGAAAAAATTTATGAGAATTTTGATTTTATTGTCAGACAGTCATTAACGGATGAAATAATCAAAGGTGGATGGATTGATATACCAGATCATATCGGTTCTTTTTCATCAAAAGAGACTATGATTTCTTCTGTCACAGGAACCTTGCCAGAAGAACTGATACTGGCATTGTTCGACCGATCTTCCAAAGGAAAATCAGGGATATTGCTCACGAACCGTTTCCTAAGAATTTATGCAAAAGGGCTTCTTTTAGGTGAGAATTTGGCATATCCGATTGAACAGATTGAAAAAATTGAGTGTCAGGAAAATGATACATATGTTATTAGCATTCAGGAACAAGGTCCTGTAACATTTTCTATGAAGCGGACTGATTTGACAGTCGATGAACAACTTGCATTCAGTGATATGTTAAATGAACTGATACGAATTGTAAAGAATTTGTCTACAGAAAACAGGCTTCAATTATTTAGAATTTATAAACATACAAAAATATGTAGATGTGGGATGCTGCTTTTAGCGGATGAAAAGATATGTCCATCGTGTAAATGTATGATAAAAGATAATGGCGAATTTGTGGAAACACAGATTTGTCCTAAATGTAATAATTATGTCCAAATCGGCAAGAAATTCTGTTCGATATGTGGATATCAGCTAGATGGGAATGAAGATTCTTCAAATATTTCGGAAGTTGAGGAGGTAAAAAGTGATGCAAACGAAAAAGATGTTTCAGAGAACTTAGGGGAAACGGTCAAAGAGTTTGTTTGTCCCAAGTGTCATAGCATAGTAAAAGCAGGTAAAAAGTTCTGTTCCAAATGCGGAACTAAAATACAATAAAGGAGAAGAAGAAAATGAGCAAAAAATGTATGCAATGCGGTGCCGAATTAGAAGACAATGCGCTTTTTTGTGATGAATGCGGGGCGCAACAGGCAACGCCAGAAACAACGGCTTCTGTGGAAGGACATGTATCACAGACTAATGCGAAGATTCCATCCACAAATCAAATTGTGAAATCGGTTGAGGAGCTTGTTGATCGAATACCTATTAATTCAGGGAATCAGCCTGTAAATTTGTCCCCTGACATGATTAAAAATTCTGCCGGAGGGATCGCTTCCTTTGTTTTGGGAATTATTGCAATCTGTTCGCTTGGGATGTCTGTGATTCCTGCTGTTTTAAGTATTGTTATGGGAATTATTGCAATCAAAGATCCAAGTGTCAAGCATGGTCTTCCCGTTGCTGGTTTGATTATGTCTGTCATTTCTTTTGTTTTGTTAATCATTTTCGTCATTATTTGACCAACTAGGGAGCATTCTGTATGGGTAGAATGCTCCTGATCCCTTTGTTAATTTGGGGATTGTAAACATTTTCTGATAGTATTTAAACTTAATTATTCTGGATGTAGAATTATGGTATCGTATATGTAAGGTATATGCTGATATATTCTTTCTTTAGTATTAGGCATACCATTAGATGTGGTGTGAGTATGAAAAGAAAGGAGACGGGTATGGGCAAACTGAAATTATTTGAGAACATCTTAAAAGCCGTAACTACATTAGTGGCTGCGCTCACGTCTTTTGTCAAATTTATCGGTATGGCTTTTAGCATGAAAACAGAAAATGGATAATTCCTGTTGTGTGGCATTTTGTATGATGGTAAGGACATTACTTATTAGAGAGTGGCTTACAAATAGGAATACCAATGACAGGGCGAAAACAGAATAAAGGATATATACAGGGGCTTTCCATGCGGAAGTCCTTTTTTACGCGCTGTTACCAACACATGAAAAAGAAAAAGGAGATGATTTTATGTCGGCAAATGTGGAATCAATGTTCTCCGTAAGGGAGAAACCGTGGCACGGATTAGGCACGATCGTCATGGAAGCGCCTACATCAGCAGACGCCCTTCGGCTTGCGGGGCTTGACTGGATGGTGATGCAGGAGCCTGTATATACGGGCTGTAAAGAAATTGTGAAAGGGTATAAGGCAAATGTGCGAAGTTCAGACAGGAAAGTGTTGGGCGTGGTATCCGACCGCTACAAGGTGGTACAGAATACAGATGCTTTCAGCTTTACGGATGAACTGCTCGGAAAAGGAGTGCGGTACGAGACAGCTGGATCACTGCAGGAGGGGAAGAAGGTCTGGCTGCTTGCAAGACTGCCCAAAGAATATGTCATTGCAGGAGAACGGATCAGCTCTTATCTGGTATTTTCTAATACCCATGACGGTTCCGGCTCTGTGAAAGTAGCAGTGACTCCAGTAAGAGTTGTCTGTAACAATACTTTGAATCTTGCGTTGAATACGGCAAAGCGGAGTTTTTCTATGATCCATGCAGGCAATATCCATGACAAGATACAGGAGGCAAAGGACACGCTCTTTATGGCGGAGAGATACATGGACAGTCTCAGTATCGAGTTTGAGCAGTTGCGCAGACAGAAAATGACTGATGCACAGGTGAAGGAATATATTGAACTGCTCCTGCCTATGGAGGAGGAAGCTACGCCGATCCAGAGCAGGAACACCGTAAAACTGCGCCGGGATATGGAGCGGCGGTATTATGACGCCCCGGATCTTCAGAAAGTCGGGAACAATGCGTACCGCTTTATCAATGCGGTGTCGGATTTTGCCACACACAGCAGCCCGTTGCGGAAAACGGCGAATTATAATGAGAACCTGTTTGCCCGCACTGTTGACGGCAATCCGCTGATCGATAAGGCATATCAGCTCATAAAGGCGGCGTAAACGGGAAGAAGTTTTAACCTTTTGGTCTTAAAGGAAATAAGTATATCACAGGAAAATAAAGAATGTATGAGGACGGCTGGGCATTACGCTCCGACTGTCCTCATTCTTTTGCCAGTGTCCGGGACAGATAGCGGGCAGGAAGAGGAGGTCAGGCATGTTTGAGAAATTATCATTGTCAGGAGTCAGCAACATAGAATGGCTCAGATTAAGGAAATCAGGGATCGGGGGTTCCGATGCAGGGGCGATCTGCGGCGTGAACCCTTACAGCAGTGCCATGAAGGTGTTTCAGGATAAAACAAGTGAAGCTGTGGAGGAACAGGACAGTGAAGCAATCCGTATCGGTCATGATCTGGAAGAATATGTGGCGCAGCGGTTTACGGAGGCTACCGGATTAAAAGTGCGGAAATCCAATTTTATGTACCGAAGCGTGGAACATCCCTTCATGATCGCAGATGTGGATAGGCTGATCGTGGGCGAGGATGCAGGAGTGGAATGTAAAACAACTAGCGCATACAATGCGGACAAATGGGCGGATGGGAACATCCCGCTCCATTATGTGATGCAGTGCTACCATTACATGGCGGTGACCGGGAAAAAAGTGTGGTATATCGCGGCAGTCATCTTGGGAAGGGAGTTTACCTACCGCAGACTGGAATGGGATGATGATCTGATTGAACAACTCATATCCATAGAAGCGGATTTCTGGAATAACCATGTGGCGAAAGGAGTTATTCCGCCGCCGGACGGGAGCAGAGCCTGTGACGAAGTTCTGGAACAGTATTTCCATACGGCGAAGAAAGCGAGTGCAATTGCACTTGTCGGGTTTGATGAAAAGTTACGGCGGCGCGAGGAGATACTTGGATTTATCTCTGAGTTACAGGAGGAACAGAAGCAGATCGAACAGGAAGTGAAGCTGTTCATGCGGGACAATGAACTGGCGAGTAGTGACAGCTTCCGCGTTTCATGGAAAAATATCGACTCCACAAAGCTCGATACAAAGCGGATTAAGGAGGAATGCCCTGAACTTTATGCCGATTACGGTAAAGTATCACATTCCAGAAGGTTTGAAGTGAGGGTGGCATAGGCGGTATAACAATGAGGAAGGAGAAGAACGATGGAACAGAATCTGATCAGGCTGCTTAAGGCAGATGAGATTGAGTGCAGGGTGTCCGTGATCAAAGAAAGCGGTTTAAGCCTGCTGCTTTATAAAGATGCAAGGGTTGACCAGAAGATACTGGATGAGACCTTCGGCATTTTCGGATGGAAACGGAGCCATCAGAGCATAGAGGGGAATCTTTACTGTACGGTGGAGATTTTTGATAAAGAAAAAGAGGAGTGGGTAGCGAAACAGGATGTGGGTACCACGGGATATGCTGAAAAAGAAAAGTCACAGGCTTCCGACAGCTTCAAGAGGGCGGGCTTCAACTGGGGAATCGGAAGGGAGCTCTATACCGCACCTTTTATCTGGATACCTGCGGGAAAGGCTTCGATCATGTACAAAGAAGACCAGAACAAAGTGAAACGGTTTTCCTGCAATGAACGATTCTCTGTCTCTTCCATCCAGTACAACGATGACCGGGAGATTTGCGCCCTCGTAATCGTAAATGACAGTGGGCATACGGTATATGAACTGGAGGAAAAAGGTGCCGGCGCTACGATTGCCTGTAAAGGGACTGGTGGAGCAAGTGGGAATAAAGCGGAAACGGCGAAAAAGCCGGCGCAGAAGAATACGGCAGGGAAAGTGCAGAAAGATTCCGCTTCTATATCTAAAGAGCAGATAGATTCCTTACAAGCTGAACTCGACAGGACGGGCGTGACCATGGAAACCGTGCAAAGCAGATACCAGATAAAAGAGCCGGGTGCAATGAGCGCAGAACTCTACGGCAGGGTGATGTCCGCGCTGAAACGGACGAAATCAACAGAGGCGGCATGATCCGGGATGACCGAACAAAAGAATGGACAGAATGGAGGATGGGTGATATATGATGAGTTTTGAGGAATTTACAGAGAATGTTTTAAAAGAGATCCGTGTGAAGGCAGACGGTGCGTTTCGGGTCAAGAAACATGCGGTAACGAAAAATAATAATGTGAAGCTGACCGGGATCGCGGTTGTGAAAGAAGAAGCAGATATCGGACCCTGTGTGTATCTGGATGAGTTTTACCGGGAGTATGAATCCGATGGTATGAGGTTTGATGAGATCGTGGATGAGGTCTACCAACTGATTGTGAAGAATGAGGAGGAAGCGCCGGATTTTGACATATCGGGATTTAGAAAATGGGAAGCTGTCCGGGGAAATGTTTATGCGAAGCTCATTAATGCGGAACAGAATATGGAACTGCTTGAAAAGATACCGTACAGGAACTTTATGGATCTGGCGGTGGTCTATTATGCCGTGGCAAGAGACCATGCACAGAAGGATATCGGAACGATTCTTATCTATACCGGGCATATGGAAATGTGGGGACAGGAAGAGGAAAAACTTTACCAGACAGCTATGATGAATATGCGCACTGATGGGGAAGTTGATCTTGTCAGCATTGAAAACATTATAAGGCGTGTACTCCCGAATGAGGATATTTCTTTGGGGTTAGGAGGACATCGAAGAGACATAAGCATGTATATACTGACAAGCAGCCGTAAGTGTTTCGGGGCAGCGGAGATTCTGGATAAGAAAACCCTGCGGATGATTGCGGATGAGGTCGGTGATGGATTTATTGTACTACCCAGTTCCGTACATGAAACTATTATATTGCCTCCAAAGGATGAAAAAGAGTATGGAATGCTCAAAGGAATGGTGCGGGAGGTCAATGATACACAGGTAGATATTGAAGAGCGACTGTCCTATCATGTATACATGTACAGCCGGGATGAGGAAGTGTTGAAGATTGTTGCGTGACGGCAGAGGTTTGTTGTGATGGATATAAAGAGCAGGAAGTCTTATCAGTGATAGGATGACCTGCTCTTTTTATACCTGTAAATGAGGTGGACAGAATGAAGGAGAATGGGTTACTTGAAATAATTGCGGCACACAGGACAGTGACTGATTTGGATGAGTTTCTAAAAAGAGATAAATACTATCAGAATGCGTTGGAAGAAGAACGGTCAGCATCAGACATAATGGACAGCCTGAATTTTACGTCTGAGCAGAAAAAAGCGGTTGACCGTGTTATTACAGCATATAATGAATGTGGCGCGGCATATGGCGCTGTGGCTTACCGATTCGGAATGGAGGATGGGATCAGGGTGCGGATGGAGATGGAAGAGATTATGCGCTTCCAGCAGTATTGATATATTGTGCGGCTTATTATTCCCTTCATTATCTTATGAACTCGATATTAACACATAAGAAATAGCAAGGGTGGCATGTATGCCATTATACCATCTGATACCACAGCAAATATATATTGTTTAAAATTAAAAGCTGATGCATGTTAAAAATAAGAGTGATTCAGAAAATAGTAGTATTTAACGCTGAAAAACCTTTATTTTACAGCACTTTAGCATGATTCTAAAATGAATTTACTACCGATTTACTACTTTTGAAAAAAGAAGCTCTGATATGCTTATTTTAGATGATTGCACAGCGGAAAGCAAGCGTAAAACGAACGGATTTTCCATGGGAAATATGCCCTCCACATGGCGGCTTTTCCGTGGAAAATTTCGTGTAAACTTCTACTAAATTCCAAGCGTTTGGAACATATCATTTTTTGCGCGCATTCCCGTCACTTTCCGCCGCCGCGCTCCGGGATAGTAGGCAGACAATAAAAGCACAGGGTGGAAATGGAATAATCTGTGTCGGGTTGTGCAGAGTATTATAAACTTTTTTATATTCATCCAAAATTATAGAGAGTTATATAATTACCCTGCACAACCCGACACAAAACATTGAGAAGTGATTTTGTAGAACCAATACCAGAGAGAAAAAAGGCTTTACCGGGAGGCGGATAGTCACCTTCCCGGTAGAGCCTTTGTCGTTTGTTATGAAGCAGCTGCCTTTGCTGCCAGCCGCGCTTCTTTGGCGGACTTGCTTTCAAGGAGCGCCACCTCTTCAACCATGAGTACCAGCTCGTAGACGGCGGTGCCTTCCCGGTTCGTATAGTTGTTGTTGCGGACGCTGTAGCATACGCTTATCAGGTCGCCGCAATCGAGGTAATCGTACACGCCGTTGGTTTTCTGCGACGCGGGGAGGAACGCCTCCATCTGGATAAACTGCGATCCCCTGCCTTTTTCCTTGTCAACGTAACTGTCCATAGCAGCTACTGTGAGCAGTATCTTTCTGGAACCATCCTTATTATTGTGGATCGTGATTCCTTTCGACAATCGTCCCGTTGCCACGCCGAAGTTTCTGAGATTTTTCATTTTTTGTTGCCCTCGCTTTCATTTTCTTTTTATGTGTTTTTAAGTTTCTTTCAAAAATAATACCGGGATCGTCGTACGATCCCAAAGTTTTAAAACCGAACCGGCAAAATGATTGTCAACGGTCCAGCCGCCCCCTCAATCCCCGTGTGCATATATGAGGGCGGCCGTGTTAACGGCCGACCGTCTGTCCCGCGAACAGAGTGAGCGGGCTGTCCCCTCAATCAGTAGACCACTGCCAAAACCTACAGCAGGAGAAAATCCCCCTGTCTATTCCTAGATTCGGAGTCGGGGCGGCAGATACCCAGTCACTATCGCACAGCGATAGCTTGGTCTTTACAGCGCGGTGATTCACATGCTAAAATTTTTTCTAACGACAGAGAGCCGATCAGCGATCTATTCCTGAGTTCCTCGCCGTCGGCAACAAGTACCGACGCATGTGAATCGCCACGCTGTCAAGACTGACGGCGGCCAGAGAAAGAGTAACCTCCCAGAGAAGAAATTTAATAAGCTTGATTTTAGGTCAAGCTTGATATGAGCAGGATGCCGGTCCGCTTGATTGCCGCCTGTCTTATCGCATGACGTAGTCACGCTGCGCCAGCCCCGCAGGGCAGGACCCCGAACCGTCGCAGACGGTGAGCGGGCAAGGAGCCGGGGGCTCCGCAGTAAAGCCCCGAGCGAGCGTCAGCGAGTGAGCGGGTGAGCCGTGCATGCGGCGAAGGTCTCCCAGCTATGCTGGGCACACAGCTTGCTGGGTGACAGACCCTTTATCCTGTTATTGCCTTTTTCGCACTTTGCAACCGTAAGGTCGCAGAGTGCTGTTGTTCTTTCCCGTAAACGGCGGAAAACTGCTTGGAAGAGCAGCATGAAATGGCGCCGTTTCTGCTTTCCAAGCGCTCCATCTTGGAAACGTGACCTTTTTTCCGCCCATTTACGGGGCTCGTTTTTCGCGCATTTTTCCAAGGCTTTCCCGTTTCACTCACGCTTGGAAAAGTGCGCTGCGGTGTTTCCGCGGGGGCATTTAAAGAGGTTTAAGCCAGTGTTTCCACGGTTTTTTCACGTGCCGTGCCGGGTCTGTTACGGGGTGCGCGGCGCTGTCTGGCTGATGGTTGTTTCTGTATCAGTCACAAGTTTCACTCACAGGTAAGAGGTGATTTGATGTAACAGTATGCCGGTAAGTCCTTGATGGAAAATTGCATATTTATTTGTGCCCTCCTGTGATTATGATCACTTAATCTGATGCAGGTAAAAATAAAAAAAAGGTGGTTACAAACTGGCTATGAAAATAACCAATTTAAACCACCGATCATATGCTTTTAAGTTTTTTTACGCCGATTTTTTTCGCTGTAACAATATAAGTTGCCTTGGGCAGGAGTCAAATGGTTCCGAACGTAACCAGAAAGGGACTATCCCAAAGTTTGTGTAAACCTCCAGACTGATGTAAGATAAAACTACACAGTCTGGAGGTATTATTATGGCAAGACGAAAAGAAAGTCCAAAAAAAGCAGCCATGCGGGAAATGATGCGGGGATATCTGAAAGAAAACGATATCAGCATCAAAGACGGCACAGATGTCAATGCCGTCATGCGTGACATGATGTCCGTTCTTTTAGAAGGCGTGCTGGATCAGGAACTGGACGACGAACTGGGCTACTCGAAGTACGACTACAGGAACAAAGAGACCGATAACAGTAGGAACGGTCACTCTACAAAGACCATGCACACCAGTTACGGGGACATGGAAATGGCTGTCCCCCGTGACCGCAACGGGGAC
>CAJTTZ010000004.1:0-198327 GCA_910579505.1 uncultured Lachnospiraceae bacterium
TCAGAAAATCCATGCTTTGATTCCAACTAATCAACTACAAAGCGGGAGAATCTGAGACAGTTCTCCTGTACAGGCGGCACTATCTTTCTCAAACGGACAGCCGCCACCACCAAGGAGGACATGCAGATGCACGAGACAAAAGCACGGGAAACACAAACAAACAAAGCAGGAACAGGCAAAACACAAAAGAACAAAACACAAACGAACGAAGCGGGCGTACAGCGCAACTACAAGGACACCGTATTCCGTATGATTTTCCGGGAGAAAGAAAACCTACTTAGCCTTTACAACGCATTGAACGGCACAACTTACGAGGAGACGGACTCTCTGGAAATCACCACACTGGAAAATGCGGTCTATATGAATTATAAGAACGATATTTCCTTCGTGTTTGATTTTGAACTGCTCCTCTATGAGCACCAGTCCACATGCAACCCGAATATGCCGCTGCGGGATCTCATTTACGTGACCCGGGTATTACAGAATCGGATCAAAGACGAAAACCTGTACAGCAAGTCGCTTATCAGGATTCCGGCGCCCCGGTTTGTCGTATTCTACAACGGGACAGACTTCCAGCCCGAACAGCAGGTTCTGTATCTGTCGGACGCTTTTGAAAAGAAACAGGATGAACCGGCGCTGGAACTGTCGGTGATTGTCTATAACATCAACCTGGGATGTAACAATGAACTGCTGGACGCGTGCTGTCTGTTGAAAGAGTACGCCCAGTATGTGGCACAGGTACGGGCATATGCGGAAAAACTGCCTTTATCAGAAGCAGTCGAAAAAGCGGTTGACGATTGTATCAGGAATAATATCCTTGCAGAGTTTCTGGCAAAAAACCGGGCGGAGGCGATAGCGGTGAGTATTTTTGAATATGACGAGGAAAAGCATATGAATAGCGAGCGGAAAGAATGGCGGGAGATCGGCTACCGGGAGGGTCGCGAAGATGGTCTTGCCGTTGGGCGCGAGGAGGGAATTGTTGCCGGGCGCGAAGAAGGCAGTGACACGCTCGCCCGGTTGATTCATTCCCTGACAGCCGCCGGAAAATCGGAGGAAGTAGATCGCGTCCTCCACGACAGCGATTATCGCAGGAAACTGCTTAAAGAATCCTTTGCGGAAGAAAATAGCCTTGTCTAAAGATTCACTTTCTCCAAAGGAGTCTTTTTTAAGCCACATTATTTATTGCCATAATTACAAACAAACATTTACAAAATCATCATATTTGTGCTACAGTAATAAAAAGCATATTTTCTAGCGAAAACATTTCACAAAGTTCTATGGCGGTTCATTCCTTAGTTTGACTGCCACTCTAAGTTTCAGAAAATCCATGCTTTGATTCCAACTAACCAACTACAAAGCGGGAGAATCTGAAACGGTTCTCCTGTACCGACGGTTTCATCTTTCCATAAAGAATGAGTCGGCACCACCAAGGAGGACATGCAGATGCACGAGACAAAAGCACGGGAAACACAAACAAACAAAGCAGGAACAGGCAAAACGCAAAAGGACAAAACACAAAAGAACGAAACAGGCGTACAGCGCAACTAATTTCCTTCGTGTTTGATTTTGAACTGCTCCTCTATGAGCACCAGTCCACATGCAACCCGAATATGCCGCTGCGGGATCTCATTTACGTGACCCGGGTATTACAGAACCGAATCAAAGACGAAAACCTGTACAGCAAGTCGCTTATCAGGATTCCGGCGCCCCGGTTTGTCGTATTCTACAACGGGACAGACTTCCAGCCCGAACAGCAGGTTCTGTATCTGTCGGATGCTTTTGAAAAGAAACAGGTTGAGCCTGCGCTGGAACTGTCGGTGATTGTCTATAACATCAACCTGGGATGTAACAATGAACTGCTGGACGCGTGCTGTCTGTTGAAAGAGTACGCCCAGTATGTGGCACAGGTACGGGCATATGCGGAAAAACTGCCTTTACCAGAAGCAGTCGAAAAGGCGGTTGACGATTGTATCAGGAATAATATCCTTGCAGAGTTTCTGGCAAAAAACCGGGCGGAGGCGATAGCGGTGAGTATTTTTGAATATGACGAGGAAAAGCATATGAAAAGCGAGCGAAAAGAATGGCGGGAGATCGGACGCGAAGAAGGCAGTGACACGCTCGCCGTACTACTCCAATCCTTGATGGACGCCGGAAAATCGGAGGAAGTAGATCTCGTCCTCCACGACAGCGATTATCGAAAACAGCAGCTTTCAGATTATTTCCAAAAAGAAAACACCTAAATACAGAACGCCGCATACAGCGGTACCGTCTTCTTTCCGTCCGCAAATCCGAAATTTTTCGCGGAAAGCTTTATCGCATGGGGCGGCTGGTACGTCTCCATACAATCTCCGCTCCCCGCGGCGACTCCCAGTAATACGTGGTATATTCGTTGATCGTAAGCTGTATGTGGACGTAATTTTCAAGCGGCTTTTTCACCTGTTCCACCCGGTAAATCTGCGATATGATACCCGACAGCGTCAGCCACTCGATGGCATTCTCAAACTCCGCCGCGCGGCCGCCTTTCTTAATCAACTTATACTGGAAACGGGTATTCTTTTTGGAGAGCTGGGCGGTGATATTGTCGTAAGTAAGCCGTGTCTTTTTGATCTCGTTCAGCTGATTATACTTGCTCATATCGTTAAGATAACTTGTGAGAATCGTATCCTGCGTATGTCTGACCAGCGTGTAATCCCCCGTCTCGGCAAACTGTTTTACGCACTCCGGTTTACCGCCACGCCGAAAAGGCTTCCCGCCACGATCACATGGTACGCAGGCGCCTCCTCGCAGAAATATTTAAGCGACATCAGCGCACGCTCACAGAGCTGTATCTCATCCAGCACAAACAAAGTCCGCTCCCGCTATGCGGGAAAAAATCGGCAGCAGATAATCGGGGCTGATATTTATTCATGTCAAAATCAATATATTTTCTTTCCAATTTCACATTTAAATGCGCGAATATTTTTAAATTATTAACATTAAACTGCACGAATGTATCAGACCGACATACCGGGAAGCCTCCCGCATTACTTTTCACACCCGCCTCATGCGCTTGCTGCATGGTGTCGGAGCCAGCGCCTGCGTCTCACTTCGGCACCTGCCCGATCCTCTTTTGCCCGCTGCCGTCGGTCTTCATACGGTAGAACGGATGGGGTTCCCCGCCCACATGCACTTCCGCGACAATCTCGCCCCCGTTTAACTCATAGGGCATCGACACATTGGGGAGCCTGCTCTCCATAATTTCCGGCACGGTTTCCAGACAGCGGTACGCAAAGATTACTTCTTTTCCCGTCCCGTCCGGCTCCATCCTGTTCAGCCTGACGCCGACGGCATCCTCCTCTTTTGTGATCTGTTCTTTTCCGTCCTCCTCCGTCCTATATGTGACGTCCTCCACGATCTCAGTGGTATAGTAGATTTTCCCGTCATAAAACCTCGGATATCGAATTTCGGATTCCTCCTGTGCCAACACAGACAATATCCGATCCTGCAAGTCATACATGACAAGATAATAAAAATCCCTGTCTGTCCCTGCGCCGGAATGACAGATATAAAGGACACGGTTCTCATCATTATAATCGATATACGCCTCTCCGGGAAGTTCTGTCATATCCTCCGGGTCCGTCACATCCTCCGCGATTATCTTTTCCTTCACCTCCCAGTCCGTCACGCGGTCAGGCGCAAGCCACCAGCGTTTTCCCGCCTGCTCCAGCGTCATCTGCCCATCCAGCGGCACCTCGTATTCCAGATCATATCCAATCGAATCCCAACCTATTGTTTCCGCCAGATCCCAGTTTTCCTCCATGGGACCCCAGTCATCGCTTCTCTCTTTTCTGATTCCCACACCGCTCTCCCAGTCGTTCTTCTCGTAATCCGTAATATAATCGCCATACCCGAAAGCTTCCTCCGACGATGTGAGCCACCAAGTCCCCTCGCGGTACGAGTAGGTATAGTCCTCCCACCATCTCCACGCGCTGCCGCCGTAGGTGTGTGTGGTAAAAGACGTCCCCTCCGCAGTCAGCGGCTGGTAGGGGTCTCCGTAGACACCCCCTTCATCCCTCGTGCGTATGACATTCCCATCCTGAAAGTCCAGACGATACCCTGCCGTCTCATCGCTCGCTATGGCAAACAGAATCCTTGGATATTCCGACTGAAACATCCGATACCCGTCCCTGTCAATCATAGCCGCCTGCTGCACGCCCACATAGTCAGGGACGCCATCCTCGTTGAAATCCAGCTCCACACTGTCCAAAATCTCCCAGCCGTCCGGCACGAAATCTGTAAGCTGCCTGCCTGTCTCCGGCAACAGAGGCGCTTCTTTCGGCGCGTCATCCGTTTCGGGGTCGCCCTGTTCCGACTTTTCTTCCTGCCCTGCGTCTTCTCCCGGGATACCGGCTTCCTGCACCGCATTCTCTTCTGGCTGCTCTACACTTTCATCCGGCAGCACAGAATTTTCTGGCTCAGCCGCGGCGGCATCCGTTTCCGTCTCCACCGCATCGTCTTCTGTTTTGTCCGTATCAGAGACGGCAGCCTGGTCCGTCTGACTCTCGATTGAACCGCCCGTGCAGCCTGCCAGAAGCAGGATGGGCGCTATGGCTGATAAAATTATCGCGTTTCTGCGTTTCAACATAGCAATTGTGCCTCCTTAGTGAACACCTTGTAATATAACAATGCCGGAGACGAGATTGCTTTTCTGACTCGCTCCGGCAAAAAATTACCGTATGTGATACACCGACTTAAGCGTAAACGCCGCCGCGTCTCCCGCAACGATCTCCACCCGCTTCTCCCCCGGGTTCATGTCAAAGAAATTGTCGGAGAGTTTCACATCCCCGTCCACACCCTCGATCTCCACATTCTTCGCGTAAGCCGCAGCACTGACAACGAGAGTATTTCCCTCCCTGCGCCATAACAGTTTGGGGTCATGGAAACGGAAATGCTTGGGTGCGGTAAACAGCGTGGTGTTCTCAGAAACAACCTCTCCGCCCTTCTCAAAGGAATAACTTATGTAAACCTCCAACTCGTCATAATCAGAGAAATCCATTTTTTCAAGCCACAGCCCGGACAACGGCTCCACGCTGACTTCCCGCGCGCCTTCCAGAATCACGCCGCCGTCCGCTTTCCTCAGGCTCCATCTCACCGTGCCGTCCACCCGCGCCGTCGTCTCATTCGCCACATGCAGTCTCGCGGACTTCTCGATGGGCGCCGGCTGCGCCACACAGAACGGTCTTTCGGAAAGTTCACCGACCTCCTCACAGGAAATCATCACCGGCGCAAAGGCTCTCTTCTCCGCATAATGCAGCGCTTTCCATCTGCCGTAGTAGTCGATACTCGCCCAGGAAGCCACCGGCCAGATATCGTTGAGCTGCCAGACCACCGCCCCCATACATCTACCGCGGTTCCTGCGGAAATGCTCGATGCCGTAGCGGATTGCCTCCGCCTGCAGAAGCTGGGACGCGTACAAAAGCATCCCAAAATCCGTCGGATAGAGATAGGTCGCGGATAGATAGGTCATAATCTTGCCGTTTGCCGCCGCATTTCTCTGATGCATCTCCATCACGCGGGAGAAAATATTGCGGTCCTCCGGCGCGGTAAAGCTTTCCACCGTCTTTAAACACGGAAAAGACTGGAACCCGAACTCGGACATATAGCGGAAATAATAGTTCCGATAATCCGTAAAGGGCTTGTTCCCATGCCACACCGCCCAGTAGTGGGTGTCCCCCCGGTTCTCATCCCACGGGTTGTCGTAGTTTCCTCCCGAGGAGGGAGAGGAAGGCCAATAAAAGGTGCCGGGATCTTCCACCTCCAGAATCTTCGGGATAATATATTCAAAAATCTTAATATAATCGCACTTCTGCTTGATGGAAGGCTGCCATGCACCGTCCAGCGTCTGCGTCTCCATCTCGTTGTTGCCGCACCAGAGCCCCAGACAGGCATGGTGGCGGATCCTGCGCACATTGTCCCGAATCTCCGCGCTGATATTGCACTCAAAATCATCGTCCAGCTCATAGGAAGCGCAGGCAAACATGAAATCCTGCCACACAATCAACCCCAGCTCGTCACAGATGTCAAAAAACCAGTCGTCCGGGTAATAACCGCCGCCCCACACACGAATGCAGTTGTGGTTTGCCGCCGCCGCGTCCTCCAACAGGCGGCGGGTGCGCTCCGGCGTGATTCTGGAAAAAATATTGTCTTCCGGGATGTAGTCCGCGCCCATGGCAAAGATTTTCACCCCGTTGACCTCATGGGCAAAGCACTCGCCCCACTCGTCCTTTTCCGTATTTACCGTCAGCGTGCGAAGCCCGATCCGGCGGCTCCATTTGTCAAGCACATGGCCCTCCTCGTCCAAAAGCGTCACCTCCGCACGGTAAAGGGGCTGCTTTCCGAAACCGTTCGGCCACCAGCGTCTCGGGTTTTTCACGGTGATGGTGTCCCAGTCATCCCCGTCTTCATATCCCGCATTTTCTGCACGCTCCGCCTGCTCCTCCGGCCCGCGCAATGTCCCGCTCTTTGAAGATTTCTCCGCAACCAGCACGCCGTCCGGGTCATAAAGCGCCGTGCGCAGTTCGTTCCCGTCCCCGTAATCGCCTATGCCGCCAAAGATACGGCACGTGATATCAAAAGTTATGTCAACTGACTCCGCCGCATCATCCTGTCCATGCTCCAATTTCTGATTTATGTTAACCTGTGTACCTTGTGCGTCTTTCTCTCCAACACCCTTCACCGATGCAGAACCGGCTCCGTTCCCTGTATCTGCTTCGGTCTCTGCGGCATTTCCCTTCACGCCCCAGTTTTGAGTTATGTAAACTTGTTCAATTCTGGATTTCATCCCGGACAGAACCGACACCTCCCGGAAAACACCTGCGTCTGGCAGCCTCGGGCCCCAGTCCCAGCCGAACATACAATGCGCCTTACGCAGATGGGGAAATCCGCGCATGGCGTCTGTGGAACCGCCTGTAAAGACCTTCTGGTTCTCCTCCTCAATGTAACGGGTCGGCGAAGCGATCTCCACCCGGAGCGTATTTTTCCCAGCCAGCGCTGTCCACCCGAGATCAAACTCCCAGATGCAGTGCATATTGTTTGTTTTCCCCAAAACTATACCATTAAGGTAGACTTTTGCGAGCGTGTCAATCCCATCAAAGCGAAGCACCAGATAGTCCGCCGCAAGCTGTTCCTCCGTCAGCGTAAAATCCGTCTCAAAAACAAAATCATTGTCCATCAGAGGAAGCGCGTCCAGCTCGTTCATCCTGTCATAGGGATCCGGCATCAGTCCCTGCTCTAACAGATTCCCATAGACAGAGCCGGGAATCTTCGCGGGGAGTATTTTCCCGTTTACGCCGTAAATATCCTTTTCCCCTACGATCTGCATCCGCCAGTTGTCGCCGTTTAAAGTCATTTTATGCATTTTTGTCTCCTTTTTCCTGCTCGTTTACATGCCGGGTTTTACAACAGCATTCACCATTTTTCTAAGGACTGGCACTAACGCTGTACAATGGCTTTTATTCTATCACATGCATGGATGAAATACAATCGGCGGCGTTCCTTTCATCTGTCTGATCCGTTCCATCCCTATCTGCCCATAAATATACGTTGTAAATGCCAGACGCATCCTTTATAATTAGGTTTATAAATTTAGCTGCTATAAATACTAAGAAAACGGAGAGAAGAGATAATTATATGGATGAAAATTTTCCGATAAACCGCTATAACTTTTCAGACTTGGTGGAACATATACAGAAACTTGAGACGTTTCCCGATATCGTCACAGACAGCGAGACTGAAATAGAATTTTATGGCGGAAATACGATTCCAAAAGAAGATTTCATTCGTCTCCTTGCGCATTTTAATGAGATAGATAACCTTGCACAAAATGATGCGAAACAGGACTATGAAGAACACCCGCAGTTTGGTGTTAAAAGTTACCAGTTTGAACCGTCATGGGTTGAGGTCAGCGCCGACAGCGTCTGTGTGGAATATGTTGGCAGCTACATAAATACGGATTTCCATTTAACCTTTACATATATAAATGGGCTATGGATTCTGGAAAAGCGACAGTAACCCGATTCATATTTCATGCAGACACACGACAAAAAGGAGAACGTCACATGTCCCGACAGACAAGGCAGCCGGATAACAGCAAGCCGGAAAATCCAAAAAGAAAAACAACCCCGAAACAGATTGCCGCGCTCGTCTGCGTCGTCCTTCTGGTCGGCATGTATATCGGCGCGTTCGTGGTAGCCTGCTTAGACCTCGGCGACTCCGGGCGGCTTTTTGCCGGATGTCTGGTCGCCACCATCGGGATGCCGATTCTGCTCTGGCTTCTGATCTGGTCGTTTGGTTTAATGAAAAAAAGACAGGATGACAACCGCCCGCCGCAGGATGCCGACACTGAAACAGGAGCAAAGTAAACATGGTGCGAAAAAAGAAAAAAACAGCCCTTCCTTTTTTATTCTGCATAGGAATCGTCCTTCTGATTATTGTAGCTGCAGCATTGGTTCTGTTCCGAAATGAACTGCATTCCCTGCTATCTTTAAAAAAGGTCGATGCATACGGCATGTATCAAATGACATATTACGGCGATTACGGCTTTGACGAATTTCTGGAAACCGGCGCCAAAAGCGATGCAGATATCGAAGCCTTTGTCACAAAACGGCTGTTGAAAGGGCTGCCAATAGATTTAGGGGTTACGGGGGACGGCTGTACTGCCTTTGTTGTAAAAAATGCGGACGACGAAATTTTATTTGGAAGGAACTTCGATTTCTTATATGCGCCATCCCTGCAGCTCTACACCGCACCCGAAAACGGTTACGCGTCGGTTTCCACCGTCAATCTGGCCTTTGCCGGATATGCGGAGGACAACTTGCCGGACGGTTCCCTCTTTGATCGTTTCCTGACGTTAGCTGCACCATTTCTTCCTTTTGACGGGATGAATGAAAGGGGTCTTGCGATTGCCCTGCTCGCAGTGCCGGAAGCGGACGTTCCCTATGATTCGGATCAAGTAACGCTAAATACCACCACGACAATCCGTCTTGTGCTTGACAAGGCGGCTACCGTAGAAGAAGCCATCAAATTGTTAAAGCAATACAATATCTACTTTTCCGGGGGAATCAAATGTCATTATCTGATCGCTGATGCGAGCGGACGTTCCGTCATTGTAGAATATGTCAACAAAGAGCTTTGTGTTGTGGAAGCGGATGCCGCATACCAAATAGCTTCCAATTTTATCGCGTATGATGGATTAAATATCGGAGAAGGCTTTACGGAATTTGAACGCTATGATACGGTGCAGAATGCAATAAAAGCAAATGACGGCATGCTTGAAGAACGTCAGGCAGTTCAACTGCTGTCCGAAGTCGGCGTTTTTAACGGTGACACGGACAAGCTGCAATGGAGCGTTCTCTACAATCTCACAACCGGTAATGGAAAGATTTTTGCACATCGGAAAACCGATCACATCATGGAATTTTATCTGCCTGTCAATTAGCGCTGCGCTGCCGATGCCAGCTCCTTCACCACCTCCCCGGCGATGATGAGTCCCGCCACGGAAGGGACGAAAGCGACGCTGCCGGGCGTCTGGCGGCGCACTACATTGCTTTCCCCGCCTTCTGCAGTCTGACCCGCCCCATATTCCTTTGCCGGAACAATCGGTTTTTCCTCAGAATACACCACTTTCAAGTGCTCCACATTCCTCTTCTTCAATTCCCTGCGCATCACCCTTGCCAGAGGGCACACCTTTGTCTCATAGATATCCGCCACGCGAAAAGCCGTGGCATCCAGCTTGTTACCCGCCCCCATGCTGCTGATAACCGGCACACCCGCATCTTTCGCGCGCATCACCAGCTCGATCTTCGCCGTCACGGTGTCCACCGCGTCCACCACATAATCATACTCTGCAAAGGGAAAGCTGTCCGCATTTTCCGGCAGGAAAAAACAGGGGTAAACCCGCACCTGCGCCTCCGGGTTGATGGAGAGAATCCGCTCCCGCATCACATCCGTTTTCTCCCTTCCCACCGTTTCGCGCGTGGCGATGATCTGCCGGTTGATATTCGAGACCGCCACCTTGTCCTTGTCGATCAGGTCAAGGGCGCCCACGCCGCTTCGCGCAAGCGCCTCGCACACATAGCCGCCCACGCCGCCCACGCCGAAGACCGCCACTCTGGAGCGGGCGAGCCTGTCCATCGCGTCTGCACCCAAAAGCATTTCTGTCCTGCCAAATTCTTCCCGCATCAAGTTCCCTCTTTTCTGTCTGACCGTTCGTGAAACGATCATCTGCCGCTACCTGTTTCAACGCCCTTTAAAGCCACGCAGCCGGTCAAAACTCTACCATCATGTCAGATATTTTCCTCTCGTTTCAGCCTCCGATAAAGTGTCACATACATCGTCACAAAACAAGCCAGCCCGCCAATGGCATTGGAGACAGGCTCCGCCAGAAACACCCCGTCCACGCCGAACCCGATTTTCGGCAGAAGCACTGTAAGCGGCGCCACGATCACTGCCTTGCGAAGCAGGGAGAAAAAAATCGCGTGGCGGGAATCTCCCAGCGCCGTGAACGCGGACTGCCCCGTAAACTGAAACGCCATAAAGAAGAAGCCGAAGAAATACAGACGCATGGCGCCTGCACCCGCCTCAATCATGGCGGCGTCCTCCGTAAATATGGAGAGCAGCAGATGCGGCGACAGGATCACCAGAAGCCACGCAAACAGCGTATACCCGATTCCCAGCGCGGCGGTAAAGCGAATCCCCTGCCTGACTCTTCCGTATGCTTTCGCGCCGTAATTATATCCAAGCACCGGCTGCGCGCCGCTTGTGATGCCGCTAACCGGCAATGCAAGAATTTCTCTGGTGGAATTGATCACCGTCATCACGCCCACATAGAGATCGCCGCCGTAAATCTTAAGCGTCGCATTGCACACCACCTGCACCAGGCAGTTCGTCCCCTGCATGATAAACCCGGACATGCCAAGCGCCATGATCTCCTTCGCCAGTTTTCTGTCCACCCGCAGATCCGCCTTCTTTATGGGAAGCAGTGCCTTTTTCCCTGTCAGGAACCATAGCACCCAGATACAGGAAACCGCCTGACTGATCACCGTGGCAAGGGCCGCGCCGCCCACGCCCATATGCAGCCCGAAGATAAAAACCGGGTCCAGAACCAGATTCAGCAGGGCGCCCAGAAGCGTCGTCATCATGCCCATGCGGGGAAATCCCTGCGCGTTGATAAAGCCGTTTAATCCCGTTGCCAGCATGGTAAAGGTTGTGCCCCACAGATAAATTTTCAGATAAGCATCCGCATACAGGTAGGAGGCGTCGCTTGCACCAAACAGATAAAGCACCGGTCTGCGAAACAGGTAGCAGAAGAAAAACATCAACACAGACGTGCCGAGCAGGAGCGAAAAGGTATTGCCGAGGATTTTCCCCGCCCGCTCTTCCTGCCCCGCTCCCCTGGCAATCGAAAAAAGCGGCGTGCCGCCCGTCCCGAACAGGAAGGTGAGCGCCGCGATCAGGGTCGTCAGCGGAAACACCAGACCGATACCCGTCAGCGCCATGCTGTCCGCACCCGGCAGATGCCCGATGTAGATGCGGTCAACCACATTATATAAGAGCTGTACAAGCTGTGCCAGAATCAGGGGAATGGACTGCGCGACAATATTCTGCCAGACCTTGCCCTGCGAAAAGTCAGTCGTCTTCTGCATGATATGTTCCTCTTTTTCAGTCAATCGGCTCTGTCATACGCAATCATCCGCACATAGGCGCCGCCTCCGCCACCACCGCCCCAATCCAATATCAAGTGGTATTGCGGCTCCATATGGTCTCCTTCATATAGGTAATATGCGTCGACCGCGCCGTGCGTGATATAGCTTTCCTGATAAATAAGCCTGCCCCGTTCGTCATAATCGCCGGACTTCGTCTGACTGGTGCTGCCAAAGAATTTTGGGTAATGCTGATATTCTCTATGATACAGCGTCCCGTCATCGCGGTAGATATAATCCATAGAGAGCAGACTTACTTCCATCGGCACCCTATCGACCAGATCCATTCCCCTCGCTTCAAAGAAAGATAAGCCGCCATCATCTGTATACTCGTAAATTTCTCTGTAGCCCGACGCAGATTTACTGACATCATCTCCGAAAACAGTCCGCTTGGAAAACCCGTCCTGAGGTTCCCATATCCCGGTCTCCACCTCCTCAAATACAAACCCGTCACGGGTGGCTCTTTTTTCCAGTTTGTCATTAAAACTGTAATAATATCGGATACCGCAGCCCCGTCCTGCCTGCGGGTCGAAATATAACTCCATGATCAGATTGTGAAACCTGTCATAATACTCGTAAAACGGTTCTGCCGCCGCGAAACCGTAAACTGCAAGAAACGCCTCCTTATCCTCATACTCTGCCAGCTCCAGATATTCATTGTAAATCCAAATCGGACTGTCGCCGTCATTCCAAAATTTTTTAAGCCCTTCCCAAAACAAATACTGATAATATTTCTCATTCTTCAACTCACCGGTATCATATCTGGTCACGTTCCCCGTGTAGATATCCTGTTCTTCCAGACAGTCGCGGATACAAAGGCTTTCTTCTCCCGTCTCTGCATCCCCTCGCACCGTCCACCTGCGCAGCTCCACCAATTCCCGAGTCCTCTCATTGATTCTGTAAATCGCCTTGGTTTCCACATTTTTTTCTGCACGATCCCCCTCCACGCCGCATACCAAAAACGCCTCGTCCCTGAGAGAACCCTCCTGATACCACGGGATCGCCACGGGTTCCTCCACAAATCTCTGCTTCCCGCTGTCCCACTGATAACAAAGTCCATCTGCCCCCGTCTCCTGCGCGTCCGCCGGATAGACAACCATGTCCTTGTTATAATAATGGTCAAAGAACGCATCAAATCGAAGAACCACTTCTTCTGTGACAATGCCGCAGAAAAATTCCTGTAATAACTGTCCGTTCTCGTCATACATACAAAACTTCCGCTCTGCCGGATTCCCGTCCTGCGCCTCCTCTTCGCCGCTCTCCCGCAGGATTAACAGCCAGCCTTTCTCTTTCCTTGAAAAGGGATAGTCAACCGCCGTTTCCGTCTGCTCTACATCTGCCCGGTCCCGCCGCGCAGAAAACCCCCACAGCAAAAGCGCCCCGATAAACATGCCTGCTATGAAGATAAAGAAATATCTCATTCTTATAAAAACCTTTGTCTGCATCGCCCAAAATTCTTTCCAAATATATTTCGCTCTCATTTCTATTTTATGATATAATAGACGCAGGCTCGGCAGCTTGCGTCACAAGAATTACTATGTAATTCTTGTTGACATTTTCATGGATTACAGCTTCTGAGATTATGATATAATTTTCTGGGAAGAAAATCAAACGAAAAGGAGATCTCACAATGCAAATCACAAACGACATTCATTACATAGGCGTAAACGACCACGACATCGACCTCTTCGAGGGACAATATATTGTAGAAAACGGCATGGCATACAATTCCTATGTCATCATGGACGAGAAGATCGCCGTGATGGACACGGTGGACACAAACTTTGAGGAAGAGTGGCTGGGAAATTTGAAAAGCGTTTTGGGCAGCCGCATCCCGGACTACCTGATCGTGCAGCATATGGAGCCCGACCACTCCGCCAGCATAGACGCTTTTGTCAAGGCTTACCCGGAGACGGTGATCGTGGCGTCCGCGCCCGCTTTCACCATGATGAAACAGTTTTTCGGCACGGACTACGCCGACAAGCGGCAGATCATCAAGGAGGGCGATTCCCTTTCCCTTGGCGCGCACACTTTACAGTTTGTCGCCGCGCCGATGGTGCACTGGCCTGAGGTCATGGTCACCTATGACGCAAAGGACAAGGTGCTCTTCTCCGCAGACGGCTTCGGCAAATTCGGCGCCCTCGACGCGGATGAGGACTGGGCATGCGAAGCGCGCCGCTACTACTTCGGTATCGTGGGCAAATACGGCATGCAGGTGCAGAACCTTCTGAAAAAGGCGGCGGCACTCGACATCCAGATCATCTGTCCGCTGCACGGCCCTGTCCTGAAAGAAAATCTGGAATATTATGTAAACTTATATCAGACATGGTCCTCCTACGGCGTGGAGTCGGAGGGCATTATGATCGCCTACACTTCCGTCTACGGAAATACCAAGAAGGCGGCTGAACTGTTGGCTGAAAAACTGACCGAAAAAGGCTGCCCGAAGGTGGTTGTCGCGGACCTTGCAAGGGAGGATATGGCGGAGTGTGTGGAGGACGCGTTCCGATACGGCAAGCTGGTGCTCGCCACCACCACCTACAATACGGAAATGTTCCCCTTTATGCGGGAGTTTATCGACGAGCTGATCTCCCACAACTACCAGAAGCGCACCATCGCCCTGATGGAGAACGGCTCCTGGGCGCCCATGGCGGCAAAGGCTATGCGTGCCAGATTAGAGGGCTGTAAGGATATCACTTACACGGAAAACACAGTACAGATCCGCTCCGCCCTGACGGATGAAAATACGGCACAGATCGAGGCGCTTGCAGACGAGCTGATGGCGAAATAAGAATCGCCGCTGTCATCCGCTTACCACATCCTGTTCAAATGGCAGCCGGAAGTCCGCCGCAAAAGCGGCATAGAGACTCCCGTACTGCCGGCTGGGCAGGATTTTCTTTTTTCTCCCCGCCGCTTTACTCCGCACAATGGACGGCGGCATCCTCTCTTATAGGGTTACTTCCTGATATCCGCAACCGCCTCCTCGTCCACGGCAAATTCCACCAGTCCCATATACCCCGGAGCGACCTCGTACTCGTCAAAGCAGATCACAATCTGCCCTTCCTCGTTCAAATAAAAGTTCTGGTCTTCCTTTATCGCCTCAAAGTCCTCTATGATCTCATCCTCCGAATCTATCCAGTACATTTTCGATTCGTCCGCACGCATCTCATCCCGCATCTGCTCTTTGATATTTTCACTGATCGGGGTGATATAATCTGCGCCCTCCTTGAAGAGATTCTTCAGGGAAGCAATCTCGCCCGTCGTCTTGTCTATGTGATAATAGTATTGGTACTGGAAGCCGCTTGCCGCAATCTCGGTCACATCAATCCGCAGGGTAAACCATGTGTCCGTATCCGTCACCACCTCGTGATCCGCATAAATACTGCCATGACCTTCCCCCTGTTCCACCTGTTCCTCGAATCTGGCAATCAGGCGGTCCGTCATCTCCTCAATGCTTTCGTTGATCGTCTGAATCGAGCCTTCCAGCTTGCCTTCTTCCCGCAATGCTTCTCCCGTCTCAGCGCCATCCGCCCCGACTGTCTTCTCCCCGGTTCCTGCCGCATCTGCGCCGTTCGTCCCGGCTATCGGTTCCCCGGTTCCTGCCGTTCCCACGCCGTCCGTCCCGACTGCCGTTTCCCCGTTACCCTGCTCCAACTTCACTTCCTGTATATCCGCCGAATAATCCTCGCTCTCAAACTGATAATTGCGAATGGTCACCGCTTTGATCACGCTCCCCAGAATAGGAATCTGCTCCATGGCATACGCCGCCTTGGCAGATGTATTCGGTACGACCACAAGCGCAATCACCGCCGCTGCCGCTGCCCACCCTGCCGTTCTCACGATCTTTTTCCTACTCTTTTCCTTTCCGTTTTCGCAAAGGATTCCCTCCCTTTTCATAAACTCTGTCAAACGACTCTTCTCTTCCCGGGTCAGCTCTTCCCTATCCTTTAAAAGCTCCTTCGAATCAATGTCATTACACATTTCATATATTCTGGACATCTCCTACACCTCACTTTCTGCAATGGTTCGCCGCAGATACTTCTTCCCTCTGCTGATTCGCCCATAAATGACCGTCTTACTCATGTTCATCCGACGTGCCACCTCGTCCATGGACAGTTCCTCCAGATAGACCAGCCGGAAGATTTCGGCGTCCTCATCCTTCAGATAGGAGAGTATCTGAGAGGCTTCCTCCTCGTATTCCCGCCGCAAAAACTCCCGCTGTGCCGCCTCGTCCTCCCAGTCCGGCATCTGCTCCACCAGGTCTTCCCGTGACGAATCAATATACTTTCGCACATAGGTCAGCGCCTTAAACCGGCACACCCCGGCAAGCCAGTTCTGAAATTCCGAACGTTTCGGATCAAAGCTGTCAATGTGATCCCACACGGCTAACAGCGTGTCGTTCATACAGTCGTCCCACAGATGCGGGAGCGTCCCCATCTGCCTTTTGACAACGGTTTTTAAGACCCAGCCGTAATGGTCTATGACATAATACAATGCCTGTTCGTCTCTCTTTTTCAGCTGCCTGACAAAATTTCTTTCATTGATCTCCACTGTGACCACCACCTTATCTGCTTTGTTACCTATAATTCGCAGCCAAAATGATTTTTCTGACACAAACTAAAAATATTGCAAAAATACCCACCGACTGCCTAAACAGCCACTGGGTATTCTCATTTTTGCCTTCCTATTCACCCGGCCTTCAGACCAAGGCTGAAAGCTTTTCTCTCACTCTACCGTCATGATTTTGCATCGCGGAATCTCAAATCTACGCCTCCACCCCGAGCTTTCGAAGCTCTTCTACCGCCTGCCCCTGATTTTGGAAATGGATGGTGTGTATACCGAACTTCTCCGCCGCGTCCAGATTCCGTTTCGTATCATCCAGAAACACGCACTCCTCCGGCTTCAGTCCGTAGCGGTCGATCAAAAGCTGGTAGATCTCCGGCATGGGCTTGATGATCTTTTCCTGATAGGAAAGGATGCCGCCGTCCATATAAGGTAGGAAATCGAGAGCCGCCGCACATTGCACGTGAGAAGACCTGGAAAAGTTGGACAGGTACAGACAGCGGTAGCCCTTTTCCTTCAGCTTCTGTATCCACGGAATCGCATAGTCATTTCGGACAACCATAGTCCCCTTGTCGCGAAGCGTCTCCCGAATCTCCTTCTCGATGCCGGGGTCGTTTTCGATAAATCCCTGTATGATCTCCTCGTCGCTCATCGCGCCCCTGTCGTACTCGTTCCACATTGGAGATTTCACCGTGGCGTTTGCCAGCCGCTCAAAAATCTCCTCGCCGTACCCGAAACTGCGGTAATGCGCTTCCCACGTAAAATCCGCCAGCACGTTTCCGATGTCAAATATGATTGTTGTAATCATTTTCTCTTCCCTCTACTATTCTCTCCTATAATGTCGCCTGCAAAACTCATCACAACATTTTCCTAATTGCACGAATCGCATTATCATATCAGCCCCTTGCAGCCTGTTTAAATCCTTCGGATTAAAACGGTCAGCGCATAACGAGGATCTTTACGCGTTTACGCATCAGCTTCTCGCCAGTCCGTCCACATGCAGCACCTCTCCGCTGATATAGGACGCCCTGTCCGATGCAAGGAACACAAAAGCGTTGGCGATATCCTCCGGCTGTCCCATACGCCGAAGCGGAATCTGCGCGATCATCGGATCAATCACCTCTTTGGGAACCTGGCGCATCATATCCGTGTAAGTAATGCCCGGCGCCACCGCATTGACCCGGATTCCCTTCGGTCCCAGCTCTCTCGCCAGAGACAGGGTAAAGCCGTTCACCGCAAATTTAGAGGTGGGATAAGCGATTCCCGCGGGCTGCCCGTACTGGCTCACCATGGACGACGTGTTCAGGATCACACCGCTCCCCGCCGCAATCATATGCCCGCTTGCCGCCTTGGAACAGTTGAACACGCCCTTGATGTTCAAATCCATCACTTTCTCAAAGGTTTCATCTGTATACTCCGTAAAAGGGGTACTCTCCGACACACCCGCATTGTTCACAAGAATGTCAATGCTTCCGTACTTTTCTGCAATGCCGTCAAAAGCTGACTTCACCGCCGCATAGTCGGACAGGTTCGGGTAGATTCCCTCCACCTCCGCGTCCGGGTAAGCCTCTTTCAGCTTCGCAACCGCCTTATCAGCGGTCTCCTGACGGCTGGCGCACAGCACAACTTTCGCACCCTCCTGCAAAAATGCCTCCACTGTGGCGTAGCCGATTCCCCTGCTGCCGCCCGTCACAATCGCAACCTTGTTTTCCAGTAACATAATTTTCCCTCCTTTTAATAATACATTTATAGCCTTCTTTACATTCCAATTCTCAAATAAGTCTATTCTGTCCCACACAAAAACTTATTATGCCTTTGCAGATAAGGCAGCGAAACCATTCCCGCTGCCTTTATCCTTTCCGTACTTTGCGCCTATTTCTTCAATGGACTTTCTCTATATATGATATCATCCCTGCCGGGACCGTTTGAAACCATAGTAATAGGATACCCGACCTGTTCCTCGATAAACTCTACATATTTGCGGCAGTTCTCCGGCAGCTCCTCATACTTTTTGATACCGCGGATTTCGCACTTCCAGCCGGGCAGTTTTTTGAGCACCGGCTTCGCTTTCTCAAGCTTGCAGCTCACGGGGAAGTCCGTCGTCACCTGACCGTCCACCTCGTAGCCGACGCACACCGGAATCTCGTCCAGATACCCAAGCACGTCGAGCACCGTAAACGCCACATCCGTAGTTCCCTGCAGACGGCAGCCATACTTGGAAGCCACGCAGTCAAACCAGCCCATCCTTCTCGGACGGCCTGTGGTCGCGCCGAACTCTCCGCCGTCGCCGCCGCGTCTGCGAAGTTCGTCCGCCTCGTCGCCGAAAATCTCCGACACGAACGCTCCCGCCCCTACCGCGGAGGAATACGCTTTACACACCGTAATAATCTGTTTGATCTCATAGGGCGGAATGCCTGCGCCGATTGCGCCGTAAGCCGCCAGCGTGGAGGAGGACGTCACCATCGGATAAATACCGTGGTCCGGGTCTTTCAGCGTGCCAAGCTGTCCCTCCAAAAGCACAGTCTTTCCATCCTTAATCGCCTGATCCAGATAGGAAGACACATCGCACACATAGGGCGCGATCATCTCCCGGTACTGCTGCATCGTGGCGGACAGTTCCTTCGGATCGAGGGCCGGTTTATGGTAAAGATGCTCCAAAATCACATTTTTCGTCTCACATACCCGCTCCAGCTTCTCCTGCATCAGAGCCTCGTCAAAAAGCTCGCTCACCTGAAAGCCGATCTTCGCGTATTTATCTGAGTAGAAAGGCGCGATCCCCGACTTCGTGGAACCGAAAGACTTTCCGCCGAGCCTCTCCTCCTCATACTGGTCAAATAAAATATGGTAGGGCATCACGACCTGACAGCGTTCGGACACCAGAATCTTCGGCTTCGGCACACCCCTGTCCGTAATAGACTTGATCTCCTCCACCAGAAGCGGAATGTTGAGCGCTACGCCGTTGCCGATAATACTGGTCGTATGCCCATAAAATACGCCTGATGGCAGGGTATGCAGCGCAAACTTGCCATAATTGTTTACGATGGTGTGCCCCGCATTCGCGCCTCCCTGAAAACGCACCACAATATCCGCTTCTTCCGCCAGCGTATCCGTGATCTTTCCTTTTCCCTCGTCGCCCCAGTTGGCGCCCACAACAGCTTTTACCATAATACACTCCTCCTTCATTCAGCATAAGCAGCTCGAACAGGGCAGACTCGAAATGCTTCGCATTTCTCGTTCGCGGTCTCCGTTCCACTTCGGTCTGTGATGATTTATGACTCTGCCCATACGCGCAAAAAGACCGATTGTAAAAAACCGGCCTTTGTTTCTTACTTTCAAATTATAAAGCAAAACACGCACTAAATCAATGCTTTCGCAAATATTTGCAAAACTATCCATCAATCTTTGCCGCATGCGCCTTTTTCCACGCCTTGATCTCGGCAAGTCGTTTCTTTAAGGCTTCCTCCTCGCCCATGCCCGCAGGACGGTAATACTCCCGGCCCAGAAGGGCATCCGGCAGACACTGCATGTTCGTCAGCTTCTCCTCCGTATCGTGGGCGTACTGGTAACCTTTTCCGTATTCTAAGTCGCGCATAAGCCCCGTAACCCCATTTCGGATCACAAGGGGCACCGGCTCCGCCAGATCCTTGACGGCATCTTCCTTCGCCTCATTGTAGGACACCTCCATGGCGTTTGACTTGGGCGCAAGCGCCACATAAACTACCGCCTGGGTCAGATGGACGTTACACTCCGGCATCCCCAGAAAATGACACGCCTGATAAGCCGCCACGGCAATCTGCAGCGCCCGCGGGTCTGCAAGCCCTACGTCCTCGCTGGCAAACCGCACCACACGCCTTGCCACGTAGAGCGGGTCTTCCCCCGCCTCCAACATCCGGGCAAGCCAGTAGACCGCCGCGTCCGGGTCGGAATTGCGCATGGATTTGTGAAGCGCAGAGATGAGATTATAATGCTCCTCTCCCTTTTTGTCATACAAAAGGGACTTTCGCATGGTGCACTGTTCCAGCGTTTCCTTCGTCACCGTAACCGCGCCCTCCGCGTCCATCTCCCCGTTTAACACGACCATTTCAAGCGTGGAAAGAGCGTTTCTGGCGTCGCCGTTTGCAAAGACTGCAATCATCTCAAGCGTCTCATCGTCGATATGCACCGTCTGGTTTCCAAAGCCTCTTGCGTCCGTGAGCGCATGCGACAAAAGCTCTTTGATCTCCTGCGTGGTGAGCGCCTGCAGCACAAACACCTTGCAGCGGGATAAAAGAGCGCTGTTGATTTCAAATGATGGATTTTCTGTCGTCGCGCCGATCAGGATAATGCTCCCTTTCTCCACAAAAGGAAGAAAGGCATCCTGCTGCGCCTTGTTAAAACGATGTATCTCGTCCACGAACAAGATCGTCCTGACGCCGTACTGGCGGTTCTTTTCCGCCTGCTCCATAACGGTCCTGATCTCCTTTATGCCGCTTGTCACCGCAGAAAAGTCGATGAAGGACGATTTGGTCTTATTGGCAATGATTCTTGCGAGGGTGGTCTTTCCCACCCCCGGCGGTCCCCAAAAAATCATGGAGGACACCTGATCCTGCTCGATCAGCTTTCTCAGCACCTTGCCTTTTCCCAAAAGATGCCCCTGCCCTACATATTCTTCCAGACTGCCCGGCCGAAGCTTCGCCGCCAGAGGCTGCGGCATTTCCCTGTCAAATAAAGATATCTGATCCACGTCTGTTATCTCTTATTCCATTTATTATTGTAGTGATCCTTTTTGGAGTCCTGTTCCTCCTCCTTCTGCTCCTTATTCTCTTCCGATTCAGAAGCAGAGGATTCCGATATGGGCGTAAGCCCTTCCGTATTCATAATACACTGTCCCTGGAATACCGCGTTTTCGTCTACAACCAGACTCTTCGTGCGGATATTGCCGATTACCTTACCCGTGGAAGCCACCTCGGTTCTGCCGCCAGAAGTAAGATCGCCCTCCAGAGAACCGCCGATAATAATGCTGCTGCCCTTCACATTCCCTTTTACCTTACCGCTGGAACTGATAATGAGCGCGCCCTCTGTCTCCACATCGCCGTTCACGGCGCCTTCCACGCGGACTGCCTCCTTGGCCCGGATATCGCCGTCCACTACCATATCAGCGCCTATGATACTGCTGATCTTCGCATTAATCTGTTCTACCGACTTTTTTCCCAACATAACTTCCTCCCTAACCTTTAATCTCAATCATGTCAAGCGGGTCAACATAGTCGTCATCCTTACGGATGCTGTACCCTGTCTCCGTGTTGTCCTCTCCTACGAGAAAAAGCGCCACACCTTTCACAACCTGACTGCCTTCCTCCACGATGGGACTGCCCAGATTCCGATAGGTGGTGACATACCCGTTTCCATGATCAATTATCACGTAACTGACCTCACCTTCCGCCTCACGGACTTCCTTGACGGTGCCCGGCGCGGTGGCTACCACTTTCGTTCCTTCCGCTGCCACGAAAATGAGTTCTTTCCACTCCTCTTTCGCCTCAACCTTCAGCGTATTTTCTTCCTCTTCCGCTTCCTCGTTCTCGTCATCCTGCGCGTCTTCCGCCGCTGTATCTTCTTCCTTAATCTGCGCCGCACCGCTCATGGGAAAGCCCTTGGGAATATAATTTTCCTCGTGGGCCGCCACCAGCTCATGCTCCTGCTCTTCCTTGCGGCTAAGCGTCTCCTCCAGCGAGGTCACTTTGCCTGCAAGACTTTCTTTTTCCGCCAGCAGCGCCTCCTTCTCCTCTTTCATCTGGACTAGCTGCTCAAGCTGTCTGGCATTGCGCTCTATGTAGCCTCCCATGGTAATGGTCGTATACACCGCGTAACAGATTACCGCCACAAAAACCACAAAAGAAACCACCGCCAGCGCGCCAGTCTTAATGTGCATTCTCCGATAGTTCGCCGCAGGAGAATCGGAAGTTAATATTATCGTATAAGTGATCTTTCTCTTGCGCAAATCTGTGCTCATAAATAAGGTCACCTCCACTCATCCTTTTCATAATAACACAAACTACGCAAGAAAAACATAGTAACTTTTAAAATAAATATTACAAATTTTTAAGCAATTGTTACAAAAGCAAATCACTCTCACGCAGGAGAATGCCAAAACACGGGCATTCTCCGCTTTATCGTTTCACAGGTATCCGCCTGACCGCGAGCGCCCTCGTGGCGTTGATTACCGCCAGAATCATCACGCCCACGTCCGCGAAAATCGCCCACCACATGCCGACTGCGCCCACCGCGCCCAAAGCAAGGCAGATCAGCTTGACCGCCAGCGCAAAGACGATATTTTCATGGACAATCCGCAGGGTCTTTCTGGAAATCTGCATGGCAAGCGCGATCTTTGCCGGATCGTCGTCCATCAGCACGATATCCGCCGCCTCAATCGCCGCATCGGACCCTAACGCACCCATGGCTATCCCCAGATCAGCCCGGGATAACACCGGCGCGTCGTTGATACCATCCCCCACAAATGCAAGTTTCTCTTTCTTTCCCTTGTTTTCAAGAAGCTTTTCTACCTCTCCCACCTTATCCGCAGGCAGAAGCTCGCTCCTTGCCTCGTCCACACCAAGCTCTGCCGCCACTGCGTCCGCCACGGGCTTTGCGTCTCCAGTTAACATAACTATTTTGCGCACGCCTGCCTTCTTAAGGGCTGCAAGCGCTTCTTTCGCACCCGGCTTCACTACGTCAGAAATCAGAATGCACCCGGCGTATGCACCGTCCACCGCCACATATACCTGTGTCCCGATCCCGGAAACCTCCTCCGGCGTAATCTGCAGCCGTTCCATCAATTTACGGTTTCCCGCTGCCACAAGTCGCCCGTCCACATAGGCACAGACGCCGTGTCCGCTTATTTCTTCCACATCCTTCACGCGGCCCCTGTCGATTTCCTTCCCGTACGCCTCCCGCAGACTTCTGCTGATCGGATGACTGGAATAGCTTTCGGCACATGCCGCATACTCAATCAGCGCCTCCTGCGAAAAGCCCGGTGCCGCTATCTTCTCAGTTACCTCAAACACGCCTCTCGTAAGTGTCCCCGTCTTATCACAGACCACATACTTCGTCTCGGAAAGCGCCTCCAGATAGTTGGAGCCTTTCACCAGAATACCCCTTGCGGAAGCGCCGCCGATTCCCCCGAAAAAGCTTAACGGGATGGAAATGACCAGCGCGCAGGGGCAGCTTATGACTAACGTAGTCAACGCCCTCGTCATCCACATGGACCAATGCGGTTCATATCCGAAAACCAGCCCTAAAACAGGCGGCAGTAAAGCCAATGCCAGCGCACCGTAGCAGACTGCAGGAGTATAGTATCTGGCAAAACGGGTGATGAAATTCTCCGAGCGGGATTTTTTCATGCTGGAATTTTCCACCAGTTCCAAAATTTTGGAAACCGTCGATTCCCCAAATTCCTTCGTCGTGCGCAGTTTCAGTACGCCTGACATATTTACGCTGCCGCTGATGACCTGATCTCCTGCGCCCACCTGTCTCGGCAGGCTTTCCCCTGTCAACGCACTTGTATTAAGCGATGCTTCCCCTTCTTCCACCACACCGTCAATGGGCACCTTCTCTCCGGGCATGACCGTGATGAGCGTACCGATCTCCACCTCGTCCGGGTCTACCTGTTCTATCTTTCCATCCACCTCTATGTTGGCGTAGTCTGGGCGGATATCCATCAGCTTCGCGATATTTCCCCTGCTCTTTCCCACCGCATAGCTCTGAAAAAGCTCCCCGATCTGGTAAAACAGCATAACCGCCACGCCTTCCGTATATTCCCCAAGAAGAATGGCTCCCACGGTAGCCACGGCCATCAGAAAATTCTCATCGAAGACCTCCCCGTGGATCACGCCGAGAAACGCCTTGCGCAGAATGTCATAGCCGATCACCAGATAGGGAACCATAAAGAGCGCAAGCCTAAGCCACGGATTCTCTATCGGTACGAATAACAGCGCAAGTACAAGAACTGCCGCGATTAAAATTCTGATAAAAACCTTCTTCTGTTTTCTCGTCATTGGTCTTTCCCCCTGCGTTTCTATTTCTTATATGAACATTCAAACATATATTCATTCGTTTGTCAAGCCGATTGTCATATTCCGATCAAATTTTTCTTGCCGCGAACCGCCAAATCTATTTTCAAGCAAGGTTCTCGACGAATTGGAGGACGGAAAAGAAGTCCCCCCGCAAGTCCTCTCTCCCGATCCCGGCGGTTTCGTGAATATACTCGTACTGGATATGGATGCATACGCAGAATGCTTAAATAAACATAAAGAAAGGACAACATCAGCCGCCAAGTGTTCTCCGGGATTTTCTGTGTGTGAACCGAGACACTGGCGATACGTCGCCGCACTCCTCCCAGAACTGATGTTGTCCTTGTTAAATTATATGCTATTTGTTTCTTCTGCGCAAGCTTCCCTATTCGGACGTGTGCAAATCGAGTAAGGAAGAGCCATCTTCCACTACTCGCGCGCCGGGCTCCCATCAGCGTATACTGACAATCTTCCTCTGTGTGACCATGTGCATAAATAATAAAGGCAGACTCTACAGTCTGCCTATCATATAATGAAAATACACATGAATAATGAAATATAACATCAATAATAGGATATTATATCTTCTAATGAATAATATAATACTATAATTCTATGTTTTTGTCAAATTTTCCTTTATGGCTTCAGCCAATTACTATCTGGTCTCGCAATTAGACGGGCATTATTATACGCCATGTCCAACGTAAGACAAGTATGCCCTAAATATTGATTCCCTGTCGCATTTTTGCTTACAACAAGGGCCATATCCGGCACATTTTCATTAATCAGACAGATCGGTATCAAAAGCTGTATTTTCCCTTTATAATATTGAGGGACCGCTGTTTTATAATTGGCATTTATCATCTGTTTTGCCCTTCGTACTGCACCGTCAAAAAGCATACTTTTGTTGTTGCTCTCCCTTATAGCCTCAGGAATTCTCAAAAAGTTATCCGGATCGTTAAATATATGCGAATACTGTGGTATAATTTCGCAATTTGTATCAAAAACCAAATCAGCCGGATTTGAAAAATAATTTGCCCTTTGCGGATATTCTGTCACACCCATATTAGAAACTTGATACGAGGTATAAAATCCATCTAAAAACCATTTTTGCTTACCCTCATTCTGATTTGGGACAAAATAAGCGTATATTTCCTGATAAAAGTCTGTATACAACCCGGTATTAAACATGGCATATTCCTGTTGCTCAATCACTTTATCCTCTTCTACCAGTTTTTCTAATGTATGGTCAATATAATTTTTTAAAATCACATTATCCGAGTTGAGCCCAAAACTCCATTTTTCGGGACACAACCCCGATAAAATATTGATTTTTTTATCATATTCATGGCAATACGCAAACTGAAACAATTTCATGCCCGTCACTCCTGTTCATTTTACACAATTATATCACGCATTTTTATTAATATAAACTTTTATATACGAAATTCAGTTTTTTCATTCCCCCGGATTCACATGCACCATGATATGCTTCACCTTGGGAAAATTCTTCTCGATGGAATCGTGCACCCGCTCCGCTGTCTCGTGGGCGCGCCGAAGCGTCTCCTCCCCGTTTGCACGTATCTCGATATCCACATAAATTTTGTTGCCGAAAACTCTCGTGTGCAAAAGGTCTACGCCGAGCACACCCTCCTGCGCCGCCGCGCATTCCCGAAGCGCGGCTTCCGTCTCCTCGTCGCACGCCTTGTCTACCATCTTATCCACCGCGTCCATAAAAATCTCGTATGCCGCTTTCTCAATAAACACGCAGATCACCACGCTCGCCACCGGGTCTAAGATCGGAAACCCGAGCCTTGCGCCGCCGATACCGATCAGGGCGCCCACGGAGGAGAGGGCGTCGGAGCGGTGATGCCATGCGTCCGCCATCAGCGCGCCGGAGTCGATCCGTCTGGCATGTACCTTCGTATACTGGTACATCGCCTCCTTCACGACGATGGAAACCGCTGCTGCCACAAGCGCGAGCCGCCCCGGCACCGTCAGACTGGCGTAATCTCCGCCCGCAATCTGTCTGAGCGCCGAATACCCGATTCCCAGACCGGTAAAGGCAAGAATGGTGGCAAGCACAATCGCCGCCACGCACTCCAGCCGCTCATGCCCGTAAGGGTGGTTTTTATCCGATTCCTTCCTCGATATTCGAATGCCAATGATAACCACAACGGTACTGAACACATCAGACGCCGAGTGAATCGCGTCGGAAATGATCGCGCCGGAGTGTGCCAAAATACCCGCCAACAGCTTAAATACGGTCAGCGCACAGTTGGCGATAATGCTGACCGCCGAGACGCGCATGGCGACCCGCTCAAATTCCTCTTCCTTTTTCAAACTTTACACCTTGCTTTCTCAAAAATGTATTTCTTTCTAAATTCTGCCGCATCCGCCCTGCCGTTAATTTTCGTGCGGGATCTGATCTGTCAGACATTCTATAAAACTTTCAAAACTGTCATTTACCTTTTTCATGCCAGCAGTCTCATGACTCCATAAACAGATACACCCATGCTCGTCTTCTTTTACGGAAATCACAAAATAATCTCCGCTTTCCTCCATGGCAAACGGAACATATCCGATCGGTATTACTTCCTCTTCCAACAGTGTATGATACACTTCTTCTATCGCCATATCCTCATACACGCCATGTTGAAAAGGCACAAAATGATTAACCGTCAATATCCTGTTGCCATCATTATAAATATATTCCTTGGGTATTCCGCCATTATGAAGCATATAAAAATCGGCAAACTGTCCGGGAAACTGAAATTTCTCCTTCCTTTCAAAATTTCTGATATAGCTCTCCGATACCTTTTCCCCTTCCTTTTTATAAATATATGTTTCATGCATCTCTCCTGTATCAGTCATTCACAGCCATCTGTTCTTTCATAGCTGGTCTCATATAAAGCTCAACAAATTTTTATGAAGTGCTTTTCATTCTAATCTATCACATCCGCCCTCCCCGCGCAAGTATTTTCTTTGTTTTTTCACAAATAAAATATCGGCAGTTCGTCCAAACTAACTAGGACAAACTGCCGGCATACTTCAATTTCATAAAATCGCGGTTACACGGTGATCTCCGCCGTCACGCCCAGCATCTCCTTATTCTCCGTGAGAATCGGATTCACGATCTCTTTTAAGAACTTCTCCACCTGCAGCGGCGCGCGCCCCACATAGTTAGACGGCTCCATGGTCTTTTGCAGGTCTTCCAGACTCATATTGAAAGCCGGGTCCGCCGCGATCAGCTCCAGCAGGTTATTTTCCTTTCCTTCTCTTTTCACATTGGCGCCTGCAATCATGGAGAGCTCCCTGATCTTCTCGTGCAGTTCCTGTCTGTTGCCCCCGGCTTTGACGGCATCCATCATAATATTCTCCGTCGCCATAAAGGGCAGTTCGCTCATCAGGCGTTTCGTTATCACTTTATCGTACACAACCAGACCGTCCACCACATTCAGGCACAGGTCCAGGATCCCGTCCACCGCGAGAAACGCCTCGGGAACGGAAAGACGCTTGTTGGCCGAGTCGTCCAGCGTCCGCTCAAACCACTGGACAGAAGAAGTGATCGCCGGATTCAAGGCATCCACCATCACGAACCGGGCAAGGGAAGCAATACGCTCGCTGCGCATGGGGTTTCTCTTGTAAGCCATTGCCGAGGAACCGATCTGGCTCTTCTCAAAAGGCTCCTCCACTTCCTTCAGATGCTGGAGCAGACGGATGTCGTTCGACATCTTGTGGGCGGAAGCCGCGATGCCCGCCAGAATGTTGCACACTCTCGTGTCCACCTTGCGGGAGTATGTCTGCCCGGACACGGGATAGCACTTCTCAAATCCCATCTTTTCAGCGATCATGGGGTCTATCTTGTCTATGGTCTCCTGGTCGCCGTCAAAAAGCTCCTGGAAGGACGCCTGCGTGCCCGTGGTGCCCTTGGACCCCAAAAGTTTCAGACTCCCCAGCACATAATCCAGATCTTCCAGATCGAGACAGAACTCCTGCGCCCAGAGGGTCGCCCGCTTTCCGACGGTGGTAGGCTGCGCGGGCTGGAAATGGGTAAACGCCAGTGTCGGCAGCTCCTTGTATTCTTCCGCAAATTTCGCAAGCTCCGCAATCACGTTCACCAGCTTTTTCTTCACCAACGTAAGCGCCTCCCGCATCACGATAATGTCCGTGTTGTCCCCCACGTAGCAGGAGGTTGCGCCGAGATGGATGATGCCCGCCGCCTTGGGGCACTGCTGCCCGTAGGCGTAGACATGGCTCATCACGTCGTGGCGCACTTCCTTCTCTCTCGCCTTCGCCACGTCGTAATTGATGTCCTCCGCGTGCTTCTTAAGCTCGTCGATCTGCTCTTTCGTAATGACAGGCTTGCCGTTCTGGGAAAGCCCAAGCTCCATCTCCGTCTCCGCCAGCGCGATCCAAAGCCGCCGCCACGTCCGAAATTTCATGTCCGGGGAAAAAATATACTGCATCTCCTTACTCGCATACCGCTCCGACAGGGGGCTTACATACTTATCTGTACTCATCTTTTTCTTTCCTTTCTATCGTATCATTTTGCAGATAATTAGGAATTAAACTTCTGCTCATATTCCTCCACCGTCTGCATAATCTCTTTTGCGTATTTCGGGTATTTCTCCACCAGGGCCTTGATATCTTTCTGGGATGTGCCCGCTACTACTTCCCTGTTATAATCCATACGCCGTCTCAGGGACTGCCTGCGGATAATCAGATTGTGCCTGATCTCCACCATCTCTTTGGAATCGAGAATCGCCTCCGTCTGGTGCAGCCAGATAGCCGGGTCCTGTATCTGATAGCATTTTAAAATCTGCAGAAGTTCCTGCTCGCTGTAATCCAGATCCAGCTCAGCCCTGCGGAATTTCTCCCGCTCCTCCTTCTCAATCTTATAATTCTCCCACATTTCCGTCAGCTCTTTGGCGCTGTTTACGCCATATTTCATATACAGATATTCAAGGAGGTTCGTGTTGTTCACATAGCGTATTTTTACTTTATTCTGCAGGAGAATAATTTTGTTAATTCCTGTCTCAACTCTCCTGAGCTCCTTTCTGGCGTCCATATGCTTTACATAGATCAGAGTAATCGCCACCGCCGCCACGCCGGCTGTTAACAGATACCCAAGCTTCGTGTCCATCTCCAGAAAGAACTGCAGGAACAAAAGCAGCAGCGTACAGAGCCCCAGCGCGGTCACACAGATAACAGCCATGCCCTTTGTATCGGAAATCAGCCGCATCACCTCGCCCTTTCTGTAGAGATAAGCGTGCTTCTCCCCCTCCAGACGGCTCAGGTCCTTGCGGATCAGTTCCTGGTAATTCTCCGCGTCGGTAATCTTGGTAAAAGCCTCCTCCATCTGGTCTTCCATGCGTTCCACCAGACGGTACTTCTCATCCGTAATCCGATGGGGACGTCCCATGAAGTCCGTCTTTCTCTCCTGCAGAAGGGACACGCGCTTCGCACAGTCCTTAAGCTGCTCGCTCTCCTCCTGCGGCAGCGCCTCAATCTCCTCCATATCTTTTAAGTAGGAGGTGACCATGTTGTACTCAAAGTTCAGGTTTTCCAGTTCCTTTGTGGCGTCCGCTATCTTCTCCAGACAATTTTTTACATAGTCGCTTCTCTGTTCCTTATTGTCAAAGTCTATCTCCCGCGAGGATTCCTCCTCTTCCCACTCTTCCTCGTCATACTCGTCGTAATCCCTGCGGAATCTGCTAAGCAGTCTCTTAATAAAGCCCATGTTTACTCCTCTTCCGAAGCATTCTGCCTCTATCTCATGCTCCTGCGGTACCTCTCCTTCAGTCCCGCCGTCAGTTTTCCAATCTCTTCATAATAAGGCGTGGAACCGCCGAGCGCGCCCGAGCCCTCCTCCTTCATTACCTGGTAGGTGACAAGCATCCTGTTTTCATCCGTTCCCTCAAAAGAGCCTTCCGCCCGCTTTACCATCCGCTCCACCTCCAAAGACAGCTCATGGTACTCGGGATGCGCCGCAATATATTCAATATACGCATTCTCCTGCTGCCCCATACGCAGCGCAGCCAGATACATCTTAAGCCCTTCTTTCTTTCCGTCCGTCTGGTAAGATTTCATAAACCAGTCGGCCGCCTGTCCATAGAAAAACATGCCCGCGCAGGCGACTCCCATATTGTGGTAAAGCCTTGCCAGAAGAAGTTTTTCATTTGACGGCACCTCTGCGGCAAGGCTCTGGTACTGCTGCAACGCCGCCAGATAACGCTTCTCCCCGAGAAGATAGTCCGCTTTCGCCTTCTGCCGCTCATAGGGACTTAAGCCATCGTTGCCCCGCACAATCTCTTCCGTCCTCGCGTTGACGTCCGGCGGATAGATATTCACATACTCCAAAACCGCGCCCACATAAGCCGCCGTGGAACCCCGTCTGTTTAACAGCGCGTCCAGCGTATGCGCCAGGTCGCTCAAGCAGCACTCCTCCTCAAGCCATCTGACCATGCCCCGCTGCATGATCTCCGCGTCCAGAAGTTCCGCCCTGTCCACGAAAAGGAAGCACAGTTCTTCCACCGAATATAGGTTTACATAAAACCTTTCCATATAGTAGGGGTTCTCCGCCCGCCTGCCTGTTCCCAGGATCATCTGACCGTCCATCTTTTTCGTCCCTCATCGCTTCGGTAAACGCCGGGCAAAGTGTTTCCCGCGCCGACTGCATTTCCCTAAATAATCTGAAACGATTCCTCCCATTTCTGTCCTGTCGCGGGGAAAAACTCTCCCAGCCCCAGGTCCGTCACGATTACCGTCACCGTATCTGCACAGGCCATCGCCACATCCAGCGCGTATCTGGTAAATGGCGCGCCCGTATCCCTCGCCCCTGTGAGGGGAATCGTCCTCGTCTCCACATTTTTTCCGTTAAGCGGCGTGACCACGAAGGAGACTGCCTTTTCCTTACCAAGGAGAATCTCGCAGGACTTATGCAGGTCGTACCAGTTTTCCCCGGCGTCCAAAAGTGCATAATAGGATTCTTTTCCCTGCCGCAGCACCCGCATGCCGATGTTTGCCTTTAATTTGTCTTCACCCAGGAAAATATGGGTCTTTCCCGCCTCAGAAGCGTCAAACTTCTCCAAGAGGCTGTAGACCGCTCCCCTGCTGTAAAGATTATTCCCCTGAAATACCCGCCTGTTCCGGCAGAGAAACTGCAGCGATCTTTTATGCCACTCCTCCCTGAAACCGTCCCCCAGAAGATAGGCCGAAGAGACAATCCGCCCCTCGCAGAGTTTCTCAAGAATCCCCAGAAAACGTTCGTCAGCCAGCCGGAAGGCGTCCTCCTTCACAGCCTCTTCCTCATCCTCCTGAGGCACCACGAGCGTCTCGTAGCTTGCCTCTTCAATCAGGGCCACGATGGGCGTAGTCCGCTTGTTGCACTCCATGCGGTAAGTTTTCAGGTATTTCCCGTCATGCTCGCAGACCACCACCTGATACGCCCACAGTTCCGAAGGCTGGTACAGCATAAAGGAATAAAGACTCTCCGTGTGGTTCTGGAAATAAATATGCTCCGTTTTAACCTGAAGATTTGCCGCCACCTGTAAAAGTATCTCCACCATGCGGTCATCCATCTTATCCACCGTAAACAGCAGAGCGCCGATGTGTTCCACCGGAACAATGAAGCTCATCAGCCCCAGACTTCTCCTGATAAAAAGAGTCAGAAGCGCCACCGGGTCATAGGTCTCCCCGTCCAGTTCGATCTCCGTTCCCTTTCTGGCCAGATTCAAAATATCGTCCACCGGGCACATGGTTTCCTCTCCGGCGCTCTTGACCGCTTCCTTGCCGTAAAGCCACTGGTTGGTCCCTTTTCGTTTACATAACATAAAAGGGATATTGTACTGCTTCGTCCCCACCACGGGCGCAACCGTCTCCACATCACTCTCGCCAAAGAGGCAGTAACTGATCTGGGTATACCTCTCCCCGAGATCGTACCCCACAAATACGCTTCCCCTATGCGGTTTGTCATCCTCTTTTGTCCCCAGAAACATAAACCATTTCCTCTATCTTACCGTAAAAATCTGCTCTACCATGTGATCCTGTTTGAAATATACCGACAGCAGATCGTTCACCGTATCGTAATCATGCAGAGTCTTTCCTATCATAATATCATTTAAAATACTGAATCTCCCCTCCTGGATATCCTCCCCGGCATCGCCTTTTTGAATCACGTCGCTCACCACAAGCTGTTCCCCGTTCTCCGATTCCTCCGTAATATAATACCTAAGCTGCTCCCCGAAAAACAGTATGAACTCTCTGACACAGATCCCGCCGAACATGTCCCGCATCTCCTCGTGCGTGTATTCCTCTCCGCCCGCGCCTTCTTCCTGAATCAGGTAATGAATCATCACCCGGGCGCCGGAAGTCGTCCGATACTCCACCATGGTCTTATCCAGATAAGCGCTAAGCTGCGGCACACAGCCGAAATACTTTCGATAAAAAGGCATCACGATTCCCTGCGCGAGAAGCGACTCAAGAAAGACGCCACACAGTTTCTGCACATCCGCATCCCGCTCCCTGTCCGCAAAATAGCGCAGATAAGCGATACGGCAGACCGGATGCAGGGGCGCTTCCTCCTGATAAAGCTGCCGCACACTCTCAAACACATAAGGGTTCGCCGGCTCTTCCTTTACGACATCATCATAACAGCACGCCGATACAAACGCCGCCCTGATCCGTTCACTGCCGCCGCCCTTCGTGTAGGACCGAAAAATATCCAGCCACTCTTCCACCCGTACGCCGGTATACAGCATCTGTACAAGCATACGCTCGCACAGCCTGTAAGTATCCACGCCGAAGTCTTTCGCCAGCTTCCATATATCCCGCATCTGTCCGACGCTCCCGGAAAACCAGCGCACGAGATAGTCAAGCACATTGTCGTCATACTTCCCCTTCTGCACCACATAGAGAAGCATCCCCGTAACAAACGGGTCATCCTCCGTCTCCGTCAGGTCGAGAAGCCTGCTGCCCAGCTTAAGGATCGTTTTCGCATCCATATCGTAAGGCCCGAAGCGTCTGACCCACTCGTAAGCCTCCTCGTACATACCCCGGTTTACGAGAAGACGCACGATCTTTCCCCGGTCACGGCGGCTCACATCCGCTAGCTGGAGGGTAAACAAGTACTCATCCAGTTCCCTCATTCTGTCATTTTCATAATAAAAGTCTACCACTATGGGATAGATTTTCTTCTTTTCCTCTTCCTCGATCCGTTCCGATGCGGACAACAGCGCGAATAAGTCCACATTGTCCTCCTGCACCGCAAACGTGTGCTGGCGTGCATAGCAGGCATAAACCGCATATCCCAGGTGATTTCTCACAAAGGGGGCAATCATCAGCGCAAGTCTGGCCGGTTTCATCAATGCCTCCACGGTATATGTCATGCCCTCTGTAAAAATGTTCCCCTCGCCGTCGCCTAAAAGCACCCGGCAGTCATTGTCATAGATCGGCACAAAAGCCCTGCCGTCCGTCATGGGAAACCGCTTGATATCCGACCGGCAGGCGTACGAAAGCAGCACCTCTTTTGCATTTTCTGCCTCCGTCCTGACCTCCCTCATAAAAAGCAGGGACACGAGCGACCGGGCGGTCTGCTCATCAATCATGGAAAGCGTCAGAAAATGATCGTAAAGATACGCCAGATCCCGGTTGATTCTGCCACGGCCAATCTGTTCCAGCACAAAACGCTCCATAGCCGCCATATAGTTTACATAAATATCAGCCAGCTCCTCCCGGCGCCTGTGCACATAAGCATAGAGATAAGCTGTGACCTCATAGTGCAGATCGCTTCTGTAAGCAAAATACAAAAGGACCATTTTAGGCAGCTCGCCGTCGAAATTCCGGGGAAGCGACATCATATAATATTCATAAAGTCTGGTGATACGCAGATTTTCCTCAACACCCGCACGGTACCACGGAAAGTATGCCTCCCCGCTTCGGTTCCCCTTAATTAACAGGGTACAGATCTCGTGCAGTACCTCCTTGTGGGGAATCAGTCCGTAGCAGCCTTTCAAAATGCGAAACAGGCTCTCGGAATAGCTCCGCTTCTGCCCGGCAAGATACACCACCTGCAGAAGGATTTCCTCCTGCATCACGCCGTTCTTGACTGCATAGGTCAATATCTGTTCCTCAAAGAGATCCAGTTTGCGCAGCATCGCCGGATTCATACAGAGAATATTCCACGCCTCGATATAGATCATCGGAGAGGTACAGTGATGGATAAACAGGTCCTCCAGAAGCAGCCATCTTCGGGAAACACTCTCCACATACTCCTCGGACAGATACAGCAACAGCCATGCGATCCGCCAGTCGTCCTTTCTCCTGCTGTAAATCAGCGAAACCGTCTCCGCCACCTCATCCACATAGGAATCATCCTCGCCGACGAGCGTGGTCAGGTAGAGATAATAACACCAGAGCGCCGGATTTTCTTCCCGCAGAGCGATCACACGCTCCCGCAGTTTCTCGATCTGCCATTTCGCCTCGTTGTCCTTCTCCTGGGACAAAAGCATCTGTCCACGAAACAGCTTCACCGCCACGTCCTTATCGTCAAGCTGCTCCATGCGCGTCAAAAGCTTTCCTGTCTCCGCAAGCCAGGTGGCCGTCCCGATTTTCTTTAAACGGTGCGCCTGATAGTATTCCATCAGCTGTACCGTGAGCTGTTTCTTTTCCCGCTTTGCCCCAAACGTCCTTATGCCGGGCACGCGCTGTACCACAGTGACGGGAATCCGCATTGTGCCGTTCTCACGCACAAGCACAATCGCACCATAATTATAGCCGCCGTGCAGCTTTTCCAGATCTATCCCATAATAGAGCCGGTAAATATTGTCCGCGAAGGACTCCTCCCCCGCAGCCTCCTCCTGCAACTTTAAAAAATCCCCTTCCGTCTGAAACCGCAGTCGCGTATATCCCCAGCCGTTTCGGTTTATGACAAGGGCGTACCGCGCGTCCCCGGCCGGATCTTCCAGGTGAATCTCCCTCTCCTCCGCAAGGAACTCCACCGGCTTTTTCTTATGGATCTCCTGCAGGAACTCCTCCACATTATGCTCGTTGCCAGGTACCGCGGAAAGCCCCTTATATGCCGCATAATACTGCCTGTCATGCCCCGTGAACACCTTTTTGAAACAGGGATCGTAAAAAAGCGACACTGCCTCCGCCCAGTTGCTTCTTGCCAGATTCGTAAAATGGAAAAGGTTCCTGATTTCCCCAAGGCTTGACGTAATCTCATCCGAAAGCACCGTCACCCGGAAGGGCAGCTCATACTCCCCCCTGTTTGAAACAATGGAAAAAGAGCCGGAAATCTCCTGCCCCGCCTCCATTCCGGCAGCGTCAAAACGGTAAAGGATCTCGTCCTCACTTCCGCCAAACCGCTTCGTGACACAGGTCATACGAAGGTCAGAAGCCGACACCGTCCCTTCCGTCACCACACCCTCCGGCCCATACACGAAAAAAGACCCCTCGCAGGCCGTGTCTGCCTGAAGGGACAGAGTAACGCGCGGGCAGGAAAAATCCAGAGAACCGTCACCAGTATGAAATTTGCCTTCCAAAATCTCATCCACTACCATACCGATAGTATATCATTTTCGGGGTAGCATGTGCAACCCTCATTGCATATCATAGGGGTAAGAGAAATGCTATCCCAGGAACGAGGTATCCACATGGACGTAAACAGAGAAGGTCTAGGCCCAGAAAATACACAGACGCAAAATAATACGGCGGCAGGATCCGACATGACCGGAAAACTGCAGATCAATGTCACCGCGAATGTAGGACTGATTCCCATAGAGAACGCCTCCATCACCATCTCCTTCACCGGGGAACCAAATTCTACCCTGGAGACGCTCACGACAAACTCCTCCGGGCAGACTGACACGGTGGATTTAAAGACACCGCCGCTGCAATACAGTCTGACCCCCAACTCCCCCATGCCCTACTCGGAGTACACCCTCTCCGTAAGCGCGCCCGGTTATGAGCCGGTCATCGTGTCAGGCGTGGAAGTGCTGCCGGACGTGACAGCTGTCCAGAATATTGAAATGACTCCCATAGAGATGAGCGGGGACACGGAGGAGATCATCGCCATCCCCGACCACACCCTCTACGGCGACTATCCGCCCAAGATCCCTGAGGACGAGATCAAGCCCATGGATGAGTCCGGCGAGATCGTCCTAAGCCGCGTTGTCATTCCAGAGTTCGTTATCGTGCATGACGGCGTTCCCAATGATTCCACCGCTCCCAATTATTATGTGCGCTACCGCGATTATATCAAGAACGTAGTGTCCTCCGAAATCTACGCCACATGGCCGGAGAGCGCCATCTACGCAAACACACTGGCAATTATGTCCTTTACCTTAAACCGGGTTTATACCGAATGGTACAGGAACAAAGGTTATAATTTCACCATCACTTCCTCCACCGCCTACGACCAGAAATGGATACGCGGTCGGAACATCTATAAAAATATTGACAGACTGGTGGACTCCATTTTTGCAAACTATCTCTCCCGTCCCGGCGTGCGCCAGCCCATCTTCACCTCCTATTGCGACGGCAGGAACGTGACCTGCAACGGCCTCAGCCAGTGGGGCTCCAAATATCTGGGCGACGAGGGGTACTCTCCGATCCAGATCATCCGCTACTACTACGGCAGTGACATGTATATCAACACCGCTGTCGCCGTTTCCGGCGTCCCCTCCTCCTGGCCCGGTTACAACCTGAACATTGGGGCCTCCGGGGATAAGGTGCTGCAGATCCAGCAGCAGTTAAACCGCATCGCCCAGAATTACCCCGCCATTCCCCGCGTTACCCCGGACGGCGTCTACGGTCCCCGCACCGCCGAGGCGGTCAGAGTCTTCCAGAGCGTCTTTAATCTGCCGCCAAACGGGATCGTGGATTACCCGACATGGTATAAGATTTCGGAAGTTTACGTGGCTGTCAGCCGCATTTCTGAGCCGGGGTGAGCAGCCGTCACCCGGCTCTCCCCGTCATCCGTATAATAATCATACGGCCTGACATTCTCACCGAAACAGTAAAGCCTCAGATTTTCGAAATCCACCTCTCCGACATGTTCACCGCCCGCAGAAAGCGGCAGGATACGGTTCTTTCGGAGGAAGACGCACACATCTCCAAGAGGCATCTCCACCCACACATGGCCTTTCTGATAAACCGCCTCCTCCAACACCTGCCCGCCGCTAAAACGCAGCAGCTTCATAGGTTCCGGCAGATACACGATCCTGCCCGTCACATTCTGCTCGTAGACGGGCGCGATCATAACGCTGTCTCCGACCAGAAGCTGATCCTCCACACGCCTTGCCACGCCATCGTCCCCGTAAGCAAAACCAAGCGGGCGAAACATCATTCCGTCCCCCAGCGCAGCCTTCATAAACTCGCTGTACAGATAGGGCAGCAAAAGATAGCGCACCCGAATCACATCCCGCATCAATCCTTTGCTCCCGAAGCGGTATGCCTCCTGCGCCCTGGTGCCCTTCGCCGCGTGATTGCGCATGAGGGGCGTGAATACGCCGAATGACAGCCACCTTATAAGCAAATCTTCTGTAACGTCAGCGCCAAAGCCGCCGATATCCGCTCCCGTATACAGGAAACCACACATGTTCAGGGAGGGCATCATCTTGATATTCAACAGAAGATGAGACCACCAGGAATTATTATCGCCCTGCCAGATACCGCCGTATCTGTGCATCCCGATATAGGATGCCCTGGAGAAGAGCAAAATCCTCTTATCCGGCGACAACTCCTCAAAAGCCTCCGCCGCGCTGCGCGTCATATAGTAACCGAACAGGTTGTGCACCGTTTCGTGGCAGTATCTTTTACCTTTGTAATTGTGGTAAAAGGATGCGTAGTCCTTCGGGTTATTGGAGATGTCCGCCACCATGTTCTGAAAAGCAAAAAAAGTCTGTATATCAAGATTTTGGTTTCGGTACTCGTCTATTTTCTCAAAGGCTTCCTGCAGCCCTTGTTCCGAGTAGAAAATGGCAGGCTCGTTCATGTCGTTCCAGAAACCGTCGATTCCCTGATCAAGCAGGACCTTATACTTTCGTCCAAACCACCTCCCTGCCTGTTCGTTCAACATATCCGGCAGGCAGCATCTGCCCGGCCAGACGCCAAGTACAAAATCTTCCCCATTCTTATCCTTACAGAAGTACCCCTTTTCTTTTCCCTCCTCGTACACATCATAGCCATCCTCTTTTTTGACGCCTCCGTCAATGATAGGCACCAGGTGAATATGCTCTTTTTTCATTTCCTCCACGAATGCCCCGAAATTCGGAAAAGTCTCCTGATTGACCGTAAAATCCTTGTACCGCTCCATATAGTCAATATCCAGGTAGATCGCATCCAATGGCATATGATTTTCCCGATAACTTTTTACCACCTGCCAGACTTCCTCCGCCGAACAGTAACTCCAACGGCTCTGGGCGTAACCGAACGCCCAAAGCGGCGGCATATAGCTTCTGCCCGTCAAACCCCGAAACTGCCTCACAATATCGTCGGGCGTCTCCCCCTGGATCAGGTAGAGTTCGAAGTCAGGCGTCTGCGGCACAATCCGCAAAGTATGATAATCGGTGTAGCCGATATCGAACACAACGCGTGAAGGCGTATCCACAAAAACACCCAGGTCCCGCTCTCCGTCCAAAATCAGGAAGTTATGCGCCCCATACAGGGAGCGCTTATTCTCGGTGTGCTGCGGATCGTCGGTGCAGTTGCTCTCATAAATCCATCCCCGCTTATTGATACCCCGCACAGCCTGCCCGAGCCCGTATACAATCTCCTCGTCGTCCATTTCGCAGACAAGCGCATTGTCCTGAAATGACAGCCTCCCATCCTGCCATACTCCCGCATCTGGTTTACATAAAACAGCATCCGTCTCTATGGGACTGCCAAACACATATCTCTTTGCCATAGTCGTTATCCTTTCACCCCGCCGGACATCAGACCGGCTTTAAAATATTTTTGCGCGCAGGCGTAGATCACTATGATCGGTATCATGGAGATCAGGCTGCCCGCCATAAGAAGATTATACTCTGTTCCATACTGTCCGTTCAAACTATTTAGCGCCAGAGTCAGCGTCATTTTATTTTTGTCGGACAGCATTAAGAGCGGCCAGAGGTAATCGTTCCAGCTTTCCATAAATGTGGTCACCGTCAGCGTGGCAACCGCCGACCCGGTCAGAGGCATGATCACCTGCCCATAGATGCGGAAGATTCCCGCCCCGTCCATCCGCGCCGCCTCCATAAAATCATTCGGTATGGAGCGCATCTGCTGTACCAGCATAAACACCGCAAAGGCACGGAAAACGGAGGGAAGAATCACACTTGGATAGGTATCAATCAATCCCAGCCTGTTCATAATGACAAAGAGCGGAATCAGCGTCACCTGCGTCGGAATCATCATAGAAGCCAGATACAGCTTAAAAATCGCTTCCGCAAAAGGGAACCTGATCTTTGTGATGGCAAACGCCGCCATAGACGAGGACAGGATCGTTATCACCGTGTAACTGGCCGTGATAAGAAAACTGTTCCCGATCGCTTTCAACAGAGGAAATCTTGAAAATACCGTCCTGTAGGAGTCAAGCGTCGGCTCCTCGGGAATCCACTGAATCGGTATCTGCATCAGCGCTCCCTTGCTCTTTAGGGAAGTGGAGAGCATCCATAAAAAAGGGATGATCACGACCACACCGATCAGAACCGCCGTCAGATACGAACCTGCCACGCCCGCCGTCTTTTTCCATTTACTATGATTCATAATGCACCCACCTTTTCTGCAGCTTCATCTGGATCAGTGTCAGCGCAAAAATTATGACAAACAAAATCCAAGAATACGCCGCCGCATACCCCATCTTGAAATATTTAAAACCGTAAGTATAAATACGTTCCACCATGACCTGCGTCGCCCCGTTCGGTCCGCCTTCGGTCATAATCTGCACCTGTGGGAACAGCTGGAAGGCATTGATCAGCGCCATAATCACACAGAAAAACAGGGACGGCGTCAGCAGCGGCAGGGTGATCGAGAAGAACTGTCTCATCTTTCCTGCTCCATCCACTCTCGAAGCCTCATAATAGCCAACGTCGATTGCTTTTAAACCGGAGAGCAAAAACAACCCGTAAAATCCCATATCCTTCCACACGGAGGCAAGCACCACCGCAGGCATAGCCCACACCTTATCCGTGAGCCAATTCGGACCTGTGATTCCGATATAGCCAAGAAGCTGGTTGACAACCCCGTACTGGGGACTGAGCACCCACTTCCAGATCAGGCTCGCCGCCACCCATGACGTCAAAACGGGAATGTAATACAGTACCCGGAATACCGTAATCCCTCTCATGGCCCGGTTTAAAACAGTGGCAACCAAAAGCGACATGACAAGTACCAGCGGAATATAGAGAATAATATAGTAGACGGTATGCCACAGGACGTTCCAGAACTCTTCGCTCTGTAATATCCGGCTGTAATTTTCCGAACCCACCATACAGTTTTTCAACGTCTCCCCGTTCAGCTTATCCAGCCCGTTCCAGTTTGTCAGACTGATCACGATGGAAATGACAATAGGCAGAAAACTGAATACAACCATACCGAGCATACTCGGCAGCATAAAGGGCGCTGCCTGTACCACCGATTTCTTTTTTTTCATACACTTACGCTCCTATCCATGTACCGCACGCCGGCAGGCAGCCGCGCAGACGGCAGTCTCTTACGTCTGCGCCTGCCAAGCCGCCGGATCACTGCAGCTTAATCTGTGCGCTGCACTCGTCCTGCGCCTGATTTAACGCCTCCTCCGCAGTCAGTTCGCCCGCTGCCGCAAGGGACAGCTTATCCGTAATAATATCAGCCATCAGGGAATACTCCTCTATAATCGGCGCTGCCGCAAGATAATTCAGGGAATCAAAGACAGCCTGCCTGTTATCCGGCGGCGTGATCTCCAGATAGCCGGAAAGCACCGAATTGTCGCTGATTGCAGGCAGATCCCATCCAGCCTCAATACGCATCTTAGCCGCCTCGTCGCTGGATGCAAGCCAGTTGATCCATGCCGCAGCCGCTTCCTTTTTGTCACTGTCCTTGTTCACCACCAGGGCATTGCTGAAGAAGTGGGTCGCTTTTTTCGTTCCGCCCGGTTCCACACAAATATCCCAGTTAAAATCACAGGCGTCCGTGAAAGCGCCAAATGCCCAAATGCCGGTAGGAATCATGCCAAGCCTGCCGCTCTCAAACAGGTCCCAGTCCCCCATGCCGCCCATCTGGGATTCCGTGGGCTGCACGTTCGTCACCACAATCTTGTCGATCATCATCTGCGCCGCCTGAAGATTTTCCGGCGAGTTGATCGTAAACGCAGTTCTGTCCTCATTTAATACGCTGCCGCCATACTGGGCCGCCACCTTGAAAAATTCGTTGAAGGTAATAGGCTGGTAAATGCCATAAATATCATCTCCCAAAGCACTGATCTTCTCGCATGCTGCCATCGCGTCATCCCATGTCCAGGAATCATCCGGGTAGCTTGCCCCTGCCTGGTCAAACAAATCTTTATTATAGATCAGAACCACATTGGAAAAGTTGCCCGGCACGCCGTACTGGCTGCCGTTTACCTGAAAAGCTGACAGTGCAGTGGCATTGTAGCCGCTCACATCAATACCTGTCAGTTCTGCCAGAACCCCTTTATTCGCATATGCCGCAAAGTTTTCAATATTCAGTTCATAGCAGTCCGGCGCCGTGCCGCCCGCCACTCTCGTCTGCATCTGGGTAAAATAATCGTCGTACCCTATTGTCTCGATGTTCACCGTGATATTGGGATTGGCCGCGTGAAACGCCTCATACATTTTCTGCAGAGTCTCCTCATTGCCGCCCGACGCATTAAAGTTTGCATAGGTAATCGCCACCTCCCCGGCGCCCTCCTCCGCAGCCGAAATATCAATGCTCTCTCCCGAAGGCTCCTGCTCCGGCTGTGCGCTCTCCTGCGGCTCCTGCTTTGACGCTGCCTGTTCCTGTGCGGGCGCATCCGTCTTGCCGCCGCAGCCTGCCAGCACGGTTGCCGCCAATGCCGCCGTCAACACTACCGATAATGCTCTCTTTTTCATAATCTTTCCTTCCTTTCCTGACCGTCTCCAGTCATACCTATGTTAATTGTTCCAAGTTGAAACGGTTAACCTCTCAAATTACATGATAAAATTCCACTCGATTTCCCCGGGCATCACTCCTTTCATATCCATCTTTCCACCGTCCCATACTGCCTCATATGTCTGCTGCTTATAGGAAACGGTCTCTTTTCCCTTCTCCCCGTAAGCATATCCCCTGCATTTACCGTGGAAATCGCGCAGAATCACGCTGCCCTCCCTCACATACACAGGAAACTTCTCCTCCGCGTCAGACTGATACTTCCGCCCTCCTGTATATTTTTTCCCAGTAAAAAATCCAAACCAGTTCCCGGCGGGAAAATACAGCTCTCTCGTCTTTTGTCCCGCCTCCATAAGCGGCGCCACAAGGAGTTTATCCCCGAGCATATATGCATCCTCCACATCCAGGCAGTTTTCATCCTCCTGAAAACTATAAACCAGCGGGCGCATCATGGGCATATCGTCCGTCACCGCCTGTCCTGCCGTCTCATACAGGTAGGGCAAAAGTTCCATCCGCAGCTCGTGCCAATACCTGATCTCGTCAAGCAGCTCAGGCCGCCCATACACCTTGGCAATATTCCACGGGCTGCGCTCGTTGTTGCCTGTAATTCCCGGCATCAGCTCCTTAAACTGTCCTCCCTCCGGCTCCGAATGCCACTGCATCACCGGGCTAAAACACGCCATCTGCGTGGCGCGCAGATACAGATCCGGGTCCGGCAGCGCCCCTGCAAAACCGCCGATATCAAAACTCCAAAACGCCATACCTGACATGGCTGCCGAAAGTCCCGCTGTCAGTACACTCCTAAACTCTTCGTTGGTGGACTGATGATCCCCCGCCCAATGAATCGGCGTCCGATGCGCCCCCGCATATCCCGCCCGGCTGAACAACACCTGGCCCTCCTGCAGGAATGCCGTGTAAGCGTTCAGATAATCCTGGCAGTACTGATTTTTTCCCTGTCTGCCCGTACTCCCGTCGGCAAAGAGGATCTGCTCCCGGTAGATAAATTCTCCACCGTCCGTCTTAAAGCCGTCCACCCCCATATCCGTCAAATACTGCCTTTTGTCAAACCAGAACGCCCTTGTCTCTTCCTTTGTAAAATCCGGAATCATAGATCCCGCAAACCAGTTCCCCTCTGGAATCTCATAGGGTGTTCCGTCCCGGTTCATCACACAGAGGTTATTGCGCACCGCATACTCCCTGTCAAGCACAAGCTGCGAAGAATACGCCCCCTCCTGCGCCTTCCACACCGGAATCTGCCAGAGCACCAGCCTGATGCCCTCCGCGTGCAGCCTGTCAATCATTCCCTTCGGATCACTCCAGAAGGCGCTTTTCGAAAAATCATAATCCTCGTACCGTGCACGGCCCTGCTTCGCCTCATAATCCGCACCGTTCCAAATATAAAAAGTAGCCTCATCGCTCCATGCTTCCAGCACCATGACGCCTGCCGGAAAACGGTACTTTTTCAGATTGGCAAGCTGCTCCTCCACATCCTGTTCACAATTCCATCTGTTGGCCGATATCCACACGCCGAAAGCCCATGCCGGCGGCAGCTTGGGCTTTTCAAACAGCCCCGCGTAATCGTGCAATATCTCCCGCATACTCCCCAGAAACACATATACCGCCGCATCTTCCGGCATCTCGCACCGAATTTTTTCCTGAAAGGAAAATACCGTCCGTTCCTTTGTATTCACATAAATCCCAAAACCTGCATCCGTCATGAAAAAGGGTGTCACGCAGTAACTGCACTCCCCCTGATTGCAAAACTTCTCCACCACCTCATTCACCACAGTCCGCCCCTTCTGGTTCAGGCAGTCAAACTTTTCCCCCATGCCGTACACACCGCCATACGCCGCCGAAATCACCAGGACGCCGCCGTCCCTCTCGATCTCGACGCTCCTGCCGCCCTGCACGGTCAACTGCTTTCTGTATTCCCTGCTCTCTATCTTTTCCGCTATCATCTATATGGCCGCACCTTTCCTGTAAATAATTATGAAATCTCTCTTACGCTCTCCCGCTCAACCAGTTTCACTTCCATTACTTCTTCCACTCTCTCCATCTGGCGGTCCGCTATATTATCGAGCAAAAGCTCCACCGCCCTCTCCCCCTTTCGGGAAATAGGCTGCTGCATCGTAGTCAGCCCCGGCGTCGTATACTTTGACTCCTCCAAACCGTCAAACCCGATCACCGATATGTCTTCCGGCACACGTATTCCCTGCCTGTAAAAACCGCTCATCAGACCGACCGCCAAAATATCCGCACTGGCAACGACTGCCGTAATTCCGATATCCGCCCGCACAATACGCTCCGCAATGGTAACACCGCTCTCATAGGACACCACATCTTCAAACAAAAATTCATCCGAATAGGCAATCCCGTTTTTCCCAAGAGCCCTCCGATATCCGGCGAAACGTTTCTGCATCACTCCGTCCTCCTTAATGCTGCCGGAGGCAAAGGCTACCCTTTTATGTCCCTTCCTGATGACATAGTCAGTCTCACAGAAACACGCATATTCATCATCAATGCGAACCGCATGGAACCAATCGTTCTTGCAATAGCTGTCCACCAGAACTACCGGGACATCAAGCTCCTTGAGCTGATCCCAGAACCGGCTCTCATAGGTCCCCACAATAATGACGCCTGCAAGGTTCCGCTCCCGAATCAAATTCAGATAATCCTGCGTCATGTCTGTTGCCGATATCAGTACATGATATCCCTTTCGTCTCGTGGCAAACTCTATACTGCCGAGAAACTGGCTGTAAAAAGTGTTGTGAAACATCAGTTTACTTCCCGGCTCCGTCTGCGGAATCACAACGCCGATCAGCCTTGTATCTTTCCCCGAAAGTCCCCTGGCATTTAGATCCGGCACGAAGCCTGTCTCCTCGATCACTTTGAGCACCCGCTGCCTCGTCTCCTCGGATATTTTTTTCTTCCCGCTCAGCACATAGGACACCGTCGCGTTGGACACCCCCGCAAGAGCAGCCACATCTCTGATTGTATACCGTTCTTTCACAACAACCTCCAATTTTCAAGTGGTTAACCGTTTCACTTATATAAATTATACAACATTGTTTTCATTTGTCAATGGGAATTCTATCCTTTTTATATTCTCATAATAAAATAAATGAAAAAAGATTTAAATATACCACATAACATTTTGATACCATCGAGTCGATACATGATTTAATAGGCATCGGACAGCATGCCGGCATGACCGGCGGGATGGCAGAAGTTCCATGCAGCCAATTATACCGATTATTCTGTGAAGGAGCAGACATGACCAGAGAAACTTACTCTTTATTGGAAAACTATATGCTTTCCTGCATGGACGACAGTGCCCATGACAGGGAACACGTCTACCGGGTCCTGTATTATGCGCTGGAAATCGCAGCGACACTGAAAGACGTGGATTACAGCGTCCTGATCGCTGCCTGTCTGCTGCACGACATCGGGCGGAAGGAACAGTTTGAGGATCCGTCGCTCTGCCATGCGGCTGTGGGAAGTGAAAAGGCGTTCTCTTTCCTGATGGAACACGGCTTTTCCAAAGAATATGCAGAGCGGGTCAGACAGTGTATTATGACCCACCGGTACCGGGAAAACAATCCGCCACAGACTCTGGAAGCCAAGATTCTGTTTGACGCGGACAAGCTGGACGTAACCGGCGCCATGGGGATCGCCCGCACTTTGATTTACAAGGGCATCGTCTCTGAACCGCTGTACTCTCTCCTGCCGGACGGCACCGTGTCGGACGGGGAAGGTGACGACGCGCCCTCCTTCTTTCAGGAGTACAAATATAAACTGGAACATCTCTATAACCGCTTTTATACGGAAAAAGCCGCCTCTCTCGCCAAAGAAAGACGGCAGGCTGCCATGGATTTTTATAACTGTCTTTACCGGGAAGCGGCATCCGCTTATGGGGAAGGGCGGAATGCACTTGCCGGACTTCTCACAGATTCATAGCCTGCATTCTATCCATTTCAGCAGCCTTTGGGCTGGAATATAGATTGGACATGATTAGAATGACCGAAATATCTTCTCGTATATTTCCCGGTCATCATCTTTAAATACGTTAAATATAACACGGTCCATCACATCTTTATGGGTTGCCATAAAATCTGTCACAACTTTAACCGCAATCTCCGCTGCCTCCTCGTTCGGAAAGTGGAACTCACCCGTGGAGATACAGCAGAAAGCCACAGACCGAATGTTGTTTTCCGCACAGCATTGCAGAACGCTCTCATAGCATCGGCGCAAGTCTTCTCTCAATGCGTCTGTCAGCTCCCCGTACACAATCGGACCCACAGTGTGAATCACATAATCGCATGGCAGATTGTATGCCTTCGTCAACAAAGCCGTCCCGACAGGCTCCTCATACTGCCTGCCATGACGCATCCGCTTTTCTCGCATAATCCGGCTGCACTCCTCCCGAAGCTGCATCCCCGCCGCGCTGTGAATCGCATTGTCAATGCACCTGTGGCACGGAATAAAACAGCCGAGCATCTGCGAGTTGGCGGCGTTCACGATGGCTCCCGTCTGCAGTCGCGTGATATCGCCCTGCCAGAGAGAGATTTTGTCCAAAAAATCCGCCTGCATTCTGCCGCCAAGTCGGTAAACGCGCTCCCCGCCGCAAAGAGTCTGCCCTGCCCAGTCCTGTCCGCCGTACTGCCCCTGTATCGTAGGGATCTCTGCGAGCGTCACAATTCCCTTCTCGTCACGCTCCCGCCGCAGATAATCGTCCTGCGCCGACAGAAGCGCTTCGGAGAGCCCTCCCGGCATACGGATATTCATAAGGGAGCGAATCGTCTGCTTCTTCTGCACTGTACTGTAATCTTCCGTCACCAGATCCTTGTACTCGGCCGAATCCTCTTTCAGCAGTTTCAGTAATTTATCTGTTTTCGTTTGTTCCATCCTGCCACTCCCTGTTTTTGTGCAAATACATACTTTTCAGTAATCTCATTCTACTATAAGCAGAATCTCATCTCAATATGCCGTTCCTACTTTTTGTGAATTTACACATTTTTATGTAATGCTAAAGCAACACGGAAAATCGGATAAACAAAATAATTGACTCTGTTGTCTTATAATTGTTCGAGTACCTTCCCAATATCTGCATTGATACAGATGGAGCGGTCTCTGATTTCCGTTGATGCGCAGGCTTCCCCTAAATTGACACAGGCATAGGTTGCCTTTGGATTCCCCTCTGTCATTCTCCAGAAAGAAAATTTCACTATGCCGGGAGTGTTATATCCCACTCCAAGCTCTAAAAAAACAGTCCTCTTATCCATACACTTTTCCAGAAACGTCTCGTACCGGCCAGCCGCCAGATACCACCCCTCATCCTGCACAAAGGTATCGTCCGCCCGCAGGTTCATGCTCATGGGCTTACCGCACACCGGGCAGTACGGAACCAGTTCGTCAGGCACTTCCATCGAAGGCCTAATGCCTTCCGGCACGTAAAGACTGCCGTCCGACATGTACAAAGTGTCCGACCGACCCAATCCGCCCGCTGTCCGACTCGGACCATCTCCTGCCTGACGCACATTACCCGTCGGCACACCCAGACAACCGCCCTGCACAATTCGAAATCCCTGCGCCTCCACCATCGCGCGCACCGTCTCTACGTTGTCATATGTTCTGTCATGGCAGGGCCCGCTGCACTGGAACAAACCGTAATCCCCCTGCGTGTAATACAGCCGCTCCTTGTCAAATCCTGCCTTCTGGAAACAGTGATCCACATTTGTGGTGAGCACAAAATAGTCCTTATCCTTCACAAGTTCATACAGCTTCTGATACACCGGCTTTGGCGGATCCATATATCGGTTTACATAAATATATCTCGACCAGTATGCCCAGTGCTCAGACAAAGTCGGAAACGGATAAAAACCGCCGGAATACATATCTCTGAAACCGTACTTGTCGATAAAGTCCTGAAAATATTTGTGAAAACGCTCTCCCGTATAGGTAAAGCCCGCCGCCGTGGAAAGTCCTGCGCCCGCGCCGATCACCACCGCCTCCGCGCTTTCTACCGCATTTCTTATCTGCTCAATCTTCCCGCCCTTTTCAGACTTTTCCCGTCTACCGCCGCCAATTTTTCCCGTCATCCCATTCTCCCCCTTCTGCCGCCGGTTTTGCCTCTGCGCACAATATACGCCCCATTCCGGCTATTCTCTCATTTCAACCGCCTTCACGGGACAATGCTCCTTGCAGCTCCCGCAGTGCAGGCAGTGTTCCTGCTCGATCACAAACGGTTTCCCTTCACGGATACATAACTGCGGGCAGTGCTTTACACAGGTTCCGCAGCCGATACAGCGCCCTGAAATCCGATACCCCTTGGCCGGGACAGAAGCGCCGCCCATGGAATAGGTCTCACGGAAAATGGGACGTACACCCAGATTGAAGTATTCCGCCGCCCCTTCCTTTATGGCAAAAACAATCCCGATATCTCTCGTCCGGCCGGGATATACATTGGCAAGATAAGGCTGTTCCTCAAATATCGTGTCGATCCACTTCTCCTGTTCATCTTCCGCCACAGGGTATGCCCTCCCCGAAAGCCGGATCATCTCTTTGTATTTGGTGTAGCCTAGTATCTGCACCCGCCCGTCATGAAGCAGCTGTCTGCAGAAATCCTTCCCTCTCGCCGTAAAAAAATACAAGCCGTCCTTCTCATAGTGAATGGCGCTTATATTACGGATCTGCGGAGCCCCGTCCCCGTCCACCGTCGCAAAGTTTAACACGCCCACCCGCTGCAGCTTTTCCAGACAAATCTGTAAATCCATTGCACCCGTCACCTCCTTATGATTCTTCCTTCCCTCCGCTCTTTTGCCTTCGGCGCCTGCGCATCCTTCGGATGTCCAAGCAGCACATGCACAGCCGCATAATAGTCTGTCCTGACGTCCCACTCCCTCAGTACTTCCTGCCCGAACGGATCACGAAAAGAGTCCCACGCCGAACCGATAAAGCACCCTCCGATTCCAAGGGCATGAGCGGCGAGCAGCATATTTTCCGCCGCCGCGCTGGCGTCGTACGGTCCGTAGAGAAAATCCTTCGGGACAAATAATGTAATCACCGTCGGCGCGTCATAAAAGGCATTCATGATGCCCGGGTCGTCGGCAATGCTCGACTGCTCCCTCGAAATATACACAGTATCCGTTGACGTTCTGACATGGGAGTTTGCCCTCTTAATCCTTCCCAGCTTTTCATTGACCTCCCTATTCTGGGACACTACAAACAGCACGCCCTGTCTGCCGCCGGCACTCGGCGCGTACAGCCCTGCCTCCAGTACTGTCTGCAGTTCCTCCTCCCCAATCTGCCGGTCAAGAAAGCGGCGGATGGTCCTCCTTGTCAACATGTTATCTATGACGGCGTCTTTTGCATCTGTCATTCTGGTTTCCTCCTTCCTAAAGTGAGCTAGCTCCTGTTCCTCCTCTACTTTTCTCGCTTGACGGCTGTCGCCGTATACTCCAGCAATCGCGAACAGGTTCGTGAGCAAGCTCCCGCCCCTCCTCTACTTTTCTCGCCATGCCAAGCTCGATTTCGCTTCGCTCCATCTCGCTTGACAGCTGTCGCCGTATAGATCGCTCGCCATAAGCAGAGCAGTGAGCTAGCTCCCGCCCCTCCTCTACTTTTCTCGCCATGCCAAGCTCGATTTCGCTTCGCTCCATCTCGCTTGACGGCTGTCGCCGTATAGATCGCTCGCCATAAGCAGAGCAGTGAGCTAGCTCCCTGCTCTGCTTATGTCTCCCGCTCTGCATGGCTCGTAGCTTTCCAACACTGTGGATCCTCATCGTAGAAATCCCCGTGTGCCCCGCTTGCTACGGCGGGACAGCCCCTGCACCATGCCTTCAGCTCACATTTCGCGCATTTTTTAAATTTATCATAATCGCGGTACCGCTCCATCTGGCACACCCACACATCGGAGAGCCTGTCTTCAAAGATGTTTGCCACTTTGCTGTTCTGTACCCGCCTGCAGGCGTAAATATCGCCGTTTGGCAGGATCGTTATATGACAGTTCCCGCAGTTGCATCCGCCGTAGATAACGCCCTCCTCCGCATCTGCCGGAATTTTAAATTCGCCGGTTTCATACTCGTACAGCGTCCACAGATGGTCCTTTTTGTTAAAGTAAGTCTCACAGCCTGCAGCCTCGTACTCCTTAAACTTTTTGTCACATACCGCAAGGAGCTCCCGGTATTCCATCGGTGTCATCCCTGTATCCTTCTCCCCGCTGGTAGGACAGTACCTGGCGAAGGCGAACACATCCGCCTTATGTTCCACAACTGTGTCGATAATATCCGGGATCTCCTTGATATTTGTCCCCGACACCGTAGTCATGATTACCGCCCGGATGCCCGCCCGTTTCAGACAGCCGATCTTTTCCAGTGTCAAGTCGAAGGAGCCGGGCTTTCTAAACCAGTCGTGAGTCTCTCTCATCCCGTCAAGTGAAAGCTGGTATTTCTGGCAGCCATACTCTTTCATTCTCCTGCACACCTCGTCATTCAGGTGAAAAGGATTGCCGAGAATCGTAAAGGGAATGTCCTTACTTTTCAAAAGCTCCAAAAGCCGCCAGAAATCCGGGTGCAGAATGGGGTCGCCGCCCGTGATGTAAAAATACGGCAGTCTGTGATATACCTCACAGAAATCCTCACATGCCGCCACGACCTCCTGCATCTGCTCCCAGTCCATGGCATCCAAATTTTTACAGTTGTTCTCAGAAAAAATATAACAGTGTTTGCACCTCTGATCGCAGTCATCCGTGATGTGCCACTGAAAGGCAAAATATTCGCTCATGATTTCGTCCCCCTGTATTGTTTGCTGCAGGCTGTCCGGCGGTCCGTTGTCACACAGACTGCCGGACAATCACATGTACCCCGGCTGCCGGATTACTTATCCCCTGCTCCGCACGCTGAACCGCATGCTGCCGGTTTCTCCGCCGGTTTGTCCCCCGCTCCGCACGCCGAACCGCATGCCGCCGGTTTCTCTGCCGGTTTGTCCCCCGCTCCGCACGCCGAACCGCATGCCGCAGCGGGCGCTGCCTCGTTGTTCCATCCAGATAAATTGGAAAGTGCCATTGTTTTTACCTCCTTCATTCTCCGTGATTTGTGTTTCTGTCCTTTCGACAGCTTCATTCTAGCAGGACAGATTACCCAAAAAAAGTACGCACTTATTTATGCCTTAGTTACTTTAAGGTTAGAATTGTATGTTTTCAGGCTTTCGGGGAAATAAAACGATAGTACAGGGGACACATCTTATATCGACTAAATATAGAATCACTGGTTCGTGAAAATGAATATGGCGGCCATAAATGCCGCCATATATTGCAATCTGTTTGTCTGGCATGAATCTCCTATTGCAGCAGTGCCAATATGTCCTGTGACCGGCGGTTTGTCTGCGCCAGCATGGCTTGCCCCATCTGTGCCAGAATATTATTGTTCGAATGTATAAGCATTTCATCCGCTATATCCAAATCGCGGATCCTGCTCTCCGCAGCCTGCGTGTTTTCAATGATATTTTCATCTATTGCAAGCCCGTGCTCCAGACGATTCTGCTGCGCGCCGAATTGGATCCGATAACGGCTTACAGTCCCTATTGCGCTTTTAATCAGATCAATCGCTTTTCCCGCATTGTCAGAGTTAGTAACATTCACTGTTCCTTTAGATAAGCCAATACCGTTTGCCGTCGCGTCTACGAGCGAAAGATACATGCCGTTTCCGGGATCTGCTCCCATCTGAATCCAAACCTGATCTCCGCCGGATGTTGACGTGCTGATAGAAGAAAGCGATCCCTTCAGATATTCATAGGTATAGCCGGAATCCGAATAGTGACCGGCAGCACCCGGTTCCGTATATAAACTTCCCGTAAAATACGAATGGCTGGGATACGGCTGCAGGCCCACTTCTTTTTTGCCGGTAGGCGATGTGTTCACAATCAAATACAGCCGGTTATCCCAGTTGGCTGGAGGAGACTGGATATGCCATGTCTCTTTCGGGTCAAGGCTTGACGAATCCGGCCGCAGCTGATAATAGATATAACCGTTTGCATCTACCTTCAAGTCACTTAATCGCAGGCTGTTGTAGGCGATCTTATAAATATTGCCATGAGAAGCATCCACCGCATTGCCGTTCTTATCCAAGATGTCCATCACCTGATCCTCTGTCCACATGGTATCCGAATCTTTCAGCCGCAGCCCTGTCACATAAAATACTTCTCCCGGTTTATAGGTGACCCCATCCGAGGTGATATCAACACCCGGTCTGGATGCATGGTAGGAGAACGTAGATTTCTGCGTATATTCCTCTATCGTCAGATCTCCGCTCAGCGCGCTCGATAACGTAATTGATTTTACCCCTTGCCCGTGCAGCGGGTAAATATTCTCATTAAATGTTGTTGCGTCGGCTATTCGGTCAATCTCCTCAAGCAAGGCGTCTATCTCGCTTTGAATCGCCGCCCGGTCCTCAGGCTTGTAGGTGCCGTTAGCCGCCTGTACGGAAAGCTCGTTCATCCGCTGCAGGATCGCATGGGTCTCATTAAGAGCGCCGTCCGCAACCTGACAAAGGGAAATCCCCTCCTGAATATTCTCTGTTGCCTGCTGCAGGCCCCGAATCTGTCTTCGCATTTTTTCGGAAATTGACAGACCTGACGCATCATCTGCAGCACGGTTTATCCGAAAGCCGCTAGACAATTTTTCCGATGATTTTGCAATTTTATCCATTACCATCCCAAACTGACGGTTCGCATTCATCGCGGATAAATTGTGTCGTATAGATATCGCCATAGTCTTCACCACTCTTCCAGAATAATGATATAGTTCAATATGTATATCGGATATTTCGCATCAAATATAAAGCCCTAAATGATTCCATCTTGCCATATTAGGAATATTACACTATAATCAGAATGTAAGTATCTTTTTGAAACCATTGCAGTCTCAGCACGGTTGAGACCAAAACAGAAATGAGGTAACCATGAAAACAAAGGAAGAATTGCCCGACTGCCCCGTCGCTACCACCGTATCGCTGATCGGCAGCAAATGGAAATTACTGATTATCCGAAATCTTCTGACGCGCCCCTGGCGGTTTAACGAACTGAAAAAAGATCTGGAGGGAATCAGCCAGAAAGTGCTGACCGATTCCCTCCGTTCCATGGAAGAGGACGGCATCGTTACCCGGACAGTCTATGCCGAGGTGCCGCCCCGTGTGGAATATGCGCTGAGTGACCTTGGCGAATCCCTGCGCCCGGTCCTGGATGCCATGATGGACTGGGGAAACGCTTACAAGGGGGCTGTGTAAGCCCCTTTGCACCCTGACCACCACGTCACAGCTATGCTATGCGTCAAATAGGAATGAAAAATGCCGCTTTTCACACCCCGTACACTCTACGGGGATACCGGGCAAAGCAGCTCAGTCCGCAAGCGCCGTAAGCCGTATCACCGTCAGCGAATTGGCGGGCGCTTTGTACTCAAAGTTCTCCGATACCGCCAGTTTGCTCTCCTGCGGCGTCACCGCCATATCTTTAAAGCTGTTCGCCGCTTTCGGGTCATCCCCCGCCAGCACCGTCACATCCGCCTCCGGCAGGAAACACGTCATCTCCCTGCCCGTAAGCATTACATGCACGTTCTGCTCTTCCTGCGACACATTCACAAGTTTAAGGATCACATCCCCGTCCGCATCCACCGCCGACTCATAGATGGTCTGTTCCGGCGCGCCGGTTAGTGTTGTCTCCAGACTGTACTGTCCTGCATTGTTCCCGTACATCTGCTGCACATAATAATTGACCGACCCGAAGATGCTGTCATTGGAATAGAAAATCAGATCCGGCACCCACTGGTTCAACTTTTCATGGGAGAAAAGCGGCGCGTAACACGCCATCTCCACCACATCCCCGTTCTTCTCAAGCCCCGTCATGTACGCCGCCTCCGCAAGAGCCGCATCCAGCGTATTTGCCTTCGCCGCGTACTCGCCGAGGAACACTTTTGCCTGCAAGTCCCTGTTGTAGCTGTCATATCGGTCCGTATTGGCGAGGAACCACTCCGGCGTCTGGTAATAATGCTCGTCCACCAGCGTGGTGATCTGGTCCGGGTTCTGCGCCAGATAAGCCCAGCCCTCCGTGCTGTCAGACGCCGTGCCGTTCGCCACGATCAGCTCCACATCCCCATAAAGCGCGGGGTCTGCCGACGCCGCTTCCTCAAACGCCTTCACAAACTGCCGGTAGTGCTGGTGGTACTCGTTCTGCCACTGTTCGTTGCCGATGCCGATATATTTCAGTTCAAAGGGCGCTTCATGTCCCATGGCAATACGCACCGCGCCCCATCTGGTACTGCCGTCCCCCTTACAGAACTCCACCAGGTCAAGGGCATCCTGCACGTACTGCTTAAACGCCTCGTCCGTGATACTGTACACTTGATAGAAAGGACTCTGGATTTCACAGGTCATGCCCGCGTTGAGCACAGGCACCGGCATACAGCCAAGGGCCTCGCAAAATTCGAAATACTCATAAAAGCCCAGCCCGTACGTCGTGTAATAGGGATGCGCCTTGGAACCCTGCCAGATACTCTTGCCCTGCGGGCGCACCGCCACGTCTCCCACCGTCTCTTCCCCGTTCATTTCAAATGCGAGCCCGTCCCCGATGGAATCCTTCCAGCTGTAAATACTCTCCTCGTCCCGCCCCTCAATCACACAGCCGCCGGGGAAACGCAAAAACGTCGGATTTAAAGCTTCCAGATACTCCCCGAAATCCTTGCGGACGGGCAGTCCCTTATAAGTGTCCTGCGGCATCAGGGAAACCATGTCAAAGCATGCCGTCCCCGCGGGAATCTCCACCGCGAGACAGACATGCCGCTTTTCTGTCGCATCCGGCGTTACCGTCGTCTCAAACTTCTGCCATTCCCCCGTAACGCCCTCTATGGTCTGCTCCGCGTAAACCGTCCCGTCCTCATTACAAAGGCTTACCGTCACCGCGTCCACTGAGCCGTCATCTGTTTTACAGTAAAAAGACAGATCGTAGGAGGCTCCCTGTACAATCGACATGCCTTCCACAAAGCCGCCGTTTCGGATACCCTCATGCGGTGTTGCCGATGAAGTCCCCGTATTATGTACCACCGCATACTGCGGATTGTTCTCGTTGAGCGCCGTGCCGTCCGCGCTCCCGTCCTTCACCGAAAATTCCACCGCCTCGCTGGTCACTTCCCAGCCGTGAAGCTGCGCGTCCCTCGCCTCCATACCGTACTCGAAAGAGCGGTTTTTCACCATCTCCGCATACATGCCGCCGTCCACGGCATAGTTGATGTCCTCCAGAAAAAGCCCGAAAAGGGTGTCGGAAATCCGATGGCTGTCATCCAGACCACTGATATCCGTATTGACCTGATACACGATCCCTTCAACTGCCGCCGCATTGTCCGTGCCAGCATCTGCCTGCGCGCCGTCCGCTCCAGCCTGCCCGTTTTCATTCCCTGTACTTTCTGCATCTGCAGCCGTCTGCCCGTCTCCGCCATTTCCTGCACCGTCCGTCCCTGAGCCGCTTTGTCCCGCACCTTGCCCGCACGCCACAGTGCTCACCATAACCGCCGCGCACAGGCCGCACGCGACTGCTCTAGTCCATTCTCTTGTCCATCTTCTCATCCGTTTACCCGCCCTCTTGTTTATTATTTTCTAAAATACTTTAGATATCATTATATCATTCTTTTTCCAAACAGACAAGCGGGCTTTTGCTTCTTCCAGACCTCCGCACAAAAACGACCGTCCGGGCGTCTTTACCTTCCCGGACGGTCAGTCTACACGTCACAGCTCTGCTGTGATTCAAATCGACTCTGTTTACTTCGTCAGCATCATCATAATCTCATTGCTTCTCGCCACAAACTTGGTCATAGCCTCCGGCTCAAGAGGCGCCTGCTGCAGCAGCGCCAGATCGTAGAGCTGCTCGCAGATCATCTTCACGTTCTCGCCGTCCTGATGTTCCAGTACGTACTGCACGAGCGGATGGTTCGCGTTTAAAATAAGCGTCTCTCCCTCCTTGCCAAACATCCCTGTATCCATACCCGGCATGGAGTACATCTTCATCATGTCCTGCATCCTGCGGGACTCCTCGGAAAGCGTAATCATGGAAGAAATCTTCTTGTTCTTTAACTTCTCGATCTTCACCTTGATCTGATCCTTCTTGAGGACTTTCTTCATCAGCTTGGCAATCTCTTCCGCCTGCTCCTCCATCTCCTTCTCCGCCTTTTTGGACGTCTTTGCCTTGAAGGTGTCCGTCAGGTCGGCGTCGATACGCTGGAACTTAATGCCCTCGTTCTTCGCCTCAAGCTGGGAGACGAAGGGCTGGTCGATATTGTGGGTCAGCACCACCGCGTCCATCTTTGCGGCCTTAAACATATTGATGTACTGGCTCTGCTGCTTCTCGTCAGTCACATAGTAGATGACTTTCTCCTTCTTCTCCTCCTCGACAGGCTCGCCGTCCTCGTCAAGCACTTCGCCGTCAATTTTCTCCGCTTCCTCCTCTACGACCTCGGCTTCCACCTTCTCGCCGTTTTCGTCCACCGCTCCTGCTTCCTGTTCCGCATTCGCGGCATCGTCATTCGCCTCGTCGGGGTCGATCTTGTTGACCTCCAGACACTCGGGCAGCGTCATATATACGCCGTCCAGATTCTTAAAGAGGATGTAGTCGGTCATCTTCTCGCAGAACTTGTCGTCCTTTAAGCAGCCGAACTTGATGAAAGGACTGATATCATCCCAGTATTTCTCGTACTCTTCCTTCTCCGTCTTGCACATGCCGGACAGTTTGTCCGCCACCTTCTTTGTGATGTACTCACTGATTTTCTTCACAAATCCGTCGTTTTGCAGCGCGCTTCTGGAAACGTTGAGCGGCAGGTCGGGACAGTCGATCACGCCCTTTAAGAGCATCAGAAACTCAGGAATCACTTCCTTGATATTGTCCGCGATAAACACCTGGTTGTTATATAATTTAATGGTTCCCTCAATGGACTCGTACTCCATATTGATCTTCGGGAAATAGAGGATGCCCTTCATATTAAACGGATAATCCATGTTCAGATGGATCCAGAACAGCGGCTCCTTGTAATCCTGGAAGACCTTGCGGTAAAACTCCAGATACTCTTCCTTCGTGCACTCGTTGGGATGCTTTGCCCAGAGAGGCTGGGTCTCGTTGAGAAGTTCCGGGCGCTTCTTGATCTTTAGCTTCTGCTCGTCCTCCTCCTTCTCCTTCTTGATCTCCTCCACGACCTCGTCAGTAGGAAGCTTTTCCTCCTCCTTGATGATCTGGGTCTCCGTGGTGTTCGCCTTGGAAAGCCAGATTTCCGTTGGCATAAAGGAACAGTATTTCTTGATGACCTCTTTCGCCTTATACTCATTGCAGAATTCCAGACAGTCCTCGTTGATGTGAAGGGTGATCGTCGTACCCACTTCCGTCCTGGTTCCGTCCTCCATGTCGAACTCCGTGCCGCCGTCGCATGTCCAGTGCACCGCCTGCGCGCCGTCCTGCCATGACAAGGTGTCGATCTCCACCTCATCCGCCACCATGAACGCCGAATAAAAGCCCAGTCCGAAATGCCCGATGATCTGGTCCTCGTTCGCCTTGTCCTTGTATTTTTCAATAAAATCTGTCGCGCCGGAGAAAGCGATCTGGTTGATGTACTCCTCCACCTCGTCCGCCGTCATGCCGATACCGTTGTCGATAAACTGTAACGTCTTTTCCTCCGGGTTGACAATGACCTGAATCTTCGCCTTGTAATCATCCGCCAGCGCGTACTCGCCCATCATATCCAGCTTTTTCAGCTTCGTGATCGCGTCGCATCCGTTGGAGATCAGCTCCCTGAAAAAGATGTCGTGATCGGAATACAACCACTTCTTGATAATCGGAAAAATATTATCGCTGTTGATTGATAAATTGCCATGTTTCGCTGCCATTTTCTCACGTTCCTTTCTCTCATAAACCTTGCCATGCGGCATGTCCTACACCCGCACCTTACATCGGACAAACCCTGTTTTCCGGGGTTGTTGACTATCTAGTGGATAGTTTAATACGCCTAAATGAAGAAGTCAAGAAGAAATTAGCACTCATTAAAAGCGAGTGCTAGCAATACGCCGATTATGCCGGTTTTATGCGGGTTGTAGGAATTATAAACTTTTTCTAAAGTCCCGCAAGATACTTCATTGTGGTTCCGCCGGTTGTATGCTATAATTTCAATAACTTTGACAGTGACAGCCTGAAATCTGATTTACGTTTCTCAGTACAAAACGCTTCGGAACGGAGGAAACAATGGTTAAAGAGTGCTTAAAGACATATTTGGACAAGTATTTTGCGTGCTATAAAAACTATAGAGGGACTTATCCTGTTGTCCCATATGATGAAGAAGAGAAGTCTTCCTTGTGGTACGGTGAAGCGGACGAGGAGGACTATATTCAGTGGATGTACAAAGAAAAGGATATACAGACTGATTTTTCGGATTTAGAGAGCGAACTGGAATTGGTATTGCCCGACGCCGCAAAAGAGTTTTATCATTCATACTTTTTTTTACAGCTGCAAGGCTTTTATCATGGAGAGAGCGTAAATTTTGACCCCATAAGCGACTGTAGGGACATTTTACAGGATTTAAAGAATTGTATTTTTGAGACCAAAGGAAAGAAATATCTTCATATGGGTATCTACAGCAATAGGGATCTGGCTTTATGTATGGAAATTGACACAGGGGCAATCGTCCAGGCAGATTACGATTCCAAAACTGTGGAGAAGCTTGCGGATTCGCTGGAAGAATTTCTGGATCAGATGACACCTGTGAGATAATTTCATTGCTGCTGACAGTTAAAAACCGAAATATGGAGGATGACGGAACCCAAAATGAAAAGTATCGTTCAAAAATTAATGGATACATACAAAAAGGAAGGGCTTAAGTCTCCCGAACAGCATTTCATAAAGGCTGCTGATACGGAAAAAGAGATGCTGTTTCAACTGCTTGGAAAGGAACATAATGATTTCGAGCCAGCCTGTTATTTGAGGGAATGCGGTATCTATACATTTGCATTGACCATAGGAGGACATGCGATCTGTATAGATAGCAATAGCGGAAGTATTTACATTTGTGACCACGGACTCATCATGCAGGATTTTGATACAGATGCTATTGTGATCAATAGTGGGCTGGTGTCCTGCGATGTATATGATTCTTTTCATATTTCGGGCGAAATACCATTTAATTATGATAATATTATTATTTGTATGGACAAGATAGAAAATTCCTTTCTTACCTTTATGGAAAATGTTGCCGACGGCAACTACACGGATTTGGAAAAATTAATAACCTATTAATTGAAAGAAACACGCGACTTAGAATATTATGATGCTTTGGAAGATATCAACGAAATTGACAGAAAAAAGCTTTTTCGTCAGATGATCGCGGATCTTTGTCATGCCGGGGCAAAAATTTCCATATATCAGGACGATGAGGAAATATCCATAGATGTTTTGGATAACTGGCTGGAATCTCTGGATATCATCAGCCGGCAGACGGAAAATGACATAGACAGGGAAGGAGAACTCGAGTAGGGAAGCTTTTCTCCCTACTCGCCGCCCGCGTTCTGTGAAACAGCAAACTTCCATATGCGGGCGTGTGCAGAAAATATTCCGGGAGTGGTCAGCTCCCGAAATACTGCGCATACACCTCAAAGAAATTCTGCGTCGTCACTTCCCCGTCATGGATAAAGTTCACGCTGTCCCACAGCTCCTCGTTCAGATTTCTGGTCAGCGTCGCCACATAGGCGTCGTACTCCTGCCCGAACGCCTCCTCACGTCTCTGCTCCACGATCTTGATCTTGTTTGCGTCCGTCTCCTCCCTGTCAAAGGTGTTGATGCACTTAATGATGTGATAGCCGAACTCCGTCTCCACCACGTCGCTGATCTCGCCCGTTCCCAGATTGAAAGCCGCCGTCTCAAAGGACTCCTCCATCTCTCCCTTGCCAAAGGAATAAGTCGCCTTATCGTCCTCGCTGTACTTGCGGATGAGCGCGTCAAAATCCTCGTCCTCCCTCGCCTGTCCCAGCACTTCAACCGCCCTCCTGTAGGCGTCCCGCTTTGCCTCCTCCGTATACTCAACCTTCTTCCCCGTCCCGTCCAGCGCATAAGTCTTGATCAGAATATGCTGCACGGTTATCGTACGCGCTTCGTCGTCGCTGATCTCCGGGTTGATGTCCTTGATCGTGTACTGGTACATCTTCTCCGCCCGGGCAAGCTCCGTGTAGAGCGATTTGATGGTCTTTTCGTTTACGCCCATCAGCTCGATTTCCCGCTCCCCCAGCGTGTCATAGTACGACTTCGCCGCATTCTCCGCCTGCGCGCGCTCCTCATCATCCAGTTCCACCTCGTACTTCTGCGCCATCAGATTCATGGTCTTAATCTGGGCGATCTGCGCCAGCGCAATGTTTTTCACATTCTCCTCAAGCGTCACGCCGTCCGCAATCGTCCCCCAGATCTCCTGCCCGTACACACTCTCATAGCGGTTCTGAATCGTGGTCATGTACACCATAAGCTCCGGCAGCTTACAGGAGCTGGTCTCGATCCGAAAGATCTCGTCCTTCTCAAATCCCGTAGTCAGCACCACTTTCGTGCCAAACCCGTCGCCGTCACCGCAGCCGGTGACCGTCCCGGTTAACATAATTCCAGACAGTATATATGCCGCTATCCGTTTCCATCTCTTTATACCCATACTCCTCCTGCTTCGCCATTCACTGTCCCCTAAGGCAAATTTATTTATTCCATAATTATTCTTAATACTAAATTATTGTGCGAATCGTATAATTATAAGCAGACCCTTGGAAACTGTTTAAATCCTTCGGATTAAAACCCGTTGGTACTTGGCGAGGTCCTTTCGAGCCTAGTACCATTACGTTTGGAACGGAGCGCAAGCGCGTCTGCGTTAATTATATGATTTGCACAATCTCAACCCATTCAAATAATATTTCCTTTTCTATCATACCACACTTTCCCGTCCGTCAGCACATAATCCTCGCCGACCAGAACCGCCTGCACGTAATCCGCCGCCGAGCGCAGCCTCCTGCGAAACGCCATGCCGCCCCCGAACAGATTCGTGGAGTGAATGTCAGAGCCCGCGCTTAAGGGAAACCCGTACGCCTTCGCATAGGCGACAGCTTTTCTGTCAAACACTGTCTTATCCCTCAGTGTCCCGGAATACCAGTGGTGCGCGGCGTTGATCCCCTCCACGCCGTCCACCCAGTCCGGCATAAGACGCACTTCGGGAATATAAGCCTCCTCCCTGTAAGGATGGGCATGCATCACCAGTCCGCCCGCCTCGTGCACAAGTTCGTACTGCTCTTCCACGGATACAGACCGAAGTTCCGGGTGCGCCTTCATCCACGCCTTATCAATCCCATACAGCAGAAATTCCGTGGCGTCATACCCTGCCTCGTATCCGAAAAAGACGTCCAGCCCGATTTTATCCCCCTCCGCCTTCGCGTGTTCATACCCGAGACAGAACTGGTCCACCCACGCATCCCAGGAAAGGCTCCTGTCCACACAGGTATTTCCGCCCCAATTGTGATCCGTCACAAAGATGCCGGTATACCCATACTCCTTGCAGGCCCGCGCCATCTGCGCCCCGGTGCTTTTCGCACAGGCGCTGGACTCTGAAGTGTGCAGATGGGTTTCATAAAGATAGGGATACCGCTCCCTGATCGCCGCGTCATTCATCTTACTCTCCATTCCAAACATTCAAAACATCTGCCCGGCAGGCAGCGCTTCTTCCTGCTGCATGATTTGAAAAAGGATTAAATTGTATGCTGCAGCATCCCAACCTAATCCCTTTCCCTTTTATCTTGACTGTTTCTTAAAATCCATTACCCGCCGGCGGCAGCCTGGTTTTATCCTATCGCAGCTTCCCCTGCCATACATGCCGCTCCATCGCCAGCGTTTTATTTAATTACGTGAATCCACCCCTCGGGCGCGTCAATTCTTCCCATCTGGATTCCCGTCAGCGTATCATACAGCTTTTTCGTGACAGGTCCCATCTCGCTCATACCGCTGGGAAACGCAATCTCTTTTCCGTGATCCACGATCTTTCCTACCGGGGAGATAACCGCCGCCGTGCCACATAGGCCGCACTCCGCGAAATCCTTCACTTCCTCCAGCGCAATCGGGCGCTCCTCCACCTCAAGTCCCAGATAGTCCTTCGCCACCGTCATCAGCGAGCGTCTGGTGATAGAGGGCAGAATGCTGTCGGACTTCGGCGTAATCACCTTATTGTCCTTTGTCACGAACAGGAAGTTCGCGCCGCCGGTCTCCTCCACATACGTCCTGCTGCCCGCATCCAGATACATATTCTCGTCGTAGCCTTCCTCGTGCGCCGTCACGATGGCATGAAGGCTCATCGCATAGTTCAGGCCCGCCTTGATATGTCCCGTGCCGTGCGGCGCCGCGCGGTCAAAATCGCTCACCTTGATCGTGATCGGCTTTACGCCTCCCTTAAAGTAAGGACCTACAGGCGTGGTAAACACTCTGAACTGGTACTCGTCCGCAGGCTTCACGCCGATTACCGGGGAGATACCGAACATATAAGGTCTGATATAGAGGGTTGCGCCTGATCCATAGGGCGGCACATAAGCCTCGTTCGCAGCCACCACATCCGTCACAGCCTGTATGAAACGGTCCTGCGGAAATACCGGCATCTCCAGCCGCTTACAGGAATCCTCCATGCGCTGCGCGTTTAAGTCGGGGCGGAAAGTCACGATACGCCCGTCCTCGGTTGTGTAAGCTTTCATTCCCTCGAAACAGGTCTGGGCATACTGCAAAACGCCCGCACACTCGTTCATCACAATGTTGGCGTCATCCACAAGCGCGCCGTCATCCCATGCGCCGTTTTTGTAATTCGCCACGAAGCGTTTGTCCGTCTCATGATAGCCGAAACCGATATTCGCCCAATCCAGATTCTTTTTTTCCATAATAGCCAACTCCTCTCCCTCAGTCATTCCTCTGTCGTTTCGTAACTGTTCCGCGCACAAAATCCTGTGCTGAACATTTACTATATTTATTTTTATATAATATACCTTTGTCCCCAAAAGTCAAGTAAGTTTGGGAACCGCCAAATCCGTGTGCATTCTCAAAGCACCGCATTGACCACCTCAAGGGCAATATCGTAAGCGTAATCCTTGATCGCCTTCTCGCATAATCTGAGCATTTTCTTGTCCGGCTCCGGCCGGTCGTAGCGTTTCAGTTCCCGCAGCTTTGCCGCCGCGCTCTCCCCGTCGAAATCGTCCAGTCTTGCCGCCAGCTCCTGCAAAGCCCTGACCCACTCGTCCTCCGTAATGCTTCCTGCACTCTCCTCCGGCGTCTGCTGCTCGGTCTTCTCGCCCGCATCTTCCGTCTCCAGATACACCCTCAGACTGTTTCTCATGGTGTTCATCATACTGAACAGGATCGGGGAACGCACCGTCACATCCTCAAGCTGTCCCGCCTTCGCCATCTTCTCCAGCTCAAAGGCTTCGTCCGCCAGATCATCCGCACCTACATTTCTGGCATTTCCTTTCAGGGAATGCACGATGATCGTGTAGCCGGGCATATCGCCTTTCTGCAAAAAGTCTTTAAGGGCTGTCTCCTTCTCCTGCAAAATGGAGTGGAAATCGCGCAGGACCTTACCGTAAAGCGCCTTGTCTCCGCCCATATATCTGAGACCGTTTCTCAGATTAAAGCCCATCAGGTAAAGCTGACTCTCCCTGATATCAAACTCGCCGTCCCCCTCATCCTGCGTCTGCTCATACTCATCGTTGATATCCCTGTTATTGGTCAGGTAAACCACGTTGCTCGGCAGATACTCAATCAGCATATTTTCAAACTTATCCGCGTCTATCGGCTTTGTCAGATAATCCTGGAATCCTTCTTGCAGATAGAGTTCTCTCGCGCCCGCCACCGCATTTGCCGTCAGGGCGATTACCGGGATGTCCCTGGACGGGTTCCCTTCCAGCGCACGTATGGCATGCAGCGTCTGTACACCGTCCATGACCGGCATCATATGGTCCATACAGATCAGATGGTAAGTCTTTCGCTTAATCAACTCCAGACACTCTTCTCCGCTCGCCGCCACGTCGATCTGCAGCCTCGTCCCTTTCAAAAGTCCCTGCGCCACCGCCAGATTCATGGCATTGTCGTCCACGATCAGGATTCTTCCCATGGGCGCAATGAATTTTTCATGATAATCCTCAATGCTCCGCAGACTGTCCTTGTACTGTTTTTCAAAATCCCCAAGAGGCTCCCTGTCCACTATCTTCTGCACGATTTTAAAGGAAAATGCGGAACCCATGCCGTATATGCTCTGCACCTCCAGTTTACCGCCCATCATCTCTATCAGCCGCTGCGTAATGGCAAGCCCCAGTCCCGTCCTGTCCTCTTTGTTGCGGGCGGTGGAATCCATCCGCTGGAATGCGTTAAAGAGTTTCGGAATATCTTCCTCCCTGATGCCGACTCCTGTATCCTTCACAATCACATACATTTCCACGGAATCCTTCGGCAGTTCTTTCCAGCTCACATGCAGCGTAATCCTGCCTTTTTCCGTATACCGCACCGCATTTGACAAAAGATTGCCGATAATCTGCCGGATATGTATCTCATCACCAAACATTTTATAAGGGATATCCTGCGCAATATCCAGAACCAGATCCAGTTTTTTTCGACGCAGCTGCACCGAAATACTGTTAATCAGGTCATTCAGGAGGGAACTGACGTCATAAATTCCCTCTGTCAGCTCCATCTTATCCGCCTCAATCTTGGAGAAGTCCAAAATATCGCTCACCAGCGCAAGCAGAATATTGCCCGCCTGCCGAATGTCCCGCGCGTACTCCTTGACCGCTTCCTCCTGACTCTCCCTCAGGATCAGCTCGTTCAGCCCCAGGATCGTGTTGATCGGCGTCCTCAGTTCATGGGACATATTCGCCAGAAAAATGTCCCTTGCCTTCTCCGCCTTTTCCACCGCGCTCTTAGCCGTCTCCAGTTCCACATTTTTCTGCTGGAGCGCCTCCTTCGCCTGTGAAAGCTCCGTTCCTTTCTTAGCCGTCGTTTTTTTTGTCTCCTGCCCCATACCTGCGTACCCTTCCTTCATATCAATTCCTGCTGCCTTCTCGTCTGCCCTTTACAGACTCCCCCGCCGATTATTTATTTCTTCTAACGTATTTTACAAAGTAATAAGGCAGATCAAAGTAAGTCTGCTCCTCACTCTTTGCTGAGATCTCCCACGCCCCGTCCTTGTCAAGGTCTGGGAAATAAGCATCAGCCTCATAGTCGTGGTCAATCTTCGTCACATGCACCACGTCGCACTCCGGAAGCATCATTCGGTAAACGCTCTCCCCGCCGATAATATACACATCCTCCGTCGGATATTTCTTAAGCTCCGCGTCCAGTTCTTCCTTATTATGAACCACCACGGCGTCCTTCACCTTATATTCCGGGTTCGTGGAGAGAATAATATTTGTCCTGTTCGGCAGAGGCATGCCCTGCGGAAATGTCTCAAGCGTCTTTCTCCCGAGCACTACCACCTTGCCCGTAGTTTCCCGCCTGAAATTCTTGTGGTCCGCCGGGATACGAACGAGCAGGCTGTTCTTACAGCCGATTGCCCAGTTGTTGTCAACGGCTACGATTGCGTTCATATATTGTGTCTCCTTTTATATAATTGCGAAACTCCATTTCAGTTATTTAAATTGTACAATTATACAGTGCTGTGACGAGTTTCGCAAGTGTCAATTAAGCTCACGAACCTACGTTAAATAGCCACAGGTATATCTGTCACCTGCGGACCCGTCACGTAGTTTTCCACCTTCACGTCGTCCCTCGTAAACTGGTAGAAATCCGTGACATCGGGATTCAGCACAAACGTGGGCGCATCGTAAACGGGTCTTTCGATCAGTTCCTTTATGATAGGAATATGCCTGTCGTAAATGTGCGCGTCCGCGATCACATGGACAAGTTCTCCCACCTCCATACCGCACACCTGTGCCAACATATGCACGAGCACCGCGTACTGCACCACATTCCAGTTGTTCGCCGTCAGCACATCCTGCGAACGCTGGTTCAAAACTGCGTTGAGCGTCAGTTTCCCATGCCCCTTCTTCTGCGTCACATTAAATGTCATGCTGTAGGCGCACGGGTAAAGGTTCATCTCGTGCAGATCCTGGTGCACGTAGAGATTCGTCATGATCCGGCGGCTGAACGGGTTGTTTTTCAGATCGTAAATCACCCGGTCCACCTGATCCATCATGCCTTCTTTATATTGATGTTTCACGCCCATCTGATACCCGTAAGCCTTTCCGATGCTGCCGTCCGCATCCGCCCACTCGTCCCAGATATGGCTGTGTAAATCGTTGATGTTGTTGGACTTGCGCTGCCAGATCCAGAGCATCTCGTCCGTGGCGCTCTTAATCGCCGTGCGGCGGAGCGTCATGATCGGGAACTCCTTCGACAGGTCGTAGCGGTTCACCACCCCGAATTTTTTCACGGTGTACGCGCTCTCCCCGTCCGGCCAGTGGGGTCTCACCTTCTCCCCCTCCGTGCTCGTTCCGTTCTCCAAAATATCCTTACACATATCTATAAAAATGTGATCTGCTAAACTCACCCTTTCATTCTCCTATTATGTCCGATCCCACTTGTCGCAAAGCGAATTGATCTGATCCGCAAACCGCGCCAGATCCTTGTTTGCGCCTCCCTCGTTCTTATGTATAACGGCGATAAGCCTCTGCCCGCTCGCCAAAAGCCTTGCAAAGACGTCGGAGATGCCGCGCGCTTTCTTCTTGATCGCCACAGGCTCCGCCTCATGGATAAACGCACCGCTTATCAGGTCATAGCGCGTGCCGCTGTAAGGCGCATAGGCGTCCAGCCCGTGCTCCACTTTCAGGCACTCCGTAAAGAGCTTGCAGACGCTGTCCTCGCCATGTACCACGAAAACTTTGTCCGGCTTCTTTTCAAAGCCATCCACCCACTTTAAAAGCCCGTTCTTATCCGCATGGCCGCTCATGCCGACCAGTTTTGCGATATCGGCGCGGATCTCAATCGGCTCCCCGAACAGTTTGACCTCCTTCGCGCCCTCCACAAGCATTCTGCCAAGCGTTCCCACTGCCTGATAGCCCACAAACAAAATGGTACATTCCGGGCGCCACAGGTTATGCTTCAAATGATGCCTGATACGTCCCGCCTCGCACATGCCGGAAGCGGATATGATTACTTTGGGCGTATGCTCAAAGTTGATCGCCTTGGATTCGTCGCTTGTAATGGCAAGACGAAGCCCCGGGAACGTAATCGGATTGATCCCTTTTCTGACCAGGGCCATCGCCTCTTCATCGAAACATTTTGCCTCATTCTTATGGAAGATCCCGGTAGCCTCCACCGCAAGCGGGCTGTCCACATAAACCGGGAAATTCTCATGGCCCTTTACCCGCCGTTCATCCTTAATCTGCCGCAGGAAATAGAGCATTTCCTGCGTCCTGCCCACCGCAAAGGAAGGAATCACCACATTGCCGCCCCTGTCGAAGGTGGTCTGCAGAATCTTCGTCAGCTCGCCCACATAGTCCACTTTCTCTGTGGAATGCAGCCTGTCGCCATATGTGGACTCCATCACCACATAGTCCGCTTTGGCCGTGTTTTTCGGGTCTTTGATGAGGGGCTGTTCGCTGTTTCCGATATCGCCGGAAAACACGAGCTTCTTCGTCACATTCCCTTCCGTCGCCCAGACTTCTATACTGGATGAGCCGAGCAGATGCCCGATATCCGTAAAGCGGATCTTTATATTTTCACATACCGTCACTTCACTGTCATAGTCGCAGGGAATGAGACGCCTGATCGCCCCGTCCGCATCCTCCATGGTATAGAGCGGCTCCACCAGCGCATTCTCTGCGCTTCTCTTCGCCTTGCGGTTCTTCCATTCCGCCTCCTGCATCTGGATATGCGCGCAGTCGCGAAGCATAATGCTGCACAGGTCACAGGTGGGCGCCGTCGCAAAAATCTGACCGCGGAACCCCCTTGCGTACAAAAGAGGCAGTAGCCCCGAATGATCGACATGCGCATGGGTGAGGAACACATAGTCTATCAGCGCTTCCTCCACAGGCAGCTCGCAGTTTTCAAATATATTTGCCCCCTGCTCCATACCGTAGTCCACCAGAATATTCTTATCGCCTACACGAAGATAATGGCAGCTTCCCGTCACCTCATGGTCTGCCCCGATAAACATAAGTTCCATACAGTTCCCCCCTGCTTCGCGCCGTCTGCCCTCCGCAGTGCACATTCAAAAAGCCTTCGGTTTCCCTCGTTCACGAACCATCCTCAGCTTCTCCTATGCCTGCGCACTGCTCATTGCCATCACGTACATCATAACATTTTTTTTAGAAAGCGTAAATCATTTCGGGGATATCTTTTTCAGATTCTCAAACAGCTCAGCCTACGGCTTCCCTGTTGCCAAATTCTTTCCTTCAACATCCCGCGCCCTTTCCATACAATATAATAAATCTGTAATGAGGTGACTCCCATGTCCTTTTCGATCTCCTCCCTGCTGCTCTTTCTGGTTGCCGTTTCTCTGGATTCCCTGACGGCAGGGTTCTCCTACGGTACCGGCAGGGTGCACGTCAAAGCCCTCTCCTTTCTTATATTAGCCTGTGTCCCGGCTCTTTTTATCACTGCCGCCGGAAGACTCGGAGAAATCGTCGGCTCCCTGCTGCCGCCCGGCGTGCTCCCCTTTCTCTCCTTTTTTATGCTTGCCGCCATCGGCATCGCCAAGCTCCTGGAAAGCCTGATCCGCATCATCGCCAAAAAGCACCCCAGTCTCATGGGAAACTGGGGCTGCCAGATCAAACAGATCAACATTATATTTACGGTCTACCTTTCGCCGGAGGAGGCAAACCGCACAGACGTTCAGGTTTTGAGCGCGAAAGAAGCGCTGCTTCTAAGCCTTGCCCTCTCCCTTGACAGTGTCCTTGTGGGAATGGCTTTTCCTGCTGCCGCCGTTTCCCGGCTGACTCTGTTCCTTTGCGCTACTCTTTTCAACCTTCTCCTCTTTATCACAGGCTGCCTTTTAGGCCGTCTTCTCTCCCGGATGCTGCGCATTGATCTGTCATGGCTGTCCGGGCTCTGTCTGCTGCTGCTTGCCTTCCGCACACTTGTCTGAATCCGCACCGGCGTTTTAACCCGGCACATTACGTCTTCCTCCTATGCATCCCCTGAACCCGGACCGGCGTTTTGACCCACACGTTACTCCCGGCTCTCTGCGCACTGGCACGACGGATGTTTTACTGAAATCCCTGCCATCCCCGCCAACACCAACATTTCATGTACCAGAAGCGGCGTGACGGAAAGCGCTATCAACCGTACCCACTCCTCCATGCTCAGCCGCACAGTGCCAAAGAGCGTGACTAGAAAAGGAATTTCCGTCACTGCAGCCTGCAGCGCAATGCCTACCGCGAGTGCAAGCAGCATCTGTGGATTGCTTCTGTGATCCATCCGAAATACAGACCGGTTCACATCCCGCATGCCAATCGCGTGGAAAAGCTGACTGATGCCAAGCACTGTGAAAGCATGGGTCTGTGCTTTTGCCAGCACCGCTGAAATTTTCAACCCCTCAAGTATATTATGTAAACTTACAGGCAGCCCTTCCATCACAATACGGTCGTAGGGAACTTTCAAAAATGCCGCCAGACTGATTCCACCGATTACCAGTCCATAACAGATCACGCACATAAGTCCCCCTCTCGCAAACAGCGACTCATCGCTTTGTCTCGGCGGCTCCCGCATCAGGCTTTCCGTGTCGTTGTCATCCACGCCAAGCGCCAGTGCGGGCAGGGAGTCCGTGATCAGATTAATCCACAGGATGAATCCGGCCGTAAGCGGCACCGGCAGCCCTGCCACAATCGTCAGGAGCATGGTCAGTATTTCTCCCAGATTGGAAGAAAGGAGAAACAGGACTGATTTCCGTATGTTTTCATAGATACCCCGTCCCTCCCGGATTGCCGTATGTATGGTAGCCACATTGTCATCCATCAGCACAAAATCCGCCGCTCCTCTCGCCACGTCGGTTCCCCCCTGCCCCATGGCGATTCCGATATCCGCCGCCTGCAAAGAAGGCGCGTCATTGACCCCGTCCCCGGTCATTGCCACTGTTTTATGTAAACTTCTATAGCCTTCCACGATCCGTACCTTATGCTCCGGCGTCACCCGCGCAAAAACCTTGAGCTGCGGCAGCCTCTGCAGGAATCCCTGGTCTTTCAAATGATCCAGTTCCCTGCCCGTGATGCACTCCTCCGCACGGTTTGCTATTCCGAGCTGCCTTGCAATGGAAAACGCCGTGTCCGGGTGATCTCCCGTGATCATCACCGTGGAAACACCCGCCTGCGCAAATCCCCGCACTGCCGCTAATGCCTCCGGCCTGACCGGGTCCTGCATACTGACAAAGCCGAGAAACACCATACCCCGCTCTTTCATGCCGCCTTCCGGCTCCATCGCCAGCGCCAGCACACGCCGTCCCTCTCCCATCAGGCGCTTCTGGATGCCAAGCAGCCTCTCCCTCTCCGTTACCGTAAGTTCCGCCATACTGCCGCCTCTGAAAAAGCGCCCGCAGTTTTCCAGAATCCGTTCCGCCGCCCCTTTTGTATAAGCCGTCTGCCCGCTTCCCATCCTGTGCAGCGTAGTCATCATTTTGCGCCCGGAGTCGAATCCGATCTCATTTATGCGCGGATACCGTTCCCTCAGCCGTTCCACCCTGGCGTCACAGTCCTGCGCCATATGAAGAAGGGCCAGTTCCGTAGGATCCCCCATGCCCTCCTCCCCGGTCTCGGCATCGTTGCAGAGCACGCACCCCAGAAGAAAGTGCGCTGCGCAGGAAAGCGCCGCCCCATTCGTATCCGCCGCTCCGAACAGTTCTTTCAGCCCTGCTTTCTCCGTAAGTTTTCCGTCCAGATAGCACTCCGTTACCGTCATCTTGTTCTGCGTCAGCGTCCCCGTCTTATCCGAGCATACCACCTCTACCGCACCCAGCGTCTCCACCGCCGAAAGCCTTCTCACAATCGTCTTCGCCTTCACCATCCGTGACACACTGAGCGCAAGCACAATCGTCACAATTGCCGGCAGCCCTTCCGGCACGGCAGCCACTGCCAGGGAAACAGAAGTTAAAAGCATATCCCCCACATCACGCTTTTGCAGCAAAGCTACAATAAAGAGCAGCACACAGATCCCTACCGCAAGCGCGCTCAATATCTTCCCCAGCTCTCCAAGCCTTACCTGCAGCGGCGTCAGCTTTTCCTTATGTCCGTGCAGCATGTCCGCTATGTGACCGACCTTTGTGTCCATACCAGTCGCCGTCACAGCGCCTAATCCCCGTCCCTTCGTCACATAAGTAGACATATAAACCATATTTCGGCTGCTTGTGTCAGCTTCCCCCTTCTCCTCAAACGCAGCCTCTTTTTCTACCGGCACAGACTCTCCCGTAAGGGTAGACTCTTCCGCAAAAAGCCCGATACTTTCTATTAACCTTAAATCAGCCGGCACCCTGTTACCCGCTTCTAAAACCACTATATCCCCAGGCACCAGCTCCTGCGCCGGTATATTGTGATGCGCACCGTCCCGCAGGACAGTTGTCCTCGGTTCCGATATCTGTTTCAAAGCCTCCACCGCACGCCCCGCTTTGCCCTCCTGAATGATCCCTACCGCCGCATTGAGCGCAACTACCGCCACAATAATAATGGCGTCCCCAAATTCATTCAACATCATGGAAATCGCCATTGCCACCATCAGAATCAATATCAGCGGATCATTCAGCTGGGCTGCAATCCGTTCGGCAAGACTCTTTTTTTCCTGATCTTTTAAACGGTTCGGCCCGTACTTCGCCCTGCGCTCCGCAACTTTTGCCGCATTCAACCCCCTCTCCGCGTCTGTCTGCAATCCTTGGATTGTCTCCGATACGCTTCTGTTCTCATACATACGCCTGTCCTCCTGCCATTTCCTAAATCCTGTCCGCTACCCGCCCATACCCTGCCCCACAAAAGGCTTGTCACTTCTTTTTAAAGATATGCGCACATAAGCAGAGTTAGAAGCAATATATACAAAACGGATGCCTGCATACGAAAAGGAGCTTCCATACTAGAAGCTCCTCAACTTATCAGTTCCGTCATCAATTGTGTTTTCGATGGATTTGACCACCACATAATACCCTGCGCCGCCAGCCGGTTCCACATAGACGCGGTCGCCCGCCTTGTGCCCGAGCAACGCCTTTCCAAGCGGCGATTCCGTGCTGATCAGTCCCTCAAGGGAATTGCCCCGCACCGTTGTCACCAGCTTGTATTTCTCCGTGAGGTTATCCTCCTCGAAAAAGACCTCCACCGTGTTATTCATGCCAACCTCGTCCTCCGCGGATTCATCGGACACAATCACGGCAGTTTTTATCATCCGTTCCAGATAGCGGATGCGGCTCTCATTCTGATTTTTCACTTTCTTAGCCGCATGATATTCAAAGTTCTCGCTCAGATCGCCATGGGCCCTTGCCGTCTTTACATCCTCCAAAGCAGCCGAACGCACAACCAGCTTGCGATACTCGATCTCTTCCTCCATCTTGCGGATATCCTGTTTCGTCAGTTCATTATGCATCTTCTTATTCTTATTTGGAATTTACCATGTAATCAAGCAGACGGTTCACATCCTCGGGATCATGCGCAACAAGCTCCATCTCCGGAATCGCATTGTCAGCAAAAAGCTTTGTGAGCGCCACATACTTGGTCAGCTGAGACTTTAAGTTCAGTCTGTCGCCCTCTTTAGTCACTAACTCCACTGTGCCTTTGCACTGGTTTACCACCTCAAAAAACTTTTCAGGGTTGTCGATATTCATTACTTTCATTTTCTTTTCCTCCCTTTTTCTATTCAACTCTTTGTTTACACCAACATAATACACCATTTTCCTCGTTTGTCAAATCTTTTTAAAAAAAATTATTTTTTTGTTGACAAAGCCAAATTCCTATAGTATATTATTAAATGTCCGAGCGATACAAACGGACAATAAGCGCGAGTGGCTCAGTTGGTGGAGCGCGACCTTGCCAAGGTCGAGGCCGCGGGTTCGAGTCCCGTCTCGCGCTCTTATTTATTCCAGTAAAAGCGGCGGAAGCACTGATAAATACAGCGTTTCCGCTATTTTTGTGTGTCTACAAATCGGTAGACAGTTGTAGACAGTACCTTAGTACCACTACAATGCCCTTGATATGAGGTCATAGGTTTCTTTTTCGGTCAGCGGATTGTAGATATATTCTAGGGTTGTAGAAAGGTTGCTATGCCCTAACATTTCCCTGATACAATCCAGAGGTACACCGTTCGCGTTCAGGTTGCTTGCGTAGGTCTTGCGCATTTTATGGGTACTCTTTGTGCGTGTACCTTGTCGCTCTGCAAACTTCACCAACACATACGCAATCTGTCTGGACGTAATGCGCTCCCCCCCCGATATCCGTTACGCAGCTTTCCGTGTAAAGGATGGATGCCCAGTTATACGAACGTTCTTTTGGATTCTGCACATTTTTCACGCTCCTTTGATTATGATTATGAAAGTAATGGGGCATCGTAGTGTGCCCCATTTTGTGCGGCGGCTTGCGGCTTCGCCACGCCGCCGCCCTGTTGGTTTAAAGGAAGCCGCGGTAAAGGGATTGACAAACTTATTTTATTTCATGCCGGAATAGTGTATAATATTTGTAAACAACAGAAAAGGAAATGCGGATATAGATATAGAACAGCTTCAAAAACTACTAAACAATTCTTCCAATATAAAATGGTCAAAGCATTGTTTAGAACGTATGCAGGAAAGAGATATCAGTATTGCTGATGTAAAATCATGTCTGCAAACAGGAGAAATCATAGAGAACTATCCAGACGATTTTCCTTACCCCAGTTGCCTTGTTTATGAACATACAAAAGAAAATGACATATTACATGTCGTTGTCGGCTCAGATAACAAAAGTTTGTTTTTTATAACAGCTTATTTTCCAAGCACCGATAAATTTGAAAAAAATTTAAAAACAAGAAAGGGGCAGTAATCATGTGTATGTATTGTAAATGTAAAACTACCGTTCCATCTTTGACAACTCACGTCGTAAATTATAAAAACTGCATTATCATTATCAAAAACGTGCCTTGCGAAGAATGTGAACAATGCGGTGAAAAATATTATTCAGATGAAGTTGCAATGCAGTTGGAATACCTTGTCAATACAGCGAAACAGCTTATGCAAGAAGTTGCTGTCATTGATTATTCCAAAGCGGCATAATCTGTTCGGACGTATGAACCAAAATTGTAGACACCCGGTAGACAGTGTGCATTCCTCCTTGATTTTATGGGCTTTTCGGGGCGGCTTCTTTCCCGCCCAGAACCCGACCGGCTCCTTGCTCCTGTACTGCACAATTCCAAGAATGATAAGCGGACTTGTACTGATCACCAAGACCACGATTGAAAAAAGTATTTCAGCCATCCCGTTTAACCTCGCAGATTTTCTTCCATTCCACACACTTTACGCATATGGAACCCACACTCCTTGTATTGCTAAGCTAATTATAAAACCGATCCCGTCCCGCTGCAACCATCAAGCCGTGTAAACGCATTTATCCAGACAAATCTCCTCCGCAAGGAAGCTCCCGATCTGTGCGATAAACCGCAGGACGTCATGCTTCATCCTGTCGGGAAACGCAGACAGCACCGGCGCCGTCTCAAAACTCAGTGCCTGATCATATCCGCTCTTCCTGAGTCCCGCGATAAATCCTCCCCAATCCGTTGACGCTTTGTTCTCCCTACCCTTCGCAAACGTAAAGGGAATCTGATGCAGATCCTCGATTCCGTCGTTATCATGAATGTGCAGCACCTTGATCCGGCTGCCAAGCGTTGTGATAAAACTCTCGAAATCGAGCCCGATCAGATTTGCATGGCCCGTGTCAAAACAGAATCCGAAAACCTCGGAGCCGGCTTCCGCATTCATCCGATCAATGCGAGCTGCGGCCTTCACCGCATCGCAGCAGGGCCCTTCCACGATATGGCTGCCGCAGCTTGTATAGAGATTCTCCATACAGACCGTAATATGTAATTCCTCTGCCATGGGCACAAGCGTCTTTAGGAACGCTTCCGTACTCTCCCACTCCGCCTGCTCCGAGCCGAGAACCCCTGCCAGTTTAAAGCCATGTACCACGATGTATGGGCAGTCGAAGTACGCGCATATTTCCATACTTTTCGGCGCTACAACTTTGGCGAGGTACTCGTTTAACTTTGCCGGCGCTCCCGGCACATAACACGGATACGGCATATGCATCTGACTGATCCGAATGCCTGCTGCCTCCGCCGCCTCCCTGTGTGGTTCGAAAAATGCCTTCAACTCATGAACCGGCTGGTCAAAAAAGCCATTTTTACAATATTTATACAGTTCTGTATTCGTAAGGTAGTCATTGAGACTGAAATCGCAGCAGGTAAAGCCTGCCCGCCTCATCATCTCAAAGCCTTCCACCGGGTATTCGTCATTGATTATGTTTTTGCTCTGTACGCCGACGGCCATTTTGTGCATGTTATCTTTTCTCCTTATAATATAGTAGATTTTATGTACTCCCACCCACTATTCTCTTTTATCTACGATGCAATTTCCCCGGCAAAATAACTTCCAATTTGGGCGATAAACCGTAAGACATCCTGCTTCATTACACCCGGGAACGCAGTTAAGACAGGTGCGGTCTCAAAGCTCAGGACCCCGTCAAACGAAATTTTCCGAAGCCCCCTGATAAAACCGTCCCAATCCGTAGTAGAAACATTCTCACGGTTTCTGGTAAACGTGAACGGTATCTGGTGCAGATCGCCAATCCCGTCATTGTCATGGATGTGAAGCGCTTTGAGACGCTTTCCGAGTGTTGTGATAAAACCCTCCATGTCAATTCCGATCAGGTTTGCGTGACCCGTGTCAAGGCAGAACCCCATTATCTCCGCGCCAAACCTTTCATTCATACGGTCAATGCGCTCCGCTGCCAGCCGCGCATCACAGCAGGGACCCTCAATGATATGACTGCCTACGCCGGAATAAACGTTTTCCATACATATCGTTATCCCAAGCTCCTTTGCAAACGGTGCGAGCTCCTCGATAAACTTTTCCGTTTCCCGCCACTCCAGTTCTTCCCGGCCAAGTAAACGTGCCAGCTTAAACCCGTGCATCACGATATGCCTGCAGCCAAAAAATGCACAAATCTTCAAACTTTTGGGAGCCACTGTATGCATCAGATAATCATTGACAGACTTCGGCGCATTCAGTATATAACTCGGATAGGGCATATGCATCTGATTGATTCGGATGCCCGCACTTCCTGCCGCCTTCTTATGCGGTGCAAAAAAACTCTCCAGTTCTGTCACCGACTGGTCAAAAAAGGAATTAAGTTCGAACCGATAAAGCGACGTATTTGAAAGATATCCGTTCAGGCTGAAATCCGCACAGGTAAAACCGGCACGTCCCAGCATGGCAAACCCTTTTTCTGGATAATCGTCATTGACGATATTTTTAGTCTGAACTCCGATTTCAATCATTTTTTGTCACGCTTTTCCCTTCTATTCCGTTGAAATAACGCGGCGGCATATATTCATCGCTAAAATATGCAACAGGATTACGGATTTTCATCTGACGCAGCTGCTTCTCTATTTCCCCATAATAAATATTGCAGATGAAAATTACACAGTCCTGTTCAAGCTCCCTGAGTGCCTCCGGCGGTCTGATTTCCAGCCCTTCAATTTGCCCGCCCCAGCGGTTCTCGTCATTATCGCACGTAAACAGGGGCGGAAATTCCCTGCCGTAGCATTTCATATAATTACGGCACATATTTCCCGCACCAAACAGGACTCGTTTGTCATATTTCTTTATAACCGCTTTTATAGCAATCTGCCACCTGAAATAGTCCGCTGTCATCTTTGCCATCCGCAGCATCTGCGGCCGTAAAAGGTGCGAATATGTCATTGTGTTACTGCCAAAGTCTATGATAAGGCTGCCGTCATAACAGTTTTCGCGCAGCCCCAGGATCAGACCAGTCCAGTCTGTCTGCAAATGTCCATAATTGATACAGGTAAACGGTAGCATGGATGTATCATGCTGCCCATCGCAGTCACGTAAAATGACAGCCTTAATACGACTATTAAGTGTCATCGTCAATTCCTGCACGCCCTGTCCGCAAATGGTGCATACGCCGATATCCATGCAGAAACCGAACCGTTCCTCTCCTGCATCCCTATTCAGCCTGTCGATCCACGCAGCCGTTTCGTTCACATCCATGCAGATTCCCCGGATCAGATGTCCATTCATATCACGGAACTGGCTTTCAAGCAGAATTGTTACATCATTTTCCCTGGCAATATTGACCAATCCAAGATAATACTTCCGATTGACGTCCCACTCTGTCCCATGCGGCACCCCCGCAAAAACCGGGCTCACAATCAACTGTCTGCATCCTGCCCGCGCACATATCTTTATGCACTCTTTGGCCAAGTCTGACAGCACATCGGTCAGGTCGCAGCGTTTCGTATTCCGAAATAAGCGAGGGGCACGGACTATGGAAATATGCATCTTCCGTTCCAAACATTGCTTTAATAGCGGAGCAATGCTCTCCGCCAGTCCTGCCGGGTATCGGGAATCATCAATCCGCCCACCCGGTTTTCCCATTTTCTCCAGTTCATCCGGCGGGCAACATGCTGCCATATCAAACAGAATACTGTCAAACCCGCTCTCACTGATGGTTTCAATTCCCTTTTGTGGATGCTCCAAATCTATCAATCCCGTCGGTACACATACAATATTCATCATAACATCCCATCCATCTACATTGAATTGCTCACTGATGTATTTTCCCCCTCGCCTCTGATCTGCTCTTTCAGCCCGGTAGAGCTGACCCCTTCCGTATATGGGAAGAACACCAGATCCGACCCATGCTGCTGCAGAAACGTCCTTTTCGAAAGCCAATACGGATCATCCGCATAGTCGCTCCCCGAAAACTGCGCATCGAAATGATACATATAATAAGCATCCTGTGTATCTGGTCTGTCGATGGGAATGGCAACCGCCTCGTCCACGTATCTGCATGCCTGTACGATTGCAAGCCGTTCCTCGAAAGGAATATAGGGACTTGTCTTTTTTGTGCTTATGACCTGCTCGTCCGACACCACGCCTGCAATCAGATAATCACACTGTTCCTTGGCCCGCCGCAAAAGATTCAGGTGGCCCATATGAAACAGGTCGAACACGCCTGCCACATACCCGATATGATATTTTTTCGTCCCGCCCGTTTTCTCTTCATGAACAGGAGGGAGGGGTCTCTCATAATTCATCTGAGGATCATACACGGAAACATTCTTGATTCCCATTCTGTCCAGTTGCGTAATCACATCCTCGAAAAGCTTCATACAGACTATGGCCTTAAAAGGTACCTTAAGCTCCTTTAAAATGTCAGGGGAATGAATTTCCACCCCTGACAGGCTCTTTCCCCATCTTTCCTCATTATTGTCAACGATCCCTGCAATGTCACAACACTGCCCGAACTGGCTGATAAATTTTTCTGCATATTTTCCAGCGCCAAACAGCCACAGCTGCCGGTTCTGCGTCCCCTTGAAAATATTTGTAAACAGCCGCTCGTACACCTCCTGACTGTAATCCATCCTGCGCCGGTTGGCAGTCATTGTCCGCCAGTCCCTTCTATGCATCCTGTGATATTCGGAAAGCTCTTTTTCATTCCTGAGTTTTTCCATAAAAACGTCACTCATCTCACGCCACGTAGACAGATATGCAAGAAGCTTAAAATGTTTCATAACTTCCCCTCTCGGACATATTTCCTCGAGATCAGGAGCTCCTTCATATATCAGATCTATTGTTCTGTTAAAAATGGTATTGAGCGGGAAATTCTCAAGGTAAAACTCCTGGTCAAAGAACACAAATCCCTTTTCGGTATGAAAACAGTTCAGGCAGACCAGATCAATATAACCTCTTTTTAAGATCACGCCAATATTTTCCCGTTCTTCGGCTGGCCCAAAGGCACGGTCATACCACTGATTCAGATTGGGATCATCCTTCTTACAGTTTTCCCACCGCGGCTCGAACTCCCTCCAGTTTACTTCCTCATATGGGACATGCTCCGACGAGTTCAGTATAATTTGTCTGAACCGCTCAAGTTCCCGTATAAATGCCGCCTTGTCGCTGCGCAGTGTCTCTCTGAAATAATCCGTTGCAATCTGTCCCTCGATATAGGGCATCACATATGTGTCACCCTCCATTTTTCCGTCCGCCAGAGGAACTGCATGCCCTTTCAAGTACTCCGCATTTTCCGACAGAGCACGTATTCTTTTCCTTCCTTCCGGATACAATGCTTTTTTTGCCACCCACTTTTGATTCATTATCAACGTAGCCACGGCTCCATCCCGCGCGCGGTCACCCTGCACCGTAATCTGGTCGACATCCAAAAGCTCCCCGTCGACGGCACATTCCATGAAAAAGGCATTTGCCATCTGATGAAACATATGGTTCTCCATAAGGGTTCCATACAGGAGTTCCTCCTTAAGAAATACGGTTTCTGGACTGTCATACTGCGGAAACACTCTCATATCAAGCGTTTCGTTCGGTATATAATTCTCCGCGAGTAGTAACTGGGGTCTCGCAAGATCCGGCATGACCGCATAAAACCGGCATTTCTGAAACCCTGCAGCGGATAACAGCTTTTTGTATTCCGCTTTCGCATATGCCCGTCCTCCATTCCTTTTCTGCCTCTGCACACTTACATCCGCATAGCCTTCCAGTCCTTCAAAGACATGTCCCGAAAACAGATCCCTATCCCCACAAAAATAACGGACTGCCATGCGGTTCTCCGCCCCCAAAAGGAGCTTTCCCGAAGCACTTAGCAGTCCCCTCAATTCAGTCAGCAGGCTCAAGGGATTACTGCTCCGCTCAATGATGCCTGCAGCCACAATATAATCGAATCTGTCCCCGATTCCGCCGAGTCCTGCCATATCGGCTTTTTTCGGTTTCAATCCCTTTTCTTCCAGCGCATCATAGAGCGTTTCGCACTCCGGCTTACCTCCCGAAACAAAAAGTATTTTGGAATCCGCCCGGAAGTCATACCAAATGATCAGAGCCTTTGTTAAGTTTTTTATAATCTCCTCTTTCTTACTGTTTGACACGGGATTTTTCTCTTCCTTTTTACGCTTTTCCTCCTGTTCCCGGAGTTCTTTTGCATATTTCTTACAGTCCCTCAAAATATAAAGCAGCCCTCCCCTGAAGCCCTCCGGCAGCTTATCCAGATCAAATTCAGACCGTTCAACCGCCTGCATCAGCGTCGTCCTGAACCATTCATAATCATCCCTGACATACGCTGAATCTGTATCATAATTGATCAATGCCAGTATTTTCTGGTATTCACCCACGAAGGAGGTTGCCATATGCCTGTAGAGTCCCTGTACACAGATCAGTTTTTTGTGTATCTCACTGTCCGTCAACAGTCTCGTAAATTCCTGTCTTGCATATTTCAATCCATACATGGAATTGATGGAAGATTCCTCCCGATCCCTGCGGTACCTGTAAAAAGACTGGTCGGAATAATACGCCCTTTTTGCACATGCCAGAACCTGCTGTGCAAACCCGATATCCTGATACGCCGCACCCTTTGTCTCATTAAGCCATATATTGTTTCGTATAAGGAAGTCCCTGTTGAATATTCCCGCCCAGATACTGTAGTCACATGAATATAAATAGTCATCACTGCCCGGATCTATCACAAGGTTGTAGCTATTCGGTTCTCCCTGCCAAAGCGATATTTTTTCATAATACCGTTCCCCGTTTCGAAGCGTATAAAAACAGTCATAATCCGCCTTGATAAAATCCAGGTCGTGTGCTTCGGCAAGCGCAAGCAGACATTCGTACATATGCGCCTCCGCCATGTCATCCGTTTCCAGAATAGCGATATATTTCCCTGCCGCCTGCTTAATTCCAAGATTGACCTGGTAGCCATAGCTTTTTATATCACTGTGTATCAGCCTTACTTTTTTGCCTGTATCCGACAGATTCTCATACTTTTCTAAAATTTCCCATGTGCCATCCTCAGAGCCTGCATCAATACATATAATCTCCATCTGTTCCAAGGTCTGGTTTAATGCCGAATTAATACTTTCCTCTATATACGCCGCAACATTCAGTGACGGCATGATCACAGATAATTTAATATCCATTCCTCTCAAGCTCCTCCATGGCTGCCATTCTCCTCTTTTAAGCGCCATTCTCTCTCTGTTTCAGATAAAGCCCTTTCCAGATTTTCGCCGAATACGCCCAGGGAAAAAAACTGCTCGTATGTTTTTCTCGCGTTTTCCCCGATACCCGCCAGTTTATCCCTATTTTCAAGAATCCATTCCATCTTCTCCTTTAATGCGTTGATGTCATCTGCCGATATGACAAAACCATTTTCCCCGTCCCGGATCAAATCCGCTGTCCCGGTAACAGCAGTGGTTATGCATACCTTCCCAAACATCATCCCCTCCGCCATGACAATGGGCAGCGGATCCTCCCTCGACGCACAGACTACCACGTCTATCTTCGGAAAGATATGATACATTTCATCCCTTGTGAGCAATCCCTTCATTTTAATCGCATCCGTTTGAGAACACATTCCTTTGACTTCATCGCAGAACGCATCCTCACCGCAGCTGCCAATGATCCAGAACTCCGCCCTGGAATAGTCATTTAATGCCTGTACCGCCTTACAGAAAATATCCTGCGCTTTCCGAACGCACACATTACCTATTATGGCAAAAACGGTTTTTTCCTTTCCCGCATCGTTTATCTGTTTTTCTACAGCCATGTCCGGGATGCCATAATGCAGTATCTTCCGAACGCGATTCGGATAAAACCGATTAAAATTCTCTGCCGGCACCCTGCTCACCGCATAAGTATCTATGTTTTTCAGCGCTTCATCCGTAACACGGTTCCAATACATCAGGCGCACCTCATCAAATATCTCTGCCGGCTCGTGAATCCACCACAATGTAGGGCGCACCAGACTGATCCGAATTGCGCTGTACATCATCTGAAAGACATTCACTACGACGGCATCAAACTGCCTGATCCATTCCATATCACAGATATAAGGAAGCTCCGGGCAGACATGAACGGTAATCCCGTTACCGACCATCTCATCCATGAATTTCCTGTCACCGCAGGGAACTGCCAGAGCCGCATCATAGCCTCTGCCTTTCAATGCCATGACAGCGTACCCTGCCGCCAGAGAGCCGCCATTGTAGTTTAAGTCAGTGGAGATGACAAGTATATGTTTTCTTCCATTCCCGTCATCATTTTTTCCCCGAAAAGTTTTCCTTGTCCCCGAAAGCATTTCCGTACAGAAAACACTCCAAGGTTTTATCTGATCCCAAGATACTCCCAACCCGGTCAGCTGTGCGTATATCTCTTCTCCATAGGTACACATGATCAATATCATGTCATATTGCATTTTTTCTATATTCTTCGGTTCGACTACCGGACGCCCGTCAATCCATGTTTCCCATAGGGATTCCTTATTATCTGCATACGCCACGATTTCAATATTCTGATAAGATGCCAGCTGCTCTTTCCTGTTCCTATAAAATTCTCCCACGCCGAATACTATGATTTTCAATGATACACACTCCCCATATCGGCATCCAGCCGCCTCATTACCTCGTGATACAGATCACAGTATTTTACTGTGTGAAAAACATATTCATCAGAAATACTGCCCATCTGCTCCAGCACTTCACGGCAACGTTCCCGTCCCATGGCTGCTATGATTACCGTTTGCCCTATTTCTCCCGTTTCCACAAACTGCTCAAATGATATGATTTCATGTTCCCACAAATATTTCCCTTGTTTTTGCTTATCATTGTCTATGCAGTATGCAATTTCTATCCCCGCATAACGCAGGGTTTTGTAACACTCATCACCTAAGTTCCCGGCCCCAAAGAGAACCACCTTTCGCGCATCCACTGCCCCCGCAAATACACCCAGCGCTTCCAATACCGTTTCCCGGCTCGCGTCAAAGCAGTCTTTCAAACGCCAATGCGCGGCATCCGCCTCATCTAATGACTGAAAGGCAACCCCATCCAATTCATATCCAAATTTCTGTATATACGGACGCAGAAACTCAAAATCATAGATAAACCATGCATGACACCCAAAGGGCAGTCTCTCCCGATTCAGTGCGAAAGCTTTTCTAACCTGTGCCTCAAATGAAAAACTTACCGCTGTTTCTACCGGCGCAATTTTCAGCCTTTTACGGCTTGCCCAGAAGATATCTTCCGGTTCGTCAGCATCTTTTACCGTTTCCTCATTCAGAATCCTTAAAAAGGCGCTGATTTTCCGCAGGGAAAAACCGCCATTCCCCACGTGGAGATATCTTCTTTCAAGTCCTGTGATATATCTGTATCCCTGCAGCCACGGCGCCCCGATGTAATCATATCCCAGCTCGCAAAAATGCTGTAGGCGATCTGAAAAAACAAAGGCGTCTAACTGATAAACCAGTATATATTCGTACCGTTCAAATCTCTGATAAAATTCCTTTGACAACATTAACTGGTTATAGCCGGAAATCCCGTCAAAGAAAGATTGCGGAAACCGCTCTACGGGCAAGCCGGCCAACTCCCTGTTCTCAATTTTCATTGTCTGGGGAGCGACCAGTATAACAGCATACCTGTCCAATATCTTTTTACATTGTTGTAAGGATATCTGTTCACTCCTGCTCAATTCATTTTTATAAACCGGAATAAGCACGGCTGCTATTTCCATAGTAACCTTCTCCCCTGTCGCCTTATCTTGTGAATTTTCCGCATATAAATGCGCTACTTTGTATCATAAAACCAGTCGCACAGCGCATCGTAAATTTTCTTTCCGCGAAAATAATCATGCAGCTTTTTCATGTCAAATTTCACCACCTGTATATCCCTCGAAACCGCATAGCCCTGACAGTTTACATAACTCAATATTTCAAGTAAATTTTCATGGTTGGATTTTATCTCTAAATGATAAAGAAAACATGCCGCATCAGCCTCTATCCTGTCTATGTATGCTTTTGTATTCTCAACAGAATATAACTCGTTATCGTCAATCACAAATACATCAATATGCATCCCTGAATATGTTTCAATGAATTTTTCATCACCCTTCCTGCCGATCACATGCAGATTTCCCGCATAACCACTACGGCTTAACTGCTCCAGCAGGCAGTCCGTCACCTCCTCCTTTGCAGAACGGATCAGTATCAGGTTTTCTTTCGTCAGCAATTCCTGCATGTCTGTATCTGACATCACCTCATTCAAAATCCCATTTATTCTGTCAACAATTAAATTCCAGCCAAATGTATTATTTGTTCTTTCCATATTATCCCCTATCCAGCTTAAAAAGCAGTTCCTCTACCTTTCTGGCCGATTTTTCATAGGAAAACTTCCCGGCCTGTATTTTTGCTTTTATTTGCAGATTTTCCCGATATTGTGCATCTTCAAGGAGGTGTTCCAGCGAACTGTACACAGACTCTAATTCATATGGATTACAGTAGCATACGGCATCACCGCCCACCTCCGGCATTGATGTCGTATCAGAGGTTAAAACAGCCTTCTCATAATTCAGAGCCTCCAGAACAGGCATGCCAAACCCTTCAAAATAGGAAACATAGGCAAAAACCATAGCTCCCTTATACAGCGAACCCAATTCATAATCGCTCACATAACCTGTCATGATGATATCTTCCTTATATTTACTGCCATATATCATGTCAAGAAGATTCTCATAACCCCATCCCAGCTTCCCGGTGAGCACTAACTGCGTCGTTGCCGTTTTGTTTTTATCCCTGTACATTTCATAAGCTTTAATCAGGGATGCCATATTTTTCCGCGGTTCAAACGTACAGATTGACAAAATATACGCATCTCTTATAGCAAATTTCCGTTTTATATTCTGTATCTCGTCGTCCGTTCTCTCTGTCACAATCAAATCAGAAGCTATGGCCGGTGTCACTATCTCTATCTTGTCTTCCGAAATCCCATAGATATCAACAATTGATTTTTTTGACGCCTCGGAAATTGTGACAATTTGATTAACCTTATGTGCTGACTTCCTTATCCCTATGTCAAACAAATCGTATATTTGTTTATCATTCCTATGCCATTTTATATTAATCAGAGGGGTCAAGTCATAAATGGTAAGCACACTTTTTATGTTCGTATCATCAAGCTGAATGGGCGAAAAAAATGAATATACCACATCAATTCCAGCAAGCTTGCAGAGAAGATACCTTTCCTTTTCCTCATAATTGTCATATGGCTGATTCATTTTATGGACACTATGAAGCTCAACCATGTTATCCACATTCAGATAATTGTGCTCAAAACAGTATTTACCAATTTCATGGTTACTGATACTCTCCAGTATTCCCTTAGAGTAACGGTTAATGCCGCTCAGATTTTTCTCAAAACTTGCGCAATTAAATGCCACATTCATTATGTATTCCTCCGCATTGTATTCTTTCCACTCTCGCTATTCACTTCTGCCATTATCATACACATATCCTTCAATGTCTTTTCAATCGGAATCATTGGTTTCCATCCAAGCTCTCTTTCCAATTTCAGGGCAGAGCCGATTACAACCTTGTTATCCATAGGGCGGACATATTTCGGATTTACCCTTGTACGGATAATCACACCCTGCAGTTCCGCCACCATATTTATGATCGCCTGCAGCGGTATCCCTTTTCCCGAGCAGATATTGTAAACCTGCCCCGGTGTTCCCCTTGTCAGCAACAGATAATACGCCCGCACCACGTCCCTGACATCGACAAAATCCCTGACAAGCGAGATATCTCCTGTTTCAATTACACCCTCCCTTGATGTCCTGCTTATATCCAAAATACGTTTTATAAAACTCGGCACTGCAAAGCGCTCATCCTGATAGGGCCCAATATGATTAAATGATCTGGTTAGCACAATATTCATATGGAAACTGTCCGCAAAAACCTTAGACAATTGTTCCTGTGACACCCTTGCAACCGCATAAGGACTGTTAGGATGCAGGATCTGCTTTTCCGTCAACGGCAAATCACTCTCTGATACATTGCCATATTCTTCCGATGAACCCACAGACAGAATCCGCGCATCAACATTCATTGCCTTAACAACAGATATCAGATTCAGGAAAATATTTGTATTGTTTATGAAGCTTTCCTCTGGATGTTTCCAGCTGTATGCCACACTGCTGTACGAAGCCAGATGCAGTATATATTCCGGGGAAAACTTTCGGACTATTTTTTCCAGTTCACTTCTGTCCAGCAAATCTATCTGAAAAAATTCGATACCAATCCGATCCCCCAATTCCCTATAATTAAACTGCGGAAATATCACATCAATTCCCAAAATTTGGGCATCAATGCCATTGTCATATAAATACCGCAAAAAATGTCTTGATACAAAGCCCGAAAACCCGGTTATTAATATTTTCATCCTGTCTGGTCCTTCTCCTCCATCTGCAAATGCGCAAAGTCAATTAAAAAAACTGTTCATATAGTTTCATATGCTCCTCCGCACTTCTGTCCCATGAAAACATTCTTTCGCGGAGCATACCCGCATGCCCAAGCCTGCTTCTCTGTTCCTTGTCATCGAGAAGCCTGTCTATGCACTCTGCCAGTTCGTCAGCCGAGTCCGGGGTAAAATATACCGCTGCATCCCCGCCAACTTCTGGAAGTGAGGATGAATTGGATGTGATCACAGGTGTCCCGTAATGCATAGCCTCGAGAATTGGCAGCCCAAACCCTTCATAGAGGGATGGATAAACAAATATCTCGGCATATTTGTAGAGATTCGCCAGTACAGCATCATCTCCCGACAGATGCGTCACATTGCTGTCAAGCTTTAATTTTGCAAAAATATGTTTCTCTTTGTCCGAAAACTCTTCCCCTGAAAAGAAAACTACTTTCAGATCCTCTCTATGTCTGCTCCTTGCAAATGCATGCAGTAAAATTTCCGCATTCTTGTATCCGCTCCTGTTCCCCACATAAAGTATATAGGGTTCATTTACGATTCTGGGGGCTGTAACATCATCCGTCAGTGAATTTGCAAGATAAATTACCTGAATCCTTTTTTCATCCACATGATATATATCAATCAAATCTTTTTTTGTACTTTCGGATATTGCTATAATCCCATCCGCCCTGCTAACCATATTTTTCTTTTCCGATATTGTTTTTTGATTCATTTGATATAATTCGTGTATCATGTCATAAACGGTTATAATGCATGCCTGAGCATTGTCCAATCCATAATCATGATAATATGTAGGATGATATACTTTATAGCTTTTGTCTTTTACAAAAGAATGGAGTAAGCCGCAGTTCAGCATATTCTGGCATTCCCATATGCCTTCTCCCTCTCTCCGATAGTACCGATTAAATCTGCTTTCCTCATTGATAAGTGTTTTATCGTTCCCATTCAGGCCTTCAAATAAATCCACGCTGCACCTTTGCGCAATCCGGCTGATGATTTCATAAAAATATCTTGAGACCCCACCGTTTTTCTGCTCAACAAAAATCTGAAAATCATAGAGCAGTTCTTCATATCCCTTCCGTGCCGGATAACCGCTTTGTATGATCCTTTCCTGTTCTAAATAATAAGGCTGCATTTTCAGCATACATAACTCCAAGAAGCTGATACACCTATACTTCACATAGATCCCCATACACACCATTTGATATATTATTTCCTGCTCTCCCTTTGCACAGGCAATGACAATTAATGTATTTTCAGGATCTGTTTTTTTTATGTCCATCGGACATCTGACTGGGATCCCATCAATATCTGATCCCCACTTCGCAGCATCATTATCAACAAAAAAGCTGATACGCCTGTTATCCTTCTTCAGCAGCTTATAACACTGTTTTCCCTTATGACCTACGCCAAAAATTATGTAGTTTTTATTAAAATCTCCTAAAAATCCACTATTGGTGATATTCATAATTTAAAAAAATGCCCATAATTTATTTGTCTATGTAAACTTGGTTTATAGCTTTGTAAAGTAAAACATGCCGTAGCGATAATTTCCGTTATGCCGGTCGTTATCATATTTATGTATATCCACGTCATATTCGATCTTCCCGTCTGATGTACATGAAAACTCTTCTAATTTTAAGGAGCCGAAGCATTCTATAACAGTGCTTGGATAAAATACTCTGTGGGCATTGAATTCTACCCTTTCTTTTCCTATCGGAAGTGAAATGTACAATCTTCCTCCTTCTTTCAGGGTTCTCTGGATATTATCAAAACACTTAAAACATGCCTCTGGGTCTATTGGATCCCCATATCGTCCTAGTCCAAAATGCTCCAGTGAGCAAAGTGCTGAAAAGCTTTCGATACTGTTATCCGCTATCTGTTTTAAACTTGTAGCATCATCAACTACCGTATGCAGGCCTTCCACTTCCCCCGGAAATTCCCGTACATCTATCATAGTGACTTCTATCCCCGATGCAAGCAGATGCGTTATAAATCCATCCAGCCTTGAACCAATATCAAGATGTTGTTTTACGCCTGACTTAACCACTAATTTTGCAGCCCATAAATCCTGCCAGAAGTAATTGTTCACTGTTCCAGCCAAAGCATATTTATCCTTGATAACCGGCCACATATATTTTTCGTTTATTTCAAAATCAGGCCTTTGATTCATCTTTGTATATGTCCTAATGTCATCTTCTATAAATGAACCATCTGTCAACCCAAATTCACCACAATAGTTTGTATAATTCTTTTCGGACAATATGTCTTTTATCACATTATTATCCGTACAGCCAATCTGCTGTTTTACGCCATACAGAAAAATAATCCTGGAACAATCCATATTCCGTTTCTTTAACAGATGATATATCTCTGTCGCGTATGAATTTGCGACAATAATATAATCATATTGTGACGGAATATGCCCGCTGTCATATACCGGTTTGCCCATATATGATTCCATCGTCCTATTTGTTTCTATAAACCCGATAATTTCACCATTACAGCCATCTTCTATCAATCGTTCTGCACGTTTTCCAGTTCCCCAGACAAGTAATTTTTTCATTTCCTATATCCTCTGACTACTTTGCAGTCTTTTATTTTCCGATAAGGCTTTCAACAGAAACAACCTTTAATCTATTATTATTATTTAATATTTTTTTCTTAATCTCCTCATATTCGTAAACCGGCGTAACGACAACGATATCTACTGTCGGCAAACGATCCCTCAAATTATAATGTTCTTCTTTTCCGTAAACCACATTCTCCCCTTCATCTATCACATAACTTATAGCAATTCCTGCCTTTTCCAATTCATATTTCAAATGTTTTCCTATCTTTCCCATTCCATATACCGCAACAGATTTTATATGATTCTCATCAAAAAATTGGGTAAACGAATAGTTCTGTTCCCTGCAAATCATCCACCGTTCCAACAAATTGAAATAGGAAATAAATTTATCTGTCCTCTTATGGCAGTTCTCTAATATATAACCACAGCGATATATCATGAAAACTATTCCACCGACAAGCCCAACCCCAAAAAACGCCACGTTCTTTATCATCCGTTTCATTCATACTCCCCCTATAATTGCACCCATGTATCAGGAATAATTTGCGACCTCCATCCTCTGGGAGAAACAACAATTTTCTCTCTATTCGGATTCAGCCAGGCTCCCCAATAACTAAATGTACTGTTCGCTGTGATATTATTCCTGCACATACTCATAAGCATCAATTCTTCACAGTCTGAATAGCCCTGTCTGCTCATCATTCGGTGTTCCAATTTAAGGTCCATATTCTTCTCAACCCATTCCACATCATCAGAAAAAATAAGAAAAAAAGGATTGTCAATCTTATCTTTCATATAGTTTATGGCTCTCGTGTAATAATCGCTTCCGCTTATATTCCTCCCAAATCTCAAAAAATCGCCTCTCCTTACATGTATAGATACCGTATTTCTATCTGACAAAATTCCTCGTAATTCTTCAGATATTACCATTTTTTTCTTTAAAGATAACTCCCGCCTTAATGATTCAGGTTCCTTCTCATAATATTTCTTATCACAAAAGTAGCCCTCCACATAATAGTTCTGCCACTTTGAAAATCGGAAACCATCCTCATTGCACACAGATTCATTCACATATACCACCGGTAATAATCGAAGTTCCCTGCAATAATTCCAAAATCTATTTCCCTGGTTCCTTTTCTGACAAATCGCAGAAGATATTTTTTGATCCATCACTGGTATCGCAATTCTCAGATTATTTAGCTGATATTCCCTCATATCACACAGCTCTTTCTTCTTTTTTGCGTCAGATAATCTATCAGCCATTTTGTTAATGTCACTAATATCCAAATATATTTTGTGCCTGATCCGAGTCTGCAGCCATCTGGCATAGGCATACTGAAATATTTGATTTCCCAGCCCATCGGAAATTTTAACTACTATCATTTTTACTTTTCTCCAGATTCTGTTTATCCATTAACAAACGTCAAGTATTGCTTTCATTACTTTCCTGACCTTCCCAACCACAGTTTCCATCTGCTCTCTGGTAATCGCCAATCCGCTTGGTATATAAAAGCCTTTTCTGGCGAGATATTCCGCCGTCTTATATCTTTCACCTTCAAAAAGCTCCTGTTTTTGATATACGGGCTGTTCATGCATACACCAAAAAAAAGTACGACTGCCGATACCTTCCGCAGCCAGCAGTCTGCATATCTCCCTGTTAGAAATATCAATTTTCTCATCTAAAACGATCCCATATACCCAGTAAATATTATCCGCATAATCAGTCCTGGCTACAGGGAGCTTTATCCCTTTCAAATCGGACAAATGTTCTGTATAATATTTGCCCATCTCCCGTTTCTTTGCCACAAACTCGTCAAGCCGCTCAAGCTGCGCGAGGCCTACCGCTGCCTGCAAATTGGTAAATCTGTAATTATCGCTTATTTCATCATGTACATAACGCACATCTTTTCTAAAGCACAGATTCCGTAACATCCTGCACCGTTCCGCAAGTTCCCCGCTGTCTGTGACAACCATTCCCCCTTCACCTGTCGTAATATGCTTGTTCGGATAAAAGCTGAACGTACTGATGTCGCCGAAGCTTCCACATGGTTTTCCTCTGTATGTCTGTCCGTGCATTTCCGCCGCATCTTCCACAACTTTTAATTGATACTTTCCCGCAAGCGCCAAAATCTTGTCCATCTGTGTCGGAAGCCCGTATAAATGCACAACAAGAATCGCTTTGGTTCTCTCCGTAATTTTGCCTTCTATTTCCTCCACATTCATATTCCATGTATTGATATCGCTGTCAACAAAAACAGGCTTTGCCCCAAGCTTTGTAACCGCCATTGCACACGATATAATCGTAAATGTCGGCATAATTACCTCGTCTCCCTCTCCTACTCCGATTGCCTGCATGGCAACTTCCAAAGCAGCGGTTCCGTTTGAGACAGCTACCCCATATCTTCTTCCCACGGAAATGCTCATTTTTTCTTCAAATTGCTTTACAAACGGTCCTTCTGATGATATCCAGCCCGTATCAATACATTCACACAAATATCTTTTTTCATTGCCGTCTAAAAGAGGTTCGTTTACTGGTATAAAATCCATGTCCTATTCCTCTTCTTTCATAATTACCTCAGCGTCACTGATACCCGCAAATCTGGTTTTATCCTTATCTCCTGAATACGGTCCCTGTTTTACCTCGATCATCTCAACCTCTTCCAAAATTTTAAATCCATGTCCTCCGGATGTCAGGAGTATTGTGTCTCCTGCCTCCAGGATATGGCTTTCAAGATAATCTTTATAATCATCATAAAAATCTACCCTGAGTCTGCCTTTTTTTATAAATAAAACTTCCTGCGTCAGCACCACATTCCTATGTACCATATTGTGAATATGGGCATCTATGATTTTCCCCGCAGGATGATGCATATAGGCGAGCTGCTGTGAATATTCGTCAGGCGTGATAAACGATACTCCCTGATAGTTATAATTGTTCCTGATAATAATGGCTAAAAGTTTATCCCGCTTTTTGATTATCTGTAATTCCGACATTGCCATTTTCTCCTTTTGCGCATTATTTTCCAGTTTAGATTTATCAAGGACTTTTATACGCCGTTACTATGATGATTCAAACACTACTTCCTCCAATGATATAACCGGGCAGGAAAGTTTCCTGCTTAGTATTGGTTCGACCTCTTCGTAACAAAATGCCTCACTTACGATTACCACATCCACAACCGGCAAGTCGTCATCCAATGATAAAATATCAATTTCGCTGGCAGCTCCGCCCGCTCTTTTATCAATTCCATAAGCGACTTCAATTCCTGCATTTTTCAATTCAAACAAAACTCTTTCTCCGGTATAACTCATCCCATAGATAGCAGCCTTTTCATACCCTCTTTCATTCAGATAGTTGCTGATATTCCCGCCCATTTGCTTTAATTTCAACCATTGGTTGACCACAAAAAACTGCGTCCTGTTTTTTTCCGCAAGCTTTCCACTTTCTTCTTCCTTTGTCCTCGCTTTCCTGTCTGATATCCTAAATCCCAGTAAAAATCCCGCTGCCGCTGCCAAACATGTTAATACTAGACAGTGTATATGCTTCTTCATTTTTCCCGCTTCCCTTCATAATCTAATATAATTCCCCGCTTACTTAAGACATATAAAAATACATATTTGAAATATCTCTTATCCCGAAACTTCTTACATCTGTCCTTGATCACTTCATAACGTCTGGTTATCCCTTTAAGCCCATACTGCTCCAGTATTTCATATCTATACTTCTGACACATATATTCCCAGCCATCAATATCCCGTTTTTTATCTTTAGAAATCGTTTCTCCTTCGTGCAGATAATATATTATTAACGGTCTGTCCACAAAGACAAACTCACATACTTTGGACAGCATAATAGCTGTATCCCACTCCTGGTAAGAAGGCACGTTTTCATCCAGCAGTCCGATCTTTAACAGGTTTTCCTTTTTCGTAATTATAGTCTGAAATAAGACAAACGGACTTACCAGCAGCATTTTGTATACATATCCGCTGCGCCCAGACATCCTCCAAACTTTTTTTCTCCCATCCTGCACAACATATGCATTTCCACATATCACTGCGTTCGGTTTTTCCGCCAGAACCTGCATCTGTATTTCTATCTTTTTTTCGTTCCATTCATCGTCAGAATCCAAAAAGGCTATATATTCGCCTTCTGCAGCACAAATGCCTGCATTCCGCGCTGACTGCGCACCTTTATGCGACTGTCTTATCACTTTCACCTTTTCTTTATATTCAGTTGCAAGTATTTCTAATGTCCTGTCAGTCGAGCCGTCATCAACCACTATGATCTCACTAACCTCATATGTCTGCCGCAGGACAGAATCTATACAGCGTTTTATGGTCTTCTCTCTGTTATATGTTGGTATGACGGCGGATACCGTCCTCTTATCCTTTATCATCTGCTCCTCCACCATGAGCTTATGGCTTATTCATACCACAAGCTTCTATACCTGAATACGGAAAACTCTCCATCTTCATACAGATGCTGATTCTCATAAAATTCCGCTTCTGAAATACTGCCCAGTAAAAATTTCCATATTTTTATATGTTTTTCTGCATAGCTGTCCCATGTCAGTTCTCTGACCGGCGCAATCCGCTTCTCCTTTATCCTTTGCTTATGCTTTAAAACATCTATAAAATCCCTAACCGTGTCGCAAGGATACGTCAACCCATTCTTTACATCCAGATGAAATCCCTGCGGTGTGACCAGAGTTTCCGCTCCCGCGGCAACAGCATCCAGAAAACCCATATTTCCCTCATCCTTACCCCAATATAAATACAAATCAATGGTCTGCATAAGCGCATTATATTTCTCATAATCAAACCTGGAATGATATTCTACCTCAAATCCCATCTGCTCCAGTTCCTGCACCTGCTCCTCCCAGCCGGAACCCATAATCTTCAGGGCAAAAAACTGCGGACTAATTTCCCTGCATATATCAATCAATGCCGTTTTTCTTTTCCTGTTATCCACCTGGTTTCTATGAGTGATACCTATCACATATTTCTTTACTTTTATGACACCATCCTGCGCCGGATTTATGTAGCATAAATACTCCCGCGGAATCCCCCACGAAACAAGAGTATCCATCGTATCCTTCGACATACATATACCCAGTTTCTTATAGTCTGCCAGTATCTTTACCCGCTCTAAATGGTCTTTAAATGTAGTATGCGTAATCATAACGGTATCTGTATTGTCCATATTAAAAGGAAACGGTTCGACCATATTAAATTCCATCCAATGGTTAATATCCGCCGCCGGCTCAGGTATTGTTCCAATATCAGCCCTGATATTTTTTCTTTCTAATGCATCTCTTAATCTTGATGCCATTTTAGATAAAATCCATCCTCCCCTGTCGTGACATATGATATGTACATACTCCAGCTTTCGGGGACTCTTTTTTTCAATAGCAGGCTTGTAGCAGTTGAAGTCCGTATTATTGCAAAAATCAAAAACATATGCGTCTATATCAAGCGTCTGAAGCAGCTCTTTTATTTCCTTTTTCGCCTTACCCCACTTGAGACATATAATAATTATTAATGGTTCATTAAATTTACACAGATCCTGCGGTCGTATAATTTTCATTCCCCCAAAATCCGTATTTGTGTCCGCAAATGAATCGCATACACAAAAAACATCCGGAATATATTTATAATTAGCATATGTGGTAGTCCCAGCAGGATACAATATCGTTTTATAATTGTTTCTTTTACGGAACTCGCTTATACTGTCCGTGCATTCCATTATATGTACCATAAACATCTCTCCCCGTTATGACAAATCTCTTTTTACTTCAGCAATCAATTTCAATCCCAAACATATTAATCCATTCATCGGTTTAAAAACCTTAAAACCATAATCCGATCTCATTTCCTCTATCATTGGTTTGATATTGTAAAAATCATTTTCTGTATGGTTCATCTCCACTATTATCACCGGAGCCTGTTCAATTATAGTATTCCTTGCACCCTCCAATACTTTTTGCTCCGCACCCTCTGCATGTATTTTTAAAAGTCCTATAGCCAGACCATATTTTGAAACAAACTGGTCAATTGTTACAGTTTTAATCGGTACTTTTTCAACATACTTCCTCTCTCCAATTTCCTCAATTGTTGAATTGAATACCGCCTCGCCAACCGATAAATAATCCTCTCCGTCTTTATCTGAAACAGCCATATTCATGGGAATAATTTTTCTTTGATTCATTAACGCCGTCTGTTTCATATATTCTATGTTGCCTTCGACCGGGTCAAATGCATACACATTTCCGCTGGTCAATTCAGATAAAACCAGAGCAGAATCCCCTATATATGCGCCCACGTCTATCATATCCTTGTGAGCACATCTGTCTCTATCTTCAATACAACTTATACCCATTTTCTCGAGAAAGATTTCACCTCGAAAGTCCTTGATGGGAAGCATATAACCCTTATATGCCCATACATTTTCCGCCAAATGCATGATGTTACACTTAAGGTCCCTTTTTATACATGCCATTTTTTCTTTTTCTTCTTCCGTAAAAATATCAATAATTTCATCTTCACATGAATTCAATACTTTTATCCTGTACAGGCAGCTTATAATGATATTTTTAGAACAGACATCAAGATCATTCAGCAGATTATAAAATTTGTGGGGAAAATTGCTCTCCTTGGAAAAATCAAATATATCTCCAAAGTGATTTCCGTAAATAAGCCGTTCCTTTTTTGTACGATACAAAACAGAATCGTTTTCACTTCCCATATGTTATTCCTCCATCCTATTCACATATACAAATTTATACCCACTCGGAAATATCCTTCCTGCTTACTCCCCACTCATGTCCCATTGTAATATGTTCAATGTCACAATAAGCGCACATTGGTATAGGCTTAATCATATACTCCAGAATCTCCTCCGCTGTCTCTGCCTTGTAGATATCAATTCCGTTTGCCTCATCAAGCCTGATATCGAGTCCAAAGTAATCTTTAAGTATATGCATATGGGCTGCCCTATTACAGGTATAAAGCTTCCCATGTTTTAGAGTAATACAAGAATTAGGCCGCCTGCACGCATAAAAGTTGATTATGGCATTCTGCTTTCCCTCTACATCAACAGGCTCATGAACCATTGTTTCTATGCCACACTCTTTTCCTTCTGCCTGTTCTGACACTTCAATGGAAACCTGGAATTTTAAAGCTCTTTCCATAATTTTTTCCTCATCATACGGAATGGGATACTTAGAATACAGAATATGAGTTCCTGTATCATGGCAGGTTTTCCAAAATGCATCATCCATCTTATGCAGCAGCGTTCCATTCGTTAATATTTTTATCACGGCATCCCTAAAATGCTTTCTCGACGTCTCCATGAACGCATTAATCTGAGGATGCAGTAACGGCTCTCCACCCAGCAGCTTTATCTGCTGCATCTGCCCTTCAAACAGCTGGGATAATCTGGCTGCATCTCTTTCATACTCTTCTAATGATAGGTACTCCTCCTTCGCCAGTGGTGAAAAATGATTACAGTATTTACAATTCAGATTACAGTGCTCTGTAAGGTGAATTTCAAATTTCATTTTTTCCCTTAACGGAATTTCCCTGTATGTGTTACCTGACCTGTATCTTTCCTGCTCCCTGCATATATCCTTCTCAATCATCGTTATATCACACCTCCGCTACACCCATTCGGAAATATCCCTTTTGCTCTGCTCCCATTCACCCCATCTCACCAAATCACCGCAATACCTGCAATATGGCTTTGGCCTGGCAGCAAATTCAAAGATTTCCTGCATATCATTAACCTTGTATATGTCCAGATAATCTTTTTCTGTCAAGCGAAGATGCTGGTTAAATTTCTTGTTGAAAATTCTGTAGGACTGGGAACAGAATGGGCATCCAAAAAATTTCCCTTCCATCACAAAATTGCCATAATTAGAAATGTTGCACTCCGCAAATCTTTTCACTGGATCTTCTGTTCCTGCCAGTGATATTGTTTTTTTTGTTGACGTCTTGACTGTATCGTCCCCTGTTCCTTCAAAAAAAACAAACCTGACATTTTCATCGGAACATTTTGATTTCATCCGTTCATAGTCTAAATTAATTGGATATTTAGTATTTACTATAGTAATCCTATAATCCCTACAGACTTTCCAAAACTCATCGCTCTGTTTCAGGAGGAAAAGTCCATTCGTTGTCAGTCGTATTATCGCATATGGAAAGTTTTCTCTTACATCCTGCAATATTTGTAATAATTCTGGATGCAATAAAGGCTCTCCCCCCATAACTGCAATCTGTGCAATATAATCATGATGGAATATTTCTGCCATTCTTTTTACGTCATTATGTACTGTTTCATACGGTACAATATACGGATCCGCTATGCACGCAAAATGATCGCATCCTTTACAGTTTAAATTGCAATGATCCAGAATATTAAATATTAAATATTCCATATACGGGCGCGGCACAAAATGCAAAAGCTGGTTGCGCATCTTCGTGATAAGAAATTCTGTACTTTCTCCCCTTCTCTTATTTTTTAACTTCTTTAGCAAATACAGTGCAAAGTTTTCTTCTATTTGCTCAATGTTTTCAAATCCCTGCTGTAATAACGCCTGTCTGATGTCGTCCTGATGAAATCTTGACGTTATCAGAACAGGCGACTGTTTATTTATGCCTGCATCATCCAGCTTTATTACTGGTATTCCATATTCTAAAAGCTTATTCCATTCATCCCTCATAGTGAGGATTCCGGCTATATCCCGGCAGCCCCCGTTGTCCTCAAGGAATTCCACCGCCGCCTCACATACATCATCTGAATAAAATAAATATACGTTCCCTTCCGTGTTTATTTTTTCAAAAAAATCCTTTGCTTTCTTTATCATGTTCTTTCCACTCCCTGCTGCACATTCACATTCCTAAATAAGTTTCTATATTATGTATTATTTCATCTAATCTTCTATCCGATATACTTTCTTTCATGGGCACCTTTATTTTTTCAGATTCGATATGCTGATCCTTCAATTTCTCCACAATCTGCTTTTGCATTGTTCCGTCCAACACTGCTATTAGTGCATAGTCAAATTCTATGTCATTTAATCTGTCAAATCCCTCTACAGGCAAACCGCGTTTCCGGCACGCGTCCCAACCGCTATCGACCCATATGCTTATCTGGCAAAATCCCAGTTCAGCAATACGTTTATATAATCTGGTTCCGAATGCCCCCGCCCCGATTACAGCCACTTTTGAATGTCTCGGTACTCCGTACGGAAAAAGCTCTGCGCTGTCTGCTGTAAGACAGATTTCATATGCTGACCATAACAACGTATAAAGTATGCAATAGCGTATTTCCTGTTGCACCACATCATGTCGCCTTAAATTTTTCCTGCTAATATCCAGCATTCGGTTCGTCAAATATATTAATCCTTCGAGATTTCTTTTCGTCGCTGTGTTTTTTGCCGATTTGGGAACTTGTCTGTAATGATATAATGGTTTTTTTAATAATGCCGCTGAATCTGCATCAACATAACATGACAAAGCACTCAGCATGTCCTCCCCGCGCCTGATACGCAAATCAATTAATTTCTGATTCCTTTTTAATAATCCGCTTCTGAACAAATGCTGCCAGCCATGCAGCGGGATATTCCATTGAAAAAAGGTTTCTGTATCAATCATGTTCACCAGAATATCATTCAAAAAATCTTCACCTTTATAAACCCCTTCTTCCAGTTTGATTCTTTCCACATGACATCTTCCATCTTCGTATTCCCTTATATCCTCAACAGATACGATATCAACATTTTCCATGATACCCATATCCGCCATCAGTTCGTACATCTCCGGCTCTATCCAGTCATCAGCATCTACAAATCCGATATAATCTCCTGTTGCAGCTTCAACTCCTGCCCTTCTGGCACCGACTGCTCCTTCATTTTCCTTGTGAATTATCCTGATACGTCTGTCTCTTACTCCCCACTCCTCACATTTTTGGCTGCTTCCATCTGTTGAACCATCATCAACAAGAATGATCTCTAAATTTCTGTATGTCTGATTTATTACGCTTTCAATACACATATCCATGTAATTTCTGACATTATAAACTGTGATTATGACGCTGATCTTTTTTAACATTTCACACCTTCATCATTTTAATCCCATATTTCCCATATATATTCAGCCTTCCATAAATTCCGCAACTCTCGCGCTTGCCCGCCCATCCATGACTATTTTGTTTTCATCTATCATCCGTTTCACGCTCTCTGCATATATTTCTTCATTAAAGTGCAATATGTTATCAATCAGCCCTTGATTATCCCTGCTCCACGGAAACGGCAATTCATCCAGGTTAAACATCAGCATTCCTCTATCAGAAATATAGTCATCCAGATCATCAACATATAAAAAGCTTGGAATATACATAATCATACTTTCAAATACAGAACTTGAATAATCTGTCAGAAATGCATCCGACGCCGCGAGAATTTCGTTCATGTCCGGTTCCTGCGTCACATCAATCATTTTATGGCTTATTTCATCTGGTATATTAAACTGCTCTTTCAAAGCGGCAAGCTGCGGATGCAGGCGAAGCATAACACACCAATTACCCCCAAACCTTTTTTCTAATGCATTTAACACACCGCTAAAATCAACTGTAATACTTTCTGCCGATATCTTTCTTTTTCCCTTCTGGCTTCCCCCTCGAAAAGTAGGCGCATACATCAGTAATCTGGTGTTCGGTGCGACATGATATCTTTCCCGGATTTCCGCGTACTTCTTCTCCCTGTCATTGAACAGCACATCGCTTCTTGGCAGCCCGGTCCTAAGCATATGCCCGCTGTAGATCAATCCATTCGGATACATCTTTTCAGCCCATTCGGAACCCGTAATAACTGTAGTAATCAGGTCAGAGTCCGCTTTACTTACAATATCTGCTATCAGGGGAAATTTATTACCCCTGCATCTTCCGATTGGCTTCAGGCCAATGTTCGCATGCCAAGTCTGAATGTACCGCTGCTTCTTTCTCCGCTTCGTTCCATAAAAAGTTCTGGAATTTCCGACCCACCATCCGGCTGTTGCCATATGATAAGCCCTATTCCACATCGTGTCATGCACCTTGACTATTTCCGGCGGCATATATTGGGAAATATCTGTCATCAGCCAATATATTCTGTACTGTTTGCCATTCTCCTTATTTCTCTTTAATATCTCTTCTGCAATATATTTGGGACTGTCCCCGTAGCCTCCGCTTCCTTCAAATGTCCAGAATACCAGTTTGCGTTTATCAACTTTAAAAATCCTGCACAGGTAGAACGGTATACTGTACAAAAAAGCCTTCCTTTTCCTTTTTTGTATATAGCGTCTTTCTTCCTTATCTATCATGTGTTATTAACAGCTCCTCAAGTATGGTTTCGCTTGCGCAAATATAATCTTCCATGTAGTCTATCTCACACCAGAGTTATTCCAGTATCCATTATCAGCGCACACTCGTATACAATTCAGGTACATTGGTAAATAGGTCCGTCACACCTGACTCGGCATATTTTTCCATGTGCTGCTCTTTTAGCGCCCGCCCATCTTTATAAAAGGGCTCCTCACAATTCCATACTCTGATGGGCATTCCCTGCATATCTTCCGGTATTTCGCAGTCCATACCTCCAACATATGGATGCAGCGCATCAGCCCCCGCATATCTGCCCCATTTAATGCAATCAGACAGCAATTTTGCCAACATCCCGGTCTGATTGCACGGATTCAATTCCTTCATTCTTTTTATGGATTCCGCCCAGAAAGAAGAGTATATGATATACGGTTCCATCTGAAATTCCCGCACTAGGTCATAGCTCTTTTCTTCAATACGCGGGTAATGTATCACCCCTGTCTTTAACTCAATATTAATCAGGAGTCCCCTTTCCTTACAATAAGGTTCTAAGCACTCCAAGACTTCCCTCAATGTCGGAATCTTCGACTGCCTTTCATCTCCCGGGGCAATCCAGAGTTCTTTCAGTTCTTTGAGTGTATATCCTGCAATTTCTTTGTTCACGTTTGTCAATCTGGATACATTTTCATCATGGAAGACTACCACTTCGCCATCTCTGGTAAGCTGCACATCAAGCTCTATGCCGACAACTCCCGGTGTATCTGCCGCCCGACGGAAAGCTTCTATACTGTTCTCCGGATACTGCATCGAACATCCCCTGTGTGCCCAGATCCTGATCGTTCTTTCCTTCATGTTTTCCTTACATCCCTCTCCGCTAAAAACCGCTCCATAATTCCTGCCATTGTCTTTGATTCTCCGCTGGTCAGCTTGAAGTCTTTCGTTGTCTCCCCATTTATCATAGACAGCATATCGCATATCTCATACCGCAGACCATCTCCCAGGAATCTGTCTGAAAACCGTTCTATATCATCCGGGTTTTCGTGATGCACTTCAAAATAGCTGGTTTTCCACCAAGGGGCCTCCACAATAATGTAGCCTTCTGTGCCAGAAATCAAAAGCCTTCCTTCTGACTTTACCCCAAGTCCACACACTGCTGTAGCCAATCCGTTTTTATACTGTATATGCGCCTTTGTATATAGATCAATTCCATTCTCGTCATTTATAGATTCAAACCTCACTGCTCTATATTCCTGTCCAAAAAGTTTAATTATAGGCAAAAGACAATAACTCCCCAATTCCGTAAAACTTCCGCCATACTCTATGTCCGTAAGCTCTCTCCTGTTTGTATCTTCCAGCTTGGTAAAACATGCCTCCACACCCCTGATACTTCCTATGGAACCACTGCAGGCAATACCCAGAAGTTTTGCAAACCCCGGACAATACGCTGTCTTAATACCTTCAAACAAGATAACATTCTTCTTCCTCGCAAGCTCAAATAACTCTTCTACCTGTTCGCGATTCAGGCACATTGGTTTCTCGCATAACACATGCCTGCCATGCGCAAGCGCCTGCTTTATATAGGAATAATGGGTTTCATGTGGAGATGCAATATATACAATATCTGATGCTTTAAAGAAATCTTCTATATTTTCATAAGCATCAATTCCCCACTTATCTGCAAATTTTTTTGCACTTTCCACATGCGGGTTATAGACACAACGAGTATTAACGCCACTGACAAGCACAGCCTCCGGGACGAAGCGATTCGCAATACGGCCTGTCCCAATGATCCCGATTCTTTGAATCGACGTCTCTTTTACCCTCAACATAGTACTGGATATGTCCCTCGTTCTATCCAGATAAACCACTTTACAGTAATCCTGCAGATAGTCAAATACACCTATCCAATCAGAACCCACAGTAAAAATATCTACATCATATTTTTTGATATCACGAAACTTCTGCCCCTGAGATTCTTCTACGATAATCTTGTCTGCAAATCCTGTCTTTTTCACATTTTCTATTCTTGTGACCAAAGAATCCACTACATTCAGTTTTCCCCTTGTAAGATCATATTCCTCAGACGTAACGCCAACAATCAGATAATCTCCCAGCGCTTTTGCACGTTTTAGAATATTGTAATGCCCTTCATGAAACAGATCGAAGGTACCATATGTAATTACCTTTACCATGTCATCTCCAGATTAATATTGATCATATTTATGTTTTAGGTTCTTAATTCCTACTAAATAAGTATTCTTATTTCTGTAAATCATTTTTTATAAAACCATATACTTTTTCCCCACAATTTCCTTCGTGACTCGCATTTATTTTTCTATAAGCATTTATCTGCTTTTCCCTGTCAAACAAATTTCCTATGGTCCTGTCTTGCAGCAATCTGTCCAGAGTATTGAAATGATTTTCAACACATGCGTATGGTAAATACTGGTTTCCCTCATATCCTCCCGCCTCATTATTTGCAAGTTCGTATATATGATCAAACTGTATCCTTATTTCCTGACAAATATTTTTTTCCAGATTAATACTGTAAAGTTTTCGTCTTGAAAAGGAATATATCTTAAAATCCCCCGTATCTTTACCCGTCTGATCATCCAGAAATGCACAACGGTCTTTCAATACGAAATCCTCATCTTCACTTTCAAAGGCTGGAATCCAGTGTTCAAACATACCTGTTTCCATGTCTAATTTCAAAGACATATTTGAATACCACGAGGGAAGATATAAATATTTTCCATAAGCCACCGGCATACTGAATGGACACTCATCACATATAGCATTACTTATCGGATTTTTACAAATAAACCCATCTGGAAATCCGGCATATTCCCTGGCTTCATTTGTCTCAGGATTCCAACATACGATAACCCGCCCATCACGAGGTAAAATCCATAACTCATCATTATATTCCAGCAAAGCATCTCCACCACACCGGCTCTGAATCGGGAGTTCGATAATACTGCTTTTTCCACTCCTTATGTCCAGCCTATACACCATATTATCTGTAGGTGACATAATGTATAAGCTTCCATGAAAGATCCACGCACAGCCTCTTATCTTCTCACCATTTATTTCCTTCACGAATACATCCACATTCTCAGTAAAATAGCTGACTGTTCCCGTCGCTGTGTCATAGCGGACTACCGAAGAATAATTTAACGGTATCAAAAATAAATAATTTTCATATTTATAGGAGCCCGAGAACATGCTTCCTCTTGCCACTTCTTTTTCTAACTCTATCTTCTCTTCAACACCGCTTTTTCCGATTGCAAGTATATTTTGGGCATTGGAAGGGCAAACATACAACCTCCCCGCCATTTCGTAAACCATAAAATATTGATCTTTACATTCCCCCTCTGTTAAATAGCAGAAAAGACTATAGTCATATTTGTCAGGCTCCGACACATATAGCATATTTCCCTGTATAACTGCAAACTTGTTCTGTTTCAAAGGATTAAATCCGATGTTGATATATTTCCACCATTCACTTTCTTCCGTGTTTTCCATTATACTGTTGTTCAAAATAAAAACTGGTTTCCCTGCCACTCCGAAAAGCGCTGTGACAGATGTCCCTGCATCCCCTATATAGACATCGCTCCAGGCAATCGAATCTGTTATATCAGGCGTCGTATCCAGTATTCCCAGCCTTTTATCAAGAAACATCCGCTTCAGCGCATCGTAAATATGCCGGTACTGCGGGCGCATGGAATCAAATGTATCTTCCAGCAGAGGATGCGGCCGCCACAAAAGACAGGCGTCCTCCCGCCCTTCAAAACACTCGAACACGCAATTCATCTTTTTTAGAAATGCTTCTGTGTCAGCAAGCATTCCTGAAAGACTCGTATTATAAAAATACACCTTCCTTCCCGCCATTCTCTCCTTCCATTCTACTGGAAGCTCCGATGGATTCTGGCATTTATTTATGATTTTGTCAAACTTTGGAGAACCCAGCGGAAGGAATTTGTCATCCGGTATGTTGGCGTCAAAATATGCCCTCAGGCCCGGCGACTGTATCACAATATAATCTGCATAAATATAGGCAGGACAAAGGCTCTGCGCCTCGCTCATGACTCCTGATGTACTGTAATATGGAACGTAAATCAAAAGATCCGTATATTTCTTTAAATTCGAAGAATAAAACCTTGGATGTACACTTGTCACAAAATTGCAGTCATCATAAGGATTGTGAATAAAAACCGCATCCGGCCTTCTATTTTCAAAATCATATTCCCGCCAGTCCGTTATCTCGATATCTTTCGGATACTCACCGCCCTCATAATGCATCTGATCGAAGCCGTGATTCGGCTTCAAAGTGTAATACGGAATCGGCACACAGTACGTATCACAGTCCGGATCAGCCTTTGCCGCAAGATATATGCTCTCCAGACTGTCCCACATCGACGCTTTATAAGAGAAAAAAGCGATTTCCAATCTGACTGCAATGTCATTTTTCACACTGTTCTCTATCTTTATAAGCTGTTTGCGCAGTATCTTGTGCGCTTTATTCGCATTCACTTTATCTGTGTTCACATCTTCAAAAACACGAAACAAAAGCTCACAGTACTCCTCTATACAGGAAACCGTTATATGCCCTTCCCCTTCGGTTTTTTCAATGTTTTCTCCAAGCGATATGGCGGACTCCTGTGCGGCGCTAATCATGTCCTGCGCCAATATCAGGTTTCCCTGTTCCATCGCTTTCTTTATCTCTTCATGAATCAGGTGAAGGCTTTCTATGAGGGTAAGTATTTTCTGCTTCTGCGCATTTCTCATAAAAGATATCCTCTTTGGTTACTGTCCCGTTTTTATCGACGTTTTGAATCCTTTTACGCTGCATCACGCAAATAACAGTTATTTCTCCCGCTCACATTTATTCACAATGACAATCTGCGGTTCTTTCTTCTTCATCAGAGCCGCCACCCGCTCAATCCTCTTTTCCCTCGGCGCATCCACACCGATCCGCATACGTCCGGGGGCGTTGCTGCCTTTGAAAACAATTTTTACATCATCCCCGATCTTTAGCTCCGTGCCTGTAGTAACCGTCAATTCCAACATAATATTGGCTTCCTCCCTAATTATGCATATAATAAAATAATCCCTGTATTATTTAGATAAAACTTAGACATACTATTCGCAGAATTAATTATTCTGCGAATAACGTCAGAGGGAATGCCGCGTTTTCCGGGCATTCCCTTTGTAAATCCACATAAATTCGGAAAAGCTGCCTGAAAAACCGCCTGACCCCCCGGGACTAATCCGTACCATTACCACAAAACTGACCATATACAGAATCGAGAACCGCCAATTGTCTGCGCTTCGCATCCATCGTAGGATGGACATACTTATTCAACGTAATTTGTATATTCGCGTGTCCTAGTATCTCGCTCAGACTTTTGATATCCATATCATGATCAATGCAATTAGTCGCAAACGTATGCCGAAGTGCATGAAAATTGTATTCCTTGACAGCGATGGCATTTAGATATCTTTTAAAATGATTCTGATAAGTTCTTGGTTCTAACGGCTCCTTACCGCCAACCACATATTCCCCGTCACGTCTGATCTGATTCAATATCTGCATAGTGCCCGTCGAAATCGGAATTTCCCTGATAGAAAAAGCACTTTTGGGTTCCGTTATGATAAGCGCCGTTCGGCTTCTGTCACTGTCTATAGCCACTCGCTGTACGGTTCTGCGCACATGTATGAGCATTTGTTCAAAGTCAATATCATCCCATTTCAGGGAACAGATTTCTCCCAACCGCAGCCCCGTGAAAATGCAGAGAAGAATGCCCGCCTTTGACGCATTCATTTCCTGATGCAGATAGCGAATCAGTAACGCCTGTTCTGTATGGTTTATGATTTCTATTTTCTTTCTGTTATATTGGATCAATTTGTTGTTTAACTTTATTTTGGGCTGATTATAATAGTCGGCCGCGTATTTTAATATCTGATTGATGACTGCGATTATACTGTGTTTTAAGTTTTGCGAATATTGGACTTCACTGTCTGTCCTGAATATTTTTTCATTGACGAGAGCATACGAAATATCACGGATCAATACGCTGCCAGTCTGGTCTTTGATATGTTTCTCATATATGCCCCGATACTTTATATAGGTAGAATACTTTCTCGTTTCCCTGACCGCCGCAAGCCACATTACAGATACGAAGGTAAAATCATCCGGCATTTCTAAATATGCCCGATTTATTTCTGGAACGGTCTCTTTTTCCACAACAGACTGGCTTTCCTGCTCTGTAATAGCATTCATCTTCTCTCTTACTTCTCTGCAGGTTTTCCCATAAACAGATCTGTATTTGTAAGAATTATTTCCCTGCACAACCTTATAGCGTCCTTCCCATCGACCGTCTGCACGCTTCCGAATATTCCTTCCGTATTTTGGCATTTTTCTTCTCCTTTCTTTGACCACGGTTTTGACCATATTAAATTTTAAAATATCTTAAGGGAAATTTCTAATATTCGAAAATTTGATTGTCAGTATTCGCAATAGAAAGTTTGACAGCAAGAACTGTATAAAGTATAATGAAAAATAAGGTTTGCGCCGATATTTTTAGAAAATATATGGTTATAGATATACCCTGTACAATCAAAAATTTCGCAGAATAATTAATTCTGCGAAATTTTTAATTAACCACTTTTGTTTTCATCCTACAGTTTGTCTTTACACTTCACCCGGTAAATCCGATCCAGAGACTCGTCGATCCGTTCCTCTGAAATGGTCCCGTCCTGCACTGCGGCGAGCACCGCATTGTAGGCTTTTTCAAAATCCTCCGGCATAAGCAGCATATCCGCGCCTGCTTCCAGCGCCATCACAGCCGCTTCCTCCGGCGGATAGTACTCTGTAATTGCCGCCATATCCAGGGCGTCCGTTATAACCACGCCTTCAAATCCGAGTTCCCCCCGCAAAACATCTGTAATCACTTTCTTTGACAGGGAGCTTGGAATATTCTCCTCGTCCAGCGCGGGCGCTGCTGCGTGACTGACCATCACGAAATCTGCCCCTGCCTCTATGCCGGCGCTAAAGGGTACAAAATCCGAATTGCGCATTTCGTCTATCGACTTAGCAATCTCTACCCTTCCGTCGTGGGTATCTTCCGTGGTGCTGCCCAGACCGGGAAAATGTTTCAGGCAGGCGCTCACGCCCGTACCCTCAATCCCGCTTACCGCATTAGCGACCATCTCACCTACCGCCTGGGGATCGGATCCGAAGGAACGGTTTCCAAGCGCACTTCCCTCTCCTGCGACATCCGCAACCGGCGCAAAATCCACATTAAATCCTATCTCTTTCAGATAAGATCCTATCGTCGCGCCCGCCTCTGCAGCCTTGGAAGCGTCTCCCCCCGCACCGATCGTCGCCATATCATCTACTTTTGTCACCTCGACCTTGCTGTTTGCAACCCTGCTGACTTCGCCGCCCTCCTCGTCCACTGCGAGAAAAACCGGGTAACTGCTCTTAGACGCCGTGCTTGCGAGCATAGTCGAAATTTGGTCCTTATCCTGAATGTTATCGCCAAAGTATATCAGACCGCCTACTGCATACCGGTTTAAAGCTTCCTGCGTGCCCTCTCCCGCCTGCGTCGCTGTCCTGACACCCGTTATCGCCTCCGGCGTTACCATAAAGAGCCCTGCCACCTTGGTTTCAATAGGCATCTCTGAATAATAGGACTCCGCCAGGCCTCCCAAAAGATCTTCCTCCTCTTCCGGCTCTTCTTCGACCGGCTCCGGCGTATCAATAACCATTTCCTCCTCCGGCGGCTCTTCCTCCGCCGCTTCCTTCTCGGCCCTCGCCAGCTCAGCCTCCTGCCGCTTCTGCTGGACAATTGAAAATACTTTCCTTCCGATTACAAATCCGCCCCCGGCGATACCCAGAACCATAAATAAAATCACCAGATAGACAATGATCTGATTGCGGACTCTACGTCTGTGCCTGTATGCACGGCGATCCTCCTCATCCTCTTCCTCATCGTCGTCTTCCTCGATATCATCCTCTTCGTCGTCTATATCATCCTCAAGATCGGTCTCTTCCTCATCCAGTTCCTCGTCCGAGTATCCCTTTCTCCTCTTATGCAGCTTTCCCATAGATTATAACCATGTCCTTTCTAAATCCTTTATCCTGACGGTATCTGTATAGCAAGCTCTAAAAAATCCCCATCATACAAGATGTAGTATGCATAAGTATACTATAACCTATTTTTAGTGGAAAAGCCACCCCGATTTTATTAAGATTCGTATAAGAACGCAAAAAAGGGACAATGCGAAACGGGTATTCATTCTCTAAGGAATCAATACCCGTCTCTAAAACTCACTGTCCAATGGCCTTTACCTCCGTCTTTTCCCTCACGTCCTCTTTCCATCTCTTCTCTCGTATCCTAGATACTGTGGCGTCTGTTCCCTCTCTCCCTTCGGACTTCTTCTCTTTTCTGCCATCCGTTCTCTTCGCTTCTTCTATGGGAGCTTTCCCGGGACTCTTCTCTGATTCGCCATCCCTATCATGTACTCGATTCCGCTCGTCTTTTTAGTGGCCTCCTATTAACTTGTAGTTCCCTGATGTGTTACTTTAAGTTTTTGGTGGACCGTACCTCTCTTTCTTTTATTTTATCTATGTGAAGTGTTTCTTTATGAGTTTATTATATCACCTGAATATGATTTGTCAACACATTTTTTGAAATTTTTATAAAAATTTTTACTTTCCTCTATTTCGTTTATTGTTTTCTCATTTTAATATATATTTATCTAAATTGACAGTTAATTTAGCGCGAAAAATCGGATGCCGGGATGCCTGTCTGATACCAATTGCCCGCTTGCGCCGCGCCAAGGTACAGTGATACAATAAATAAAAAGCTTCACCAATCAACTTAATGTTATGGAGGAAATACATATGTCACCGAAAAAAACAGCGCTATCCAGACAGGCAGAAAGTATCATTAAAAATCTGGAAAAGAGGAATATGAAAGGCTATTATTTTGAGTCATCGGCAGCCTGCGTCGAGGCAATTCTCTCAGAAATGCCCTCAGGAGCAATTATCGGCTGGGGCGGCAGCGAAACTATAAAGGAGTGCGGTCTGATGGACGCTATTCATGGCGGCTCCTATGAGCTGTTGGACCGCAGCGCTGCAAAAACGCCGGAAGAATCCCGCCAGATCTATGGCAGAACCGTTCTTGCCGACTATTATCTTATGAGCGCCAATGCAATCACCCTGGACGGTGAACTGATCAATATCGACGGCAACGGCAACCGCGTCGCCTGTCTGATTCAGGGACCTTCCAACGTCATCATTGTCGCCGGCATGAATAAAATTGTTCCCGACGTGGAAAGCGGCGTGGCAAGAATCAGAAATACAGCCTGTCCCGCCAACGCCATCCGTCTGGAGCGGAATCTCCCCTGCGCTGCTACAGGCGTCTGTCACGACTGCCTTTCCCCTGAGTGCTTCTGCTGTCAGGTCGTTGTGACGAGACGGAGTATGCATCCCGGCAGGATCAAAATTTATCTGGTGGGTGAGGAACTGGGATACTAAAATGGCACCTGTTTCTCCCGCTTTCTGAATCTGTTTACATTCCCCATAAGCAGATTCGAGATGCTTCGCATCTCTTCCGACTCTGCTTAGGTGCGCAAAAGAAGACCGCCGCTTTCGAAGCTTCGGTCTTCTTCTTTTTCCATATATAACTGAATTAACTGTTCAGCTCTGCAAGTTTATCTTTGAGGTCGCTTGAGATTGTGCTCACCATGTCGGCCGACGCCGCAATCTCCTCCGTGGAAGCGGCCAGATTCGTCACACGCAGATTCACACCGTCAATGACACTGATTAATTTCTTCGCATCCGTCAGAAGTTCCGAGATCGCTGTCTGTATCTGCTCCTTATTCGCATCCGAGTCGCTCGCCGTATCCTTGGAAGAGTCGGCAAGTTTCTTGATATTCTCGGCGATGATAGCGAAGCCTCTGCCGGACTCCCCGGCCCTTGCCGCCTCGATGCTCGCATTCAGCGCAAGGAGATTTGTCTCCTCTGCAACGTTCGTGATTTCTTCATTGTTTTCTTCCAGTTTGACAAGCAGGCTCTGGATCTTTCCGAGCGCTTCATTCAGCTGGTCGCAGAAGTTTACCACATCGCTCATGGAAGCCGAAATACCTGTGCTCTCCTCGGCATTGCTGTTATTGCCCTCGGACATTTCGCTGATGGAGATATCCAGACTGTCAAAATCCACCTGCACTTCTGCGATCAGTCCCGCAATCTTTTCATTCTTCGCCTGAAGTTCCGCGTTCTTCTGCTCCACTTCGGAAGCCATCGTCCTTGCAATCTCGCCTTCCTTCTCCACTTCGCCCTTTACAAACTGGATGCAGTTGTAGATATTGTTGCAGTCATTATGGATTGCCGTAGCCATCTTCTTACAGGTATCGTAACCACAGGCAGAGCAGTTGATACTGCGCTCTGCATCCGTACGCTTGTCCATAGATACGTAAATATTCTCAAGCTCCGCTGCGCTGGGCTTTCTGGCCGTCACCATCGAAGATTTATCGGTATAGCGTCTGATAAAGTCATTGATGTCCAATGCCGCAAACTGCTTGTTGAGTCTGGCCAGCCTCTGTTTCGGGGTCAGGCTCCTGCTGAAAGCATGCCTCTTGTCGTTTTTCTTGCTGGCTTCCCTGATTTTCTGCAGTTCATAGAGCGTGTCGTCAGACCTTGTCTTTTCCTCCTCCACGCCCGGCCCATAAATACATCCCTTGGCGCAGTTGAGCGCGTCTACCATGAACGGCAGTTCCTTATTACCCAAAACCCGCTTCTTATAATCAGACAAGAACTTATATGCATGTTCCTCGCCCTCAATCTGTCTGATAAAAATATCTTCGCCGCAGAACCAGTACACATTCTCCTTTAAACCGCCGGGCATGGGATAAATGGAACCCAGTCCGTACTCGATCTCATCTGTCACCGCCGGACCTGAAATATTGTGCTCCCTCACATACTTCATCAGATGGTCAAAAGTCACGTTATAGGAAACATAGCCTCCACAGTTCGGATCGTCAATCTCATTCTTCTTCGCAATACAGGGGCTGATAAAGGCAAGCTTATCTGCCACCTTCATGTACTTTTTCACGTAAATCGCGCCGCACATCATCGGGGAATGCACCGGCATCAGATTAGGGAGAAGCTCCGGCAGGTACTTTTCTATGTACCCCACTACCGCGGGGCAGGGCTGTGAAACACCGCCCGTAAAATTGTGCTCCGTTATGTACTTGACATATCCCCAAGTCGTGATATCCGCGCCAAAGCTGATACTGATAATACGGTTTACGCCAAGCTTTTTAAGTCCCCCTAAGACTGTGGCGTACTCCCTCGGATAGTTTGCAAGAAAAGCGGGGGCAAGCAGAAGCGAAATCCTCTCCCCCTTCTTTAAGTCCTCAAAAAACCTCTCCGTGTCGTCGTTGTAGCTTCTCGCATTGTGCGCGCAGGCATCGAAACAGGCGCCGCAGCTGATGCACTGGCTGCCATCTACAATAATCTTATTTTTTCCCTTCTCCTCCACCGCACGGTTTGCCGTCAACACGGGACAGGCAGAAATGCACTTATTGCATCCTACGCAGTTGTCATTGGTGTATACCAATGACTCAAATGATTGATTTGCCATTGTATCCTCCCGAAAATCACCTTGTTTTTATGCTATTTGTACAATATATCAGTTATATTAACATAAAAAGGACAAAAAATAAACAATTTTTTTGTCCTTTCAAGATACTTTTTAAGATATACCCCGTATTGTTGAAAACTCTTAAATCTGGGAAATTACAAAAATATCATAAATCGCTTTAATCGCCGTCTCAAAGTCAGCGTTCGCCACACCGATAATAATATTTAACTCGCTGGAACCCTGGTCGATCATCTTAACGTTGACATTGGCATGCGCCAGCGCGGAAAAGATTCTTCCCGCCGTACCGCGGGTGGACTTCATACCGCGCCCCACCACCGCAATCAGGGCCAGATCCGCCTCTATGTCGATGGAATCCGGGTCCGCCAGCCTGTGAATGCCGGAAACCACTTTCTGCTCTTTATGCATAAATTCATCCTGATGCACGAACACCGTCATGGTGTCGATGCCTGAAGGCACGTGCTCAAAGGAAATCTCATTTTCCTCAAATGCCTGCAGCACCTTGCGTCCGAAACCGATCTCCGAGTTCATCATTTCCTTTTCGATATTGACCGCGCAGAAGCCCTTCTTTCCGGCAATTCCGGTAATCACATACTTGGACTTCTGGCATGTACTCTCCACAATCCATGTGCCGTTGTCGTCCGGCGCGTTCGTGTTGCGGATATTGATCGGAATCCCCTCGCTCCTTACCGGGAAAATGGCGTCCTCATGCAGAACCGAAAATCCCATATAGGCAAGCTCACGGAGCTCCCTGTATGTAATCGTCTCCACACCTTCAGGCTTGTAGATTATCCGGGGATCAGCAACAAGCACGCCAGAAACGTCCGTCCAGTTCTCATACACATTCGCCTTGATCGCCCTCGCCACAATGGAACCTGTAATATCGGAGCCGCCCCTGGAAAAGGTCTTCACCCTTCCGTCCTCATAGGCGCCGTAAAAACCGGGGATTACAGCCGCCTCCACGCCAGCCAGGCGCTCCTTTAACAGCTGATTTGTCAGCTCCGCGTCATGCTCGCCGTCCGGCTTAAAACGGATCACAGCCGCCGCGTCCACAAACTCATAACCGAGGTACTGCGCCATGATAATACCGTTCAGATATTCGCCGCGGCTGGCTGCGTAGTCGGAACCGGCCTTCTCCTTAAAGTTCTTCTCAATGCCTTTAAATTCCTTATCGAGAGAAAGTTTTAGCTCCAGCCCGTCTATGATTTCCTGATATCTGTCCTTAATCGCCTGCATCTGCGCCGAAAAATCCTTTCCCTGCTCCGCAAGCTCATAACAGGCGTAAAGCATATCCGTAACCTTTGTGTCATCCGACGATCTCTTTCCCGGCGCGGAGGGCACCACAAATTTACGTTCTGCGTCCGCACGTATAATCGCGCCCACCTTCTTAAACTGCTCCGCGCTCGCCAGAGAGCTCCCGCCAAATTTAACTACCTTATTCATGTCCTTTCCCCCTGCTATGCCATGATTCGGATTCTGTTTATGCATCCGCCGATCTGCTCTATCTTTTCATTAAACTCCTTTTCGGTCATCTCCTGTGTCATAAAACCAAATTCCTTCATCAGGCCTACGTTCACTTCCGCCATCGTGCCAAAGGCCGCCATAGCCGCTTCGCGCTTATCCGCCGATATTCTGACAAAGAATTTTCTTCTCGCGCTCGTTACGTCCGCAACCTTTACTTTTTCCTCATCCCAGAAGCACATAATGGTTTTTCCCTGATGTCTCGCACAGTCCACCACATCGGAAACCACCGCGCTCGCCGTCGGGAGCTTTCCTGCCCCGCGGCCGTAATACATGGAGTCTCCCAGCATATTTCCGTGCACATACACTGCGTTAAACACGTCGTTCACGCTGTATAACGGATGCTCCCTGGAGATCAGGAAAGGCGCGACCATGGCAAAAAATCCGTCCTGCGTGTCCCTGCTGAGCGCCAGCAGCTTGATTGACTTGTTCATCTGCTTTGCATACTTAAAATCTGCCGAAGAAATTTTCGTGATTCCCTCTGTGTAAATATCTTCATAGCTCACATTTTTGCCAGACATCAGGGATGAAAGAATGGCTATCTTACGGCAGGCGTCATATCCCTCCACATCAGCCTCGGGATTTCTCTCCGCATAGCCCTTATCCTGCGCCTCCTTAAGTACCTCCTCAAAGTCAGCGCCCTCCCTGTCCATCTTGGTCAGAATGTAGTTCGTCGTCCCGTTAAGTATCCCCGTGATACTGTCGATATGCTCCGCCGTCAGGGAATAGTTGATCGGACGGATAATCGGAATACCGCCGCCCACACTGGCCTCAAAAAGATAGTTACAGTGATTCTCCTTAGCAATTCTTATGAGCTCAGGGCCATGCGCAGCGACAAGTTCCTTATTTGAGGTGCACACACTCTTCCCCTGAAGCAGCGCCTGTTTCGTAAAGTCGTAGGCCGGCTTCGTACCGCCCATGGTCTCGCAGATAATCTTTACTTCCGGGTCGTTCAAAATAATATTGTAGTCATGTACCACTTTCCCCTCGTAAGGGTCGCCCGGAAAGTCCCGTAAATCGAGAATATATTTTACCGCCAGATCCTCCGCCGCCTTTTTGTTGATATCTGTCTTATTCGTCTCAATCACTTCCACGACACCACTTCCGACGGTGCCGTATCCCAAAACCGCTATCTGAATCATTGTTATCCTCCATGTATAAGCAGTTTACTGCAATTTTCCCACTTGTCATGCAGAGAATGCCGCTCTTTGGCATTCTCCTGTGTGAAGCTTGAAAACACTTAGTGAGGTTCTTTTGAGCTTAGCGTTTTCCTTCACACTTATATAAGCGGATACTTATCCGTCAGTGTCTTAATAATAGCCTGTGCCTTGCCGATACCTGCCTCGCCTTCCTTAACCACGATGGAAATCGCCTCCGCCACCTGATCCATATCATCCGTATTTAAACCGCGGGAAGTAGCCGCCGGCGTTCCCAGGCGGATACCGCTCGTCACGAAAGGAGACTTCGGATCATTGGGGATCGTATTCTTGTTCGCCGTAATATGCGCCTCGTCGAGCAGTTTCTCCACAGCCTTACCTGTCAGGTCGTAGTTCGTCAGATCGACAAGCATCAGATGATTGTCCGTTCCGCCGGAAACAATCTTAATGTCCCTTGCCTGTAAAGCCTTACAGAGCGCCTGCGCATTATCGGCCACATTCTTCATGTAAACCTTGAAGTCATCGGACAGCGCCTCCTTGAAACATACAGCTTTCGCCGCGATCACATGCATCAGCGGCCCGCCCTGTGTGCCGGGGAAAATCGCCTTGTTGAAGTTATATTGATCCGCCACTTCCTGGCTGGACATAATCATGCCGCCGCGGGGACCGCGCAGGGTCTTATGGGTGGTGGTAGTCGTCACATGCGCATAGGGAATCGGGCTCGGATGAAGCCCTGCTGCCACAAGCCCGGCGATATGCGCGATATCCACCATCAGCACCGCGCCGACCTCATCGGCAATCTCCCGGAACTTCTTGAAATCAATGGTTCTGGCATAGGCGGACGCACCCGCCACAATCATTTTCGGTCTGCACTCCAGTGCAATCTTTCTCACATTATCGTAATCGAGGAATCCGTCGTCATTGACGCCATAAGGCACACACTTGAAATACTTGCCGGACATATTGACCGGTGAACCGTGGGACAGGTGTCCGCCGTGATCCAGATTCATGCCCATGAAGGTATCGCCCGGCTCCATCACCGCGAAGAAAACCGCCATGTTCGCCTGCGCGCCGGAGTGTGGCTGCACGTTGACATACTCACAGCCGAAAAGCTCTTTCGCGCGGTCTCTGGCAATATTTTCCACCACGTCCACACACTCGCAGCCGCCGTAGTATCTCTTGCCGGGATATCCCTCCGCATACTTGTTCGTAAGCGGGCTGCCCATAGCTGCCATTACCGCCCTACTCACCCAGTTTTCAGAAGCAATCAGCTCAATATGGGAATTCTGCCTGTTCTGTTCGTCCACAATCGCCTGCGCGATCTCCGGGTCAACATTTTTTACCTCATCCAATGAATACATTCCTCGTTCCTGCCTTTCTGATAATTTCCACCCTTACATTCACATATATTTCCTTCTATATTATATACCTGTACGAATAATATAGAGGCAATTTCAAAACAATATTATAAAGTATTATGCTATGTAATGCAAACAAAATTTATGACGTTCCCCCTACGCCTGTCTGCCCATGAAATATGTCTTCGGCATAATGGATAGATTTTTATGAAAAATTAAGAAAACTTTATGGAAATCTTATTTTGACTTTTACACTTGATCTGCTATGATGTAACTTGTTAAAGAAAGATCAGTCGGACGAATTGTTGTAAAAGAGGAACAATCTGATTATGTTAAAAAACAAAAATAAACTTTTGAATATCTGGCGGCAATACAGGCATGCGCTGCCGCTTATCCTTTACGGGATCATATATATGCTTTGGTTTACTTATCTGGAGAAAACCGTTACAACCAACTATCGGCTGATCCATTACAGGCCGGACGACTTTATTCCGTTTTGCGAAGTATTTGTCATTCCCTACCTGTTGTGGTTCGCCTATGTGGCAGCGGTAATCGTCTACTTTTTCTTCCGCGACAAAGACGACTACTTCAGGGCCTGCACCTTCCTCTTCACGGGAATGACCGTGTTCCTGATTGTCAGCACACTCTTTCCTAACGGACACGATCTTCGTCCCGCCGTTATGCCGCGGGACAATCTGTTTACAAAACTAGTGTCCAATCTCTACCTGGCAGATACACCGACTAACCTTTGGCCGAGCATTCATGTGTACAATTCCCTCGGCTGCCATATCGCGGTTATGAGGAGTGCACGGCTGGAAAAGAAAAAAGGGATTCGGATCTGCTCGTTTGTCTTATGTGTCTCGATTATTTTATCGACCATGTTTATCAAGCAGCACTCCGTTTTTGATGTGACCACGGCCTTCATCATGGCGGCTTTCATGTATGGCATCGTTTACCGCTCCGACGTGCTCATCCATTTCTACCACGGCGTGCAGCACAGACGGAAACGCAAACCCGGCACGCTTGTATGATCGACAGGCAGACATAATTCAACTGCGAAATCCGATTCACGCACTCGGCTTCAGGAAGTCAAAAGGGAGAGTCCCGAAAATGGATTCTCCCTTTTTCATACCCTCTGAACGCTGTCCCATCCCGCCATTGGCATAAATCTGTCAAAACAGCTATTTAGTTAAATTTGAAAAACCGCCGGCAGATCTTGTAGCCTTCCACTGATATCTTCCTGCCGCCCTTTCCCGGCAGATTCATGGAACTGCCAAGCACGCCGTAGCGCAGTCTCATATACAGACCGATATCCTTTTGTCTGATATACTTCCAAAGCTCCGCTTTCTTTTCGAGGTTCTCCTCCGTGCCGGAGCGGATCAGCATGATCGAGGAAATCACCGTGATAATTTCCAGATAATTGACCATGTATCGCTTCAGCTTACCTTTGCCGTTAATCTTCGCCCTCTTGTCCACGAGATAATCTATCATAATTTTATTGACCTTTATCTGCTGGTCAATCCTGCCGATCATGACCTCCTCGTTGACTGACTGTCCCTCCCTGCCTATATAGTAGCGGTAAAAATTCACATCGAGATAGTACATGTTTTTCACGAAAGGCAAAGGTTCGAACACGAAGATATTATCCACATAAAAGGTGTTTTCCGGCAGTTCCAGCCCGCATTCCCGAAGGAGCTTCGTGCGGAAAATGACAGAATGCATGAGAATATACTGTCCCTTATGAAAATGTTTCACCTCATTCCAGCCAAATATCCTGTCCTGCGGAAGCGCATGGCGGTATTTCATCACCTTATGCTTCCTTTCGCCTTCCTTCTCATAGACAAAATTGCTGATAAGCATGTCAAGCGTGGTATCTCCCGCAACGATATCCCGAAGCGTCTCAAGAATTTTCATGTAGGCGCTTTCCTTCACCCAGTCGTCGCTGTCCACCACCTTATAAAACAGCCCTGACGCGCATGCAAGGCCCGCATTTACGGCAGAGCCATGCCCTCCGTTCTTTTTATGGATCACCTTGACAATAGAGGGATAGAGCATGCCGTAAGCGTCCGCGATCTCGCCCGTTCCGTCGGTGGAGCCGTCGTCCACAATCAAAATTTCCACGTCCTCGCCGCCGGGCAAAAGTGACTCTATACACTTTTTCATATATCCTTCTGAATTATAACAAGGTATTGCAACTGATAATAGTTTCATGCCAAAATATCCATGCCTTTCCCATTTCTGATTCTGTAAGCCGCTTACCGCCAAACAGTCACTGTCTATTCTAGCATATAATTCCCTGTATATTATTACGGAATTCTTATATTTTCCTTATTTTTGCCTTCACTGCTGCCGTTTTTCCACCCCGCGCCGCATCTCCACCTGATCTGCATAGGCGGCAAAGGCTGAGGGAATCGGGTAATCTGCCCTCGGCTGCCCCGGCTCCACAAAGACAAAACCTTTAAGCTCCTGCCCTGACCCTTTCGCCGCGAGCTCGTCCACCCGGACCAGATACCCTGTCATATGCCATTCCTTGTGGGTAAACACATGCTTCGCCGGGGGAAGTCTGCGGATTCTGATCGGTGAAAGACCGATCTTTTTGAGATAGGCGCTTACTTCTGTCTCTTCACAGTGTCCCTCCAGGGAAGGAAATTCATACATGCCTGCCAAAAGCCCTCGCGCAGGTCTTTTGCGAAGCGCCACCCTCTCCGCATCCTGTATCACCAGAATGGTCTTTTCCTCCACGCTTCTCGGTTTCTTTTTCGCCTTCTTCGGAAACTCCGTCTGTCGTCCCGTTGCCCTCGCAAGGCAGAGTGCTTTCCATGGGCACTCCTCACACTTAGGCGCGCCGTTTGGTATGCATACCATTGCGCCCAGTTCCATGAGCGCCTGATTGAAATCCCCGGGGCGGTCGGCCGGCATCACGTCAAGCAGTTCATCCTCCACGGACTTTTTCACCTTCGCATTCAGAATATCCCTCCCGTCGCCCCGCAGTCTTGAGAGAATGCGCAGTACATTGCCGTCTACCGCCGGGTACGCCCGCCCGAATGCAATCGAAGAGACCGCGCCCGCCGTGTAGCTGCCGATCCCCGGAAGCGACTGTATTATATCATAGTCATCTGGCATCTCCCCGCCGAACTTCGAAACGAGAATCTCCGCCGCCTTTTTCAGGTTCCTTGCCCTGTTGTAATATCCCAAACCTTCCCAAAGTTTGAGCAGCTTTTCCTCCCCCACGGCCGCCAGACTGCCTATATCGGGCAGTGCCCGCAAAAAGCGGTCGTAGTAGGGTTTCACCGCCTCCACTCTCGTCTGCTGCAGCATAATCTCCGAAAGCCATACATGATAGGGCGTCGGTTCCTCCCTCCATGGCAGGATGCGCCTGCCCGCATCATACCATGCAAGGAGCGGCTCCGCGATCCTGTCCAGGCTGTCCAGATAAACGGGCAGTGGAGTGTCCATCTCCATACTGTCCCTGCCCACAAGACAGTCGTAGGCAAGCAGCCGGACGCCTTCTTTCCTTGCCCGTTTGAGCGCTTCGCCAAATGCCGGCTGGGTATCCCAGTTCGGTTCTACAAAGGAAACGCCTTTCATCTGGACCACAAACAGAAGATATGCCTCATACCCCTGCCTGTGCGCCTCGATCAGCTCTTCCACATGTTTGACCGCGCGCTCGGAAGGCGCATCGGGAAAGGCTGCCACGCCTTCCCTCTCCAAAGTCACGCCCTTGACCTCGATAAAAGCCTTCTCCCCGGATGCGCTCTCCACATAAAAATCAAAGCGGGAATTTCCAAACGTTTTCTCCGGTCTGACCAAACTGACATCCCTGTAAAGTCCGCCCGCGCGCAGCCACTCGCCCGCCACCTTGTTCGGCGCATTGGAATCCATGTTGACCAGACGCCCTTCCTTCTCCACCGCCACAAGATCGTATGCGGTGGAACGGTTTCCCTTCCCGCTCTTCTCCAGATATACTTTCGCGTGATCCGTCAAAAGTTCCCGGCATCTGCCCGTGTTTTTCACATGCACCTTCGTCCTTTCGCCCATCAGTTCCACGTAGGCGATAAAACGGTTCGGACGCTCAATAAATTCAGCGGTAACAATCTCTGTATACTTCATATCCTGCTCCCATGATTCCGCATCGCGGAATCTCTCCTTTAACTGCTGTCTTTCTCTTCTATCTCAGCGACTGCTTCTCTACTCTTATACGGTACCCGCGCCGCGGGCACCACCTCGGAAGCCGGGAGCGTGTGGGCGGACTGATCGTCAAAGAATATGTGCGCGCCGAAAGCATGCAGCACATCCTTCTTTCGGATGCCTCCAAGGAAGAACACCTCGTCGATGCGCACATCCCACGCGCGCAGCGTGCGGATGACGCGCTCGTGAGCCGGCGCGCACCTCGTCGTGACAAGCGCGGTTCTGATCGGGCTCTCTTGCTCCGGGTAGTTTTTCTGTAACTTGGACAGGGTCTTCAAAAACTTTGCAAAAGGCCCCGCCTGCAGGGGATTATCCGCATTCCGCCGCTCGTTTTCCTCGAAAGCCTCCAACCCGTGCTCCTGAAAAATCCTCTCGGATTCATCCGAAAAGAGCACCGCGTCACCATCGAACGCCACTCTGATCTGTCTGATCCTGTGCTCGCAGTCGTAGGTCGAAATCCCTTCCGTACAGATGATACCGGCAGCAATGTTTGAGTCGATGGCACGCTGCACATCCTCCTCGCATGCCGACAGAAAGAGATCTGTCTTAAACGCTTCCAGATACGGGGCAAGCGAAGCGCCTCCAGCCAGCACGGCGCGGGTAATCCGCAGCCCATAATGCTCAATCGCCTTAAAGACCCGCAGCGACGTGTCCGGGCTGTTTCTGGACATAATAATCACCTCTACGCGCCCTTCCATCCCCGGCAGCTCATTCAGATTTAAAAGCGCCCGCACCAGCGGAAAACCGGGACCGGGCTTTAGCAGTTCGTCCTCATGCTCCACCTGATAGCGGCTGTACGCCTCCATGCCCTCTTCTTCAAATATTTTGTTTTCAAACGTCAAATCAAACAAAGTTCTGGACGAAACGCCCACCACAAGTTTGTTTTCCAGTTCGTAAGACATAAAGCACCCCCATCCGTGATCTCTCCGGCGGGGGCTGCTGTTTCATACATAAACTGCTTATCTCAGTCTGTTGCACTCAAATTTTTCAAAAGTGCGCAGACAATTCCTAAGTTCCAGATATCTATCCTCCAGATCTCCCTCCTTGATCTCCAGATCCGACGCCACTGCCATGGTATTAATCATGCTGTCCGTGATCCGGTTGTGGAGAGAGTCCAGAATCATAAGCTTCTGCTCATAGGAATCCGCGTCGAGAAACTCCAACACCAGAGGATCAATATTCAATTGCCCTTCCGACGCATTCTCGGCCGGAACAGTTTCAGATATAACGGCCTCAGCGACACAATCCGCCTTATGCTCATCTTCCGACGCGTCCGCAGATAAAAAGACTGACCCCATATCCCGGGAAATCTCCGGCAAACCGGCCGTCTCCTCGTCCTCCATATCCTGCAGAAGTTCGAAGCGGTATCGCTGTCTGGCATCTGGATACTTCTCGCGGTCTACCTCCTCCATAAACATGGACAAAGGCCGCACAAATATCTCAAAAGTGCCGTACATAGCCTGATAAACTACCATCGGCTCCCTTGTCTCACTGTGCTTCGCAAGGCAGCGGATCTGGTATAAATTGCCCTTAAAATGCCTGTACATTTCCTGTGGTCTGGGATTATGTCTCATAGGAATCTCCTTTTTTCGTAAATTTTCTATATTAGTATAATCCCAAAATATTGAAATGTCTATCCACGTCGTAGGCCTGACGGTCTACGACAAAGAATTTCTCCGCAATTCTTTCCCAAATGGTTTTTGCTGTGGCATTTTTTTCTCCATGCCGTGTGTTTCTAGAACATTTGTTCTTTCTTTGATTTTAGAACAAATGTTCTAATCTGTCAATATAACGGACATGACATTTTTAAGTTCGCTCAGGAATAAACAATCCTAAGCTCCGACACCGCATTGTAAAACTCCTCACAGTACAGCGCCTCAGTCAATTTCTCCTTCTCATCCTCGCCAAGGCTTCCAATTCCCCTGTGATGAATTTCTACCCGGTAACTTCTCTCGCCGCCGTTCTCTCTTGTCCAGGTGATCGTCAGTCCGCTGTTTTGATATCCTCGCTCCTCCAGAATCCCTCTCGCCCGCTCCGTGAAGGCATCCTCGAGCAGCGCATATCTCTCATTTTCCTGTGTGTAGTCCTTCCGTTCCTTGCTCATCACCGTTCCGCTCACACAGAAAGCGGCAGCCAGAACCAGTAACGCCGTAATCAGGCTTAAACCCCTGTTCATCTGTCACCCCCCCTTGTTGGAACCACTATAGCATTTTGCAAGTCCCTTAAACGGGACATAAAAAAAGAAACAGCAAAATCTGTTCTGGCAGATTTCCTGTCTCTTTTCACCTTCTATTTAGTTTACATAATACTCCTATTCCTCAACCGGCTTATACCTGTCAAAAATCTTGTCACCGTTGCATACATGTCTTGAGCCGTCGCTCTCGGTAATGATATAATCACCCTCGGCAATAAATGTCTTCCCTCTCTTATGCAGAATATAGGGGCATACAATCGCGCCGTTTTCCTTCTTGATCTGGACAAGGGAATCCGTGACGAACCAGCCTCTGGTCACCACATCCGTCCACAGTTCAACGCCGTCCTCCATACCCTTGCCGGCCTCATACTTCTCCACATTCACCTCAAAAGCCGCACGCATACATTTCATAAAAAATTCCTCCTTTCACCTGTCTTTCATACCGCCGCCTATTACCGCCCTATCGCTTCCCTGAGGGCGTCAAACAGCTCCTCATACGTTTCATATGCGGGTATCTGCGGATAATCCTTCTTGATCTGCTCCGTACTCTTAAACAAAAATCCGGCTTTTCCCGCCTGAATCATGGCCAGGTCGTTATGGCTGTCCCCGGCAGCAATCGTCTCATAGCCGATAGACTGCAACGCCTTCACCGTGGTGAGCTTGGACTCCTTGACGCGCATCTTATACCCTGTGATCTCTCCATCCGGCGCAACCTCAAGGGAATTGCAGAAAATCGTCGGCAGGCCTAGCTTTTCCATCAGCGGTCCCGCAAACTGGGTAAAGGTATCGCTGATGATAATAACCTGCGTCATGCGCCTTAGCTTATCCAGAAACTCCTTCGCGCCCGGAAGCGGATCTATCTTCGAGATCGTCTCCTGAATCTCCTTAAGCCCCAGTCCGTGCTCACGCAAAATGCCGAGCCTCCAGTTCATCAGTTTGTCATAGTCAGGCTCGTCCCTCGTCGTCCTCGTAAGCTCAGGAATACCGCTCTCCTTCGCAAAAGCAATCCAAATCTCCGGCACCAGCACGCCCTCGAGATCCAGACAAACAATATGCATACTCATGTAATGCCTCCAATTATCCCATGTAAGTAAATGACGATAAACGCTCATTCCACCCACTATTGTACTGTAAATATACCCTTTTGCGCAACCGGAAGTTTTTCACCCGTCGGCAGACTTCTGTCTGACTGCGGATTTTGCCGGCTGCATGCTGCTTTTTACGATCAGGAGCTCCACGCTCATCACGTCGTTCATCCTTCCCGTCTTGACTGCCTCCTCCGTCTCCACACAGTCCGCCAGCGCCCGCTTTAACTCCGCCTCCTTAAATTTCGCCGCCTGGCTGACATATTTTCCGGCGATAAACCCTTTAAGCCCTACTTTCTCACCGATGGAGCGCGTATCATAACCTTTGTTCTTTAATTCCTTCACCTGCAAAAGCAGATTAAACTGTCTGGCGATCAGAAACAGAATCCGCATGGGCGGCTCTTTTAAAGTCAGCAGATCATAGTACAGTTCCATCGCTTTTTTCTGCTTTTTGTCCGCAACAGCCTCCACCATGTCAAAGATACGGCTGCCGATCTGCCGGACACAGACCGCCTCGATATCCTGCGCCGTGACCACATCCCGCTCCAGGGCGTAACAGACCAGTTTCTCCACCTCGCCGCGGATGTTTTCCATATCCGTACCCGTCTTTTCCAAGAAAAAATCCAGATCCCGCTGGGTGATCCGCTTGCCGTCCTTCATGAGAAGTTCCGCAACCCAGCGTTTCAGCACACCATCGTCGGGCGTTTTGCACTCGATCACCCGTCCCTTTGCCGTAACCGCCTTGTAGAGTTTACTCCTCTTGTCAACCTCCGCCTCCACGAACAGGAAATAGGCGCTGGGCGCAGGGTCCGCCAGATACGCCGCCAGGTCTTCTCCGCCTTTCTTGAAAAAGCCGCTGTTTTCTATGACAAGCACCCTTCTCTCGGCAAGAAAAGGCATGGTCTGCGCCAGATCAATCACCTCTCCCGGCACGATGCCTTTTCCCTCGAAACAGTTCAGGTTCATCAGGTCACCGTCACCCATAAGGGCCTTTTTGACCCTGTCCCTGTACTGCCTGCGCAGATACGCCTCATCCCCGCACAGAAGATATGCCTGTTTTAATGTTCCTTCCCGGATTTCTTCGTTTAACTTTTTCATACTATGATTATATGTAATGTGAGATAGCCGGTCAAGGTTATTGTTTGGACAAATACTCCTCCACATACACGCCCCCGTTCTTCACCCGGACTGTCACCGCCCCGCCCACAGGCGTCTGGTAAATCCGGCATTCCCGGTCTGCAAGCCGCGCAAGCGTCTCTTTATGGGGATGCCCGTAAGAATTATCCCGCCCTGCGGAGATAAACGCAATCCGCGGACTGGCCACTTCCAAAAAGGATGCCTCCGTGGAGTTTTTCGAGCCGTGGTGCGCGACCTTGAGCAGCGTAATCTGCCCGGAAAGCCGGCCTGTCCTGCGCATGTCCGACAGCCTCTCTGTCACAAGGCGCTCGCCCTCCCCTTCCAGGTCCCCTGTAAAGAGGGCGGAGAAGTTTTCGTAATTCAGATAGAGTACGGTGGAACCCGCATTGGCGTCTGAGTTTACATAACTTTTAGCCGGGTGTATACAGGTTAACATAAGTTTCCCATTCTGCAAATGTTCTCCCTCGTGAAGCAGCCGCACGGGAATGCCGCAGCCCTGCGCCAGCGCCGCAAGTCCCAGATAATTTTCGTCCCTGCACTCCTTTGCCAGATCGGGCAGATACAGGCAGCCGATCTCTATTCCCGTCCCCTCACAGTCCGCCATCAGCCCCTTAATCCCGCTTATGTGGTCCGCGTCCGAATGGGTGACAAACGCCGCATTAAGACGTCTCACGCCCCGGTATTTCAAAAATGGGATGATCTGATACGTCTCCACTTCCTTTCGGTCCAAGCTGCCGCCGTCGATCAGGTAGTGCCCTCCCTGCCCGTCCGCCAGATAAATACAGTCGCCCTGCCCGATATCCAACATGGTGATTTCGAAGCCCTGCGGCATCCGAAAGCCCAAAAGAAACACCGCCCCGAAAACTGCGCACCAGAAAGATCCCTTTTTTCCCTTTTCCCTCTTTCCCACAAGGAATACCGCCGCCGAAAGAAGCGCAAGATACGCCGCAGCCTGCCAGTTCTCGGGACGTCCTGCGACCCACTGCCGTCCGGGCAGCCGCACGACAAACGCGGCGCATTTCTCGTAAAGGGTCAAAATCCACACGCCCGGGACAGCCGCCAGGCGTCCAAGCGGCAGCAGACATGCCGCGGCTCCCATAGCCGCAATGCCGCTCAGGAAAAGCGCTCCCATGCAGGGAATCACGATCAGGTTTAAAAGCACGGAATAGGGCGGAAATTCGTAATAGAAACACAGATACACGGGAAGGGTACAAAGGGAAATCCAGATGCCCGCAAACAGCGCCTGCAAAAGACGGTTCCCCACAGGAAAGCGGTCTGGCAGCACAGGGAAGTGCCGGGACACCGACGGCAGAAGCCCGATGCCGCACACCGCGCCGAAGGAGAAGAGAAAGCCGCTCTGCGTCAGATAAAGCGGCTGCTGCACAAGAATCAGAAGCGCAGCCGTCGTCATCGCCGTCAGCAGATCGTAGGTTCTGCCGCACAGACCGGCACACAGTTTCAGGCCGAACATCACGAACGCCCTGACAATGGAGATCCCCATGCCCGTCATGACCCCGTAGCTGTACATCAATGCCACAGTTAATATTATGTTAACCAATTTAGGAGCCTGCAGACGCTGCAGCAGCCTGTGAAAGCCCATTCCCAGAATCGAAAGGTGAAGACCGCTTATCGCCAGAATATGTATGATGCCGTTTTGCCGGTACAGGCTCTTGATCCCCTCATCGAGCATCGCCTTCTCCCCCAGGAGCATGGCTCCCATAATCGACGCCTCCTTTTCGGGGTAACAGGCGTCAATGAGGAGCGACAGATACTCCCTGACACGGTACAGCCACTCGCGAAAGGAAGAAAAGTGCCGGCCCTCTGCAAGGCACGCCGCCTTCATCAGCCTGCCCTGCTGCCCCGAGACGCGGTAATAATCCGCCGCGTCAAACTCCCCCGGGTTCGCTGCATGCGCAAACGGGCGAAACTTCCCTTCCACCAAAACAATACTTCCCATGGCCGGGTTTTCCTCCGCCCTTAGATAGCATAAAATCCCCGCGATCTCCTCTGTGCCCGCAAGGCGTATCCTTTCCCCATTTTTTTCTAACAGTTTTTGAATTTTCTTTACGGAATCTGCAGCGTTTGAATTGGTATAAGCTGTGTCAGAATCTGCTAAGATTTGTTGCAGAACGGATATCTGATCCGTTTTCAGAATGATGACCTGCTCCAAAGTGACCACGAGAACTTCCTCCGAGCCGGAAATCCTGCGCTCCTTCCACTCCACACGTCCCACGGCGGCGACCGTCTCCCCGTCGAGGGCGCCGTAATCCGGCGAACCGTGCGGAATCAGGTTTATCCCAAGAAGCAGAACCATCACAAATGCCAGCCCGAGCAGGCATAATGGTCTGCGCATATTTGTCCTCCTTGTATTATTTATGATAGTAATTTCATTTATACAATTTAATCAGTCTAAAATATCCAAGTTTCTCTCAAACACATTGTTCAGGCTCATATTTTCCCGGTATGAAATGTTTGACTCCCCGTTTACGGCTATCTGCACCCGGTTCACATGGGAAAGCTCCACCAGAGAATTGGTAATGGAATAAATGGTCACGTCGGAGGCGACGTTGTAGGGCTGGTTGAGAAAGTCATTGCTCAGGTTTACATAACACGTCCCATCCTTCACAGTGACACTCACAATCTTCGTTGTCGGATTGATAGTAGGGTATGCCCCTTCCGCCATCGGTCCTTCCACCAGCTTTTCCACCACCAGCTTTTCCAGCGCAATATTACTGTTGTACACCACGTTACGGCGGTTCTCCTCCACCAGGCTGTCCCCCGTGTCGTTGGCAAAATAAAGTTTCAGGTCCACTTTTTCATAGGCATTGATCTCATTGCCCGCATTCTCGATAAAGGTGTCCGCCGCCATCACCCCGACAACCGTTCCTGCCGCGTCCGTCAGCTGCTCGCCCTTGACCGTAAACGCCATGCGCTCCACGCCCGGTATCTGCGTCAGCGTCCTTACAATGGAGGCGCGCACAAGAATCTCTCTCGTGCCCCGCAGATTTTTGTAGCCCTCGTCAAAATCTAACGTCAGCAGACCGTTGTCCAGCGTATATCCCTCCACCGAAATTTCTTTCCCAAGCAGCGTCTCGTACTCCATTTTTTCCGAGATATGGGAAAGCTGGTCCAAAAGCTCCTCAAACAAAAGCCCACCGTCCGTAGTTTCGGTCACATACTCCCGCTCGACGATCTTAGTCTCCTCATTGTTTACATAATATATTTTATAAGCCGCGCCTTCCTGCGTCTGCTGTCTGTTCCCACAGGCAGTAAGCAGAAGCAGCCCCATAATGAGAACCGCAGCCAAAAAAAGATGCACCACCTTTTTCATACCAGCCTCCGTCTCCTTAAACCGCAATGTATTTTAACGGGATTTTTACCGTAAAATCGGTGCCCTCCCCCTCAATGCTTGTCACCTTGATCGAGCCCCTGTGCATGAGAATCGCGCTTTTTGTTATGGCAAGCCCAAGCCCCGTGCCGCCAATCTCCCTGGAACGGGATTTGTCCACACGGTAAAAACGCTCGTAGATATGCTCCAGCGCATCCTGCGGGATACCCACGCCGGAATCCTCCACCTTCACCGTAAAGAACTGGTGGTCAGCGTCCAGCGTCACCTTCACGAACCCGTGTTCCTTATTATACTTGATCGCATTCTCCACGAGATTGGAGAGCGCGAGCGTAAGCTTCACTTCATCCACCGACGCTGTCACGGGGCGCAGGCTCTCATAGACAAGCTGCACATCCCTGCGCTGTGCAATCGGGCGCAGCCGCCTCATAATCAGTTCCACAAGGGCGTTGATGTCCACCTCCGAAATATTCAGGTCAGCCGAAGTCCTGTCCATCTTTACGAGGGAGAGCAGGTCGTTGATGATCTTATCCTCCCTCTCAATCTCCGCCGCAATATCGATCATAAATTCCTGATAGACCGCGAGCGGCACGTCTTTCTGGGTAATCAGGGAATCCGCCAGCACCTTCATTGACGTGATCGGCGTCCGCAGTTCATGTGACACGTTCGACACAAACTCCTGCCTGGAATCATCCAGCATCTTCATGCGCCCGAGTACCCGGTTAAAGGCGTCCCCGATATGCTCCGTCTCCAGACAGTCCGTCACGGAAATCGGATCGTTCGTATAGCCCTCCTGCACCTGGTCCAGCGCCGCTATGATCTTTTTAAAAGGGGCGAAAAGGAACTTGGACACCAGAAGCGTCACCACGAAAATCAGCACGCCCACAATGGACATCAATATCACCGCCTGATGGTTCAGGATATCCATGGTCGCAATGATATTGTCGTTGGATGCGCTCACCAGCATAATACCCCGCACAAGTTCGATCCGCTCCCCGGCTCCTACCGGCAGGTCCGCCTCCAACGTCTCCGTGATGGGTATGGTCATCTCTATATAACCGTTTTCCCTGTCGTACCGGCTGGTGACCTCGCCGCCCAGACAGCGGATGACCTCCTCCGAGATAATCGTTTTTCCCTCGCTGATGCCGTAAGTGTCTTTCACAATCCGAAGATTTGCATCTATGACAAGCACGCGGCCGTCATACAGATTTGAGAGCTGTTCCAGCTCCGCATTGATGACTTCGGAAGAGGTGTCCTGCAGATAATGGTAGGTAATCAGATGATTGGCAAGAATCCTGACCTGGGTGGAAATGTCAGAAGTTCTGACATTTACCGCCCGCTGCTCGTAATTTTGCAGGATCGCATAGCGCATGATAAAACATGGAATCAGCCCGACAATGAGCAGAATCAGAAAAATACGCCCCTTCAGGCTTTTTAAGAATTTAATTTGACGTAAATGTAATTTAAGCAAAGTAGTATCCAACGCCCCACTTCGTCCGCACATACGCGGGTTCTCCGGGCACTTCCTCTATTTTTTCGCGCAGCCTCCTGATATGTACGTCCACAGTCCGCACATCGCCGGGATAATCGGTTCCCCAAACCAGCTTCAAAAGCTCTTCCCTGCCGTACACCTTTCCGGCATTCCGCATCAAAAGCTCCAGCACCTCGAACTCTTTGGCTGTCAGATTGATCTCCCGATCCTTGATGTACACCCTCCTGCTCTCGCAGTCAAGGCGCATATCGCCCCGCTCTACGATCTTAACCGCCTCTTTTTTCTCCGGCGTCTGGCGGTTCGTCCTGCGCATAATCGCCTTGATTCTTGCCTTTACTTCCAAAATGTTAAAAGGTTTCGTGATATAGTCGTCCGCGCCGTAGTCAAGCCCCAGAATCTTATCCATATCATCGCCCTTTGCCGTCAGCATGACAATCGGCACATTGGAAAAACCGCGGATCTGCTGGCACACCTCAAAGCCCGTCATTTTTGGCAGCATCACGTCCAGAAGGATCATGTCGTACGCATTCTCCTCCGCCAGTTTCAGGGCTTCTTCCCCGTCGTAGGCACAGTCCACTTCCATACCGTCCTGTTCCAGACTGAACCGAATCCCTTTCACGATCAACTTTTCATCATCCACTACCAAAACTCTCTGTGCCATACTCCCTGTCCCTGTCTTTCTTTCTAGTTTACACTGATGCTGTCCTTTATTTTCTCGTACATGCCTTCTTTGATGCCGTTTACCTTCATTATGTCTTCCGGCTTCTCAAAGGCGCCGTGGGATTCCCTGTAAGCCGCTATCGCCGCAGCCCTTGTCGCGCCGATGCCCGGAATCTCGCAAAGCATAGCTTCCGACGCGGTGTTAATGTTGATCCGTCCGCCTGACGCCGCAGACGCCCCTGCATCTGCGCCTTGGCCGGTACTTTTTCCATCCCCGGATGCACCGCCCACAATGCCGATCTCTTTCACTGCATGGTCCTGCGGCTTCCCCGCCGCCAGAGACGTCTCCCGCTCTCCATCTGCCGACGCTTCCTCCTGTGTGGGAATCACCAGTTTCACGCCGTCGTCCAGAATCTGTGCTTGGTTTACATAATTCTGCTCCGCACCCTCCGCAAAGCCGCCTGCCAGCTCCACCGCCTCGTAGACGCGGCTTCCCGCCTCCAGTTCATAAACGCCAGGCTTTACAACCGCGCCGCAGACATGGACATAAATCACGCCGGGCTGTGCCGCCGCGCTCTCCTGCCCAGACACCGGTGCGGGGGACATATCCGTAACCCCGGTCTCACCGCCCTGAATGTCCCGGTGCTCTTCCTCCGGCGTGCCCGCGCTGTCTCCCGCCGTAGGCGCATCCTGCGCTGTCTCCCCAGACAGCAGTAAAAGTTCTTCTTTCTTCGTGCAGCCGCACAACAGCAACAGCAGAGCGAGTGCCAAGCCCGTCTGCCATATCCTGTCCGTCTGCATTTTTCTCTTTTTCATCTGCATAGTCTCCCTTCCGGGCTTCTTCGCCCTCTGGGAGGTTTCCCGCTATGCGCTGTATTTTTATTGTAAAATAAATCTCAGCCTATGTCCACTTAAAAATAACGATTCCGGCAATCATCACGCCCGCTCCCAACAGCTTTTTCATCTCAAGCGGCTGCTTCTCCACCCCGAAAAGCCCGAGAACTTCAATGACATAGGCGATGATAAGCTGGGATACCACGATAAACATAACCGACCGCGCGGGTCCGAGCTGCTCCATGCTCTTAATCACGGTGTAAGTGATAAACGTACCGATGGCGCCGCCAAGCAGCATATATTTCGGCTCCACCTTTAGGAGCGAGGCAAAGGAAGCGCGGTCCGTGGCAAGCCATACGGCAAGGCAGACCAAAAGCGCCGTAAACTGCACGAAAGCATTTGCCACCCAGACACCAGACTGCTTGGTGACCTGCGTGTTAAAGACGCCCTGCACGCTCATCAGCGCGCCGGATAAAATAGCGATCCAAAATCCTAACATAGTTCCCTCCTGTTATACCTTACACACAGGCAGGCGCGAAATGCTTCGCCTTCCTATGCGCGAAAAAGAAAGACAAGCCAGATTACTCTGTCTTGTCTTAGGTTGACCATATCAGTCGGTAATTATTCTCATCCGTAACAGAACGGCAAAGCCCGCTGTTATTCCTGCGCCTCTCCCTCTTCGCCTTCTTCCTCCGTCTCCTCCACAGGAACCGGCACGTCAATATATTCTTCCGTGTAAGCTTCCCCGAGCACCTGTCCCATGATCTGCTCGGACAGTGACCGAAGCTCGTCGTTTGCATCCTCGCCTTCCCAGATTCTGGCAAAGGCTATCTCAAGCTGTACCCAGAAATTGCTGGTCTCTATCATCTTCGGTATGGGAACGGACCTTGTGTACTCTTCCAGAAAAGCCGCCGCATTTGGGTCATCGTAAGTGTCCCCGTCACAGTACACAGGCATTTTTCCCGTCCTCGCATAGAGTTCCTGGGTGTTGTACTGTGTCAGATAAACCGCGAAATCGTTTGCCATTTCCTTCTTCAAAGAGTAGCCGTTGACGCCGACACACTGTGTCACGGAAAGGGACGCGGACCCGAGCTCCCCGCTCACATCCGGCACCCTGGTCACACCGTACTCATAGGAAAACTCTCCGTCCCCGCGCGCCTTCTCAAGTTTTGAGAGCGCGTCCGTAGTCGCCACCGTATAGACGATCTTTCCGTCCAAAAAATCCTGCAGGACACCGTCGTAACTGATCTCCTTCGTATCTATGGAGAAGAACTGGTTCAGGTTCTGGTAAACACGCAGCGCACGAATCGCGTTTTCATTGTAGATTTCGATAGAATCCGCATTGTCGCCGTTTATACCGCCCACGTCAATACAGTTTCCCACAAAAAAGTAGTTATAAAAGATATCCGATACATCCCACTTAAAAACCGCTTCGACCTGCTCCGGCGCGTCGTAAACGTCCGCGAAGGACAAAATTTCGTCTATCGTCTCAGGAATTGCCTCCTCGATTTTTGCCTCGATCTCCTCAGCGGAAACCTCCTGCTCCTCCTGCGTCTCCTGAATCTCCTCCTCAACCTCGCCGCTGTCAGCCTGTTCCTGCGCATCCTCCGCCGCTGCCTGGTCCCGCTCGGCCGTAATCTGCGCTTTTGCCCATTCTTCCAGATATGTTCTGTTGTAGAGGAGGCAGCTCGTCTCATAATAAAACGGATAACCGATCCGCCTGTTATGGTACGTCACCGCACGCACCGCCGTTTCCGGCAGCAGGTTTTCCATGGGAGCCACGCCGTCCGGCAGCTTCACCTCAGAAGCAAGGCCTGCCAGATACGCCTTTTCCAAAGAGTCGTTGCTGACAATATAGAGATCCGGAACTTCTTCCCCCAACAGGGACGCCTGATTGATCGTCTCCAAATACTCAAGTCCCGGTGTATAAACCGGGACCACGCGCGCCTCCTCCTGATATTCGTTGTAGGAAACCGCCACGCCGTTTAAATAGTCCGTAAGCCCTTCATCCGCATACCACAGATACAGGGTTTCCCGGTGTTTAAATAAAAAATCCTCCTCCGCCTCTTCCTCTTCTTTCGGAAGCACAGCCATACCGAGCCTTCCGGCCCCGTAAAGACCGCCCGCAATCAGAGCGAGGACGAGGATCATCAATAATCGTCTCTTAAATGTCAATTCCGTTCTCCTTATATTCTAAATCTCACTCTATGCTCTCCCGCAAAATTGTGATCATGTCATCCACATTTTCTTCCGTTATGACAAGAGAGGGCACGAAACGGATGATGTTCGTCCCCGCATTGATCAGCACAAGACCTCTCTCCATCGCCTCTGTAATGATATCCCCCACAGGACGGTCAAACACGAGCCCCTGCATAAGGCCAACGCCGCGCCTTGTCTCCACGCAGGAAAACTCTGCGGCAATTTCGTCAAGACGCTTTTCCAGATACGCGCCGACCCTGTTTACGTTGATAAGCACATCCTGCTCTCTAAACAGGTCGATCACTTTGCTGACTGCCGCGCACGCCAACGGATTACCGCCGTAAGTGGTGCCGTGATCACCGGCGACAAGGGAATTTGCGCCCACTTTCTCCGTCATCAGGAACGCCCCCACAGGCACGCCGCAGCCGAGCGCCTTCGCCGTCGTCATCACGTCCGGCCTGATGCCGTAACGCTGCCACGCGAACATCTCCCCGGTGCGCCCCATGCCGCACTGAATCTCATCCAGTATCATCAGGATGTCCCTCTCGTCACAGAGCGCCCTGACTTTTTGCATAAATTCCTCCGTGGCAGGATAAATGCCGCCCTCTCCCTGCACGGTCTCAAAAAGAATCGCACAGGTTTTGTCATTTACCTGCGCCATCACACTGTCAAAGTCGTTCAGGTCGGCAAAACGGATATTGCCGATCATGGGCTCGAAAGCTTCCCTGTAATGCGGATTTCCCGTCACAGAGAGCGCGCCCATGGTTCGCCCGTGGAAGGAATGGTTCATGGCTATGATCTCGTGGTCCGTTTTCCCGTCCTTCAGGTACGCGTACTTGCGCGCTGTTTTGATCGCGCCCTCTATCGCCTCCGCGCCGCTGTTCGTAAAGAAAACCCGGTCCATGCCGGAAATTTCCTTGAGTTTTTTCGCCGCCTCGATGGCGGGCGCATTATAATAGTAGTTTGAAGTATGGATGATCTTGTCAATCTGGCCTTTCAGCGCATCGTTGTACGCCTCATTGTGATAGCCCAGCGCAAACACCGCGATCCCGGACACAAAGTCCAGATATTTCTTTCCGTCCATATCGTAGAGGTACACGCCCTCTCCCCTGTCAAACACCACCTGGTAGCGGTTGTATGTGTGAAGCAGCGCCTGTTCCGCCTCGTCTATATACCTTTGCATTTCTGCGCTCATGTTTTCCGCCTTCCTTACTATACATATTTATGTCATCGTTTCCCTGTCCCGGTCCGCGATAATTGCCGTGCCGATGCCGTGATCGGTAAAGATCTCCAGAAGCAGGCAGTGCGCGATACGACCGTCCAGAATATGCACCCGGTTTACGCCCTCCCTGATGGCGTCCGTACAGTTTCCAAGCTTCGGAAGCATACCGCCGCCGATACAGCCGCTGTCAATCAGCTCCTCCGCCTGTGTGGCCGTCAGTCTCGAGATAAAGCTGGATTTATCGTTGATGTCCTTGTAGAGCCCTTCAATATCCGTCAGGAATACCAGCTTGTCCGCGCCCACCGCCTTCGCAATCGCGCACGCCGCGTCGTCCGCGTTGATATTGTAAGTCAAAAACTGGTCGTCCAAACCTATGGGGGCCACAATGGGCAGGAAATCTTTCTCCAGAAGATCGTAGAGCACCTTCGGCTCCACGCCGCATATTTCGCCCACAAAGCCAATATCCTCGCCATCCGAATATCTCTTCCTGCACTGCAGCAGCCCGGCGTCCTTTCCGCTGATGCCGACCGCCTTCACGCCCAGTTCTTCCACCATCCTGACAAGGTTTTTATTGACTTTGTTAAGGACCATCTCCGCAATTTCCATGGTCTCTTCGTCCGTCACCCGCAGCCCGTTCACAAACTTCGCCTCTTTGCCGACCTTGCCGACCCAGCGGCTGATCTCCTTGCCTCCGCCGTGGACGATAATGGGCTTAAAGCCGACCAGCTTAAGGAGCGTCACGTCCTTGATGACGTTTCTCTGCAGCTCCTCATTGCTCATGGCGCTGCCGCCGTATTTGACCACGATTATTTTTCTGTTGAATTTCTGGATGTAGGGAAGGGCTTCGATCAAGACCTCCGCTTTCGCCAGAATTTTGTCCATTTCCTGCTGTTCCATATTATGCCTCTTTTCTTAACTTCTGTAGTCCGCGTTGATATTGACGTACTCGTGGGTGAGATCGCAGCCCCAGGCGGCGGCTTCGGCGTCGCCCCTGTGCATGTCCACGATCACGCTTACTTCGGGCGCGGAGAGAAGTTTCGTCGCCTCATCCTCGTCATAGTCCGTCAGCATACCGTCTTTGCAGATCTGCATACGTTTTCCGGCTGCCTCGCAGTAGAGATCTACCTGATCCGGGTCAAAATCCACACCCGCATAGCCAAGGGCACACATAATCCGTCCCACGTTGGCGTCATGTCCATAGATCATCGCCTTGGTCAGGCTGGAGCAGACCACGGATTTACACAGCGTCCGCGCCTCCTCCTTCGTCGCCGCATGGATGACCCTGGTCTCAAACAGGGCGGTCGCGCCCTCTCCGTCCCCCGCCATCTTTTTCGCAAGCGTCTCGTCTATATAATGCAGGGCTTCCTTAAACGTATCATAATCCGCGTTTCGCTCCGTGATCTCGGCATTGCCCGCAAGACCGTTCGCCATCACGATCAGCGTATCGTTTGTGGAAGTGTCGCCGTCCACGGAAATCATGTTGAACGTGTCCTTCACGTCCTCGCCAAGCGCTTCCTGCAAAAGTTCTTTGGAGATCGCAAGATCCGTCGTGATAAAACCTAACATAGTGCTCATATTCGGATGAATCATGCCGGAGCCTTTGCACATGCCGCCCACAGTCACGGTCTTTCCTCCAATTTCAATCTGTACCGCCGCCTGCTTCGGCTTCGTGTCCGTGGTCATGATTGCCTCCACAGCCGCAAGCCCCGCCTCGGGCGTATGCGCTTTTGTCTGCACCAGTCTGTCCACACCCGCCGCAATCTTTTCCACGGGAATCTGCCATCCGATCACACCTGTGGACGCCACGAGAACAGCGTCAAGCGAAACCCCGAGCGCCTCCGCCGCCTTCTGCGCCGTCTGCCTGCAGCACTCATATCCCTGTTTTCCCGTACATGCGTTGGCGATTCCCGCGTTGACCACAACCGCCTGCGCGTAAGGGGAGTGCGCCACTATCTCACGGTCCCACAAAACAGGCGCCGCCTTCACCACATTGCCGGTAAATACCCCGGCTGTCCGGCAGGGCGCCTGACTGTAAATCAGCGCCATATCCTTCCTGTTCTGATATTTGATAGCCGCCTCCACGCCAGCCGCCTCAAACCCCGCCGCCGCAGTCACGCCGCCGTCTATAATTTTCATACCCTTTCAACCTCTTTTCTTTTTCCGTTCATCCCAATCCGTTATAGAAAGTACTGTTCCACAAAGCCATGCAGAGACTGCTGCTTTGCATTGTCTCAAACCCAAGCGGAGAATGCTGCTTTTTAGCATTCTCCTACGTGAGACAGAGCTGCAGCGCAGCTCCTAGAAGTTCTTGACGTCCCGTCCAGTGGCGGGACGTCTTTAGAACTTCTTCTCACGTTAATATACAATATAATGGCGAGGATTGCAACCTCGCCGAAGACCGGCTGTTACACCTCGCCGCTATGCAAGCACCTCCCCGATCACCTTTTCAAGCTCTGACACCATAAGCTCCACCACCGAAATCGCCGCCGGATCTTTGAACATACTGTTCAGCAGAAGGCGGATATTCAGTTCGAACCTGGCAGGCAGAATGCTGCACTCTTCCATACACACCTGAACCAGACGCTTTTCTCCCGGATGCGGCTTCTCATTCAGTGCAAAAAGGATATCAAAATAGGAGGAAAAGAAACGGTTGACGCTCTGATTGATATTCACCATATCACCCCGTTTCATCGCCTTCCCGATCTGTACCATAAAAGAAGGCATACCATATTTAATAAGATTCATGTGGTAGCTGATGATATTATTTTTCAGTTCCTGCGGATACGGCATCTGATACTTTTCCTTCGCCGCAGAAAGAAAACCGCCTTTGTCATACGCGATCCGCCCCGTCAGAAGATTGTGCCACATGCCTGTGGTACAGCCGTCCAGCACCTCATAGCGTCCCACCACCCGGTCAATGCCCGCCACAAATTCTTCAAGATTGCGGTAAACGATATTCAGCTCTGTGCCGTCCTCCATAATACAGACGTCCTCATGCTCCCTGTAACAGTTGTCAAGCACCATACTGTCACAGTATTTTTCCAGCACAGCGCGCCGCTGCTGAGTGGGAACCGGCTCCGTGCTGTAAACATACACATCATAGTCCGAAAATTCATCGTTTCTTTTGACAGCGCGGGAGCCGCCTATCGCCATGGCGCGCACCTGCGGAAATCTTGCGTATTCGTTGAAAATGTCCTGTACCATCTCTCGCTCCTTGGCTGTTTTCCTTCCTGCGACGGCTGCTTAAACCCGTCAGCCGGCTTTTATCCGATACTTTCCTGATTTAAAGTTTAAGGATTTCCTCCCACGCCGCCTCCTTAAAACCAGGATACACACCCTTTTCGCACACAAGAATCGGCCGCTTCACAAGCATCCCGTCCGTGGCAAGGAGCGCAATCTGCTCCTCTTCGCTCATTCCCGGCAGTTTATCCTTAAGAGACATCTCCTTGTAGAGCAGCCCGCTTGTGTTGAAAAACCGTTTCAGCGGCAGACCGCTTTTTTCATGCCATGTCCGCAGCTCGTCCACACTCGGATTCTCCTCCTTGATCGGGCGCCCCTCATAGGCGATTTCCTTTTCATCCAGCCATTTCAGGGCCTTTTGGCAGGTGGAACATTTCGCATAATAAAGAACCATGGGTTTCATGTCTGATTCCTCCGTGTCGTATTTTCTCTTTCATAAACACCATTTTAATTTTATCAATACTTTATACCCTTTTGCAATCATTATTCCCTAAAATTTCTCTAAATCAAAAAGCGGCGTTTCTCCTTTCGGATACTCTGCCGCCATACACCTCCCTGGACCTAACTCATACGGTCTAAAAAAATCATATTGTTGACCGTGATCTCCGCCTTCCACCAGTTTTTGCTCACTGCCCATGCCTCCGGGTAGTCTTCCCAGTCCCAGTTCACGGCATAACCGCCGTCCGGCATCTGCGCCTTTCTGATCAACTCGCACTCATACTGCGCCGCTTCCCGGTTCCTTTCATAAAAAACAGATTCCTTCCTATTAAAAAACTGGGACGGCTTGCAGACATAGCCGGTCTCCCATGCGGAAACATCCTGCGTGATGGTCTCTGCCACCAGCTCCTGCAAAAGCGCTGTCAGGCGGTCCATCTCAAAGCTGCCCGAAAGCCCTGCCGCCCCGATATCCTCCCACAGCTGTACAAAACAGGAAAGTACGTGCATATCCTGCGGATCGCCGTTTTGGAAGAGAGCTTCCACCGCCCCCTGCGCAATACCAAGCGCCTTTTGCCAAAAATCGCTTTCCGCATCCGCATACCGCAATATAAATCCCGCCAAAGATGCGGTCGGATTATACCTTCTGGAAAATCTTTCCTGCACCGTATCCTGATACCATGACGGGTGAGGGTATGTCCACCATGACGCGTGGGGAAAGTCATTGTTGGAGGCTGTCACATAACTCCACTTCTCCCCGTCAAATTCCGGGGTGTGTTCCAGATAATCCAATAGCTTTATGATACTTGGTTCTGATTTATGTAAACCGTCTAACTCCCGCAGGGCAACTGTCGCCCGCCACGCCTGCATCGGTATAGAATGGGGGTTCATATTGTCCTCCTCCAGCCCGTGTCCGAAACCGCCGTCCTCGTTCTGGTAAGCGGTTAACGCAGTAAGCACCTCCTGCGCGCCGCCGTTCTCAAAATGGTATTTCCACCTCGCCACATCTAACGGTCTGGCGTTACGGTATACGAACTTCCGCGCCTTTTCAAATACTGCTCTGTCCTGCTCTCTCATAACCGGGAATCCTCCTTGTCAAAACATATTTGCCGCAGCTATTCCGTATTTTTGCCTTCATGGCATCGTCTTCATCAGTAAACACTTTTTCCTGTACCGAATAGCTGCGTTTCTAAAATTATATCCCGAATTTCTGGTTCCCGTCTTGTTAAAAAGCGACAGATTTCCCGGCAAAAGCGCGCGCCTGCGGAATCGTCATACCGTGATATCTCTTAAATTCCCGCATGAGGTGCGCCTGATCCGTGTATTGCAGCAGACAGACCTCATCCAAAATCTGCCTGCCCGGTCTCGTAAGAATATCCCGCCACAAATTCTGATACCGCACAAGCGAAGCAAAGGTTTTCGGCGAAACGCCCATATTCTCCTGAAATACGCGCTGCAGATGCCTGCCGCTCACATGGATATCCCGCGCAAGCTCATCCATCCGCAGAACGCCGCGCTGTAAAAGAATCTCCGCCACAGCATCCATAAAAACCGAATTTTCCCGCCGCAAATCCATTCTCCGAAGCAGCGCTTCCTCCGCCAGCCGCACCCGCTCCTCGATCCTTGTCGTCTCCCACAGTCTCTGCCCCAAAGTGCGCACGAGCCATGAGAAATACGCGCCTGCATCACCGTAGAAGTTCCTGCATGTCCGCATGGACTCCTCCGCGAAAAGAACCGCGCTCCATGCATAAAAGCGGACGGCAAAAACGGATAAACGCTTTTCCGTCCTATTTATGCCGCCGTCTGAAAATGCCCTGTCGTCGATACCGCAGAATATACCAGACAGGCTGTCATCCGTATAATTAACCGTAAATATAACATCCATACATGTGTCCGGCACCACCACATTCTCTGTGCATGCGCCGGCACTTTGCGTATAGATATCCCTGCTTCCCCAAAAACAGCGGATATAAGGCTTAAGCGCCGCACAGGGTTCGATTTCCACATAGGAATCGCAGTGGCGGTAAGGCATTGCTGTGATGGGGGTATAGTTTTTAAAATGCTTCATAATTCAAAAAACCTTCCCTCTGCAAAAATCAAACCATTGCGTTTGCATTTATCTGATCAATCACCTTTCGTATTCCTGACCAGACATGCATGTCCGTAAAAATCTCCACCACGCTCCCCTTATCGGTAAAGGGCGATTCCTGTAAAACGGAAAAATCCCTCAGCATACCGTTATGGACAATGTATTCTACAATCTGATTGACAAAGTAAATTTGCCGGCTGTCCATATTCATCCCATCCAGATATTCCGCAAATGCCTCCTTCGCCGCCTTCATATCCAGTCCGACAATCTCGCGGACAAATTCTCCAAGCGGTTTCTTTCCGTACTCCCTCTCATAGTCTTCTCTCGTGCCAATCTCTCCCCAGAGGATTTCTTCAAGAGACCTGATATCAAATTCACTCAGCGGCTTATTGTTCTTTAATTTCGCAATTGCAATATGATTCTGATTCTGGCGGATATAATACTCCGCCTTTGCCTTATAATTCTTTAAATCGTCGTTTTCCAGTTCCGCCTCATGCCACTGCGTAGATAAAATATCATCCGAAAAATTTGTCTCGTATTTCACCGATTTCTGCGGAATATATTTCATCAGACTGCGAAGTTCCTCCCGCATATATTCAAACTCATCTATTCCGGCATGATCCACATAGCTTGTCTGTAAAATTTTCTGGATTAAATCCGTCTTTACCTGTATCTCCGGGATATTAGCCACACCCGCTATTGCCTTCACGTGTTTTTGCAAATCATTCTTTGCTCTTGTATACGGCTTGTTCGAAAGGTAGGCCAATTCCATCCCATACATCAGTGCGTCAAACCGCACCGCGCCCGCGTCGTCCCTGTCCGGCAGAATAAGCGGCGCAAGCTCTTCTTTCACATCCTGCGTATCTTCATAACTGATAGACTGATAGCCTTTCACATCGGCATACAAATCAACATATTTCAAGTGCTGCTTTACCGCGAAATTTTCCCTGTTAAGTTCCCGCACTTTACCGCTCATCGTCTCAACCAGCTTTTCCCGATAAGCAGTCAGGCGTTTCACCTGACGGTCAGCATCCTGCAGCTTATAGGCAAGCTGAAATTCCAGATTAAAAATCGCACTCTGTAACGCCATCTGATTCGCCGTCGGTTTTCCCTCATTTACCCTAAAAAAGGCAAAGTTTCCACAAAAATCAAAAATATAGAATTTCTGCTTGTCCTCCCCATCTATCAGTCCCGGACATAATCTGGTGCCCCTGCCAATCATCTGCCAGAATTTTGCCTTACTTAACACTTTCTTGAAAAAAACGAGATTTAGCACTTCCGGCACATCAATCCCCGTATCAAGCATATCCACGGAAATCGCAATCTGCGGCAATTTTTTCCCCTCAGCGAACTCGTCTATGGCCTTTTGTGCATAGGTCGTGTAATTGTCGATCACCCTCGCAAAATCCTGCCCGCTCTTAGACAAGTGAGGATATTCTTTATTAAATATCTCATAAATTTTTTCCGCGTGATTGTGGTTCACCGCAAAAATAATCGTTTTTCCTAACTTCTCCCCGTAGTCAACCTTCAATCCGTCACCCATCACAACGTGAAGAACCTGCCTGATCGTATCCTCGTTAAAAAGCCATTTGTTAATTGCGGACGACTGTATTCTTTCCGGGAAATTGCCTTCCTCATCCTTAAAAGTATCCTCATACGCCTCTTTGTCTTCCGTCGATAATTCGTCGTAGGCAATCCCCTGCTCGATAAATTTTACCTCTGATTCCACCGACAGATAATCAACCAGATATCCGTCCTTTACAGCCTGCGCTAAATCGTAACCGTAAGTCGGCACACCGTCTTCCAGGTCAAAGACAGCATACGTGTTTTTATCAATTTCTTCCTTCGGTGTCGCCGTCAGTCCCACCAGCAAAGCATCAAAATAAGTAAAAATATCTCTATATTTATTGTAAATGGACCTGTGCGCTTCATCACAGATAATCAAATCAAAGTGCCCGCAGGAAAAAATTCTCCCCTCCCGGTCAATCGCGTCGTCAATTAGATTTATCATTGTCTGATAAGTGGAAAAGACGCACCTGGCATGATAATTAGACTTTTCCTCCACCACATTGACAACAGACAGCTCCTCCGGGAACTGATTGACAAAACTTCTCTTTGCCTGTGTGACAAGAGAATTTCGGTCAGCGAGAAACAGGACGTTTCTAATCCATCCCGCATCCATCAGTGCCTTACAGAGCGCAATCACCGTTCTGGTCTTTCCCGACCCTGTCGCCATGACGAGGAGCGCTTTCCTTCGGTTTTTCTCATCAAAGCTGTCGCAAACCGCCCGGATGGCTGCCGCCTGATAATATCTTCCCGCAATCTTTGTATCCGCCACAATGTTTTTTAACGCCGTCCTCGAGTTTCGCAGATTAAACCATTTCTCCAGATCTCTCTTGGAATAAATCCCGGACACCCGCCTCTCCGGGTACTGTCCGTCTACCATTCTTGTCTCAAAACCGTTTGTCAAAAAAACAACCGGTCTTCTCTTATACTTCCGCTCCAGACTATCCGCATAAAGTTTTGCCTGCTGCCGTCCTCTTGCCACATCTTCACAGGTGCTTTTCGCCTCGATAATGGCAAGCGGTTTTTGCGCATCGTCATAGAGCACATAATCAACGCGCCCCTTTCCCGACTGATTCGGCATCCCGTCGACTTCTACCTCATTAAGCCAGTTCTTCCCCTCAGTCCAGCCCGCATCCTTAAGCATTTCGTCAATGTAGATTTTCCGGGTCTTATATTCGGATAAATCCAAAGGCTTCGGCACATAGGCGGGCTGCTTTGCCTCTCTTCTCCTCGTGAGTTCTTCCTTTAACGCCTTGTTTTCCTCGATCAAGGCTTTCAGGTCAACGTCCGCAAACTCACTGCGCACAGCCGTCTCTTCCGGCATTTCTTTTCTGAGAAGCGAAGCGTCAAACTGCCGCTCCTCATAATCCTTCGAGTAACAGCATGCCACGAAATCAAGAAAGAAAAACAGATTTTGCAGACAGAGCGACGCCTCGTCAAAGGTAATCTTTGCTCCGGCATGAGCCGCCCGATTGCCTATCTTGCGTATCAAATCCATCCGTCGCCAAAGACTCCTGTCTATGAGCGCATGGAACTCCTCCGTACTCATCAGACTATGTAAATTATCCTGATAAGGCTTCTGCAGGGAATCGTCAACCGAATACAGCCATTTGACCGCAAACTCCATCGCGCGGCGGCAGTTGATGACACACGCCTCGCGGTCTATGGGGAGCAGTTTTTCGGAGGATATGGCGACCTCCGAGAAGCTGGCGAATTGTGATTCATTTTTTAGGTAATCGAAGTTAGTCATGGGTGGTCTCCGTCGCATAATGGCTCATTCGTTCAACATTTCTTCTGTCCTGTAAGCAGTATATCCCTCATAATAATAGCTGTGATCTATTCCCTTCATATACACTTCGCGGTCATTTATCCTATCCGTCAAGGCTCCTCTCAACAGATACTTTATCTCAATATCCCTGATCGGACTTCTCTCCATGGCAAGCAGATAGTCCTCTTTATCAATCAGGCTCCAATCTACCACCATTTTCACTTCCTGCTGCAACATCAAATCCAACCAGATTCTCATTGCCCTGCCATTGCCTTCCCGAAACGGATGTGCCACATTCATCTCCACATACTTTTCGACAATTTCATCAAAAGTAGTCTGCGGCATCTGTTCAATATTTTTAAGCGCCTCGTTCAGATAAGCAACGGGTGCAAACCGGAAATTCCCTTTTGCAAGGTTGACTTCCCTTACTTTGCCCGCAAAATCATAAATATCCTCAAAAAGATATTTGTGTATGCTTATCAGACTATCCAGTGTTCCGGCTTGCAGTGTGTGTAAATATCCACTCTCAAACAGAGAAAGTGCCTTTTTCTTGCTTATTTTTTCCTCTGCGCTGGCAAGCTGGACGGAATCGGTTAGGTTGAGTTTATTTTTGAGTGACATAATCAGATATCCTCCCGGTTTTATAAGCATACAGTAACTGTAAATCCTCTTCTGTCAGCTCCATCCCTTCAAAAGCCATTGTAGCTGCCACTTCTTCTATCGTTTCCGCTTTGGTATATGCCGAATGGTTCATTTTTACTTCAAAGGGAATCCCCTCTGTGGACATAGCAACCGACCTCCCTATGTTTTTCATCATACAGCATAGTAATTACATTGTAAACAAGGGCTGCTTTAGCCAAAATATTTCTGCATCAGGCTGTCGAACAGAAGTTGAAGCTCGTCAATGGATTGTTGGGTTGTGGATTTCAGTTTGTCTACTTGTTCAACGAAGATGGCAAATCGCTCCTGCAACGCAATCGGTGGTCTATACATCTTAATCTGAGCCATTGCACTTAAAACTAAGTCTCTATTTGCTATCCCTTTCGTCAGTTTCTGTGATTGCGCATAACAATAATCGTTGTTTAACATATTCTCAAAAAAGACTCCGTTGAGCATATCTTGGCGATATTTCAAAACAGCTACATGTACCCAATTTGCAAATTTTATATCGACATCAACAAGTTTGGCTATCCCTGTAGTACCACCCTTGCTATAAAGTATATCTCCCTTCTCTGGATGACACTTTTTAATAGCATCAAAATAATCTTTTTCAGAAATATATTTTGCTGTCGAAAAATCAATCACGTGATCTACAATATTTCTAACAGAAATAAATGGATATCCACCGTTTCCTTTTCCAATATCTAAAAGTGATTTATGTGGACCATCCTTAATATAATAGCACACATCTCCGACAGTAGTCTCATCCCACCCCATAGGATTCGAGTTTGGATCTCCAAACATCTCCACAAACCGGGATTTAATCAGGTCGTCCAAAAGCTGAAGCTCCTCTTTTCTCTTTTTTAGCACATTTTCTACTTTGGCAATTCTATTTGCAATATCACATTGAGTCTCCATTGTAGGATAAGGAATCGTCGTATTATCAAATTCCTTTTTCACTATATGCTTCATGGTCGCACCGTGAGTTTTTGATTCCATTTCACAAAGTTTATGGCGCACTGCATAGACAAAAAACTGCTTATCTATTTCTATCTTATCAAACACAACTTTAAAAATATGCTGATTTAATAACGCTTTGCCTTTATCCCATATGTAAACCCCCAGACTTGCTGACCACGAGATAAGCACGTCTCCATTATTAATTTCAATCTTTTCTGGATATTCCCCTGAATAGAAGCCCAAATCATATGCATTTCCCGTCAAATCCTGTATTCTAATAATTGGCAGCCCTTCCATTCCCCTGTCTTCGGGTTTAAATGCATATCCATTTATATATGTTGCAACATCACCTAAACGAACTGTATTTGACATTTATTCATCACCCCATTCCCCTATTGAATGCAATTCATCACCACCGTAACCATCATTTCCATCTCCTCCGGCCGGGACTCCGCAATCATAATGGTCAGCGCAACCAAAGTATGATCGTCAATCAGTTTTTCCCCTTCTGTCGAAAATTTTGACAAAAGTATTTTTCCCCATTACTCACACCTCACCCGACTCCTCCAGCATCCCCTTAAGCTCCCGCAGTTCCTCCCCAATCTGCCGTTCCAGCTCAAATATCTGTTCCAGTATTTCCCCTGTCGGCGGGTATTCTACGGGCACATATTCCTGCTTCTTATATTTGTTAATCGACAGGTCGTAGTCGTTATCCGTAATCTCCTGCTTTGACACGAAAAACGACTTCTCCGTTCTCGCCCTTTCCGTTTCCCGGTCCCTGTTGTGGAACCGTTCTATGATATCAGGAATATCATTTTCATTTATAGGACTTCTCTTATCGTCCAGGCTGAACCCGTCCGCCTGCATATCATAAAACCAGACCTGGTCGGTCCCGCCATGGTTGGTCTTTGTAAAAATCAGAATCCCTGTGGAAACGCCTGCGTATGGCTTAAACACCCCGGATGGCATGGAGATCACTGCTTCCAGCCTCTGATTTTCCAACAGTTCTTTTCTGATATCTTTATGCGCTTTTGAAGACCCAAACAGCACACCATCTGGAACAATGCAGGCACATCTCCCGCCCACTTTCATCATCCTCACAAACAATGCAAGAAACAAAAGTTCCGTCTTCTTTGTTTTGCATACCTTAAGCAGATCCGCGGACACCGCTTCCGCATCAAGACTCCCCTTAAAAGGCGGGTTCGCTAAAATCAGGGAATACTTATCTGCGTCCGAATTTTGTTCCGACAGACTGTCCCTATACTCGATAAAAGGATTCTCCACACCGTGGGTCATCATATTCATGGCGCCGATGCGCAGCATGGTTCTGTCCATATCATAGCCATGAAACATATGATTCATATAATGGTCTTTTTTCTCTTTGTCATAAAAAATTTCTTCCTTGTGTTTTTCCTTCAAATATTCTCCCGCCGTCACGAGAAATCCCGAGGTACCGCATGCCGGATCGCATATCACATCCTCCGCGGAAGGTTTCATCAGTTCCACCATCATACGGATAATATGTCTCGGTGTGCGAAACTGTCCATTTAACCCCGACTGCGCAATCTTAGAAAGCAGATACTCATATACATCTCCCCTGATATCCACATCCTTCACCTGTTCCATCAGTGCAAAAATATCGTCCAGTGAATCCACCACCTTTGACAAAAGAAGCGGCGTCGGCAGCTTAAAGATGGCGTCATCCATATATTTTGCATAGGCGCTATCCTTGTCTCCATGCAGATTTTTCATAAACGGGAACACCCACTCCTGCACGACCGAATACATTTTCTGCGCCGGGAAGTCGTGGAACACAGACCATTTCAAGGTTCTTCCCTCCACCTCTCTGTCACCGACCTTCACCTGCCCGGCGAAAATACTCTGAAAAGGCAGCCCCAGCATCACGCTCTCTTTCTCCCGCATGGTATCCGAAACATCCAAATCATGAATGAATATCAAATAGGTAATCTGCTCGATCACTTCCAGCGGATTCACCAAACCGCCCGCCGCAAACGCATCCCAAAGGGCATCTATTTTATTTCTCAGCTCTCCTGTAACCATCACGCCTCATCCTCCCAATTCCATTTGTATTTTGTATATCTGCCTCCGCCTATCTTAATAATCCTTCCGTCCTTTACCAAATCGTTAAGCGTCCTCTGAACCGTAGTCTGACTAATATCAGAAAACATCTGTACCAGTTCTCTTTTCGTTATCACGCCGATATGATCCCTTATTTTCTCCGCAATCCTGCCTGGTTTTGACATTTTTTGCCGGGTAACTGTCTTTGCTCTTTCAAAAAACTCCCGATAAGCTGCCGCAGTTACCCCAAGCATATATTTTACAAAGAAGCTGTAATCATTCCGATTCTCATGCCAATCAGCCGAGCTATCCGTCAGTGCCTCGTAATATGCCTCCTCAGACTGCTCAATCAATTTTTCTATACTAATATACTTACCTACAAAATACCCTGCTCTATACAATAAAAGCAGTGTCAATAATCTGCTCATCCTGCCGTTTCCGTCTCTGAAAGGATGAATACACAGAAAATCCAGAACAAACATGGGGATGATCAGCAATAAATCCGCCTGTCCTTCCTCTACAATCTTACCATATGCCTCGCATAGCCCTCCCACTGCTTCCTTTGTCTCCCATGCCGGAACGGTCTGAAATCTCACCCTCTTATTTCCTGCTTCGTCCTGCTCTTCAATCACGTTATCCACAACTTTATAGGCACCGCCCGTACCTGTCCCTTCAAACTTATACAGATCACGATGCAACTGTAAGATAAAGGAGGCTCTCACTGGAATATACTCATAGTTCTCGTGAATCGCATTGAGTACATCGCGATACCCTGCTATTTCTCTTTCGTCCCTCGACTTAGGCTTTGTCTTATCTAAAACGAGTTTCCTCAGCTGCTCATCTGTCGTATAGATACCCTCAATTCTGTTTGAACTTTCCGTGCTCTGTATTTTCGAGATCTGCACCAAATCTTCCAAAACATCCGCATGCCTGTCCGCTATCAGACGCTGTTCTCCCCGAAACTCATGTATTGTGGTTAAATATCCTACGATTTCCGGCGTCAGGAGGCTCTGCCATTTATTTACATAATCATAATCTCTCAAAAATATCACCCCTGTTATGTCAAAAATTCAAACAATTTATTCTATAATATTATCTTGTAATTACGTCAATGTCAATACTATTTTAGTCATTAATCATAAAAAGACCAAATTAAATTATAAAAATGCGCACTTGAAACGCCAAACTGTCACTTTCCGTTCTCCCTCTATCAAAAAGGAGCCCCGAAGGACTCCATCAAAAAGTTCACGTTCAATAAAAAATGCACCTTTGTCCAAATATTTTCATCACGGGTTACCCTTAGTCATGTCTTTCGCGCTTTTCACAGCATGCCAAACCTGCCTTTCCGGCTATTCAGAAGTCACCTCCGCGTTTGCAGACACAGCCATCTCCATCCCCTCCGGCATACCCACATTCGTCTCCGCATTCTGGGACGCTTCAAAAGGATCTTCGTACTCCTTCTCTTCCTCCTCGCCCCAGAGGGACTCCCATTCCTTGTGTTCTCCTTCCATATTTATGGCTGCCATCTCTTTCGCCATCTTATAAATATCCATATTGAAATCCATCAGCTTCTTTTCATCCTGCGCGGGCACACGGTCGCCACGGCTGATCCTTCTGGCGATTTCCAGACACTTTGCCATCTCCTCGCCGTATTCCTTCATGGCATCGCCCTGCTGCTCGGCAACCATACTGTTAAAGATGCCGACCTCCTGCTCAATCAGGTCATCAAGGGTTTTCTCGTTGTTCTTGATCTGCCCGGAAAGTTCGTCGATCTTCTCCTGCAGCTCCTTCTCCCTCTCCAGATAAGCCTCGGAAAGTTCAAAAGTCACGCCCTGCTCCTCGCTTTTCTTTCGGGCTTCCTCCATTTTTTTACGGTTTTCCTCCCGCTGTTTCACAAAATCGTTTTTCTGTCCCCTCAAGAGGCCAAGCTGCTGTCTGTAAGCTTTTTGCGCGTCACCAATTTTCATATTATGTAAACCTCCATCCAACTCCGACTTCACCCACGGTATTATATATAATATCGGCATCTTGGACGGATTTCTACAGCATCAGAAATATCCGCAAACTTCAAAAAATACCTATTGCCTGCTCAAATCAGTCATGATATAGTGTAATACAATCAGAATATTAAAACATACGGAGGTAAGTCATGGCTGAAGGACATAAGAAAGGATTAAATGCCGGGCTGGTAGGAAACGATCTGGAAAACTGCTGCAGAAAAGAGACGGCATGCGGACAATGCCAGAAAAATAACTGCATCATAGGATACGGAAAACAGTGTATCAACGCTTACAAGCAGGAGCCGAAAAAGGAAGTCCCGGAGGGAATGGCGCATATTCCCACAATGGATTTTAAGACATTTGACGAGGTGGAACTGGAAACGGCGATTGCACATATCTTAAAGGAATGTAAGGACTGCAAGGAGGATCATACAGATGACTGTATCATCAATGTCATCAGAAGCTGCTACGAGGTGGGGCTTTTGGGCGACGTACAGCCGTATGAAGGCAGCGCCCTGCAGTATCTGATGTATATAAAAGAGAACTTCCCCGAGAAGTCTCTCCATATCGCCGACCTTTACAGGAGCTGACAACGAAGCGTCCCCACTGCGGGACGCTTCTATCATTCTCATTTTTCACTTCTCCACAGCCCGAGTTCCCATCCTGCCGCGTATATTCTCTATACCGTTTCACCCGCCTTCTGTAACAGGCTCTTAAATTTAGAAGACAGTCTGCACAGCTTGTCATACAGGTCAAACGTAATTTCCGTAGCCGGTGCAACCTGTAAATAGGAACATACCATGCATACCATGGTGTAGCTGTCCATTATGGAAGACTTAACAATCATCATAATCATGACCGTCAGCACTAACGCCGCCGTAAGCCCCAGTATGCCGGGCACGCCTAAAACTCCCAGAATGCCGATGATTGTAAACATCAAAAAGAACCATGCGACGCCTGATATGACGACAGCTATCACCGCCGTCTTAAGGGCGTCCTTTAGAATGGTTTTCCAGTTTTGAAAGTAAACGACTACGCCGTCAGCCGCGCTCTTAAAGGAGGACTGGTCCTCGTGATAAAAGGTATACGCCATACAGCATTCGTCCACATTTCCAAGCGCAATACCGACAAAGGTCTTCGCCAGAGAAACGAGCGCATCCATACCGGGTATTTTTTCCAGAAAACTTCCCACAATGTTCAGTGTTCCGTTAATCTGTCTTACCGCTCCCGCCACCAGACGATCCACCGCAAAATATGCCGCCGCCGTCGCAAACTTTTCCTTTACAATCTGCTTTCCGTACCCAAACTGGTCTTCCGGCAGGGTGCCTGTCTTGACCAAATGGGTCACCACCGCTATATGTCCCGCCTTCAGCAAATAGCCTATGTAATATTGCGTAACGCCTACAGCCCCTGCCGAAGCGCCAAGCCACAGCATCATGGAAAATCCGATCACGCCTTCGTTTCGGGATAATGCCGAGATTCCCAGCAGGATCAGTCCCAGCACAATGGAAAATACGACGGCGCACCCTCCCAGGGCAAGTTTCATCCATACAAATTTGATGGTTTTTCTGTAAACATCATTTGCCTTCATTGAAGTCCCCTCCTTAAGTAAAACTACTTATCATTTTTTCTTTCTTGTGATACAATCAATTAGCTCATCCGAAAAGAGCATAGCATACCGCCCTCATATAGAGGGGAAAAATTACGCAGACGCGCGCAATATCGGCGCAAGCGCAAAAAGTTCCGGCATGGAGGTAATCATGAAAGTTGCGATCTGTGAAGATGAAAAGATAATGGCGGATAAAATATGGAGTTTTTTCTTTGACAGGAAAGATATTAACGCCAAATGTTATTTTGACGCTGAGAGCCTGTTATCGGATTACGAAAATGGAGAGCGGTACGATATCGTATTCTGCGACATTGTCATGAAATCCATGAACGGAATAGAACTATGCCGCGCAATCAGGAAACTGGATGAAAACGTATATTTCTGCATGATAACAAACTATGTGGATTACGCCCCGTCGGGCTATGAGGCGGGCGTTTTCAGGTATTTGCTCAAACCCGTGGAAAAGGAAGACATATTAAAAGTTTTGGATGATATGCAGCGCGTACCCTCCTCTTCCCCAAAAATAATCATTAAATCCTTTCATGACAGCGTGATCATCAGGACGGAATCCCTGATCTACATTGAAGTGAAAGACAAATATTCCTATGTCCATTATTGGACGGAAGAAGACCCGCGCAGGGAAGAAACGATCATTACCGCAGGCAGCCTGAACTATCTGGAAGAAACGCTCCCCGGAAAAAGCTTCTGCCGCATCCACAGAAAATATGTCATCAATATGGAACATGTGGTAAGCTATAGCAGTATGTCGGCAATGATGGACTGCGGGACAGCGCTGCCTATAAGCTATAGAAAGGCAAGCGCGTTTAAAGACGCTTTTGAAGCATTTTTATGATGTAAAACAACCATACGAAAGGGCAGCCTCGCAAAATGACAACAGCAGATATTTTAGTATGTCTCTCAAATATAATGGCATCACTGATCCTATTGTTCTATTATCTTTTATTTTTTGCCAAAGATTATAACAGTCCTATCAGAAAGTTACTATCCATTATTCTCATTTTTCTTGGCATCCACGTTTTTATTGCCTTAATGGATGCTGATTATCTAGTGGCCATAACCGTTCTCGGCATACTTCCGGTCGTTGATATTTCTTGCTGCCGCAGCCGCATCTACAACTTTTTTATGATTATTCCCGCTTTTCTTTTTTACGCTTTAACGGCGGTATTTCCGATGTTCATTGTCCCTCTGATCACCAGAAGGGGCTTCGATGAACTTTATGGCGTAAGCTCTCTTACCCTGCCCGGTTTTATCTGGGATCTTGCCCTTACTGTTTTACTGACAGGGACCTACACAGTAAGCCGGCGCAGAAAAATAGATTTGCGCCTGAATTTCCTTGAAGTTGCCGGTTTTTTCGCTTTCTTTATCTTTGCCCTGTTTATGCTGCTAAGCATGGGGGTATATAACGATACGCTGGACTTTAGAATGAGCATCGTATTTGATTTATCCGCCACGTTTTTTATGCTGGCAATTTTTCTCGCGTACTGGAGTTATCTCATCATAGCGCGCGACCGGGCAAATAGGAAAAGGGAGGCTGCGCATGCGCAAAATTACCTTACTATGCAGCTTGAAAGTCTGGAATTAGAAGAAACCAACCGTCAGGAAATAAAGATCCTCAAACATGATCTGCGCAATCATCTGCAAGTCATTCAGGAAATGTGCAATACCAGACAATATGCGCAGATGGAAAATTATATCAGCGAATTATCGGGGCAGCCCATGCTTTCAAAAAGTTTCTGCATCACTGGAAACCAGGCGGCGGACAGCGTAATATCCATCAAAAAGGCATACGCAGACCGTGCCGGCATACGCCTTACCTTTGACGGCTGCTTTGCATGGCTAGATCATCTCTCCCCTATCGACGTGTGCACCCTTTTTTCCAATTTACTCGATAACGCGTTAGAAGGCGTAAAAGGTGCTGCGGTTCCCTATATTGAAGTCCATGGAAAAGACCATGCGCATTTTTATGCCATCGTTTTTTCCAATTCTGTCCCCGAAAATATAAAGATCAGAAACAACTCGGTAAAAACAAGCAAGCAGGATAAAAAACATCATGGTCTTGGACTTTCCAGCGTAAATTCGGTAATCCGCAAATATAACGGCAGCTATACGCTAGAATGTAAGGATATGGTATTTGTTGTACAGGCAGTTTTTCCAAAAAATCTTTGACTGTCTTTTTCCTCTACCCTGCAAAGCCTTATCACCCGCTCTTCCCCTTACCGGCAATCCCACGTACCGCCAATGCAGCCCCCACAACACAGCACCCGATCAGCGCAAGCCACCTGATATTGCCGTCAACCGTATCTGCGCTCCAGACCAAAGGCTGGAACGTTGGGAGGGACCGCTCGACCCCGATCCACCTGTTAACCAGATAGTTCGCAAAGAATCCATAAACCCCGGTCAGCGTCGTGCAAATGCCGGCTTTCAGAAATCCGTTGCAGTTTACATAACGTATCAACAGGAACACAAACCATGCAAACAGCAGGCATGGAAAGGATATCTTCGGCGCAAGATGCCCAAACGCGGGGGATTTCACATACACCCCGATCACAAACATCATCAGTATATACAGGAACGTATCGACAGCCATCACCACCAGTCCTTTGTATCTGCCAAGCAGCGCTCTTAACGGCTGTGCATATACCGCAAACGGTAAAAAGCAGACCGAAAGCCCGAACAAAACCGTCGCTGACACAAGGAAAAACCATGTACTGCGGGTGTAAATGCAGATCACTCCAAACAGCAGAAACAGGCTCACCGTGAATGTCCCCATCGTCCAGAGCAGCTTATGGTCCGGCATCATCAGCGGCACAATGCTAAGTGACGCCGCCACAAGCAATGCGGCCAGCACAATAAAGAACCAGTCAAGCGCCGCGCCGGTGGCCAGGTTCACAATCAGGCAGACCAACACTGGAATCATAAAAATACCTGCAATCGCCGCGCCGATCACGGCGGACTTCCTCTTAAAAAGTTTTGCCTGCCTGTGAAGCACGTCCACAGCCTCTGTCTCCAGACTGTTCTCCATCTCCTCGCTCCTCATCTGCCGCAAAAGGGCGGAACAATCCGTGCAGTCCGTCAGATGTTCCTCCACAAGCCCCCTGCTCTCCTCACTGCAGACCTGATCCGCATAGAGGGGAAGTAAATCCTTTATCACATTACAATTCAGTTTCATGAATCCCCATCCTTTCCATAAGCTTACATTTGGCACGGTGGTATGTGACCCTCGCCCAGCTCTCTGTCCTGCCGCAGATCCCGCTGATTTCCCGAAAAGACATCTCTCCGAAAATCCGCAGTTCAAACACCCTGCGGTATGGTTCTTCCAGTTCATACAGCGCCTGGTGAATCTGGTAAGAAGTGTCCTTATCCTCCACTTCTGCGGCAATGTCGATGCCGCTGTCGGCGTCCGCATCAGACGAGATGGGTGCGCCACGCTTTGCCTGCCGCCGCATTTCATCGACAAAGAGATTCCTGGCAATGGAGCAGAGCCATGTCACCGCATTTGATTCGCCGCGAAAAGACGCGTTTGTGGTGAACGCCTTATAAAACGTCTCCTGCGTAATCTCCTCCGCCATATGCGCCTTCCCCGAAAGCGCCATCACATAGGAATACACCCGCATATAGTATGTCTGATACAGTTTTTCAAACGCCTCTTTCTCCACCTGCCATCACCTCTGTTTCCGTGCTTTCATTGGTTAGACGGATTCACGCCTGTTTCGTTACAACTCATGCATATAATTTAATAGTGATACAGGACAAACTAGCGGCAGAGCGCATTTTCAACCGCTTTCTTTATGACAGTGCTGGAATTGGTTGCGCCGGATACGGCGTCCACGTCTATTCTCTGCTCGGCAATCATATCGGCGATCACCGCCTCCGCGGCTTTCCCCCGTTCCTGCCGGTGCTCCAGAATGGCAATGTCCGTCATTTTCCCGTCCCGAACCGTCACCTCCACTTTCGCATAGATAAAATCCACGTCATACGCCCCGACATAAACGCCGTCGGGAATCGCGGAAAGATCCACGTCGCCTATCACCGTTTCCTTTACCGCCTTTTTATAGTCCGCCACGCTTTTCAGATAGACAGCCGTGCAGAGCAGACCAGTCAAAAATAAGAAAATGACAATACACATAGTGACTCTTCTTTTCGTAAATTTTTCTCTCATCCCTACCTCCGTAATTTACGCTTCGCGCAGAAGTTCTTCTCACCCTATTTCGCCGCAATGGAGCGGTACAGCATGGAAAATCCATAGTCTAAAAACTGCTCTTTTGACAAATGCATCGCTTTCCCGATATACGCTTCCTTGTTTGCGGCAAGCCGGATCATCCCGGACAGCATGCCCCAGAAATGAAAGATGACAGGCATCATTTCCAAGCCGCTTTGCAGATCGCCTCTCTCCATACCTTCCATCAAGAACTCTTTTATCTTTTCATTGATTGTTTCCCCGACCAGATACGTCTCCTTTTCCTCCGGCACATACTCCCGGTTCTCAAAATCAATATTGATCTTGCCAAGCGCCATATCAAAATAAAATGGAAACTCCTCCTGATACCGCACCAGTCCCTTACAGATCAGGAGATACCTCTCCCATGTGCCCTCTCTCTGTTCCAGCGCGGCGGATATGTAATCGTACAGTTTTTTCATACTGTTCAACACCAAAATACCTACGATTTCTTCTTTGTTCTCAAAGTACACGTACAGCGTCGCCTTGCTGTACCCGGCGGCTTTCGCGATATCGTCCATGGATGTTTCCGCAATCCCTTTTTCCATAAAAAGCACGGATGCCGCGGACGCGATATTTTCGCGGTGAACGTTTCTCGGTTCCTTTTTTCTTCTGCCCATTTGCTCCTCCTTCCGAAAAGTAATGCGTTGCATTTTGAGAATTGGCGCAGTTTTCCTTTTGCATATAATTAAACTTGCAGTTTAATTATATGGATCATTTATTCCCCTGTCAATAGATTTATATTTTTGTGTTTGTGGTAAGATAAAGACGCACACCGAACAGATCAGCGTGCCGGAAGAAGAAAGTAAATTGGTAAAAGACAGACTACGGGCGGGAAGAGGGACCATTTAAAAATTTGATCTGTAATAAAACAAACCGGGCGGCACGAAAATGCCGCCCTTTCCATGACTCCCTATGTTCCCCCATCATCTTTCCACCAGATGTAACCGCCGCAGAGTCGTGATCACCGGCTTATAAATCAGAAAGGTAATCCCCGCGTTCAACCCGCCCTTCAAGAGATTGAACGGCAGAAATGCCGTCAGCAGCAGCGCCTCCACCGCCTCACGCGGATAGCCCATATAAATCGGGGCAGCCAGCCAGTTCCAGAGCATCATCACCGCGATCTGGCACGCCACGCCGCAGACAAGAGCTGCCACAGCGCCGGACCGGGTGCGGTGCCTTTTGTAGAGAAATGCCGCCGTACACGCAAAGGAGCAGCTTGAAATCATATTCATCATGCACCCCCAGCCGCCCGTGCTGCTGATCGTAACCATCTCCACGACCGAGACGATCACCGCCATCGCCAGTGAAGTGAGCGGTCCGAAGATCAGACCGCCGATCGCAATCACCACATCCTTCGGGTCGTACTTTAGAAAAAGTACAACGGGAATGCGCCCGACCGCCACCGTTATGTACGCGAGCGCGCACAACATCCCTACTGTTGTGAGTTTCTTTGTCCTGCTGTTTTTCATTTTCCATTCCTCCTAAAATAGATTAACACCTGAAAGTACCGCTGCCTTTCAGGTGTTATGATTTTAGGTGTACCGAAAATGCCATCAGAGCAGTTTGACGATAAAGAGTGCACAAATCATTGCCAGAGTTCTTCTGACAATCTCAATACACCTTCTTTAATCCGGACTATACCGTCGGTTCCGGAATTTCACCGGCCCCCGCGCTCTCGCGCCCGCGGACTGTCACCGCCGATCGGGAATTTCACCCTGCCCTGAAGACATTACGACTATTCAGTTGTTTAACAGAGTATATCATACGGAAAAAGCGGACGTCAAGCTCAGTTGTTAAACGCCGTGATATTCGCCTCGTTCAGCGTGAAATCATAATAATTTAAGTCCTCCCGCTTCGTCCATCCGATCTGTTTCCAGAACGCATTTCCGATATCGTTTTTCGTGAAAGCGATCAGCGACACTTTATTGATATGTTCCGCCTTTAACGCCTCCATACAAAATACCACCATCGCTTTTCCGATGCCGCGCATCCGCCAGTCCTGTGCCACACACACATGGTAAAGGCATCCCCTTCTGCCGTCGTGCCCGCAGAGGATCGCGCCCACAATCCTGCCATCCTCCACAGCCACCACGCTGGTGTCCGGGTTCCTCTCAAGAAAACGTGCCACGCCCTCCCTGGAATCGTCCAGACTTCTTATGGCGAATCCCTTAATCGACATCCAGAGCGCTTTCACGCCGTCATAATCCTCTATTGTCATTTTTCGTATCATATGTATTCTCCATTTTCCATATTATGTTAACTTCCATACACATTATGTAGTTTGCTCTTTTCACCCGCCGCGTCGCAAATCAGAGTTATGTAAACTGCAAATATCACAGCGTATTTCATGTTATGTAAATCTTGACGCTAGATTTTCAGTCCAGCAGCCCATATATCTGATACATGGAAAGCATATTTTGAAGCGCAAGCTTTCTGCCCGTCATCTGCCTGTATGTCGCTGTCTTTGTTTTGCCTTCCGCTTTCAACGTTTCCATTTTTTCCGAAACGGTCCCATATTCCTCCTGAACCGCCTCCAGCATTTTTTCAAATTTTTCCTCCCGTTCAGACATCCTTTTCCCTCCATATCGTCTTCTAGCGCACGGTTGTACATTATGTAAACCTTTTCCTCCAACATTATGTTAACCATTGTTGACCACAAGCCGCTCGAGTGTTATGTAAACTACTCGCCCACCAATTCTACTGCCGTATACCCGTGCCCCACATAGGGCAGAAACTTCTCCAAGATATCCTTCATCCGCAGCTTCAAACTCGATGTGTTCACACAGGGGTGGCAGCCCACAAACTCATCCTGCAAAAGTTCACTGTCGATCAAAAGCCTTACCCTGTGATCTTTGTCGTTCATCAGCCCCATCACACTCACAGACCCCGGCGTAATATCCAGAAATTCTTCCATGTACGCCGCCGCCGCAAAGGAAAGCCTCGCCACGCCAAGCTGGGCGGAAAGTTCCTTCGTCTTAAACTTTTTTAACCCCGGCATCATCAGCAGATAGAAATCTGTCTTCTGCCTGTTACATAAAAATAGATTTTTGCAGATGTGAATGCCCAGAGCCTCATCCACACCATGGCAGTCATCCACGGTCGCCGCCGCCTCATGGTCCACACGCTGATAAGATATTTCCAGCTTGTCAAGCAGCTCATACACAGCCATCTCTTTCAAAAGTCTACCTTTGGGTGAGGGTTTTATGTCAACTGGCGTTCTTGCCATCTCACGCATCTGCAAGCCCTCTTTTTCTTCCTGTCCGCTCACTTTTCCTCCATTCCGAAGCATTCACAAATTCTTGGTTGAATCAATTATTCTTCAAAAAATTTATGTCGTCCTTTCCACTCAATCCGTCTCATAATATAAACAGTCCGCCCACTCCTGAATACCGATCAAATCCATCCGTTCATCCGGCTTCACACCGTCCAGTTCCCGGTAAAAATTTGCAATCTCTGTCCCGATCCGTGAAACCTGTCTGTGCATTTTCAAATTGCCGAATAAGGCAGGACCGTCATACTCGTATATTTCTGCGCCCTCAAGCCAGAAAAACCGACAGCCGCGGTGCTTCTCCAAAAACGTCTTTGTCTCCTCTATCTTCTCATCCAGTTCTGCTTCCGGAATAAGCCCTTTTTGCTTCAATTCCTCCAGAAAAGCATAAAGCCGCTCCACGCCCTCCTCAAAATTACCCCGCAGCGCAATTTTAAAGGGACTCCCGAATATACTTGACCTTACCCTTTTGGTTTTACAGCTCACCAGAATTTTATAGGCAATGGGAATATCATAATTGTATTCCGAAATCGCCACAAACGCTTTTTCCTTTTTCGCATACAAATAAGCTCTGTTTGCCAAATTTTCTCCTCCTAATAGCCGAACGTCCCCTCCAGGGACTCGTCCTCGTCGATCCACTGCTGCACCGGAATCACCCGGTACTCATCCTCGGTATCTCTCACATACACCGTCTCGATCCCCGCATTGATGATCTGTCTCTTGCACATGGAACAGCTGCAGGAGTTTTTCACATACTCCCCCGTCTCCGCCTCCACCCCGGTCAGATACATGGCACTGCCGATCATTTTATCCCTCGATGCGCTGATGATCGCGTTGGTCTCCGCGTGGACGCTGCGGCACAGTTCATACCGCTCACCCCTCGGAATTGCGAGCTTTTGGCGGATACACTCTCCCACGTCGGTACAGTTTTTCCTGCCTCTGGGCGCGCCCACATATCCCGTCGAGATCACCTCGTCATTTTTCACGATCACCGCACCGTAATGTCTGCGCAGACAGGTGGAACGCTGTGCCACCATTTTTGCCAAGTCCAGATAATAATTTACTTTGTCTCTTCTCTCCATCTTCTATCCTCCACAACGTCAACTAAAATTCTTCAGCACCATCGCCGAGATTACATGCGTTGAGTTTCGCATGGCTCTGACCAGCTTGTCGGGGTACACGATAAAATCGTCCTCCTCCCCCATCTCCGGGCGCACCGCAAACGCAAGCTGTTCCGTTTCCACCGAAAACTGTGCGTTCACCCCCTCCTTATTTCCCCTCGCGTCGAGTCTGAGCCACTTTTGGCAATCCCTGCTGCAAAGCAGATTCCGTGCCCGGCGCCCAGCACCTCCGAAGCGGTACAGGTAATTTTACCCTCACCTATATCTGCCGAATGTGAAATATGGTCCCGGACAAATTCATAGGCAGCTTGGATAAACTTCAGTTCATGATCCGCCTTTTGAGACAAAGCTCATCGTTTTAGTTCCTTTCTCAATATAATTTCCAAAGCCTCCCCCGGCAGCAAAAGCGAGCCGCAGTCCACATACCCGTTCTTCCGATAAAAGAACTGCGCCTGCTCGCTCGACAGAGTGGAAGTCAATACCATTTCATAACCGCACCCCGCCATATCCTTCTCCCAGAAATCGAGCAGACGTCCGCCATATCCCTTTCCTCTGTACTCTTCCAGAACATACAGCATATTCATAAACGGCATCTCGTCCCAGAACAGATTGTACCGCAGCCAGCCGATAAAGCAGTCATTATCATACATCAACAAAATTCTTTTCGCGCGGATTGCGTTTTGCAGTTCTGATCCGCTGATATGCTTATCATATTTTCTGACTGTCTCGAAATCCTTTTCGTCGGCGTATCGGATCATAGTGACAACCACCTTCCAGGACAATTCCTATAAGTTTACATAACACATTGTAAGTAAAGACCATATACAGCTATTCTACCGCCTTGTATTATTTCCACGGACGCTTTCGCCCCGTCCATCCCATTTCCTTCCAATACTTCGCGTCCCTCTCGTTAAAGCCCTTCCTCTGCATCAGATGCATGGCAAAAAACCAGACTCTGGTCTTGATTCCCGGTTTTACTTTTCCATACCGCTTCCTGATCTTTTTCGCCAGCGCAGTAGTCGCTTTATCAATCGAAGCCCGCTTCTTTTCACTGACGCCCTTCCATGTAATCGCCGCCACACCTTTCCCGTATCGGTATATTTTCCCGACGCCCCAGAAGAACAGGCTGTCCGCCATATCTTTATTGGTCGAGCTAAGACCAGCGCCCGCCGCGGTGGAAATGCAGACGCCCTGCTTACGAAACATGGACTTTGCCGGGCGGTGCACCATCCACCGATACCCGTAATGATCTAAAAACGCTTTCATGGCGCCCGTTGCGTGATACACATAGACCGGGCTTGCCAGAATGATCACATCCGCCTCATCCATCGCGCCTGTGATTGGCGAAATTGCCCCGTAGTGCGGACATTTTTTCTCACTCTCCATAAAGCACTGGTTACAGCCCACACAAAATCTGTCAAAATCCCGCGGCAGGAAAAACTCCCTGCACTCCCCGCCGATTTTTTCGCCCAGCGCGTGCGCGATACGGTAGGTGGATCCCTTGTGGCTCTGCCCGTGTATGATAACTGTCTTCATAAACTATCGCTCCCTCACACTAACACCATCCATATAAAACTAACCGTCGAAAGCAGATTGCAAATACAGTGAAACAGTATACTTATGTAAAAATTCTTTTTCCTGTATGCGACATACATCACCGGCGCAAACGCCAGAATGCGAAACACATTGTTGAACGGCAGCCAGAAATGATAGAGCGAAAACAGAACCGTTATCAGGATCGGCGTAAGCGGCCCCTGCTTTTCGTAATGGGACGTCAGATATCCCCGGAAAAACAGTTCCTCCGTAATCGGTCCGACAAAGACGTTAAAAACAACGTAATAAATACAGGTCAGCACAAGGATCGGTCTGGAAAAAGATGCTAAGTACCCGTAATCTGTCCAGTCAAAGCCTGCAGGCAGATTTTGAAGCACGGCACTCCTCATCCCGACAAAAATCTGGTTCTCAACAGGCGCAACAAAGGCGGACAGCAGCCCCGCCACCCCAAAGAATACGAACGCGATGGCAAACGCCTTCCACCATGCCATCTTTTCCTGCCCCACAAAAGCGCTTTTCAGGGAATATGCGCCATATTCCTTTTTGCTTGCGAACAAAATGAACCCCAGTTCTATCGGCACCAAAGTGAACGTTCCCAGAATACAAAACAGCAGGATATACGGTATGTTGCAAAAATGCCCCAAAATCACATAGCTGCCGCTAAGTACTGCTGTGGGTATGAAAATCCTAAGTAAAAGCCCTTTCGTATCTATTTGAATCATTGCAGCCAAAGCCATCCTTTCCCTGTTCCTGTCGCCCAGATTCCTCTCCGCCCGTATCAGCCTCTCCAGACAACCTCTTCGTCATTCCGTTACGCCCTATGTACATACATCCGCGACAGTTCCGGCTCCCCGTCCCCCTGCGCCATACAGAAAAACTCCCAGCCGTAACGCTCATAAAAGGCGTCGTGGTCTGTCAGAAGGTAAAGCGTGTCTATGCCCCTCTCTTTCATGTCCGCGCAGACATAGTTTAGCAGCGCGCCGGCAATGCCCATGCCGCGCCGATCCTCCTCCGTATAGACAGCGCAGACGTTGGGCGAAAGGTCTTTCCTGTCTTGAAAATCATTCTCAATCACACCAAGCCCACCTATGATCCTGCCGTCCTCCACCGCCACATACCACTGAGGAAACGGCTTTTCCCCGGCAAGGCTCTCCTCCATACTTTCCAGATATGCGGCAAGAGGAACGCCCCATTTTTCGTGAAACCACTTTGCCGCCTGCTCTTTGATTTCCGGCTGGTCCGCCAGCCGTATGATTTGGTAATCCATTTTATGCCTCCTCTGGCTAATCTAAAGCCGGATTTTATTTTAAACATGCGAGCCGGGCTTGTCAAACAACTTTCCCCGTTCAATACCCGCAGCCATTTCTCGTGGGTCTGTCATCCTCCTTAATATATCCGGCATGAAACTCCATATTGATCTGCTTCAGTTCCTTCTTTCCGTCAATGTAATCCTGATACATATCGGCAAGCCCCGCCATACAGCCGTCGCAATTTGCGCTGATGTTGCCCAGTGAATCCCTGACGATCTTTTCCCTCTCTTCTCTCGTTGTCTCCGCAATCAAATATCCCATTCTCAATCACCCCACACGTCAAATTTTTTCGCCCTTATCAGTAAAAAATCTGGTTTATGCAACAAATCCCTATATTCCGGATGCGCTTTCAGCATGTCCGCATCCGGCAGCGGCTCGATCATCTTTTCAATCACAAAACCCGCGTCAATCAATGTATTCACAATCGTTGCAAATGTCCTATGATATTTTTTCACATGCTCTACAAACCATACACACTCTCTTTCACCCTCAATCCCGTAGTCTGCCAGATTTAAATAGATCTTCTCTCCGTTTTCGTCCCTTGTCCATCTGTCGCCCCCGGAGTGACAAGTGCAAAGCGGATTCTCCTGAGAGAATACAAGCACGCCGCCTCCATCCAACAACTGATATATGTTTTTCACAACGCCCGAAAAATCTTCTACATAGTGAAAAGCCAGCGAACTGACTACCATGTCAAACTTCCCGTTCAGCCTCGCAATATCCTCCATCGGCATATGTATATATGTTATCTTTGGATGTGCATTCTCCTTTTTCGCAACCGCAAGCATCTTCTCAGAAATATCTATTCCCGTCACATGGTCAGCACCCGCCTCCATAAAATACTTACAATGCTCTCCAAAACCACAGCCCAAATCCAATACCTTTCTGCCGCGCAAATCCGGCAACAGGGAAAGCAGCGCCGGAATCTCAAACAACTTGTTTGCATTCACTTCATTGTCTCTGATCTTTCTGTATCCCTCGAAAAAAGTTTCATTATCATATATGTTCTGCTTCGCCATATTGCATCACCCCATCCTTCCAAGACACCCACACGCATAACTATACACCGTGAATGCATAATATACAACTATTTTTTCTCTTTATGCATAAATATCGCAAATATTCATATAAATTATGCATAAATTTACACTTGCATTCTCGCCCGTCCTGTTGTATATTGTTTTAAGGGCAGACGCGGTCCGCCATTTTCCGGCAGACACTATGTGCCCACCAGAGAACCGTAACAATAAAAGTATATTACATATTTCAAATGGAGGAAACGAAAATGAAAGAAAAAGTAGTTCTTGCGTATTCCGGCGGACTTGATACGACCGTTATCATCCCCTGGTTAAAGGAAAATTTCGACTATGAAGTCATCTGCGTGTGCGGCAACTGCGGGCAGGCGGAGGAGCTTGACGGTCTTGAGGAGCGCGCCCTCTCAAGCGGCGCATCCAAGCTCTACATCGAGGACCTGACCGACGAGTTCTGCGACGACTTTATCATGCCCTGCGTACAGGCGCACGCTGTCTATGAGAACAAATACCTGCTCGGTACATCCATGGCAAGGCCCGTGATCGCCAAGAAGTTAGTTGAGATCGCCCGCAAGGAAGGCGCGACCGCCATCTGCCACGGCGCGACGGGCAAGGGCAACGACCAGATCCGTTTTGAGCTGGGCATCAAGGCGCTTGCTCCCGACTTAAAGATCATCGCGGCATGGAGAAATGAAAAGTGGACCTTAAACTCCCGCGAGGAGGAGATCGAATATTGCAAACAGCACGGCATCAACCTTCCCTTCTCCGCGGATTCCAGCTACAGCCGCGACCGCAACCTCTGGCACATAAGCCACGAGGGCTTAGAGCTGGAAGACCCCGCCAACGAGCCTAACTACGAGCATCTGCTCGTGCTCGGCACCACGCCTGAGAAGGCTCCCGAGGAAGGCGAGTACGTGACCATGACTTTTGAGAAAGGGATCCCCACTTCCGTAAACGGCAAGAAAATGAAGGTGGCTGATATCATTGCCACCTTAAACGAGCTGGGCGGCAAGCACGGCATCGGCATCGTCGATATCGTTGAAAACCGCGTGGTCGGCATGAAGTCCCGCGGCGTGTACGAAACGCCCGGCGGCACCATCCTCTACGAGGCGCACCAGCAGCTTGAGGAGCTGATCCTCGACCGCGACACTTACGCTTTAAAGGCCGACCTCGGCAACAAATTCGCACAGGTGGTCTACGAGGGCAAGTGGTTCACCCCTCTGCGCGAGGCGCTGCAGGCGTTCATCGAGTCCACGCAGCGGTATGTGACCGGCGAAGTGAAATTCAAGCTCTACAAGGGCAACATCATCAAGGCAGGCACCACCTCTCCGTACACACTCTACAACGAGAGCATCGCCTCCTTTACCACCGGCGACCTCTACGACCACCACGACGCGGAGGGCTTCATCAATCTCTTCGGCTTATCCTGCAAGGTTCGCGCAATGAAGATGCAGGAACAGGGTGAGAAGCTGCTCTGATCTGAAAAACAAGTTATGTACAAAAATCCCCGCAGTAGACTTCAGTGTATGCTGCGGGGTGTTTTTTTCTTTTTTTTCATAAATTTATATGATATAATGTACGCGAATGCAATGAGCAGTGCATATCCGTAAGATGAAAAAATGGCAGCTTGCTGACAATTTTTTCAGATTGCGGATATATAGGGCGGTGCTAAGCGCCAGTGGCGCTTGTTCAGCACGGACCGAAGCGGAGCGAAGACAGCCCGCGAGCGAGGAAAATCGAAGATTTTTCGAGCTTGCACTGCGTTCTAAAGTGCATACACAATAGATAAATGGAGCGGGGAGCCTGCTCACTGAAATACAATAGAGAAAGCCTGATTAGCAATGGACGTAATTACACTTATTATCATATATTTGGCAGTCATCAATTTTATAAGTTTCACCGTTATGGGAGTCGATAAGCTCAAAGCCAGGAAACGCGCCTGGCGCATCCCGGAAGCCACGCTTTTCGTGCTTGCCGTCATCGGCGGCAGCGTCGGTTCGATCATCGGTATGCATCTGTTCCGCCACAAGACAAGGCACTGGTATTTTCTGTACGGGATGCCCGCCATCCTGCTCATACAGGTCCTGATCGTAGTGGCACTGCTGTCGTCCCCGATTGAGTTTATGATCCTGTAATCTGCGGTAATTCCCGCGAAACGAGCCGGGACCTTTATCTCATCCCGGTCATCTTTACAATAATAATATCTGGAGGGTTCCACATGCATATAGCGGTTTGTGATGATAATATTGCGGACAGGAAACAGACGGAGCGGCTGCTTGGACGTGCCTCTGACAGGCGGCTTCACACGACAGGGGTGCTCTATATTGATTCCTACGGAAATGTGGAGGCGGTTCTGCGTTCTCCCATGCTCTACGACGCCTTTTTCATTGACATGACGAATGGACCTGTGAACGGCTTCCAGCTTGCCAGGAAATTGATCGACGCGGGCGTTGTGGCTCCTATTGTGCTGTGCATCTCCACCATCGACTACCCTTCCGTCATCGAAGCGGCACTCGCCAAAGTGCCGGATGATGTCACGGAAGCCTCCAACCACGATATTCTGCGCAGACAGTTAAAGAAACAGATCCTCTACCTGAACAAGCCGATCAAGGTGAGCGAGCTGGATGCTATGCTGGATCACGCACAGAGTCTGAAGGCTGAGACAATTCCCACCATAGAACTCCGCGGAGAAAAAGATACGCTCTACGTCCATGAGGATGAAATTCTCTATGCGGTGAAAAGCGGCAACTATCTCCATGTGGTGCTGACCGAAGGGCGCACGCTCGACATCTTAAGCACCCTGCCCAATCTCCACGCGCAGCTAGCCATGTTCACCCATTTTGTTATTATTTCCGAGCACTGCCTAGTTAACATAACTTCCGTCCAAAAGCTTTCCCTGTTAAAACTCACCATGAAAGACGGACAGGGGTTCAGCGTGTCGCCGCTGGAACTGCCAAAAATAAAAAAAGCGCTGAAAGGAGAATGCCGCTCTTAAGGCATTCTCCCGAGTGAGATTTCGTACTTCCCACTCTGTTATAGTGTCACAATCACGCCGCCGTCGTTGGCATACATACTGCTGACTCCGGCGGTATCCATAATCAGGATCCGTTTATAGGAAGCCCTCTTTTCCATCAGGCTGCGCATATACTCCGCCCGCTGCGCACAGTTACAGTGCGTAATCATCAGCGTTCTCTCCTCCGGGTTCTCCACGTCACCCACAATAAAGTCCGCCAATTTAGCAAGCGCCTTATTGATGCCAATCGCCTGTCCCTTCTGCTCAATGACGCCAAGGTTTCCCACCATAACAGGTTTGATACTTAAAGTAGACGCCACCAGCGCCTTCACACTGCTTAAACGGCCGTTCTTTCGGAGCGTTTCCAGATTATCCAGCACAAAATAGGTGCGCATCTTCCGCTTAAAGGTTTCCACTGCCTTTACTGTCTCCTCAAAACCAAGCCCCGCCTCCTTGCAGGCAATGATCTTTTCCACAAGCTGGGTCTCCCCGCAGCTTGCGGACTCGGAGTCCACCACATGGATCTTCTTCTCGCCGTACTTCTCTCCATAGAGACTCCTGCCAAGCTCCGCGCTGTTATAGCTGCCGCTCAAGTGGGAAGAAAGGGTCACCACATAGATTTCCTCAGCCCCGTCATGATATGCCTCCCGGTATTTCTCCGGGGAAGGGCATGACGATTTCGGGCACTGCGGATAATCCGCCACCTTCTTCAAAAATTCCTTCTGGTTAAAGTTCTCATCGTCCTGAATGATATAGTCGCCCACTTCCAGTCCCAGTGGAACGATCTCAAATCTGCCGTCATTTTTATATTCTTCGGGCAGCTCACAGCAGCTGTCCACCACAATCTTATAGCTCATAAAGCCTCCGCAACCGTTTCATATAGTATTTATTACTACTTATACTATCATAGAATACCCCATTTTGCAAATCATAAAATTGGGTGCTCGTGCGGAGAGCCTCAAAAACTAGGACTATCCAGAAACGACTGAATATAAGGAAGCGCTGCCCCGATCGTGATATTGTGTCTGGGCATTTTACTGATCCTCAAAAAATCCCTTTCTTCCGGAAACGGCGTCATCCGCCGTATTTTTTCATGCAGGAAAAGAATATCCTGCTCACACAGATATTGAGCAAGATAGCCACCGAAGATAAAGTCTGTGTCAAAAATCAGATGGAGCATATTGACCGCATCGGCAAGATCGGTCAGATACGCCTCCCATCGCTCCACATATGGCGTCTCCTTATGCCTCACCCCTTCGAAAAATGCTTCCGGCGCCTCATCCGTATCGAGAAGAGCGCTCATAGACAAGAGCGTTTCCATGCACCCCTGCCTGCCACAGTAGCACCGTTTTCCTTCCGCCCGCATCTGCATATGCTCTATCGTTGCACTGTGGCCATGCTTTCCTGGCAAAATAACACCCCTCGAGATAATGGCCGCCCCCAGATGCTTACTCAGAGAAAGATAAAAGGCGTCGGTAAGTTCCGGGGACACCCACAGTTCCGATATGGCCGCGCTGTCTGCATCGTGGATAAAACAACAGGGAAACGGAAGATAGTCGGAAAACGCGTCAATAGAAAGTCCCGTGCAGGAAAGGATTTCTCCGTATATGATGGACTTCCTGTCCGGCGTCGTCAGACCCTGCACGGCAAAGCCAATGCCTAAAATCTGCTCGTCCGCTATGGAAAGTTCGTTTTTAAATGCCAGTATCCCGGAACATACGGCTTTAAAATAGGATTCCTGATTTTGAAACGGAATTGCCTCAGCCTTCCGGCCGATCTTTTCCCCGTAAAGATTGACGACTATCATTTTTATTTCGTCCTTCAAAATTTCCACGCCAACACTGACACGATAGTCGGGAACAATAACATAGCCCGATGCTTTTCTGCCGACAAACTCCGTATCTATCTGCCCGTCTTTGCGAATCAGCCCACTCTCCTCCATAGATGACAGATTTGCAGTGACGGTGGGTCTGCTAAGACGAAGGTCGTAGGCAATGTCCTGCTGTGAAACCTTTCTGTTCTCATAAATATATTGGTAAATCAGACTTCTGTTATTCTGCTTGATCTGATTGGGCGTAATACTTCTCTTCATAATTTTCTCCCATTTTGTAAATTGATTTTACAAAATTATATCATACCACAGTCTGCCCACAATTACCATGCCGCATTTTATACAATTTGAGCCACATAACAATTGTCTATTATTACAGATTGACTCTTATTCTCTCCTGCATTAATATGTAAATATAATTTGATAAATCATTTTACAAAATAACCTAATCAAAAGGAGGCAAACATGGGAATTATCGAAAAAATGAAACTTGACGGAAAAAGAGGATTTGTTACCGGCGGTGCGAGAGGTATCGGCAAGAGCACCGCTGCCGCGTTCGCCGAGGCAGGCGCAGACATTGCAATCGTAGATCTCGACATTGACGAGGCAGAAAAGACGGCTGCAGAGCTTTCCGGCAGTACGGGGCAAAAAGTGATCGCAATCGGGTGCGACTGCACCAGCCCGGAGCAGGTGGACGCTATGGTGCAGAAGGTCGTCGACGAGCTCGGCGGACTTGATTTCTGCCACAACAACGCCGGAATCTGTATCAACGCCCCGGCCGAAGAAATGACTTACGACCAGTGGAACAAAGTGATCAACATCAATCTGAACGGCATATTCCTCACCGATATCGCAGCCGGAAAATATATGCTGGCGCATGGCGGCGGTTCCATCATCAACACGGCTTCCATGTCGGCCCATATCGTCAACGTTCCCCAGCCGCAGTGCGCCTATAATGCCTCAAAGGCGGCCGTGATACAGCTCACGAAATCGCTGGCAATCGAATGGGCAAAGCGGGGCGTACGTGTAAACAGCATCAGCCCCGGATACATCGGGACAGAGCTGACGCTAAACTCTCCCACACTTGTTCCGCTGATTGAAAAATGGAACGCGATGGCTCCGCTCGGAAGAATGGGGACCCCGGAAGAACTTCAGTCCATCTGCGTTTACCTGGCGGGTGATACCAGTTCCTTTACCACAGGTTCCGACTTTATTGTTGACGGCGCATTTACCTGTTTTTGATAATCCGAAAGGTATTTCTTAATGATTGGGAAAGGTGGACAACAAACTATGAAAAAATGGGGAAAACGCATTGGTTATGGAATCGGGGATCTCGGATGTAATCTGGTTTTCAGTACCATGGCATCCTATCTGATGGTTTTTTATACGGATGTATTTGGCATTACGGCCGCGGCCGCAGGCACTATGATGCTCGTAACAAAGTTTATCGACGCCTTTACCGATACAGGCATGGGACTGATTGTTGACAGGACACACACCAAATGGGGACAGGGGCGGCCATATTTTCTACTGGGCGCCGTCCCCTTCGCCATCTTTACGTTTCTGACATTCTATATTCCGAGTTGGGACGATAACGGCAGGCTTGTCTGGGCATACGTGACTTACTGCCTGCTCTGCACTGCCTACACAGTGGTCAACATACCTCTCAACACGATTGTCCCGCGGCTGACCTCCGATATCCATGAAAGAGATATATTGGTCTCGACAAGAATGGTATGCGCGCTGGTCGGAACCGCCATTGTCATGACAATCACGGAGCCGCTTGTACGGTTCCTTGGCCATGGTAATGAGGCGAAGGGCTACCTTCTCACCATGACCGTCTACGGAATTGCCGCCATGTGCATCTTCTTTGTTACGTTTGCAAGCACGAAGGAAGTTGTGCCGCCGACAATCAACCAGAAGCATTCTTCCCTCCGGGAAGATTTTAAAGGGCTCACCGGCCAGGCATGGATTTTGTTTTTGCTGAATCTGTTTTACTTTTCGCTGTATGTGGTAAGGAGTACGACGGTCCTCTATTATTTCAAGTATAACCTTGGCCGTACAGACTGGATGTCCCTTGTGGGTATATTGGGCATCCTTTCCGGCTTACCGATGCTGTTTTTGCTCCCGGCCCTGGAAAAAAGATACAGCAAACGAAATCTAATGTTCTTCAGTATCGCTCTATACATAGCCGGCGACCTCCTGATCTTTGCCGGTAAAAACTCGGCCGCCTGTCTCCTTGTCGGCCTAGTCGTCACCGGGCTTGGAATCTACGGCATTTTTGGAATCACCTTCGCCATGCAGCCGGATGTCATAGATTACTCGGAATATAAGAAAAACGCAAGCGTAGCCGGCCTGATCGCCGCTTTTCAGGGATTTTTTGTCAAAGGCGGCATGGGACTTACCAGCTTCGTCATCGGCGCTTTCCTAAAAAACGGCGGGTACGTTGCCAATGCGGTGCAGACGGAGAAGTCTCTCTCTTATATCCAGATCTGCTTTATCTGGATTCCCATTGTTCTGTGCGCGCTGATTGCCGTCTGTACCTATTTTTATAAATTGGACGGTCTGCGCACGGAAATGACACTGGAGTTGGATGCAAGACGCGGAAACAGGAGGTCATGATGAGATACAAAGGCGCCATTTTTGATATGGACGGCGTTCTCTTTGATACGGAGCGCATTTACCAACAGACATGGCAGGAAATTGCCGCCGAAAGGGAACTTTCCCTTGCTGACGGTTTCCTACAGGCAGTTTCGGGAACAAACGGGGCACATATGCGGCATGTCATCGAGGAATATTACCACGTCTCGGATGGCGCCCCCATCATCGAACAATGTATGCTGCAAGTCAGGCAGAAACTCTCTGTACATGTTCCCATGAAAAAGGGCGTGCGGGAAATACTGTCCTTTTTCCGGGAGCATGGCATCGACATAGCCGTGGCCAGCAGCAGCGCAGCCCCACAGATCGAATCAAACCTTCAGATGACCGGCATTCGGGATTATTTTTCCGAAATCATAAGCGGCTCAGAAGTCACATGCGGAAAGCCCGCGCCGGATATTTTTCTGCTTGCGGCGAAAAGACTGGGACATGCTCCAAATACATGTATTATATTTGAGGACAGCGAAAACGGCATAAAAGCCGGTCACGCGGCCGGCTGTTTTACGGTAATGGTGCCTGACCTGATCGCAGTGTCGCCTGCCATAGAACCTCTTTGTTCTATCATTTGCACGGATCTGGACGAGGCAAAAGAAAAGATTCGCCCTTTTATCTGAATTTTGTGCTATACTATGGTATGTCATTTGGAAAAGGCTTCACCGCCTGGTTTCAAACAGCTTGTACCACATTATGAAAAGGGGCGTCACATGATCGCATTACAGATAAAAAACATCAAACAATTCATGAACCAGTTTCTGGCGGGGGACGCCTTCGACTCCTTTTTGCTGGAACAGGCTTCCATCAGCACCTACAATACCTTCACCATAGATGGCCGCGAAAACAGGGCGTTCTACACTTCCGAAGAATGGGAAGACGGGGAAACCAGACCCTACGAATTTACACAGTGGAAAAAGATACGCCCTGTCTGTTTTGATCTGATCAAAGGAAAGCGCACGCCCACGGCATTTCATTTTGTGCTGCACCTGATTCCCGAATATACGGCGTCCCTTCTGGAAAAAGGCGACACTGCCGTCACCCCGGATCAGGTAAAGGCCTTTGTGCTCAACATAAAATATGACGGCACGTCCCTCACGCTCATCACCGGCACCGCCTTCCACACCTTTCTCATGGATAAGACGCCGGACGCGATCTGGGACAGAGCCGTCAGACAATTTTTAACAAAGCGGCAGATTGATTACGATGAAATATAAATTCATAAAATTGCGCAGATATCACAACCAACACAGACGCGCTTTCGCTCCGTTCCAGACGCAGCGGTACTAGGTTCGAAAATACCTTGCCAAGTACCGGCGTCTTTCAAGGGTCTGCTTATGGTTATGATATCTGCGCAATGATTGGAATATTAAAAAATTACCACCAGCCCCTCTGATAATAATGCAGGGAAAACTCCGCCGCCGCCATCACCATGGCAAATAGCAGCATGATGACTAACATCAGGATCGCCGGAAAGTCATAGACAAACTTACATTTTTCCGCATTGCTTTTATGGTTTTCCACCAGAATCTCCACGCCCAGCAGGACAAAAACCACGGGCCAGAACTGGAAAATCAGCTCATAGTGCAGTGTCGGAACCACCATATGTATGAGGAACAGCACGCCGAACATAATAAGCGTCATCCCGAAAGTTACAGAGCCGACCCGGCGGGTTCGCAGCGTCCCGGATTCCTCCCTGAAACTGTCTTTTTCCTGAATATCCATTTGTCTACTCCCCCCCCTGCTCATTTTTTTGCGCATTTCCTGCATCTGCGCCCTGATCCTCCACATAGTATGCTTCTGCATTCTGTCCATACGCTTTCTGCGCTCCCACATCCTGCTTCTGCTCTCCCATAACCTTCACGTCCGCACTTTGTCCGTCCGCGTTCCCCGCGTCAGCCTCCCGGTCTTCCACAATCTCCCCGGGCAATGCCGCAGGCTTTCTATATGCGTCCGCCTCACTCCTCCTGTCAGTATCCGCAGACTCAAACTTCTTTCCGCGAAGGAGCGACACACCGAACCAGATGATCGCAATTGCTATGGCAGCCCTCGGCAGCCTGTCTCTCGTAAAATAATAGATATCCCTCATAATCGGATTATCCCAGCCCACGTAACTTCTCACCATACCAAAAACTTGATCCCACAGCATACAGATGCCGAGCACAATACAGACCACCGCCGCGATGTTGCGGTTTCTCTTATTCATATTCAGCTTAAAGCGACTGACATCCCATCCGCCGATGCCGAAGAGGTATTCGTCCTCCAGAGCCGCAAACTGCCCTGCATCCATCCCGCCGATATTGTTGGCATGGAAGAAGGCATATATGTAAAGTGTGACGGGAAATACCGCCAGCACGGCGAGCTGGGTGATGGAAACCACGGCGATCATCCCCATAAACCCAAGCATAAAGCTCAGCCCCATCTTCATCAGCCCCATATACATATGTCCCGCCCCCGGACAGAGGGAAAATACAAACAACCAAAATCTCTTCTTCTGCTTTTTCATCTCATCAATCCTCCCAAGTTTTATAATTTGTAATCTTTTCCGAAATGTTTCTGAAATACTTCCTTCTTGCGTCCGCTCTCTCCTGCCCCGCCTGATACCGTCTCCATGTTCTCTCGATATCCCGCTGTCTCTCAAGCGCGTCCCGCTCCCATTCGTCCACGCTCTCCGTTTCCTCCTCATACAGCGTTCCCAGAATACCGGGCTGCGGCATCTGCGGCGTTTCCACCCCGTCCACAGGCACGAGGAAGAGTACTGCCAGAGCCGCCGCCATCCCTACCAGAACTTTAGCACGGTAAGAAAAAAGCGCGCGCTGCCTTTCTTTCCTTTTTCCTTCCTGTATGTGTGAAAATATATTTCCTCTCAAATGTCCCGGCGCGTGCAAAAGCTCCCGTTCCTCAACCGTCTCAATCAGCCGCATCAGTTCTTCTTCAGTCAAAGGAGCCGGGAGGGAAACGTCACATCTATTCAGTTTTTTTCTCTCTTCCGTAATATTATGTATCATGCGCCCTTCTCCTTTTCATACATCCTGCGAAGCATACTTCTCGCCCTGTAAATCTGTGTCTGTATGGTCTTTTTCTTAACGCCTCTCTGTCCTGCGATCTCACCCGCATCCAGTTCATCATAATAATATGCCTTGGCGATTTCATCATAGGGAGGCTTTAAGGACAGACACCTTGAAAGCAGTGTCTCCCGCACCTCCTTTTCAAGGCAGATGCTCTCCGGCGTCTGCTGCACTGCCGCCTCATTTCCTCCGGCAGTTCCCGCGCTTTTGCCGGAAGGCGTTCCCCCATCCGGCGCCCTTGCGCTCTCAAATCCCAGATCCGCCGTCGGAATATTCCGCCGCCCCGCGCTCTGCAGATAGTCCAGACATTTGTTGGTGGCGATCCGGCAGACCCACGCCTTTTCATATCTTCCGTCAAACTCTTCCAGATGCCTGTAGACCGATAAAAACGTTTCCTGCGCCAAATCTTCGGAGGCAAAATAATCCGATGTCATTTTATAGCATATTGAAAAGACAAGATGCTGGTAAGAATCAATCAGCGCTGATAATTGTTCTTCCCTGTTGATAATATCTGCCTCCTTTCCTCCGCAATTTTTATACCCGCAAATTCGCGTCTCATATATATGAACGGGACTGCCCCCGCATTGTCTTCAAAATTTTTCAAATTTTTACTTTTTTGGCTTTGGTTTAAAAATGAGACTGGCAATATAACCGAACACCAGCGCCGCCGAACATCCTACCGCGCCCGTCTTGAAGCCGCCCTGAAACAGGCCGATAAAACCGCTCTCATCCACAGCCTCCTTCACGCCCTTCATTAATATATTGCCGTAACCGAGAAGCGGCACGCTGGCTCCCGCCCCCGCAAACTCCATGAAAGGCTCATACCATCCGACAAAGCTGATCACCGCTCCCACACAGACCAGCAGCACCATGACACGCCCCGGCAAAAGCTTCGTCTTTTCCAGAAGAATCTGCACGAGCGCGCAGATCAGTCCGCCGACCCAGAATGCATTGATATAATCCATCGTCTTTTCCTCCATGTCCAAACATCATTTTGCTGTTAGTACAACGAATAATAAATATCAGAAATTAAGTATTCGTTGTACTAGTTTCTGTCATTTGGAAAAGATTATGCAAGATTATAAAATTTGTACTCTTTCCTACCCTATAAAGTGAAAACGTATGAAATGTAAATGGGAACGCTCCCAAATCCGATAGGATACGTTCCCATTTCGTTTTCTTTCCGTATGCATATACCCTCGCAGTTTCCTGCCAGTCAGAAGCCGGAGGCAATTTGCGCTACGATTTCACGGATTGGCAGTCCATCGCAGTCCACAGTCACATCGGCATATTTTTCGTAGAGCGGCTGCCGCTCCTCATACAGCCCGTCCAGATCCTGCCCGTCCCTCAATGTCACGCCCCGCTCTGTGAGGTCCCCGAGCCGCTCCCGGATTCCCTCCAGAGGCAGCGAAAGGTAAACCACTGTGCCGATCTGCCTATAATGCGCCATGGCGCGTTCCCCGTAAACCGCGCTGCCCCCGGTAGCAATCACCGTCCGCCGCACGTCCAAGGATTCACCCACAGCCTCCTCCGTCCGCCAGAAACCTTCCACGCCCTGTTCTGCAATGATCTCGTGCAAAAGCTTTCCTTCCCTGCTCTGGATCACCAGGTCGGCATCCACAAAAGCATAGCCGAGTTTCTTTGCCAGCACCACGCCCACCGTGCTTTTTCCGACGCCCGGCATACCTATTAAAACGATATTATCCTTATTCACAACTTATGTAAACCTTTCCGCTCCGCACTATTTCGAGTTATGTAAACTCGATCCCTATGCAGATATTTCTTCTACTTCAAATACGCTAAAACCTCCACCTCACAGAGCACGTCCTTGGGGAGCTGCTTTACCGCCACACAGCTTCTCGCCGGCTTCTCGGTGAAATACTTTTCATACACCGCGTTGAATGCCGCGAAATCCGCCATCTCCGCCAGAAAACAGGTTGTCTTTACCACCTTTGTATAGTCTGTGCCTGCCTCCGCCAGAATCGCGCCCACATTCTTCATTGCCTGTTCCGCCTGCTCGGTCACATCTTTGCCCTTGATCTCTCCCGTGGCAGGGTCAATCGGAATCTGCCCTGACGCAAAAAGGAAATCCCCCGCAATGATTCCCTGAGAATAAGGTCCGATTGCAGCCGGCGCTTTGTCTGTCGACACTTTGGTTAACATAATATTTTCTCCTTTCTTTTCACTCTACTCTCCGAATTTTGCCTTCACATAGAACCCCCTGGCATTTTCGATGACTTCCGTCACCACGCCCTCCCGCTCCAGCATCCGTTCCCTGAAAGGAAAGTTGCCCGACATCGCAAGAGACGGGTCTATCGTATAATAATAATTGCTTGGAAGAACGCCCTCTGTCACCGTCACCCGGTCCCCCTCCTTGAGAAGCCCCGGACGTTCCATCTTAAACTCCATTTCCCTCATGCCTGTCTCACTTCCTTCTCAATCAAGTCTACCACATACAAAGGCAGACTGCCACCCAGTTTTGTAAGCTGCCCTTAATCAATCACAAAAAAGGCTGCGCTTCCGGGCTGTTCCGTAACGATGTGCGGCATAGTACCCCTCAATAAAAATGCCTTTATTACGCTCGAGTGGGGGTGATGATATCTATTCACATATCCTGCGGAAAGAACAAAAAATGCACGCATTCTCACAAAGTCGACATTAAAATTATGGCGGGAACCATGATGCGGTATCTGTACACACCCAATATGCGCCCAATACCTCTGAAAAGCGTCCTTCATTTCTTTCCATTTCATAGCCCCAGCCGCATCATAGTCGCCCGTATATAAACATCCCGACGGCATATCTCCACAACAGCAATACCCGCCGCCGCAGCCATGCTTATATTGCCTGAGACCATGGTCAATTTCGCCCGAAAACAAAACCATAGAATTCACATTTAAGCCGCCCGGGACATTCAAATATGCCCGTTTGATCTTATCACGGTCACCCGGATGCCCCTTCTCCCATAACCGCACTAATTCTACTTCCGTTATGTCTCTTTGAAACTGTATCTTTAAATTATCTAATAAATTTTGTACCCGATTGGTCTGTCTGAAATTGAACGGTATGTACAGCCATTTGTCATAGAGCGGAAGAAGACTGTCGTATGGGCGTTTGATCGTTTCAAAGACATCCTCCCCGGATCTGTGATATTCTGTTTCCCCCTGTAAATTTTCCCCCTCATTTTCAGCATCCGCCTCACCAATTCCTATCACCCTTGTATCCGTTTCCGATGACACATTTCTAACCGCCCCTGCCGGATCCATAAAAAAGTCGAATGAAAATCCATCTATATCATTGGCACGATAATAGATCTCCATGAGCCCTCTGTTTTTTTCAGTGATGAGAGGAAAATATATTCTTTTTACGCTGCAATGATTCAAAAGATAAGGGATTCCATTCACATGATCCTCATCCAGATGCGATATGAAAAGCGCATCAATGTTTTCTCCTCTCCGAAAATTATTTTTTATTTCCTGCTCTACTATCTGTCTGCCTGTCAGAGATCCACAGTCATAGACGACATTGAGCATATCCTGCGTTCCTGCCTGCTCAAAACACTCGCAATAAAATGCACCCTGTCCGACAGGTAAAAAACTTCGCACCATACTTAAGGCCTCCGCTATAATGACACATTTTCTTTTGGATTAACAGCTACCATAACTCAAACACAATACGCCTCCACATATCCCCTTGCGTCCTCTACTGTTATTTCATACCTCTCTGCACATTTTTTTATAATCACGTCATCGGATATCCCTAATTCCTTACATGTCTGTATCAATGCACGTATTCCTCGTTCTATTCCTCGTTCTATTCCTCGTTCTATTCCTCTTTCCATCCCCCGCTCCATTCCTTCATCGTACCCTTCCTGCCTTGTTTTCTCAAATGCGTTGCACATATTATACCTCTCCTCTCCCGCTTCTCTCACCCTGCATTCCTCAGGTATCTTCACATTTGCCACTACTTCCAGCATGTCTCTGGTTTCGCTGTCTATCCTGCTGTATACTTCCCGGTTCTCCTCCATAATCTCCTGGAGTTTTTCTCTGTCCTTTGCATATCGGACGATCTCGAATACCTGTCGCAGTCCTGTTTTGTATTCCTCAAATGTATCGTGCTCGTGACAGTCATATAGGTTTAGCCTGTAGTTGGTCACATATTCCTTCAGTTCTTCATCTATGTCCAGCAGATCATACAGACACCTCGCACCGTCCCACGCGCCGCCGGTTCCGAAATACACCACCAGCGTTATGATTGGCGCAAACCTCTCGCCCTTCCTCATGCCTGACAGATATTCGTCCCGTTTCTTCAAATCACGCATTTCCCTATGCGCACGCTTCTTACGCTTCCACTGTTTACGGTAGCCGATGCTCTCCGATAGCATATTTCTCAATACCATCTGATAGTCTACATAGTTCTGGTTCTCCACCGCAAGGATATGAAGCCTTTTCCCTTTCCAGATACGCACCTTGTCCACGGCCGTTTTCACGTTTCCTGTTCCTGCTCCTTGTCCCGTGCTCACTGTCTGCGCTTCATCCGGCTCAAGTTCCTCCGGCTTTACGATCTGTCTGCCGTTAAACAGCGCGCCGTTTATCTGGTCTGCAAACCTTCTGTTGTCGTCCAGATAGTCAAACTGGTACTCGTCCTTTTTTCCCATCAGTCTTCCTCCCTTATTCTGTTTTCCATATAAGGGATTCAGGTTCCGTGACGTGCCATGCAGATAAATCAGAATTTCAGACTCCCAGATATGTATCCATTTTATTTTCAGAAGCGGTAATAATATATCGCTTCCCAGTACTTGAAATTATCATATCACATCCGCCATTCAGGTGTAAAGGGGGTGCTATTTTTCATATGGTAATGTTGCACAACACTATATGTTGGTCCACCTCCCTGTTCTCATGGCGTTCCTATACCATATGTTGGTCATTGATTAACATTAGCGAAATATCGTTACTTATTTTTCCATCCTTACAGTCGTCCCACCATCTTTTTTCGAACCGGTTTTCTTCAGCTCTCTTGCATGTCATTTCTTGCATGATCCTGGAATTCCCATCAATCCTTCCTCAATTCCTTTACACAAGCTGACCAATACGTCTCATCCTCACCTACACATGGATAAATATATTCTTTATAATTTATATCAATTATCCCATATGTATTTGGATGTAATTGTTCCTTATATTCTGAAATCACCCTGTCCAAATCTACATCATTTCCGGCATACGCAGATGACATTTTTTCATCAGCACCAGCTAACATCATTAACTTATATGAGTTTTCTTCATAGAACCCATAAGGCAAAATAGCAGCAATAAATCCGCTGGCTTCTTCTGCCTGTACTAAATGATAACACTGCCAATAATAACTGTTTGCATCACCATTTCCTAAGTTAGCCGCCGTCTCTCCCTTATATGTCTCAGATTCCGAGGCGCTAATTGTACTATATCCAAATTTCAGCATCTCACCCTTATGCATCGGATCCTGAAATCCAACGGACACATCCGCCCGCTTTGCGGTTACCATATAACCAACCAGTACGCCTTTCTCTTCCTCTTCCTTAAAAATGCATCTTATAATAATATCTTCTTCGAATTTGTAAAACTCGTTATTTAACCCATGATGTTCTAATTGATACACTGGAGTGCCAAGCATATCTTTAACGTATACTTCATTCATGCCTAAAGATAAATTTGATAGAATTTCATTTACTCCCATAACAGGTTCTTCATCTGTTTCTAAATCATATTGATTGAGAACCGTATTATGGTTACCTATGATAGTATTATTCCCGATGGTGTTATTTTCAGCGACAATACTGTTTTCTTCTATGAGAATATCTTCATTGACAGTATTGGCTTCCCCTATAACGGTGTTATCACTTACGGTAGCAGCCTCACTTGCAATACCATTTTCGACAACTATAGTATCCTCCAATTTCACTATGCCTGCCTGACTGTCTGCAGATTTACTTCCCAATACTCCTATTTGGGAAAAGAACGAAAGACCCGCAAATATTGCAGAAACAATCGCAACCCACAAGCTCACTTTATCAAACAAAGGTCTATCTTTCATCAATTAGTCATTCCTCCGATTTACACTCTCATTGAGGCTCATAGGTCTGCTTTCGTTTAATGAATGGATATATTTCCCCTCACTCCACAAAAAACACCACATTCTCTTTCTTCTGCAGTGCCACTCCCCCGCTGACCGGGTATCCCAACGCAACCGCCGCCCAGACGGTGTGTCCCGCCGGTATCCCGTATCTGTCCAGCAATGACTTAACGGGTTCCTTTCCCCGAAGCGTCATCAAAGGATTCAGCCACACGGAGCCTATGCCATATGACTCTGCGGCCAACATGATATTTTCCGCCGCGCAGGAAGCATCCTGGCAGCCGTCCGCATTTCTGTCATCATTTGAAATCAGAATGATTACCTTCGGATTTTCAAAACCGTAAAAATGTACCTTATTCTGTTCAGCCGTCTGTCTGGTCAACTCTTTCAGCTCTGCTATGTCCGCCTGTCTGGTGAGCACAGTAAACCGCCACGTCTGCATATTGTGTCCACTGGGCGCGTGATAGCCTGCTTTTAGCAGCATATCAAGAACCGGCCGCTTAATCTCCTGATCTGTAAACTTCCGAATACTCCTTCTGGAAAGAATATTCTGTACTACGGGATTGATCAATTCTATCGCGTCCCGGTCCTCCCACAGGGACTTCAGCCTGTTCCTGTCAACCTTCTGCATACGGTTCCTCGGAATGCTCTCAACCAGTACATATTTTTGCGGTATCTTATAACGTTCTGCCTTAGCCGCCATGAATCTGCGAAGACCTTCCTCTGTATAGCGGCTGTCTGCAGCCACAAACAGAACCGGTATCTGTCCGTAAATACCATCCGGGTCTTCGACCCCGATACAGGCACATTCCCTGACACCCTCGCACTGGCCTGCTATGTTCTCTACTTCTAACGGTGAAACCTTCTCGCCTCCGACATTGATGATATCATCCACCCGTCCCAGCATAAATACATAACCATCCGCATCCAGATATGCCATGTCGCCGGTCAGCAGCCATCCGTCCCGCAGCGTCTGCGCCGTCATCTCCTCATTATTCCAGTATCCGGCCATCTGCATATCTCCCTGCAGCGCCATCCGTCCGGGATGGGATTCGTTGCTGTCCATCTCCTTCCCCTCACTGTCAGTTATCATAACCCGCACTTTCCCGGCTAAAGGCTTGCCAAGAGTCCCGGCTCTCTCCTCACTTTTCACTGCCTCGCACACATTGCAGAAGATTGCGCCGCCGCTCTCCGAACTTCCCCACGTATTGTAAATCTGTACCTTCGGGAGCAGGGTTGTGATCTCTTTCCTCTGTCGAATGCTCAATGAACCGGCACCAAATTCGATAAACCGCATCCCACTAAGTATCTGCGCAAACGCATCCTGCATCTGCGATTTCATCACCTCATAGGAAGCCGGAACACAGGCCATGGCGTTACAGCCATGATTTACCACATTATTTTCCACCTCTTTCGCGAAAGTAAAGCCATTCTGCAATACCACTGTCGCACCCCTGTACAGGACCGCACGCAGCACCCTGAGCGCAAAAGAATGATTTAATGGCAGGGGAAGCAGCAAAATATCATCCTCCCTGATGCCGATACCTTCAATCGTATTGGTTAGGATATGATACACCGCTTTATAGGTTAACATAACTCCTTTCGGTTTCCCCGTTGTTCCCGTCGTAAACAACAGCTCCGCCAGTTCTTCTTCCGCCGGTAATATCGTTCTTTTCCGTAAATCCGCATCCAAGTCTGCGCCGTCGTCCTGCTTCCATTCTCCCGCCCGCTGATACAGTTTCCGTAAAGACATCACCCGGCATTCTTTCGCATACTCCTTCATTGGCTTGTCAGTCAGCAAAAGTTTCGCTCCTGCCTCCTTACAGATCTTGGCCATATTCTCCGGGGTGCTGTTTTTATCCAGAAATACTGCTACCGCACCGCACGCCTGAATCGCCATATAAGCCGCCACCATCTCCGGCTTCGACACGGCGGAGAAACATACTCTGTCGCCATGCGTTATCCCTTCTCCGACCAGATCATCCGCCATGCCTGCAATTCGCCTGCACAGTTCACGATAGGTAAGATATTCTCCTTTAAAGACTACAGCTTTTTTCTCCGGGCAGTGAGCTGCCAAATCTATAAGGCGATTTAAAAGATTGTCCATCATCAGTTATCCCCTGTTCATTGTTTATTTTTCTCTACTTACTTTGTGTAAAACATTGCATATAGCCATGCTAAGCATAGGATGCGCAGTGCACCTCTACATATTTCCTTGCATTCTCCTCTGTTATTTCATACCTCTCTGCACATTTTTCTATAATCACGTCATCGGATATCCCTAATTCCTTACATGTCTGTATCAATGCACGTATCCCCCTTTCAATTCCTTCATCGTACCCTTCCTGCCTTGTTTTCTCAAATGCATTGCACATATTATACCTCTCCTCTCCCGCTTCCCTTACCCTGCATTCCTCAGGTATCTTCACATTTGCCACTACTTCCAGCATGTCTCTGGTTTCGCTGTCTATCCTGCTGTATATTTCCCGGTTCTCCTCCATAATCTCCTGCAGTTTTTCTCTATCCTTTGCATATCGGACGATCTCGAATACCTGTCTCAGTCCTGTTTTGTATTCCTCAAATGTATCGTGCTCGTGACAGTCATATAGGTTTAGCCTGTAGTTGGTCACATATTCCTTCAGTTCTTCATCTATGTCCAGCAGATCATACAGACACCTCGCACCGTCCCACGCGCCGCCGGTTCCGAAATACACCACCAGCGTTATGATCGGCGCAAACTTCTCGCCCTTCCTCATGCCTGACAGGTATTCGTCCCGTTTCTTCAAATCACGCATTTCCCTATGCGCACGCTTCTTACGCTTCCACTGTTTACGGTAGCCGATGCTCTCCGATAGCATATTTCTCAATACCATCTGATAGTCTACATAGTTCTGGTTCTCCACCGCAAGGATATGAAGCCTTTTCCCTTTCCAGATACGCACCTTGTCCACAGCCGTTTTCACGTTTCCTGTTCCTGCTCCTTGTCCCGTGCTCACTGTCTGCGCTTCATCCGGCTCAAGTTCCTCCGGCTTTACGATCTGTCTTCCGTTAAACAGCGCGCCGTTTATCTGGTCTGCAAACCTTCTGTTGTCGTCCAGATAGTCAAACTGGTACTCGTCCTTTTTTCCCATCAGTCTTCCTCCCTTATTCTGTTTTCCATATAAGGGATTCAGGTTCCGTGACGTGCCATGCAGATAAATCAGAATTTCAGACTCCCAGATATGTATCCATTTTATTTTCAGAAGCGGTAATAATATATCGCTTCCCAGTACTTGAAATTATCATATCACATCCGCCATTCAGGTGTAAAGGGGGCGCTATTTTTCATATGGTAATGTTGCACAACACTATATGTTGCTCCACCGCTCTGTTCTCATGGCGTTTCTATACCATATGTTGGTCATTGATTAATATTGGCGAAATATCGTTACTTATTTTTCTATCCTTACAGTCTTCCTGCAAGAGTTCAATGCCTGCTTCCGCCACTATCCCCTTTACATGGGCAATGCTGTAAAAGAGGAAAATATGGGCGGTCGACGGCGCATTGATGGGAAAAAGGGCATATACCTTACCGTCCGATGCAAGTATCCGATGGATATTTTCAGAAGCATGCCCCGGCACTGTAATATCTCCATATCCGCCCCTCTTATTCCTGCAGCTTCTCCACCATCTTTGCCAAGCCCGCAACCGAGTTAAAGTTCTCTTCTATGATCTCCTCATAGGGAATCGTGATACCGAACTCCATGGTCAGTGCCGCGATGATTCCTGTAATCGTAAGGGAATCCAAAATACCGTCATCCACCAGCGCATCGGAGGCTGTAAAATCAATCTCCGGGTATTCCTCATTCAATAACGCCAAAATCTTTTCTTCCATGTTTTTCTCCCTTCTTAATCCCTCTTTAATATTGCATATATACAAAATTGCCAGTTTCTATCCCCGGTCCATATATTCCAAACAGCAAAACAAAAATGACCGAGCATGCATAAAACGTGCACCTGACAACCATGTTCCAGCCTGCAATCTTCTCCCTGACACTTCCGTTTCTCTGTTGTAGCTCCACAAACCAGAGAACAGCAATCACAAGAAGCATCAAAACAAACTCCTTCCAGTCCAATCCCTGCGCATACAGCGTGTTATCTACAAGCTGCCAGAGCCTCGGCTCCGTGCATATTTTTCGCAAAATATTTGCAGACACCTTCAAATCCCCGGGAATCGTAATAATACGCCCAACACAGAAGAGCAGAAACGTGCGGATCATCTGAAAATTTTTCCATCCCGGCCTGTCCGTATCAATATGTAACGCTTTGCAGATTTTTTTTATTTCCGGCTCAAAAATAGTAGTAAGAATAATGAGCGATCCCCAGTAAATTCCCCACGCCAGATACGGAAAACCTGTACCATGCCATAACCCGGTCAGTGTCCAGACAACAACAAGTGGAACAACCGTCATGATACCTTTTCCTACACGCCTGCCAAACTTTTTCCCAAGTTTCCCCGAAAATTTGATCAGACGCGGCGAAATGACAATCGGCATATAGATATAATCCTTAAACCACGCGCCCAGAGTAATATGCCACCTTCTCCAAAACTCCGCCGCTGATTTCGCAAAGAAAGGGTGGTCAAAATTCTTCTCCAGCGTGATCCCAAACATCTGTGAAACGCCGCCGGCAATATCCATGCAGGCGGAAAAATCACAATATATCTGGATCACAGACAATACAACGGTGAGAAGGAGCAAAGCTCCGCCAAAAGGAACCACATCCGCAAACACAGTAGACGTGAAAATCGCTATGCGGTCTGCGATAACTATCTTTTTGAAATATCCCCAAATCGCCAGCTGCATGCCAAAACAGAAATTTTGATATGAAAATCGGTGTCCTTCCATAAGCTGCGGCGCAAGGTTCCTGTATTTGGTGATCGGTCCCTGCAGTATTTTTGGAAAGAATAGCAAATATAGTAACAGCTTTAAAACATTTTTCTCCGCTTTTTCCTTTCCCCAGTAGACATCCGCCATATATCCGACCGCCGAAAATGTATAATAAGATATCCCAAGCGGCACGATATAGCGGAATTTCCACTCGAACAGCGCGTAGCACTTTGTAAATACCAGCATCCCCACAAGGGACAACACTCCTGTAAAAAGGACAAGCCTTCTCCTATTTCTCCTGCTTCGGTCTATCATCTCCAGAATCAGGCTTACCTGATAGACAATCACACAGGAGAGCAATACCGTAACCAGTGGACGTAATCCCCCGATACTGTAAAACGCCAGACTGCCTGCCAGCAAAACGCACCACCTGGCCCGGCGGGGTATCAAATAGTATAACGCCACCAGCAGAAAGACAAACGCAATAAAATAAAAAGAAACAAACGTAGTGTTAAGTGTATCCCACCATTCTATAAAGGAAAACACTTCATACGGGTTATTGGCAGCCATCAGTCATCACCTCCCGCATACACGTGCTGAACCGAAAAACCATTCGCATTCGTAAATACTGCTACATCCGCGACCTGGTCTGTCACCTCATCATACACAATCAGAATCACGCCCGGCGATTCCACCGACAGGTTTGTCTTCCCGTTGATAGAAATCTTCCGTGCCTGATAGTCCTTCTGCACCGTAACCGTATTGCTTCCCAGTGTCCAGGTATTCTGATTCTCCTCCCCGTAAAGCACATCCTCCGCATCATACGGTTCATATTCTAAGTCGTCCAGTTTCTCTTTTACTGATAAATACTGTGCTGACTTTTCCAAAGACATCCCACTAGATACCGCAATGATCTTCCTTTGATCACGGTGCAGTTCATTGAAATAATCTGTATTATCCGTGATTGCCCGCAGATAGAGATCCTCCCTATTGGCCGCGAACCTGTCCCAGCTTGCATAGTCTTCATCACCCCGATGATCCAGCAGCATGTAATTCTCCATAAGATAATTACCCAGAAACGTCGAGCATTTCCGCGCTCCCTCTACATTTAAGTGATAATTATCTGTCCAGAAATCCGCGCTGGTCAGTCCGATCTTCTCGTCATATAAATTCATATCAAGAAACGGCACCCCGTATTCCTCCGCGATCAGGGTAACCGTGTTATAGAATGGCTGGTCAACCCTTCGGTTTCCATTCGGTGTCTTTAACAGCAACAACTCCCGGTCATTAGCTTCACAGTATTCTATAATCTTTCTTAAATAATATTCTTGTTTTTGATTTAAAGCCCTGTATTCGACGACGTCGGCAGCTGGTTCCAGTTCAAGTGTGTTATTGCTGCCATAGTTAAGCATCCAATTCCCCTTATCTTCTTCACCAAAACTACTGGTATGTAAAAAATCCCATTTAGACAATTCCTTATATCTTCCATGATAAAGAGGAAAATTCAAAGCAAAATATAATCTATCCTGCGGCTCTATGGTCGCATTAATATAATGCAATTTATTGAGCGACATATCAACGCCTGTTATATTTATTGTACGTTCCTCATAAACTATATCAGAGTTTGTTCCTGCTCCACGTACCTCCACTATTATTAACTTACAAGAATGATTTTTGTCTCCTTCTAACAATCTATAATAACTATCATAAAAACCAGAACTTGCTGCTCCGATACAATAGGCCGCGATCCCTCGCTCCTTCCATAATTCTCCCACTTCAATATGCGCAGCAATCGAACTGCCGCCAACAAGTAGTATATCTGTATTTTTATTTTCCGTTTTTTTCCAATTATCCAAATTTAGTATCCCTAATGGCGATTCCAAATTGCATACTTCCGCTGTATAAAAAAAAGTCAAAAGAAATAATGTCGCAGTGAGGAGCCCCGCCGGAATCCTTTTCCTGATCCTCCTGATTAAAATTTTTCGTTGATTTTTTTTATCAATTGTAATGCAATTTAGACCAGCATTCTCCTCTTTCCCAGACTCCGCCTCAAGTTTTCTGCATTTTGTATGTTTATATCCAACTGCTATGATGATGCCTCCAAGCAAAACCGTAATTCCAAACAATATGGCTTCCGAAAGATATCCCATCCACTTTGCATGCATAACTTCTGTTGGTATATAACTATCATCAAATCCTATTTGGTCTACCCCAATCATGTTAAGAAACGAAATATCATCCTCTTCAAAAAACCCAGTTACTATTGATTCTCTATATATCCTTTCATTTTTTCTTAACTGTTTCTCCAGATCCTCATTTTTAATCTTTGTGGATTCATACAACTCACCGCAAAAAGTTTCGGAACTTACAATCTCTGCCTCTGCAGTTGTATAACAATATCTGACCTTGGACGGGCCGCACGAGCAAATACCCGCTAATATCGCGTCCCGGCTCCCCGATACTGTCCCCAAATTCCATGAAAATAGAAGTTCTCCCTGAAAATTATCAATAAGTCCCCCTGCCCTATATTTTCCTATCACATCAGCTTTATTATAGCAATTAATAATTCTCGCATTGTTTCCTCCCCCATGACTTGTAATGCTGCCAACATAATCTCCATAAAACTCACCACTTTCAATTCCAAGGTTTCTTACCTCTCCAGCAAGCAGCGAAAAAAGACCTGCATACTGATCGTCACAATAAACATTAGAGATTACATGTCCACCACCATCATAAGTTCCTGCAAATGCATGTTCCAAATCCCCAATAGGGTTCCAATTTTCACCGTCAGGAAAATAAATATCCTCTATCTGCTCAAAATACTGTTCCTCATAATTGACACCAACATCTACGCAGTCTCTTAGACGTGACAAATCCTCATAGGAAGAAATCAAAAATGGTCTTTCCTTGGTCCCCTCCCCCTCAAACCTATATTTATTTTCAACAATTTCTTGAAAACGAATTCTCTCTTCCTGTTTTTCCCTCAAAAACACTTCTGGTTCATACTCCTTGTCGAAACGTAAATCTCCTCCTTCACAGACCATAAAAACCGTATTTCCACGGGTAACCAAATCTTTTTCCCAGTCTTCCTCATTGTCATTTTCTCTTGCTTCATCGTATACTGCAAACATATCCTCATAGGACTGCTGCATAAACCCACTAACTTCCTCATGTCCCACCAAACTAGAGCCTATGATTTCGCCCGCAAATGTCATTTCACTTACCAGCTTGTCCGCTCCAACCGCATAGCAATACCTGACATCAGCCTCCCCATAGGAAGTTATTCCTGCCGCCACTGCACCTTCATTAGTCGCCGTAACATTTCCGAAATTCCAACAGAACATGATTAGTCCCGGATAATTATCCGCAATCCCTCCAGCACGGCCTGTTGCATTTACATCTGCCTTGTTATAGCAATTTATAATTCTCCCCGTCTCCCCTCCGTGACTGGTGATACTACCGATATAATCCCCCGAAAAGCAGCCGTCTTCAATTCCAAGATTTCTTACCTCTCCCACTAACAGAGAAAAAAAGCCAGCATGTGGATCATCGCAGTAAATGTTAGATAAAATATGTCCATTTCCGTCGTATATTCCTGCAAACCCATGCTCTAAGTCCCCAATCGGATTCCAATTTATACCATCGGGAAATGAAATATCCTCAGTCTGTAGAAAGTATATTCCCCCAAAATCGTTTCCATCATCTACCTCATCCCTCAACGTAGCAATATCTTCATATGAAGATATTAAATATGGATTATACTTTGTACCTCCTCCTCCAAAAAGAACGTCGTCTTCTTTCGCATAAGTTCTTATTGGTTCTGCACAATATAACAGCATACACACTCCAATTAATAGTGTAACTCTATATATTACAAATCTCTTCATTCGTTCTATCCCTCTCAAATTGTCTGATATCAAAACATAAATCATTTTAAACCAAAGAAATCATAGATTATTTATGTAGATTGAAGACTTTACAATTATTTTTTGCGTCTCCTACGAAGAAAATATAATTCCAAATATTTATAAAAATTAGTTAACACTATTGAAATCATGAATACTATTGCTACAAATATTGGAATCCAATAGATATTATTAAGGCACACTATACCCGCTTTTCCTTTCGTAAGGTGCTTGAGTACCCCCCCCCCCGAAAAAATCCCACACGCCTGCATGAAATAGGTAAACGAAAAACGACATATCTGCCAATTTTTCAATCTGTTGGTTGTATCTAATTTGCAGCTTTGTAAATCCCGCAAAAATCAATAAAGAAGCTAACACTATTGTTGGACAATACGGACTAACAATTTGAAACTTCAAATCACTTTCCATTATTCCACCCACAATCTGAAACTTATACTCCACAAAAGCCGTTGCAATCTCAACCGCCGCACCAAGCATAATCAATAAAATTCCATTTAAATTATTTTTTTGTAAATCTTTTCTAATGACAAAACCCATCATAAAATAACCAAGATATTCAAATGACTGCCCCAAATCCCAACTGAGCCGAATTTTTTCAGTAGTCCACCTAGAAACACTTGCTAATATTAAAAATACAAATACAGTTTTCCTAAAATTTCCATAAGAAATACTATTTTTGAATCTCATAACTATGGGCGCCATCAAATATACTCCAATTATCATATATAGATACCACATATGATAAAACGGCGAACCCGAAACAATATCTCTAATAAGGTCTATCAGATTTGATAATCCAATCTGTTCTCTGGCAAAACCAAACAAAATGCGGTACAAAATATATAAAATACTGAAAACAACTGTAGGAATTCCAATCTTCAAAACTCTTTTTTTATAAAATTCACGATAATTCAATGTTCTACTGCTATCTAACACAAAAGCGCCTGAGACCATGATAAACGAAGGTACTGCAAATCTGGAAATTGAATTATAAATACATGCCATAACGGGATTAACCAACTCACTTATCTTTCCGCCATCAGCCACATACCTTGTAAGCTCCTCAATCCATGTAGCACTTATATGTATCATAATTACTGCCACCATAGAGACAACTTTCAGTAAATCATAATTGCATTCCCTTTTCTCTTGCATAATAGTTCCTCCAAGACTCTTTAACAAGCGTACTTTTATTGCCTCAGCACTTTAGTAAATACAATCTTTTAAAACCGTCAATAAATTTTTGGACTGCAATCGGAAATGCAATCCCCACTATTACATATATAATCAATGTGTATCCTAACCCCTTAGGAATATAATACCACCAAATATTTGTCTTATAACTTATCCAATCAAAGTCTGCAAATCCCGCATAAAATATACTTATAACTGCATAAACAGTTTTCACAACCATAAATCCTAAAAACTGATTCATCATTATAGAGTACGAGTTATCTGCTATAAGATTGATCCACTTACTTCTCCCAATTACCGATTCTAGTATTGTTGCTATTCTCATCCAAAAGGCAATTCCCAAAAAGCCAATTATGATCGGCATCACTGGCCCTTCTGTAAAATCATTGCACCATGATGGTGTATATTCCAACATTTTCCCATAATGATAAATAATTATCAGCTTTACAGAAAATATTATTACAAAGTACCAAAAACCAGGTATTTTTTTATCAAATTCTTCAAGTCGATTCTTATACAAAACTCCCAGTTCATAAAAAGGCACAAAATATAACATTCGTATAAGCACCAGCCACCAATTTTGAAGATATCCCATGCAAGCTAATTGATTACCTACTATTCCAAGGATAATACCTATTATAAAAAACAGCCATTCTGAAATATTATTTTTTATCAACTTCAAAACCTTCCTAATAAGAACATTATAAATACTAACCATAAACAATGGAGCTACAAACCAGCCTCCCATATTATAGACAAATTGATGACCATTAATTATGGGGGCAATTACAATATTATAGAATGTAATTTGCCCCCCCCCCCATTTCAAATCCGATAATCTTTAATAGCTGGACAATGAGACCATACACCACAGTGTAAAAATATAGAGGGATAATTAGTGTTTTGATTTTCTTTAAAATATATTTCGATATGCATTCCTCGGTTTCACTTTTATAAAAATATCCAGAACAAAAAACAAATAATGCCAAATGCATTCCGCCGTACGGAAACCAATCACTTATAATTGAAATTCCACCACCACATGTATGTCCGCAAACAACCATAATCGTTCCCATGGCATATAAAATCTTAAATCGATAGTCTATTTGCATTTCATTCGTCATTTTGATTAATTTTTCCTTTTTATCTCATTTACTCGTGTCTATCGTAATTAAAAACTTAAGATACGTTTTCATTTATATAATGAAGAATATCATATGTAAGTGGAATGGCAATACACAATAGACTTATTATCGTTCCAATTTTCACCCCGGCAACTCCCATCTTCAAATACTTCACAAGCCAAATGGAAAGAGGTATATTCACCACAATAGCAAAGATGGAACTTTTTAGTTGAACATTTAAATGTCCAAGCCCATTTGAAATATTTACAAAAATACCATTCCATGCTAATAAAATACAATGTAACGCGAAAGTAATTCTTGTAAAAAGAGAATAAATATATTTATCTGACTGCATCCAAATCTTAATCACTGGATTTGCCGCAAACATCACAATAAGCACCCCTACAGAAAACACACACCATATTTTTATTAACTTTTCTAAATTATCTTTAATCCATTTAAAATCATTTTTAGATAAGGCATATGTTACGGCAGACCATGTGGCAATCAGCAAAACAGAAAACAATTCATTGCCTGCTTTGAATATTTTATCAATTATATCATATCTTGTCACAGCCTCACTACCTACCAATATTTTCAAAATAATGGTGTCGGTGGAATACATTATTAAAAAAATGGCTTGAAGGACAAAAAATTTTATTCCTAAAGCGATAATTCCTTTAATATATTGTGGCATGAAATATTTTAAACTAATTTTGTATTCTTCCTTATGATAATACTGCAATAAAACCATCAGAAAAAGATTTGGCGCTATCATACACACCATATATACTACTGAAAATAACAATAAATTTTCATTACTAAACTTACTAATTAGAACAACGCCTATACATGTGAAAATAGAAGTAAGTAATTGGGTTCCTATAATATATTCGCTCTTCTGGTAACTGTATCCCACTGATCTGCTTAACCCGACAACAAAATTAAAACAAAACCCCAACACACAAACTACCAAAGGATATAAAAACTGTCTGTCATAAAAATTTACATGAATCAACCCTATTACCAAAACCATACCAACCAATACAAAAAGCAGCGATAATGCACTCATAATAATATAGCATGTGCTAATAAGTCCACGAATTTTATCGATATTTTTATTTGAAATTTCTAATGTCAAAGTATTTCTCAAACCATTTCCAATACCTAAGTCGCAAGAATTTATCCATAAAAAAATGGTAACTATTGTAACCCATTCCCCATATATATAATCTCCCAAATAATGAATTATAAGCGAAATATTAATAAATTCAAATAGATAAATCAGCACCTTTATAGCTAAATTGCAAATGTTGGTTTTAAACATATTAAAACTGCTCATTCTATTGTCTCCTACTTTTTCTTCTATATAAGTCAATGGATAATTTCAGAATACGTTTCGTCAACCAATCAGGCAAAAAAGATCTACACCAAGATAGGGCTAGCGCAGTTGGCTTGACGGTTCCACTCCTATGCCCCCAAATGATTTGTGGATAATCCGAATTTGAATAGTCATTAAACTGATAAAGTATATTTTTGTCAGGACTCATGTAATCCATAAATGACTTATAAGCCTTAGGATGTTTTCCATATTCGGATGGATCCCTAAATGGCCGTAACCCATATAATTTGCTTAAAATACTTAGTATAGATTGATCATGTCTATTTTCTATAATTTGCTTCTCATTGTCGCTTTCAGATAAAATATCTGTTAATAAATTGTCTTCACTATGGCAAATATCAAAATATCTGTCAAAAAAAGTAACTGAATATTTGGTTTTCCTTATTAATATGTAGCCACCTAATCTCTGACAGGAATGAAGTATGGACGTATTAAGGGAAACATTAAAATATTCTAAAACATCTGACTTGCTCCATTGCCACTCTATAAAAGGGGTTTCAAAGAGCATGATATCCTGCCCGCTGTCATTTAATGCATTTATCAAATAATCAATAGACTTCACAAAAATTGCGCCCGAATCACAATAGAATAGATAATCACCTTCTTCTAATTTACTTAATGCGTCTTTGATAATATAAGGTTTCCAAATCCAGTACCCATCTCCTCGCATGTTGCATAATATATTTTTATGGAATTCTAAGTACTCTTTGTTAATATCTTCTCTAGAGTACTCTACTACCTTGTCAAATTTACCATACTTATACGCAGTTTTTGTATTAATTTTTTGCGCCTTTTTATAACCTTCATTAGCATAATTTATGGCAACTTTCATAGTTAGTTCCTCCTGTTTAAAACCCAGTATTCTGCATTTCCATAAAATGTCTCTACCGTTCTTTGGTCTCTAATCTCATACTGCGCTTCCATTTTAGCCTTTTGCTCATATAAATCAAATTTATAATATGGTATCATAATTACCAACGCCTTATCTGATAATGCCGCTTCTGGATCATCCCAAATACCCTCATCACGCGATTTTACATATAATGTATTGCTGTTTGGTAAAAGGCTCCACTTTTCTTTCAATTTATCAAAATATATAGGGGCTAAAATTTTGCTGCCACCAACAAAAGAATCACCGTCTGTGCCCATAACAAAAATATCCTCTTGACCTGTATACTCCGCATCCTCAAGGATAGTAAGAATCACACTGTCAAAATATGAATACATATAATTATAAACGATATAATCCCCTAAATAATCTTGGTCAATAGACGTATTACATAACGCATATTTCCCTGTACTTACAACAGGGAAAGTATTCAGCATAATAAAATCAACATTAAAATAGGTTTGAATAGAAAATAGCAAACTCAAAAGAACCATAAGTGTACTTCTGAGCTGTACATTTTGTATGACTACACAAATTAAGTAGCACGCTATAAAATTAATTATCATATAAATAATGATATTGTATCTTGGAATCGCATAGGTATAATAAAGCAGTGAAAAAATAATATAAAAAATCATTCCTATTAACACTGACAAAATTTCACAATTCAATCTTATTTTTTTTACAAGTACAATTACACATAAAACAAAAATCAAAAAAATGCTTAACCATGCAAAGTTGATAAACATTATTTGCACGCTTTTAATATGCATAAAATTAGGATTCCAGTCAAAATAATTTATCGTTTTCCCTTCCTGTTGTACAAGCCCCCACGTTGCCTGTTTTGAATTTATAGATATTTTTATAAAACCTGCCAGGCATAGCAATATACTTACTGCAAATGAATAATTACTGGGTTCATGAAAAAGAGCATAAAAGAAGCTTTTAATATTTCTATTCTTGCTGAAGCATTTTAAAATATTATAAATCAAAAGACCTGCTACAAATATAATACCTACAGGCTCCTTTGTAAGGCAAAATAATACAGAAAATAGAAAGGTTAACAGTTCAAATTTTTTAATCCAAAAGAAAACTAAAATAAAAAAGAGGGAGGCAACTCCAAAATCCAATGTATAATAGGTATATGTTCCCGAAAAAATCGGTGTGGTCGTCACGACAATTGCTGACAGCATTGCAAAAAAGGAAGACATATTGCCCATAGATTTCAAAACTTCATATACTGCAGCAAATGTTAATATTGTCAATATCATCCCCAAAATACTTAATGTATAATTGCTAAAGGGGCTCCAAAATTCTACAATGCTGGATAAAAAAGTATATCCCCATGATGTATGACTGGCCGTACTAAAATATCTAAAAAACTTATCGCAGGTATAATCAAAATTTATACAGGCATCAGATAAGCAATAAGAATATATCTGTGCGTCCCATTTTGGAATTGTTCCAAACTGTGGAATCCGCAATAATATGGCAAATACTATGCCAAATAGCAGATAAATATTCTGTGTGAAGTAGGAGGCAGAAAGCAATATCCAATTTTTCCTCCACTTTACAAGCAAAAGCAGCCAAATATATAATATACAGACAAAAAAACTTAATACAAACATTAAGCTTTTTATGAGATTAAAGCACCTATATAGAGAAGGAATCATAAATAAAAGACATATTGTATTAATGATTACTAGCTCCCCTGAAATTCTCTGTGAAAACTTATTCAGGAGTATTTGTTGTCCCAAGTAATAGGTACTTCCTGCAATAATAATTACTAATATGACTTCTCCTATCCCCCATATGTAATCTTTGGCTATAAACGCCGTTATCATAATAGCAATCCACATAGGAGCAGAAATTTTATCATCTATTTTTATTGCTTTCAATTTTATCAATCTCCTTTAAAATTCTTTGCGCGTTATTGCTTAGATCATATATGTCTGCTACCACACTTTCCCATGTACTCATAATACTATCAGTATCAAAATGATATAAGTCCATTGATGCGAGTTCGTTTATGTCACTATATCCTATCCCGTCAAGCCTGCTATTCTGCAAAATAATATTTGGCGCAATGGGAACAGCTCTTAAAAAAAATGATTCCAGTACTATTCCTGACGTCTTATGCTTATAGCAGGAGACACGATACGGCAAAATACTATATTTTGCTGATGCAATGAGCGCAAAATACTCATCATTAGTAATAAATTGATTTCTGATTGTAATATTGGAACTTTTTATCCGCATCAATTCTTCATAGAGGTTTTTATCGAAAAACTGTCCTACTATCTCTAATGGATAATCAATATTGCAAAAAACTTCCACCAATTTTCTTAATTCTTTAACAGATTCCGACATCGTCCCCACACATACTATTTTTTCTGATTTTGCATTAATTCTATATTTTTCGAATGTTTCTTTGCGATACAAAAAATCTGGTACAAATAAATTATTACGGGCATAAGTTTTAAAATTATAATTTGAAAACAACTGCAAACTAATTTTTTTGCGGCTTAAATATAATAAAGTCTTTTTTATAAGTTTTGAAACAATCGCTTCAGACTTTAAAACACATGTATATGTATGGCAAATTACCGTTCTCTCACTGTGAAAAATTAGAAACAAATACAGTACATAATCAATATTGAAAAAGAAAAGTATATCCTGTGAATCACATCTTTTCCATACATCATTCAAATTTCTAAATTCATTTAAATAGTTTTTAATAACTTGTGCTCTGCTATTTCTATTTCTTATTGCATTATAATGTAGCGCAATACTATTGTTAGAATGCAGCTCATGCACCTCATTTATCGGTGCCACACAATATAATTGATAGTTTTCTTTTAGTATATCAATATATAAATTTCCTGCATTTACAGGATGTCCTACCAATTTTCCGTTTTCCAAAGAATCGCCCATATAATCAACTAATGCTATCTTTCTCATAATCTTCCTTTTTGTGCATCTTCTGCCATTATTCTTTCATTAACTTATTTGAAATTTTACTATATTTATTATTTGTCTTGTGCAAGTGTAAGGTTTTAATAAAAAAACTATTTTCATACACTTTCAGTATAACACATTTGATAATTTTCCGTGCGTTCTCAATGATCTTTACCCATTTCTTTTGCTATAAGCTGACTTTGTCTTCTAAAACTCCATTCATGAACCATCTTAAATAATTTAAAGAACCATTTCCTTGGCAATAGCAAATAAAGAATTTTTTCCACTTTTATCATAATTCCCACTTGCTGTCTTTTCTTTATATAGTTGCTTTGTGTAGACTCTTTTAAGTAATCATCAAATATACCGGTGTCCGGATGTCTACTATTCTTATGCCATGGGAATTCACCAAGAAATCTATATGTGTGCAAAATCACAGGATTGCTTCTGGCAAATTCAATTTCTTTTTCACTATAATAAGATTTAATGTTATATATAGTTTTATAATCCCTTGCATTTAAAAGTCTATGGATAGGCTGAAGATTGTATCTGGGACTTATAAAGCAAACATAGTCCTTTAACACAATATTCAGCAGATCTTGATCATGACAGCAATATTTATTTCCAGCTTTCTTAATATGTTGTATAATTTTTGTCTTGCAGTCATATTTCCACCAGTTCTTTAAATTTATCAGAAGAACACCAGCATTAAAATACGGTTCATCATAAGACATTCCTATTATATCCTTATATCTGTCTGCTAATGATTCCTGCACGACATACATACAGAATTCTCCCATATCTGATTCCATTATGCTCAGTAAGCTTCCACATACTATTGTATCACAATCAAGATACAATAGTTTTTCTACTTTACTATCAATAATGTGCTCTAAAAATAGGCGAAAATAAGTTGCATAGGAATTTCTATAACGAGGTAATCCCAATTCTACGATTTCTTTGACAATTTCCTCTGCGTCTATAGGAATAAAGTTCGCCTGATATAGCTCTATTTGCTTCATCATCATTAATTTATTATTCTCAGATACATTATCAAGTATCACATATATATTAACAATATCAAAGTTTTTATTATTCTTCAGCAAAGAGTATATTGATACGTTTGCATATGGTGCATAATTATCATCACAACAATATAATACGTTTAAACTGCTCATACTTTAGTATCCTCCCGATTTTATCCAGTTATTAATTTTAAAATTTTATACACAAAAAAGGCGAAGCGAGAAAAGTACTATTAAAAAACTAATAATACTTTTCTCGCTTCGCCTTTTTAAAAATATAAAAAATTAACTGTGCTGTGCTGTGCTGTGCTGTGCTGTGCTGTGCTGTGCTGTGCTGTGCTGTGCTGTGCT
>CAJTTZ010000004.1:198424-253762 GCA_910579505.1 uncultured Lachnospiraceae bacterium
GCTGTCAAAATTTTATTTGTTATATTCATACCTGTCAACCCGTTTCGTTAGAATTATTGAAAAATTTTGAGTTCTTATTGATTACATTTAGAAATTATCCCATTAGCTATATATTCCATTACTTTATCCCCTGGCTGCCTTGTAACCCTTCATGCTCTACAGTGTGCGCCCTTTGTTGTATGTACCGAATCAGTTCTTCATAATCAACTTGCCCATATTTATCCTGAAAATGCGAAGCAACTCGATAAACATAATCTTTATCTGCAGAACTCGCAGCCATACCTATTTCATTTCACCAATACTCAGCATAGTCATGCTTCGTTATACTATTTCCAATAGCTAAATATTTGAATCCTGTATCCAAATCCTCTAAGCAATTTTGTCCTACTTTAAGATGAGTTATACCTTCTTTAGCAAAATACTTATAAAACAAGTTTCCGCTGACCTCTCCCGAAAAATTGCCGGCATATAATAACCAATTTTCTATATTAACCTCTTGGCATCTAACCGATTCACCATTTGCGGCTCTCACAAATGTTTCTTTAATTGATCTATGTATTTCATTAAATGGTGTTATTGCCCCCAGTAGGAGCACCATACAATATGCTCCCAATAAAAGCTTCTTCCCATCTAATTGAATTTTCTCCAACGTCTCAATACACATGAGCATTAAAATAAACAATGCTGGTACAGACGCCCTCATACAGAAATCATGATTGTACCCTACCATAATAAATGGACAGATAACCAGAATGATCATAATCAAGTATATCAGCGAATCCCTTTTCCGATATTTACAAATAAAGTATAAATATATACCAAACTCCAAAAAATAGAACAGAAGATACCTCAAACATTGCGCAGCAGGTTCTCTCACTACCAGATCAGCATTATCCCGTCCTACCGCTCCGCTTGATATATTTCCGATTAGATAAAGAAATATACAACCGCCTATAAGCACCACGCCTGTCACATTTTGAAAGGTAAATATCTCTTTCCAAAGACTCCTGTCCGATTTCACACACTTTATATACAGATAAATAGCAATTGGTATCAGCCCTACAAACGGAATCGTTGACGTTAACATGGTGAGTGATAATATAAATAACATGTTTTTGCAGTTTTTCTGTGTCATAATCAACATAGTTGATATCCATGCCGGTATAGCCTGATTAAATACCCAGAACAACTGCGATGTCGTAGATGTAAACTGCATGTCATATGCCCACCACTCTAAGTGCGCCGCTAGTTTTAAATCTACACCTTCTCCCCCTAATATCCAAGTTCCGACGTAATCTAACCCACTGAACAAAACTAGAAATATAATGGGCAGCATATCCACCTTTTTACGATATACACAAATCAAATAATAAACAATAAATATTCCTACTATTGCCCAAACCATTTGAGCTGCATATCCCGCTTCAAGCCCGAGAACCTTCCCGACACACGCTGCCGGAAGCCAAAATCCAATATAATAAATAAGCGACCTGCTTCCATCATAAGAAAAAACCGGCCAGTCATACTGTACTAATGCCCGAAAAATTGCATTCCTGACTTCGTGATCGCTATTTTGATAGCACCACCCCCCTATGCCCGATAAATACACCCAAAAAGTTATAATCAGTAACACTTTTATGAGTATTTTGCCATCCATTTTTTCTAGCGAAAAACAGTTTTCTTCTATAGAATTTGAAAATCCTTTCACACAACCATATGCCACAACCATTCCAAAAACAAGTGCCCAATACCACTTTAACCAAGTGACTACGAAAATCAGCGTTGGAAGTACAAGATATAAATATATAAGTATATTAATATAAATACTTTTCCTAACCTTTTTCATCTAATTATCTCCATCCTTTCACATTGTCATGACACTTAAATTTATAACCTTGTTTCTCATTCCATAATCCATTTCAATAAGGTCATTAAACATTAAATACTTTATTTCAAATGTATTATACTTTTAAACCGCATTTTTAATAAATTAAAATTGAAACTAGGTAATTCCGTTAACACAATGGGCACGTACTTGATTTTAAGATTCTTATGTAAAATCCAAACGTTTAATAATATCTCAGATAAATATCCAAATACTCTAGCCTCTGCTTTCGTATAATCGTCCAAAGAAATACTTTTCTCAAGTTCCCCTAATATTGCAAATAGCCACTCACAATACTCATCAAGCAGAATTTTTCGCATAATAAACATATTTCTATAACTAGCCGCCTTTGCATTAATAACTTGATCAAAATCCTTCAAATATTGTGGATAAATATTAGAAATTATCTCTCGTACCAAAAGCAAATCCTTTTCTTTGCCCTCTCCATAATTATAATAGTTTTCGCCTACAGTAACTCCCCACCTATTTTTTTTAGGCAAAACAACGTCATATTTACAAAATATACTTTGCACATCCTTCTTCGTCAAAAAATACTTGCTAGATTTTCTATATCTTGATTTTGAGAAAAATCTTCTATAATGACACATCCCTATTATTCTATCTTTATCAGCAACATTTTTCCATATCCAATATAGAGCAGTCAACTCACAGTAGTTACTATTTTTATGCGCAATGTTAACACCTGTATTATCTCTAAGTGCATTTTTAAGATCCAAATCTGCTGGCCCGACTATTATTGTTTGATATATTTCATCTTTCGGTTCAATAAAGCACTTATGTGTTACCACATATATTGTAATACTCATTTTTTACACCATTATCCTTCTATATTACAAAATCGTAATATGTAAAAATCATATTTTTACTAAAATATTATGTCCGATTCTTTCTATTCTCACATGTAATCCACATATGCTTTTCACTATCCCAAATGCGAACAATGCGAGCAGGTGTCCCAGCTATTATGCATCTTGATGGAAATTCACCTTTAACTACCGTTCCGGCTGCAACAATACACTTTTTCCCAATATGGCTTCCTGCCAATATACAGCTATTCTGTGCAATCCAACACCCATCCTCAATTATCACTTCCTTGCTAAGCAGGGGCTGTTCGCTGTAATATTCCACACACTCTGGATTCATACCGTGATCATTATCTGTGATCAAAATATTTCCCCCCAGCATACAATTGTCACCTATTTTTACTGAATTTGCACAATATATTGTTAAATTGCGATTGGCGGTTGTTCCATTTCCAATAGATATACCTTTTCGATTTGTCTTAACAGGATTATCTGCTCCGCCATAACTTGGAAAGCACGCCAATAACCAGCGCGGGTCAAACTTTACGTTATCACCAATTGATATATATCTACCTCCAATTACTCTTCCATGAAAACGTAATTGCACATTTTTCCCCAATGACTTTAATTGAAATCGAAAAAACAAACGGCTAAATAGAAAATAAATCCTAAACAGCATATATTACCTTATTCCTTTTCTCTGAGACCTTAATAAAACATTACTGTTACTGATCAAAATACTTTACTTTGCTGACTATGTGAAAACAAACAAGTGCCAATTTTATTAGTTTAACTTTTTCAAGCAATGCAAATAGCTTTGTTGATTTTGAAGCATAACTCCGTAATATTGGGGCAGCATTAAGTTTCAAAAAATCATTCTGCAAATAATCGGGATCTATACTTGTTATCTCACTATGCAAAGCTTGATAGAAGTTTAATTTTTCATAAAGAGTATAGCCCTGCGTTACAAAAAACATATTAAAGTAATACAATTTAAGCAAAACCATCCTACATTCTTCGACATCTCTTCTTGTATACCTCTTATCCGATTTTAGGAACTGAATAATTTCTCCTACAAAATCTAATTCCCGAATATACTTAGGAATCTCATCTGAAAAATTCCTTTTTCTTTTTCTCCCTTCAGAATCTAAGTGTACCCGCCAAAAATATAATGGTTCATTAATACAAACTACTTTTTTGCAATACTTTGCAAATTCCATTGTAAAATATACGTCATCCGGTTCCCCTTCTATTTTGACATTATGCTGCCTAATCAAATCAACTCTACAAACAGACCCATGGTGAACATTCCACCCCCACTTGGTCTGGTGCTCAGGAATTTGCTGTACTTGAATTATTCTTCCGGCCTCGTCAATATTAGATATCGCAGCAATAATTCGATCCGGCTTTTCTTTATATATTACTTCTGCAATTTTTTCCAAACAGTTATCCGCCATCCAATCATCCGCATCGCATAACATAATATACTGTCCACGGCAATTTTCAATTAATGTATTTTTATTAGCAACCAACCCCCTGTTTTCAGTGTTTACTATCAGCCGAATTTGCATTTGAGGATTATTATCAATAAACTTCTGTATCAGATTAACAGAGTTATCTGTTGAAGCGTCATCTGAAATCAGTACCTCATAATCTGTAAAGCACTGTTTCCTAATTGCCAATAAAGCCTTTTCAATATATTTTTCATAATTGTAAGATGCTATTCCGATTGTTATTAATGGTCTCATTATCTTGTCCAGCCCTTAAAAATCAACTTTATTTATATATGAATATTTTACGTCAACTCTTTTATATTTTTAAATCTTTGTAAAAGATTCTTTATCTGTTCGTCCAAAAAAGTATCCTTTAAGATAAATAAGAAAAAACAGTATATAATACCACCACATAGAATAATTATTATGGAATGAAAAGGCGATGGATCTAAGTATTTTCCGATTCCATATAAAATACCAAACATAATAATCCCTGCTATCCAATAGTTACGGCCAGATAAAATGATTTCCCACGGGGAAAGTTCTTTCCGTATAATAATTATCTGTACAACAGCAATAAACATCTCAGCAATCACAGATGCAACTGCTGCACCAATAGATAACCAATACGGTATCAAAAGCAGATTTAATGTGAAATTCACAACAGCACCGGCAGCAACTGTAAAAGTAAGGTAATTCTGTCTCTTCGTGGGAACTAAATATTGTACGCCGGTCACATTACTAACGCCTATTACTAAAATCAGTAAAGACAGAACGGATAACAATGGTACAACCTTATCATATCCTTTTCCTAAAAACCAGGGCACTAAATTAGTCGATATACATATTGTCCCCAAAGTTAACGGTATTCCTAGGAACCATACAAAACGATAACTTTTATAAAGATAAGTTCTTACTATCTCCATTTCCTGTTTTTCATAATGGTATCCAATTCTTGATGCCACAACTGTTCCAAGCGCTGTTACAAATGTCAGTACAGTTTTTGCCAAACCTAATGCCTGTTCATAGTAACCATTCTCAACTTTTGTATCAGTAAAAAAACCTAACATTGTTTTATCTAACACCGTATATATACTTATTGCTACAAAAGGAATAAACATTGATAAAATAGTCTTAAAGTTCGTAAACGGATGTATTTCCCTCCAATTAGGTCTATCCACAATTCTATATAATCCTTTCCATAACGAAAGCATACCAAGAAGAGGAAACAAACACATTCCTAAAATATAAAGTTCCAGATCATCTTTATTATGAATAAAAGCAAAAATATAGACTACGTTCATCAATTTAAAGAAAATATTCCTGAACATAATCGTACCAAACTCTTCCATACCCTGAAATAGCCATGTAATATCAAAAGCCACAATGATAATATTTATTGAAAAAATAGTATAGATAATAATACTGTCACTAAATCTAAAAACAACATATATGCCATACAAAACCAGACATATGATTGTACTGATACAGCTAAATATTTCCGTATTCCAGAACACCTCTGTTCGCTTCTCTCTATCATCCTGCACATAGGAAACCTCCCGCTGACCGTATGCTGCGGTACCCATTGTAGCAAAGAGTGTAAAATATGTTACTATCGAAGCTGAAAAGCTATATGTTCCAATTCCTTCTGCACCAAGAACCCTGGCGAGATACGGAGTTGTAATTAACGGCGCCGCAACAACAACAATTTGATATATTGTGTTGTATATGTAGTTCTTTAATACACTTTTACATGGCATATAAAACGACACCTTACTTTCTTTAACGTATTCTCCCCTATTACAGTACAAATTTCATTTTTTAACGGCCACTTATGAATTTTCTTTCTTCTCTATATCATTACCGCTTACACTTATTTTTGTTGTATCATTGTCCCCAAAGTTAATCCTCTCTTCCTCAATCACCAGCGGCCTTTTCATCACTCTTTTATTAATACTTAAAATATATTCTCCCATAAATCCAATAAAAAATAGCTGAACAGACCCTAGTACAAGCACTGCAAGCAAGATTGGCGCCATACCAGCCACAAATCTCTCCCAATACACCAATTTTAAAATAAGATATACAACAGCAATCGCCATACTAATAGCTGCCATAACAAAACCTAAAATCGTGGCTATTCTTAACCCAACCTTAGTATATGAAGTAAAACTAAGCATTGCCGCATCATATAAACTGTAAAAATTATTATGCGTCTTACCAGCACGGCGTCTTGGCTGCTCATATGGAACATCTTTTCTTTTATACCCTAACTCTGCAACAATTCCTCTGAGAAATGGTGTCGGATCATCGAGTTTTCTCAAAACTTCTATAAAACTTTTATCATAAAGACCAGAACCGGTAAAATGCTCTATCTGTTCTACATCTGACATTCTCTTAATAATCTTATAGTAACAGTTTCTAAAAAAACGCATAATTTTGTTTTCTTTACTTGTCTTCTTTATCCCGCAAACTATTTTATATCCTTTCTCCCATTCCGCTAAGAACTGAGGTATAAGTTCAATCGGATCCTGAAAATCGCAGCAAATCCCTATAGTACAGTCTCCCGTAGTCTGGCACAAACCATAATATGGTGAATTAAACTGTCCGAAATTTTTTACATTGAATATTGCTTTAATATTTTGATTTTTTGCACAAATTTCTCTAAGTAATGTTCTCGTATTATCTGTAGAGTCATTATCAATAAATAGAAGTTCATAATTGTACTGCGACAATTCACCTTCAAAAAGGTTGACTATTGCTTCACTCATTGGCACAACATTTTCTTCCTCATTATAGCAAGGAATCAAAATACTAATTGTCTTCACACTAACATTCCTACCCTTTCACTATTTGACAAAAACATTAAAGTTTTCCGCAAGTATTTCTCGTATTCCGTCATGAAAAGAGATGGTCGGTCGAAAACCTATATCCACACTTAATCTTCCGATATCCCCAATCAAATACATTACTTGTCCTTCAGCATATTCCCTTTCACCTATTCCATCCATAAGAAATGGTGCATTTGCAATTTCTGAAATTTCCTTTATATACTCTACAAGTCTTTTCCCGCATCCTGATGCAAGTGTATATTTTATTCCCGGAATGCCTTTATCTGCAATTCCTATCAGCGCGTTCGCGACGTCTTCCACATATATGTAGTCCCATATCTGTTCACATCTGGTAAATGCAATTTTCTTATTATATACCGCTGCATCGAGGCAAGACATTATCATCGTATGCATATTATCACCAGGTCCATATGCACTGAGAAGTCTCGGCCAATAAAAATCTATTCCATACTTCTCACATAATTTCAATCCTTTTTCATATGCGCGACATTTAGCAATTGCGTAGGCCGTTTCAGGATTATCAGGTGTCGATTCTGCTATTGGTTCCATCACTCGCCCACATTCTGCTTGCGAACCAATTCCAACGATTTTCCTACAGCCAATTTTCTCCCCTAGACTAACAATTTTGCACAAATAATCTACGTTTTGCATTTGCCCTTCAAGGTTATATCGGGGATTTCGAAATCTGCTGCTCCATGCAATATGATAAATAGTTTCCACATTATTCAATTCTTTAACATCTATCATATCCATATCTTTAAGATCAGCTTCAATGATATGTATTCTTTCTGACTTTGGAATATTTTTCTTACGCAATGAATTAGGTGCCGCCACTGCAACAATTTCATATTGATCCATTTTGAGAATCGTCTCAATTAAGGCTTTTCCTATAAAACTTGTAGCGCCAGTTACAATCACTTTTTTATTTCCCATCAATTAACTCCATCTATACTTCCAATTCACTCTAAATTAAGATTTTCAACTATTGTTTGGTGTCCCCCTCTGTATCAATTCCAGCCAATTTCCTTCCGGGTCAACACAAAAACAGCATTTATTGCTTCCGATTTCAACTATAGATGTCTTCATACATCCGCCATTCACTATAATCCTATCAGCTGTAGCAAGAATATCATCGACCCCAAACGCAATATGCGCAGTTCCGGGAATAAAAATTTCACCAGCAATACTTTCCTCAGATTTTTTACCACAGACCTCCACGAGCTCCACCATATCTCCTGTTCCACTTACACTCCCGTAAGGCGTTATTAATTTTGAAATAATCGCCTGCCTATTTTCCAAAAGCTCATCCAGTAATGCATTTTCTGTAAATACTTTACTCTGAATTACCGTCATTTGAAAAACATTCTTATAAAACACTTCCATTCTTTCAAGTTCTGACACATAAACACCGACATGTCTCAATTCAATCATTCTCTTATTCCTCAATCATTTTAACAATCATATTTTTCTGTAATTCTTCCCGCGATAAAAATGGCGCCATATCCTCAAGAGGAGGTGATATCAAAGTTCCATCTTCCAATTTCTTAGTTGCCGATTTTGGTTCGAATTTTTGAGTCGTACTACAAAAAACTTCGCAGATGCAGGGCTTCTCTTCACAGAGCGCCTTAGGAATTTCAGTTGATAGTTCCTCATTATTTCTGATTGCAAGGTAAGAAATACCATAAGCATGTGCAATCTTCTCAAAGCTTGGAAATCCTAAATCTCCACTTTCCGGTCCTACGCCTACTAATCCATTGTTAAAAATATTGTTCTGCGTTTGCCGAATTTGATGGTATCCATCATTATTAATAATAAATATTTTGATCGGCAGATTATTGGTAACGATTGTTTGCAGCTCCTGAATATTCATTTGAATACTCCCATCGCCCGCTATACATATTATCTTCCCAAGACGTGTTGCTATCGAAGCGCCTATCGCTGCCGGCAAATCGTATCCCATAGTTGATAAACCGCAATTCATAATAAACCGCTGTTTCTTGCCAATATAGTAAGACTGACTGCCAACTACACTTGCTGATCCATTAGCAACCACCGTAATCTGCCCCGGTTCCAACGATTTACTTAAACAATCCATAAAAGCATATACATTCGTTAATTTAGATTCATTATAATGACGATCTTCTACTACAGGATATTTTTCCTTCCATTCACTACATTTTTCATTCCACCATGAAAAATCAAAACTAATATCATTCTCTTTCAAGTAGGCTATAAGTGATCTTATAAAAACTTTTGCATCGCAATGTACACCCAAATCCAAGTGAAAAGTCTCTTTTTTCATCTCCTCTTTGTCGATATCTACATCTATGACATACGCTTCGCGCGCCCATGTATCAGGATTATAGCCAACCTGATTAATGTTCAGCCTATTTCCTATGCATAATAGGAAATCACTGTTTTGTACTGCAAAGTTTCCTGCCCGGTCGCCCATCGTTCCGCCTCGTCCGGCGTAATGTTTACTGTCACTTTCAATTAAGTCTATACTATCCCAACACGTTACAATAGGTATATCTGCTTGTGCTGCCAATTCTAATAGCAATTCAGCCGCACCCGCTATTCTTATCCCGTTTCCAGCATAGATAACCGGCCTTTCTGACTTCTTTAACCGATCAGCTATTATTCGCATTTTTTCCCTTAATAGCTCTCCTGTATCATAATTATCATTTTCACTTTCACAGAATCTATCCAGACAGTCTGTTTCTATATACTTCCCCTGAATGTCTACAGGGATCTCAAGCCACACTGGTCCCGGTCTTCCTGATAAAGCAAGGTGAAACGCCTTCTCCAAACAATATCTGATTTCCTTTGCATCCGTAATCATATGCGCATACTTCACCGCATTATCCAGCATTGATGTAACATCAAAATCCTGAATTCCTAAATTTCTGATTTTTAAACCACTATTAACAGCTGTTAATGAAAGTTTTGCCTGTCCAGATACAACAATCATAGGTATGGAATCCAAATATGCCCCCACCACACCAGTTAAAGCATTAATTGCTCCCGGGCCGCTTGTCACGCAGACAGCAGCCATTTCATTGTTAACGCGTGCATATGCCTCAGCTGCAATTGCTGACGCCTGCTCGTGATGGTTATAAATACATTTCAGTTTATCAGAATGCCCAAAGGAATCATTGAGGTGCATTGCCCCGCCACCCACAACCGTGAATATGGTTTTGATCCCATGTTCATAGAAAAACTCTGCTATATAATCTGATACCTTAACTCTCATACTTCCTCCTGCCTATAGCGACATTCCTCCATCAACAGGTATTACCGCTCCGGTAACATACGCTGCATCATCCGAGGATAAAAATAGAACAACCTTGGCAACATCAATCGGTTTCGCAATATATCCAATTGGAATCACCCCATCAAAACGTGAGAAATCCCTGTTTGTAAAAATTTCCGTATCTACAATTCCTGGACAAATACAATTGACACGTACCTTCCCTGCATAATTGAGTGCGCACAAATTGGATAATTTAATCACCGCCGCTTTAGAAGCGCCATAAATGTAGTTCTTTGTCCCACTTGTCCATGACTGCAATCCACTAATAGATGCATTATTGACTATATTGCCTTTATTATTTATTAATAATGGCATAAATTCCTTTATCATAAATAGTGTTCCATCTACATTTGTCTGAAATGAAAGATTCCAATCGTCATATTTCAAGTCTTCCAAACTACTGGTCAAAAAAACACCTGCATTATTAAACAAGATATCTATCCCCTTATAACACTGCCTTATCTTCGACCCAAGCTCATGTACATCCTGTTCATTCCTAATATCACAGCTAAAAAATTGCGCACTGCCGTTTTTTTCTCTTATTGACTCTACAATTTTTTCACTCCGCTCCCTGTTTCGCGCAACAAGTATAACGTTCGCCCCTTCGCTGGCAAATAATCTTGCCGTCTCCGCACCAATTCCCGACGATGCCCCTGTAATAATTGCAGTCTTTCCTTCCAATTTCCCCATTTTGCACCTTCTCCATCACTTATCAAAAATACTGTCTGTTATAAACTGAATATCCATAGTTTTCTCTGTTACTTTTCTAAAGTCCAAATACATATCTCTGATTTCTTCATTTAATGTACCCCATTCATTATCACTGTTTATCGGAGGAATTGTCGGGTCTGCATAACTCTCCATATACTGTTGTTTAAAACCATCAAATCCTGCAATGGCAACCTTTGAAACATGTAATATATCCATCAGTCTAAGGCAATTAATCACAGCATTATCAAAATGCGGCCATCCCCTTTTAATAACATGATTAAAATTAATTATTAATTCCCCTTCATCCTGCTCTGTCTTGATATTAGATAAAACAATCCTTTTTGTCTTTTCAAACTCTTCTGAATAGGCATCCTTTGAAAAGGCATAACGCACAGAATTCATTACAAAGAAATAATCATATTGATACCCTTTTATAAAAGCATTTACGGCAATTACAACAGGATTGTGTTCTTTTATATATGTTTTTATCATTTCCTGCTCTTTAATTGCTGCTTTCCCCGGCGCAATTAACAAAACAGTTCTCGAGCCCAACTCCTCCTGTAATTGTTTTAATGCTTCTGCATCATCAACTACCCTGTCCTGATTTTCAATATACTTTCTTTCCAGCAAATCATAATCGTACTTTTTTCTATCATCTGCGGATAGGGACTCAATGACACTGCGCATATCCTTAGAATTTATCCGATGATTATTCTGCAGATATGCTATGTTATTAACATGACAGCAGTACATTCCCGCAATAAAATAAGGTATAGAATATCCCCATGTATACTTACTGTGAAAAGGTTCGACATACATATCAATTGCATCCATTATGTAATCTAAGTCATACTTCCCAAACCATTTTTTGTTCAGGTAATTTGACACCAATTCCGTTGTCGCATTGCCGGCTCCGCGTCCCATTCCACAAAGGCTGGAATCCACAATGACTGTTCTTTCCTTTTCCCTAAGCAGTTCGATAAATTGCACTGTTAGGGCAAAAGATAACTGCTGATTATTATGCGAATGAAATCCCAGCGCAATTTCTTTGTCAACATAATGATCTAATATGGTAACTATTCGTTTTAAGTCTTCTTCATACATCGCACCGAACGTATCAACAATTGATAAGCCGTTTGGTTTTAGTTCGTTTACCGATTCTGCCAAATCTTTAAGGTCTTCATCTGTATACGCCAATGTATTTGCTGCCTGAAAGAAAACCTGATAGCCCTTTTCTTTTATCGCTTTTCCGATCTCAATCGCTTCTCTATGTTTGCCATAAGGAAAAACAACTCTTATCGCATCTATGGACTTCCCATCGTATTTAGGAAGATAATCCAAGTCATACCGATCCCAATCTATCATGGCCACATATAAAGAATGTGCACATTTATTTAAAAGATACTGCTCTAAATCCGAAGGGATATGGTAAAAGGTTGTTCCTTGCTGATGCTCTTTGTTCTTCAACCATCCGCATTCAATAATCTCAATATTAGCGTCCTGAAGTTTTTTTATCATCCCTTTAATCACTGACGTTCCAAACTCTGCATTAACGATATATGCCCCGTCCCTCAACGTACAATCTAATAACCTAATATTATTCATAATAAGCCTCTCCATATCTATACAGACCTTTAAGCGTCTCATCCTGTGCTATTATCACATTGGAAACCATCGGGAATACTTTTACTATTTCCTCTCGTATTAACGATATCTTAGATGCAATACCGCCTGAAAAAATAATGGTATCAATTCCTGTATCTGTTTTTGCTAGTTTGTTTGCTGCCCATATATAGTTTTTTACCATTCCCTCAATCGCACCATTTATTACACTGCCTACCGTAAATCCAAATTCCGAAATGTTCGCTATACTTCCAACAGTTTTCTTTATCATAGGATTTTCAAAAAAACTCATCTCAAACGATAATGATTTCACCGTATCCTTTTCTGCCTCTTCTAAAAGAATTTTCCATAACCCTTCATCGGAAATATCCACATTCAACAGATTAACTACTTCTTTGAAAAATCTAAAATATACGTTTAATGCTCTTCCTGAAGGCAAGTGTGGAATTCTTTTGATATATTTCTTACCCAAAAAAGGACATATCTGATATTCCTCTGACAATTCGATGTTATCACACATAACACTGACCTGGGCGCCCGTTCCCAAGTTGAATGAAATGGCCTTTTCATTCATCCCTGCTCCAAATAGAGCTGCCTGATGATCACCAATTGCCGGCAATACGTGATATAATACGCCTTCTCTCTCAATTGAAATTATCTTTTTGCCGACCACAGGGAAGACCACCTTGGAACAGTCTATAAAATCTAATAATTCATTGCTCCACGTTTTATTTATAATATCATAAAGCCCCGTCGCTGCTGCATTTGTCGGATGGCAGACCGGCTCTTCACCAGTAAATTTTTTAATCAGGAAATCACCCAATGTATAAAAGTGCACAGCACTATTTTTGTCTTCCATATAACCATGTCTGGACAAATAGAACAAATTGCATATAGGAAGTCCTGCCCTTAAAGACATACCGCTCTTTTTTACTACATTTAAAATTTCCAGCTCACTGAGTATACCCAGTTCTTCTTTCCCCAGTTCCCTTTGCCATGAAATGTAGTCCGTAAAAGGTGTCCCCTTATCATCTGTCAATAGAAAGCCATGCATTTCATTAGAAATACATAACTTTACCTCTTTCTCGCCAGTCGATAATTTCTCTATCGCCCGGCAGACAAGATTCCATAAGGCGGAAATATATACGGGATCGAAAAGTGTATTTTCACTATTGGTGCTTGGCGTATTCTCATAAAACCGCTCAATAATCTCTCCATCTACAAATTTAGCCGCCTTGACAAAACTTGCCCCACAGTCAACCACGATAGTATTCATGCGTTTCTCCTAAATACTCATAAAAAATCTGCTTTAGTTCTTCGTCAATAACAATCGGATATACAATCAAATGACTTGCACCATCCAAAAGTGCAAAACTCAAAACATTTCCCTTTACTTTTTTATCAGTCTTAATAATTTCAAATAAATCACCTGGTTCTTGTATTACAATCTCCTTTGTAATAAACTCCCTTTTAATCAGACTTTTAATCTGGTAATAGTACTCTGAGGAAATCAGTCCTTTTTTCCATGCAATATAATTGACTACATCAATTCCCCAGATTACGCCCTTTCCATGAGGTACCTTATTATGCGAATATGCCTCAAGTGCATGTCCAAATGTGTGTCCATAATTAAGCACTCTCCGCAAATCTGACTCAAACTCATCTTCCTCAATAATACTTTTCTTTACAAGTAATCCCTCATAAATATAGTGGGCAATTTCTTTACAGGGTATATATTGTTTTTCCTCTAAAAGCTTTTCAAAAAAATGAGGGTTACTGGTAAGTGAAAATTTCAGCAGTTCTCCCCAGCCATTGAGGTAATCATCATGTGTAAGCGTGTCAATAAATTTCGTGTCAATAAAGATTTTGTGAGGAGGGTAAAATACACCGATCTGATTCTTATACCCATTAAAATTAATTCCGCATTTTCCTCCGATGCAGGAATCACACATAGATAACAATGTTGTCGGGAAAAAATACCATTCCACATTCCTTAAAAACAAATTACTTGCTATGGTCGTAACATCCTGCGTTATGCCACCGCCAAAACAAACGATTTTCCAATTTTTTCTGACACCAATTTTCTGCCAAAAGGAAATGAGCTCCATCACCGTATCCATATTCTTATTAGCTTCAACCGCCTCAAGAAAATATGTATATTGAGGATTTATAGCCGCAAATTCCTTCTTATAAAGCGTATATACTTGTTTATCAATAACATATGCTGTTGAATCTTGAAAACTTTCTAATCTCTTTGCAAAGGAATCAACAAATTCCACACTATATTCATACAATTTTGATTTAATATAAAGTGTATCCATATCCTCTCATTTCTCTCCTATCACATTTACTATTTTACTGCTTCACATACCGTTTTTACCATATAATCTATTTTCTCATCCGTCATCCCCGGATACACACCAACCCAGAAAGTATCACGCATAATTCTGTCTGTATTTTCCAGTGAACCCGCTATCCGATAACCTTCGCCCGTGCGGCGCATTTCATCAAAACAGGGATGTTTTATCAGATTTCCTGCAAAAAGCATTCTTGTCTGTATACCTTTGGATTCTATATATTGAACGACTTTATTTCTGTCTGTTCCCGCTTTGCATGTTATCAAGAATCCAAACCAGCTTGGATCTGCGTTTTCACAGGCTGCCGGAAGGATCAGTCTGTCTTCCGTATTCCTAAGACCCTCTTTCAGCCTGTCGAAATTATGCTTCCTGCGCTCCACAAAAGAGGGAAACTTGTCTATCTGTGCGCAGCCTATCGCTGCCTGCAGATCAGTAGCTTTCAGATTATATCCGAAATGAGAATATACATATTTATGATCATATCCAAGAGGCAGCTCGCCATACTGCTTATCAAAGCGATGCCCGCACATATTATCTTTTCCCGACGGACAGATACAGTCCCTACCCCAGTCTCTGAAAGAGCAAATTGCCCTATGCAGCAGGGGATTATCGGTATATACAGCGCCCCCCTCTCCCGTTGTCATATGATGAGGCGGATAGAAACTGGATGTTCCGATATCGCCTACTGTCCCCGTAAACTTCTCTTCCCCGTCAATGGTATATTTAGACCCGAGCGCATCACAATTATCCTCAACCAGCCAGAGATTATGCGCATCACAAAAGCCCTTTACCGCTTTCAAATCGAAGGGATTGCCTAATGTATGCGCAATCATGACTGCCTTGGTCTTTTCAGAAAGAGCCTCTTCCAGCTTAGACGTATCTATATTGTATTGTGGGATCGTAACGTCCACGAATACCGGTACGGCCCCGTATTGAATCATAGGTGTCACTGTAGTCGGAAATCCAGCCGCAACCGTAATGACCTCATCTCCACGTTTCAACCTTCTCTCTCCAAGTAACGGAGACGTAAGTGCCATAAAGGCAATCAAATTAGCCGATGAGCCCGAATTAACCAGAGAACAGAAGCGGATACCCAGATACTCTGAAAATTTCTTTTCAAATTCCTCTGCAAATCTTCCTGAAGTCAGCCAAAAGTCCAGCGCGGCATCCACTAAATTACACATTTCCTGCTGATCATAGACTCTGGATGCATAGGGAATCCTATCTCCCTCTGTAAAGTCTTTCTCCTGCAGCGGTTTCTTAAAATCTTTATAATATTGAGCTACCATCCCTCTGATCTGCTCTCTTGCTTCCGCTTCACTGTTCCAAATACCCATCTTGATTCTCCCCTACACTCCAATATACTCTTGGATTTCTCTCTCCATCTCTCGCTCTATATTGCCTGCATTCCTATAAATCTTTGTAAATTCACAAGTCTTTGCAATGGCATCTTCAATATGCCACTTCGGCTGCCACCCAAATAACTTTTTCAATTTTGCACAGTCCAATTGAAGAAAATTCGCCTCGTGCGGTCCGTCCTGACTCTGGTTCACCCATGTCAGTCCTTCCCCCCATTGTTTGCAGAAAAGCGTGACCAGTTCCCCTGTCGTCACACAATCGCACTCATTGGGACCTACATTGTAAGAATCCGCATAAGAAATATCCTCACATTGCCTTTTTGCTATCATCAGATAGGCAAACAACGGCTCTAACACATGCTGGTAAGGTCTGGTCGAATACGGATTGCGCACAACGATTTCTTTTCCCTCCAAAACAGCTCTGACGCAGTCTGGAACGATTCTGTCCTGCGCAAAGTCCCCGCCGCCTATCACGTTTCCTGCCCTCGCCGTGGACACTGCAATCCCCATTTCCTTCAAAAAAGAATTGTTGTAGCTGTGCGTTACCAGTTCCGAGCAGGACTTGCTGTTTGAATAGGGATCATATCCGTCCAGCATATCTGTCTCCCGATAGCCCCACTCCCATTCTCTATTCAGATACACTTTGTCCGTTGTCACATTTAAAAATGACTTCACGCTTTTACTTTTTCTGACACACTCGCAGATATTGACTGTCCCCATGACATTGGTTTCATAGGTATATACCGGCTCCTGATACGACGTCCTGACAATGGGCTGAGCCGCCAAATGCAGAACAATCTCCGGCTCCGTCTTTTTAAAGACGCATTCAAGCGTTTCCCGGTCTCTGATATCACCGATGACAGAATCCATTTTTTCTGCAATGCCGCTGATTGTAAAGAGACTCGGTTCTGTCGGCGCTGTAAGCGCGTACCCCGTAACCTCAGCTCCGGCGTCAATTAATATTTTGCTCAGCCAGGTTCCCTTAAATCCCGTATGTCCTGTCACCAAAACCCGTTTTCCCTTATAAAAACTTATCACATCTTTCATGTAGTCCATACTTTCCAAGGCGCTTCCCCGCTCTCCCAAAGATTTTCCAGTTTTTCTTTCTCCCGCAGCGTATCCATGCATTGCCAGAAGCCGTCATGCTGGTAGGCTACCAGCTGTTCATCTGCGATCAAATGCTCCAGAGGTCCTTTTTCCAGCACGGTCTCATCCCCCTCCAGATAATCAAAAATTTTCGGCTCGCATACCATAAATCCCGCATTTATCATGCTGCCGTCAATATCTGACTTCTCCCGGAAACCTTCCACCTTATCTTCTTCATCAATTTCCAGAATGCCGAATCTCTGCACGATATTCATGGCTGTCACTGTACAGTACTTCCCATGCTCCTTATGAAACTTGATCAGCTCCGAAATATTAATGTCCGAAACGCCGTCCCCATAAGTGAGCATAAACGTCTCATCTCCAATATATTTCTGCACCCTTTTTACACGGCCGCCTGTCATCGTATGCAGACCCGTATCTACGACGGTCACCCGCCAAGGTTCCGAATAATTGGAATGTACTTCCATGCTGTTCGATTTCAAATCAAAGGTGACATCTGTATTATGGAGATAATAATCTGCAAACCATTCCTTAATGACATGCTGCTTATACCCCGCACAGATAATGAAATCATTATAGCCATAGAAACTATATTGCTTCATAATATGCCACAGAATCGGCTTTTCTCCAATTTCAATCATTGGCTTCGGCCTCAAATGACTTTCCTCACTGATACGGGTCCCAAGCCCGCCTGCTAAAATGACTACTTTCACGGCTCCTATTCCTTATCCTCTCCCGCCTTTTCCGTTTCTTCCTCTTTCTCTTTCCTAATCGCAGAGACAACGCCGACCACAAAGATTGCCGCTACCAAAACCGCAATAACACCTCCCCATATTACAGAGGTTCTCTTTGACTTCTGTATCAGCTCACTCTCCTCGACAGCCCGCACCGTCTCCTCCTGTACTTCCTCAAATTCCTCCTCCAACTCTTCTTCCTCAGCGTCCGCCATATAGTATTCCAGTGCGCTGCTCTTCATATAACCACTCACACCGTCGTACTCCACCCGGCTCCAGGAATCCTGCGGCTCACCGTAAACAATGACACCTGTCCCCTCCTCTATTTCCAGCAGCGTCTTTGCACTGCTATCCGGCGATTCCTTGATCTCCGCATCCTTCACGGTCTGCTGTAAAGTCATCACGCCCTCCGTCGCCTGTACTGGCAACCGCTGCCCCAAAAGGAAAAGCAGCCCTACCGCTGCCAGAAACATACTACTTCTCATCTTTTTCATCATAATTATTCTCCTCCTTAATCATATAGCAGCGCAAAATGCCCATAAACATCCTTCTGCGCGTACTTGTCTTCCCAATCCTCCAAAAACACATCGTCAAAAGCAAATATCAGGATATCCTCATCCGTGATATCTCCTTCATAGTCAGCAGCCGTCTCCCTGCGCTCCATCACCTGAATATCCAAATCCCTGCCCATAAACTGCAGGATACCTACGTATGGCGGAAAGACCTGATCCATATAGATAATGCGCCTTCCCTCCTCCTGCAAAGTCTGCATTTTATCTACCATACGGCTGTCCCGAAACGCAGCCTTCTTAAACGGCTCCCAAAAAATAATATCCGCACGCATCGCCAGTACAAGCTCGACAACTGCAACGGCCGCCAAAAGATACTGCCTTTTCCTTTGGCTTCTGCAAAGCAGCACCACCGTTGTGACTAACACGGTCAAAAGTTCGCAGAAAAGCCACGCCTCCGCATAAAAACTGTCCACCCGGAAATCCGCCTCATTGTACAGATAGCTGATCCCCACCAGAAAATAGCCCTGAAAATTTTCAGCCTCAGTGGCAATAATCTGACGGACAACCAGATAAGTCGTAAGCCCCTGCAGGAGGGCAAGTCCCCCTGTTGTAATCCATATGAACCGGGCTCTCTCTTTCCAAAGAACGACAAATCCCCAAACCATCACAAAGGGAATTATCATTTCACTGTATCTTCCGTAGGTATAATCACCGATCTCCCCAAGCGTCAGCAGATAAATCGTCCCTATGACAATCTGAGCCGCCACTGTCAAAAGCACAAACACCGCAAAAAGCTGCCTCGGTTCTACACTGATACGCTTTTTTATATTTCGAAACATTCCGAGCGCCAGCCGCGCAAGGCCGTAAATACCCCAGTAAAACAGCCCCCAGGTCGCAAGCCCCAGATAGAGAACTTTCCCCGCCAGGCTGATCAGAAGATCATAAAGGCCCTCCCACGAGAGAATCGACCGTATCTTCTCTATCTGCCCGCTGTAATCATTGGCAGCCACCAGTTCCTGGTTGATCCCGCCATACACATAGAGGAATGCCTGCTGTTTCAAAAAATCTGCCGCTGCAAACAGAAGCAGTGTCACCCCCAGGGCCGCAAAAATGTGCCATCTTCCATTCCCCCGGATCAAAATATGCATCGTCACCACAATCATTGCAGCCAGCAAAACCCCCACTGTCCGCATATGAACCGTATATAAGTAAATCAGAACCAACATCAATAGGACCAATGTTGAAAACCTGTTGTTTTCCAAATAATGATATAACACACTTCCCGCCGCTATATACAGGACCACCAGAAAAACCTCAGTCAGCGTCATCTGCGTATAAAACAGATTGCAGGGAAGCAAAACAGCCAGCGCCGAAAACGTGAGAATCGGCATTTTAGCGTCTGACGCCACCTTCTTCATCGTGCCCGCAAGGGCAGCCAATGCAAGAAAAAGAAGCAAGAAATTAACACTTACCGCTATTCGATAAGCCATGACTGCATCTTTACAGAAAACAAAGATAGGAATAAGGATAAGACTATATCCATAAGAATAATAAGGAGCAAGAGCGGTCAAATCCGACCAGTCATATCCGGCAACCGTCGCTGCATATGACCAATATGCGAATTCATCCGGAAAAATGGAAAATCCGTATGTACTGCCAATGCCGAATGCCCAGAAAGCAAACAGAATAGCGATCGCTAACAGATATTCTTTATAGTGCAGAAGCGCACTCCCCTTTTGTCCTAGCTTCGCATTCATAAAATAATATAAAAGTCCCTTTCAGCATACATGCTTATATCAAGGTGCTAAACCACCTTAATATAAGCATGTCGTTTACTGCCATTCGTCGCCAAACTATCTAGCAACAATACCATAGGTACCAAGACCAGCCTTTACCTCGAAGGTAACAGTTGCCGGGGAAGCGTCCTGATCCTCAAGGATCGTAACTACGCCGCCGGGCTGTACACATACGATGGAGTACTTCTTGGAAGTATCTGCATTCTTGGGAAGGCCTACTACCATACCTACGCTGCCCTTGGACAGTGTGATCAGCTTGCCGTTCTGCTTCGCATACAGGTCAACGTTCAGAGTTGCTACTGTCGTGCCCTTCAATGCCTCTGCTGCTGCATTGACACACTCCATAGCAAGTTTGCTCTTCTTAGCGTTGGTGTCAAACGCCATGATGTAAGGTGTCTGACCTTCTGCCAGTCCAAGGTTAGCCTTGATGTCTGCTGCCGGTGTGGTAACTGCTGCGCCCTGTACTGTCTTCACATCGTAAGCGCCTGCAACGGTAGTTCTAACTGCCGTACCTGCAACTGTCATCTTAGCGTTGGAAGATACAACCGGTACAGAAGGAGCTGCCGGTGCGGAATAACCGCCGCCATTGTTCTCTTCTACTACTACCACTGTCTCTTCTTCCTTGTCGTCAGATCCTGAAGAGCCTGAAGACCCGCCTGATGCTGCTGCGGCTGTTAAGGTAGACGCCATCATCAGCGTAGCTGCCAGGGTTGCCGCAAGTAACCGTTTGATTTTGTTACTTTTCATTGGATTCATCCTCCTTCATAAAATGTAATTACATTCATATCATTTATAACACTTTTTCATAAATAATGCAAGCTTTTGAAAAAGAATTTCTGTCGCCCCATTTACCCCCCCCCCCTCTATTTTTGGGACCTTTTTCCTAAATTTTTCCACAATAAATTGCATAAATACCGGGCATTTTTATCTCTGTTTCGGTGTGGCAGGGGCAGTAAACACCTGTGAAGCACATCTGCCTGTACAAAGTTCACAGGACAAGCCCCAAAAAGTATAATATTTGCACCATTTCTTACAAATATCATACGATTTAGAAGCACAGGAAAGTATGTATGCAAATTAAAACAAAAGCTCCGCGGCTGAAATATACAGCGGCGGAGACTTTTCGGCTTCTTTTAACATTTTATCTGTTCTCTTACCCCCGGTAATGCTCCAGCACCACCCCGTGCGCGATACCCGGGATTGTCTGCCCTTCGTTGTAACTGGTCTTACTTAGGAGCGCCCCTGTGGGCACAAAGAGCACTCTCTTCCAGATGCCTTCCTCAATCTTTTTTAAGATATATGCCGACAGCACTACCGCGCTGCACCCGCAGCCGGAGCCGCCTGCGTCCGTATGCTGTTTCTCGTTCTCGTAAATCTCAATGCCGCAGTCCATATGCTGTCTGGTGATATCTATCTGCTTTTCCGCAAGCAGGTCAAACAGGAGTTTTTGTCCTACCTCGCCAAGGTCGCCGGTGATAATCTTATCGTAATCTTTCGGCTCCCTGCCAAAATCTTCCATATTCTGTACGATTGTATCGGCAGCGGCGGGGGCCATGCACGCACCCATATTCATGGAATCTTTTATCCCGTAATCTATGATTTTTCCGATTGTCACGCCTTCCATCAGCGCCCGCGTCTGCTTCCCCGGCTGCGAGGAGACAAGGAACGCGCCGCTGCCCGTCACTGTCCATGTCGCTGATTTCGGCCGCTGGTTTCCGTAGGAGAGCGGAAACCGGAACTCTTTCTCCGCGCTGGCAAAGTGGCTGGACGTAATACACGCCGCCTTTTCGGCAAATCCCGCCGAAACCGTCATGCCGCCCATGGTTAAGGACAGCCCACAGGTGGAACACGCACCGTAAAGTCCTACATGGGGAAGCTGGTACCCGGCTAACCCGAAGCTGCTGGCTATGGACTGTCCAAGCAGATCTCCCGCAAACACCATCTGAATGTCCTGCTTGGTAAGCCCTGCCTTTGAGATGGCAATCTCCAGCGCTTCTTTCTGCAGGCGGCTTTCCGCCTCCTCCCAGTTTTCCGCGCCAAAGCTGTCGTCATAGCCCACCTTGTCAAAGAGTCCCCCCATGGGGCCCTCTGCCTCCTTACTGCCCACAATGGAAGCGCTGCTTATGATGTACGGTTTCTTCTCAAACTGAATGCTCTGCTTTCCTAACATAACGGCATACGATCCTTTCTTCACGTTCTCTTTCAAGGATAGTATGCCGTCTTTTCTTATGAAATATGCAAATTAATCTCTATAGTAAACCCGCTTTGATGTCTTCCCTCATATCAATCACCGCCGCCCGCGACGCATCTGCATAATTTTCCGGCCCGTATTTCGCGTAAGCCTCCTGCTGATAGGCCGCTATGATGCCTCTGGAAGAATTGACGATGGCTCCCAGGCCATCCTCGTTGAAAAAGTGTTTCAGGTCCTTGCCTTTACCTCCCTGCGCGCCGTAACCGGGCACGAGAATGTAGGACTTAGGCATGATACGGCGCAAAACCTTTCCCATCTCAGGATAAGTCGCGCCCACCACCGCGCCGATATAGCTGTATGAATCGCCCATGAGATCTTCCGCCCACTCGGCAACCTTCTCGCCGACGATCTCATAAAGCGGTCTTGCCCCCGCCGCGTCCGTACATCCCTCCGGCAGCACGAGGCGGTCCTGAAACTCGCCGCTGCTGGGATTGGAAGTCTTTACGAGGATAAAGAGCCCTTTCTTCTCCTTCCTGCAGACCTCGATAAAAGGCTTCACGCCGTCAGAGCCAAGGTACGGATTGACTGTGGCAAAATCTTCATCAAAACCGCGGCATATGGTCTCCCCGACCTGCACCTGTCCCAGATGCCCCACCGCATATGCCTCGGAGGTGGAACCGATATCGCCGCGCTTGATATCGCCGATCACGACAAGTCCCTTTTCCTTACAGTAGGCAACCGTCTTCCTAAAAGCGTGTAAGCCCTCCACGCCGAACTGTTCATACATGGCGATCTGCGGCTTCACCGCCGGAACGAGGTCGCACACCGCGTCCACGATGCCCTTGTTGAAAAGCCATATCGCCTCCGCCGCGCCCTGCATGGTCTCCCCATACTCGGCAAAAGCTTTCTTTTTGATGTGTTCGGGCACAAACTTCATGGTCGGGTCGAGTCCCACCACAATGGGCGCCTCCAGTTTCCTGATTTTCTCTGTAAGTTTGTTAATCAAAGCTCCTTGCCCTCCAAATCTTTCAGCACATACTGGTTCTCAATATACTTCGGGAAGTCTTTCCTCTTCACCCACTCGTAACTGCCGTAATCCTCGGACAGGACAATATTGGCTTCCTCCTCCTCCGTGATGGAACAGATGTAAGCGATGCCCACACAATGCGTCTCTCCGAGAAGCTGGGACCATGTATACTCAACCTTTTCAATCTTACCGCTTATGGACAAAAGCTCCGAGATCGCGTTTAACATCGTCTCATCAGGCGCCTCTCCGTGGGGCACTTCCGCGTCGATAAACTCCCAGACAAAAGGATCCGGGATGCGGTCGTCCACCCATCTCTTTAAGAGAAGATAAGTATCCTTCTTTTTGACAATGCCTTTCACACGCACATAAGTATTCTTCATAATATGCCTCTCCCTTCCTGAATCTTCTATCATTAATTATAGTATTATATGGTTATCTTGTCTGTAAAAACTCGTACTCGCGCTTGGCCGTATCATCATCCGGGTAGCTGCGCAGATAACTGTTCATCAGGGCAGCCGCCGTCTTGTACTCGCCCATGTACTCATATGTAATGATCTCATTGAATTTCAGGGTCTGCATCATATCGTTCCCCTCGATATTCATCGCCGTCTGGAAAGCGTCGAGCGCGGTCTGGTATTCCCCCAGCTGCATACGGCAAAGCCCGAGCTGATTGTAGATCTCCGCCTTCGTCTGGTCGTACTCCGTATAGCCGGCATAGATGCTTGCCGCGTAATTGTAGTCACCAAGCGCCTCATAGGTCCTGCCAAGATAGAGGGCCGCGCCGTAATCCGTGGCGGTCTTAAGCCGCTCCAGAAAACTTCTGGCGTTCTCATAGTCACCCATATAATAGCAGATGCGCCCCATGTCGTAATCAGAAATAGATTTCTCGTTTTCCTTCATGGCGTTTTGCAGATAAATCTGCCCCGCCTCTTTGTACCCGTACTCCTCCAGCACCATATAAATGCGGATCATGCGGTCATAATTTTTCGGGTCCTGGCTGATCGCCGTATCAAAATCCGCCTGCGCCGCCTCAAAATCCCCCTCCGAAAGTTTCACGCACCCTCTCAGGTAATAGGCGTTTGTCTCCTCCGGCCGAAGCCCCAGGATCGCATCATAGACGGCCACCGCATCCTGCATCCGTCCATTCCTATAATATGCCGTGGCAAGATAATAATTGATGTCAAAATCCAGGTTCTCCACTCTGCCGTTACCAAGCCGCAGAGCCGCCTCCAGATAAGCAATGGCCGCCTCATAATCCGTTTTTCCAAGATATGCAAGCCCCATCCCCCGGTACAGCAGCCGTTTTTCCTCCCCGTTTTCCTCCGCTGTCTGAAACAAGGCAAGCGCTTTCTCATAGTCAAGCGACTCCACGGCCTCCATCCCCTGCTTCGTATAGCTGGGTGCAGCCTCCGCCCCGCAGCCCGCCAGAAAAGCGCACAGCAAAAGCGCCGCAAATCCCGCTATTTTCCTGCCTTTTCTCCTCTGTCTATCCACATTCTATCTCCAAGTCTGCCACATAACCGATTCATCTGTACTTGTTCTATTCTAACCGTTCTTTTACCCGCAAGTCAAGCTCTTTACGCCACACAATCCGTGTACGGGAAACCCTCATTCAAACTTCTGCGCAATCTGCCCCACATTTTAAATTAAGTTCCCGCACACCAGATCCTTCATAATCCCAAAAAACTCCCGCACCAGATTATTCGGCTGAAAATAGACATTTGACCTCGCGGAAATCCCGCAGGCGTCCTCAAACCCCGCATGTCTGGCAAGCATGACACCCCGAAATACATGGAAGTTGTTGGTCACGATCCCCACATCCTTATCCGTACCGCCGATGAGCGCGGCGCTGAACGCGATATTTTCGGAGGTGTCCGTGGATTTATCCTCCATCAGGATTCGCTCCGGCGCAATCCCCCGCTCCACCAGATAGGCATACATCCCCTCCGCCTCGCTGCACGGCTCGTTTGCCCCCTGTCCGCCGGATACCACACAGAGCGTATCCTCATTGGCCATCAGATATTCGTAAGCCGCATCCAATCGGAACTTAAGCACCACGCTTGGACCGGCTGGCTTCATCTGTGCCCCCAGCACGATAATGTAATCCAGATCGGGCCTGCCCTTATCCCTGTAATGCGCGAAAATGCATCCCTCCACCGCCACAAAGAGAATCACGCCAAAAGCAACCAGCCCGACGATCCCCCGGCGCAGAGGCAGGGGAAAACGCCCCCACATATCATAGCGCAGCATGGCTGCCAGGCCGAGAAAGAAAACCCCGCCAAGCGCCCAGATCAGGTAAAAATGGTTTCCTGACCTGATGCGGAACACAATGAAGCAATATAGAAAGCACAAAAACGCCGCCAGAATACACACAACGGTCATTGTTTTTTTCCTCATACAATCATTTCCTCAAACACATCCTCCGGCACAGGCTTGCAATACCGATAGCCTTGCGCCACATACGCACCGATCTCCATCATCAGCTCGGTGTCCCCTTCCGTCTCAACGCCCTCGCATACCACCTGGGCCTCCAGGTCCCTTGCCAGATTTACGATATTCCTCATAATCTGCACCTGTCTCGTCCGATTTTCATTGTTGAGCAGGAATGACCTGTCCAGCTTGATCACCGACGCGGGAATCTGCTCGAACACGCCAAGCGAGGAGTAGCCGGAGCCAAAATCGTCGATGGAAAGGTGCACGCCCTTGTCTTTCAGGATCGCCACATTCTCCTTCACCTTCTGCTGCTGCATTTCCTCCACCACAAGCGTCTCCGTTATCTCCACCTCGATCAGGTCCTTTGGCACCTGATACTTCTCGATCACGGACACAAAACGCTCCGGGAAACCGTCCTTTATAAAGTGCGTCCTTGAAAAATTGCAGGACACGGGAACCACGGCAAGTCCCTCGTCAAGCCGTCTGCGCAGCATCTTACAGACGCTTTCCATCACAAAGAAATCAATCTCCGTAATCCTGCCCGTCTGCTCATAATAGGGCACAAAAAATCCGGGCGCGCGGATCGCGCCGTCCGCGGATGGATCCTTGAAACGCACCAGAGCCTCCGCCCCTACCACGCGTTCGTCGCGGATATCCACCTTCGCCTGATAGTATGCCACAAAGTCCCTCTGAAAATCCGCCGAATCCAGCAGCTTCTCCCTATCATGCTGTTCCCTCAGTTTCTTGCGCAGTTCATCGTCGTAAATGCTTATGGCATTGCAGTGGCTGTCCTTTAGGGGATCAACCGCCTGAATCGCATAGGAAAGAGCGAGCTGGATATCCGTGTGCCCTTTTTCGATTCCACAGACGCCCATGGCCTGCGTCATGCGGATTCCCTCTTTCTCATAGATGTGATCGGAAATCCTGTTTGCCATGGCCATCATGCGCTTCGTCAGGGAAGACATATCGGTATACTGCACAAAAAGCACAAAATGGCTGCCGTAACTTCTCGCATAAAGCTCGTTCTCATCCACTTCCTCCGCCATCACCTCTATGGTGAGTTCTAAGAGCTTCTGCCCCGCATTCCAGCCATAAAGTGCGTTGTAGCTCTTAAACTGGCAGATATCCGTGTACACAATGGCATATTTTTTGTCCACATCCGTCCCGAGTTTTAAGGACGCCCTGTATTTGAGATAGTTGAGATTCCAGATGTTAAAATCTGTATCCTTGTACATCAGCTTCTGGAGCCGTCTGCTGTTCTCCAGCATACGGTACAACACAAAAATGGCAAGGGCAGCGGCAGAAAGCAGCACCAGAATAATCACTATGCTGTGGTCCCTGATAAAGCCGTCCACACTCATTCTTGAATAGAAATTATCCTGCAGCATGTAGTCGTTGACCGACTTGTCCGTGACTTCCAGAAGTTCCTTATTCAAAATGCCGAGCAGGGGCGAATTTTCATCACTTCGGACCGCCATGCGGATATCGTGCACGTCGCTCAAAACCGTGTGAATCTCAAGCTGCCCGAAACCAAACTGGGAGCCAAGGAGATACTCAGCCAGATACCCGTCGCACAGCGCCGCCTCGGCTTTTCCTGAGCGCACCGCCTGCAGACACGCCCTCGGGCTTTCCAAAATCAAAAGTTTCGTCTGGTCCCCGGCAAAGGATACTCCTCCCTCCTCCGAGAGGTTTTCTTCCGTCACTGCTAACGTCCCAAACTCTTCCTTTCTTCCGCCGTTCTTGGTTATCAGTACGCGGGGCACCTGGGCATAGGCTTTTGTCATAACACATCCCATCTGCTTCCCATTCCCCGCATGTTCGCCGCAGTAGCCGATAATGTCTATCTCTCCATCCGCGAGCGCCTGTTTTGCCTCCTCCATGTCCTGCACTTTGACATAGGAAAAGGTAAGCCCGGTGCTCACAGACACCTCCTCCAGCATCTGTGGCGTCAGCCCTTTATAAGCGCCCGCCTCATCTTCATAGGAAAACGGATAGTAACCGTCCAGATAGCCAACCTTCAGTCCCTTATTTTTTCGGATATAATCCAGTTCTTCCCCTGTCAGGAGAATCGTGTGGTCCAGACGGCTGTCATAGTACTTCACCATCAGTTCATTTTCCAGCTCCGGGCGGTTCATCTTCACGTCCGCGATGCCTTGATTCAGTTCCCGCATCAGATCCTCGTTTCCGGGATATGTAATGTAATAGAAGGGCATCGGCGCAAACCGTCCGATTACACGCTGTCCCTCCCTGATCTCCGTAAGAGAGTGCACCAGCGCATCAATCTCCCCCACCGAAAGCGCTCCCTGCAGGACAGCCGTGCTTTCATACTCCCGTATCCTTGGATTCTCGATCCCGTGTCCCTTCAGGTACTCAAGAAACTCCTGTTTCCTGACATAAGTGCCCACCACACCGTAGGTGATATCTTTCATCGCGGTGAAGTCCTCATAGGCCAGCGGACTGTCTCCCTTCACAGCTATGGCGCCGAAAGTATACCCGTTGGCGATATTCGCGTATTTGAAAGTTTCTGCCCGCTCAGCGGAATACTGCGCGCTGCCAACAAGATCCACCTCTTTGTCGGCCAGCATCCGCAAAGCCTCGTCCCAGCTGTCGCAGGGGACATACTCTATATTCCAGTTTACATAATCACACAGGTTCTCGAGATATTCCACGTCCATCCCGGTCAGACTGCCGTCGGGCAGCGTCTCATGAAAGCCTTCCATAGGGAAAAAGCTCACCCGCACTGTGCGCTTTTCGGCTCCCTGTACCTTCCCCGGTCCGCCTCCTGCCGGGAAAAGTGCCAAAAGCAGCGCAGCCACTGACAGCCATAACGCTTTTGTCCTCCTTCCCGACTTTGCTTCCTTGCTCTCTTTCCCTTTCACACCCATAAAATGCCTGCCTTTCTCAGCGTTGCAGATAACGCCCTAAAAACGCGCCGATTCTCCCGTAGTAAGCGTCGGGAGCCTTGTCCTGCGCCTGCGCATGCCCAGCGCCTTCTACAATGAAAAGTTCCTTCTCGCATGCCGCAGCCTCAAACAGCTCGTACGACATATTCACATCTATCATCCTGTCTTCATCCCCATGGATAAAGAGCGTGGGAATGCCGCTTGCCGCCACTGCCCGGAGCGGGGAGGCGTCCCTCAGATCATAACCGCCCCTAAGTCTCAACATCACGCACGCCGAATCCACGAAGAAAGCTGCCGGCAGATGAAACCACTCCGTAATCTTATCTCCGAACATCTCATACGCCTCCGTGTAGGCGCTGTCGGAGATCACCGCCTTGATATGTGCAGACGCCTCCGGGGAGCCCGCCATCAAAAGCGCCGTGGCCGCGCCCATGGACTGCCCATGAAGAACAATCTGCGCCTCCGGCGCCTGTTCCAGTATATGCGCGATCCAGAGCTCGCAGTCAAAGTGATCCGTCCAGCCCATGCCGATGAAATCCCCCTCGCTCTCCCCCTGGCATCGGAGGTCGGGTACAAGCACGGAAAAGCCCTGCTGATGATACCAGCATGCAAACTGGTACATTTCTTCCTTCCAGCCCGTGTAGCCGTGCAGGAGGAGCACCCATTTGTCTCCTGTGCCTTCCACTCCTGCCTCCGCCGGAAACTCCGCCGCCGTGAGCAGATAACCGTCCGCCGTCCGCACCTGTATCTTCGTACGCTCCGCCGTCTCCAGCCACTCCCCCGTCTCAGTGAGAAGTTTCGTCCTGTTTTCCTGAATATCCGCCGTCTGCACCTGCTCGCTGTAACATTTCCTGGTGATGTCCTCAAAGGCGTTCAGTTTATCCATAAAAGAAGGCACAAGACACGCGCTTACAAGAAAATAGACAAATACGGTGTAAACCGCAAAAAGCGCTGCAGCGACTGCCGCCGCAATCCGTATTTTCCTTTTTCCGCGCATCCTGCCGCCCCCTTCCCTCAATAAAAATCTATCGGTATCATACTGTACGCGGTATCCGCGCTTTCCTGCACACATACTGCCGTACAGTACCCCTCAATCTCCCGGTACTCCCTCATGTGGTAATATTTCGCGTCCACGCTGTGGCGGACCCTCGCCCTGCCCGACTCCTCGTCCATATGGATCACGAAATCCTGCAGAGGCAAAGTCATCCCCCTGCCAATCGCTTTCACAAAGCTCTCTTTCATGGTCCAGAGGCGGAACATCCGCTGTGTCTGCTCCTCCTCTCCTGCCTCGTATAGCCAGGAAAGCTCCTCCTGTGCGAAAAAGCGGTCCGCCACCTTAAGCCGCCCGTCCTTTACACGCTCAATGTCGTTTCCCACCGGTTTATCCCCGATGGTACAGATGGCGTAGTCGCCGGAGTGGGAAAGTGAAAAACAGATCTCCGGGTAATACTTGAAGGCAGGTTTTCCCCACTCCCCGATCTCATACTCCACGCTCTTTTCCTGCAAGCCGTAAGTATCCAGCGCATGGTCTAAAAGCAGTCCCGCCGCCAGGCTCCTGTTCTTATCCTTCCCATGCCGCAAAATGGCAATCTTCTGCTGCCTGTAAGGGGAGAGCTGTTTTATCTTTTCCTGGAAAAGTATCTCGTTATCAAAACATCTCACATCCGCATAATAGGTGCAAATCATAACTGCTCCCTTTCCATCTTCCGGTAGCAGCGGTCACAGATCGGATAGGCGGCATTCCAGGCGAGCGGTCTGCCGCAGATACGGCATCTGCGTTCGAACTGCCCTTTATCATCCTTTAAGAGCTCCCCGATCTCATGCTGTGCCCACTCCCTGTTGGCGGCCACCTCCTCCTTGTCCACAACCCAGTCCATTCTGGCGGCAAACTGGGTATACAGGTCAAGCTGTTTATAATAGGACTCCAACCCTTCCAGCGAAAAGTCTTTTGGCAGCATGGGACAGTTCTGCTGCTTCTCCGGGTTTTCGCAGTAGCGCAGCCAAAGTCTTAGCACCTCGCGGTCCTTGACGTCAAAAGGACAGGTAATCAGGGAAAGCACCAGCTTTCTGTCGTCCATGTAGGTGATTTTCTTTCGGTAATCCCGCAGATACCTGTATTTATCCACACTCTCCTTCATGGATATTTTATCGTACATGGGAGGATTTCCCGTCTTTTCCCATGCCTCTATGATCTCATCCAGCTCGATGTCAATGTCGAGAAGCAGCTCCGGGAAGCCGACCCGCGCCCTCCGCAGCGGATAAAGCGGCTCTGACAGCTTTTTCCCCACATACTCCGGCTCCATTGCCGACTGCACATACCCGGTGTCGTAAAAGCCGTACCTTCCGGCCCGGCCCGCAATCTGCCTGATTTCCTCCGCCAAAAGCCTCCGCTTCCCGACACCGTCAAACTTGGTCGTATTCATAAAGACCACACGGCGGATCGGCAGGTTGATTCCCATGCCGATCGCGTCCGTGGCCACCACCACCTGATTGACTCCCTCCGTAAACAGCCGCACCTGCTCCTGTCTTGTCTGGGGCGGCAGGTTCCCGTAGATCACGCTTGCCCGGATGCCCCGCCCTTCCAGCGACGCAGCGATGGCCAGCACATTTTTCTTGGAGAAGGCGATGAGCGCGTCCCCCGCCTCCACATCTTTCGACATATCAAAACGTTCGGGAATAAACGTAAGCTTCGTGTTCCTCTCATGACGGACGATCTCCACCTCGTCGCCGCAGCGCGCAAGCATTCCTGTCAGAAGCTTCTCCGCCGTGCCTGAACAGCACACGTGAATCTCCTCGGCGCGAATACCAAGGATCGCCCTCGTCCAGTAGCTGCCCCGGTTCTCATCCGCCATCATCTGCGCTTCATCTATGACGGCTATGTCATAAGTTTCCCTGATATCAAGAATTTCCACTGTGGAGGCCTGTACAAAGCTCCCCGGCGTGCGTATGGTTTCTTCCCCGGTAATCATGTTGCAGGGAATGCCGTCCGTCATCATACGGTCGTAAACCTCTAAAGCCAGCAGACGAAGCGGCCCCAGATAAATACCGTGATAAGCCTGCTTAAGCCGCTGCAGCGCCTCGTAAGTTTTTCCGCTGTTGGTTGGGCCTATGTGCAGGATGAAATGACGCTTCATCGCCCTTGCTTCCGGGTACTGTTTTTCCGGCTCCGCCTCCATCAGCTCCTCAATCCGCTGTCCCACCAGGAACTGCATGTATTCGTCTTTGTAAATTTCATAGAGGGATTTTGCCCGGAGAAGAACCGCCGTCTTCTCCATTCCTGCAATGTCCTCAGGAACCGCCCCCACGGCCATCTTTTTTAAGAATCCCATATCAAGTCTGGCCAGAAGGCGCACCACCCGGCGGTATTTTTTCAGCCACCTGGTATCCTTAAGCACCACCGTGTAACCGACCTGCGCCACCTTCCTGTGCAGGTCTTTCATATCCGCCAGCACCTGATGGTTTTCCTGCTTTCTCTTTCGCAGAATGCGCCTCTCCAGCTGTCCCAACTGCTTTTCCGTACTTCTGGTAAATCTGCGGTTTTCCTCCGGCGAAAACGAAAAAAAGGCCTTTTCATAGACTGTCCAGATCTTTTGGGGAATACCGTCCTGCTCCTGCGTCCGGCGCGCTTTCAGTTCCGCTGTGTTATCTTTCTGCATCTTACTATCTGTTTCCATGTTTTCTCTGCCTGCTATACGTAAAATATACCTTGATTTACATAATTTTCCATTATGTAAACTTGTGCTATTCCGATGATACATTTAAATAATAACACAGAATCCTGTCATTAGGCAAACCCTTCCCCCTGTTAATATCTTCCCCCTTTTTCGCATTTTAGGTTTCTTGATTTTATATCAGGATTGTTTTACAATTAAACATAGTAGGTAAACAGGTTTTTCCAATATATTAACGTAAAAGGGAGTATTCCGAATGAAAAATGTGATTCTTGTTGTGGACGACGACAAAACCAACCTGTCGCTTGCCCAGCGTATTCTCGGCCCCCAGTACCGCATAGCTGCCTCCAATTCCGGGAAAGCGGCTCTCAAATATCTGGAAACCCACCGTCCCGACCTGATCCTTTTAGATATCAACATGCCGGAGTTGAACGGTTTCGAAGTGATGGAAAAGATTCACTCTAACGTACATACCGAATCCATTCCCGTGATTTTTCTGACGGCGGACGCCACGGCTGAAACGGAGATCAAATGCTTTCAGATGGACGCCATGGACTTCGTCACAAAGCCCTTTGTGCCGGACATCCTTTTAAGCCGCGTCAGCAAGACGATTGAGCTTGACCAGTACCGTCACAATCTGGAAAACATGGTAAATGACCAGGCGCAGAAAATCATGGAGGGTTCCATGCGGCTCGGACGGATTCAGGAGTCCGTCATTATCGGCATGGCAAACCTGATCGAGAGCCGGGACGGCAGCACAGGAAAACACGTTAAAAATACGCAGACTTATGTCAGAATGATCGCAACCGAACTGCTGTCGAAAGGACTTTTCACAGAGGAGCTCACCCCTGCTTATATCGAAGATCTCTGCAAGGCGGCGCCTCTGCACGACGTGGGAAAGATCAAAATCCCGGACGCTATTTTGCAAAAGCCCGGCAGACTGACCGCGGAAGAATTTGAGACTATGAAGCTGCACACGACCCACAGCCCCCAGATCATCCAGACCATCATCGGCGATATCGAGGATGAGCACTATGTGCGGCTTGTGGAGGACATCGCCCTTTACCATCACGAAAGATGGGACGGCACGGGATATCCGTCCGGGCTCACCGAAACCAACATCCCTCTCTCGGCGCGGATTATGGCAGTGGCTGACGTGTTCGACGCACTCTACGAAGAGCGGTGCTACAAGCCGCCCGTCCGCCCCATTGAACGGATCATGCAGATCATGTCTGAAGGCAGGGGCACACAGTTCGACCCGGTGATTCTGGACGTATTTATGGACATGCTTCCGCAGCTGAAGGAGATGCTTCATATTTCAGACAGTGCCACATGACGAGAATGTCACCTGTATGACACAAACGTCATATGTTGTCATTTCTCACAAGATTCATTTAAGGAGCGTTGACTGATTTGGATAATACACAGTTAAAAACGGAACGAACGGAGAGACGGCTGGAGCGCATCGTGCTCATTGTCTTAAGTCTCTACACGGCGGCGTCATTTGCCACAGGGCTGCTCTCCGGCTGGAGCATCTATATCAGGGAGCTGCTTTTTCTCCCGACGGTTTCCAGCTGGTTTATCTATTTTCGGGAATACTGGGACCATCCCCGCCGGGCAGTTTTCATCTGCATCTCGTGCTGGGCTGAATTCATCCTCTACGCCCTGTTTACAGACAGCTTTTCCGCCATGCTTGTCACCATGGCGGGCGTTATCGTCCTGCTCAGCATCTTCAACACACAGCAGATTCTCTATCCCGGGCTTGTCGTCCCCTTTTTCCTCTTTTTATACCACGGCTTTATCGCGAGAACCATCGCCATTACCGGCCCCCGCAGCGCACTCAGACTCTGCATCCAGTTTCTCTCCATCTATATGGTTACCGGGGTCATCTGGATTATCCAGAAAAACAGACAGGCGGCAAGCGAACTTCTGATTGAAAATATCCGTGAGCTGGAAATTGCCAAGCGCAGCAAGGACGACTTCCTCGTCAATGTCTCCCATGAAATCCGCACGCCAATCAACGCGGTATGCGGCATGAGCGAGGCTATCTTGCGTGAGGATCTGCCCACAGACGTACGTCGGGATGTGTTGGATATACAGACCGCCGGGAGAAACCTCCTCTCCACAGTCAGCAATATTCTCGACTTCTCGGAATTGGAGACAGGGAAGCTTACGCTTGCACAGGAGAGCTACAACATAACCTCCACCATCACCGACATCATCAACATGGCGCTGACCATGGACAACGTCAGGCGGCTGGAACTGATCGTGGACTGTGACGCGAACCTGCCAAGTAACCTATTGGGCGATGAGCAGAAACTCCGGCGCATAGTTATGAATCTGCTTGGAAACGCCATTAAATTCACGAAGGATGGCGGCGTGATCCTGCGCATCACAAGCAGGAAAGAGGAATACGGCATCAATCTGTTAGTCAGCGTCCGGGATTCCGGCATTGGCATCAAACGCGCCGATATGGAGAAAATTTTCACAAGCTTTAGTCAGGTCAACTCCAAACGGAACAGGGAAGCGGGAGGCGTAGGCCTGGGGCTCGCCATCACGCAGGCGCTGGTTTCCAGCATGGGCGGTTTTATGACGGTGGAAAGCGAACCCGGCACCGGCAGTGAATTTCAGTTCACAGTTCCCCAGAAGGTTCTGGACGAAACGCCCATCGTCTCTATCAGGGACAAAAGCAGTCTCTTCGCGGCATGCTACATCAATCTGGATAAATACGATTACACAGTGGTCCGGGAAGGCTATGAAAACTGCATCCAGCACATTGTCAGCCAGTTCGGTTTTCCTTTCCGCGTCTGCCGCAATCTCCCCGAACTGAAACGCCGCATGGAACACGAGGCTTACACCCACATCTTTATCGGCTGGGAAGAATATGTCGAGGACCGCAGTTTCTTTGACAAACTCTGCGGGGAGAGAAATGTGGTCCTTCTTCTGGACTACGACCAGGAACTTCCGGTGCCGGGAAATATGCTGCGTATTTACAAGCCCTTCACGGTACTGTCCATCGCAGCCGTCTTTAACGGTCAGAAAGTTCTCTGCGGGGAGGATCAGCGCGTCGGTTTACATAATAGATTTATCGCACCGCAGGCCCATGTACTTATCGTGGATGACAATGCCATGAACCTGAAAGTTATGGCGAGACTTCTTCTGCCCTACAAACTCAAGGTCACCATGGCAGGAAGCGGGCCGGAGGCTTTGGAAAAACTGAACACGCCCAATTTTGACTGTGTCTTCCTCGACCATATGATGCCGGAAATGGACGGCGTGGATACGCTGCATAAAATCCGCCAGAAACCCGGCGTATATTATCAGTCCCTTCCCATTATCGCCTTTACCGCCAATGCCATCGGCGGCGCGAGAGAGATGTTTCTGTCGGAAGGTTTCAACGACTTTATCGCCAAACCTATCGAGTTGAGCGTGTTAGAACGCATCCTGCGCCGCTATATCCCCGCACAGATGCAGATTCCCGTGGAGGAGGGCGAAACCGTCCAAACGCCGCAGGCGTTTGAGAATACCGCTGTAACTGCAGCTGCTCCGGTAGGACAAAAGACGGCAGCTCCGATGGCCGAAAGCGGTCAGGCTGCGGCAGCAGAGCGGGACGATGTTTCAAGAGGACGCCTCCACCTGACAAGAGCGGGCGTAGACGTGGAGCAGGCCCTCGCCTACTGCGGGGACGAAGACGGTTTCCGGGAGATTATCGCCATCTTCCACGCGGAGGGCGAGAAGCGCCGGGAGAATCTCTCCCGCTACTTTGCTAAGCAGGACTGGAAAAACTACGTGATCTGCGTCCATGCCCTGAAGAGCAACGCCAAGGGCGTCGGGGCGGGAGAACTTTCGGAGCTTTCAAGGAAGCTGGAAATGGCAGGCAAAGAAAACCGAATCGAGTATATACTGGAGCACCATGAGGCGATGATGGCAAACCACGACCGCCTTATGAACGCGCTTAACGGAAATGCTTTTGTCTATCCGCATGCGAAAAACCCGGAATCCGATACTCCCACCGGCGCGGTAGATAAGGCATCTCTTGAAAATCTTCTTGCACAGATCAGGGAAAAACTGTCCTCCTTTGAGAACGAGGGGCTCTCGGAGCTTCTGGACCGGCTCGCGCAGTGCAGCCATGAAGGCGCCTCCCTCGCCGGACTTGCAGACAGACTGCGGGAGCTGACGCAGGATTTTGATTTTCTCGGCGCATCCGAGGTTCTGGAAAGGATGGGGAAGTAACGTATGAAGAAAAAAATACAGCGGTTTATGAGAAATCTTTTCCCGGGACAGCTTGATTTTAAGGAGCGGATCAACCGCATGGTCATGCTTCTGGTGTTCGCCTCCTCCGTGATCGGCATCATACTTGTCCTCCCGGGCGCCGACCTGAAAGTTTTATATTCTCTTGTGCCCATATGCGTTCTCTCCGGCATTTCCATACGAATGACCCTCTCCCAGGGCGACAGCAAAAAAGCATCCCGGCTTCTTGTCATCGGCACCAATGTGGGATTCTTTCCCATGCTCTTTATCAACAGCGGCGGCACCGAGAGCGGCATGCCCGTCTGGTTTGTGCTGGGACTTGTCTATATTTTCCTCTTGTTTGAGGGGCGGGATTTCTGGATAGCCATGACGCTCTCCCTCCTCTCCTTTCTGGGAACTTATCTGCTGTGTTACCACCGTCCGTATCTGGTGCCGAAATCGACCCGGTTCTACAGCTTTTCGGACTCCTTTGTCGCGCTTGTCTGTGTCAGTCTGTTTATCGGCATTATTTTGAAAATACAGAGCAAAACCTACGAGCAGGAAAAGCAGGCCGCGGAAGCCCAGAAGAAAGAGGTGGAGCGGATTGCCCGTTCAAAGGACGCGTTCTTCGCCAACATGAGCCACGAAATCCGCACGCCCATCAATACGATCATCGGATTAAATGAAATGATTCTCAGAGAGGATATCTCCGACGAGATTGCGGAGAACGCCATCAACATCCAAAATGCCAGCAAAATGCTGCTCACAACGATAAACGATATCCTTGATCTCTCGAAACTGGAATCCGGCAAAATGGATATCGTGCCGACACAGTATGAGATCAGTTCCATGTTCAGCGACCTGGTCAATCTGATCTGGATTCGCGCACACCAGAAAAACCTGGAATTTAAGGTTGACATTGACCCGGAAATCCCTTCCATGCTCTACGGCGACGAGGTGCGGATCAAACAGGTGGTCACCAATATGTTGACTAATGCAGTCAAATACACATCCTCCGGTTCTGTCACCCTTTCGGCAAAAGGGGAACGCGTCGCCGCGGACCAGATCCTCCTGCGCATCTCCGTGCAGGATACCGGCATGGGAATCCGCAAGGAAAGCCTGGACGACCTTTTCAATTCCTTCAAGCGGGTGGACGAGTCGGACAACCGCAACATAGAAGGAACCGGGCTCGGTCTTAACATATCCAGGCAGCTTATGGAAATGATGGGCGGCAAGATCAGCGTAGACAGCGTCTATCACCAGGGTTCCACCTTCACCGTGGAAGTGAAGCAGCGCATCGTCAACGTGCGCCCTATCGGCGTCATCAACTTCGCCGCCCAGAAACAGCTGGGCCACCGTTGCGTCTACCGCCAAAGTTTTATCGCGCCGGACGCCCGCATTCTGGTGGTGGACGACAATTCCATGAATCTGATGGTGGTTGTAAAGCTCCTGCGCGATACCCGCATAAAAGTAGATACGGCGGAGAGCGGCAAAGAAGCCCTGCAGAAAACGGCAGAAAATGCATACCACGTCATTCTCATGGACCATATGATGCCGGAAATGGACGGCGCTGCCACCCTGCGCGCCGTGCGCAGCCAGACAAAAGGCTTCTGCCAGAAAACACCTGTGATCGCCCTGACCGCCAACGTCATGTCGGACGCGGAACAGGTCTATCGGAACATGGGCTTCGACGGCTATCTAGCAAAACCCATAAACGCACCCCTTCTGGAGGCCGGGCTGCTCAAATATCTGCCGCCCACGCTGATCGAGTATATGGCACAGGATGACGACGACAGGACAGACGATATGGAAGGGTTGAACCAGATAAGCAGCGCGCGCAAGCGCAAAATCGCAATCACGGCGGACTGTATCTGCGACCTTCCGAAAGATCTTTTGGAGCGTTTCCACATCCGCCTGATGTACTGCTATGTCCATACCGGCGAAGGACGTTTCTGCGACCTCTTCGAGATTTCCTCCGACAGCCTGCTTACCTATCTGCAGAAGGACGGAAACCACTCCCACTCTTCCACGGCGGACCCGTCCGAGTACGAATATTTCTTTGCGGAGACATTGAAGGAGGCAGAGCATGTGATCCATATCACAGCCACCACTGACTTAAGCGGCGCGTATCCGAACGCCACACAGGCGGCAAAGACCTTTGATAACGTCACCGTGATCGACTCCGCCCATATCAGCAGCGGGCACGGACTCATGGTGCTCTGTGCCGCTTACCTTGCCGAGGAAGGCCACAGCGTGGACGAAATCTGTGAAGCGCTGGACGAATACCGCGAGCGGGTTTTCTCCAATTTCCTTGTGCCAAGCACCGCCACCCTCTACCGCAACGGCAAGGTAAGCGGCGCGGTCCACAGACTTTGCACCGTGCTGAACCTCCACCCGGTTCTGTCAATGTCCAGAAACAAATTAAAGCTATGGTGTATCGAATCCGGCAATATGCACCGGGTAATCAGACTGTATATCAAGAAGCTTTTTAAACGCGCGAGGCAGATTGATACCCGCGTCCTCTTCGTCACTTACGCGGGTTGCAGCGTAAAACAGATTGACGAGATTGTTGAGCTTGTAGAAAAATATATCCACTTTGACCAGGTAATTCTCCAGAAGGCGTCCGCCACCGTGTCAAGCAACTGCGGCGTGGGGACGTTCGGGCTGATGTTTGTGAGAAAAGAGAGACAGCAGGAGTCGTGAAGGGCTCCTGCGTGAGACGGAGTTGCGAAGCAACTCCTAGAACTTCTTCGCGAAACAGCCTTTGCTGTGAGCGATTAGAAGTTCTTCTCACACTATTTCCAGTACCGTTCTGTTTTCTCCTCCGCCTCCGTCTGCGAAAGGGCATATTTCTCTGCAAGCTTATCTATGACAAACACTTTCGCCTGCCCGGTTTCCTGCAATACTTCAACAGTGCAGCGAATCCCTTCTTCCCTGCCTTCCCAACGGAGTGACCTCTCATACTTTTCCACATCAAATTCTTCCAATATCGAACCAAGAACCTGCGACCGTTTTCTTCTCAAAACATCCTCCAATATCCCGTTTTCGATACAGTAATCCACCGCCTCGGAAAACGCCTCTTTTTTATTGACACGCCCCACTGTAAACTCCCGCAGCACATTCACAAACGCGGAGTATTCCCCCAATTTCCTGCACTTTTCCAGCAGTTCCTGATTATGTCCATAATTGATATCATACATATGGACAATCAGTTCTACGTCAGACTCCTGCCGCTTATCCATAAACGCATCTGAGAGCCTGAGAATCTGCCTCTCCAGCACCCCTCTTTGTCCGTTATAAAATACCACGCATTTTGGCGTCGGCAACACAATCATTTCTGTACTGTAAAGACTTGCACGTGCCCTTTCAATAATCATCTGATACTCCTGCGCCAGATAGATCAAAAACCGCACTGGAAGGTTCGGGCTGTAAGTGCTCTGGTGCTCATACATATTCAATGTGCCCGCAAACACAAAAGCCAGATCGTTTTTCATTACCACATAAACTGCGCTTTCGATCGTCACGATTTCAAGCTGTGAAGCATCCTCATAACTCGTCCCGTTTAACGCGTTATACAACTGCAAAAGCGCCTCCCGGTCTTCCTCAAATAAAAACCGAAACAGCCTGTCCTTTACATTCCGCTGTCCCTTCTCCCTGCGCACAAATCTCCAAAATCCCTGCTGGTTTCCTGCAAATCTTTTTGTCATGCTTTCTCCTTCCTGTGCTCTGGCAGAAAAGAAGGCATGTCCCTTAAAGATGCACGTTCCAGTTTCTGCCGTATTTTCAATTGTCAGTATAAAAGAAAAATCCGACAGAAACTGTCCTGAACGTGCGAACCGCACATCTGTTAGAATTTCTCTGATGCTCCTATTGTATAGAAGTCATGTCCCAATGTCAATAGATTTTTTGAACGAAATACCGTTTACTTGAGGTGTTCCCTATTTTATCAGCCCCAGACAAGTCTCCAGCGCACTCTCCCCCTCGGGGCTCACAAAATCCGGCTCTGTCCCGTGCTCCTCGCTCCCGCTTCCGTCCGCCGTCACCCCATACATGGGGCTGTACTGTACCACGAGTCCGCTGTTTGGCAAAATGAGGTAAGCCGGATCCGTACCGATCCCGTCCCCGCTCGTCTTCCTGCCAACCAGCGTGGCAAAACCGCTCGCCTTGGAAAACATTGCCGCATACTCGGAGGAAGAATAGTTGTTCTCGCTCACCAGCAGCCATATCTTCCCGTCAAATCCGGCTCCCGAAGGTTTCACCGTATAGTCCTCCCGCCAAAACCAGTCGCAGTCCGCGGCGTCCTCCGGATTCAGCTCGGGCATCGGGGGAAGTTCGCTGACCGGCTGATACAGCCCGGACGCGACACCCTTCTTTATCCGAAGGAAAGTTTCATTGTTCTCCCCGCCCTTAAAAAGCTGATATCCCGGCACCGTCAGCGTTTCCTTTGTCAGTGGCGCTGCCACCAGCTCATCAAAATACCGCATACTGCCGCCTAAATTATTGGTGATATCAATGATTAGATTTTCATAATCCTTAACTTCCTCATAAAAGGGCAGCAATATTTCACGGTCAGTCTCCATCTGTTCATAATCAAATATGTCGATGAAAACATAGGCGGTCTTTCCGGGCTCCAGAATCTTCGTCTCCACATTTACCGGCATCGCCTCCTCCACCGCGGCGGTTTCTCCGGCTGCCTCTGTAGATTCTCCCCGCGCGCCGCCGTTTTCCTCGGCACGCTTCTCTTCCATCCTGCAGTCTATTTCCTGATAATACTTTGTCATGGAAGCATATGTCCTATGAGAAACGGGATTATCCAGCGTACTGAGATACGGCTCCATCCGCTCCCGCTCTTCTCCTCCCGACTTTTCAACATATTCACGTTTGTCCGCAAGTTCACTCTCGTAGCGCCGTCCCCAGAGCGCCAGATGTCCCGTGTAGGAAAATGTCCCGACAAAATCCTTTAACACATAGAAAAAGGCATCGTCATTCTCACACTGTTCCACCTTTGACCGATACTCTGTTTCCAGTGCATCCAGATCCGCCCCGACCTGCCGCGCAGCCAGCTTCACATAGGGGTAATTTTCCTGCAAGCCCTTGCACAGGCTCTCAAAGTCTGCCAACCGCTGTTCTCTGGAGAGACCGCCCATCCAGTTTTTCTGTTCGTCCGTCATCTCCGAAAGAACCTGCTCTCTGAGGGCTTCTTCGTTCTGCGTGCCTGTCGTCTCTTGTAAATCCTGCACGCTCTGAATGTCCGTGGTTTCCCGCGCACCGGCATTTCTTCCATCCGTCCCACATGCCGCCACCGCCACGCTTACTCCGAGGCAGATGCCGCCAAGCCACATTCTTTTTTCTCTGATACGTGGCAACTCTTTCCCTTCGTCTCCTCCATGCCATACTTTCCCGTGTACACGGCTGCCCGGTTGCCGCGCAGCCGCCCAAGTCCTCTTTCTCATACCGACTCCACCTCCTCCGGCGTAGTCGTCCCTCTGCTGCCTGTCAGCCCCGACTCGGATGCTCCTGCCGTTACGAAAGAATCTTCTCCCCGTCCGGGCGCATTCCCCGCCCTGTCAAACCGCACGGTCACTGTAAACAGATCCGCGTCCGTCTCCACGGTCAGCTTTCCGCCGCAGGCTTCCGTAAAGCTCCTCGCAATGGACAGCCCGAGACCGCTGCCGCCATCGGTACGGCTCTCGTCGCCACGCACAAACCGCTCGGTAAAGTCCTTGCCGTCCGAAAGCTCCAAGCTTGAGGTATTCTTGACGCGCACCACCGCCTGTCCGACCTCTTCAGTCAACGTCAGATAAACTCTGGAACCTTCCAGTGAGTAGCGCAGCGCGTTCTGCAAAAGGTTCTGGAACACCCGGTAAAGTCTCTGTCCGTCCGCCATCACAGTCACCGGCGTCTCCGGGATTGCCGTGCGCATCACAAGGGTACTTTGACTAATCTGGTCATTCATGTCTGCGAGGGTCTGTCTCAACAGTTTCCCCATATCCAACGTTTCCATCTGAATCGGCAGCTGCCCGGATGCCGCCTTGCTGATCTCAAACACATCCTGCACAATGTTTCTCAGCCGCTCGGACTTTTCCCCTAAAATCTGTACGTATTCTTTGACGTGCTGGGGCAGGTTCTCCTCCTGTCGTAAAAGCTCCACATAGCTGATGATGGAGGTGAGCGGCGTCTTGATGTCGTGAGAAACGTTGGTCACCAGTTCCACCTTCATCCGCTCGCTCTTCACCTGTTCCCTGAGCGCTGTCTCCATGCCCTTCTGTATCTGGTTCAAACTGTCCGCCGCCTCCTGCAGATCGGTTCCCTCGGACAAGACCAGTTCCCCGGAAAGCTCTCCTTCCCGCACCGCCAGAATCCGATCTGTGAGCATACCGATATCCACCGCCAGACGACGGTTTTTCTTTAAGCCAAAGGCAGTAATCGCGGTAAAGACAAACAGCGCGCCGAATATGACCTCTGCCATCAGCATGTAGGCATATCTCATATGGAAGGGATAACCCATATCTTCCGCCACGGCTTCATATACATCCGTTTCATACGCATAATTGTAACCGTATCCTCCCGAAATCCAATTGACCAGTTCCCCCTGAAGCATCCAGAGCGCACAGACCGCCCCCGCAAACAGCAAAAGCAGGCAAATTTCCGCAATCAGTGTGTTGCGCTGTCTCCTCACCAGTCTTTTCTGGACCGGGTATTTCAGATCCTTCATGTTGAGCAGATCAAAAACCGGTTTCTTCTGCCGTTTCCCATTCATCCGCCAGTCCAGAACGACCAGATAAATGAGCCAGAACCAAAGCGCCAGATAACCGCCTGCCTCTATCATTCTTTTCATCTCGTAGATGTAATCGCCGCTCCAGTGATAATATCCCAGCCCGTTTCTGATCCACCAGCCAAACTGCCCGAGCACGTCCCCGCCCATTCCCATAAAGAGAATGGTCAGAACAAGCAAAGCCGCGAGCTTGATCTCCAGACAGATTTTTGCCAGTAAATCCGCAATCCATTCCACCGCCTGCCTTCTGCTCTTCCGCATAAGAAGACCGACCGCCAGCAGGAATACGCCGATTCCCATAAAAATTTTTATCCGTTCTACGGCGCTTGCCAGATATATAGTATTCCACCGCATACGGTAGAGTCTGCCGCCATACTGCGTGGCACCGCTTCGCCCGTCCTCACTCACCAGATAGAGCTGGGGATATTTTGCCGCCGCCAGAAAGACCACCGCATCCTTTGCAGACTCTCCCATCGTAAAGTTCGCATACCCGGGTACCTGCCAGCGGCTCCTGTCGCTGTAGACGCCATCGCCGTACACATCTTCCTCGTAGCCGTCCTTCACGATCTGCACCTTGCCGTCGCCAGCCCTGTTGTACCAGAGGGTAAAGTTATACGCTTCCGCGTCAAGTGATTGGGAAAAGTCCTCTCCCTTCCACTCCTCCCCCGCTTTGTCCGCAAAGTCGTCAATGTTGGAATACAGCAGTTTGTTCTGATAGATTACCGCATAGCGGAGGTTTTTGTTCTGCGCCATGTCCGCCATATAGGCGTCCACACTCTCTTGATCCCCGCCGCCGCTGTATCCGCCGCCATATCCATAATAAACGTCATAATCATCCATGCTGCCATAGCCTGCTTCTGCCGCAATCTCATCATAATGCGCCTGCTGCTCTGTCAGATATTCCTGATAGTCGTCAAAATTGCCGTCAAAGTCCGCCAGAGTCGCCAGCCCGCCGACGGCATCTGCCGTGTAAGCCGCAGACTCCTCCACGACAGCCTCCTCCTGTACCACAGTCGTCTCATTTAAGAATCGGTCCTCCCACTCCACGTAGGATTCATCCGTATACTTGTATGCCGGACCCGTGGAATCCGGGTTATATCCGGCATATGTTCTTCCGCCGGTTGCCACCCCGAGCAGATCCGAGAGTCTGTTGCTGATCAGGATTCGGAAATCCCCGCTCTCCTGATAGTCCGCCTGCCCCGCAAAGACATCCACACCAAATGCCGACGCCATGCTTGCCGCGGGAACCAGTTGAATGACCAACATGGTCAATCCCGCCGCAAAAGCCAGAAAACTGCCTGTTGCCTTACTTTTTTTCCATCTTGTATCCAATGCCCCACACCACCTTTATATATTCTGGCTCTTTCGGATTGAGTTCGATTTTCTCCCGGATGTGTCTGATGTGCACCATCACCGTGTTCTCCGGCGCGAAGGACGGCTCCTCCCAGACTCTCTCATAGATCTCCTCCGCCGGGAAGATGCGCCCCCTGTTCTTCATCAGAAGCTCCATGATCTTCGTCTCCGTGGCGGTCAGTCTGACCGGCTCCCCGTCCGCGTAGAGCGTGCGCTCCCGAAGGCGGTAACAGAGTCTGCCGTTTACGATCTCGTCCGCCTCATTTGGCGCGTTGATGCCGCCCAGCATTGTGTACCTGCGAAGCTGGCTTTTCACCCGTGCCGCCAGCTCCTGCGGGTTGAAAGGCTTCGCCACATAGTCGTCCGCCCCCATGGAAAGCCCTAAGATCTTGTCCGTGTCCTCTGTCTTCGCGCTCAGAACGATGATCGGCAGATTCTTCCGCTCTCTGATCTTCATCATGGCGGACAGCCCGTCCAATTTCGGCATCATCACGTCCATGATGATAAGCTGCACCTCCGACTCCGCCAGAATCTGCAGAGCCTCCATGCCGTCATAAGCCTTTCGCACGCGATACCCTTCCTTTTCCAAAAGAAGCGCAATCGCCCGCACAATCTCCCTGTCATCGTCCACCACAAGCACACATGCATCCATCTGAAAACCTTACCCCCTTTTTGTTCCGCGGAACAGTTCATATCCCAATCTTTTCCTCAGAAAAATCCTCAATGAACCGTTCCTAAGCCTGCACTTATCATAAAGATAAGTCCTTATAAAAAAGTCGTGGGATTTCTTATAAAAATCTTAAAGATGTGCAGCATCCTGAGTCTGTTTATGCTCTACAACTGTCAATTCATATAGTTCTCCCGCATCTCACACTCCGCAGTCCGCACCTCCTCGAGAAGCTCCCTCGCGGAAACCCGGATCGCGCCCGCTCCCATAATGATGATCTGCTCAAGCCCGTCGGAGGTGGCTACCCGCACCCGGTGGTTTTTCCGGCTCATCTCATGGGTCACCTTCTCAATATACTGGTCCGCCGTCTCCGCCTCCTTCGTGTAGACTACATCTATATTATGGTAATGCTCCACACTGCCGGGATTTCCCTTCACACGGTACGCGTCAAAGACCAGAATCAGGTGCATTTTGCGATAAGCCTGATAATTGCACAGAATATCCGCCAGCCTGCAGCGTGCTGCGTTTAAGTCGCCTTTGGCAAGCCCGGAAAGTTCCTCCCATGCAAAGATGATATTGTAGCCGTCCACCAGAAGATACTCCTCCTGCTTCGCCTGCCCGCCGCGGTATTCGACTTCGACGGGGGCCGCCGTCTTCGCCCGGATGGTTCTCGCCCAACCCTGCTTTTTCGGCTCCTTTGTCCCAAAAGTACGCGCAAAGATTTCCTCCACCTCGTCTTGACCTATAAAGTCAACCGTAGATCTGCCATCTGCGGACCGTTTCGCATACCGCTCCGCAAAATTCCCCGCCCCGGCGCCGCTTCCCGCCCTGTTATCCCCGGTGCCGCCATCTTGTCCGTATCCGGAGTATTGACCATCTTGGTCGTTTTCATTATCCATGCCATAGATGCTGCCGTCCGACAGCCGCCACCCAGGTTTCAACACCGGCTCCAGATGCATGTACTCCTCCACCCGGTCCCAATCCACCACAAATCCCGCGCCGTGGGCGCAGAACACGGAACCGCACGGATTCTCCATATCATGTTCCGCCTCATAACCGATCTGCTCTGTGACTTCATCCGCGTTATGGCACAGCTCATAGCCCTGCAGTCTCGTAAACAGCCGCCCTTTTCCCGCGGTATAGGCGAGCATTTTCGTCTGGTAGCCGCCAAATTCGGAGACGGGAACCGTGCCTGTGAGCACCGCTTCGTCCCCCACGGTCTCCGGCGCGTCAAAACGGCCGCTCATCGCCTGTATGTCCGTCATGGCACGCCCCACCAGAGAGGCAGGCAGTTCCATGCGAAAGGCATAGACAGGCTCCAGAAGCACGCTCCCCGCCCGGCACAGCCCCTGCCTGAGCGCACGGTAGGTCGCCTGTCTGAAATCACCGCCCTCCGTGTGCTTCACATGGGATTTACCCGCCGCCAGCGTAATCTGCATATCTGTAATCGGCGACCCCGTGAGGACGCCAAGGTGGGTCTTTTCCTCCAGATGGGTCAAAATCAGCCGCTGCCAGTTTCGGTCCAGCTTGTCCTCGCTGCAGCAGCTTCGGAAAGCAAGGCCGCTCCCCCGCTCTCCCGGCTCCAGGATCAGATGCACCTCCGCATAGTGCTTAAGCGGTTCAAAATGCCCCACGCCCTCCGCCACGTCCGCAATGGTCTCCTTATAGAGAACGCTCCCCTCGTCAAAATCCACGTCTATACCGAAACGCCCGGCAATCAGTTTCCTCAAAATCTCGATCTGCACCTCGCCCATAAGCCGGACGTGGAGTTCCCCGCTCTGCTCCTGTCTGACAAGGTGAAGCTGCGGCTCTTCCTCCTCAAGTTTACATAATTTTACATACATGTCGTGGATATCACACCCGTCAGGCAAATTGACCCGATAAGTCATAATCGGTTCCAAAACAGGAAGCACGCTCGCCTGCTCCGCGCCAATCCCCTGTCCGCAAAAGGTATATTCCGGTCCGAGAAGCGCGCAGATACTCCCGGCTTCCGCCTCCTGCACCGTCACATATTTCTCCCCGGAATATTGACGGATCTGGTCGATCTTTTCCGCACAGTCTGCGGACACTGTGATCGTCTGCTTGACCTTGAGACTGCCCCCTGTCACCTTGATATGGGTCAGTCGTTTTCCCTGCGCATCCCTCGTGATCTTAAAGACCCGCGCGCCGAACACTTCCCCGTACTCAGGTGAAGGCGCATATGTCATGAGGGCGTCCAGCAATGCCTCCACACCGTCTCCATGCAGGGCGGAACCGAAAAAGCAGGGGAACAACTGCCTGCTTTCTACAAGCGACCTGATCTCTACATCGCTCACCGGGGGCTGCCCGCCCTGTAACACGCCTGCCGATGTCTGCCCCTGTCCAGCGGCTCCCTGCTCCATCCGCTCCAGATACTGCTCCAAAAGTGTCTCATCGCAGACTGCTATGTTCTCATAAAATACATCCGTCCGCTCACCGCCCGGACACACAAAAGACACACAGCGCCCGTCCAGCTCCTTCTGCACTGCCAAAAGCAGACGCCCGCTGTCCGTCCCCTGCTGGTCCATCTTATTGATAAAGAGAAATACAGGCACCCGGTAGCGCTCTAACAGCCTCCACAATGTCAGCGTGTGGCTCTGCACGCCGTCCGCGCCGTTTATAATGAGTACCGCACAGTCCAGCACCTGCAGCGTCCGTTCCATCTCCGCCGAGAAGTCCACATGCCCCGGCGTATCCAAAAGCGTCACTTCTGCGCCTTTCCAAGAGAAACGCGCCTGCTTGGAGAAAATAGTGATGCCCCGGTCCCGCTCCTGCGCATCCGTATCCAAAAACGTATTCCGATGATCCACACGGCCGGGATTTCTAATCTCTCCCGCCACGTAGAGCACACGCTCCGCCAACGTTGTTTTTCCTGCATCCACATGTGCCAGCAGACCGATCACTGTCCTTTTACCGCTCATTTTAACCCCCGATACGCGAACATGTCCCGCCGATAAGCGGGACATGCCATAATTGTTATCTAACTTATATTATTTTAAACCTGATTCAAAATATTTGCAAGTCTGTCGATACCGGCCTGCACCTTCGCCATAGAGGAAAGTATGGTTTCCACACCCGTCACCTGCTGCTCTGTGGAAGAGCTGATCTCGGTGGTACCCTGTACGGAGACCTGTGAAATCTTCTCCACTTGCTGCATCGCCTCCTGAAGCCGTTCCTTGATCTCCACGATACCGCCCAGTTCACCTTTCAGTCTGCCCGTCTCCTCGATAACTTCCTCGGAAGACTTCAGCATGGTGTCAAATATTTTCACCGTATCGTCCAGTTTCTCATTGGACTCCCGCACAATCACGGTGTTTCGGTCAATCACCTTATTCGTATCGCCGATGGTAGCGATGATGTCCTTCAAAATCGCGTCGATCTTCTGCGTAGCCGTAGCCGATTCGCCGGACAGTGCGTTGATCTCGTCCGCAACCACGGCAAATCCCCTGCCCGCTTCGCCTGCCCTCGCCGCCTCAATCGCTGCGTTCAGCGCAAGCAGATTGGTCTGCTTCGCGATCTGGCTGATGCTGTCTATGATCTCGCCGATGGAACTGGACTTCTGCTCCAGCTCCGCCATACCCTCGGAAGCCACCTGTGTCGCCTTGATGTTCTCACTAAACTTTTTGGAAAGTTCTCCGATGGCTACAATACCTTCATTGTTCTTTTCTTCCAACTTCTTGACATTTTCAACCGTCTGCAGAACTCTCGACTCAGAATCCCCGATCCGGCTGTCCAGATCATTGAAGATCTGGATGCTGCCCTCCACCTGTTCGATCTGCTGTTCCACACTGGCGGAAATATCTGCTGTGGACGCCGCAATCTCAGATGAACTCTGCTCAAAACTATGTAGGGAATCGTAAATGGACTGGGAGGACTCCTGCAGTCCCTCGAAAGCGCCCCTTACACTGTTCAGAAGCTCTTCGACCTCCCCCTCCTTCTGCTCTACCGCCGCAAACAGGGATCTCGCCCTGAATACGATGAAAACGGCCGCTGCAATCGCAAGCACATATACCATAATGATAAAAACCCAGATAGACAGTGTGTACATACACAGATATGCCTGTCTGAAAATAAGCAGCGCCACGACATTGACTCCAACGGTCACTCCTGCGCACACCTTAATTACCGACAAATCATAGTAGGGAACCGCCAGAAACAGAACGAGAAAATACGCTTCCACCATAGCTCCGAAAACGCCGGGCGTCCCCGCCACAAGGGTTACCGCGCCAAAAATCGGCAGCACAGATATATACAGGTATTTCGCATAAGCCCCCAGTTTCTTTTCAAGAACCTTGATCAGCGCACTGGCAGCCACCATCAGCAGCACAATCGCATCTTTGCCGCCTGCACCATTAAACAAAAGTACATAAACGAAAGCCACAATAGGAATTACCAGCAGAAACAGGAACATAATCATGTTCATCCGTTTCTCCTCATTTTTGAGAATTTCCAATTCCATATTCACCAATCCTCCTTCTCACACGTAAGAAAATATATACTCACTATCTGGTACTTATGATACAGTATCGCCCCCATGGAAGTCAATTGAAAAATTATCGCCCACAAACCCCGTCAACCGCATTCCTGCTCACTTTCCGGCATCATGACAAGGCTCACAAACCGGGCGTAATGCTCCCTCTTAAACATCGTTTTATAGAGGGTGTCCAGAGCAGTCATGGAAGCCTTCTGCCCCCGCTCCCCGATAGGTTTGTAAAGAACGCTGTAATCCACGCCGAAGAGAACCGACCGAAACGCCGTCATCCCGCAGCCGCACGACTGATAGAAGGCGATCCTGCGCTGTCTGGTCAAACGCTGCTTCTCGTTTTCGGCCGCCGAAATCCGCTCGGACTCGATATAAAGTCCATCCACTTCCGGCAGATTTTCTTCAAAGTAGGACACAAACAGAGAAAATGCCTGGTGCCCGAGCCCTCCGCCCCTTTTCCCTTCCAGAATCGCGAAATAATCAAGCAGCGCACACCTCGCCTCCCCACAGAGTATAAAAACGGCATAGCCCGCCAGGTTTTTCTCCTCGTAGATCCCCAGAGAAAAGCCATAGCCCGCATCCATGCTCCTTGTGATATGGCTCAATGGCTTCAGTTCGTCGGGCGGAAAATCTTTCCCCATATAAGTCCGATAAATATGCCCGATTTCTTCTTTATCCAATTTTTTTACGGTATAAGCCGTCATTTTTCCGCTCCCTTTTCGTTTACATAACTCTATTCATCTTATACATCACTTTGTAGTTTACATAATACTCACACGCATCTGTATCTCGGTTTACATAATACCCGCATGCAGCCGAATCTCAGTTTACATAACACGTCCATCTCACCTGTCATACCCCTGCACATACACGAAAGAATCACCGTCGTTTTCCCTGTCCATACAGTAATCCGGGTGTAGAGCCGCCTCCACAAAGTCCCCGCCTCCCGGCTCTATCACCGTCACCGATATCCCAAGCGCCCGCTCCACATCCGAAACCGTGACATCGTCCAGAAAGACCTGCTCCCCGCTGCGAAGCATATTGGACGGGATGAACAGGACGTCGCCCAGACCCTCCCCTGCCTGCTGCCGCTCCTTTAACTGGGCGATCAGGTCCTGCCCCGTAACCAGTCCGGCAACGGTGATCGTCTCACCAAAAAAATCGTTCCTGACAGGAAAGACATGCACGGCAAGTCCCGGACAGACGCCGCACAGCTCCCTGGCCGCATCCTGTATCAGAGGATACGCCAGTTTGCCCGTGGCCACAGTGATTGTCCGCTTCACATCCGCCGGTCGGCCTTGACCGCTCTGGTCATCTGCAACCGTCCGCATCGCCTCCGCAAATTCCTCCCGGAAAAGCCGCATCATACCCACGCCGTTTTCCAGCTGAATATATCCGTCGTATCGTTCCTCTTCCGGGAAGTCCCGCTCCGCCAGCATGTAAAATTCATCACTGGCATGAACAAAGTGTAGACCATACTGGTCAAAGCAAACCTTCTGGTACGTCTCGATCATGTCAATGATCTCTCCCGCCTCCTCCTTGGTAAACAGCTCCAAAGGACAGAGCCCTTCCCGGTACTTCGTAATCCCCGCGGGCACCACAGACACACTCCGCATAAAGGGCAGATATTTCATCAGATCCGTAATGCTGCGCCGCAGTTCTTCCCCGTCGTTGACTCCCTTACAGCACACAATCTGCCCGTTCATCTCCACATGCCCCTCGTAAAAGCGGTCAAGAAAGCGCAGTTTTTCCCCCGCAAAACGGTTGTGCAGCATCCTGCACCGAAGCGCGGGGTTTGTGGTCTGCACCGATATGTTGATGGGCGCAAGCTGCATCTGGATGATGCGCTCCACGTCCCGCTCGTCCATGTTGGTCAATGTGATATAATTGCCCTGCAGGAAAGAGAGCCGGGAATCGTCATCCTTGAAATACAGCGTTTCCCGCATCCCCGGCGGCATCTGGTCAATGAAGCAGAAGATGCACTTGTTGCTGCAGGAACGGTAGTCGCTCATCAGGCCGTTCTCAAATTCCACGCCCAGATCCTCGTCGTAGTCCTTGTCGATCTCCAATAGCCACTCCTCGCCGTCCGCCTTGCGCACAAGCGCCTCCACATACTCGTCCTTCATCAGGTAACGGTAGTCAAACACATCCCCTATTTTCTCGTTGTTAATGGAAAGAAGGACGTCGCCCGCCTCAATCCCCATCTCCTGTGCGATGGAACCGGGGGCTACCTCCTTCACCACATGCTCTGTCTTATGCAAATCCACACCTCTTCTGCCATATCAAAATTCCTACGGCGAATGCCGCTTTTCAGGCATTCGCCCAAGTGAAACGGAGTTGCCATGCAACTCCTAGAACTTCCAAGTCAGCTTTGCTGACTTTGCGATGCAGCCTCTGCTGCTGAGCTTTAGAAGTTCTTTTCACTTTGTTACCAGTCAGAATCCCAATCGTCGTAACTGCTGTCCCAACTGTCCCCGCTGTCCCAGTCGTAGTCGGAGTCCCAGTCGTCGCTCGCCCACTCCTTCTCGCTGTACCATGACGTTTCGGTGAAATCCCCCACCTCGTACCCGACGCACCAGCTGCGCGACTGATAATAGTCATCCGCGTTCTTTTCAAGCTCCCTGTCCACCTGCGTGGGCGACCAGTCCTCGTCGTAGTCGTCCCACTCATACCAGCAGGAAGTATCATAATAATAAGTATTGTCCTGATATAAATAGTACCCGCCGGAAGGTCCCGCTGCAAACCAGCCCACGAGCAGCATCACCATAACCAGGCCAAAAATAACCATCTGGTATATAAAGCTTCTCTTCAGGGCTTTTCCGATCCCGGTGGACACGCTCGCGCTCTTCGATCCCTTCGCGCCCATATGGCGCTTTTGCTCACTCACCCGCTCGTTGATCTTCATGTAAAGCTCGTTGACCGCGTAAGCCTCGTCATTGCCTGCATACCGAACCGCCCGGGTGCCGTCCGCCTTATTTTTATATACGATAAAATTGCCTGTGGCCTCGTCCCGGTAAATACCGTAGGCTTTCGCGCCCCGGTAGTCCTCGCCGAGAAACACCCGCATATCTTTAAGCGGCAGATTATGCCGCTGACAGTATGCCCGCAGTTCTTCTATTGTCGTGGGAACGCCGTAGGCCGCCCTTTTCACACGCCTGTTTGACGCTCCGCAGTGCGGACAGGTCTGCGCCGTTTCAGGAATCATCTGTCCGCAGTATTCGCATGGTATTTTCATGGGTTCCCCTTTCCGTCCTTTTTATACCGATTATACAGGGAATCTGCACAATCATGCAATACCGCATTACTCCAGTATCGTGTACTGCAGCATCTCATATAGGAGTTTCGTCCCCTCCTTGATCTCCGGCGGCAAAAGCGCGCGGGCAACAAGCTTATAGCCGTCCTCCTGCTCGTCGATGCGCTCCAGATTCGCATAATCCCCGTCAATGCTCGCTACCCGGTACTGAAATGTATACATGCCTTTCCTGCTCCTTTTCAACAGTTTTTCTTTTCATGGGATCCCGCACTGTTTGCAGCGTTCTGTCCCCTCACCACAGTATACCTTATTTTTTCCCGAAACGCCATATTCCCTTGTATTCCTTTTTTATGTAAGATATGATAATCATACAGTAACAGTACGGTTAAAGGAAACGGTGTCACAATGAATAAGAAAGATAAACTTCTCACAATCGGACAGTTTGCCGCCATGCACGGCATCAACAAAAAAACCCTTATGTGGTATGACGAGATCGGGCTGTTTCAACCTGTCTTCATCCATCCCGAAAACGGCTACCGCTGTTACAGCTATCGCCAGAGTCCTGTTCTGGAAACCATCCTCTTACTGCGCGAACTGGACGTTTCCGTCCGCGAAATACAGGACTTTCTGCAAAAACGCTCCGCCGCTTCCCTGAAGAATCTTCTGGAAGAAAAAATCACGGCACTCGACTTACAGATCAGCCACCTTCAGGCTGTCCGCACAACGCTCTGCACACACCGCCAGAACATGGAAACCCTGCTGACCATGGACCTATCCGAAATCAGCATCATCGAGAAGGAGGAACGCTGTCTTGTCACCGTGGACGTGAGCCGGGAAACCTCTTTTGAGGAGGAAGTCGAACTGATTACCGCCGAGACGGAAAAGTATCGTCTCGGACGCCTGCACGAAGCTTCCTACGGCTCCATGATTCCCGTCGCCAGTCTGCAGGACGGCAGCTTTGACGATTACTGCAAATTATTTATTGAAATTCCCTTCCTCTCCTACGAAGCGGGACTTCATATCACGCCCGGCGGGAAATATCTGAGGGCTTTCTACAAAGGCGCATGGGACGGCATCCCGGACCGCTACCGGGAAATTCTTGCCTACGCGAAAGAGCGTCATCTGACGCTCCACGGTTTTTCCTATGAGATGGGAATCAACGAAAACGTGATCGACCGAATCGAGGATTATATTGTCCAGATTGAAATTCCTATACAATCCCCAATAATTTCCCGATCCAGTACACCAGGCCAAGCGCCCAGCTTGTGAATATTCCGTACAGGATCACCGGTCCGGCGATGGTGAAAATTTTACAGCCGATACCGAATACCTGTCCTTCCTTCTGGTATTCAATCGCCGCCGAAGCCACGGAGTTTGCAAACCCGGTGATCGGTACAAGCGCGCCCGCGCCGCCCCATTCCACACATTTATGGTAGAGCCCGAAGCCGGTTAACAGTACGCTCGCCAGCACCAGCAGCATGGAACACCACGAACCCGCCGTCTCCTTGTCAAGCCCCATGCTGTTTGTGGCATAATTCAAAATGCACTGCCCGATCACGCAGATGATACCGCCCACAACAAAAGCTTTTGCCATGCGCACAGGCATACTGTATTTCGGCGTCGTCTGCTCCACATGCTGCCTGTAAGCCTGCTCCTTCTCCTGCTGCGTCATCTTTTCGTCCTGATTTTTTGTTTCGTTCTGTGTCATGATACTTTTTCTCCTATCTCAATATTTGAAATTTGTCAATATATCTCCCGATATATTTTTA
>CAJTTZ010000005.1 GCA_910579505.1 uncultured Lachnospiraceae bacterium
CTGAAAATCTTCTTTGGAATCTTTTCAGGGTTGCATTACTGTTTATTTGTCAAGGTTCGTATTCTTCTGTGCTGTGCCAGTATGTTACCGACGCAACGGACTTATACTAACACAACCGTTTCGCGCCGTCAACCCCTTTTTTAAAATTTTACAAAACTTTTTTCTTCTGTAAATTTTAAAAACCGGGAAAAAAAAGAAATCTCAATCTCTTAAGATTCTTTTTAAACGGAGAAAGAGGGATTTGAACCCTCGCGCCGCGTAAGCGACCTACACCCTTAGCAGGGGCGCCTCTTCAGCCTCTTGAGTATTTCTCCACAGTCTGAACTATTCCTCTACCAAATATATAGTTCCGCGTCTCCACAACGCAAAGTAATTATACATAAGGTAATTTTGTTTGTCAATGCCTTTTCACGGATTCCTTTTCAAATCCGTCTACAAATTATATTCCCCATTATAATTTACAGTATTCCCTGATTGCCGTTTCATATAAATCCTGTCCTATGGAATCAATCACCACGATCACCGGGAAATTTTCTACTTCAAGCTTACGGATCGCTTCCGTCCCCAGATCATCGTAGGCAATCACTTCCGACGCTTTGATGGAACCTGCAAGAAGCGCACCCGCGCCGCCTACTGCCGCAAAATAAACCGCGCCGTTTCTGACAATCGCCTCTTTCACCTTTTCCGAACGCTTTCCCTTGCCAATCATACCTGTCAGTCCCAGATCCAGAAGCGCAGGGGCGTACTTGTCCATCCGGCTTGCCGTGGTCGGTCCTGCGGACCCGATCGGTCTGCCCTCCCTCGCCGGGGAAGGTCCCATATAATAGATGACATTGTCCTTCATTTCCAAAGGCAGCGCCTCACCCTTTTCCAGCGCTTCGTACATTCTCTTATGCGCTGCGTCGCGCGCGGTGTAAATTGTGCCCGTCAGATACACATAATCTCCGGCACGCAGTTCCTTTGCCGTTTCCTTATTGATAGGCGCCGTTATATGCCGCTCCATATTGTCAGCCCTTTCTTTTCTCAATTCTGTTTCCAGCCAAACTTCCAATCCCTGCACACCACTGTCAAAGCTACACCTTTCAAGGGTCAAATGCATATATATTGTGTCTGCAAAACAAGGAAGTACTATATATATAGAAGAAACACATGCTGCCATAACAGCCAGATGCAAAAATCACCCGCAGAAGACCGGCTTCTACAGCACCCGCACCGCATGCCGGTTCACATGACAGCAGATGTTGACCGCCACAGGAAGCCCCGCTATATGCGTGGGATAAGTCTCTATATTAACCGCCAGCGCCGTTGTCGTACCGCCTAGACCCCCCGGTCCGATTCCGGTTTTGTTGATCTGTGAGAGCATTTCCTCCTCCAGCTCCCTGACATAAGGAACCTCCGACCGCTCGTCAACAGACCTCGTCAACGCATGCTTCGCCATCAGCGCACATTTCTCAAAAGTGCCGCCGATTCCGACGCCAACCACCATGGGCGGGCAGGCATTGGGGCCTGCATCCCTGACTGCCGTCAGGATCGCATCCTTCACACCCTCCACACCGTCGGCGGGTTTCAGCATAAACACCCTGCTCATATTTTCGCTGCCAAAGCCCTTCGGCGCCACCGTGATCTTAACCTGATCCCCCGGAACAATTTCACTGTGTATGACCGCCGGCGTATTATCCTTCGTATTTTCACGGATCAGCGGATCGCCCACCACGGACTTGCGCAGATAGCCTCCTGTATAGCCCTGCCGCACGCCTTCATTGACCGCATCAGTGAGACTATCCCCTTCAAAGTGTATATCCTGTCCTATTTCCAGAAATACCACTGTCATTCCCGTATCCTGACAGATCGGAATCATATCCTTCCCGGCAATTTCCAGATTATCCTGCAGCTGCCTCAGGATCTGCTTGCCAAGCGGCGCTTCTTCCGTCTGCGCCGCGCATTTCATCGCCCGTTCCATATCTGCGGAGAGAAAGTGATTCGCCTCGATACACATTTCCTTGATATTCCGGGTAATTTCCTCCGTCGCTATCGTCCGCATGTTTCCTCCGTTTGCCCTATGTTCATATGTTCAACCCGCACCCATTCACAAAACCGTGCCTACAGCACTCCCTCAGCGCATCATCTTCCTGTCAGACTTGTGCAGGCACAGTTTGCCCGTCAGAGCCGCCCTGGTTGAACTGTCAATCAACAATCTGCGCCCTGACTTCCTCAAGCTCTTCCGATTCCACTTCCTGCGGTTTCCAGCCGATCTTCTGTCCATCGGCGCTGTAGCGGGGTATCAGATGAAGGTGAAAATGAAATACTGTCTGCCCCGCAAGATCACCGTTATTCTGCACCAGATTAAATCCCTCGCACCCAAGCTTATCGCGCATCTTAATTATCATTCTTTTTGCAAGTTTCATAACCTCGCCGGCACTCTCCTCCGGCAGCTCAAAAAGATCAGCATAGTGATCTTTGGGCAAAATCAGCGCGTGACCTCTAGTCGCCGGCCCCTGATCGAGAATAACACGGAATTTTTCGTCCTCATATAAGGTTTTTGCCGGGATTTCTCCATTAGCAATTTTACAAAAAATACAATTGTCCACTTTCATAGCTCCTCCGTTCACAAAACTGTGTTTTCCTTTATTTTTATATAAGGTAAGGTCCTAAGTCTCAGACAGCCCCAAACTGCAGCACCTGGTCAAGCGAGCGCAGCACCTTAAAATCTCCCTTCATCTTCATGTCTCCCGCCATAAAGGAAGTCTGAAAGGTTGTCCTGCCCGAAACAATGTCCGAAAAAGAAGCACGGTCAAGCTGTATTTCCACATCCACACGCCCGCCTTCCCCATAATGGCAGTCAATGCTCGGACCGTCTATCACAATCATAAGCGGCGTTTTTTTCTCCTCAATCACTACCTTGAAACCCGCTGCAAATCCCGGCTGCGGTACAAAATGTTTTCGGATCTCATCCACAAATTCCGTAGTGTCTTCCTTCTCGCTGCTGCCCATCATATCCCGGAACAGACTTGCAAGCTCCTGAATATCCGCCTTCTGCCGCTGCACATAAGTATCGTCCGCCACGTACTGGGAAAGCTGTTCCGACTCCTGCGGCGTAAAATTAACGGTTTTTGTAATAGCCACCTTCTGTTTTACCGCCTGATTGCTTGCAGGCAGACAGGGCATTTTCTGGTTAATCGTGCGGTAAAGATTCTCCGCATTTTTCTCAATGATACGGATATAATCCGCATTTTCCTCCAGAAGGGACGTATCCGCAATATAGCCGCAGAGCCCGCTGCAGGGAAGCCCGCCGAGAATCTCCCACGCCGTGGCAAGATTTAGTTTCCCCTCCTGCTCGCCGTAAGTGGTGGACATGACGATTGGGCACATGTAAATCCGGCTTATTTTTTCTTTATCGCCGTAGAGCCAGCATGCGTCCAGAAACAGCTGCATGTAGCCGCCGATCCCGTACCATTCAAGCGTCGTTGCGAGAATTACGCCGTCCGCGTTTTTCAAAGTCTGCGGAAGCGTCGGGATGCTGTTTTTCTGCTCATAAAGATAGAAGACTTCCACCGTCACGCGAAGCTCCTCCAGCACTTCCTTCATCTTCTTTATCACAAACAGCGTGGGATCATCCATAAGGCCTCTCCCGCCATAATAGATATTAATCTGCATAAGCCTCTTTCCTTTCTCACCTATGATTGGAAAACACCTGAATTTTCTTAGACGCTGCAATGACAGCCGCCGCCGTAAAGCCCATCAAAACGCCTCCCACATGCGCCGCGTTGTTCACCCCTGCACTGGTAAAACCACAGTAGAGCGAAAAGGCAATCGCAAAAGCCACCCTGCCTGCGGTCATGGACTCCAGCTTCCCCCGGTGTGCCATAACCAGAAACAGCAGCGCGCCCTCCACGCCGAAAACCGCGCCGCTCGCCCCTGCTGAACTGCCATAAGCATTCGTTAAAAGCTCGTATCCCATGGAAAAAATATTCCCCGCAAGGCCGGACAGCACATAAAGCGCCGTATAAGGAAGCGCTCCCAGTTTGCGTTCCACAATCGCCCCCACATAATACAGAACGATCATATTGCTGAAAAGGTGCTCCACATTCCAATGTAAAAACATACTTGTAAACAGGCGGTACCATTCCCCCTGCCAAAGCGCCGTTACACTAAACGCACCCCTATTATATAACAAATCTCCCGTAAATGTACATATCAGAAATATAATTACATTCACCGCTACCAGAGCAGCATTAACCCACGACACCGCCCGCCAGTCTGTCTTCTTTGCCTGTCCGGCGTACGATGCCGCCGCCTTCGCTTCCTCCCGTGCCGCCGAAAACAGATACTCCTCCAGAATATCTTTCCAGCCGTAAAAATCCGCCACCTGTGTCTCGTGAATCAGCAGACGGTATTCGCGCGAATCAATAACCCAGCAAAAGCTGTCCCCTCCGCAAAGTCTTCTCGCCTTCTCCGTGTCGTCGCACAGGACAAGCGTCATTACATGGACTTCCCTCTCGCCTTTGTCACGGAAAAAAGTCTCTATCTGCTCTTTCAGATGTATATACTGGTCCATCGAAATATAGAGTCCCTGCCTGTAATCTATCACATGAAGCACAGTAATACCCTGCACTTCCCTGCGACAGTAAAAGTTAAACTCAGGCAGATTAGACGGTATCTTACCATAGCCCCGTTCAAAGAACAGATTTTCCAGTCGATTCAGCGTTAAAATATCCATGAGAAAAGAGTATCATTTTCAGTTGGGGATGTCAAACGGCTTCGCAGAGTCCTTGCGCCTCATCCACACCCGCATTTCATTGACGCCCCGGTTTGCCCATGCATAATAAGGAATCAGGGTTATCTCCGTCTCAGTCTCTCCGCCAAGGTCATTCATCTTATGGTACAGCGCGCCCGGCTTGGGGACCTGTCTATATCCGAATGCCTTTATTATACCCACACCGCCTAAAAGTTGTGCATCATATGAATACCGAAAACCTGCCTGCGCATCCAGTTTCAGTAAATGCAGATTTTCGCCATTATCAATACCCTCCGCACAGTAGACAAAAGGTCCTCTCGATACGGCCGCCTTCCCGATATCTGCACGGACTAACGGATTAGCCTCCCAGACTTCGATCTCCATATCAAACTGCAGGGTTATTGTATCATCCGTAAACCGTTTCCTAAAATAAATATACCCATCTTTACTTTTCACATCTACAATCTGTCCGTTCCATTCCACAGTATATCTGTTCGCCCAGCCGGGTATGCGAACGGCAAATCCCAGCTCCTCGTCCCCGTTCTGCCTCAGCAAAAAACGGACCGTCCCTTTGTAGGGGTATTCCGTTTCCTGCCTGACAAACAGGCTTCCTTTCTCCGTTTCAAATTCACTTTCACAGTTCATAAAGAGGACAGAATAAACAGTCGTCTCCTTTTTCAAATAGACATAATGATTCAAAGATGCTAATAAACGTGCCAGATTGGGCGGGCAGCACGCGCATCCAAGCCATTCCGGGCGGACCGCCTTCACATGGCTCTTTCCGGGGTCCCTTCTGGAACTCTCGGGATTTACTTCCAGCGGATTTACATAGAAGAAGTGTTTCCCGTCCAGCGCCATTCCCGCCAGTGCCGTATTATAAAGCGCCCGTTCCATAACGTCCCCATACTCCCCGCGTATCTCATTCCTAAGCATCTGATAGGCAAAAAAGATCAGTCCGACAGAGGCGCACGTTTCACAGTACATGGTATCATTTGGCAGATTATAGTCAAAAGTAAAAGATTCCCCTATCACCGTAGAGCCAATACCGCCCGTAATGTACATCCGTCTGTCAACAATATTTCTCCAGATCTTTCTGCATACATTTAGCAGTTTCTCATCGCCGGACGCCTCCGCAGCGTCAGCCATTGCCGTACACATATAAACAAGGCGGACCGCGTGACCCTCCGCGGTATCCTGTTCCAATATCGGCTTATGTACCTGATAGTAGGACAAAGGGAATTTATCCAACCCCTGTATCAGCGGGGTCTGATTCGGGTCTTCCGCCTTCTGCTTTTCAAAGAAAGCGTTGTCCGCTCCCCTTTCATAAAGGAAAAATCTGCTCAAATTCAAATACCGCTCTTCCCCCGTCAGATGAAACAGCCGCATTAAGCCGATCTCAATCTCCTCGTGTCCGTCATACCCTCTGATTTTTCCTTCTTCTTTGCCAAAATGCCGGTCAATACAATCCGCCAGTTTACACGCCATCCCAACTGCTTTCTCGTTTCCCGTTGCCCCATAGTAAGCCACCGCCGCTTCAAGAAAATGTCCGGCGCAATACAGTTCATGGCTTTCTGACAGACGCTTGAATTTTCTCTCTGGCGCCTCAATCGTAAAATAAGTTCCCAGATAGCCGTCCTCTTCCTGCGCACTGCCTATCAGATCAACAACCTTATCTGCAAGCTCCTTCAGTTCCTGATCCATATCATTTTCCAGTGTGTACGCTGCAGCCTCCAGCCATTTATACACATCGCTGTCCTGAAACACCCACCCATAATGATTTCCCGCAGACTGCCCCGCGGCAATCTTAAAATTTTCTATGGCATGGCTTTTTTCATTGGGAATGCTGCTGTCATCCCTTTCCCGCTCTATACAGATATCGGCCTCATCATTCAACACCTTCCATTGATAAGGCAGCATCTCATTTTTTACAATAGACTGATATCTCCTCCAAAATGCATCCGTTATTTTTGTTGCCATTATGAAAGCCTCCTTTATGTAAAAAAGGGCGGCGCTCAGTTGAACTGCTCAACCGGCGCCGTCCCAATACCTGTCCTATTTGCTAATCTCCCCCTGTTTCCGGCATACAGCTTATTGACCCATTATCTTATCAATCGTCGTCTGGGCTTCTTCCGCCGCCTGCTCCGGCTCGCTGTCCCCGGTAATCACTTTGTTGAATGCCAGTGAAATCGCATCGGAAATTTCCGGCCACTCCGGCAGCGGCCCTCTTGCCTGTGCATACTGCATCTGGTCTACGAATACCTGATAAACCTCGTCGCCCTCAAACTGTCCTTCCGCAATCGTGGAATCGGAGGAAATATATCCCATCTGCTGCATCATATAAAGGCAGGTATCGCCGCTCACCGCGTATTCAAGGAATTTAATTGCCCCATCTTCATTTCCGCCGGCAATCACTGCGTAATTCTCGCCGCCCAAGCCAGAAACCGGCTGAGCGTCTATCGGAATAGGCGCAACGCCCCAATTCACATCAGGCGCATCCTCTCTCATAGTCGGAATCTGCCATGTGCCGTTAATCATCATCGCAAGGTTGCCCGCTATAAACTGGTGCATCGTATCACCCTGCGTCCAGTTAATCGCTTCTTTGGTCATAGCGCCGGAATCAACCATATCCTTCACAAACTTCAGGGCCTTAATGCCGCCCTCAGAATTAATCTCATAGGATGTTGCTCCAGTTGACCACATCCAGGGCAGGAAGTTGAAAGTACCTTCTTCATTCTGCAGCGCACAGTGCGCAAATCCCGAAACATTATCTGTCGTGCATGCTTTGGCTGTCGCCAGAAGGTCATCCCATGTAGCGGGCACTTCGCAGCCGGCCGTCTCAAGCATGTCCTTATTGTAAAACAGCACCAGATCATTGCTTCCGAAAGGCACGCCATACAGTTTACCGTCCAATGTGCAGGAATTTACCGGGCCGTCGTAATAAGTGCTCACATCAAATCTCCCTGTCAGGTCGGCGAAAATTCCCATTGCCGCATAGGAAGCGTGGTCAGGATTATCCAAAATCACCAAGTCAGGCAGTTCTGATGCAGATGCTCCTATGGATAACTGTTTCTTGAAGTCAGCAAAGGGAACATACTTCGCCTCCACGGTAACACCGCTGTTGGAACTGTTGAACTCGTCAATAATATGGTTCAACGCCTCCTGATGCCCTTCCGTCTCCCAGTAATACCAGATGGTTACATTGCCCTCCGCGGAAGTTTCTCCCGCTGCGGCCGCAGGCTCGTCAGTTTCCGGCTCCGCCTCGGAGACTGCAGCGCCAGTATCCGCCTGCGGCGCATCTGCTGCACCCTGCTCAGAACCTGATCCGCATCCAGCAAGTATCATGCCTGTCATGCACACTGTCATAAACATAGACAAAAATCGTTTTTTCTTCATTTTCATATCCTCCAATTCCAATTAATTTGTTGATAAATTTATGATATCAAGATATGACAATTGGCAATACGCCAAAAACCTTAAAAAAGGGAGAAATTTCTAAGCCTAATCTTCCTCTGACAAAACGCCAAGCGGGATCCTTATTACTATTTCCGTTCCCTTCTTTAACTCACTCTTTACCCATATCTTTTCTTTTGCTTTGCAGTACATATGGATTCTGTTGATTGCATTGCTGATTCCGATATGTGCTTTTTCATCCCCGTCAATGTCATAACCAGCGTTGATCCTGTCCACGGTACCAGCGTCCATGCCCTTTCCGTTATCACGAATAATCATCTCCAGCTCTCCATCTGCCTCCCGCAAAATAACCTCCAGCAGATACTGCTCCTGGCCTTTCTCAAATCCATGGATTATGGCATTCTCCACAAAAGGCTGAAGGAGCAGCTTATGAATCTTTATATCCATAATTTCTTCCTTCACCTCTATGTGGTATACAAACTTATTCTTAAACCGGTACTGCTGTAAAAACACATACTGCTTCAGCCACTTCACTTCGTCCCGTATGGTTACCCTTTCATTATAATTTGAAATGGCATACCTCAGTATCTGGGCAAGGGAATTGATCGCATTACTGATATCATACTCCTCCTGCTTAATCGCCATCCAGTTAATGGTATCCAGCGTATTATACATAAAATGTGGATTAATCTGTGCTTCCAGCGCCTTAATCTCAGCCGTCCTCTGTTTTTCCATCGCCAGACCAAGCCGCTCGAGGGTCCCATTAAACTGTTCCGCTATGATCCCAATCTCCAGCGGCATCTCCTCTCTCATCTGCACCCGCACAGACAAATCCCCCTCCTCCACCTCTTTCATCTTTACAACGATGTGCTGTACGGAATCCGCCAATTCACCTGTCAGCCTTTTAATCAGAATGCCGTCCATCAGAAACAGGGCGGCGCCTACCGCAATGATTAAACCTACTTTTCTTAAAATCTCCAGGATAAACGGGCTCTGGTCCGTCACCGTAATCACATGTAGGCCGTAGCTTTCGTCATAATACTGGTTTAAGGACATATAAAGCGGCGAATACCCCATAAAATCAGGCATGTTCGTCCCATACCTCTCAGTCAGCTGTTTCACGTCCTCCCCTGTACCGTCAAACAGTTCCCCGATCATTTCCCTTTCCGCCGCAGATATAATCCGATTCTTCCCATCCGTCAGGAATGTATCATGCGCCCCATCCCCGTCCATCTGCAGAATGCCGCTTAAGAGTTCCTCATCCAGACTCAGAATAACAATCCCGTTTTCCTTGTCCAGATCCTTGTAGTCTATGATTCTATGCGCCAGATGAAACAGATAATAATCCTCACCCGCAAACCTCTTTGCATATTCCGTCGGGAAAAAATGCATGCCATTGTCTGTATTCACTTCATCGTAGATCTGCTCCTTCGTGATACTGTAATTTCCCAGCCACGAGCTCTCATAAGTGGCGGGTGTCAATTGATCGTACGTGATTACTTTACCGTCTGTACTGATGACGGTGATCGCCCTGATATAGTCCTTCGCATTCAGCAGTCCCTGTATATACCGCCTGATCTGCCCCGTGGTGACAGGTATGTCCTGGCCGCTGTTAATCTTGTCCATATATCCTACCATTCTGTCGTCTGTATATGCCTGGAACAGCAGATCCTCATAAGAATCAATCATAAGTCTGATGTTATCGCTCATCTGCTTTGTATTGACCTGCATAAGGTTATCTGTATTTCTTCTTAGCATCGTAAAAGTATGAAACGACATAAATACGCTGAACAGCACAATCGGTATCGTGAGCGCAATAACAAATATCTGAAAAAGCTTTTTCTGCAGACTGTTTTTCTTCATCATCTTTTTCACTCCAACTGATATTTTCCCCATTACAGGTCCATATTATCTTAAAAGGCATTTACTATCAATATAATGAACAAAAGAGAGGCCCAACTCCCCTCTCTTCTGCCTCCTCTATAAATTTGTAAAGCGGTCGCCTTCTCCTCTCAGGCTTACCACGATCTGCCGGTTTGTCTCCATCTCGCTGTTTACATTCTGTATTTCCCGCACCAGGGAGCCGATGTTCTCCGCGGTATGGTCTATCTCCCCGCTGCTCTCTCCGATTTCGCCCGATATGCTGTCCATGTAGGCGCTCATCTGTATCATCAGGCCGTTCAGCTTATCCGTCTTTGCCACAAAATCTCCCATCTGCTCACTGACATGCAGCGCGTCAACCCGGTAACGCTTTCCGTTCTCGGTGTAGGATTCGTAGTCCGGCAGAACCGTCTCTCTCATAAAGTCGAGCACTGATCCGGAACTGTTTACCAGATCCTGCACCGCCTCAATGACCTCCTCATTTATCTGCTGTATATTGTTGGCTGTTGATCTGGTGGAATCCGCCAGCTTCCTGATTTCATCCGCCACTACCGCAAAACCCTTTCCTGCCGCTCCTGCCCGCGCCGCTTCTATCGAAGCATTAAGCGCCAACAGATTCGTCTTGCTGGAAACGCGCAGTATCTCGTCTGTCAGAACATCTATGTTCTTGACGCTCTGGCTGTTTTCTATGGCGCGCTCAATCGCTTCTGTAATAGAGCCCATGATTGCATCCGTGTTCTTCTTGCTTGCCGTCGAGTTTTCCTCCATTGCCGCGGCCTGCTTTTGCATACTCCCGGCATAATCGTTCAGCTCTGACGACTTTAAGCTGATTTCCGAAACTTCGTTCTTGATCTCCGCCATACCCGCTGCCATCTGCGTGGAATTGTCATACACCCCCTGCACAGTCGCTGAAATTTTATCCATGACTTGTGAAATATCTTCCGCGCTGCTTCTGGCAACGCTCACATTACCGGCTACATTTTCCACCACACCGTCCATTTTATGCGAATTTTCGACAATGCTTTTCATCACACTGTGCAGTGTCTGCAAAAACAGATTGATACCCTCAGTCAGTTTTCCGATCTCATCCCTGCCTTTTACAGACAGGCGCTTTGTCAGATCCCCATTCCCCTGTGCTATTTCATCTATGATGCCGCCCAGCTGCCTCTGCGCCACTACCAGAGGATTGACTATCGCCCTCTGACAGACTACGATAGCCGCCATGAATGTCATGACAATCATAACCGTCACCACCACAATAAGCGCTCTCGCCAGCTCGTACTGTTTCTTCTGGGAAGTGATTGCCTGTTGTATTGACAGCTCGCTCATGCTGCTCATCTCTTCCAACTGCGCAAATATTTTGTCCGATTTCTTTGTCAGGTCCGCATTGCACATCCTGACGGCGCCATCCACATTACCCTCTCTGCTCATCTTTACCGCCATATCATATGTACTGATATAAGTCGGAATCTTACTGCACAGGGAATTATATAATTTCTGCTCCTCCCCCTTGTCCACCAGCCTTTCATATTCGTCCCGCAGGCTCTCTATATCCTGCCTTGAGGCATTCATCTGTGTCTCGATATCCGCCTTTGTGCTTTCGTCGGACATGCAGTGCTGCAGCAGCAGCTTCTGTAAATTCAGGAAATCCCTGCTCAGCTGGTCTACCATTACAATCTTGTCCAAATAAATATCCGTTACACGCAGACTGCTTTCCTGAACCAGCGATATCTCCTGAAAACCCGAAAGCATTCCCGCGATACTGACAAACGCCAGCACCAGTAACGGAATCAGGATTTTTCCCTTTATGCTCCATATGGTTTTCTTTGGTTGTTTTTTACGAATCCGATTTCTTCTCATTGAGTTCCAGCCCATTATCCCTTCACCGCTCCGCTGGTCATACCGGCAATAATATATTTCTGCATGAAAATAAATATCAGCGAAACCGGTATGATTGTCACAATTGCAAACGCCGTCAGATAGCTCCATCTGGTTCCATACTGTCCCATGAAATTAAATATGCCCGCCGTGATCGGTCTCTTCTGCTGATCCAGAATAAATGTCATTCCATACGCAAGATCTCCCCATGCATATAAGAAAGAAAAAATTGCGCATACGATAATCCCCGGCTTTGCTATCGGCACTAAAATCTGTATAAACGTCTTAAACTTATTACATCCGTCAACCCAGGCAGCTTCCTCCAAATCTTTGGGAATAGAAGCAAAATAGTTTTTCAAAATCAGAATCGAAAACGGGATACCGATTGTTGCATCCGACAAGATGGAAGCCCCCCATGTATTATACAAATGCATGTTTTTAAACATAATAAACATTGGCGTAAGAAGCACCGATACCGGCAGCATCTGCGTCACCAGAAAACAGAGCAGCATGCCGTTTCTGCCCTTAAACTTATACCTTGCGATGGCGTAAGATGCGGGCACCGCAAGCAGGACCGCAATTACCATTGCCCCAAGGGAGATAATAAAACTGTTCAGGAAAGATCGGAACATATTAAAATCCCCGGTTTCCACCTGTGCCGCATACGATTTTGTATTCAGGACATGCGGATAAAATGTGGGCGGATTCTGGAAAATCTCCTGTTCCGTTTTCAGGGAAGTAATGAACGTCCAGAAAACAGGGAAAAGCAAGATACACAAAACGCCTACTGACAGGATGCACAACAAAACGTTATTCCTCTTTTTCAATTCTGCGCTCATCATCTTTCCTCCTCCGCCATTGTTATTTTTAAGTAAAAGGAACCTACAGCCAATAGTATCACCAAAAGCACATTTGCCACCGCTGATCCCATACTGTAGTTAAACAGCTCAAACGACTGTTTGTATGAATAAGTTGACAGCAGATGCGTAGAGTTGACCGGCCCGCCCTGCGTCAGCACATATACAAGGTCGTACACCTTAAAGGTATAAATAAAGCCCAGCACAAGCACGGATTCAATCGTCGAACGCATCAGCGGCAGCGTAATCTTAAAAAAGGTCTGTACCTTTCCCGCGCCGTCTATGGACGCGCTCTCGTATACCTCCTGCGGAATGGTTGTCAATCCCGTGGAGATCAGAATCGTATTAAACGGGATTCCGATCCACACGTTTGCGGCAATGACCACCGACATCGCCGTCTGCGGACTTGTCAGCCAGTCAATATTTTCCCGGATCAGCCCCATACTCCTAAGCAGATAATTAATAATACCGATATCTCCCGCAAACAGCAGCTTGAAGACGAGAGCCGTAACAGTCATGGGAATCATCCACGGTATCATCAGCAAGCCCCTGACCGGCTTTGCAAAGGAAAACTTCTTATTCAAAAACAGCGCCAGCGCAAAACCGATGAGAAACTGGAATACCAGACATACAACGGTAAATTCTATTGTGTTCCATAACGCTTTGCGAAACACATCATCCTGAATCAGTTCTTTATAGTTATCCAAAAAAACAAACAGCCGCTCTCCGTGCGTAAGATTCTTCACCGTAACATTTTGTAAGCTCAAAATGATATTGCTTACAATCGGGTATCCCACAAAAACCAGCATGTAAATAAATGCAGGCAGCGCAAAAAGCAATCCCACGTTGTCATACTTGAAAAACTTTCTGATTTTTTTCACAAAAAAATTCCTCCCTTCCATTTCTCATAAAAATATTTTATCGTTTCAAAATATTTTTAAAATATGAAAAATCTTGAAAAGGGAGGAATGAACAAAAGTCGTTTCTCTTTACCTGTATATCTTTCTGTATTCAGTTGGCAGCTGCCCCGTTGTTTCCTTAAATACTTTGCTGAAGTACTTGGAGTCCGTGTAACCGACTTCCTCGGCTATCTGATACAGCTTCATCTCCGTTCCGCATAACAGTTCTTTGGCTTTGCTTATCCTGTATTTTTTTATATAATTGCTGAAAGAGACCCCAACCTCTTTGTGAAATAAGGTCCCCAAATACTCGGGCGTCATATTCAGCTTTGCCCCGATCTCCTCCAGGGTAATACTCCGATAGTATTCTTTGATAAGGCCTTTCATTTTCTTTACTGTCAGATGTGATATGTTTTCTTCTGAATCCGCCCGGATTGCTGAAAACACCATATTTGTCGCAAAGACAAGCTCCTCTCTGATCTTTGCGTTCATTATCAGATTGAGCACCGCCTGCTGCTCGATCTCTTCTGATTTCAGATACCCCATCTCCTTAGACAGGCCAATGACTGCCCACAGGAACCGCACATAGCATTCCTTTATCTCCTTTGGCAGATATATCTGTCCGTCCTGAAATGATTCGTGGAATTTATCGACCAGTTCCTTCACTTTTTCCGTATTGTAATCATTACACATCAGCAGCCTGACTTTGGTTTCAATGTCCATAGGATATATACAGGCGGCAGTCTGCACATTCTTTATCTTCGGATAGGAAATTAGTATTTTCCTATTCAGCGATATGTTCCAGTCCATATAAGGATATAAAAGGTCAAAGCCCGCCCGGAGACTCCTGATCTCATTCATTTCAAACCATCCAACCGCCAGTTTTTGCTCCGAATACCCTAAAATCTGCCTCTGCAGCCATCGTTCCAAGTCGTTTGCACTCTGATATCCATACATAATAATGATAATAGAGCTGTGATATTCCGACTCTATAATCGCATAGGAAGTGTCATAATACGATAACGTCTGCTGGAAATATCTCTTATACGTCTCCAGATTCCTCTCGTAATCGCCCCCAATGTATACACACAAAATAACATATGGCTGCTTTTCCTCTATCTGATAATTGTTCCTTAAATACGCAAGAACCTCATCATTGATTTCCAACTGGTTGTTCAGGATTGCCTGCAGGATATGTTCCAGTGTCCCAAGCTGTGAAGGATTCCTCTGCTGCTCTTTCTCAATCTCACGCCTGATATTTTCTATGGCGTTTGAAAATTCATGGACCGAAACCGGCTTCAGCAGATATTCTGTCACACCCAGTTTCATTGCCTGTCTTGCATATTCAAACTCCGAGTAAGCGCTGAGCACAATCGCCTTTATCTTGATTCCCTCAGCCGCCACCTGTTTTAGCATCTCCAGCCCGTCCATATTGGGCATTCTGACATCTGTGATCACAATATCCGGATTCCATTTCCTGATGGCCTCCAGTCCTTCTTCCCCATCCTCCGCGATCCCGGTCAGCTGCAAATCCTGAAATTTGCCCAGCAGAATTTCCAGACCTTCCCGAATCCTTATTTCATCTTCAACAATCAAAACTTTCATATCCGCCCAACCCTCTTGTCACCCTTTATACTGCCACTTCTCATATGGAATATTAATCATACAGTGCTTCCCATGTTTCTGCGCGCATTGCCCGAAAACACATTTCGATCTGTTCCCTGTTGTTCTTTTCTTCCGCCAGGCAGGGCAGTTCATCCACCCCAAAATAGGCAAAGCCTGTCGTTTCAATATTGGGCACAAAACTGCCGCCCGTCACCTCGCACTGCAGGAAAATTTTACACACTTTATAAGCATAAATCGGTAAATTATGCTTTTCCCTGTCCTGAACTGCTATAATGCGTTTCACCCTAACGTCCAGGCCCGCTTCTTCTTTTACCTCTTTTATCGTATTTTCCATAACAGAAACATTTACATCAACCCAGCCGCCCGGCAGTGCCCATGTGCCGTTATCCTCATGTACAAGCAGTATCCTGTCCTCTTTAAATATGGCCGCCCGTGTATCTATCTTAGGGGTCTGGTATCCCACATCGCTGCAGAATAAATCCTTTACTTTTTCAAGCGGTATCTCTGTCTTACAGCTGAGCATTTCCGCCGAAATCTCTCTGACGCGCTCGTACCTTTCCCGTTCATATTTGTCTTTACAGTAAAACAATCCCGCCTGCGCCAGACTCTGCAGTTCGACCGCCCACTGCAGCCATTTTTCATTTTTGTCCATAGCCCGCCCTTTCTGCTCCCGTTTTTGTACAGTATAACACTTTTTAGAGAGAAGGGGTAACCTCTATTTCCAGCTTATGTTCTTCTTATCCCCAATCCGTTTAGCGGTAGCAATAATCCAGCTTCCCAAACCTTATCTCATCCCCCGGCTCAATCTCCACTGTTTCCTGCGGCTGCATCCGCAGCCCGTTCCTGTAAGTGCCGTTTGTAGAATTCATGTCTGTCAGCTGTATCACATCTCCCACTTTCTCGAATCTGGCATGAATCCGGCTGACGGAATTGTCCGCCAGAACACAGTCCACACAGCCCGCCATCTTTCCCACCGTAAACGGAAATTTGGTGAGTTCAATATGCTTTTTATTCTTTTTATCTAACGCGTACAATTTATGTTCCACTATTTTCGTGCTGTCAAAAAAAACCGTATTTCCACAAATTTCCTCCTCTTCTGGCGCATCCCTTCTTCGGGGGACAGGTACGTACTGCACCGGCTCCCTCTCCCGGCTCAGCACATGTTCCAGAGAAGCCGGTTCCCCGTTCTGCGCATGTTCCAAAGTAACCGATTCATGTGCAGACAGATATGGATCATTCATCCCTTCCGAAAGTTGTCTCCCTGCTTCTTTTTCTCCCGGCGTTTCTTTTCTCCCCTTTTTCCCGCCGCCTTTCAGTATTCCCGCAAGACCCGCAATCAGGCAGACGCCCAGCAGCGCGCCACATCCCAAAAGCGTCATAATCTCTTCATCAGACAACTCGTACGAACCGTAAAGGTAAACGATCCCGGCAATTCCTAACGCCGAAAATACCGCGACAAATGCAGAAAACGGACTCTTCCTTTTTACGGATGCATTCTTATCTTCTCTCTCCTCCCACGCTGCAAATGCATTTTCCTGCGCATCATGCATATCTGCATGTGCATACAGCCGCTCTGCCTTTTCGTTTTCAAAATCAGTATTATCAGGCAGCAGATATATATCCCCACTCTGCTCACCGGGGTCTTTTGCTTTTCTCTCTGTTTTTTCTTCCTGTTCCTCCACTTCCCCGAAAATTTGCAGTGCATCCCACAGCGAAAATCCACTGTCCTCCGTCCTCTCATAAATCTGATAAATACAGTCCGCCAGCCGCTCATCCCTGTTATCCATATGTTCCAGCAGATAGTCCATAAGCGCTTCATACGGTCTATCCTCCACATAATCCGGATAATACAGACCGATATATTTTTTGCGCGACAAATCGTAAAAGACATACTCCGGCGAAAAGACCAGTTTTGTCTCATCCATAAAATAATCTCCGACTTTGCAGTACATATAATAAAACTGCTCAAACAGCTCCTTAATTTGTCCATAAGACATCTGCCTGTCCCGGTACAGACTTTCCATCGTCGTTCGGGAACTGATATCATAATAAAAATAAGTCATGCCGTTTACATGCCGCATGGAGCAGCGCAAAATCTCCTCTATCTTATTGGAAGTAAGCTGTCTGCACTGATAGCTTTTCTCCGGCTGTCTGCTTTTGCATGGTAAAATCATATAACTGTGTTTATAATCCCTGAAAAATTTTGCCTCAAGCATCCGTATCACCTCCTGTTTTCATCCGGGAACATATTTCCCGCCCATCTGCATTTGCGTATCGTCTTTGTGGGATTAATGATCTGCGCTTTTGCCCGTGTACGAATGCGCCAGCCCGCCTTGCCTTGCATAGTAAACATTTGCCGGATCGGCACCTTCACCTGACACTCCCCGGTCACACTCGTCGTATTCCCGTTTTTGTCTACCGTTCCCTGCACCTTTCCCACGCCAAAATATTTTTTGCCGAACTGTTTTTGCATGTTCGCGCTTATGTATGGCACCACCTCTCCTTCGTCCTTCTGAATACTTCCCCGGAAACAGATCGTATAGGCATCCTGAAAGAGTACGCATTTGTCATAAGAATAAAAGGATAGGTAAATCAGGAGAACAAACAGAAATAGTGTCCATGTTATAAGAAAAGAAGCCTCCAGTGTCATATACCCCTTCACTGTTTTTTTCAAAAACATACTGCCACCCCCATTCCCAGAAGCAGAAACGGCACAAAAGGGATTTCCCGATCGCGATTTATTTTTCCAAGCGTCAGCAGTACTATCGCCACTACAGATTCGGTCATCAGTCCGAAAAGCAAAATGAGAAAACAACGGTACACACCCAAAAACAGACCGATCATCAAGAGCACCCAGCCGTCGCCATATCCTACCTTCTCCCGTGTTAAAAAACTGAGCAGGAAAAATCCCAAACCTGGTAACAGGGAAAGCGCTGCTACCATAAGGTTTGTCTCCCCCATCGCCCCGCCAGCCCGAAAGCAGGCCGCCGTCAGCATACCCAGCCATACGACCGCCAGCGGAATCTGCCTGTTGAATCCGTCAAACACAGCACAGACCATCAGGAACAGAAACAACACCATTTCTACCCACATTTGGAACACCTCCCTCTCGCGCCGGCCTCTGACAGCGGCACCGTATAAATCGTCCGTTTCAGTCCCGGACAGTCCAGCCGATTATGATAACTGCTGCCATAGCTTGTGATAAATACCTGACTTGCGCCACCGCCTGCCCCGCAGAAACCGCAGTGCACATATTTCGCCCCGGATTCATTGCGCATGTCAGACACGGACTGCGCAGGCACCGCCTCCAGCTTGAGATTCAAATAAGTACAGTTTCTGTCCAGATGATAAACTGTTCCTGTTTTTGTGATATAAACCATAGGGTCCTCTCCCGTCCCGGCGCTCACAGCCCCGGCGGCGTCATACCCTGTCCACGCCCTGCCATAATAGCGCTGTGACATGGAAAATCCGTCAAATCCCATTATCTCCACAAAAGTTCTGACCCGGTAAGATATTTTCAGGTCGATCATGTCCTCCGCTCCCATCACCGAGGAGCCTGCAAAGGACAGTCCTCCCGCACCACCCTTCACACAGGAATTTTCCAGATAAGATCTTCCCACATATTCCACGATCTGCCCCCTCGCGTACCCTTCTGTGGCGATCACGCCGGAAAGTCCATCCGGCAGAATGTCTCCCACCGTATTCTCATAGGCGTATCCCGCAAATGCCAGTTTGTTTCCCACTTGATGCAGGGCGGCGCTGATCCGGCTCTGCGTCCCAATGATATTCACTGCATATAGAATATTGAGCACCGCAAAGAGAAAAAACGGCAGGGCAAACGCAGCCTCCAATGTCATAGATCCTCTTTTGCGGGAGAAGATAAAAGATGCCCCTTTTACCAATCGGAGTCTGAATGAATGAAAGTGACTACCTTGATATGCCTCAAGATATGCCCGGAGAGAATGTGCTGTCGATTTTTTTGTATTTTTACTATGTAACCGTAAAAAGGGCATCTTTTATCACCTCCCACATTAGTAGTATCCATATCTTCTTGTCATTTCATAGGAATAGCCAAAGCAGCTTGTCACTTCCACATGCGCCTGATAAGCGTCAAAGCAGCCGTCCAGGCGAAACCTCCCGTTACCGGGCGTCCGGCGGATATCCATTTCCATGATGTCCATGGCACGTTCTGTCCGCGTCCCCGTATCCTGCAAAAAGACCATGATCTGTAAATATTCCCTGTAATTTAGCCCGTTCCCCCCGGAATCCTCATTGAGGCTTCCTCTCACATTCTTAAGGCAGTTAATTCCCGTCTTCCAGTCGGCTGTAGTTTTAAAAATAGGCACCCTGCCGCCCCCGAGTAAGGTCTTGACATCCTGCAGGCTCTCCACATAAGCCCACGCAAACAAAATCGTATACTTAACCGGCTCCTCCAACGCGGGCATAAGCATCACTGCTGTAAGCGCTGTCGCCAGAGCCTGCGCCTCCGCCATCTTTGCCCCGTCCGATAGAAGATACATCATATTTGATGCTTCCCGCCAGAGAAGAAGCTTTTTTGCCACTTCCTCAAGATTCTGCCAGTCCGTATCTTTTCCCGCCAATATATATTCCATCTGGTATTTCAGAAGCGATTTATCCATCTCCGCCCCGTAATGACCGCATTTTTCAAAGAGATACGTCTGGAAGACCAATTCATTCGGCGCACCGCCTGCCTCTACTGCCTCCTCGCACAGTCCCTTACCCCTCATCCGGTTGGAACGGTGGGAAATATAATCGCCCAGATCAACCTTTACAGCCGAGACTGCTGACGGATTTTCCAGCACAAGGTTTAGCACTCCGCTGCTCCTTGTCGCGTTGACAGGATCTGCCGGATTGTTAAGCGGCACTTCCTCCATCCCGCCGTCTTCCGTCTCCTTTTCGGGCAGACCAATAGCCTCGATCTCTGACTCATACTGCCCCCGCCACGCATCCATATCTTTCGTGTCAATTCCCGCACCCTGCAGCAGACTGACATTAGCGCTGATCTTGTCCAGAACTGCTCCAAGCGGATAGTCTGCCATATAATCTGTGGCCTGCCGCTTCAATACCGCACCGTTATCATCTGTCGCTATGGAATACTCCAAAATTTCCACCAGCCCCATATCCATGGCCAGAAAATCCCTGCCGTCAAACATACCGCCTTTGTTTCCCGCGCGGCAGTTTTTCTGTGCAAACCCGCGCAGATGCGCTTCCGTGTTCGCGACATCCGGCCTGGAACCCCCGTAAGAGGTATCTACAAACAAAAGGTCATACTGGTTCAAAAGCTCCCTATGGTATTCAGCCAAAACGGAATTCATACCGATATCCGTCACACATTCAAACTTCATGCGGATGGCACTGATCCGTGCCCCCTCTATTACTGTGAATACAAGGGACAGGATCAATGTAAGGGATAACGACAAGAATACCGTTATATAGCCCCGCCTCATTCCATTACCGTGTTGCTGTCTTTGGTAATCTTCTCAAAGACCTTCTCCACCAGTTCGCGAAGCTGTGTCTTAAAGATAATGACCAGACCAATCAACACCACAATAATCAGAATGATTTCCACCGTACCCATGCCTTCCTCTTCCCGCAGAAAACCTCCGAATCCCTTGAGCTGTCTTTCGCTTTTCTTTTTCAACATCATGTCGTCCTCCTTTTATTGTTTATTCCTGTAACTGTCCGGCGCAGAAACCGAAATCCCGTTGGCGCCAAACAGACACTTTTAAGTTAAAGTAAAAGAAAAATAAGCCGGTATCATAATAATCACCATAACCACACAGAGCATCATCATCATTGGTATAAGCAGCTTCGTCCCCGCCTCCTCTCCCAGCTTTTTGGCCTGATTTTTCCTTTCGGCAAAAGCGTTGTCCGCCTCCTGTCTCAATATCCGCAAAAGGTCATTGCTTCCTTTTCTGATGTTCTGTGAAAGCAGGGCAGATAATTTCATATAGGACTGTACCTGACACCGTTTTCCAAAATGCGCGTAAGCATCCGTCTCTGACCTGCCGCTCTGCAATTCATAACAGGTCATTAAAATTTCCTCATAGACATATTTTTCTCTCTCCTCCTTCTGTTTTTTATAGTCCTCTCCCATCTTCAAAAAGGCGTTTCGGACAGTCATCCCTGCACCCATATAGAGCGCCAGCTTATTGACTATCTCGGGATAGTCTAAGAGCAGCTGCCTCTTTCTTGCCTCCAGCTTCTGCTCCAGTTCCTTTGCTTTTCCCCAATAGAGCACCCCCGCCGCAAGCATTACCAGAATCAGGAAATAGCCGCTGCCGTCCTCTATAATCTCGCTCCAGATAACAGGCTGCGTGCCAATCTGATCCGGCAGCTCCATGACTTCCGCACTTCTGCTGCCCTCCTCTCTCTCCCGGAGCAGTTCCTCCATCCGCATCCGCAGCGCCTCTTCGGGTGTGTAAACAGCCGGATTGACCTGTACCGGAATCTGCAGCTCCCGGAACCAGTCTTCGTAGCGAAACTTTGCCGTCAGAATAACCACTTCACCGCCCGCAAGTTCCTCATTATGTACGGTTCCGTCCGTATTGACCAGAGAATAAGCGCTGCTCTCCCAGCCGATCTGGAATGGGTACCCCTGCAAGTCAGAAACCAGTTTTAAGTCCTTTTGCACGTCTTCCAGACAGGCATTCCCATTGAGAACCGCATCAGGAAGAAGCGCTGCCGCCTCCGCATAGCTTTTTTCCAGTTCGTCTTCCGTAAGCTTGCGCTCCGCCAGAAGGTAGTCAAAGATCTCCTCCTGTACTCCCGGAATCTCCGCTTTCAGCTCCACTTCCACATCCCCCTCCCCGCAGGCATTTCTGGGAAGATACCCTCCGTCAATCAGTCTTGCGGCGCTGTGGGCGCTGAACCAGGCCGCTAGGCAGAAAAGATCTCCCACAAATACCACCATAAGCAGCAGCGTATATAGGGAAAGATAATGCTCCCGGACCTGTTTTTCCACCGCAATTCCCGGCTGCAGTGTTTTCAGCTTTTCTCCAAGCTGCCTTGCATGAAACGCCCGTTTCCAATTTCTTCTCCCTCCAGTCATTTTTCTTTGGCGCTCGTGCTGTTTTCGGTAAATTCGCGCCGCCATCCTTTGGAACGGATTTCCGCTTTCCCCCAGGGACAGGAAAAACAAAACCAAATATGCTGCCAAAATAGCAGAATAAATATAAATCATTGCACACCCCTTTCTGCCTCAAACTTCAATATCCACAATTCTTCTGGATACCAGATACGCCGCGCCATAGAAGAGCAGGCATACCGTCATCACCGCCACACCCACGAAATTGTGATAAAGCACGTCAAAAAATCCGCGTGAAGTAGTCCCGATATAGAAAATAATCAGAAACGGCACCATATTCATAATTTTCTGCTCCATCTTTCTCGCCCCGATCATAAGCTGAATCTCCTTGTCCGTCTCAGCCTTCTGCTCGATCACTCCGGCTGTCTTCTCCAAAATTTCCGTGAGATTGCCGCCGCTTCTTTTTGCTATCAAAAATACATCTGCAAACTGCATGATGTCAGGAAGCCGGCTTCTGACACCCAGATCGTACAACAGCTTTTCCAGAACCATATTGTTGTCCAACCCCCGCAGAATATGTCTCACCTCAAGGCCAATGGGACTGTCCGTGCCGTAAAGCAGTTCCATATCCCGGTATGACTCCCGCATGGCATTTTCAATGGAATATCCGGCTTTTACATTGGCCAGAAGCGCCAGCACCAGATCCTTAAACTGTAAGCTCAGTTCCTGTCTGCGTTTTTTCGCCAGATCCCTTTTCTTTTCTCTTATAAATAGTCCAAACACAGGGAGGAGAAAAATGCAGGCGAGCCAGGACTGATAGAAAAAGTACCCGATTACCGCAACCAGAAGCATACCTTCCAGCAAGGCAAGCGTCCCCTCTTTCGGAGAAAAATGATATTCAGCATAATCCGGCAGCCTGTAGCTTTTCGACATAGGCAAGCTCTCCTTTCTTTTGAAGCGTGCCAAGGATTTTTCCTTTGCCCGTCTCTCCCTCCTCCTCGTAAAGATACAGGGGGCTTAATCGTATTTTTCCGTTTTCAAAGCCGCACACTTCCACAATCTCCAGTATTTTTCTCGTTTTATCCCGCAGCCGCCCCAGATGGACAATGATGTCAATTCCAGAGGCAATCTGCTGCCTGATGGCTTCCAGAGGAATCTCTATCCCCATAAGGATCATATTTTCAAGACGGCTTAGCATGTCACGGGAGTTGTTGGCATGTCCTGTTGACATAGAGCCGTCGTGCCCCGTATTCAGACACTGCATCATGTCGAAGGCTTCCCCGCCGCGCACCTCGCCCACAATTATCCTGTCCGGCCGCATTCTCAAGGATGTCTTAATCAGATCCCTTATGGTAATCTCCCGGCATCCTTCCACATTGGCGTTTCTCGTTTCCATCCGAACAATGTTGCGTATATTTCGGATCTGCAGTTCCGCACTGTCCTCTATTGTTATGATCCGCTCCTCGGCTGGTATATAATTGGACAAAGCATTTAGAAATGTTGTTTTCCCGGAGCCTGTCCCGCCGCTGATAAAGATATTGTATTTTGCCCGCACAAGTCTGCTCAGCCATTCGCATACATCCTCTGTAACAGAACCAAACGATATCAGGTCCTCCATGGTAATGGGCTTATCGGGGAAACGCCTGATTGTGACAATAGGACCGTTTAGCGCAACGGGGTTTAAAACAACATTGACACGGGCGCCGTTCTCCAGTCTGGCGTCCACAATCGGCGACGCTTCGTTGACCACCCTGTTACAGTCAGAGACAATTTGCTGGATAACATTCTGCAGCTTCTCCACACTGTCAAAACGAAGCCCGCTCTCCGTAAGCCTGCCGTTTCGCTCAATGAAAATCCTGTCCGGGCCGTTGATCATAATCTCCGTAATCTGCGGATCATCCACCAGTTCCTGCAGCACATCCAGCTTGCGGACCGCATGGAAAAGCTCCTTCCTGAGTCTGCCGCGCTCCAATAAGGAAATCGGATTTTCCCTTCCCTCCCTCACAAGCATTTCATCTATCAGCTCCCGAATCTCCTCATCGCTGCTCTCTCTGGAATAGTCGATGCTTTCCAAAAGCTTTTCCTTTAAAATTTTCCGTCTCTTCTCCACGTTATCCATAAATATCCTCTTTTATAATGGATCTGACATAGCCAGCCAGTTCTCCGTGTGTCATCATGTCCAGACTGTCAGGCAGCTCCTGAAAAATCGGGAAGCGGCATTTTACCGTTTTTTCGGAGATTTCCTCCAATTCTCCCTGCTGCAGCATTCTTTCGTACTGTCTTAGTTTTGCCTGCGCAAAAGGGTCCTCCCTTGTGATGGTGTATATTTTGTGGCAGCTTTTTAGCAGGTCAAACAGGCCGTCTATGCCATCGTCCAAATCCAAAATCATATATTCATATTCACCAATCGCCGCAATATCCCTACACAGTTCCAGCCACTGTTTCCCCGGCACCTCTCTGATTCCAAGTGAATACTGCATAGGCGGTATGTAGTCCAGCCCTCCCGCATTTTGAATGATTGTCGGCAGCCGCAGAGCCAGCTTTTCCCTTGCGCTCTGAAAGTAATACATGACGTCCAGCATATCTGTCTGGTATTCCCGTCTCAAAAGTTCCCCCAGGCCCGAATACATCTCAAAATTCAAGTACATCGTCTTATGCTTTTTTGCCAGAAGCTGTCCCAGCGACAGGGCGAAGGAAGTCTGTAAACATCTTTTCACCGGCGAATATATGCCTATCATTTTGGCATTCGTGTCCGTAGACTCCGGGTAAGCCTTCCAACCGCCGCCATCCGCAATTACATTTAACATTTCCCGCACTACCAGCTCCGGGCTCTGGTACTTGCTGATGCACCGCATGTCCTCCCCTGCCGGTTCGCCGCCTCCCTGCGAAATCAATGCCTGTGGCGACTCGCCGCTCTCCTGCAGAATAAACATCTGCGTCACCTGTGTTTTGACATATTCTTCTTTGAGCAGCCGCCACGCGCTCTCCGCAATGAGAAGAACTTCTATTTCCTCCCTCCCCGCAAATTTTTCCAGTTCCTCCACCGCCGTAAACAAATGCAGCGTATAGGGAAGCTTTACTTTTTCCAGAAGGTACTCCGCCATACGAAAAGCGTACCCCTCCTCCATGTCACAGATTGCCATTATTTTATGTGTCAAAATAATCCTCCTATTCTGCACACCGCACTGAACAGAATCGGCACCGCAAAGTGGATTTTGTTTTTACAGTAGGTGTGATAATCCCGTTTTAGGTCCTCACCGTAAATTTTCCAATGTCCTGTCCGCCAGACATCATACAAATATGCAAAGAAATACCCAAATCTTTCCCTGCCGTTTCTCTCCACCGCAAGTTTTGCAAGCGAAAATCCCGCCCCGATCACAAAGGCTCCCGCCAGTATGGTCATAAAATCTCCCGCCGCCTGAAAACTCCCAATCATAACAAATAGCTTTACATCACCTGCACCAAGTGCGCCTATCATATACAAAGGATACATAAGCAGAAACGCCAGAAGCATAGATGCCAGAATGTCTGATAATTTACGGCCGGTAAAAATGCCTCCCCAAACGCCGATTACAATTCCCAGAAGAATAATGCCGTTTGGAATCCGATCCGTCTTCAGGTCAGATAAAGCGGAAAGCAGCAGTAAAAGAAGTAAAACAGATTGACAGTAAGTCAGTCCAATAGAACCACCTCCATATCTTGAGATACTTATTAAAACCAATTGACTCAACGAAATAATTTGGAAGATCTTCCCGATGCCCTGAAGCGAGAAGCGTGTATTCCACAGAAGGGAATATCACATAGAATTTCTTGAGTTGTGACTTGAATTATAACACAACAGAAAAATTTGTCTATTGTAAACTATTCACAAAATTTTAAAAAAATGAATGCCGTAAAGTACCGCAACCCCAGGAAATCCAAGGATCCCAGATGTCAAAACCGTAAATGGATTGATGCCTACCGCCACCTGCAGCTGTCGCGCAGCCAGCATATAATTAATCGCGTAAATACCCACCGTTCCCATCACCGCGCGCAAAACAAAATTGACGAGCCACTCCACCTTTCTTCCCATTGCACCAATTGCCAGCACTATCAGGCATACCGCCAAAATCGTCACTACTCCGCCCAAATTATCCATAATCTGATCCCCACACAGTCCGTCCCGCCGCCTGCGCGAAACGTTCCTCCTGCCTGTCTCCCTACAACATATGAACAAACTATTCATAATATTACATGAATATTTCTGGAAATTTTTACCTAAACTAGAGTGAGAAGTACTTCTAAAGATGTCCCGCCAGAGGACGGCACGCCAAGAAGTACGAAGTCTTACCCACGAGAAAGCCAAAATCGGGCATTCTCCGTGCGGTATCCACATAACTTGAAAGGATGGTTCCCCTATGAGAATTATGTTTAGACAAAGTCCCTGCGTACCGGAAGAAAGCGAAATTATCGTGGACAGGCAGAAGATGACGCTGAGAGAGGAACTGCTGCTGGCTAGAAATGCATTGGAAAATGCTTACGCGGGATTTGATAATGCAACGGACCCGGATTTGATTGACTGTTACATCTATGAACTGAACGCTGTTATGAAACGGTATAAGTACCTGCTGCAAAAGGCAGCGGAAAATGATCCGCTGCCCGAAAAAGAACTTGCTGAGGCTTACCGCCCGTTAACTTTGTCCTGATAAAATACCATTACTGCGTTTTACAGTCCCCCACTTTTACTGCAGCAGCTGCAGTACCTGTGAAGGCCTCTCGTTCGCCTGCGCCAGCATGGAAACCGCCGCCTGGGAGATTACCTGCTCCGTGGTGTATGCCGTCATCTCCTCCGCCATATCCACATCCATGATACGGGAATAAGAAGCCGTCATGTTCTCATCGGTCACCGCCAGGTTGTTGACTGTGTGCTCCAGACGGTTCTGGTATGCGCCGAGTCTGCTCCTTGCGTCCGACACATAAAGGATAGCTCCTTTGACGGCTTCATTTGCCTTCGCGCATTCCTTTACCGAGTCCTGATTGTACTCCTCCTCCGTGACCTCCCACTCCAGCTTTTTTGAGACCATGGTGATATCTTCCAGTCCCATCCTGTTTAAGGAGATCGTGGGAATGCGGATCGCAAGCTGCTGTCCTTCGTTGGCGCCGGTCTGGGTGTCCATGGCACCGATGCCGGTGGCGTCGACAACGAACCCTGTAATAATAGACGGCACTGAATTAAGCAGCCCCAAACCACTGAATCCTATAGGACCAGCACTTCCCGTCATTCCCATTGGCGGTTTGTTCACCACCAATTCCATGGCGAAACCACTATCATTTGTAATAACCAATGTATCGGTCCGCGCCACGTCGTCACTGATAATATCGGAAATCACGGCATCCTGTGGAACAGTCACACCGGGAGTCTTTAGCGCAGCAGCAAACCTGGCCTGGGCAATTCCTAAGTCCGGTGATCCGCCTATCACATTATATACCACAGAAAAATCACGCATCAAAACATTCGGGCCCTTCTGCCTAAAATCCACCGAACCCGGAAGCGTATCCGGCGCTTCAATCTCCAATACCATCTCAAAGTCCATTGGGCCTTTCAGCGTAATCTTACGGCCCTGAACCTCCGTCACTTCCACCCCTGTCGGAAAGGCAGCATCTCCCCCTGACCTGAGGGACACTTGCAGCGAATCCCTGACAATGTTGCCCTCACCGTCAAAGTCCACTTTTAATGTATCAATAGCGTATTTTTTCGGAATCACCTCATCCGAATAATAATCGACTCTTGCCTGATGGTTGTTGGTATAACCCCGCAAATCAAACGTGCCATCCAGAAGCGTCTGTCCGTTAAACTGCGTGTCGGAAGCGATTCTTGTGATCTCCTCCTTAAGTTGTTTTAACTCCTGATCCAGCATCTTTCGGTCTGTGCTGGTAAGCGTGCCTGTCTCGCCCTTGACTGCCAGTTCGTTCATTCTCTGCAGCATATCGTGCACTTCCGTCAGCGCACCGTCGGCCGTCTCTATAACAGAGATGCCGTTCTGGGAACTCTGCGTCGCCGTGCCGATTCCCGTAATCTGCATATTCATTTTTCTGCCGATGGCATAGCCCGAAGGGTTATCCTTCGACGTTGTCACCTTCAAACCGGAAGAAAGACGCTGCAGGGATTTAGATACCTTGCTGTCTGACGCATTTAATGCATTACTCGCGCGCATTGCCGCCGCATTATAACTGATTTTCATTTTTTCCTCCATTTAGAATCATCTTTAATTTATACACAAAATCCCCTATTGGAAGCAGGATCTGAAGCATTTTCCATGAGATCGTGTCTGCCATAGGTAAGTCCTGCATACACAGTCTGGGCATTTCCCATAACCGGGCCCGTGACATCCTGCCCCTCGATCTGCTTATAAGCCTCCAGCAGCCGGGCCAGCACAGGGCGGACATGCGCCAAATTTTCCACGTTACTGTGCAGAGCCGCCTGCGCCACCTCCCTGTTGATATATAGGTAGAGCTGCAACAGGTTTTGTGCCACCCCATACTCCATGTGCAGGGAATCCATAAGCTCACACATACAGCCCTGAATCCTGCGGACGGCGTTCTTAAGCTCTGTCCTGTCGCCTGCGGCCAAAGCCGCCTGTGCCTCATCCACGTAGAGCAGCGCCATCTCATACAGGATGGTAATAAGCTGTGTCTTATTCGCCTGCGTAATCCGCAAGGTATATTCCTGTTTCAATTCCTTCGTCATATTGCGAATCTGCCTTTCGTTTTATTTTCTTCTGGCTTTGCTTATCCGCGGCTACTGCAGCAGCTGCAGTACCTGTGAAGGCCTCTCGTTCGCCTGCGCCAGCATGGAAACCGCCGCCTGGGAGATTACCTGCTCTGTGGTGTATGCCGTCATCTCCTCCGCCATATCCACATCCATGATACGGGAATAAGAAGCCGTCATGTTCTCATCGGTCACCGCCAGGTTGTTGACCGTGTGCTCCAGACGGTTCTGGTATGCGCCGAGTCTGCTCCTTGCGTCCGATACATAAAGGATAGCTCCCTTGACGGCTTCATTTGCCTTCGCGCATTCCTTTACCGAGTCCTGATTGTACTCCTCCTCCGTGACCTCCCACTCCAGCTTTTTTGAGACCATGGTGATATCTTCCAGTCCCATCCTGTCCAGAGAGATCGTGGGAATGCGGATCGCAAGCTGCTGTCCTTCGTTGGCGCCGGTCTGGGTGTCCATGGCGCCGATGCCAGTGATATCCAATGTCAACGGTTCCGGCGGTGTTGTCGCTGACGGCGCAATTACAGTTGCTCCCTTTTCAAACGAGAGAATCATCTCAAATTCCAACGGTCCCTTTAAGGTGATCTTATTCTCCGTCGCTTCAGAAATCTCTACGCCATCCGGCAAATCTCCCTGCAGCGTCGCCTGTGTAGCATCCTTGTCGATCTTACCTTCCGCGTCATATTTAATCTCTAAATCCGTAATCGTATAAACCTTAGAAACAACCTCATCCGAATAATAATCTACCTTCACCTGATGGTTGTTGGTATAACCCCGCAAATCAAACGTGCCGTCTAAAAGCGTCTGTCCGTTAAACTGCGTGTCGGAAGCGATTCTTGTGATCTCCTCCTTAAGCTGTTTTAACTCCTGATCCAGCATCTTACGGTCTGTGCTGGTAAGCGTGCCTGTCTCGCCCTTGACTGCCAGTTCGTTCATTCTCTGCAGCATATCGTGCACTTCCGTCAGCGCGCCGTCGGCCGTCTCTATAACAGAGATGCCGTTCTGGGAACTCTGCGTCGCCGTGCCGATTCCCGTAATCTGCATATTCATTTTTCTGCCGATGGCATAGCCCGAAGGGTTATCCTTCGACGTTGTCACCTTCAAGCCGGAAGAAAGACGCTGCAGGGATTTAGATACCTTGCTGTCTGACGCATTTAATGCATTGCTCGCGCGCATTGCCGCCGCATTATAACTGATCTTCATTCTATTTCCTCCTTATTATGCCGTCAAAGTCGTGATAAACGCTTTTGCAATTCCGTAAAGCTCCGCCGTCTGCTGCCCTTCGCCGCCATTTACATCTTCTTCTTTGTAATCCTCGCTGTTGACTTCTCTGCCCTGTAAGATAACCAGACTGCCCGGCCCTGCGCTATGCCCGTTTTCTCCCGGAGCTTCCAGCGCCCTTTCCATTTCTTCCTGTCTGCCCCGCAGCCAGGCCGTTCCCTCACTGCTCTCACAGGCAATATAGCCGGACACCCGCCCTTCCCTGACGGAAAACTTAGCGGTGATCTGTCCAAACTCTTCTGTCTGCACCGATACGTTTACTTTCCCCGTTCCTGTTCCGTGCAGAACCTTTAAGTTGATTGCCGTCAGCTCGCCGTTGATCTCCACGGGAATCTGGTAATTTTCTTCCCGTGAAAGACTCCCTGCAAGCGCAAGCTGCTTCTTACAGCTCTGTAAAGTGCGAAGGTCGAGGAAATCTTCCGGCGTCTCCGCCGCCTCATCCAGCACCGCGGAAAAAGTTTCCTGCATCTCCTCGTATGCTTTCTGCGCGCTCTCTTTATCCGTCAGGCTCTCTACCAGCGTCTCCGCCTTCTGCTTTCCTTCCGAAACGCCTTTGCCCTCTTCTAAATCCCGCAGTTTCCGATACAGCGCGCCGGGTTTTTTCCGAAGCGCCGAAGCCGCCTCCAGATTATTGGCCGTCACAGGCTGTCTGTATGCCACAAGCTCTCTCACCACAGTCTCTTCCACATTCTCAAGCCCGCGATAGGACTGTATCTGCTCCTGCATATATGCCTGTTCCAAAGATGCATCCGCTGTCTGCTGCCGTAGCGCATCCGCAAACTCTTCCATGGTCGTATCCGCTGTAAGCGAAGTCTCCGCAATCATTTCCGGTTCCAGACCGTCCGCAATCTGTCCTGCAAGCATATGATAATAGCTTTCCGCCTGTTCCGAATCCTGCTGCCTCTGACCGCTTTCCCGGCCGCCTGACTCTGCGCTCTCCTGCCCCAGATTCGGGAACCCGCTCAAAATCTGATCAGTGATGGACTTATTTTTCGCCATGGCATCCACGCCGTCAAAACCGTCGTCCACCTTGTAATCCATTCCCTGTTTTCTCGTGCTGCGCATTGCCGTCAGGAGATTGCTGAAAGAAACCTGGGCCCCTTCCTTAAGGAGGCTGCCAACCGCCGCGTCATCCGACTTTTCAAGCTGACGGAACATGCGGTAAATCCCAATATAAGCCTCTCGCTCCTGCTCGCTAACCGCATGGTTCTTTTCTAATTTATACAAAAATTTACTGAATTTTTCTTCTTTCGCCGCATCATCCGCGCCGCTCTCGTCCAGATAATGGTTCAGCTCCTCCATAGACATGGTCAGGGGATTCTTCCCGTCCCGGATCGCCTGTAAGGTCGCCGCCGGAGTCATTCTGCGAATGGTCTGCTGCAGTTCCATGTCATATTTCTTTACCGCATCCATATTGTCATGGGTGATATCCATACTGTTGTAACCCAATATCCGCACTGCCCTGCGATTCTCTTCGTTCGTCTCAAGGCCCATATCTTCCAAAATATCATCCACATTACGGAACGCCTTGCGGATGGAATCTCCCATATCCGCCCTGGGAGCGGTCATCAGCGTCTCATAGGACTCTCTCGCTGCCTCGTAGGCATTCTTAAGCGCCGTACCATTCTTATGTACACTGTCAAGCGTAAATGCTTCCGTACCGTCCACATACTGTACAAGCACCGCCGCCGGCAGATATGGTATTTCTGATACTTTTGTCTGTACTTCCTCGTAAAGCGCCGCTTTCCCGGCTGCCGCCGCCGCGTCGGACTCTCCGAAAAGTTTCTGGTTATACTCCTGCTCCAGCTTCCTTAAAGCCTCGACCAGCGCTTCCAGCTCTGTCGTATCTATGGAATAGCCACGGGCAATCAACTGCCGATTCGCCTCAATGGTCATCATCAGCCTTGCTTCTTCAAGCTGGCGTCTCTGGGTTACAGCCGCCGGAATTTCCTGCGTCACGCCGCCTGCATCTATTCTCTCCTGCGCTTTCGTCAGATTCCGCAGATTTACCCGCTTTTCTTCCGCCACCGTCAGGTCAACCGCTTCATCGCTGATCCTTCCATAGCCCTCCGCATAATCAGCCGCCTGCTCCATACTGCTCCTGCCATCGGCAAGATTTGCATCCCCGGGCTTTTTTCCATCGGCAATCGCCGCCGCTGCCGCCGCAAGAACCTTTTCCCTGTCCCAAGGCTGCTTCGCCTGCCCAATCTCATAAAGCTTCTTCATTGTCTCCGATGTCAGCGGCACACCCACGCCGATCAGCCACTGGGCGCTCTCCACATTTTCATCTGTAATCTCAAGCCCTGCTTCTTCCAGCACACGCTCAATCTGAGGGCGGAGCTGCTCCCAGTTATAGTCCTCCGCCTTCTTCGCGTAATAGCCCGTGCCGTCCGCAGCGTAATAGCCGTGCGCCTGTCTCCTGCTGTCGGACACGGCGCTGTGACCAGCCAGATAGAGATTGTCAATGGTAGGTTCCATCTGGTTCTCCACCATGTACTTTACCGTGCCTTCGCCGATTTGAGCCGTCTGCATGGCTCTTTCAAACGCATCCTTCACCGCACGCACATTTTCCTCTGTAAGCGGAATATCATGAGCCTGAAATTGTGCGGCAAGCTCCTGCGCAAATGTCTGACTCCCTGTAATCTGTGCAAGGGTGTCCGCATCCAGATCGTCGGTGTAACCTACAACCTCTGTACCGCCTTTTATAAGCGCTGCCTTAATCGTATCGACAATGGTGACAACTTCTTCAATTTCCATATCGCCGGGATGATACCCTTCCTGCTGTAAGCGGGAAAAATCTTCCCCGGACATAGTATTAGACATCACTGTCATAAAGTCTGTCTGCGTAGCAACGTCAATCGCCCCCGCATCCTGCATAACCTCTTCTGCGGTCTTTCCGTGACCCCCGTAAGCGTTGTTATCCATAACTGTGCCAGAAATGTCTAATGCGTAATCACCCGCACGCTCCGTCCTGGTCGTCCGGGTTTCCCGATATGCAGTTGTCGCCCTGTCTACATTTTGATTTGTGTTACTGTGGTCAAACGTAATCTTCATAAGTCTTCCTCATACTCATACAAAATGTAGTGTACTCTTTTTTTATTAATACAAAAAAGGGCGAATGATTTCTCATTCACCCTTTATTTCGGCACGGTTCGGCGGTTTCTTAACCTTTTGGGGCATTTTCTGCGCGTATCACAGGTACTCTTTTAAAATAATTAAATGCAGGAGAAATCTCACCCAAAAGCATTTTGAACGTTTTTTCGTTTATTTATACTTTGATATGCTATTGACACCGCCGCCTCCCTCTGCTACACTTTATCTAACATATTTGAAATTTCTTTTTTTGCAGGAAGCTATTCCGGCTTCACTTTTACAATCTCCATACACAAAACAAAATATGGCCGCCTGCAAAGTTGAAAAATTTTTGTTACATATTGGAGGAAAGCATATAATGGCATTCACGCACATTGACTGTTTCAGTGGGCCCGGGGGAATCTGCACGGGACTGCACGCCGCCGGATTTGATACAAAAGTGGCCATCGAATATATTAAAAGCTGTGTAGATACATACTCGGCTAACCACCCGTCGGTACATGTAATTCACTCTGATATAAGAAATGTTACCGCCGAACAGATTTTGCCTTACATCCCCGAAGACGGAATTGATTTGGTTACCTCAGGTATGCCCTGTGAAACCTTTTCTACTGCCGGAAATACCTCCCGCTCTTTTTATGATGACAGGCAGTTCCTTTTCCGGGAGGGAATCCGCATCGCCCGGATTGCCAACGCAAAAATGATCCTGTTTGAGAATGTACCCGCCATCACAACCAAAAAAGTAGAAAAAAATTCGAACAAGCTTATAGTAGATTTGTTAAAGGATGAGCTGGAAGAATCTGGTTATACAAATTATAAAGAGTTTGTCCTAAATGCCGTTGATTATGGAGTACCCCAGAAAAGAAATCGTTTTTTTATTCTTGCTACTAAAGATAAAAATCTGAAGCTGTCTTCTCCAGAAGCTACCTGTGATAAACCCGTTACCGTAAAAGAAGCATTTTGCGGGCTCCCAAATGTTGTGCCAAACTCTGATACAGAAAATAAAATTTATACACGGGCACAGTCAGATTATGCAAATCGGATGCGGGATAATGCATTCTGGAAAATAGGTTCTGGGACAGTCACTGAACTTACTTACCATAAGCCAATGAGACACCGAAGCTGTACATTGGAGAGATTTTCTTTATTAAGACCGGGTGAAAGCTTAAAAGATTTATTTGAGCGTTATGTTGGACCAGAGCGGGAAAAGCTGCAGGAAAGACGTGTATTGCCAAAGAAGATGTTTATTAAGCGCAATTACCGTCTAAAATCCAACGAGCCTTCCCCTACAGTAACAAGCCATTGTCTGGATGAATTTGTCCACCCAAAATATGACAGGGCACTTACGGTTAGAGAATGTGCCAGACTGCAGTCCTTCCCTGATGCTTATAATTTTTTGGGAGGACCATATCTTGTCCCCCACATTGACCGCGAAGTGCAGGACAAGTATGAACAGATCGGCGATGCAGTTCCTCCACTTTTGGCTTTCGCCTGGGGAACAGAACTGAACAAACTTTTAAAGGAGTATAATAATGAAATATAGTTCAGATTACTTAGCCTTTTGCAAGAGCACTTATACAAAAACTTGGAATGAAGCATATTTTATAGAGAGTCAAGGGAAAAATTCCCAATCTGCAAAACTGGCTGCCCAGAGAAAAGCAATTGATACAACACTCGTTGAATCTCTGCTACATTATGCGGACACTGTTTCTGAAGACGAAATCTGGAAAAATATAGCTTTAGTCCACAAGCTTCATGTAGCTAATTTATCAGATTTTGATATCTCAGAGGCTGAACAGGCAAATGTCCTTGAACGTTGTCTTTCCGCTCACCAAAGTTGGATAAAATCAAGCGGTCATTCTTTTGAACGCTATATTGCCAGTATTGACAATAACGAACTGCAAAATAATGAAATCAGGTTTATTTTACAGTCTGAACTGACAAAAATGATTAAAGAGGGCTCCCTTACAAATACTTCTGACGATATTAAAGGTCTTAATTCCTGGGGAAAAGACTTTGACTTATATGCAATACAGTCGATACATGGAGATATTCACGTTTTTGGATGTATTCAGTCCAAAACAAGTATACGTGACAGAGTTGGACGAGACGTAAATTTTTCCAGAAATGCCATGGAGGGATTATTCTGGTCCGCAGCAGTAACATTAGACGGTTCTTTCCTGAATATGGACGAATTTAGGCACATGGTTAATGGCGGCGGCTCATACCCCATCAACGGATGGCATGGCATGTATGCTATGGCCGGTATTTCCGAAAGCAGCGGCAGGATATATAAAGTCAACGATACACTCGATTTACTCGTAACGCACGCCATTAAAGCCGCTAAACAGTTTATTGCCGACAGACGAATGCTGACAGCTTCCTGGAAAGCAGAATAGGGGATGTCATAAATGGACAAGCTAACCCGGGAGCAGCGCCGCAAGAACATGCAGCATATAAAATCCCGCGACACTAAAATTGAAATTATATTGCGCAAAACATTATGGCATAAAGGCATCCGCTACAAAAAAAACTTCAAGGAACTACCCGGATCTCCGGATATTGCGATTACCAAATACAAAATTGCCATTTTCTGCGACGGCGAATTTTTTCATGGAAAAGACTGGGAAGTATTAAGGCCAAGGTTGCAGAGAGGTGCAAACAGTGAATTTTGGATATCCAAAATATCCCGCAACAAAGAGCGGGATGACGAGATTAACAAGAAATTGCTCTTTATGGGATGGACTGTCATCCGTTTTTGGGGCGATGAGATCCAAAAACACCCCGACGAATGTGTAAAAGTTATAGAAGAAGCAATATTTGATATTATAATGCAGTCAAACGCTTCCATGGACGTGTGTCCAAATATTCGGAAGCACCCTGACCATACTATGTAAAACCGCACACCCAGACAACTGGATGTGCGGCAATTTTTATATAGCCCTTTCCTACTCCACTAGAATACAAATATCGCAGCCGTATAAGGCGGAAGGTCAAACGAAATACTGTAATCCTTAAAATTACACGGCTCCTTCACCGCTGTAATTTCAGCGGGGATCACGTTCCCGTTTCCGCCGAACCGCTTGTCATCACTGTTTAAGAGCAGTTTATACTTTTTCTTCTTCGGCACCCCGATCTTATAGTTTTCCCATTTCATGGGGGTCATGTTGAGGATAAACATGATATTGTTCTTGCCGGTTTTGTCCTTGCGGTAGAAGCTGTATGTACTGCGGTCGGCATCATCAGCGTTCAGCCACTCAAAGCCCGCCCAGTCATTGTCTATCGTATACAGTGCGGGATACTTACGGTAAAGGGCGAGCAGTTCCTTCACATACTCGTGCATACCCTTATTCTGCTCCTCGCCAAGTAAATTCCAGTCCAGCTCTCTCGTCTCGCTCCACTCTCTCTCCTGGCCGAAATCCTGTCCCATAAAGAGCAGCTTCTTGCCGGAATGCCCTATCATATAACCGTATCCCACGCGCAGATTCGCGTATTTATCCACCGGGTACCCGGGCATCTTGTTGACCATGGAGCATTTCAGATGCACCACCTCGTCGTGGGAGAGCGGCAGAATATAATTTTCGCTGTTGTTATAACTCATGGCAAAAGTCATGGCGTAATGGTTATTCTTTCGGAAATAGGGATCAAGCTTCATATATTCGCAGAAATCATGCATCCATCCCATATTCCACTTAAAACTGAACCCAAGACCGTCCTCTTCCACCTTGCCTGTCACCTTCGGCCATGCCGTAGACTCCTCCGCAATGGTGAGGAACCCGGGATATGCACCGTGGACCACGGAATTGAGGTGTTTAAAAAATTCAATCGCATCCAGATTTTCATTGCCGCCGTATTTATTCGGTACCCACTGGCCTTCCTGCTTACTGTAATCCAGATAAAGCATGGATGCCACGGCATCAATCCGAATACCGTCGATGTGGTATTCCCTGATCCAATAGAGAACGTTCGCAATCAGGAAATTCCTGACCTCATTTTTCGCATAATTGAAAATCTTAGTCCCCCAGTCGGGATGCTCTCCGATCCTCGGGTCGGGATGCTCAAAAATACACTGTCCGTCGAAGCGTCCTAATCCGTGCGCGTCGGTCGCAAAATGCGCCGGAACCCAGTCCAGAATAACGCCAATTTTATTTTTGTGAAGCGTATTGATCAGATACATAAAATCGGACGGATCACCATGTCTGGAAGTAGGCGCGTAATAACCTGTCACCTGATACCCCCATGAGCCGTCAAACGGATATTCCGCAATACCCATGAGCTCTATATGTGTGTAGTGCATCTCTTTCAGGTAATCTACGATCCTGTCCGCAAACTCACGGTAATTATAGAAGCCTTCCTCCGTACCGTCGGGATGTTTCATCCAGGAACCAATGTGGCACTCATAGATCGCCATGGGCTCCTGATTATAGTCCTTGCCGTCCCTGGCTGTCATCCATGCGCTGTCCGACCATTTGAACTTGCTGATATCAAAGGTTTTGGAAGCATTGCCCGGACGCATTTCCGCATAGTTGGCAAAGGGATCCGCTTTATAAAGTTTTTCACCCGCGGGCGTGCGAATCAGGTACTTATACAGTTCATTCTCGCCCACACCCGGAATGAAAAGCTTATAGATCCCGCCGGGCCCCAGCTTCTCCATTGCATGCTCTTCTTCATCCCAGCCGTTAAAAGTGCCTATCACGTGAACACTTGCGGCATTGGGCGCCCATACAGCAAAAAACATACCCTTCTTGCCGTTTTCCACGGAAGGATGCGCCCCCAGCTTTTTATAAATGTCATAATGCGTTCCCTGCGCGAACACATACTGGTCCGCCTCAGAGATAAATACTTCTTCCATCGTTTCCTTCTCTACTTTTTTGGGCGACGTCCTCACCTGCTTTTTCTGCGCCTCGGACGACTTAGCCGCTTTCTTTACTGCCATAACCTAACCCCCTGTTTTTATTACATTAAGAGTTCATGATAGACTGCCTTCTTTTAGTAATGCATGAAGTCCTTCTCGCGCAGTATAATCATGTCCTCTTCATCATACCTCTTTGCGAGCAAAATATCCATAAAATGTTTCGGTGTTTTTTTATTTGCATACTCAATCGCTTCATCCACCAGGTCTTTCACTTCGGCGATTGTCACTTCATGGTCACTTGTCTGTCTGTCCGCAATCCTTGTATGAAGCGCGAGAATACCAAATTCATCAATGGAATACTCCATATCTTCCGCATACTGCTTCGCGTATGCCACCAGCGACTCATTGTCCAGCGGTTCAATGTCCACGCGCAGATTAAAACTGTTTGCAAGCGCGCTGTGTTTGGAAAACAGCTCATTCACTTCGGATTTGGTTCCTACAAGCAGCGCCAGAAGACCCATATTTTCCTTCTCAAGTACCTTAATCATGGATGCCACGGTAGCTGCTTTCAGCTTGGATGCCTCCACAATTATTAATGCCCCGTTATCCAGCTTTGAAAAGGTTGCCTCCACATCCTTTTTATTCAGGACATGACCTTCTATCTTCGCGACCTTCCCGGAAAAATTGCTGTCATTGTACTGCATTTCACGGATCAGCGCCTTTGCCAGGGACATTGTCGTAATCTCTTCCTCCCCGGTGATAATGATATTGCCCGTGCAGGACGCCAGGCTCATATTGTCCAGCACATGGATCAACTGTCTCTTTGACTTACGCTGATGGACAAATTTCCCAAAGAGCTCCTGTTCCTCAGGGCTGAGTTCCCTGTCCCTCGCATTTCCTTCCTCGGAGTCAGCGTCTTCTGCTTCCTGCGCCTTGGCGGCTTCCCTCGCGGGTCTCTCCGGCTTCTCCAGAGGCTTCTTTCCATCTTCCTCCGCCGTCTCTGTATCTTCCAAAGTATCTGCGTCTTCCGGCTCCCGAACCGATTCCTGTTCTTCCTCCGGTTTGCGGACAGCCGCCTGCTTTTCCTTTTTAGCCGGAATGTCCCCATCCGGCATATCATCCGGGAAAACCACCTTCTTCACATGAGGATTCCTGCCGGATTCCTTCATAATTGCCGCCATAAAGGCTTTTTCCAGCTCTTCGAGAAGGCCGTTCTTCGTCGCCTCGTCAAAGCTCGCAAACAGGCTGCCCGTCTGCGCCATAATATGCTGGCGGACGTCCTCCATCCGCTTCTCCTGATTGTCCTTTTTCAGCTGTTCCCACTCAGCCATAATATCGTCAATGCTGAGCTGCCCGGTGATCTGCTTCTCCACTTTCTCTGCGTCAGGCAGCACAAAACTGATCTGTCCGTCGTACTCCTGTGACAGATATTTATCATATTCTGTAGGCTTGGAAGCCGCAAGGGCCTGTTCCCTGAGCGCTCTGGCCTGCAGCCGCTCCGCTTCCCTCGTCATTTCCTCTATAATTTTCTGTGCGTCAAAGACAGCTGTGTCATCCCGCACGATCTCTTCGCTTGCCGTTTGCAGCTCTTCCTCATTTAGGGCGTTTACATTAGGCAGCTTCGCCGTTTCCTCCAGAAGCGGAGCAATGATCGTATCCGTAATGGACGACTCGGGCTTCCGCTCTCCTGGCTTCTCAAAAGGTATCGGCTGCTTTGCTTCTGGAACATCCGGCTCCGCCGCTGCACTGCCCCCAAAACTTTCCGAGGCGTCATCATCCTCGAACGCATCATCATCCGTCTCATAAGTATCTTCGAGATACGGCTCCTCCTCGAACTCCTCCAGACCCTCCGGCATAGCTGACAATTCTTCCGATTCCCGCACACCGGCAGACACATCGTCCCCGTCATCTAAAACCTCTTTCATGCTCTCAGCCAGCGCCATCTGAAGATTTATGGTATTATACTGCCCCACATCCACCGTCTTGACCTCAGGCAGTTCAGTCGTCGGCGCGGCCAGCACATCCTCCTCTTCGCCATAAATTCCGTTCTCTCCGTGGCTGATCTCTTCCGCTACCTGTGTATCTCCCGAAATCTCATCGGGCTCTTCCTCCGCCACCGGCTCTTCGTCCACATTTGCCCCGGCGCTTCTCCCCTCAATGTACGCGTCATACTTTTCCTGCTGCTCTGGGCTAAGCGGCTGATGCAGCGCCTTTAGCTCAAGCGCCTTGATCACATACCTTCCCTCACCAAACCAGAGGAACATCTCGTCGCATTCCTCCACACATTTCGTGGTCAACCCAATACGGTGATAGAGATAAGCCAGCTCGTACACCCACTTTTCTCTCGGTTCCCGCTTCTTAAACTCCTCCAAAATCGCGATCCGCTCTTCTATGCTGACGTCCAGCGCCTCATAAAGGCGGTACTGCAAGACATAGCGCCCCGTATCCCTTGGCGCAATCTGCACAAATTCTTTGTAGTATTCGCTCGCCTGGTCGTATTCACCCATTTTAATACAAAGTTCGCACAGAGAATAGATAATCAGTCTGCCCGTAGGATGCTTTTCATACGCAAGAAGAAGAATATCCTTGCTCTCCTGAAATCTTCTGTTGATCTTATACAGATCGCTGATTGTGCAGAGCATCATTACGCTTCTTACCCTGCGCCAGTCAATTTTATCCGCTATCTTGGCCGCTTCCGCGTACTCTCCCTCTGCTATCAGCGCCTTGATCTCATCTGCGCTTGCTTTGTATTCAAACTTATCCAAGGTACTCACCTCATCAACGTACTTTTGCTGTTTTATCCGTCTACACACTGACCCTATGATCTGTTTCAGTTTACCATAGTCCCTTATCAATGTAAACAAATTCCGTCGAAAAAAGTACCTTCCCTCCCAATATATGGAACTATATTACAAAATTATCCCTTTATCTTGTATTTTAATAAAAGACGCCCCTCACTTTCTCATCTGCAAAAGGCGGGCAGACAATTCAGCAAACTGTTCCAAAGTAAACGTCTCCCCGCGCACCATTGGAGCAAGTCCCATCTCTTCCAGAGCCGTCTCCACCTGACCTCTTGTCACACCCAGACCGGGTGCATTGGCAAGACCGTTTGCCAATGTTTTTCGTCTCTGGTTAAAAGACGCCCGGATAACGGCAAACAGAAACGTTTCGTCAGCCGCTTCCACCGGCGGCTTCTCATATCTCGTCAGCCGTACCACCGTGCTGTCCACATTGGGGCGGGGCAGAAAGCAGGACGCCGGCACCCTCGCGACTATTTCCGGCTTCGCATAATACTGTACCGCCAGCGACAAAGCCCCGTAATCCTTGGAACCCGGTCCCGTTTTCATCCGATCTGCCACCTCGCTCTGTACCATGACCGTGATGCTCGCAAGCGGCATCCTGCTCTCAAAAAGCGCCATAATAATCGGTGTCGTTATATAATAGGGAAGATTCGCCACCACCTTAACAGGGCGTCCTCCGTTTTCCTCCGCCAGCGCGGCAAGGTCCACCTTCAAAATGTCCTCACACAAAACCGTGACATTCTCATAAGAAGACAGGGTCTCCTCCAGAATCGGTATCAATTCTCTGTCAATCTCCACCGCCGTCACCCGTCCCGCCGCCTCCGCAAGGTACTGCGTCATAGTGCCGATTCCGGGACCAATCTCTAAAACATAGTCCTCTTTCGTAATCTGTGCCGCCTCCACGATCTTTACAAGGATATTGGCGTCGATCAGAAAATTCTGCCCGTATTTTTTCTGCATACGAAACTGATATTTTTTTAGTATCTCGGAAGTATTTGTAAAATTTCCCAGATCCGCCATTTCAATACCTCTCTTCTTCCCACTGCCAGCCTCCGCGCCTCGCTTCCGCACAAAGACCATTCGGCCGCCATCCCTTCCCCTAGATTCCAAATAGCCTTCTCGCGTTGCGCTCTGTAGTTTCCACTACTTCCTCATAGGAAATCCCCTTTAATTCCGCAATAGCCTCAGCCACATAGGGAAGGTTTAACGAAGTATTTCGCTCTCCCCGGTGCGGATCCGGCGCAAGGTACGGGCTGTCCGTCTCCAAAAGAATCTTTTCCAGAGGGATATACTGCACCGCTTCTTTCAGTTTCTTCGCATTCTTAAAGGTAATAACACCGCCGATACCAAAATAGAAATCCATGTTCAAATATTCCCGGGCCATCTCCTTCGCATAAGAAAAGCAGTGCACCACGCCGCCGATCTCCCCGGCACGATGCGCCTGCATGATGTCTAATGTATCTTTCGCCGCCTCCCTGGAGTGAATAATCACAGGAAGCTTTACCTCTTCCGCAAGCGCAAGCTGCCTGGCAAACCATTCTTTCTGCACAGATACCGCCGGGTCGGGGTAATGGTAATCCAGCCCTGTCTCACCTACCGCTATGATCTTTTCATGGCTGCACCACGCGCGCAGCTGTTCCATGCCCTCCTCCGAAAGCTCCTCCACCTCGCTCGGATGCACGCCCACCGCCCCGTATATAAAAGGATACTGCTCCGTCAGCCTCACCGTCGCCGCACTCCCCGCAAGACTTGCCCCGATATTGACCACCGTGCCGATCCCGCACGCCGCCAGCGAAGAAAGCAGTTCCTCCCTGTCCGCGTCAAAATCCTCGTCATCATAATGTGCATGACTCTCAAAGATCATAAAACCTCTCCCTCCCGCTGTTCATGCCACGCGCTTATCAAAGCCGCATAAGCCAGTTGTTTCAATCTGTGAATAATGTATCATCTCAGCCTGCCAAATGCAAATACTAAAAAATTTTGAAATATTCTTAAAAAAACTTTAAAAAAATACTTGCATTACGGAAAACATTATACTATAATAACTCTTGCGTTGGTTCGAAGGGTTTGAAAACCTTGATTTTCAGCTATTTGAACGACACAAACGAGGACATGCACCGCTAGCTCAGTTGGTAGAGCACCTGACTCTTAATCAGGGTGTCCAGGGTTCGAGCCCCTGGCGGTGCAGTTGGAAGGACTGTTTTTGGAGACGTAAGCGCTCTGGGGACGGTTCTTTTCTTTTTTATGAGCAAAGTTAGCTACGCAGCAGCGGCTTTACGAATGGCGCGGGTTGAGCCGCCTCCGCCTCAAAACTGCACCCCCAAAAGCTGTATCAGCACGCCGCCGCACACGCCAAGCACATACAAAAGCCCGAAGATCCGCAGCGTTTCCTTCCTGTCCTCGTTTACCCGGGAAAGTACCAGAAAACCCACGCCCGATCCTGACAAAAGTCCTGCCATCAATGCGCCCGCACCGAGCACGCCGCCCAGATAAAGCTGGGTCAGTATGACGGAGGACGCACAGTTCGGTATCATACCCACAAGCGCAGATACAAACAGGCTGAGTGCAGGCTTATTTAAAACCACGGCTGCCAGAGTCTCCTCTCCGACCAGCGCAATCACAAAGTTTAACATCAGGGAAACTACTATAATATATAAGAAAATTTTCCATGTATGGCTGAAAGCCGACCGCCAGATACCTCTTTCACAATGGCAGTGCTGCCGTTCACACAGATGCTCAATCTGCGGCTCCTCCTTCCTCCGAAATAACGCATCCACAAGAAACCCTGCCGCAACCGCAAAAAGCACTTTTATCAGAAGCACCTTCCCAATCATGGAAATACCTACATTCTCAGATATCATAATAGGCAGCATTTCATCTGATGTAGACAAAAATACAGCTATGAGAGTGCCCATAGTAATAATTCTGCCCGCATAGAGATTCGCGGCAGCCGCAGAAAACCCGCACTGCGGAAAAATGCCCAAAAGGCCTCCGATTGCAGGCCCTGCCTTTCCCGATTTTCTGACCACCGCCTGCATTTTCCCTCCCGTCCAATGCTCTAAGCTCTCCATTGCAAGATAAGCCAGAAACAAAAACGGCAGAATCCTAATACCATCCACCAGGGTATCGCATACCACGTCCAAAACAATTTCCATACTTTCCTCTCTATACTCCATATTATTTATGCCCTATTGAAAAGGCACAGCGAAAGTTACCAAATTATAATACCATTCTTTCAAAAAAAAGCAAGCATGGGTAATTTTGCACAAAAAGCGCAAATTTTTCTCTTTTCACCAAATTTCCGCGAAATAGTGATTGCTTCCTTGGGGAAAATGTACTAATATAGAATTGTGTAGCTTTTATGAGGGAGGTTCGGAATGGAAGGGTTAAAGAATATCATGGAGGATGCCGTGGAATATCAGCTCAATAAGCTGCTTCCCACGATGCCCGAGATTTGTTCCTGTGATAATTGCAAGTTGGACATGATGTCCTACGCGCTGAACAGACTTTCGCCCCAATATGTACGTACGGATACTGGAGCACTTTTTCAAAAATTAAACAATTACCAGCCGCAGGCTGAGGTGGAGATTCTTGCAACTGTGATGTCCGCCATTAATAAGATCGGCTCACATCCCCAGCATGATTGATTTTATTTTTCTATGACGCAAAACCGGATGCACGTGCACCCGGTTTTTTTCATGCCATCTATTTTTCTCTAGTCCTCCACGATCTCTATCTCCACTTCCCTTTCTTCCCTTGTCTCATAATAATAAAGATTTAGTCTCACCTCTTCCTGAAGCTGCTCCTCATAGTCCTCTTTCGTTGTCACCGAGAAATCGTCCACTTCCCCGTTCCATCTGCACAGTACCAGATACGACTTGCCGTCCTCCCCGACAAACAGGACGTCAACGAGCCTGCTCACCGTTTCATCCGTGACATTCACCTTGTAATAGCTCTTCACTTCTTTATAGCTTTCCCGGATTTTCATCTTTTCTTCCAAAAAGCTTTGCGCCTGCTTTTTGATATCGGCAATTTTTCCGGGAGCCTCTGAAACCGTGGGTCTGATCGCCTCGGCACCTTCCATTTCGTGGCTGTACGACAGGGAACGCAATGTGCCGTCCGACGCGTCAATATGGAAATAATAATAACGGTAATTTCCATAATCGCTCCAGTTCACGCAGTATGTGTCGGCATCGCATGCCGGCTCCACATCGGGCTCATTATAATAATGATGTATCTCCATGCCGCTCCCGTCTAACCCGAACACCTGCTGCAGATATTGCGTCGCAGTCTCCACCGCCTGCTCTTCCGTGATGCCGCCGGACGCAACCACCTCTTTGACCTGTTCCCGCTCTGCCGCCTCTCTCTCCGCCAGCTCCTCGGCGCGCTGCTCCTGCAGGGCATAATCCTGCTTTCTCTCAAAATCAATCTTTTGGAGAATCTCTTCGTCCGTCAGTTCCCGGTTCACCGGCAGATAAAACACGCCCGTGGTCGTCAGGAAGCAAAACTCATGCTCTTTTGCCTCCTCCTCGCTGTCTGCCATTGTCAGTTCACCCGTCGGGAAAAGACCGCCCATATACTTCGCATAGAGCTCTCCTCTGCGCGCCTTTTCCCCCGCTGTGTACTCCCTCGTGGAGCTGTTTGCCCCGTTCTGCTGTTCTTGTATCTGCTCCGTAATCTGTGAAACCTCCTCCTCTGGCAGGCTTTCCATCCGCTCCCGCACCAGAGAATTTACCACCGCCCGCACAGGCACGCTGATAACCCCCACTGTCAGAACACAGACGGCAGCGGCCGCCGCCACGCGCATGACGCCTGTATATTTGCGCGGCCTCCTCTTGGCCCGTATCTCCAAAATCATCTGCTCCTGCTTTTCTTTATCAAAGTCTATCCCATTCACCGCATTTCTCAAATCCGTTACATTCATATGCTGTTATCCTTTCTCATTTTGCACAAATACTTTCGCTGCATGACACCATTTTCTTTCCGTCTCCTTCTTAACACCAAAATCCGTTTTTTAGCAGCATCCCCGGGTTCTGTCTGCGTCACTCTTCCTCCAGCCGCAGGCGCAGCATCTTTCTTCCCCTCTGCAGACGTTTTTTCACCGCGTTGACAGAAATCCCGAGTATTTCCGATACCTCTGCCGTTTTGTATCCTTCTATATAATACAGATACACCGCCGCCTTTACAGGGAGGGGCAGGCTGACCAGTTCCGCAAGCACATGACTGTACTCCGGATTTTCATAGCTTACGTCGATCTCTTCAAGCGATACCTTCGGGTGCCGCGCCTGGAACCGCCGCATATCGCGGCAGCGGTTCTGCGCCACCTTAATCAGCCATGCCTTTTCATGTTCCCTGTCCCGAAATTCCTTCTTACATTCCAGATATCTGCATATCGTATCCTGCAGCGCGTCCTGTGCATCAGCCTCGTTGCCAAGCATAACCACGCAGATCCTGTACAGCATGGGACTGTATACCGCCACCACTTCCTCTATTGTCATAAAGCTTCACCTTTCTCAATCCATGGATTTTTGGGTCCTCTACTTATAACACGCACGGGAATGCGAAATGGTGCCTCGGAGTAAATTCCTGCGGAATTAACTCCCGAGACCCGCCTCGCGGTCTCGAACTTTTCCAGCACATGAAAGGGGCAGAAAACTTTCGTCTTCTGCCCTTTCATGTGTTTTCCTTTATACGGTAACTTTCTGCTTGTCCACCGCCTTGGCAATATATGCCTCAACTTCGTCCTTCGGTATAGAGAGCGCCAGGGACATCTCACTGTAAAGCAGCTCTTCCGCCTTGTGAAGGTACTGCTCGTCGGAGGAAAGTACTTTCTTTCCCTCGTTAATGCGGTTTCTCTTCCGCTTATAAAGCGTTTTTATGATCTGCACCAGACTCCTGGTATCGTAAGTGCGGATTGCCTCCTTATATGTCTGCTCCCTGCGCTTCTCCTCCTGAATCCACATGGTATCAATCTCTGTGATCTGCGCGATCAGCTTTTCCGCCTCTTCCCTGTTCATAATCCTGCGCATGACAATCTTTTCATTGTCCACAGGCGTGTAAATCGTGCTGGCCTTCTCAAATACCGGCTCCAGCACATAATACTTTTTCTTTAAATCCGACCGGTCAATCGGATTCCCGGTAATGTCAACAACACGGCAGACACCATGCCCGCCACACATAATCAGTTCGCCCTTCTCAAACATAACACCCTCCAAATTTTCTGACCCTTGTCAGATGACAGCTCCATTTGCGGCGGCTTGTCCATAAACATAGTGCGCCAATCCGCAATACCCCTGGTCTTATTGTAACACTACAAAAGCTTCCTCGTAAGTACATTTCGGAAAGGAAAACCATTTTCGGCACATTTTATGGTATAAGCCGTCTCTTCTGTTGTGAAAATTTGCTACAAAAAGATGTCTGAAAAAGCGATTCCTGAAAAATACCCCTCACAAAATTATTGTTACTCTCATACAAACTTTGATGACTCTGCGCCTTACATTTAACGGGTTTTAAAATTATCACAGATAAATCTCGTCTCCCCCATCGGAAAAATACGGATCATAATCCCCTTAAACATCTTCGCCGCCTCAAAACGGGAAAGGATAATTACCATCTGATCCCCGGAAAAAGGAAGGATATCTATGGATTCTACGTCTTCCTTCGCGTTAACCAAAGTCGCCTTCGGCGGATTGATATCCACCGTTTTGTTAATCATCTCTGTAAGAGAGATAGCGGAAGAACCCATCATCTGGTTCATGACCTCGGATACGCAGGACAGATGCATTTCATTGAGTTCACCAGGAGTTGCCGTTCCCGCTCCTCCCATCATCAGATCCATGATTACTTTGACATCGTCTTCCTTGAGCATTAAAAGATTATTGCCATGAAAGTCATCCTTATAATCAATCTGAACCGTGACACTGCCCATACCAAACGCTGTCAGAATATTTTTAATATCCGCACTATTTACAACCTTCACTGAGGGCGGGCTGACCTTGATAACCTGCCTTGTCAGCGTATTTAGTGAAGTCGCGGAATGTGACATGCAAATATGCGCTACCTCCGCCATTTTATCCTGATCCAGTGGTGCTAGTTGTGCCATAGGTCTATTACATCCTTCTCAATAGTAATCGCGCTATCCCGATTCTAGTTCTTCTACTATACTATACCTCACTTTTATCCCATCGCGCAACCTCTTATTGGAAAAATGTATGGAAAAACACATTTATATTTTATTCCGCTTCCCTGAGTCTCTCCACCACCGACCGTTTTGCCACATAATGATAAGAGAATAACGGAATTGCCGCTCCAATCATCAGAAATACAGGTGCTACCACAAGGATAGGCGTTACGGTGAGATGATAACTGAAAAACCAGAACATTCCCTCTAAAACACTGCTAGCCAGCGGTCCCATGACAATCGTCAGAATCAATGTAATCACCACCGAACTTCCCGCGAACACCATACCCTCCGTAATGAGCATTCGGTTGAGCTGCCTGCCTGTCATACCCACCGACTGCAGTACTGCAAACTCCCGCTTTCTCGCCATAATGCTCGTAAGAATTGCGTTCAGGAAATTTAAGATACCGACCATGCCGACGATCAGCGCCGCGCCGCTGCCCACCATCAGAAACATATCACGGAAACCGTAAAACTCTTCCTCTTCACGCTTTCTGCTCTCATAGTCGTACATGGAATCGTCGCCGCCCGCAAAGTCCTGCATCCACTGTTCCATCTGCTCTGTCTTATCATCCTCGCAGTCAAAAGCGTAGTAGAGAATATCCGACGTGCCGGAATCCCGTATAAAGGTGTCCGCGCCCATCACAAACTCATCCGCACCATAATAGCGGTAGGAAATCTTTCCCGGCACCGTCACCAGCGCCGCTACCTCATATGTCTTATCCTCATATACCTTGGCTCTCGTCCAATACGGCTTATTGCTTTCGCTTAAGTCCTCGTCCTCCCCATAAATCTCTCCGGTTTCCGGGTTAAAATACTCATACTCCTTCACATAGCGGATGGTTATTTTGTCCCCCAGCTTCGCCCAGTGGGAATCCTCATGGAGATTGCCGTAGTCGTCGTCAAGATAAACAGCCGCCACATAATTGCCGCCCTCTTTTAACTTACTGAGGTCGCCCTCAATCACAGGAAGCTTATCCAGTACAAAGTCTTCCATCCCATAGAGCTTTACACGGTCGGCATACAGATCGCCCACTTTTTCCTGTATCTTTATATATCGGTCTAAGTCCTCCGGGCTGTTCCATTGCCCATACAACTTCCGCATCCACTCCTCTGTGACAAACTCCTGCACAGCGTCGGCTTTCTGGTAAGTCCTGCCGCCCTTCACGCCGTCCATTGCCTCGATCTGCGCAGCTATTTCCTCGGGAAAAGGCTCTCCATGGAACTGAAAATAGGACGCGTCCGCGATAATAAAATCCGTCACCACCCGGTTTAAGTATTTATCCATATCAAAGCCCTTTGCCAGAATAAATGTAATATTCAGAATGACTACCGCAAAGGACATGGAAATGACCGTAATCACGGTCTTGCTCTTATTTCTGCCAAGGTTCGCCATCGCCATGCGGAAGATGGACGCGCCTTTTTGCGGCGTCTCGGACTCGCCCGGAGAATGCCGTCTTTTAGGCATTCTCCCGCGTGAGCGCAGAACTTCCAAGTCAGCTATGCTGGCTTTGCGACTGCAGCCTCTGCTGCGAATGCTAGAAGTTCTTTTCACGCTGCTTTCCGTGTAGCGCACCGCCTCCACAGGGGATATCTTCGCCGCCATCCTGCGGGGCTTCCTGCAGGAGAGCCAGACCGTCACAAAGGAAAACGCCGCCGCGCCGAGAAAGATTACGGGGCTGACCGAATAAGTCAACTCTATGCCATCCAGCTGGGACACCACAACGCCCGTCATAAATACGCCCACACCGTAACCGAGACAGAGACCGATTGGGATTCCCAGCGCCGAAAGCAGAAATGCCTGCATGGAAATAATCCGCTTAATCTGCCGCCCCGTGGTGCCGATGGTCTTTAACAGCCCGTAAAACCGCACGTCGTTTGACACTGATATCTGAAAAATATTGTAGATGATCAGATAGCCCGTAAAAATAATCAGCAGCATCACCGCAGCCAGGGCAAGCACCGTGGAAATATCAAGGGAATCCTCAAACTGCGCCGACATGTAACCCCAGTTGACGCCTGTGCGGATGTAGTTGTCTCCCTGATCCAACCCTTCCGACTGATAGCCGTGCCGCGTCAGAATGGTATTGATATTTTCCTCTATGTTGGAAGCATTTTTAAACATTACGTCCATATTCCAAAAACTGGTCATGCCGTCCTTGCCCTGCGTACCCAGCTTTCCAAAGATCTCCTGCGTCCGGCTTTCGGGAATGAGCACATGGTCTGCCACCGTGATCTCATCATAATCCCAATAGCCGCACAGCGTAAAGGTTTCCGTCGTCTCCTTGCCGTCCACCATGAACGTCATGGTGAACTCATTGCCGATGACAGGCTCCACTCCCAGCAGGGAAAGGACTCTCAAATCCGTAGCCGCCTCGTCAGTGCCTTCTTGGGGAAGCCGCCCTTCAATCGGCTCCAAAAACATCCACTTCGCCGTGTTCTCGTCGCAGTAGCTGATCTCCACGTGACTCTTGTGGAAAGGCTCCTCCTCCGGCATACCACAGTATATTCGCTTTCCGTATTCCTTAATCAGCGGGTCGCCCTTTAATTCCTCAAACTGCTCCTTTGTCAGATACTTAAACCCGCCGTAGGCATATCCGCCCACCTGCCGGAAATTCGACTGCTCAAAGCCATACTTCATGGACATACCTACCGTAAAAATAACCGTAAACAATACCGTGGTCAGCGTGATCGCCGCCACCGTGATGATATTTCTGATCTTTGCCGCCTTAAAGCTCGCTATGCTGAGACGGCGGATGATTTTTCGATTTGAAACATTCATGCGGTTCTTCTCTCCTCTCAGTTTTACTGCGCGGAGAATGCCCGTACTTTGGGCATTCTCCTGTGTGAGACTTAGTACTTCTCACACTATTTTCCCATCCTCTATGCGGATCACCCGGTCTGCCATCTGCGCAATCGCCTCATTGTGCGTAATCATTACAATCGTCTGCGAGAACTTCTGTCCCGTCACCTTCAACAGGCTTAAGACGTCCTGACTGGTTCTTGAATCCAGGTTGCCCGTCGGCTCGTCAGCCAGTATAATAGCCGGCTTCGACGCCAGCGCGCGGGCAATCGCCACCCTCTGCTGCTGCCCGCCGGAGAGATTGTTCGGCAGATTGCTAAGTTTTGAAGAGAGTCCCAATGTATCTATAATTTCTTTGATATAATTCTGGTCAGGGCTGCCCCCGTCAAGCTGTACCGGGAGAAGAATATTTTCATAGACATTTAACACCGGCACCAGATTGTAATTCTGGAATACAAAACCGATCTTCCTGCGGCGAAATATGGTCAGTTCCTCGTCCTTCAATGTAAAAATTTCCTTGCCGTCCACCGTGACGCCGCCGGACGTCGGACGGTCCAATCCGCCTAACATATGAAGGAGCGTGCTCTTCCCGCTGCCGGATGTGCCCACGACAGCCACAAACTCACCCTTTTCCACCTGAAAATTTACCCCGTCAAGGGCGTGTACCTCACTCTCGCCCGAACCGTATACTTTTTTTAAATCCTTTGTTGACAGAATCGTCATGGCCTTCCTCCTTTTCATGTGAAAAAACATAATCTGTATTGTGAAACACGCCGTACACCGTCCTCCACAATACAGATTATCTCATAGCATTCTTTCCACATTCTTTCGTGGAAAAAATAGAATATGACAGTTTTGTAAGAATTTAGTCTGCGGGAAGAAACAGGGAAAATACTGTCCCCTTACCCACCGCAGAAGTAAGCTGAATATAACCGAACTCCTGCTTTAAAATCTCCCTTGCCAGATAGAGTCCGATTCCCACGCCCTGTTCGTCGGCAACCGACATGGAACGGTAAAAACGCCCGAACACTTTAGCGTACTCCTCCTCCGCAATGCCGATGCCAGTGTCCTCCACCTCTATACTGACAAAAAGTTCATATGGCTTCACACGCACTGTAACACCGCCAGTCTGCGTGTATTTGATGGCATTATCAATGAGATTGCCCAATGCCTCCAACGTCCACTTGTGATCATAACACGCCGTAATCCCCCGCGCCTCCTCCGAAAGCACGTGCAGATGTAAGCCTTTTGCCTGCGCCCGCGCGGTATACTGCTCTTTCGCCTCCTCAAGGAGCAGCGAAATCTCGCTTTTGCACGGATGCAGCACGAGGATTCCCGTTTCTAGCCGTGAAAGTTTTACCAGCGACTGAATGAGGAAATCCAGCTTCTTTACCTGACTTTCCAACAGCGCGACCGTCTCGCCGTCCCTTCCGCTTTCCTCCTTTAAAAGTTCCGTATAGAGCAGCAGATTGGCGATTGGCGTTTTTGTCTGATGGGAAATGTCCGCAATCAGCGTCTTTGTCTTTTCCTGCTCCGCCGCCGTTTTGCCAAGCTGTGTCTCCGATACCGCCAGATACTCCGCCAGTTTATTTTCCACCGACGCCGACAGGGATTCGTCAAAAATGTCCGCCTGAAAGGTACCGTCAATGGCTGACTGGATCATATCGCGCATGCGGCGGAGACTCCGCCTTCTGAAATAGAGATCGGAAAGTGCAATGATAGCGGCTGTAAGCAGACAGAAGATGCAGGCCGATAAAATAATAATTGCTGTTATATCTGATGTCATTGCTGCCTCTCATACCTTCTTTTGCCATTTACTAAGAATTATCGTTTTTGTTTTTATCATTTCATTTATAATATCGTTCACCCCTGCTGATACCCGATAGCTTTCCGAGTCCTCGAATCTGCACGCATGAAGCTGTTCGTCATTCTCCATGGCCATGCGGCAGATTGCTATTCTTTGTAATCTTCTTTGCTCTTCGTATCACATCTAAGTCTAAAACTCCCAAAATTAAATGCCCGCCATTTCTATTATTGAAAGAACAGACAGATTCATAAATATCCTTATTTAGACCATTTTCCGACTTTTTCAGCTCAACGTCTGCCTTCTCGCCTGTCTCAATTAGTTTTATGAGTTCATTCTTACTCTGCACTCCAACATATATCCGCTAAATATTATATTTCTACTCCCACCGATACCCAATACCATACACCGTTTTAATCCGCTCCTGCGCGCCCAGCTTGTCCCGCAGACGTTTCACCGTGACGGACAATGTATTTTCATCCACAAACGCCGCGTCCACCGACCAGATACATTCCAAAAGCCGGTCTCTGGTCAGGGTAATCCCCCGATTTTCTATGAGCACCCGGAGCAGTTTCTGTTCACTTTTGCTGAGTTCAATCTGCTCCTCCCCGTGGTAAAACAGCATCTTCGCAAAATGAATCCTGTAGTCACCGTCGGTAATCCAGCCCTCGCCGTTCTTTCCCACACCGTTCACTGTCACACCACCGGCTGTCGTGCCGGTCACCGCATTGTCGTCCCCTGTGTTGTCCAATGCCGCCGCCATATGTCCGGCGTCCGTTCCCGATATGCTTTCTGCATCTACTGGCGAACCGTTTCGTTCCCGGGACTCCACCCGCCGAAGCTGGGTCGCCACTCGAGCCCGGAGTACCGCCAGACTGAAAGGTTTCGTAATATAATCGTCCGCCCCGGCTTCCAGACCTGCCACGATATCAGTTTCCAGGTCGTTTGCCGTCAGCATAATCACGCACATGTCATATTTCGCCTTAATCTGCTGCAGGAAGTCAAAGCCATTTCCATCGGGAAGGTTCACATCCAAAATCACAAGGTCATAGGCTGACTGCATATCTGCCGCCCCTTCTCCCGACATTGACGCGCCCCTGTTTCCTTGCGCTGCGTCAAGCAGTTCTTCCGCCTCATGCAATGTATGACAGCTCACCGCCTCAGTCTTTTCGTTTTGCAGGGCGCGGCACAGACCGCCCGCAAGCGGGCGATCATCTTCCACAATTAAAATCCGTTGTTTTTTGTCTAAGCCCATGCTGTCTTCCCCTACTTCAACTCATTCGCCGTCACATAGAAATGATGGTAAATTCCATTCTGTGCAAGCAGACTCTCGTGGGTTCCCTCCTCCACGATGCCTTCCTCCGTCAATACCAGAATCCTGTCTGAATTGCGGATGCTTGACAACCTGTGCGCAATGGTGATGGTGGTCCTTCCCTTCGCCAGTGCCTCCAAAGATTTTGCCACCTGAAACTCGCTCTCATTGTCCAGCGCGGAGGTGGCTTCATCCATTATAAGAATGGGCGGATTTTTCAAAAATACCCGGGCAATGCTGATGCGCTGTTTCTGTCCGCCGGAGAGCTTCACGCCGCGCTCTCCCACATAGGTATCATACCCGTCTTTCAAGACTGTGATAAACTCATGCGCCCCTGCCCGCTTCGCAGCCTCCACCACTTCCTCTCTCGTGGCGTTCTCCCTGCCGTAAGCGATATTTTCATAAACCGTGCCGGAAAAAAGATAAACGTCCTGCTGTACCATACCGATATTCTGCCGCAGGCTCTTGATCGTATACCCGTGAATGTTTTTCCCGTCTAACAGAATTTCTCCCTGGTCGATATCATAAAACCGCGGAATCAGATTGCACAGCGTAGTTTTTCCCCCGCCGGAAGGACCCACAATGGCAATTTTCTCGCCCTGACGGATTTCAAGATTTAACCCCCGGAACACCACATTGTGGTCATCAGGGTACTCAAAGCTGACATTGCGGAAAGAAATATTGCCCTTCGGATTTACGCATGCCACTGCGTCCGGCTCGTCAAAAATTTCGATATCACTGTCCATAATCTGCACGAAGCGCTCAATCCCCGTCATACCCCGCTGGAACTGTTCCGCAAACTCGATAATCCGGCGGATCGTCGCGATCAGCGTGGTCACATACATCACATAGGCTACCAGATCGCCGGGCGCAATTTTCCCTTTCACCATAAAAATACCGCCCGCTGTAAGAAGCACAAGATACATCAGACCGTCGAAAGCCCTCGTGGTCGTCTGAAACGCCGCCATAAACTTGTATGTCTCTTTTTTAATGCAGAAAAAGTTCTGATTGTCCTGCTCAAATTTCTCCTTTTCCTTCTCCTCGTTGGTGAACGCCTTCACCACTTTCTGCCCGAGAAGACTGTCCTCAATGCGCGCGTTCAGCTCGCCGATCTGCACGCGCTGTTTCCGAAACGCCTCCCGCATCCGCAAATTGATCGCCGTACAGGTCACAGCCATAATCGGCACCACGATGAAAATAATCAGCGTCAGCCCCAGGCTGATCTGCGCCAGAATAATAAAGGAAATGACCGCCTTGATGCCCGCAATGAAAAATTCCTCCGGGCAATGGTGGGAAAACTCCGTCACGTCAAAGAGGTCGTTGGTGATGCGGCCCATAATCTGGCCGACTTTCGTATTATTATAGTAAGTGTCCGACAGCTTCTGCAGATGGGCATAAGCATCCCGCCGCATGTCCGTCTCAATCCGCGTGCCCATCACATGCCCCGTGTAAGCCATATAAAAATTCGCCACCGTATCAACGATGCGCAGACACAGGTATAATGCACCCAGTCGGACAATGACTGATATAGTCAGCGACGCCAGATCATTCATCCCCGCATTGGTGATATAGCGGATAATCATCGGCAGCACCAGCTCGCAGATCGTCGTAAGCCCTGCGCAGAGTAGGTCGATCACTACGATCTTCCAATACTTTTTATAATAAGGAAGAAACCGTTTCAGTAATTCCCCGGATTTGTAGTTTCTTGTACTTTCCTGTGTGTTCATAATCTACCCCTAACATAAATGCATATTATAATTTAAACGAGTTTCATACGTATATCATACGTAAAGAAAAAACATTTATCTGCACCTTATCAGATTTCAAACGCAAATCATACGATTCTCAAACATATTCATATGCGACTCTTTCATGCTTACAATTTTGTATGTACAGTTAAGAAAAAATCTCTCGGGAAATTTTCTCCACGCACGTTTCCACAAATCTCTCCATAATCTCCTTCGTGCAAAACCGATACCCGCTCACATCAATCCCTTCTTTCCCGGCAAACTGCTCATATAAAAGCGACTGTTTCTGTCTGGCAAGGTCTTCTTCCCGAATGCATCCTTCCACCCCGTAAACCTGCCCCTGCTCCAAAAGCCGCCAGATTTCCGGCGACTCCCTATCATCCTGGTATAACCACTGGTCGATGCCGTAAGCCTCCGCCGCATACTGCCCGTATACTTCATCAAGGTCTGCGCCCCGCATCATCTTTTCCCGAAAGGGCGTCCAAATACATCTATCATTCTCCCAGTCCGTCAAAAGGTGCGTGCAGTAACCCGCCATAAAATCCCGGTGTTCAACACTCTGGTGTTCTTCCCAAAACTTGCGGACTGCTTCCAGCCAGCCCTCACTGTTCAGTGTTATACCCCAGCGCGGTCCGAATTTCCATAGATGACTCCGCTCTTTCAGCAAAACATTATATTCGTCATGAAAGTGCACCGCGTCCGGCGCGACGGAACCGAGCAGAAAATTTCCCGGACGCTCTATCCACCCGCCGCCATGCCGCACAAACAACTCATATGCAACTTTTAGGTGCACCATCGGATATGACATAACCGTTATCTCCGTTTCTGAATTTACGTTACATTCCATTATATACTGCACACAAAACAGTGTCAAAACAAAAGGACCGTCCATTTACAGACGATCCCCTGCATACCACACACTTTCTTATTTCTTTCTCCCATTATACTCCAAAACCCGGTAAAAGTCCTCCTTGCTCAAGCGGATCTCTATCTCCCGTATTTGGTCATCCGTAAGCGCATTCCCCAAGTCAATGTAATGGCAGACACATGTCGCCGCCTCATCCATCTGCTGCACATAAACCAGCACCTGTTTCAGACTGTCAAAAGACATCTCATCCATCGCCGTCACGATATCCGTCAGCTCTTTTGTGGACACCCGGTAGCAGATCTTCTCAAGCGCCTTGTCGCTAAAACCCGCTGCCTTCCCGTTCCGCAATGCCTCCGCAAGATATCCTGCCGACTTGTTTGCATCGGAATACGCAAAGATAACTTCCCAGTCGGAGTCAGACACCGCGTCCCGTTCCAAGAGCTGCCGAAAACATTCGCTCATATCCGCCTCCGTCATATACGGCGCAATATCGACAAGTATGCCGCTGTCGAACGTCCCTGCTCTGCCCGCCTGCAGCGCCTCCAGGAGATACCGTGCCGTCAGCTTCTCATTGGAATAAACAAACAGATCCTGCCAGTTTTTCTTCGATAAAGCCGTCCCCTCCTCCAAAGCGATCCGGCATAACTCACTTACCTCTTTTTCCTTTAACTGCGGGCAGACCTCTTCCAGCCGGACAGGATCAAACGGACGTTTTCTTTCCAGCACCTGATAGGCATACTCCGAAGCTTCACTGTTATAGATACCGTCAAAATCCTCTTTTTCCATCCCTGAATATGCTACATTCAAATCTTCCAGCTTCGCCTTCTGTCCCACCATTTTAATCACGTTTCTGCCCTGTGGCAGCGTGATTTTCACGACACTCTCCTCCCCGTTCTCATTGAGCGTCTGCACCGTCTGATCTGGTCCGACCCAGACGAGTTTGAAACGGCCGTCAAAAAGATGAAATCTCGAAGATATTTCCAGCGTTGTCTCCTTGTTGGCATACAAAATCCATAAGGCATCGGAGCCATTAAGCATCAGATTCTTCGCATCCACGCTCTTGTCACCGCCGATATATGTCCGCGCACGCCACCAGTCATTCTCACTTTCCCCGGCAATCATGGCGTCATCGTCATACATCCGAAAAGCTTTTCCGTTTTTACTTACCAAAATCGGCTGATCCAGATTGAAGGAGTCTCCCCACATTTCCGACCACGTTGTTTTTTCCCAGAAATGCTCTACAAGTCCAATAAAATCCCCATAATCATGCACGGAATAAGTGTTCCCGTAGCCGCCACGGACACCCGCCGCGCCGCAGACTAGCGCCACTGACAGAAACATGACAAGCGCCGCCACCGAGCAGAGTCCGACAGCTATACCCGTCTGATGATACTGCGCAATCCCCCGCAGCCTCTCCTTCAGTGTACTTTTTTCCTCCAAAAGCGTCATTGCCGGCACGTTTCTGTGTGTTCCCAAATCCTTCCCCCCAAAAGTGCCCTCCGACCAATTTTTCTGTGCCACATCCAGCAGCACATTCCCGTATGCCCTGCGCCCTTCTTCCGACAAAAGTTTCATCATGGTCTCGTCACAGGCAAGTTCACAGTCTATGTTAAACTTGCGGTTAAATACATACACCAGCGGGTTGAACCAGTGTACGCACAGCGCCGCCTGAAAAAGCCATTTATACCAAAGATCCCTTCGATTATAGTGCACCAGCTCATGGTGCAGAATCAAGCCGACGTCGTTCTCCTTCCCGGTCATTTCCCCCAGAAGCCCGGCGGGCAGACAAATACAAGGGTTGAAAAGTCCAATCAGCATCGGGCTGTCAATGTCTGCACTCTCGTAAAGCGGCATGATCTTTTGTACGCCGACTCTCTTCTGTATCTGCGCATACTGCCCAAGAATCCGCCGGTCGGTGACGGGCACACACACCGCGCAGACTCCCTTTACGAACCGGCGATAAATCCAAAGTTTCCGCAGCGCCGTAAAAAATACGCCGGCAAACCAGATAAGAGCTGCACGCTGCAATATCCGTTCCCAAACATTGCCCTCTCTTCCACCTGTCACGCCGCTGGCAGATACTGCGCTCTCTGATAACCCAGACCCGACAGTCTGTACCATATCCTGCCCTGCTGCTTTCCCGACTTCTGCCGCATCTGCAGCCGCCATGCCGCCCGTCTCATGCAGTTCACTTCCAGCGCGCCTACCGTTCGTTGTATTCCCTGCGCCATCCGCGCTCTCCGATTCATCCGGCAAACCTTCCAATACCGTTGCCGCACGCCCATCCAATTCCGCCTCGCTGCCCGCCTGGCTCAGACTGCTCCCTGCTGCCGACAGCTTCACCGACAAATACTCCATCAGATTAATGTCCACGTGCACAGGCACAAGCAGTCTCGCAATCACCAGAAGCCAGAGGCAGTAAGCCCACCGCTTTGAAAAATAGTGACCGGCTGCCGGGCGAAACGCCAGAACCAGAAGTCCAACCAATCCGCCGGACACCGATAACGACAAAATCACAAAAAATAATTGTGTCATAATTCCCTCCACCTCAAATTCTCCAAATGATCGACTACGCAAATGAGTTGCCGGACAATCTATTCCTTATTCCATCTGCCTTAACGAAAGCTGGCACGAAAATAATCCCTCAGTTCCTCAATATCTTCCCTGCTTAAATCCTCATCCTCGATGAGAGCTGCCGCCAAATTTTTTGCGTCTCCCTTAAAAAACTTATTCAAAAAGCTTTTCGTCTCCTCTTTCACATAATCGTTTCTCGCCACAAGAGGGGCATAATAATAAACCTCCCGCTTCTCCTGTCCGATCACTCCTTTGTCAAGCAGTCTGCGGATCAGCGTCAGCACTGTGGTTCGCTCCCAGTCCTTTTTCTCATTTAGCCGGGCGCGGATCTCATTCGCGTTTAACGCCTCCCCCGCCGCCCATAGTACTTCCAGTATTTCCAGTTCCGCGTCGGATATTTTCGTGTCTTTCATAAACCTATCCCTTTCCTAATTCCTTGATGCCCGTTTATTCTTATTGTTTACAGATGTAGACTTCTTTAAAAATAGTCTACATCTGTAAACATATTTTGTCAATATACTTTTATCCTCTATATGAAATTCTTTTCAAACTTATTAGCTAACCAAACGGCACTGCAAACCAAAAGAAATAAAAACGACCGTGCCATAAAAGCACGGCCGCGCCAGCGTCCGATTGATACACAACGATCCGATACGGGAAATTGTCTGTTATATGCTTTCCTTTATTTTCTGTACTGCTTCCTCTTTTGTCGCCGTAAAGAAAAAGTCCTTTCCTTTATTGCTCTCAAAGATAAAGTCTTTCAGCGGTTTGCTCGTATAATGGGAATAATCGCCATATATGGCAAGTTTCCCGCCATAATTAATATATTTCTGGAGAATTTCCCCCGCCAGGCCGCTGCTTAAAACAAAGAAATCCTCAGTAACCGCTTTTTTATCCACGACTAGATACTCCGTGCCTGCTTCGTATTTGGCAGACATAAGCAGATCAAGCGCAGAATCAACGTCAGCTATTACTTTATTATCACTTGAATTGTCATTTAAAACTACAGCAGCTGACACACTGCCGCAATCTATTTTTTCAAATCTCATGTCTGTACCTCCTTCCGTAAATTGCAGACAAAATCCCGCAGTATCGTCGCCGATAACGCTTCCGTGTATCTTAGCACGGTCATTTTCCAAATGCAAGAAAAACTTCAAAAGACTGTTCTAAACATAATTTTTTGTATAAATCGGAAAAATGGCAACGGAAACTAAATATGTGATAGAATCAGACAAAAGAGGAACAACCTTGCGCAAGCTAGAACAGGACTTCCTTTCCACAATTTTATACAATGGTTTCACACAAGGAGAACAGGTAAAAAACTTCGTTGCCCAGAACACGAAAGGAGAAGCAGGAACCGATATGTCAATACAACTGATTCAGCAGGCAATACGCTATATGGAAGAACACATTTGCGAGGACATTAACTATACCGACGTGGCAAACAGCATACGCATGTCCAACTACAACTTCCATCGCACATTCAGCTTTATTACCGGAATGACCGCCAATGAATACATCAGAAACCGCCGTCTTACGCTCGCTGCGCAGGAGCTGCAGACAACGGATCTGTCCGTCATTGACGCCGCGTACAAATACGGCTATGAATCACCGGAAAGCTTTTCCAAGGCTTTTCTGCGCTTCCATGGCTCCACCCCGAAGCAGGCAAAGAAGCCGGGCGCGAAACTCCATTTATTCAATCCCCTTGTGATAAAAATCATAACGGAAGGTGGTAGTATTATGGATTACAGAATGGAACACAGAGAACCGCAGCAGTTTCTTGCAATGGTGAGGGCTTTTTCCAACGAGATCATCAACGATGACAGCGACCACAGCATTCCCGATTTCTGGGGCGAATGCGACAAAAAGGATCTGTTTGAACCTATGAAGCGTCTTCGGCCGGAAGGAAAAAGAGATCTTTACGGCTTGTGCAGCCCCACCAAGGCGAATCAGACCCATTTTGATTACGGCATCGGCGTTATCATTGATGAAGATACCGATTCCTCCGGCGTAAACGCACTGCTTAAAAAGGGCTATACCATATGGAAAACCGAGCCTACAGACTATGCCGTATTTAAGTGCTTTGGCGATGACGGCGACTGTATCGGGGAGACATGGAGCAAATTTTACAAAGAATTTTCCCCGCAGACTGGCTATACACAGACAGACGACACGGACTTTGAAATCTACTTTGAAAAAGGTGAAAAGGGTCTGTTCTGCGAATTGTGGGTGCCTATCACGAAAGGTTAATCCCATTCAAAATACACGCGGAAAGCGTGGGACCGAAGCAGTCCAGGCGGGCGGCATCAAAGCTGCCCGCCTTCATAGTAAGCCAGAAAAGCCCGACGCGTATATTCCATATCCGCCACAGCCCCGAACTCCCGGATGGAGTGCATGGCGAGGATCGGCGCGCCCATGTCCACCGTGGGAATGGTGGTCAGCCCGGAAAGCGCGGGACCGATTGTCGAACCTCCTGCGATATCGTTCCTGTTCACAAACTTCTGGCAGGGAACACCCGCCTGCTCGCAGACTTGCACAAAATACGCGGCGCTAAACGCAGTCGTGGCGTACCGTTGGGACGCGGAATACTTAATCACTGGTCCGCCTCCTAATATGGGACGGCTTTCCGTATCATGTTTGTCACTGTAATTCGGGTGCACTGCGTGCGCCAAGTCCGCTGAAATGGAGGTCGAATTGGCAACCGCCTGAAAATACTCCTCATCCGTCATCCCCAAATTCTTACAGATGCGGTTTAAAATATGCAGCAAAAGCCCGGAATTGGCTCCCTGCGCAGTGGTGCTCCCCACCTCTTCATTGTCGAACGCGGCAAGCACCTGACAGCCTTCGGCCGTCTGCGCCTTTGTAAGCGCGGCCAGTCCCGCATAAACCATGGACAAATCGTCAATCCGTGACGCCGAGATAAACTCCTGCTTTTTCCCCGTAAAGATTCCCTTCTGGAACTCATACAAAAACAGCTCGTAATCTACAATGTCCTCTCTTTCTATCCCCGTCTCCTCCTGAATCAATGCGTACAGATAATCTTCCTTATCCACATTCTCTTCCTTCATACAGAAAAGCGGCAGAATTTCGGTCTGTTTGTTGCAGGCACCTTTTTCATTCTTATCCCTGTTGAAGTGAATACAGAGATTCGGAATCATAAAAACAGGCTTGTCGATCCTGACCAGCTTTTCCTGTAATGTGCCGTTTTCCTTCACGACCAACCGCCCGGCCAGCGCCAGCGGTCTGTCAAACCATGTCTGCAGAATCGCTCCGCCGTACACCTCCACATTCAACTTCACATAGCCGTCTGAGGTAACGCTGCAGGCGCCCGGTTTGATTTTTAGCCCCGGGGAATCCGTATGTGCGCCGATAATGCGAAATCCTTCCTTTGCCAGATCGCCCTTTCCCACTATAAAGGCAATCACGGCCGAACTGTTTTTGGCTACAAAGTATTTTCCCTCTTTTTGCAGAGACCAGCTTTCCGTTTCCTTTAGTTCCTCAAAGCCGTTTTCCCGCAACAGTGCCGCCGCATTTTCCACGGCGTGAAACGCGGTAGGACTGTCGTTTAAAAATTGTAATAAATTTTTCGCGTATTTTTCTGTTTTCACTTCCAACTTTTCCCTTTCTATCCCACCAGTAAGTCCGCACCCTGTTGCCAAAGTGCGGACCATTGTTACCGTTATTTATTATCTTAATTAAAGAGTATAACTATTCAGATATTTCTCCTGCTCCGGCGTCAGCACATCAATCTCCTTGCCAAGGAAAGCAAGTTTTCTCTTTGCCACATCCTTGTCAACCTCTTCGGGCACGTCGATCAGCTTTTCGGTAAGCTCACTTGCGTGCTCTACCAGATACTTCGCGGAAAGCGCCTGAATCGCAAAACTCATATCCATAATCTCTGCGGGATGTCCGTCACCTGCTGCCAGATTCACGAGACGGCCTTCGGCAAGTACGAAGATCCACTGGCCTGTCGGCAGCTTATAACCCATGATGTTCTTGCGCTGCTCTCTCGTCTCCACCGCGTTCGCTTTCAGCCACGCCATGTCAATCTCACAGTCGAAATGGCCCGCATTGCAGAGGATCGCGCCCTCCTTCATCTCGGCAAAATCTTCTTTGTCAATTACTTTATCGCAGCCTGTCACGGTGACAAAGAAATCGCCCACCTTTGCCGCCTCCTTCATGGGCATTACGTCAAAACCGTCCATAACCGCCTCAATCGCTTTGATCGGGTCAATCTCTGTCACGATTACCCGTGCGCCCAGACCTTTCGCCCTCATCGCCGTGCCTTTGCCGCACCAGCCATAGCCTGCTACAACGACGATCTTACCCGCAACGATCAAGTTAGTGGTTCTGTTAATTCCATCCCAAACAGACTGGCCAGTGCCGTATCTGTTATCGAAGAAATGCTTGCATGCCGCATTGTTGACGCGCACCATGGGGAACTTCAACTCTCCCGCATTATTCATTGCCTCCAGACGGATGATTCCGGTAGTGGTTTCTTCGCAGCCGCCGATAATGTTCGGAATCAAATGCTGCATCTGCGTGTGCACCATGGTCACCAGATCGCCGCCGTCGTCGATAATGATATTCGGCTCCGCTTCCAGCACGTGGCGGATATGTGTCTCATACTCCTCCGGCGTTGCACCATACCATGCATGTACCTCAAGCCCCGCCTTTACAAGGGCTGCCGCCACATCATCCTGCGTTGACAGCGGATTGGAACCCGTCACATACATTTCCGCGCCGCCCGCGGCAAGCACCAGACACAGGTATGCCGTCTTTGCCTCCAGATGTACGGACAACGTTACTTTCTTGCCCGCAAAAGGCTTGCTCTCGGAAAACTCCTTTTCCAAGGTGCGGAGCAGGTCGCAATTTCTTTTCACCCACTCGATCTTTCTCTCACCGGATTCGGCAAGATTAATGTCTCTGATTTCACTGCTCATGATAGTGTCCTCCTACAATAATTAATCAGCCGAATTTTTATTATAGTGATGGTCGTCTGTCCTATCATCACTTTTATCATATTATGTTCACGAGACAGACGATCATTTCACGCTTGTCTCGAAAAACATCTCCTTATACCAGCATACGGTCTCGGTGTACGCCTGATAAATCGTATTGGTATCCACATTCAGCACAATGAGCTGTCTGCTGATCTCCTGCCAGTCCGCCGCCTCATAGTTTACCACGAAAGAATAAATCCCTGCCAGGTCTCCCGTGCCCCGCACAAGCGCGTCCTCAATCTCCTTGGAAACCGTGACCATCTTAAGCGCATCTTCCATAGGCATATTCAGGATGATGTTCAGGATAGAAAACAGCCCCATCAAAAATACTTCCGCAGACTTCATCCCCAGCCCAAATACGGGAGCCAGACATTCCATAAATTTCGCGCGGAGCATGGAGGTTCTTGCCACCTCGTTTGGTCTGTCCGCACAAAGTTCCTTCGTTATCACGGTATTGATCCACTTTTTCAGCTCACGCTGTCCGAGAATTGCCGCCGCGTGACGAATGGAAGTTACCTGGGAATTGATCGCAATGTGGTTCACCATCTTAAGCAGTTCCACCACAAGCGCGGTATCGCGTCCGATGACGTCCGCCGCCTTCGTCAGCTCGAAATCCGGGGCGTTCACGATATTCATCAGTTCCAAGTAATTGATCTTCAGCGGGGAAACCTCATTCTCCCCCTTTGTAATAGGGATGCGGTAAAACTTACCCTCAAACCGATAGAAATCGTCGTCATCCTTCAATCTGTCAAAAATGTCCTGACTGTCAATATTCCCGACACATATCTTGATCTGCGGATACTGCCTCTTGAAATAGATCTTCGCCTTGGAAAGATCCACCTCTTTCTGGTCCAGGATAACATAATCCATCAGCTTAAGCAGCTCCCTGTTTTCCTCATACCGGCTTACGGGAAGTTTTGACATCGCCAGCATATAGCCCTTTTCCTTCAACTGTGAAAAGCGTTTCCTGTATGCCTCGCTATTCTCCACCTCGTTGTCAAACACAAGTACAACCCTGCCGCGGAACTCATCACACTTCGCTTCAAGATCAGAAAATACCGCAATATGACTTACAGGAATCAGCACAACTGTTCCCGGCGACAGCGTGTCTATACCTATATTATGTACAATTTCCAGACCTTCGATTTCCGCCAGGCCATTTGGACTGCTTGAACCGAAAATCGGCGGATTCAAGAGGCTGTTTTCCCTCTGTGAAGCCAGCGCGTAAGCTGCGACTTTCATGTCCTTATCAAAGTATGGTATCAGTGTTGCCAGCATATCCGTTCCCCTCCCCCAAAATACCTTTGCCTGTCCGCAGTGCAGCTCCCCGCCGCTGCTATTCCGGCGGATGTGCACTGCTCAATGCTTATGTGTAGATTATAACAAAAAAGTTCCTATAATTCTATAATTATTTAGTAAGTTTTCTTGTCTAATCCCATTCTGACGATTATCTCCTGAATCTTGCCGTAGACCAGTTTCTCGTCCACTGTCAGCAGCTTGCGGTTCTCCATTGTAATCTGCCCGTTTATGATCACCGTGTCCACCTCCGAGCCGTTGGCAGAATAGGACAGCCCGGCGATCAAATTATTTCTGGGCGTTAAGGACGGCGTATTCAGATCAAGAATCGCCAGATCCGCTTTCTTACCCACTTCAATAGAACCGATTTCCTTTTCCAGTCCGAGTGCCTTCGCGCCGTTGATGGTAGCTATGCGGAAACCTTCTTTTGCGCTGACACACTGCGGCGTCTTTCCCGTGCCTTTGTGAATCAGTGTCAGCAGGCTCAGCTCGTGGAACATGTTCAGACAGTTATTGCTCGCCGCGCCGTCCGTACCGAGACACACATTGACGCCCGCATCAAGCATTTTCGCAACGGGCGCAAAGCCGTTCCCGAGTTTCATATTACTTGCCGGGTTGGTCACAACGCTTACATTTTTCCGTTTTAGGATAGAAATATCCTCGTCCGTCACCTGTACACAGTGCGCGGCGATAGCCGGCACATCGAAAATACCGCATTTCTCCGCCAAAGCAATCGGCGTACATCCATACTTTTCCCGAATCTGTGAAATTTCGCTCTCACTCTCCGACAGATGCACATGAATGCCCATCTTTTCCTTCTTTGCCTCGGCCGCCACAATCTTTAAAAATTCGTCGTCACAGGTGTAAGGCGCATGAGGTCCCAGCTTAAAGGTAAGCCTGTCACAGTCCTTTGCCGCATCCCGCTCCTCGTAAGCCTGGCGCAGACGTGACTGTCCCGCCTCGTCATTACCGCTGCCCACAAGCCCGCGGCAGATCACGGCACGCATACCCGACTCCTTCACCGCACGGGTCGTCTGATGGATGTTCATCTGCATATCGTTAAAGCAGGTGGTGCCGCTCTTCATCATTTCGACAATCGCCAGATTTGCACCCCAGTAAGTGTCCTCGTCCGTCATCTGCTGTTCAATCGGATCAATCGTTCCAAAAAGCCAGTCCATAAAGGAAAGGTCATCCGCCACATTTCGCATAAAGGACATGTAGGAGTGGGTATGGCAGTTTATCAGTCCCGGAATCACCAGCTTATCCGTACCGTCGATCACCTTATCCGCAGTAAATCCCGCCGGCTTGCCGCCAATCCCCGTTATTTTGTCTCCCTCGATATAGAGCGACGTCTCCCGGATCACATCCTCCGCGCCTTCAGGCAAAACCACAAGGGCATTTTCAATCACAATTCCCATATCTGCTCCTTTTCCGCGCTGCTTTTATCTTCCTTATACTTAAATCGTACACCCCATTGTGTCTGGCAGCACACAATGGGGATACTTTTGTCAAATGCAGCAGCCAGTTACTTGTTTACAATGTTTCTCTCTTCGCCGTCCAGAAAAGCCTGTATGTTTTTCGCCACTTCATCCACAAGACGTTCCCTCGCCTCCGTGCTCGCCCACGCCAGATGAGGGGTGATAATCAGCTTCGTGCTGTCCTTGATCTCATTTAACGGATTATCCCTGCTGATGGGTTCCTTCTCCAGCACATCAAGACCCGCGGCAGCGATCTGCCCCTGCGTCAAAGCCTCATAGAGTGCCTGTGTGTCAACCACCGGTCCCCTCGCCACATTGACAAGAACCGTGGATCGCTTCATCTTGGAAAACGCCTCTTTGTTGATAAGCCCTCTCGTCCTGTCAGTCAGAGGACAGTGCAGAGACAAAATATCCGACTGCGCAAGGAGCGCGTCAAACTCCACTCTCTCATACTCTGTACATGTACTCTTGCCGGAAGCAGAGTAAAAGATTACCCTACAGCCCATTGCCTGCGCCACGCGCGCGACCCCGCGGCCGATATTTCCCATTCCCACAATGCCCCATGTCTTTCCCTCAAACTCGCGAAAAGGCCTGTCGAAATTGGAAAAGCGGTCCTGCGCGCCGTATTCGCCGGATTTCACATAATTGTCATAATGAATCAGTTTCTCCTCAAGCGCCAAAGCCAGCAGAATCGTATGCTGCACCACTGCCGCCGTGCTGTAATTCACCACATTTGCAACCTTGATGCCACGTCCCCTGCAGTACGCCAGATCCACATTGTCAAATCCTGTCGCAAACAGGCAGATCAGCTTCACATTCGGCGCGTCCTTCAAGGTATTTTCGTTCATGGGCGCTTTGTTTGCGATAATGATATCCGCGTCTTTCACCCGCTCCGCCGTATTTTCCGCTACCGTATTCGGGTAATAAGTCACCTCCCCGAATTTTTCATAGCAGCTCACATCCACGTCCGTTCCCACACTGTTTCGCTCCAAAACCACAAGCTTCATATCGCTCTCCTCTGATATTTTATTTTCCTTGAAAATTCACTAACTCACATAATTATCAAAATATCCCTGGATCAAAACTACCGGCGTACCCTTGTCGCCCGAACCGCTTGTCAGGTCGCACAGCGAACCGATCAGATCGGTCAGCCGTCTCGGCGTTGTGCCCTGAGACGCCATATCGCCTACCAGATTGTCCTTCTTCTCCCTGATACGGTTAGAGATCGCTTCCTTTAGCGCCTCGCCGGACAAATCCTTAAAATCGTTATCCGCCAGATATTTTAATTTCACTTCATTGGGCGTTCCCTCTAACCCAGGCGTGCTTGCCGGAGAAACGCAGGGGTCCGCAAGCTCCCAGATTTTTCCTACCGGGTCCTTAAAGGCACCGTCACCGTACACCATAACTTCTACATGTTTGCCGGTTCTGTTAAGAACATCCTTCTGAATGTCCATCACCAGATCGGTACATTCCCTCGGGAACAGTTTGATTGTGTCTTCCGTAGACTTATTGGAGCCAAGCAGACCATATTTCTCATTGCATCCGCTTCCGTTTACAGGCTGGTTAAGAATATCGTCCAGCCCTGCCACAACTTCCGCGCCCGCTTCCTTAAGAATCCTCTTTGTGCGCGCCCTCGTGTGAATATCGCAGTTTATCACCTTCTTTGTATAAGGAAGGATACTGCGGCAGTCATTGGCGAAAATAACCTCCACCTCTGCGCCCGCCTCTTTGATCAGTTCTTCATAATATGCCACATAATCCACCCCGGTAAACGGATGCTTATTCTCTCCAAAAAGCTCACGGTATTTTTCCAATGTCAGCACATCGCTGTAGGGATTGACCCCCGCCTCATCCAGCTGATCCAGCGAAACAAGTTCGTTGCCCACCTCATCGCTGGGGTAGCTGAGCATCAGCACAACCTTTTTCGCCCCCATTGCGATTCCCCTCAGGCAGATCGCAAAACGATTTCTCGACAAAATAGGAAAAATTACGCCAATCGTCTCACCGCCAAGCTTTTCCCTCACGTCCTGGGCAATCGCCTCCACCGATGCATAGTTGCCCTGCGCCCTCGCCACGACGGACTCAGTCACCGCGATCACATCCCTGTCGCGAATCTCAAATCCCTCCTCCACCGCCGCGTCCATAACACTGTCTACAACAATCTTCGCCAGATCATCGCCCTGTCTGATGATCGGGCAACGTATGCCTCTCGATACCGTTCCAATTTTTCTTTCCATCTGTTATTCCCTTCTCTCTTTCGAAATGTTTTGCCTCCAGCCAGCAGACATGCCGTCCGCCATCCTTTCTTATTTTTACAAAAAATATCGGAAAAATCAATAAATTGCTGCAATAAAATATAAAAATATTACCACCACGAGAAGAATAGTCCCGCAAGCGGCGACAGCGCCACCATAATCACGGAAAAGGTAAACGACTCCATGGAAATCAGCGTAGCTCTCTGCTCCGACGGAAAACTATCCTGCAAAGTCGCGTCCGTCCGCACCTGCAGCGCATCATCGGCAAACGCCGCAATAAAACCGCCCGCCATCATAAACAGCCACATACCAGAATGCTCCATGAGTACCCCGGACAAAACAAGCGCCGCTGTGACTGCAAACAGATTTCTATACCGCAGCCGTTTCCATTTCAATATAATCTTCGCACCGAGGATGCCTCCCATTTCCATGAAAAACAGGGCAAATCCCAACGCCCAGCGAGGCATTCCTGCCGCCGGGAGCTTTGCCTGCAAGAAAAACAGCAGTAAAATGTCCATTGCTCCTACAAAGGAATTGGCAAACATGAGGGCAATCGCCTTTCTCTCCCTTTTCATAAAAGTAAGACTTTCCAGAAGGCATTCTGCAAGCGCGCTCTTGACTGATCCAGTCAGCTCCGCCGCTTTCCACTCATTTTTATCACTTACCTTTGCTTCATATAAGGACAGCAAAATGCCAATCTGAATTACAGACATTAAAATATCCGCCCCATACGCTGCCCTATGCCCGATTAACAGCGCAAAACCCGCGCATAACGTCGAAAGGGCGCCGCAGAAGCGGTAGATCATCAACTGGTTTGACGCATACCTTTCGTAGTAAGCCTCCCCCTGCACCAGCTTAAGTGAATCGTATGCAAGTGCGTCCCCCGAGCCGGACGCGAAGTTGTAGCTCGTGGCATAGAAGGCAAGGGAAATGCATACCATAAACAGGTTGCCCGAAAGTATCATAACCACGTTGCCGATCATCCGCAAAATGCTGCTCAGAACCAGCATTTTCTTTCTTCCGAACAAATCGGCTAAAACCCCGGAGGGAATTTCAAATATGAGACTCGTTATGTGGAAAACCGTCTCCGCCAGCCCGATCTGCGCAAGGCTGTAGCCTCTCGCCGCAAGTATCGCCACCCACGCCCCGGTAAACGACAGGTTGCCCGCCATTGTAGATAAGTATAATCCTCGTATCTGTTTCCTGATTTTTTGCATAAAAAAACCTCCTTAGCTTTTCATTGTCAAAAAAGTTAAGGAGATAATGTCCCGGTTCCGTCAAATTTGTCCAAACTATAAACCGTTAAAGAGAGAACGGTTCCTACCATTTGTTTCCCTGCAAATTTTACCGAAAATGGGCGCACTATCCCCGTCGAAGGGATAAATGCTTCCTTTTTGCAGTTGTAAATTCATGTTTTTCCAGATCATGCCAAACCCTTTATACTATAGCCGCTTTTGGACATTATAGCACATGATGGAATATTTGTCCCAATGATTTTTTGCCTTGCTCATAATATTCTTGTTTTATTAATAAAATTATATCCATTGTGTTACATTTCATTGCTATTTGCATACAATAGAGTTATAATAATAAAAACTAATACGAAAAGGAGATGTATTTTATGGCACAGGCAACTATTACTGCTCGTGTAGACGCTAGCGATAAAAGCAATTTTGATACCTTTTGCTCCAACGTCGGAATAAATGCTTCTACAGCTATTAACATGTTTGTGAAAGCAGTTCTTCGCGAGAACCGCATTCCTTTTGAAATCACGCAGACCCCCGATCCTTTTTTTTCTGAAACCAATATGGCTCATGTAAAAAAATCTGTTCGCGAGCTTCGTGCCGGTAAAGGAACTGTCCATGAGCTGGTCGAGGTGGATGATGAGTGAAAAAATATGGTCTGATGAAGCCTTTGCATGCCGCAAAGCAAACAATATTTATAGTGCGATCTTATAAATATCCGCCTCTTCCCCTTCACAGGAAAAGCTTCTCTCGTACACGCCGCCGTTTTTCCGTATGACTTTCACAGACGCGGTATTTTCCTTTTCGACGGAAATATGGAGTTCTTCCATTCCCGCCTCTTTTGCTGCCTGTAAAAGCTGACTTAGCATCTCTGACGCATACCCCTTTTTTCTTTCGGAAGGGCGCACGCTGTAGCCGCAATTCCCCAGATCCTTCAAAAAGTCATTCAGCGTATGCCTCAGGTCAATGATGCCGACAATCCTGCCGTCACTCATTCTCTCCGCAAAAAAAGTGTCCGTTACCACCCAGTTTTAATTTACCGTCGCGGGATCGGTATTTCGCGTTACACAAGTCAGCCACTCCTCGTAACTCTCCGTCTTGTCAAAAAGCTCGCTCCCGTAAATAATCTTTTCCCCGTGCCAAAAATGCTCCTCGCGATACGCAAGCGCTTCTTCCTTATGTTCCAATGTGGGTCTTACCAGACAAATATCATTTTTCATGTCAAACCTCCTCTGCCAGTAATCGCATTCTTATTTCGTTTGTTATCTGAGCGGGAATGTTTCGGTTCATCTCCATCAGTCTACTGTACATTCGCACGCCTTGATACGCGAACACAAGTATATGAAACACCGATTCGGGGTCTACACGGTTAAATTCTTTCGTACTCATACCGTAATTGATCAACGCCGTCCATATGAATTTCGAGATTTCATACTGCCTTTTTACAGAGTTGTCTTCTTTAGAAACTGCCGGATTGCTGTAATATTCACAGATGGCAAGGCTGAACGAACTTTCCCGGTCGCCCATTTCTTTTTCGTATTTTGTCAGAAGCTCCTCCAATATTACAGCCGCCGGAACACGTTTTTCGATTTTTTCACACACATCGTTTTTCTGCTGGTCGGAAAAAGCATTGATAATTTCCAGAAAAATCTGTTCCGTACTTTCATAATGACGGTACAATCCCCCACGGCTTAGTCCTGTCCGCTCGCAAATATCTTTCATGGTCACCTCTTTAAATCCCTTTTCCGCAAAAAGCTGATATGCCTTGTCACGAATTTCCTGTTTTGTCTTGTCTCCTCTCAAGCTCATGCGAATCCTCCATTCCGGCGCTTCCTCAAAACCCCTCTCTCGTTTCATTTTGCAACGCCCGTGTCGCTTTTAATTATGCGTCATTCGTGTCGCTTTGTCAAGAATAAATTTTTTCTGTCCAGTTTTCAAATATGCCCGTTATGGTGAGGGAGTTTATGAAAGCACTAAAATCGGCAGATCCCCCACTATAAATCAAACATACTTAGCTGCGTTTCCTTCCATGACGCCACCTTCCTCTGACTAACCCTGTCCCCCGCTTCCAGATGACTACACAAAAGCGGTGACGCGGGATCATACTTTGACGCATTTCGTACCACGCTCTTCTCACTTTCATTTGCATAACAATAGGCACAGCCGTTTTTACATGTATGGTAAGTTCCTACGTCAATGCTTTCCACACAGCCGCATTCCGGGCGCTGATTTTTGTCTTTACCGACCTTCAATCTACACCCTGCTATTTTTTCAATTAAGATCTTGTCTATACAGCAGTTGTGGACAATTCCGCAGCCGTCCAGCTCTATTTTTTCCGCGCAGCTGCCGATTTCCATACGATTATCGCTTGCGATCCCACTCAAATCCCTCGCAAACTTTCTCAGTTCGCCCTCATCCAAATCATAACAGCGCAAGCTTTCCATCCTTTTCCTGTTTTTGGCATAAATATCCACAAAACTGATCACACATTTGTCGGTATATCCGTTTAGCGCTTCCGCAATACTTCTGAATGCTTTTAAGTGATACTGCACCGTGTACTTATCGGAAAAGAAAATGGGATCATATCTCCAAACCACTCTCTCCCTGCCGATTTTATTTGATAAATCGCGGAAAATCGGAATCATGGATGCCTTTTTATCGGGCACATTTGACTCGACATCATTTCCATACCCTGTAAGCGTAAACTGAAAATAATAAGGATACGCTTTTAGCTCATCCAGCCTTTCCATCATCGGCAGGGGATTCTTCGTCCAAAAAACAATACAGTCCACCACGTCCGGCGTTATTTTAATTTCGCTGATCTGATGGACATTCATTGGATTGCGGACATATAAGAATCCCTCTTTTATTCTGTTGTAAAACCATTCGGAATAATAATTCGGAATGTCGGTTCTCCTGCTTACACTTAAAATCATCCTGCCGCTTCTTTCACGTATCTGCCAACAGTTTCTTTAATCACTTTTTCCACTTCTTTTGTCAAATGGCTCTGTTCCTATGCGCAAGTACATTAGCGCCTTCGCAAACCGCCCTTCTATATCGTGGAAGTGTCCGCCCTCATTCCACGCAAAAAACACCCGTCCCTCACTCTCCGCGCCTGTACATTCCAACTGCCCCGCCAGAAGTTCCCTCGCCCGCTGTGTGCATTCCGCCACCCGGCCCATGCGCGGATTTTTGCTGCGGCTCTCCTTTTTCCCAAGGGAAAGATATATCTGCAAGTCCGTCCGAATCGGCTTTTCCCGTTCCATAAACTCGCAGAAACCGTCAAACCAGAGTGACCCGGAAAGGCTGGCGATCACGCCGAACACATCCGTTTTGTAGATCGCGTAAACCGCCGTAAGCCCGCCCAGAGAATAGCCGAACAGAGCCGTGTGTGCCGGTTCCGGTTTCGTCCGATAATGGGCGTCCATGTACGGCTTTATTTTTTCTGTCAGACAGGACAAATAGTCGTCCGCCCTGCCCCGCGGCGCTTCCTCCCCCGCACGGAACGCGGGCGCCGCCCACGGTGTAAAGTCATCGTTCCAGTTTGCAGGCTGAATGGAAAGAAGGAGAAATTCCACCTCCGCGCCTTTATTGACCATCCTGGTCACTATTCCCTCAACCGGGATATCCCCATTGACGTAGATCACCGGGTAATGTGCCTCTCCCCCGTCATAGCCGGGCGGCAGATATAAGCGGCAGTCCATGCCGGCAATCTGCAGTTCCTGTATGCGGCAGTCCATCATTCTGTCAGTCCTCCAGCAGCAGCGCAATCTCCTCCTTGTACGGCGGAATCGTTTTCTCCTTACTGCCCTCTTCACAGATCCAGGGCGTCTCTAAAATCTTCGGCACCTGTACGAATCTCTCATCATGGACAATTCTCTTCAAAATATCCGTTCCGATATGCCCCTCGCCGATATTGGCATGGCGGTCTTTTCGTGCCCCGCAGGGATTCATGCTGTCATTGACATGTATCGCCGCGATCTGTGAAAGCCCGATTATCTCATCGAACTGCTGTAACACCCCTTCGTAATCTTCGGCCAGACGATACCCCGCGTCGTTCACATGGCAGGTGTCAAAGCAGACGCGCAGCCTGTCCTTTTTATGCACACCCTCATAAATCATTTTCAATTCCTCAAAGGTTCTCCCCAGCTCGCTTCCTTTTCCCGCCATTGTTTCCAGCGCAATCAAAACGTCGTCCTCATTCTCATCAAGCGCAAGGTTAAGCCCTTTTACAATCTGCGCGATTCCGGCTTCCTCCCCGGCTCCCACATGCGCACCCGGATGCAGCACCAGAATCCTACTGCGCATTGCCGCCGTTCTTTTGATCTCCTTTTCAAGAAAGGTTACGGCTAATTCAAATGTCTCCGGCTTCACGGTATTCCCCAGATTGATAATATACGGCGCATGAACCACGATCTCCTCAATTCCCGCCTCTTTGGCATATGCCCATCCCGCTTCTATATTTAGCGCTCCGATCTCTTTTCTCACCGTATTCTGCGGCGCGCCTGTGTAGAGCATCAGAACGTTCGCCCCGTAGGACTCCGCCTCTTTTACCGATCCCAGAAACATTTCCTTTCCCGCCATCTTCACATGGGAACCGATCTTAATCTTTTGCATGACAGCCTTCCTCCTACTTATTCTTATTTCCTCTGTCCTTATTATCATGCAATTCCGTTCATTAATCAATCTGTTTCGCAGATTTGGCCCACCATTTTCAATCACCAATTATCATTCCTTTTGTGATATAATAGACGCAGGCTCAGCAGCTTGCGTCGCAAGAATTACGGCTTCTGAGATTATGATATAATAGTGCAAAAGCAAAATAGGCAGTGCAGAAAAGGAAGCGGAGCGTATGGGAACATTTATCGTCTTATTACTTGTGGCAGGTGCGGCTGTGCTCGCCATACGGCAGATGATTAAGGATAAAAAAGCGGGAAAATCTCTTTCCTGCGGCGGCGACTGCAGCCGGTGCGCGGGATGTCTGCCGGAGCATAAAACGAGGACGGATCAAACACTAAAATAGTTTTTCATGAAAAGGGGATTCTTATGGAAATGCGCATGAAGCCCGGCGATAAAGTAGGGATTGTTTGCTGCTCTAACGGCTGGGAAAAACGAAAAGAAGCGAAATTTAGAAGGTTACAGGAAATTCTTTTGGGAATGCATCTTGTTCCCGTCATATCGCCGTATATATTTGAGCGGGGAAGCGTGGAGAGCGGCAGCGCCATAGAACGCGCGCAGGCGCTGATGGACTTTTACCGCGACGATACCGTGAAAGGGATTTTTGATATCTCAGGCGGGGACATTGCCAACGGGATTCTGCCCCATCTGGATTACGAAACGATTGCCGCCTGCGATAAAAAGTTCTGGGGTTACAGTGATCTGACGACAGTGATCAACGCCATCTACGCAAAGACGGGAAAACCTTCCGCACTGTATCAGATCTGTAATTTCATGTACGACTACGCCGAAGAGCAACAGGAAAATTTTAAAAATACAATTTTCGGAAACAGCGGGGCACTTTTTCAGTTCCCCTATACCTTTTTGCAGGGAAACGCAATGGAAGGCATATTTGTAGGCGGAAACGTCCGCTGCTTTTTGAAGCTTGCGGGTACGGCGTATTTCCCGGAATTGACAGATAAGATTCTGGTTCTGGAATCTCTGGGTGGTACCCCGCCCCAGATGCTCACGTATTTCAGCCAGTTACAGCAGCTTGGTGCATTTGAGCAGGCGCGCGGGATTCTGCTCGGCACTTTCACCCAGATGGAGCAGGAAAATTGCATACCGGATGTATGGACGCTGCTGAAAGGCTTTGTCAGTCCTAATCTCCCGGTGGCGAAGACGGCGTTCGTCGGGCATGGGACGGATTCCCGGGCGGTGCCTGTGGGGGGATATGGACATTTGGAGCGGTAATGGTGAGGAATGACAGAAAGTTATAAAAACTTATAAAAACCTATAAAAGAGGTGAAAGATAAATAATCCCTCCACGCTGTCATTTAGGGAAATAACAAACCCGCATAAACCGGCGCCTGCAACCGCCGGTTGACAAATTTCCAAGCTGCCTGTATAGCCTTTTTCTCCATCTTTTTTATAATCAGAGTAAGTCGGAAAGACATAAAGCTATTAAAAGCTATATAAGGTTATAAAAATCCGGCTGGCAAACACAGAAAAATTTGAGGAATCGAGATTACCGACGTGGAGGGAAGCATGACGCTTGGAGAAAAAATATTCAGATTAAGAGCAGAGCGGGGATTTTCACAGGAGACCTTCGGGGAGAAGCTTGGCGTGTCAAGACAGTCCGTCTCAAAGTGGGAGACAGACCAGTCAGTTCCAGAACTGGATAAAATCGTGGCAATCAGCGAATTTTTTGGAGTCAGCACCGATTATCTTCTGAAAGAAACGGAAGAAACATATGCGACAGCGAAAGGAGAGTCATCCCGGACGGAAGAATATCCCCAGGAAGCATACCACATCGGGCGAAGACCCCACTATGAATATAAGAGCAAAAAAATGATAGGAAGCCTTCCCCTTGTGCACATCAATCTGGGGTTGGGCATCCACCGTGCCAAAGGCGTGATTGCCATCGGCGCGGTAGCGCAGGGCTGGCTCGCTGTCGGCTATGTGGCGATGGGCGGGCTGTGCTTCGGTCTTGTCTCTCTGGGACTATTCGCCTTTGCCGTTCTTGCCTTCGGGCTGATCGCTTTCGGCAGCTTTGCCTTTGGTGTGATCAGCTTTGGCGCCTTTGCCCTCGGCATCTTTTCCATGGGCGCAGTGAGTGTTGGTCAGTTTGCTTTCGGCGCGTCGGCGCACGGCGCACAGGTGGCGGTCGGGGACGCAGCCAACGGAAAAGTTGCGCTGGGCTATTCCCGTGCAGTCGGCACGTATACACAGATCAGCAACAGACAGCCCTTCAACTATGAAGAAGCCTGTCGCGCAATCGACAAACACGTGTCGTCAGACTGGCTCTTTTTTAAGTCCTGGGCAAAAGCGATGGTGAAATGGTTTTAATCAAACATTTTTGCCAGAGAGACATGTCCCTCCAGTTCTGAAAACCCGTTCTTTGTATAGAAAGCGTACGCCGGAACATCCCGCTCTGTCTGCAGGAACATATGATTTACACCGACATCTTTCACATAGGATTCAATTTCACTCAAAAAGACCGTCCCAAGCCCTTCCTGCTGGCGGTCTCTTTTGATGAAAAACTCGTAAATGTAGTACTCGGTTCCCAGACACCAGTGTATAATGCTTCCAAGCGAAACACCCACAAGCTCATTTTCTTCATACAGACCCAGCGACAGGGAGTTCCTGTTTCCCGTCAGGTCAAGCATATAACCCGTAAGCTGCTCATCGTTGCTCCAGTCGTCGTTCCAAGGCTCATTCATAAAAACGTCTCTGAATAATGCCTTGATTTCCTCAAAATTCTCCGTATCCAGTTTCCTTACGTTCATTTCCTATGCTCCCTCAACTTTCCAGCCACCCCCCAACACAATGACAGGCGGTCCGCCAAATACAAGCGATAAGGGCGACTTCAATGCCCATAATACCGATTTTTAAGACAAACGTCAACAGAACCCCTCCACTTTAGGTCGCCGGTAACCCACAGCAGAAACTTTTCTAAAATTTATGCTCGAAAGTAAACGTCAGGTAATATTACCTGCCTGCTACTTTTTATTTGAGGAAAAAAGTATAAGATAAGCTTGTATGGGTTGTAACCAACGATTCATTAATGCTACATAAGAGCGGAGGTACATTATGCGTAAAGGCAAAGTTTTGCAAAGAATGATGGCGGCGCTGCTTTCGGCAGTGTTAATTACAGGCATGGTGTCGAGTGCAGTTCCGATGACCGTGCTGGCGCAGGAGCCGGGAGAAGCGCAGGAAAGCGTCAGCGGAAACTCGGCTGAAACTGCAGAAGGCGATATTACGCCAGCGGAAGGAACGGAACAGAAGCCGGGGGAAGGAAGCGAATCCAAAGATTCGGAAGAAACCGGGGCGGAAGGCCCGGAAGAGAACGCACCGGGGCAGCCGGACGGCGGACAGGAAACGCCGGATGCGAGCGCAGCGGAAGACAAAGGGCAGGAGACCCCGGTACCGGGCATGGCAGGAGAGACAAAGCCGGGAACCGTCAGCGGAAATGATGCGGAGACGGAACCCGTGACAGCACCGCAGATCATGATGATGGCGGCGAAGCCTGCGCCGCAGGCTGACAATATTGCCTCCGGCGAGGGCTGGGCGCTTGACGCAGACGGTAGGCTGACGATCACATCGGATATCGGCATGACAGGCTGGATTGCCATCAAGGATAGCACTCTGAATGGAACGCCATATAGACTTCTGGTAACAAGCGCAGAGATAACAGGCGTGATGAGCATAGGAAAGGATGCGTTTTTTGGGTGTGAGAATCTGACAGGCAGTATCACGCTGCCGGAGGGTGTGACAAGTATCGGGGAAAATGCGTTTAATAATTGCCCGAAGCTGACAGGCATCAAGATACCGGAGGGCGTGACGGACATCGGGAAGGCTGCGTTTGCCGGATGTGCCGGTCTGACAGGGATAACGATACCAGGAAGTGTAACGAGCATCGGGGAGAGTGCATTCGCTACATGCGAGGGTCTGACAAGCATAACCATACCGGACACCGTAACAAGTATGGGGAACAACATGTTTAGTGGATGCAGCGGTCTGACGAGCGTCTCGCTGCCAAATAACATGACGGGCATAGGAGACTACATGTTTATGGATTGCAGCAGCCTGACAAGCATCACGATTCCGCAGAATGTGACCGCCATAGGGAGAAGCGCTTTTAGGGGGTGCGAAGGATTGCGGGAAATTACGGTTCCGGGTACGGTCACGCAGATAGGCAACGAGGCTTTTTCGGAATGTGCATCGCTTGAGAGCATCACATTTTTGAGCGATACTCCGCCGACGCTTGGGAATGATGTGTTTGGGTATGACTATGGTTCTGATTCTCATGGTCTTGGGGATGAGCGGTGCGGCTTTGTAAAAAGCGGTCAGCAGGGTATCCATGTCCCGGACGGCAAGGCGGAAACATATGGAAACGCAGCAGATAAAGGATGGAGCGATTGGGCAGATTATATTGCGGACAACGCCACGCCCGCAGAAAAACACGAGCATAACGATGTGACCTTCACTGCATGGGATAAAACGGACAGCCTGCCGACTGCGGCGGGGCATTACTATCTGACGAAAGATGTGACCCTTGTCGCAACATGGAACGTGCCAGGCGGCGAAACCAGCATCTGCCTGAACGGAAAGACCATTACACAGACAGCACAGAATAATTGGGCGGTTTCTATCGGTTCGGAAAGCACACTTAGGCTTTATGACGACGGGGATGCCGGGAAAATAACCGGAGAAGGAAACAGAGAAAATGCCGGCAGCGTATCTGTAGGCGACGGCGGTATCTTCTATATGTACGGCGGTAATATATCCGGCAATATTGGCAATCGTCCCGTTGTATGTGTGAATCAGGGCGAATTTCATATGAGCGGCGGGAAAATAGCAGATAATAGAAATGATGCTACAGGTTCAAGTGATGACAAGCTGGGCGGCGGTGTAAATGTCCTTGGCGGAACATTTTATATGGAGGGCGGTGAGATTTCAGGCAACTACCAATATAATGGACTTGGCGGCGGTGTGTTTCTGAGAAGGGGCACTGTATTCTATATGAGTGGTGGAGAAATATCAGGCAACACAAATGGAATATATGCAAGCGGGTGTGAAATTCATATGTCCGGCGGGGAAGTTACCGACAATACAGGCACTTACTTCGGCGGCTTATGCCTTTTTGACGGTACGATAATGACGGCAGGCGGTAATATCGTCATAACCGGCAATACGGATGAAGACGGGAAAGCGAAAAATCTCTTTATCAGTTCCGGCACTTTTAGCATTAACCCTGCCAACCCGCTTTCCGGCTCCGCCAATATCGGCGTGACAACAAGCGTCGCGCCCACAAAAGGGAATCCGATCAATATCACGGGAACAAACAGTGCGGATTACAGCCCGTGTTTCCACAGTGACAATGCGGACTATGAAATAAAGAACGGCGACAACAATGAGGTGCAGCTTGCTGTCAAGGCGGCGGCAGATACACTGCCCCCTACAGGAACGATTGAGGTAGGCAGTCACTCATGGCCGAGTTTTTTAAATGGAATTACGTTTCATGTGTTTTTCAATGAGAGGAAACAGGTGACGATTACGGCGGCGGATGAAGGCGGATCCGGCGTAGATCAGACTTATTACTATATTTCAAGTAAAGAACTGAAAGAGGCGGAGGTAAAGGCGCTTGGAGAGACAGAATGGACGGAAGGAAATTCCTTCTCCGTAAACCCGGACAGAAAATGCATTATTTACGCAAAGATAACCGACAAAGCAGGAAATGTGACTTATCTCTCCTCGGACGGTCTTGTGTTTGACGGTACGCCTCCGGCTATCTACTATGTGAAGGATGGGGAGACATACTATGGAAACCAAAAGTCTGTACGCGTGATAGATACAAATCTTGAAAGCGTAACAGTAAACGGTCAGGAAGTTACTTTGATGCACGAGGGAATATTCTGGATGAAAGCAGCAGACGGTCCGCAGACGATCGTTGCCACGGATAAGGCTGGAAATACCACAACAGTAACAGTGACCGTAAAGGCGGATTTACACACCCACACCATGGCCCGGGTGGATGCGAAAGACGCCACCTGTACAGCAGACGGAAACAAAGCATACTATCACTGTGAGGGCTGCGGAAAGAATTACGAGGACGAAGCGGGAACCGCTTTCATTGAAGATATCAGCGTATGGGGAAACATAGCCGCACTGGGACATGACTGGGGAGAGTGGACAGTGACGAAACCCGCCACGGCGGCAAAACCCGGGGAAAAGGAACGTATCTGTAAACGGTGCCAGCAGAAAGAGGCCGAAACGATTCCGGCAACCGGGGGCGGCAGTGACAAACCGGGCGGCGAGAATAAGCCCGGCAGCGACAAGCCAGGAGGAGAAGACAAACCCGGTGGCTCCGGGGAAAATAACGGCAGTGGCAGTTCCGGCACAGGACAGCCCGGAGTAAAACAGGAGAAAGAAGGAAATATTCAGAAAGAAGTGCGGGTTGAAGGGGCGGCTGCACTGGACGCTGCAGTGGAAACACCCCTTTCCGAGCTGGCTGAAATGGTACTGACACAGGCAGAAAAGCAACAGGCCGCATCCGGGACAAATATCCGAATCGTCCTTGAGGTAAAAGATGCGCCCGCGGCAGTGAGTGCGGCAGACAAAGCTCTTGTGGAATCCGCCCTGAACAGCTCCGCCGCCAAAGGGTACACCCTTGGGCAGTACCTTGACATCAACCTTTACAAGGTGGTCGGGAATAGCCGCAGCGCCATTGCGGAGACAGACCGTAAGATCACCATTACGATAGACGTGCCGGACAGCCTGAAAAATACCGACGGCACAAAGACAAGAATCTTTGCGGTGATCCGTGCCCACGGCGGCAAGGCGGAGCTTCTGGCCGACCTTGACGACAACGCCGACACCATCACCATAGAGACAGACCGTTTCTCCACCTATGCCATCGTCTATAAGGACACGGCAGGCGGAAACATTAATCAGGACGGTTTAAGCGGCAAGCCGGGCATCGTCCGGGTGAGTACCAAAAGTGACAGCAGAAACCCGGGCAGCGGAAAAGACAGCGAGCCTAAGACCGAAGACAGAACGCCGATAGAGCTGAGCGCGACACTCGCCATGATCGCCGGGCTGACCTATCTGCTTCTGTACTTTGCGGACCGTAAGCACGGCATGACGGAGGAGATAAAGAAGGAGCTTGTGTCCCGCCTCGTGGCATGGGCGAAACGGGGCAGTAGAGTAAGAACCTATCTCGCGCTTGCGGCAATCTTCGTACTGCTTGTGTATTATCACAGTGTTGGGAAGAAAAGTGGCGTTTCATCTATTCAAGAACAATTGACGTTTTAGTTGATTGACCAGTGTGTTTCTGCTATAATAGACAAAATATGTCGAAATATAGCAGAAACACAAATCTGGTGGAGGGATGATTTTGGATAGAAACGTAAATGTAATAACAGACGCAAGGGGAAATAAGACTGTATTTATTAATGATATAATTTTTAAAGGAAAAAGGGCGGTGAATTGGAATGATGTAAAAAAATACATGGAAGCATATGTAGATGATTTTTACGAAATTGCTGATACAAAAGATATTGTGTATCTCGGAAGAGAGCTGCCAGATGAATACACAGGTTCTCGATATACATATTCTTTAAAAGGTGCAAATGCAAAAGCAAAGGCAAATGCAGCACAGGGTATACCAGAAATGATTCAGATTGCGACTGGAAAACATTTTAGAGAAAACGCAGGAGAAAAGCACAAAAGAAATGCTGCAAATGGTTGGTATCGGTATAATTCACGTTTTGCTTTGCCAGTTTACGGTGAAAATGAGGAGATTGAACGATATAATGTATATCATGCATCTATGCTCATACGGCACGACGCTGACGGAAAAATGTACCTTTATGATGTTATAGACATAAAAAAAGAAACGAGCAACCCTTTCGAACCATACGGTTTTACTTAGCAAAAACCCATCTCTTTTTCTAAAGTATAAGGTATGTGATTAGCGCTGTCAAGCGTGATTATTAGAAATATTTTGGTACTGTTGATTGTGATAAGTGATTAATACCCTGTTACGTAGAAAGGAGAAAGAGTCTGACAATAATGCGTAAAATGAAAAATATCCAAATAATCTGACAACTTAACAAAAAGTCTTTATTTACAAATTACAGACACAGGTGTATTATTGTATACATGTAGAACGCAAAGGAGCGCTAGATGCCTTCTTTGCGTTCCTTTTTGCGTGAATCTGCCTATACGCAAAATCCATAGCATAAAAAGTCAGGAATGGAGATTAAAAAATCACACTGATGTGCTGACTTTTTTAATCGGCAGTTTGAGGCTCTGACAAGGAGGAAGCTTATGTTTGATGTAAAGACAACCATCCCAAAATCCCCCCTCTACCGGGCGGAATTTGAACATGACAACTGTGGTATCGGCGCCTGCGTCAATATCAAGGGCAAGAAGAGCCGCGCCATCGTGGAGAATGCGCTTAAGATTGTGGAGAATCTGGAGCACCGTGCCGGAAAGGACGCGGAGGGTGAGACGGGTGACGGCGTGGGGATTCTCACGCAGATGCCCCATAAGTTTATGAAGAAGGTGACGAAGGATCTTGGCTTCGAGATCGGCGGCGAGAGGGAGTACGGCGTTGGAACGTTTTTCTTTCCGCAGGATGAGTTACAGCGGGGGCAGGCGAAGAAAATGTTTGAGATCATTGCGGCGAAGGAGGGGCTGCCGCTTTTAGGCTGGCGTGATGTGCCCACGGTTCCCTCAGTGCTGGGGCACAAGGCGGTGGAGTGTATGCCCTGCATCATGCAGGCGTTTCTCAAAAAGCCGGCGGGTGTGGAGAAAGGCATTGACTTTGACAGAAAGCTTTATATATTGAGAAGAACCTTTGAGCAGTCCACGGATGTGACTTATGTGGTCAGTCTGTCGAGCCGGACTATCGTGTACAAGGGCATGTTCCTTGTGGGGCAGCTTCGCACCTTCTTTGCGGACTTGCAGGATAAAGATTACGAGTCGGCGATTGCCGTGGTACACTCCCGGTTTTCCACGAACACGAACCCGAGCTGGGAGCGGGCGCACCCGAATCGGTTCATTGTCCACAACGGAGAAATCAACACGATCCGGGGTAATGCGGACAAAATGCAGGCGAGGGAAGAGAACATGGAGTCCGAGCACTTGCAGGGGCAGATGCACAAGATTCTGCCGGCAATCAACGCTTCCGGCTCCGACTCCGCCATGCTCGACAACACGCTGGAGTTTCTCGTGATGAGCGGGATGCCGTTGCCGCTTGCGGTGATGATCACGATCCCGGAGCCTTGGGAAAACAACAAGACCATGTCCCAGAAGAAAAAGGACTTCTACCAGTATTACGCGACCATGATGGAGCCGTGGGACGGTCCGGCGTCCATTCTGTTCTGCGACGGGGATATCATGGGCGCAGTTCTTGACCGAAACGGTCTACGTCCTTCCCGGTACATGATTACGGACGACGACACGCTGATTCTCTCCTCGGAGGTGGGGGTGCTTACTATCGACCCGTCAAAGATCGTGATGAAAGAAAGACTGCACCCCGGCAAGATGCTTCTGGTGGACACGGTGCAGGGGAGAGTGATCGACGATGACGAGTTAAAGGAAAAGTACGCCTCCGCGCAGCCTTACGGCGAGTGGCTGGACAGCAAGCTGGTGACCCTGAAAGAGTTAAAGATTCCGAACCAGCGTGTGCCGGAGTTTACAGGCGAAGAGAGACAGCGCATGCAGAAGGCGTTCGGCTACACCTATGAGGACTTGAAGACGAGTATCCTGCCGATGGCGAGAAACGGCGCGGAGGCGATAGCGGCGATGGGAGTGGACACGCCGATCCCGGTGCTTTCCAGAGCGCACCACCCGCTGTTCCACTATTTCAAACAGCTTTTTGCACAGGTGACCAACCCGCCCATTGACGCGATCCGCGAGGAGGTGGTCACTTCCACCACGGTCTATCTGGGGCAGGACGGGAATCTCCTGGAGGAGATGCCGGAAAACTGCAACATGCTGCGGGTGCACAACCCGATTTTGACAAGCACCGACCTTTTGAAGATTAAGACCATGAAGGCGGAAGGCTTTAAGGTGGAAGTGATTCCCATTACCTATTATAAAAATACAAGACTGGAAAAGGCGATTGAGCGGCTTTTTGTGGAGGTGGACAGGGCGTACCGCGACGGTGTGAATATCATTATCCTCTCCGACAGGGGCGTGGACGAAAACAGGGTGGCGATCCCTTCCCTGCTGGCGGTTTCCGCTTTGCAGCAGCATCTGGTAAGCACCAAGAAAAGGACCAGTGTGGATATCATCTTAGAGTCTGCGGAACCGAGGGAGGTGCACCATTTCGCGACTTTGCTCGGCTTTGGCGCCTCGGCGGTCAACCCTTATCTGGCGCAGGAGAGCATCAAGGAGCTGATCGACAACCATATGCTGGATAAGGATTACTATGCGGCTGTGGATGATTACAACAGCGCGATCCTGCACGGGATTGTAAAGATTGCTTCCAAGATGGGTATTTCCACGATCCAGTCCTATCAGGGCTCGAAGATCTTTGAGGCGATTGGCATTGACAAGGAGGTTATCAACAAATATTTTACCGACACGGTCTGCCGGGTGGGCGGCATTACCCTGAAAGATATCGAGGAGGAGGTGGACACCCTGCACTCCATGGCTTTTGACCCGCTCGGTCTATCTACGGATCTGACGCTGGACAGCACGGGACATCACCAGATGCGCAGCGGTGCAGATGAACACCTGTACAACCCGGAGACTATTCATTTACTGCAGGAGTCAACCAGACGGGGTGATTACGAATTATTTAAGCAGTATACCAAGGCGGTCAATAACGAGGACAGCATCAAGAACCTGAGAGGGCTGATGGACTTCAACTTTGCGAAGAAACCCGTGCCGATAGAGGAAGTGGAGAGTGTTGACACGATTGTCACAAGATTTAAGACAGGCGCCATGTCCTACGGCTCCATCTCCAAGGAGGCGCACGAGACAATGGCCATCGCCATGAACCGTCTGCACGGCAAGTCGAACTCCGGCGAGGGCGGTGAAGATAAGGAGAGGCTTAAAGTGGGCGCGGACGGCTTAAACCGCTGCTCTGCGATCAAACAGGTGGCGAGCGGACGTTTCGGCGTCACAAGCGAATACTTAAACAGTGCGCAGGAGATTCAGATCAAGATGGCGCAGGGGGCGAAGCCCGGCGAGGGCGGGCATCTGCCCGGCGGCAAGGTATACCCGTGGATTGCGAAGACCAGACACTCCACGCCCGGCGTGGGACTCATTTCCCCGCCGCCGCACCACGATATCTATTCCATTGAGGATTTGGCGCAGTTGATTTATGACTTGAAAAATGCCAACACCAAGGCGCGGATTTCGGTGAAGCTGGTTTCCGAGGCAGGCGTGGGTACGGTGGCGGCAGGCGTGGCGAAAGCGGGCGCACAGGTGATACTGGTTTCCGGCTACGACGGCGGCACGGGAGCTGCGCCTAGAAATTCCATCCACAACGCGGGACTGCCCTGGGAACTGGGGCTGGCGGAGACACACCAGACTTTGATCCAGAACGGGCTGAGAAACAAAGTCCGCATCGAGACGGACGGGAAGTTGATGAGCGGACGGGATGTGGCGATTGCGGCGATCCTTGGGGCGGAAGAGTTTGGCTTTGCCACAGCGCCCCTTGTGACCATGGGGTGTCTCATGATGCGTGTCTGTAATCTTGACACATGCCCGGTGGGTGTGGCGACCCAGAACCCGGAACTGCGTAAGCGCTTTACGGGAAAGCCGGAGTATGTGGAGAACTTTATGCGGTTTATCGCGCAGGAGCTTCGGGAGTATATGGCGAAGCTTGGCGTGCGCAAGGTGGATGAGCTGGTGGGCAGGACAGAACTTCTGAAAGTGAAGGAGAACCTGACGGACCGCCAGCGAAAAGTGGATCTGGACCTGATTTTGAGCAATCCTTACGAGGGGAGCAGGGAGAAGTTTATCTTTGACCCCAAACAGGTATACGATTTCCATCTGGAAAAGACACTCGACGAGAGGGTGCTCCTTAAGCAGCTTTCCAAGGCGCTTGAAAGCGGACAGAAGCGGAGTCTTGAGGTGGACGTCTCCAACACGGACCGCACCTTCGGCACCATCTTCGGATCGGAGATCACGAGGCGGTTCGGCGACACGCTGGAGGAGGACACCTACCATATCCTGTGTAAGGGTTCCGGCGGGCAGAGTTTCGGCGCGTTTATCCCGAAGGGGCTGACGCTTGAGCTGGTGGGCGATTCCAACGACTACTTCGGAAAGGGGTTATCCGGCGGTAAACTGGTGGTTTATCCGCCCAAAGGCTCCGCATTTAAGCAGGACGAGAATATCATCATCGGCAATGTATCTCTCTACGGCGCGACTTCCGGCAAGGCATTTATAGGCGGCGTGGCAGGCGAGCGGTTCTGCGTGCGCAATTCCGGCGCCATCGCGGTGGTGGAGGGCGTGGGCGACCACGGCTGTGAATATATGACGGGCGGACGCGTGGTGGTGATCGGAACCGTTGGCAAGAACTTTGCGGCGGGCATGAGCGGCGGTATCGCCTACGTATTGGATGAGAATAACGACCTGTACACAAAGACAAATAAGGAAATGGTTTCCTCCTATGAGATCACCTCGAAATATGACGTCCTTGAGCTGAAGGAGATGATTAAGGAGCATGTAGCCTATACCAATTCCGCCAAGGGAAAGGAGATTCTGGACAATTTCGGGGAGTATCTGCCGAAGTTTAAGAAGATCATCCCGCACGATTATGAGATCATGTTAAAGCTCATCGTGCAGATGGAGGAGAAGGGCTTAAGCGCGGAGCAGGCGCAGATCGAGGCGTTTTATAAGAAAGATAAGGAGGGGGCGTAAAATCATGGGAAAACCGACGGGATTTATGGAATATGAGCGCAGGGTTTCAAAGGATGTAAGCCCGAAACAGCGCATTCAGAATTTTAACGAGTTTCATGTGCATCTGACGATGGAGGAACAGCGGGAGCAGGGCGCGCGCTGTATGGACTGCGGCGTTCCCTTCTGCCAGTCGGGCATGACACTGTGCGGCATGACCTCGGGGTGTCCTCTGCACAATCTGGTGCCGGAGTGGAATGACCTGGTCTATACGGGAAACTGGGAACAGGCATACAACCGCCTGCACAAGACAAATAATTTCCCGGAGTTTACGTCGAGGGTGTGCCCCGCGCTTTGCGAGGCGGCTTGTACCTGCGGCTTGAACGGCGACCCCGTCTCCACCAGGGAGAACGAGTATGCCATCATTGAAAACGCCTACGAAAAAGGCTACGCGGCGGCGAAACCGCCCAAGGTGCGTACGGGCAAGAAGGTGGCGGTGGTGGGCAGCGGCCCCTCCGGGCTTGCGGTGGCGGACCAGCTAAACAGGCGCGGGCATCTGGTGACCGTGTTTGAGCGTTCCGACCGGATTGGCGGGCTTTTGATGTACGGCATTCCCAATATGAAGCTGGAAAAACACATTATCGACCGCAAGATCAAAGTCATGGAGGAGGAGGGCGTTACCTTCGTGACAAACAGCAACGTGGGCAAGGATGTGAAGGCGGAAAAGCTGTTAAAGGAGTTTGACCGGGTGGTGCTCTGCTGCGGTTCCTCCAATCCCCGCGATATCAGCGCGCCGGGCAGGGACGCCAAGGGCATCTACTTTGCGGTGGATTTTCTGGCGGCAAACACGAAGAGTCTGTTGGACTCGGGTTTTGCGGATAAAAAATATGTGGACACCAAGGATAAGAATGTGGTGATCATCGGCGGCGGCGACACCGGGAACGACTGTGTGGGCACGGCAATCCGGCACGGCGCAAAGTCCGTAACCCAGATCGAGATGATGCCCAAGTCGCCCGATACGAGGGCGGACAGCAATCCCTGGCCCCAGTGGCCTAAGGTCTGCAAGACCGATTACGGACAGGAGGAGGCGATTGCCGTTTACGGCCACGATCCCCGGATTTACGAGTCCACGGTGAAGGAGTTTCTCAAAGATAAAAACGGGAATCTGAAAGCGGTGAAAATCGTTTCGCTGGCATGGGAGAAAGACAGGGAGACGGGGCGCATGAACATGAAGGAGATCGAAGGCTCCGAAAAGACGCTGGATGCACAGATCGTGCTGATTGCGGCGGGCTTTCTGGGCAGCCAGAAGTATGTGACGGACGCCTTCAAGGTGGAGCTGGACGGCAGGACCAACGTGCAGACGGCGGCAGGCAGATTTGCGACCAGCGTTGACCGTGTGTTTGCGGCGGGCGACATGCACACAGGGCAGTCCCTTGTGGTGAAAGCCATCCGTCAGGGCAGGGAGTGCGCGAGGGAAGTGGACGAGAGCCTGATGGGGTACACGAACCTTTATGTGCAGTGACGCAGTTTTTGCGTAATTTTCCATAAAAAAGAGGAGTGAAATCTGTTGAAAGGAATGTTATACTAATCAAAGTATAGCATTCCTTTTATGCGCATAAGCAGATTCAGAAAGCGGCAGAGTCAGCATATTATTTGAGTAAGGGAAACAGGGCCAATGAAACTACCGTTCAAGCATCATGAAACAACAGAATTAGAGAGGAAGACCACTGGTAAAAAGAGGGGCATTTTGATTGCGTCCGCGCTGGCTGGGGCGTCGCTCCTTGTCCTGCTGACCGTTTATATGGCGGGGCTTAACCGCTACCAGAGCTGCTTTTTAAACGGCACGGTAATAGACGAGATGGATGTGTCCGGCATGTCGATTTCCGAGCTGGAGGAGCAGATCGGGAAGTATTCGCTCCGGGTCATAGAGCGCCAGGCCGACGGTACGACCCTGGAGGAGGAAATACGGGGAAGTGAGATCGGCATTTCCTATGTTTCCACGGAACAGTTTCAGGCGGTTTTACAGGGTCAGAACCGATATCTGTGGTTCTTGAGGCACAATGCGGATTACAGGACGGACGCGCCGCCTTTATATGAAGAGTCGGCGCTCCTGGAAAAAATAGACGCCCTCCGCGGCTTTCAAAAGGACTTTGTGAAAGAGCCGACGGATGCGTACATATCTGACTATGTTCCGGGGAGCGGTTTCACGCTGGTGGCTGAGGATAAGGGAAACCGTCTGAACCGGGAAAAAACCGTGGAAGCGGTCAGGGCGGCGGTGGCCGGCCTGGAGAAACAGGTGGACCTGGAGGCGGCGGGATGCTATGAGGAGCCGAAAGTCACGACGGAAGATACGGTTCTGAAAGATGCATATGCGAAGCTGCAAAACTATGTGAATACTGCCATCACTTATACATTTGGGTCAGAGAGGGAGGTTTTGGATGCGGATACCGTTGCGGGCTGGATTGTGCGGAAGGGGAACCGTGCGGAGCTTGACCCGGAGCTGGTGAAAGAGTATGTCAATACCCTGCGCAAAAAATACGACACGATTTTTCACAGGAGGGTGTTTCAGACCAGTTATGGGGAGGAAGTGACGGTTGACCAGGGCGATTACGGCTGGTGGATGGATGTCGGGCAGGAGACGCAGGAACTGATCGGAGCGCTTGAGCGGGGTGAGGGCGGAGAGAGGACGCCCGTCTACAGACAGACGGCGGCTTCCTATGATGCGCCTGATTACGGGGACTCTTATGTGGAAATTAATCTGACGGCACAGCACCTGTTTTTATACCAGAACGGGGAATGCATTCTGGAATCAGACTTTGTGTCGGGCAACCCGAGCAGGGGAAACGCCACGCCGCCGGGAATTTACGGGATTACTTATAAGGAACGGAACGCCACGCTAAACGGGGAAACTTACAGCACGCCGGTAAACTTCTGGATGCCCTTTAACAATAATGTCGGAATGCATGACGCTACGTGGAGAAGCGAGTTTGGCAGGAACATCTATATGACAAACGGTTCCCATGGCTGCGTCAATCTGCCCTATGCAGTGGCGCAGGAAATTTACGGGATTGTGGAGAAGAATACCCCGGTCATCTGCTATCATCTGCCGGGGACGGAGCCGGAGCCTATGCCGGAGGTGCCGGCAGAAATGGAGCCGGAGCTGGGGCAGCAGGGAGCGGCGCCGGATGAGCCGGGAACGGGACAGCCGGAAGGGGTGTCTGCTGTGACGGAGACGAGTCCGCAGTCTGAGGCGGTATCTGAGCCGCAGGCACTCCCGGTGCAGCAGCCAGAGGAGATGCAGTAAAAGACGGACAGCCCGCCCAAAACCGAAGATTTTTGGTCTCGGTTTTGGCGGGCATTTTTTAATTCTCATGGAACCCAATCTTCTAAATTCCCCTTATATTTTTCCTCCTATCTTATATTTTTCCCGTTTTTTTATAGCACATCCTTCCTATAATAAAAGGGGAGGTACTGCCATGCATGAAATCAGTTTTGACAGAAAGAGTATCAGGACGCGGCTGATCATGGCTTTTGTTGTGACGTCATTTCTGCCGATTGCCCTTGTGAATATTGTCGCTTATTATAATACTTCCAGACTTGTCAGACAGAACGTGGAGAGCATGACAAACGCCAATCTGGAACAGATCAGGGTGAGCCTTGATGTATGGTTTAATTCTTATGAGGATATTCTGCTGCAGGTATATACGGACGATGATATCGTGGGGCTGGTGGATAAGATCAATGCCGGGGAGGATGTGGCGAGTAACAGACAGATGCTCCGAAGGACCCTGAGGGGGATTGTGTATACGAAAGATTACGTGAAATTCATTTCCGTCATTACAGACAGCGGGGAACTGGTATTTTATAATCAGCTGACTTCGGCCACCACCCGCACTTCATGGATGGACAGCATTTCCATGTCTCAGGAGGAACTGTACCGCGAAATCAGCGGGGGCAATATGTCGCACACGATTCCTACGGGAGAAAAAGTTGTATTTGGGAGCAATTCCTGCTATTTATTCCACATCGGACGGCGCATCATTGATTACCGGGACGTGGACAGGCGGTGCGGGATTGTTCTAGTCAGTATAGACGAAAAACTGCTGGAGGAAATCTGTTCCACTACGGGAAACGGGCTGAATTTTATCGTGGACGGCGAGGGGACGCTGATTTCCTGTGCCGGTTCCGAAAGAGTGGGACAGGCTGTCTACGGCAAAGGGGCATCCGAGGACGTCAAAAGGGATGCCTATCTGCAGATTGCCAGGGAGACAGGGCTTCTTGGGGAAACGGAGCTTTCCGTCTATTCGGTCCATGACGAGAGGACGGGATGGGAGATTGTCAGGGTAACCAGTCAGGAGGAGCTGATTCAGGCGCTCAGGCAACAGCAGCAGCTTCGGATTTTTATCATTGTCCTGTCCCTGTGTACGGTAATGACGATTATGTTCAGCCAGGTGACTAAAATGACAGGATCCATCAAGAGAGTCGTGGAGACAATGCGGAAAGCGGGTAAAGGGGATCTGAACATCCACGTGGACAAGGATCCTACACGCCCGACGGAGATAGAGGTGATCGCGGAAGAGTTTAATTCCATGATGGATAAACTCAAAGAGTCTACGCAAAAACAGAAAGACGCGGAGATTGCGGCGCTGGAAGCGCAGATCAACCCGCATTTTCTTTATAATACGCTTGATACGATCAACTGGATGGCGATTGACAGGGACGAGTATGAGATCAGCAACATGATCGCCACGCTTGCAGGCATTTTGCGGTATGGTATTTCTGACAGCAACGGTATTGTCAAGATAAAGGATGAGGTGGAATGGCTGAAACAATATATCTTTTTACAGCAGACAAAACTCAAATATTCTTTTGACTGTCATATCAATGTGGAGCCGCAGATTATGGGGGTTCTGGTTCACAAGCTGCTTTTACAGCCCTTTATCGAGAATGCGATACGGCACGGCTTTGAGGGTGTGGAAAGAGCCCACAAACTGCAGATGGACATGGGACGGGAGGGGGACCGGATTTCCATACGGATTCAGGATAACGGCTGCGGTATACCCGCTGAAACGGTGCGGGACATGAACGCAGGGATTTTCAGAAAGACAGATAACAGAACCCATATTGGGATGGAAAATGCCATCACAAGGATTCATATGTACTATGGCGAGAATGCGGATGTGAAGATAGAGAGTCAGGCTGGGCAGGGGACGACGGTGCGCATTTGGATTCCTGTAGTCATTGAGCCTGACAGGGGAGGGAAGCAAAAGTGAGAGCGGTAGTTGTGGAAGACGAGATTCTGATCAGGGAGGGTCTTTGTAAGCTGATGCGGAGGATGTTTCCAGACATTGTCATAGAGGGAGTCGCCGGGAACGGGCAGGAGGGCCTGCAGTATATCCTGAAAATACAACCTGATTTAGTCATTACTGATATTAAAATGCCAGTTATGGACGGGCTTGAGATGCTTGAGAAGGTGCAGGCGGCCAGCCTGTTTCCGAAGGTGATTGTCCTGACGGCTTACTCGGAATTTGCGTATGCGAGGCAGGCTGTGAAGCTCGGCGTGTGCGATTATATCATCAAGCCGGTGGTGGTGCCGGAGTTCGTACAGACGATCCGAAAGATACAGAACCTGTATGAACAGGAGCAGAAGAGGACGCCCGAGACGATGGGGAACCTGGAACATATCGTGCTTGGCCTGCTGTATGGCGTGTCTGTCCTGGATGCTAAAATAGAGGAGTTTTTGGACAAGAAGTATCAGATTGCAAAGGATACGCCGTTCATTGAACTGGTGATCTATATGGGGGAGTGCTTTGAGAGGGGGAAGGAGAAGAAGCGGCAGGAGATGTGCCGGATTCTGGAGCAGAAGGATGTCAGGTACTGTCTGGTGGATATGGAGTATGACCGGGTGGTGCTGGCCCTGATCTACGGCTATTCTTCCAGACAGGAGATTGAGCGCTGGTACCAGAACCAGATTTTGTTCCAGAAAAGAGATAAACTGGGGCGGCATGTCAGCTATGGCATGGTGGAGGTTACAGGGGTAAAAGCGATCAGGGAAGGATACCAGACCCTGATTCCCTACATGGACTGGAATATCGTTCTTGGAGATGATGTGCTGATATCCTATCCCAGGATTGCGGACGCCCAGACAGAAATATGTATTTATCCTGTGGAGCTGGAAAATCAGGTCAAGGCGGCGGTCTGTACCGGGGAGACAGCGAAAATCCGTGGTATCACAGAGCGGTTTCACGCTTATTTTTTAAACGGGAGGATGTATTCGCCAAAAGAGATTAAGGAATCCTATGTCAGGTTCCAGTGGGCAGTCCTGAATATTGCAAAGGAAGTGGGCGGCATAGACTACAGGGAGATTGACCAGAAAAAACTGTTGGACTGTATTATGGGGGCAAAGACGGAGGAGGAGCTGCACAGAAGTTTTGACGGGCTGTTTGCGCATATGAGCGCGCCGGGAAAGGGTGCGGAGGCGGTGAGCCTCGCGGTAAAAAAGACACAGGGCATGATCCATGAGTTTTATGCGGACGGCATCACTTTAAACGAGATTGCGGACAGGCTGAACCTGACGCAGGAGTATTTGGGAAGCCAGTTTCATAAGGAAGTTGGGGAAAATTTCAGCGCTTATATCCGAAATTACCGCCTGTCCAAGGCGAAAGAACTGCTGATCGGAACCCAGCTCAAACAGTACGAGATTGCGGAGAAAATCGGATATGCGGACGCCAAGTATTTCGCCAGGGTGTTTAAGGAATGCGTGGGGATGTCCCCTGCGGAGTACAGAAAGTCCAACAGATAGTTATGCTTAGATATTTCATCCTTTTTCATTTTTCTCCCGTTTGATGGGGACAAAAAAGACGATATGATAAATCCATCAAAAAGAAAAACGGAAACGTTTTGGAATGGAGGAAAGTATGAAAAAGAGAAAGTTGACGGCATTATTGACGGCTCTGGCTATGACGGCAGGCATTCTGTCGGGGTGTGGGGCAAAAGGCGGCGAGAGCGCGCCTGCGGGCAAAGCACCGGCGGCGGAAGACGCGCAGAAGGAAGCAAAGGAAGAGGGCGGCGAGACGGCGTCTGCCGGTGAGACGCAGGAAATTACCATCTGGTATTACTGGGAAAACGAGGGACATCAGGCAACCCTGGATCAGCTCATTCAGGAATACAACGGATCACAGAAGCAATACGCAGTGACGGCAAAGTATGTGCCTTTTGCGGATTTTAAGAAACAGTTGTCCATCGGCGCGTCCGCGGATGAACTTCCCGACATCGCGATTCTGGATTCCCCTGACCATGCATCCTATGTGGATATGGGCATTTTCGAGGACCTGACGGGAAAGTTTGATGTGAGCAATTACTATGAAGGGACCGTAAATTCCTGTACGGTGGACGGAAAGCTTTACGGCGTGCCTTTCGGCGCGAACTGCCTTGCCCTGTACTATAATGAGGACATGCTGACTGCGGCAAACAGCAGCGTACCCACCACATGGGATGAGCTGATGGAGACGGCGAAAGCGCTGACGACGGACTCTGTAAGCGGGATTGCCTTCTGCAGTGTGCAGAATGAGGAGGGAACTTTCAACTTTGCGCCATGGCTCTGGTCAACAGGGGCAACCTCCTATGATATCAATAATGAGAACGGGATCCGTGCCCTTACCTTTATACAGAGCCTGATCAATGAGGGCGTGATGAGCAAGGAGTGCATCAACTGGACGCAGGGCGATGTGATGAACCAGTTTATCGCCGGCAACGTGGCGATGATGGTGAACGGTCCCTGGCAGATTCCGACCATGCAGTCTGAGGCGCCCGACTTAAACTGGAAGGTGACGCTGATTCCAAAAGATGCGGCATACGCGTCCGTGCTCGGCGGTGAGAACTATGCGGTAGTAGGCGGCGGAAACGTGGACGGCGCGCTGGATTTCCTCACCTATGCGACGAGCGAGGAGAAGGTGAAATTCATGATGAACCAGTTTGGGTATATCTCGGCGGACAAGACCATTGCGGAAACCCAGTTTGCGCAGGATTCCCCGTACTATCCTTTCGTGGAGGAGCTGAATTACGCGATGCCCAGAGGTCCTCTTGCCGAGTGGCCGAGCGTTTCGGATGCCATCTCCCTGGCATTCAATCAGGTTATCACGGGAACTGCGGCACCTGAGGACGCGGCGGCACAGGCGCAGGCAACAATTGACGGTATCGTAAAATAAGAGATACGGAGGTATTCCCATGGCAAAATTAAAAAAGTTTTTCCGCTATGAAAATGTGGGCATGCTGTTTGTCCTTCCGGCTTTTCTCTATATGCTTGCTTTTGTGGGATATCCGATTGTCCATAATATCATCCTGAGTTTTCAGGACGTCAATGCGGGGAATCTGGTGAAAGGAACAAGGAATTTTATCCTGTTTGACAACTACCTGGAGCTTTTTCAGGACAGTGTATTTACCACTTCCCTGTGGAATACCCTGCGGTTTACGGTTTCGTGTCTGGTATTCCAATTTATTGTCGGATTTGCACTGGCGCTCTTTTTTAGCCGGAAATTTACGCTGGCAAAGCCGGTGAGGGGCATCCTGCTTGTGCCATGGATGATACCGATCACCGTCACGGCGCTGATGTTTAAGCTGTTGTTTGCCACAGATATCGGGATCATCAATTTCCTGTTGAGGAGCCTGCATTTGATAGACACGAATATTGAGTGGCTGACCACGCCGGGGACTGCGATGTTTGCCCTGATATGCGCCAACGTCTGGATCGGTATTCCCTTTAACATGATCCTGATTTCCACCGGGCTTACCACGATTCCGAAAGAACTGTATGAGAGCGCATCCATCGACGGGGCGGGAAAGGTGCAGACGTTTTGGCGGATCACACTGCCACTTTTGAAGCCGACCATTGAATCCGTGCTGATTCTCGGATTTATCTACACCTTTAAGGTGTACGACCTGGTCTATGTCATGACGAGCGGCGGCCCCGTGAACTCTACGCATATGCTGTCCACATACTCCTATAAGCTGTCTTTCGAAATGTTTAAGTACAGCAAGGGGTCCGCTGTGGCGAATGTGCTGCTTGCGATACTGCTGTTTGTAGGAGTTTTCTATATCAAGGCGACGACAGAAGGGGAGGAAGAGTGATGGGTGAAGAAAAAAATTTGTCCACAAAAAAGAATATCCTGTTTTGTGTGCTTGCGGTGGTGCTTTTGTGCATTCTCCTGTTCCCGCTGTATTGGGCGCTTATCACGTCCTTAAAGACGGAGCAGGAAATATTTCAGAATCCGCCCACCTTTTATCCGCATATCCTGAACACGAAATCCTATGCGGCGCAGGTGGAGACGGGGGATTTCAATATGTTCCGCTCTTTTGCGAACAGCTTTCTGATTTCCATGGGGGCTACGCTCATCGCCGTTCTTCTGGCGGTGCCGGCCTCCTACGGGATTGCCAAGTATCATTTTAAGGCCAGAAAGGTATTGCTGTTGTCCTTCCTGGTGACGCAGATGCTGCCGGTCTCTGTGCTCTTAACGCCCATGTTCATCATGTTTAAAAACATGCATGTGTACAATACATGGGTGGCGGCGGTGCTGGCGGACGCTACCATCGGCATTCCCTTTTCGGTGCTGATCTTAAAAAACTACTTTGCGTCCATACCCAAAGATCTGGAGGAGGCGGCTTATCTGGACGGGTGTAATAAGTTTACCGCCTTTGTGAGAATCCTGATTCCGATAGCCAAGCCGGGCGTTATGGTGTGCGCCATCTTCTCTTTCCTGTATGCGTGGGGCGATCTGGCATACGGCATGACATTTATCCTGGATCAGGAGAAGAGACCGATCACTGCCGGTATCTTTAACTTTATGGGGCAGTATGGGACGAAGTGGAGTTATCTGACGGCTTTTGCGGTGGTGACAATAATTCCTGTTGCGCTGATCTTTATCTTTATGCAAAAATATATAGTGAGCGGGATGACAAGCGGGGCGGTCAAAGGGTAACGCGAAAAGAAAGGTAGGGAAAGTATGCTGGAAATCAGGGAGAACAAATTGGTTTACCGCTATGACGCGGAAGAGGTGTGGATTGAGCCGTGGGGGCCGAACGCGCTGCGTGTGCGGGCAACGAAGGAGAGGCAGATGCCGGAGGCGGACTGGGCGTTAAGCTGCAGGGGCAGGGCAGATGCGGACATCTCCTTTACCGGGCAGGGTGCGAGGATTGTCAATGGGAAGATTTGTGCTGAGATTACGAGGGTTGGCAAGATTATGATTTATCATGCCGACGGGCGGCTGCTTCTGGAAGAGTATTGCAGGAACCGCAGGGACCTGCTGGACGCAAAGTGCAGTGCGGTTGAGGTGGAGGCGAGGGAGTTTAAGCCCATTCAGGGCGGGGATTATCATCTGACCATGCGGTTTGAATCGGTGGATAAGGATGAGAAGATCTATGGCATGGGGCAGTACCAGCAGCCTTATCTGGATCTAAAGGGGCTCGACCTGGAACTGGCGCACCGCAATTCACAGGCGAGCGTGCCTTTTGCGCTCTCCTCCCTGGGATATGGTTTTCTCTGGAATAATCCCGGTGTGGGCCGGGCAGTGTTTGGCAAAAATATCATGAGCTTTGAGGCATATTCCACCAAAGCGCTGGATTATTGGGTGACAGCCGGCGACACGCCCGCGGAGATAGAGGAAGCCTATGCGGCTGTGACGGGGACGGTTCCCATGATGCCGGAGTACGGCCTTGGTTTCTGGCAGTGCAAGCTCCGTTACCAGACGCAGGAGGAGTTACTTTCCGTGGCGAGGGAGTACAAGCGCAGGAATCTGCCCATCGACGTGATCGTCATTGACTTTTTCCACTGGCCCAAACAGGGGGAGTGGAAGTTTGACCCGGTGTACTGGCCGGATCCTGCGGCCATGGTGCAGGAGCTTAAGGAGATGGGAATCGAGCTGATGGTTTCCATCTGGCCGACGGTGGACAAGACCTGCGAGAATTATGACGAAATGCTGGAGAAAGGTTATCTGATCCGCACGGAGAGAGGCGTCCGCGTGGGGCTGGATTTTCAGGGGGCAACGATCCATTATGACGCCACCAACCCGGAAGCGAGGGCGTATCTGTGGAGCAAGGCAAAGAAGAATTATTATGATCTGGGTATCAAAGTGTTCTGGCTGGATGAGGCGGAGCCTGAGTACACGGCGTATGATTTTGACAACTACCGCTATCACCGGGGCACCAATTTACAGGTCGGCAACATCTATCCTGTGGAGTATGCCAGAACGTTCTATGAGGGTATGGAGCGGGAAGGACAGACAAATATCGTAAACCTCCTGCGCTGTGCGTGGGCGGGCAGCCAGATATACGGCGCGCTTGTGTGGTCAGGGGACATAGCGTCCAGTTTTGAGAGTATGCGAAACCAGCTTGCCGCGGGGCTAAATATGGGGCTTGCGGGGATTCCGTGGTGGACGACCGATATCGGCGGCTTCCACGGCGGAAACCCGGATGATCCGGCGTTCAGGGAACTTTTCGCCAGATGGTTCGCGTGGGGAACGTTCTGCCCGGTGATGCGTCTGCACGGCGACAGGGAACCGAGACAGCCCCAGTACGGCACGACGGGAGGCGCGTCCTGCTGTTCCGGCGCCGCCAACGAGGTGTGGAGCTACGGGGAAAAGGTGTATGAGATCTGTAAGAAATATATGGAATACAGGGAGCGGATGCGCCCCTACACGAGAAAGCTGATGAAGGAGGCGCATGAAAAGGGCACGCCGGTGATGAGGACGCTCTTCTATATGTACCCGCAGGACTGCGCCTGCTGGGATGTGGAGGATGAGTACATGTACGGCCCCGATGTGCTGGTGGCGCCGGTACTCTATGCGGGACAGACGAAGCGAAGCGTCTATCTGCCTGAGGGCGACAACTGGGTGGAGTTCGCTACCGGGAAAGAATACACAGGCGGACAGCGGGTGGTGGCGGACGCGCCGCTCGATGTGATTCCAGTGTTTGTGCGGAAAAAATAAGCATAGAAATCGTAGGGACCCTGCGGAGGGTTTGTGGCCGCAGGGTTATTTTTGCGCGCATAAGCAGAGTCAGTAGGATTGCGAAATATGCCAGATAAAAACTTGTGATAATATAAAAGTTTTTTCTTAAAATAAATAAAAACTTATGAAAAATGTATAGTTTTTATTTAAATGGGATAAAAACATATTGATTTATAAAAGTTTTTATTGAATCTAAAGAAGAACTATTGAAAATAAGGTGAAATTCAGGGTATACTGTCTATAAGGGGAAAAGAGATATTTTTGGCAGATAAGAGGTGAAAGATATGATTTCCAGACCGCGTTACATGGAAATTTTCAGGACATATCGTGACGTGCCGGTAATTAAAGTGCTGGCGGGTATCCGCCGCTGCGGAAAATCCACGCTTTTGGAGATGCTGCGGGAAGAGTTGAAGCAGGACGGCGTGCCGGAGGACCATATTGTCAAAATGAGTTATACGTCGGAAGAGTTTGAAGATGGTATGACCGACAAAGAGATGTATTGCGGCATTCTGGAGAAAATGGGCGGTGCGGGGCAGTATTATCTGTTACTGGACGAGGTGCAGGAGATTGAAGGCTGGGAAAAAGCGGTCAACAGTCTTTTGGAAAAGGGAAATGCGGATATTTATGTGACGGGCTCCAACTCCAAACTGATGGCGGGGGAAATATCCACATATCTCAGCGGCAGATACATCACCATTCCGGTTTATACGCTGTCCTTTGCGGAATATCTGTCCTATAAGGAATCTACAGGACGCGCCCCGAGGGAGCTTTTGGCGGAATATCTGCGGCTTGGCGGGTTTCCCATTGTGGCGCTCGGGGATTTTGAGGAGGAGGCGGCGTATCAGATTGTGGAGGGCATTTATCATTCCGTGATCTCCAGTGATATCACGAGACGCCACGATATCAAAAATGTGGATCTGTTTAACCGCGTCGTAAAATTTGTGGTTGAAAATGTGGGTAAGACTTTTTCGGCAAACGCTATCGTGAAGTTTTTGAAGAACGAGGGGCGTGCGCTTTCCGTGGAAGCGATCTACAATTATCTGGAATGGCTGGAAAAGGCGTTTGTGATTTACCGCTGTCCGAGGTATGATTTAAAGGGCAAGTCGGTCTTGAAGACGCAGGAAAAATTTTATCTGGCGGATGCGTCCCTCAAATATTGCATGATGGGATTTCAGCCGGAGTCCTTGGCGGCAATGCTGGAAAATGTCGTCTACTTTGAACTGAGGCGGAAAGGGTATGAGGTTTATATCGGAAAAAAGGAAACGAAGGAGATTGACTTTGTGGCGGTGCGGCGGGATGAGCGCCTCTATGTACAGGTGTGCCGCAGCCTGCCGCAGAAATCGGACCGTGAGGTCGCAAATCTCCTTGCGGTCAGGGATCATTATCCCAAATATGTGGTTACGCTGGATGAGTTTGCGGGAGGAAATATCGACGGGGTGAAGATTGTACATTTGATGGACTTTCTGATGATGGAGTGAGTCGGTTTTATGGTGCGGCAGTGAGGCGGAAAGGGAAACGGACATGAACGGCAGCAGGAGATACGAATATGTGATGGATGAGGCGGAGATAAGGGATTTTTGTCTGCACGCCTTTCTGGAACAGTTGAAATGCAGCAAAAAGACAGGGATCCGGCTTTTGGTCATTCTGGCGGCGGAGCTTCTGCTGATTCCAGAGGCGGCGGCAATGACGGTCCTTCTGATGATTGTGCTGGTGGCGGCGGTTGGTATTTACAACTATGTGGCCACGGCGAAACTTCTTCGGGGGCAGCCCGGAAGCGTCTGGATAGAGGGCGGCAGATTAAAGGCACAGAGAAAGGATTACGGCGAGATTTCCTGTGCCAATATAAAGCTGGTCCGCAGGACAAAGCGCCTTCTTATGATGGGATATATGCAGAGAGCCGGGCATCCCGCCTGGTTTATGATCCCGCTGCGCTCTTTCCGGGACGAGAATGAGGTGAACATGTTTCTTGCCATGCTGCGGAATCCCGCGGCGCAGGGAAATTATTATGACCAAACAGGTCAATGCAGCGCGGGAGTGGGAGCGGCTGTTCCGGCAGGGCAGGAGAATACGGGGACAGACTTTGGTGACCCATTTGGTCAATACATAAAAACGGAGCCGCGGGAATATCTTCGCTTTCAGTATTGGCTTGACTGGGAGAGATGGGTGCGGCTGCAGAAGGGTGCGGCGGACCTTATAAACGGCGGCAGTCTGGGAAGAACCGCACGGATATACGGGATGATAATCTGGGGCTGTGTGGTAATGGGCGCCCTGATCGGAGGCTCCTATCTTGCGGCGAAGAAATTTGACTGGTTGATTGTCTGTTACAGTTTCGCCCTGACTATCCTGGTCATTTTGAAGATCTATTACACGGATCCCGAGAAACTGATCCGAAAACAGCTGATGTCGCAGGAGGCGGCAGCGCACGCCTGCGGGCTCTGGCAGGTTTCCCTGACGGAGGAAGGGGTCAGCCTGACCATGCCTGCGGACATGAAAAATGTGTATTTGTGGACGTCGCTTGCGTGGCTGGTGGAGACGGAGGAGGTGTTTTATCTCTTTCATAAAGATAAAAAGCATTTTGTAATGATTGCCAAGGAGAGCTTTCAAAGCTGGGATCAGGTGCATTTGTTCCATCAGGTGTGCGCCGACCACAAAATACAGAAGGCCGCGCCGAAAAAAGCGCGCTATGTGCCGCTATGGCTGCTGCTGGTGCTTTTCATACTGTGTCTGTTTACGCTTTTCGGGGCTGCCATGATAAGAACTTATCTGACAAAAAGGGACGAGCCTGGACTTGTCTCAGGGGATGTTTATGGGCGGGTTCCTTTGGAGGAACAGGTTGAAGTGCTGGAGTCGCTCGGACTGCATGTGCCGGAGGAAACGGCTGCGTCTGTCCGGGACTCCATGGAGGAATACGGGATGTATGATCTGGTGGAGGAAAGCCCATATACATGGCTTCTGACGGACATGGGTGCGCCCACGTACGATGAAGGGTGGAATGTGACGGAATATGACGGCGATGTATTCTGGTTTGATTTTGAAGGGGTTGATATTTCCACCGACTATATCCATATCCTGAACGGTATGCTTGCGCTGGCGGAGGGAAGCTGCCTTGATGATGTGACGGACATCCGGGAAGATATGACGGATGCGGACTGGGAGAGCGGAAGAGGGACGGTCACGGTCAGCCTGCGGTGGAAGGGGGAGCCTTACCAGTGGGATATGGAGATGTACTATGACTGGATAGACGCAGGAGTCCTTGGCATACTCAATCAGCTTCTGGAACAGGAGGGTTCGCAGGAATCTTTTTATGCCACGGGGGATAACGGGCAGGGCGCCATTGTCTTTTTCTGCACGCAGGAGTGGGCAAAGCAGTTTACGCGAAAAACCGGGCTTGTACTGGAAAAGGCAAAATGACGGAAATCCCATGTAAACGACAGGTTTAGCCGGGGAAACCAGCAGTCGGTTGCGTATGGGGGAAAGAGAGAGGTACAATGCAGACATCAAATCAAAGGAGAGCAGAAACAATGAAAAAACAAACTTTTGGAAACATGATTGCTGCATTGCGCAAAGAAAATGGAATGACGCAGCTGGAACTCGCTGAGAAAATGGGAGTGACTGACAAGGCGGTATCGAAGTGGGAACGGGATTTATCTCTTCCCGATGTGAGTTCTTTTCCAAAACTGGCTGAGATTTTTGATGTATCCGTCGATGAGCTGATGCAGGTGAAGTCAGGTGCAAAGGAGAATGCGGATCAAGCCGGAATTGCCGGGATTGTGCAGATTGCCTTGAAAGGCGTGGCGTTAGCGATGGGCGTGGCGGTAGCCGCGCTCTCTGTTATGGAACAGGTCGAGACGGATGCTGCGATTGGCATGTTGGGAATAGGGCTTGCCTGCCTTGCGATTACGCAGCTTTCCAAAAAGGGAAACTGACGGTTTCACAAAAGAAATGATAAGAGGAGAATTTATGGACAACAGGAATTTATCACAGTATTTTAAAAGTATTGTAGACCAGGACAGATGCGCGGTGGTGATCTGCAATACGGCACATGAGATCATTTACATGAATCCGGCGGCAGTAGAACGCTATGCCAAAAGTGGCGGCGCCGCCCTTGTGGGGCAGAGCCTTTTGGACTGTCATAACGCGCAGTCTGTGGAACAGATCGGAAAGGTTGTGGCATGGTTTGCGGAGAGCACGGACCACAATCGTATCTATACTTTCCGCAACGAGAAAGAGAATAAGGATGTCTACATGGTCGCCCTGCGGGATGAGGACGGGACGCTGATCGGGTACTATGAGAAGCACGAGTACCGGGATGTGGAGACATGTATGCGATATGATTTTGACAATTGTTAACTTAAATGAAAATAAGTTGACAATACCCCTTTTCCTGTGCTAAGATAACTTCACTGAGAAAAAAGCGAGCCAATGGGTCAAGTGAAGGAGGAAATTTATGAATCGTGAAATGAGCGCAGAAACAGGGAACTTGCAGACAGGGGCGCAGAGACGGAAAAAGACGTATGACATGGCGTATATCGGCTTGTTCGTAGGGCTGATGGCGATCTGCTCATGGATATCCATACCCACGGCGATTCCGTTTACCATGCAGACTTTTGCGATCTTTCTGGCGGTGATGATACTGGGCGGGAAACGGGGTACCTTGGCGATAGTCGTCTATTTGCTGCTGGGACTGGTGGGCGTCCCGGTCTTTGCAGGATTTTCCGCCGGACCGGGTGTGTTGTTTGGCACGACGGGAGGGTATCTGATCGGTTTCGTCTTTTCGGGGCTGCTCATGTGGCTGATGGAGAGGATAGCTGACAGGAAAGTCTGGGTACAGATGCTTTCCATGCTTCTTGGCATGGTGACGTATTATATCATCGGCACGATCTGGTTTATGGTTGTGTATGGGAACACAAACGGACCGGTGAGCCTGCTGACGGCGCTTGGCTGGTGCGTGTTCCCCTTTGTGATTCCTGACCTGGTCAAGGCGGCGCTGGCGCTTGGTTTCGGCAATGCCCTGAGAAAGCCTCTCGCCGGCTTATTAGATAAATAAGGAGAATATGAAATGGTATACAGGATCAGAGCACATCACGGTATGTGCTTTTCCTTTTTCCGGGGGAAAGGCTACAGTGGTGAATTTACGGAAAATATGTGGGAGATGAAGAGAAAACTGGAGCAAAATCCAGAGGTGGTTCTGCTGGATGCGACGGACGACGTGTGCGCCCACTGTCCCAACAACAAAGAGGGAGTCTGTATCTCGGCCGGAAAGGCGGATGCATACGACAGGCAGGTGCTGGCGCGCTGTGGGCTAAACGCCGGATGCCAGATCAGGTGGGAGGACTTTGCGCGCCTCGTGGAGGAGCGCATCCTGTCCGCCGGCAGCCGCAGAGAGATATGCGGAGACTGCCAGTGGACCGATCTTTGCGGTTTATAATAACTGTATGCCGTTTGCCAGCGCTTCCTTCGTGATCTCCTCCGGCCAGAGGGAGCACTGCACCTCGCCGATATGCGCCTTGCGAAGGAAGAACATACAGATTCTCGACTGTCCGATGCCGCCGCCGATGGTGAAGGGAAGCGTTTCGTCGATGATGCCCTTCTGGAAAGGGAGCTTCGCGCGCTCGGGGCAGCCTGCCTTGTCGAGCTGGGAGAGAAGCGCGTCCTTATCCACGCGGATACCCATGGAGGACAGTTCCAGCGCGATATCGAGTACGGGATAATAGACCAGAATATCCGCGTTTAGCGTCCAGTCGTCGTAATCCGGCGCGCGGCCGTCATGTTTTTCGCCGGAGGCAAGTAAATCCCCGATCTGCATGAGGCAGACCGCGCCCTTCTCTCTTGTAATCAGATATTCCCGCTCCTTCGGCGTCGTGCCCGGATAAAGGTCTTCAAGCGCCTGTGTGGTGATGAAAAAGATGTCGTGGGGCAGAATCTCGTCTATGTAATCGTACTGGATCGCCATGTACTTTTCCGTTTTGCGAAGCGCCTTATACACCGTCTTAACCGTTTCCTGCAGATAATCCAGACAGCGTTCTTCGCGGGAGATAACCTTCTCCCAATCCCACTGGTCCACATAGATGGAGTGGATATTGTCCGTCGCCTCGTCCCTGCGGATGGCGCTCATGTCGGTGTAAAGCCCCTCCCCGTGGGAAAAACCGTACTTGCCAAGAGCCATACGTTTCCACTTCGCAAGGGAGTGCACGATCTCCGCGGGGGCGTCGTCCTGCTCCTTGATGCCGAAGGTGACGGGGCGTTCCACGCCGTTTAAGTTGTCGTTTAACCCGGATGACGGCTCCACGAAAAGAGGAGCGGATACCCGCAGAAGATGCAGCCTTTGGGCAAGCTGTACCTGAAAAAAGTCTTTCACCGTCTTGATGCCGATCTGGGTGTCGTGCAGATTCAGCGCAGACTTGTAATCCTGTGGAATAATTAAGTTGTCCATGTGATACCTCGCTTTTCGCGCGGTCTGTGTGACCGCTATTTTACTTATTAATTATTATTTAACCGCTTTTACGGCAGGAAGGCAAGGAAAAGTTTTACCATGTCTTCTCAAGCGTCGTATTCCAGTCGAGTGAAAAAGGATTGTCGGATGATGATTTCAGATCCTCATAAATATCGCGGCGTTCGTCGCTGCTCTCCTCCGACCAGTATTCATACCCGGTAAAGTAGCTTTCCATGAAGCTGTCCCACGAGTCAAAGGTAGTCTGGATCGTTTCCGCAAGCGCCAGAGACTGGTCCAGCGATTCTTCCAATGTATAGTAGTCCGCCAGATAGTAGTAACTCAAAAGCCACATGGCACGGCTGTAATCCCATGCGGCTGCCGCATCCTCACCATACTGTTCATAGAGGGAGTACCATACGGTATATTGCTCTGCCTGCTGTTCATCCAGCTCAAAAGTATTAAGGAGCGCCTCCGTCCGCTCGTCCTCTGAAATATCCGAGAGACCTATTTCCGAAAGATAAGCCAATTCTTCCGCAAGCGGAATGCGGTGCCCCTCCTCCAGAAGCCACTGGAGCGATTCGTCGGCGGATGCCCGGTCCGTGACGTCCCATGTATTTTCCAGAAGCGCTTTTGCAATCGTCTTTTCGGCGATATTCGGGTCGCTTCCGCTGTATACACGGTAGTCGCGCTGATTCAGCACAGTCAGAACCGCATAGGTATTGTTGAACCACTGGATGGTATCAGAGGGTGCTGCATTCTTTTTCCCGCAGCCTGTCAGCATCAGGGCAAGGACCATGATGACGGATATGGTCATTTTCCGCAGTTTCATCGTTTTTTTCATTTCGTCGTTCCTCCTGTAAAATTTTCTTTATCCTTCTTACAAAAGACAGTATAGCAGAATTGCGGGCGCGTTTCCAGAGTGATAGAGACCAATTCGTCCGCAGCCGAAAAGAGCGTGGAAGTTTCCAATGAACTGTCCGGCCAGGCCAGAACGCTCACCCGCCTGATCAGTCAGTTCCGCATGCAGTAAAAAATCGAGTGCGGGGGCACCCGATTCAGGGAATGCTTCACGGTGCCGCGAGACCCATAAGATAAAAAGCTCCCGGGAGCAGTCATCTTTTTGCAGTTCGATGACAGTCTCCCGGGATTTTTGTGTCCGCTTGCCGGACGGCTGCGGACAGAATATTTTGTTTTATTTATTCCCGGTATTACAGGGTAATGCCGAACGACTGCAGCAGCAGTAAAAACAGGAGCACAGGGGCAATCACGGTAATCATGGCGATATACAGGCGTTTCCTGCCGAACTTATATCCGCCTAAAGTCACCTCGTCAATGATGACCTTGGGTTTAACAACCCAGCCGATCAGGATACAGGTCAGAAGCGCCACAAGCGGCATCAGGCAGTTATTGCTGACATAGTCCATGACATCCAGAAGCTGGCCGATGGAGCCGTTAGGCAGCTTCAATTCAAAGTATAAGAAGTTGTAACCGAAGCAGACAATCGCCCCGACGATGATTCCATAGGCGGTTACAATTGCGGTGCTCTTATTCCTGGACATATGGAACTTGTCCATCAGACTGGCAACAATCGCTTCCATAATGGACACCGCGGAGGTCACCGCCGCAAAGGCTACCATCACAAAGAACAGGATGCCGACGACAGTACCGACCCATCCCATTGCGGCAAAAATCTTCGGCAGGGAGATAAACATAAGACCCGGTCCGGCGGACATACCCTCGGTTCCCATGAAAACATAGACTGCCGGGACAATCATCATACCCGCAAGCAGTGCCACTACAGTATCAAAAATCTCGATCTGGTTGATGGAAGGCATGAGATTTACGTCCTTTTTCACGTAGGAGCCGTATGCCACCATGATGCCCATGGCAACGCTGATGGAGTAAAACAACTGCCCGAGCGCGTCCATGACCACCAGGAAAAACTGCTGCAGGGTAACGCCCTCAAAACTCGGAAGCAGATAAATTTTCAGTCCCTCAAGGCCGGTTCTCTCAAGCCCCGACGCGTCTGTGTGGTGCAGCGTCAACGCGTAAACGGAAATGCCGATGATCAGGACGAGAAGCAGGGGCATGATAAACTTGCTCGCCCGCTCAATGCCGTTATCCACGCCGCCGAAGATGATAACCGCCGACAGGGCCGTAAAGATAACCATAAAGACCACAGGACTTATCTGTTCGGAGATAAACCCCGTGAAGTAGCCGTCCGATGCGGCGGCGGTCGTTTTCCCGGTAAGGAAAACGGTAAGGTATTTTAGTACCCATCCGCCAATGGCGAGGTAGTAGGGTAAAATAATAATCGGGACAAGACTGGCCAGAATGCCGAGCCCTTTCCATTTCGGGTGGATCACGCCGTAAGCGGTCAACGGACTCTGTGCCGTCTTTCGCCCGATGGCGATCTCCGTGGTGAGCAGGGTAAAGCCGAAGGTCAGCGCCAGAATGATGTAGCAGAAAATGAACAGTCCGCCGCCATCCTTTGCCGCCAGATAGGGGAACCGCCATATGTTTCCAAGTCCCACCGCACTGCCGGCCGCCGCCAGTACAAAACCAAGCCTGCCGGTAAAGTTTCCTCTTTTCTTGTTTGTTTCCATAATTCCATCCTTTTCCCTTTGTATAATAGCAACGGTTCAGCCTTATACTATTGTGACAGTGAAGCCGGGGCTGAACCGTTAAGTATAATATTTTGATTATACTGTAACATGTCCCTTTGTGCAATGCTTTTAATCCAATAAGAACAAATGTTCTAAAAATGCTTGTAATAAAAACCGGGATGTGTTAAGATACTAATACATAACAAACGTACGTTCTTTTTGCGGAAATCTTCTATAAAATAAGTGCACGGTCAGAAAAGTTTCTGGCCGGGCGTATGTGTACAGGGAAGTGTGAGTGGAATGGATATCAGAATTGCGCCGCAGATGTCGGTCATGGAAAAACTGAAAATACTCGGAGATGCGGCCAAATATGACGTGTCATGCAGTTCCAGCGGCTCCTTTCGGAAAAATGACGGGCAGGGCATCGGAAATACGGTGGCAGCAGGGCTATGTCATAGTTTTGCGGCGGACGGCAGATGTATTTCCCTGTTGAAGATTCTTTTTACCAACGAGTGCATTTATGACTGTAAATATTGTATCAACCGCCGCTCAAACGATGTGCCCCGCGCTTCCTTTACACCCGACGAGGTGTGTGAGCTGACCATGGAATTTTACAGGCGCAATTATATAGAAGGTTTGTTTTTGAGCTCGGGCATTTTGTACAGTCCCAATTACACGATGGAACTGATCTGTGAAACAGTGCACAGGCTTCGCACCCTGCACCGCTTTCAGGGATATATCCATGTGAAGGCGATTCCGGGAGCAGACCCGATGCTGATTCAGCGGCTGGGTTATCTGGCGGACCGTATGAGTGTGAATCTGGAGATGGCTACGGCGGAGGGGCTGCGGGCTATCGCGCCCAACAAGCACCGCAAAAATATTTTAAAACCCATGCGCCAGATCCAGAATGGCATCACGGAGAATAAAAACGAAATTACCTTATATAAGCATGCACCCCATTTCTGCGAGGCGGGACAGTCCACCCAGATGGTCATAGGCGCCCTGCCGGAGAGCGATTACCAGATCATGTCGGTGGCGGAAAGCCTCTATGACAAGTTTTCCCTAAAGAGGGTGTATTATTCGGCTTTTGTGAATGTGAATGAAGACAGGGACTTGCCGGCCCTGGCGGGGGGTCCCCCGCTGCTCCGGGAGCACAGGCTGTATCAGGCGGACTGGCTGCTTCGCTTCTATGATTTTAAGGTGGACGAGCTGCTGACAGCTGACAGGCCAAATTTTAACACAGCGATTGACCCGAAGGCGGACTGGGCGGTGCGGCATCTGGAGTGCTTTCCGATAGAGATCAACCGGGCGGATTATCATCTGCTCTTACGGATTCCGGGAGTGGGCGTCAAGAGCGCCAGACGGATCGTGGCGGCCAGACGGTTCGGCAGTCTGACGTTTGAAGATTTGAAGAAGATCGGCGTGGTATTGAAGCGCGCCCTCTATTTTATCACCTGCAACGGAAAGATGATGTACCCTACGAAGCTGGAGGAGCAGTATATTGTGAGGAATCTCGCCTACCAGAACCAGATGGGCAGGGGAGAGAAGCTGCCGTTTATGACGGACGGTACGACTTATCGGCAGATGTCGCTGTTTGACATGGCCGGATTTGACGATATGCGCAAAGTGGCCAGCATATAATAGATGCAATGTGCGTTATGTAAAGGCAGCGCGATACGGTGCCGGCGGGATGGTGAGCATTCGTTGTATGATCCGCCGTGAACACCTTGGGGGGAAGGGAGTACATTTATATATGGAAGAAAAGTATTTGATCTGCGAAGATTCTCTGGAAGGGATATTTACCGGGATTTACGAGGCGTATGCCTTGAGGGAGGGGCATACGCATGTGCACATCCAGGTGGGAGAAGAGGAAAATCTTCGGCTGTTTGCAAATTATGTGCATATTCCTTCGGATTTTGTGAAAACTCAAAAGGTGGCGGACACACTGATGAAACGTCTGGGCGAGCATGTGTACCATTCCATTTGCCGGGCGGCTGCCTCCTGTTATCCAGATAAGGGGGAGGCGGTCTACAAGACGGTGGTGGATGCGATCACGGCGGGCAGCGGCCGCCGGGTGATGGAAAATCTGCGCAACCCCCATGTGGCAAGGTGCTTTGAGCTGGCGCGGTTTACGGCAAACGAGGCGCATTATGAGATCGAGTTCCTTCGGTTTCAGGAGCTTACGGATACAGAAATTGCCCATGGAGGCGTTCTCTTTTCCAGAATCGGTCCGAAAAATAATGTGATACCTTTCATCATGCCGCATTTCGCGGACAGACTGAGCATTGAGAATTTCATGGTCTATGACGAGAACAGGAAACTCTTCGGGGTGCATCCCGCAAGGGAAGAGTGGTATCTTGTGACGGCTGGGGAATCCTTTGTCCTGCAGGAGCCTGTCTGGTCTGAGAAGGAGGAACAGTATCAGGAACTGTTTAGGGCATTCCATCGAACGATTGGGATCGAGAGCCGGGAAAACAGGAAGCTGCAGAGGCAGATGTGTGCATACCGTTACCAAGATTATATGGTGGAATTTGCACAAAAAGGATAAATTGCAGCTGCGTGCACGGGCAAAATTCGAGGATAATAGGCACTTTTCACAAAAAAATATTTGGGTATCAAAATAATTATGTAAAGTTGTCGGTATGACCAAAAGATGCCAAAATTGTACAATAATAGGAACAAAAATACCTCTTTACAAATGGGATGAATGGAGTATAATCTACTCAAATGAGGAGCTTGAAAACGTTTTTCTATGTGTGCTTTTCGCATGCATAAGTGAAAAGGAAGGTGACAGTTATGCAACACAAAATCAAATTGAGGCCGGATGAAGTAAAGGACTTCGTGTCCGCAGCAACCAAGTGTGACTGCGACGTGGATATCTTTTACAACAGCTTTATCGTGGATGCAAAATCCATCATTGGCGTATTGGGACTGAATTTCAATCAGATTTTAACCGTTGCGTACAATGGCTACGAGCCGGATTTTGAGAAACATCTCAGGAAATGGGCGGTAGCGGTATAGATTCCGGTGACAGAGATCGAACACATTGACTCCCTATGTAAGATAACGTAAGATTATCTTATGTAGGGAGTCTTTTGCGCGTATAAGCAGAGTCGGAAGTGGAACGGAGACCGCGAACGAGAAATACGAAGTATTTCGAGTCTGCTTATACGCATTTCCAAGGAGTAAAGGTATGGAAGTGCGGATTTCCGTGCGGAGTCTGGTGGAATTTATTCTGCGCTCCGGCGATATTGACAATAGAAGAGCGGCGTCACCCGAAAATGCCATGCAGGAGGGGGGACGGATCCACCGCATGATCCAGCGGCGGATGGGTCCTTCCTATCAGGCGGAGGTGTCTCTTTCCTATGCTTATGACGCGGGAGAGTACGAGATCGTGGTGGAGGGACGCGCCGACGGTATCATCACGGAAACCTGGAGGGAAGCGCTGCCGCAGCCGGCGATTGAGGAAAAGGCGGCCGACGGTGAAGAGACGCGGCTTGTCGTGACGCCCGGGCAGGAGCAGTCGGTACAGAAAGTAACGGTTACGATAGACGAGATCAAGGGAACCTACCATGACCTGAAAAAAATGAAGGCGCCTGTGGCGGTGCACCTTGCACAGGCGAAATGCTATGCCTATATTTACGCGACACAGAAAAAACTGTCGGCTATCCGGGTGCGGATGACTTACTGCCACATAGAGACAGAGGAAATCCGCTATTTCCATGAGGAATTTCTGTATGAGGAACTGCAGACGTGGTTCGGGGAACTGATGGTGCAGTACAGGAAATGGGCTGATTACCAGTTCGCGTGGCAAAAATGCAGGCAGGCGTCCATCAGGGAGATGGAATTTCCGTTTCCCTACAGGGAGGGGCAGAAAGAGCTGGCGACTTATGTGTACCAGACGATTTACCACAAGCGTAAGCTCTTTATCGAGGCGCCGACGGGTGCGGGCAAGACGATATCCACGGTGTTCCCCGCGCTGAAGGCGATGGGGGAGGGAATGTGCGAACGCCTTTTCTACCTGACGGCAAAGACCATTACCCGTACGGTGGCGGACGATGCGATCACCCTGTTAAGGGAGCGGGGACTAAAACTGAAAAGTGTCATATTGACCGCTAAGGACAAAATATGTTTCATGGAAGAAACCGAGTGCAACCCGGTCAGCTGCCCATATGCGAAAGGGCACTATGACAGGGTAAATGAGGCGATGTACGACCTGTTGACTCATGTGGACAACTTTACGAGAGAACAGATAGAGGCGTATGCGCAGAAATATCAGGTCTGCCCTTTTGAGCTTTGTCTGGACATGAGCCTGTTTGCCGATGCGGTGATCTGTGATTACAATTATCTGTTTGATCCCCATGTTTATCTGCGCCGCTTTTTCGCGGAAGGGATCAGGGGAGAATATATTTTCCTTGTGGACGAGGCACACAATCTGGTGGAGCGGGGCAGGGAGATGTACAGCGCCCTTCTCTGCAAAGAGACATTTTTAGAATTGAAAAAAACGGTGAAAGCCTATGATGAGAGGATTGCCAAAAATCTGGATAAATGCAATAAGGAAATGCTTGCCCTGAAAAGGGAGTGCGAAGGCTGCCGGGTGATAGAGCAGACGGACGCGCTTGTCCGCGCGCTGATGCGCCTCGGCGCGGCGATAGAGGACTATCTGGAGGATCACGAGGACAGCCCCGTGCGGGCGGACATCCTGTCCTTTTACTTTGAGGTTTCACACTTCCTGGAGATGTATGAGCTGGCGGATGAAAATTATGTGACGTACTCGGAACTGCGGGAGGATGGCAGCTTTATCGTGAAACTTTTCTGCGTGAATCCGGCGGGTAATCTTAAGAATTGTATGAGGCGTGGACGCAGCACGATCCTGTTTTCGGCGACGCTTCTGCCGATTCAGTATTATAAGACGCTTCTGGGGGCGGAGGAGGGAGATTATGAAGTCTATGCCAGGTCGGTTTTCCGGCCGGATAAACTCGGGCTGTATATCGGGAGCGACGTGACCAGCCGCTATGCCCGCAGGGGCGATGCGGAGTATTATCGGATTGCGGCCTATATCCATAATGTCATAGAAAAGAGACAGGGCAACTATATGGCATTCTTTCCTTCCCATACCTTTTTGCAGAGGGTTTTTGAAATTTTTCAGAAATATTTTAATGCGGAAGGCGAAGTGGAATGCATTTTGCAGGAAAGCCATATGGATGAGGAATCCAGAGAGGCCTTTTTAAACCGATTCCGCGGGAATGAGGACTGTGACCTGCAAAGCCTGATCCAGATGGACATAGAGGTGGAGGAGGAGAGAAGCCTTTTAGGATTTTGCGTGATGGGCGGGATTTTTGGCGAGGGGATCGACTTAAAGAACGACAGCCTGATCGGCGCGATTATCGTTGGAACGGGACTGCCCCAGGTGTGTAATGAGAGGGAACTTTTGAAAAAGTATTTTGACGGCTGGGGGGAGAACGGTTTTAACTATGCCTATCGTTATCCGGGTATGAACAAGGTACTGCAGGCGGCCGGGCGAGTGATACGCACGGCGGATGATTTCGGGATTGTCGCACTTTTGGACGAGCGGTTTTTATCCCCCGCTTACCAGAGATTATTTCCGCGGGAATGGCAGGAAAGGGTGGTCGTTACAGTTGACCAAATAGGTCGGAAAGTGGAAAGGTTTTGGGACGAATGGCTCTAAATGGCCGATTTTTCCACTATCCAGGTGAGTCAACAGAGAAAATGACAAGAACCCGGCAGAAGGGACATGCCATGTGGATTGACCTTGTACGTCAAAAGACAAAATGTGATTGACTCTTATTGGACAGGTTATTACAGAATCGGTCAACTATTTCGGCAGGAAATGAGGACGTTCGACAAAAAGATGTTAGAAAAAACCGAAAATGACAGACAGATTGCGAAGAATTGGTACAGGAACCGACATGAAATGACGACGCTGTCAATGTGGATAACTTTGTGGAAATTGGGGATTTCTCAGCCATTTTTGGATAACTTTCAAAAATTTAGGGCGTAAAAATTGTGGAAAAGTCGGTGTACGGTTTTTGGTTTGGAAAAAGGCAAACCTATCGGGTCAACAGAAGGCGGATGCGAAAGAACAGAACTTATTTGACGTAGAACGGCAAATAGTGGTATACTAGTCCGTGGTAAACTACAAGATATTGAGGAGGAAATTATGTGGGCATTTGAAAGTGTATTCTATCAGATATATCCGTTGGGGTTTTGCGGCGCGCCTTTTGAGAACGACGGCCAGCTTATGCACCGAATCCTTAAGGTGAACGACTGGATTCCCCATATGAAGAAGCTGGGGATCAATGCGGTCTATTTTTCCCCGGTGTTTGAGTCGGACACCCACGGCTATAATACGAGGGATTATCACACCATTGACTGCCGTCTGGGAACCAATGAGGATTTTAAGGAAGTATGTGAAAATCTGCATGAGAACGGCATCAAGGTAGTGCTGGACGGGGTGTTCAACCATGTGGGAAGAGGATTCTGGGCTTTTCAGGATGTGCTGAAAAACAGGGAAAATTCCCCTTACTTAAGCTGGTTCAATATCAATCTCGGAGGGAACTCCAACTATAACGACGGCCTGTGGTACGAGGGATGGGAAGGCAATTACGATCTGGTGAAGCTCAACCTGCGCCATGAGGATGTGATTAACCACATCCTGGACAGCGTGAAAGGCTGGGTGGAAGAGTTTGACATCGACGGCCTGCGTCTGGATGTGGCGTACTGTCTGGACCACGATTTTGTGAGAAGGCTCCGGGCGTTTACGGACGGCCTCAAGTCCGAGTTTTATCTGCTGGGGGAGATGCTCCACGGCGACTATAACCAGATGGTGAACGACCAGATGCTGCACTCATCCACGAATTATGAGTGCTATAAAGGGCTGTTCTCCAGCTTTAACAGTATGAATATGTTTGAGATCAACCATTCCCTGCTCAGACAGTTCGGGCCGGAGAACTGGTGTCTCTACCGGGGCAAGCATCTGTTGTCCTTTGTGGATAACCATGATGTGAGCCGAATTGCCAGCAACCTGACAAACGAAAAGCATCTGCCGTTAATCTATGCGCTTTGTTTCGGTATGCCGGGCATTCCCTGTGTGTACTACGGCAGCGAGTGGGGGGCGAAGGCAAATAAGAGCGAGGGGGATCCCGCGCTTCGCGCCTGCTTTGACGCGCCGGTGTGGAATGAACTTGCCGAGTGGATCAGTAAGCTCGCCGAGGCGAAGAAGGAGTCCAGGGCGCTCAACTACGGAGATTTCCGCTCGGTGGTGCTGACAAACAAACAGTGTATTTTTGAGCGTAAGTGTGAGGATGAGAGAGTGCTTGTGGCGATCAACGCCGACGGGGAGGACTATACCGCCCATTTCGACGCGGGCTGCGGTATGGCCGTGGATCTGATCACAGGGGAAAACCACGATTTTGGCGGCGGAAGCCTGCTGCCCGCCTACAGCGCGTATTTCTGGCGCATGGAACATTAACAGTTCAGCCAGAGCAGCATCTGTCGGGCGAATCGTGCTGAACGAAGAAAAAATATCTTGACAATGCCAGCCGCATATACTAAGATGGCAGAAGTATCATAAAAAGAAACTGTTAATCAAGCAAATTTCGGAAAGGAGGTAATCTTATGTTTATACATGGTATCAATTTTGCAGTCGATAGCAAGATACAACTGCATAGAGCGACGTTACATGGAATTACCTCCGCATATAGAAAAATCGGCTGGGGCAGGGATTGTTGACCCTGCTGGTCGATAAGTAGATATGTCAGACTTTAAGAGGCTGTGGTAATTTTATTACCGCAGCCTTTTTGCGCGATAAGCCTTATGACGAGCAACGCGAGTGAGAGATGCGAAGCATCTCGATCTGCTTATGCGCGATAAGCAGAGTCAGAAAGCGGCAGAGACAGAAAATATGCGGAGGTACAGGGGGTATCTAACATGAAAAAAATATCAAGTTACATATGGGACTACCGCTTTTCCTATCTGGGGGCAGTGCTGTCCCTTCTGATCGCGGTCACCCTGGACATGGTGGCGCCGAGACTGACGGCGCGGGTAGTGGACGATGTGATCGTAGGCGGAAATATCGGGGAACTGAAATTCCTGCTGCTCGGATTTCTGGGCGTAGGGCTTGGCAGATGTATCTTCCAGTATGTGAAGGAGTACACCTTTGACAAAAACGGCGCCCGGATTTCGGGGGATATGCGGCGTGACCTGTTCCGGCATATCCAGTCCCTGAGCGCGGACTTTTTTGACCGGACGAACACGGGAGAACTGATGGCGCGCGTCAAGGAGGATATCGACCATATATGGGACGCGGTGGGTTATGTGGGGATGCTTCTGATCGAGGTATTTTACCACACGGGAATCATCCTCGTGTGCATGTGCATGATTAACTGGAAGCTTGCCATGATTTCCGGGGCGGCAATGCTTCTTTGCGGCGTCGTGGCGGTGGTTATGGAGCGGAAGCTGGGCGCGGTCTACGAGGCCATCAGCGAGGAGAACGCGGTTCTCAACACGGTGGCGGAGGAAAATCTGGGCGGCGTGCGCACGGTCAAGGCGTTTGCGAGGGAATCCTTCGAGATCGACAAGTTTCTCTCCCACAACAAACGCTACTATGACCTGAATATGGCGCAGTCGGGGGTGCTTGTGCGATACTATCCGGTTTTTACGGTGATTACTACGATCCTGCCGTTGTTGACTTTATTGGTCGGCGGACGGTTTGTGATCGACGGAGAGATGACGCTCGGGCAGATAACGGCATTTGTGGAGTATTCCATGAATATCGTGTGGCCAATGGAAATGCTTGGGTGGCTTACCAACAGTTTTTCCTCCGCAGTGGCATCCAACAAAAAGATACGAAAAATATATGAGGAGACACCTACCGTTACAGAAACGACTAACCCGGTCAAAATAGAAAATGTGCAGGGAAAGGTGTGCTTTGACCATGTTTCCTTTCATAAGGCGGATCAGCATGAGATCCTCCACGACATCACCTTTACCGTGGAGGCGGGAAAGACGCTTGGCATCATGGGAACGACAGGGGCGGGAAAGACGTCCATCATACAGCTCCTGCAGCGCATGTACGACGCCACGGGCGGCGCGGTCTATCTGGACGACGTGGATATCCGCAGCCTTTCTCTGGAACAGCTCCGAACGAGCATCAGTTTTGTGATGCAGGACGTCTTTCTGTTTTCGGATACCATAGGCGACAACATCAAGCTTGGCAAAAAGCGGTATCTGGATTTAAGGACCGTGCGCAAGGCGTCAACGGACGCGCAGGCGAGCGGCTTTATCGAGCGGATGGAGAAGCAGTACGACACGGTCATCGGCGAGCGGGGCGTGGGACTGTCCGGCGGGCAGAAACAGCGCATCAGCATAGCCCGCGCGCTCTCCAAGAAGAACCCGATCCTGGTGCTGGACGATTCTACCTCGGCGCTTGATACGGAGACAGAGCAGATGATCCAGCAGACGCTCGCGAAACTGGAGGGCACGACGAAGATCATTATCGGCCATCGGATCAGCGCGGTGCGCCATGCGGATGAGATTCTCGTGCTTGAAGGCGGCGCCATAGCGGAGCGGGGCACCCATGAGGAACTGCTGCAAAAACGCGGTCTGTACTATGAGACATATCTGTCTCAATATGGGGAGACCTCCCAAAATGGCACATATGCGGAGGCAGACAGTGACAAGGCATGCGGAACAGTCAGGGGGAGGGCTGACGCCAAAGAGGCCGCGGACATGAAAAAAAGAAATACTTTGGAGAGCGACGCGGACGGGAAGGAAATAACGACGGCGTGCCCGGAAAGGGCGGAAAAGACGGGAGGTGAGACGAATGTCCTTCAACTCGTATAAAGACGATGAGCAGAGCACGGCGCGGAGCAAAGCGCAGACATTAAAGAGGCTGCTTGCCTATCTGTTTTTGTATAAATGGCAGATTATCCTGGTGCTCGCGGCTATGGGGTACGGCGTGGCAGTGCGCCTGGCGAACCCGCTGATTATAGAGTCTGCCATAGATGACTATATTGGTCAAAGCGATTTTGACGGGCTGTACCGACTGCTTGTGATAGCGCTTTTCGTCAATCTGACGCTGGTGGCGACCGTGAAACTGCGGATGTACATCATGGCGAAGGTGTGCAACCAGATTCTCCTGACAATCAGGCAGGAGCTGTACACCCATATTCAGAAGCTGGATTTTGCCTTTTTTGACAGCAGGCCTACGGGAAAAATTCTCTCGCGCATTATCGGGGATATCAATTCCCTAAAGGATGTGCTCTCCAACTGTGTGACCACGCTGGTGCCGGACGGCCTTAAGGTGATTGCCGTGATCGTGATCATGGTCTGGAAAAATCCGGCGCTTGCGTTTGCGTCCCTCTTGACACTGCCCTTTATGGCGGCGGCGACCTTTTATATAGAATACAAGGCGCATCCGCGCTGGCAGATTTTTCGGAAGAAATCGGCGAACCTGAACGCGTTTATCCATGAGGATATGGCTGGCATCCGCATCATCCAGAGCTTCCATGCCGAGAAGGAGACGGAGGACACCTTTGACGAGCTTCTTGCAGAGCACAGGACCGCTTTCTTTGATGCGGTGCGCATGAGTGATTCTTTCGGTTCCGTGATCGACCTGTCATGGGGACTTGGCTGCATTTTTCTCTATTTTACGGGAATTGTGGTCCTGGGCGTGGACGCGGTGTCGGTGGGCACGTTTATCGCCTTTGGCACATATTTGAATATGTTCTGGCAGCCGATCCATAATATCAGCAATTTTTATAACCAGCTTGTGACCAATATCGCCGGGGCGGAGCGTATCTTTGAGATTCTGGACACGGAGCCTTCCATCGCGGACGGCGCGGCGGCGGGGCAGATGCCAAAGATCGAGGGGGAAGTGGTTTTTGACCATGTGGATTTTTCCTATGACGACAAGGTGAAAGTGCTGGACGACGTGAGCTTTACGATTCGGCCCGGCGAGACGATTGCGCTGGTCGGTCCCACGGGAGCCGGGAAGACTACGATAGTCAATCTTATCAGCCGTTTTTACGAGGTGACGGACGGCGCGGTCAGAATTGACGGACGGGATGTGCGGGAAGTTACGATTGGGAGCCTGCGAAGACAGATGGGCATTATGACGCAGGACAATTTCCTCTTTTCGGGCACGATCCGGGAAAATATACGCTACGGCAGACTGGACGCCACGGATGAGGAGATCGAGGCGGCTGCGCGGGCGGTCAATGCCCATGATTTTATTATGAAGATGGAAAAAGGGTATGACACGGAGCTTTCTGAGCGCGGCGGCGGGCTCTCCGTCGGGCAGAAGCAGCTGCTTGCCTTTGCGAGGACGATGGTGTCAGACCCGAAGATACTGATTCTGGACGAGGCGACCTCGAGCATAGACACGAAGACGGAGCTTCTCGTGCAGGAGGGCATCGAGCATCTGCTTGCGGGCAGGACGTCCTTTGTCATTGCCCACAGACTGTCAACGATTCGGAAGGCGGACCGTATTTTTGTGGTGGATGACGGAAAGATTCTGGAGGAGGGCAGCGCGGAGGAGCTGATGGCGAAAAGAGGACTGTATTATCAGCTTTATCAGAACAGTATTTTGTAAAGTGGGTTGACAAACATATATATTACTTTATAATTTAAGTTAATTGCTTAAATGGTGAGTAAATGGGGGCGGCTGCTTTGACAGGGGAGAGAAAAGGGCGGCGCGGAAATGGGGAAATATGGCAAAAGCGGTGAAAATGGCGGATATTGCGAAGGTGATGGGGGTCAGCACGGTGACGGTATCCAAGGCGCTGTCTGACCAGAAGGGCGTCAGCGAGGAACTTCGCGTAAAAATCAAGAAAAAGGCGGAGGAGATGGGATACAAATCAGCCTCCTCCAGATACAGGGAGCGTGCCGGGAATGCGGTAAGCTATACTTTCGGCGTGATCGTGTCGGACCGTTTCCTCGCAAAATATGAATCCTTTTACTGGAACCTGTATCAGGAGGTGGCGACTGCGGCAGTGCAGCAGGGGTGCTTTACCATGCTGGAAGTACTGCGGGCTGAGGATGAGGACAGACTGGTCATGCCAAGACTCCTTGGAGAGAAAAAGACGGAGGGGCTGATCATCATAGGAAGGCTGCAGAAAGCCTATATGGACAGACTGATAGAAGCGGTGGATGTTCCCTTTATTCTTCTGGATTTTGTTGATCAAAACGGCGCCTATGATTCGGTGATCTCAAACAGTTATTTCGGCATGTACCGAATGACCAATTACCTGTTTGACCTTGGCCATGAGAAGATCGCCTTTGTGGGAAATGTGCACTATACGGATTCCATCACAGACCGCTACTTTGGCTATATGAAATCGTTGACGGAGCACGGTCTGGAAGTGAGGCAGGACTGGGTGATTGAGGACAGAAATCAGGAAACGGGCAGATCGGATGTCGGGTTTTCGTGGAAGCTGCCGGAAGACATGCCCACCGCCTTTGTGTGCAACAACGACGTTGCTGCCGCAAATCTGGTCAACGAGCTGGAACAGCGCGGTTATCTTGTGCCACAGGATATTTCTGTGGTGGGGTATGACAACTACCAGCCGCCGGGGCTGTGCGATATCCGTATTACGACCTATGAGGTCAATATGCCGGAGATGGCGAAACAGACGGTGAAAAACCTGATCCGTAAAATTTCCGGGGAACCGTACAGGCAGGGCGTGATAATCGTGGACGGCAGAATTGTATATAAGGACAGTGTAAATGAGGCGCATCAAAAGTAAAGGTGGTGCGCCTCCCTGTATGCCTGGGGTGTCGTGCCGTATTCCTTTTTAAAGAGATGAATGAAGTGGTTCGTATTCTCAAATCCTGCTGCCAGCGCGATCTCATGAACCTTCTTTTCCGTGGAGAGAAGCAGATTTTCTGCAGTCTCCAGTCGTTTTTTGTTCATGTATTTGATCGGCGGCAGGCCAAACACGTCGGAAAATTCGTGACAGATCCGATATTTGCTCATATGGCAGTGTCTTTCCAGATCCTCCAGTTTCAGATTGCTGCCAAGGTGATTGTCCATGTAATGTTTCAGCTCCAGCAGATAAGGGGCGCATTTTTTTTGCCCTTCCTGCGGGAACTGTGGGGCAATATTTGTCGCGAGAAGTTCTGTCACAATGGCTGTCAGCAGACCGGCGTCCCGCAGTTTGTATGATAATTCCGTCCCGCATTCTCCGGCGAGAAGGTGTCTTAGGTTTCTGGTGATGGAGGAATGGCTGTCAATCTGCGCAAGCAGGAATGTTTCGAAGGCAGCAAGAGACTCATAGACGGGAAAAAGCCCCCCCCCAAACGAAAATGTGTTAAAATGCCAGAAGCGTGAATCGGAAAGCAGGGAGAAAACGCATTTGCTGCGATCCAGATAGAGAAGGGAGCCGCTTTCCAGCGGATGACGCTGCCCTTCTATGAGAAGTGTCCCGGCTCCTTCCTGCGTATAGAGGAGCATACGGCAGTCTAAAGGGGCAAAGGAGAGCGTGAGGGATTCGTCGATTTTCACGCTGCCGCCGCAAAGAACGGTGGGGATCCTGTCGGCGCACACTTCCTGCTGTTCATAAAAGATGCCTGCGAAATAGGAGGCGGGTATGCCTTCCGATGGCGCCTCCGTTTTGACAGTGAGCGCGTTCTCATACTGTTTTCTGAATGTCATGGAAGAATTGTTCATGGAAGAATCCTTTCTGGCTGCCATGGACCAACTATGGCCATCTCTGCACATGAAGATAAATGCGTGAAGCTATTCATATGTGTCTGGTTTATCGGTTAATAAGTTTTCCTTGGAGTATAAATTAAGTAAATGAAATTAAAATTAGTTTTATAAATTAAGTTTATACTGACTAAAACAAAAATATCTATTGTAAAAATAACTAAAAATACATGTAATAAATTGTACAAATAGAGGAAAAACACAAAATTAGCAAGAATATAACATGAAATACAAGATTGGCTGATGATTAAAAATTTAACTCGTGTATACTTAATTTAAAGTTAAATGATTAACTAACGACTCCGAGAGAGTCAGATAAAAAAGGAGGATTTGACTATTATGAAACTGAGAAAAGTGTTGGCGCTTACTTTGGCAGCTGCAATGACTTTATCTCTGGCAGCCTGCGGCGGCTCCGATGAAGGAGCGGCGGAGGCTCCTGCAGCAGATGATACGGCAGCGGAGACAGAAGCTCCCGCAGCGGACGATGCGGCGGACGACGGCGCGGCGGCAGAGGCTCCTGCGGCAGCATCCGGCCTTACTTACGCATCCGTGAATCTGGGTGAGGACTACAAGGATCTGACAACCACGATCAAGTTCATCCATCACAAGACAGACCGTGAAGAGGACGGAACGATACCTGATCTGATCGCTAAGTTCAATGAAATGTATCCCGGTATCACTGTGGAGACCGAAGGCATCACGGATTACGCGGAGGATTCCCTGCTTCGCCTTTCCGCCGGCGACTGGGGCGATGTGATGTTCATCCCCGCAATCGACGCGGCTGAGCTTCCTACATACTTTGTTCCCTACGGCACAGTGGACGAGATGAGCGAGTATGTCAACTTTGCGGATCAGTGGAAGGATGCGGCGGGCAACTGCTACGGCATCGGTTACATGGGCAACGCGCAGGGCGTCCTTTACAATAAGAAGGTGTTTGCTGACGCGGGCGTGACATCCCTTCCCAAGACTCCCGACGAGTTTATCGCGGCTTTACAGGCAATCAAGGACAACACTGACGCGATTCCGCTCTACACAAACTATGCGGCAGGCTGGACAATGGGCGGCGCATGGGACGGCTATCTTGGCGCCATCACGAACGGCGACGAGACATGGTTAAACCAGAAGTTTACACATGAGGCAGAGCCCTTCAAGGATCACGGCGACGGCACAGGCCCTTACGCGCTTTACAAGATTCTCTACGATGCGACGGCACAGGGTCTGATCGAGGACGACTACACCACAACCGACTGGGAAGGCTGCAAGCCTATGATCAACAACGGTGAGATCGGCGCTATGGTGCTCGGTTCTTGGGCAGTTGCACAGATGAAGGCGGCGGGCGACAACCCGGACGATATCGGTTACATGCCTTTCCCGATCACCGTAAACGGTCAGCAGTACGCGACGGCAGGTCCCGACTACTGCTACGGTATCAACGTGAACGCTTCTGACGACAATAAGGCTGCTGCTATGGTATTTGTAAAGTGGATGGTAGAGGAGTCCGGCTGGTGTGATCTTGAGGGCGGCTACCCGATCTCCAAGACAGCTCCCACTTCCTTCGTATTTGACGGTGTAAACGTAGTAAACAATGTAACTTCCCTGCCCGGCGAGGAAGATATCATGAACGAGCTGAACTCCGAGTCTGAGCTTTCCTTCAACCAGGGCGGCGACGCCAAGGTACAGAGAATCGTGGAGGCTGCGGCTACAGGCGCAGAGACTTACGATGAGATTATGGCTGACTGGACGGCTGCGTGGAACGCGGCGCAGGAGGAATGCGGGGTTGAGGTCCTGTATTAAGACGGACGCATTTCAAGAAGAAGTATTTGAGTAAGTTGTTATAAGTGTTGTATGGTTAATCGGGGCTGACACAGGGGAAATCAAAAGTGGCAGCCCCAACAATTTGAGCCGGAGCATCAAATTGTCATGATCGCAGATGGGAGAACAGCTTTTGTAGATGGTACGCATACGTCCCATCGCGCGTCATCGCAGTAAACTGCTCTGACATGGAGGGTAGCATATGGCGGCACAGGCAAATACAGCAGAATCAAAAAAAGGATTCCTGCAGTGGGCAAGGAGCAGAAAAGGGCAGCAGGTTATCATCATTGTTGCGTTTATGATTATACCGCTGGTTCTGTTATTTACATTTACATATCTTCCGTTCGGGGAGATGGTTGGTTTCAGTTTTTATAAGATGAAATATGTGGGAAAGAGAACTTTTGTGGGCTGGAAGAATTACGCCAGCGTATTCAGCAGGAAAGACTGTTTCGGGGCGCTGAAGCTGAGCCTGTATTACATGGGCGGTTCCGTGGTGCAGCTCGCACTGGCGCTGTATCTTGCAACGATCTTAAGCTTTAAGGTAAAAGGCGGCAATATTTTTAAGGGATTTATGTTTTTCCCGTATCTGATCAACGGTATTGCCATCGGTTTCATTTTCAAGTTTTTCTATACCAGGGGCTTCGTGTTTGACACCGTGCTCCAGTGGTGTGGATTCCAATTAGACAATCTTCCTTATTGGTTAAAAGACCAGAGTATAAACAATATATCCCTTGTGGGCACGTCCGTATGGCGGTATTTCGGACAGAACATGGTACTGTTTATCGGCGCGATCATGTCGGTGGACTCCGAGCTTTATGAGGCGGCGATGCTTGACGGCGCGAACCGTTTCCAGCAGTTCAGGTACATTATCCTGCCGAGTATCAAGACCATCGTAACACTGAATGTGATCCTGTCCATCACGGGTTCCTTAAGCGCTTTCGAGCCGCCCTATGTTATCACAAGCGGCGCGAACGGAACGGGCACCTATTTCGTGGTAATGAACGAGATCGCGCACACCCAGCAGAAAGTCGGGCTTGCTTCGGCGATGGCGGTGGTGCTTTTGCTGATAATCTTTGCGGCGACAATTTTACAGAAGCTCTTCTTCAAATATGTGTTCAGGAATGCGGAGGACGAGGACTTCGGCGCGGCGAAAAAGCGTGAAAAACAGCTGGCGAAATACGCGGCTAGAAAGGCGGGCAGATAGATGACGACATTACAGAAAATCGGACATTATTTAGCGGTTGTTGTAAAATATTTATCCCTGGTGTTCTTTTCCTTTGTGGCAGTGCTGCCTGTGGTTTCCTGCGTGATCACGGCGTTTAAGACGGAGGAGGAATACCAGAATACGAATGTTATGACCATGCCCCAGAGCTGGCTGAATCCAGATAACTTTTTACAGGCGTTTGACAGGGCGAACATGGGGCGGGCATTTCTCAACTCGACCATTATTCTCGTGAGCGTACTGGTAGTCTCGGTGCTGGTTGGTACCTCCCTGGCATATGTGCTGAACCGCTTTAAATTCCCGGGCAACGGTCTGATTCGGAACCTGTTTTTGTTCGCGACGCTCCTTCCGGGTATCGCCATGCAGATCGCGGTTTACGGGATCATGGATTCCCTCAATTTTATTAACTCCCTGCCGGGTTACATTATTATGATGTGCGGCACGGATGTTATCGCGATTTATATTTACATCCAGTTCTTTGAGAATATCAGCGTTTCGCTGGATGAATCGGCGATTATCGACGGGGCGTCCTACTTTACGATCTACCACAAGATCCTTCTGCCCCTGTTGAAACCGGCTATCGTGACGGCATGTATCTTAAAGGGCGTGGGCACTTACAACGAGTACTACTGCGCGAACCTGTATCTGCAGAATAAAAAGCTGCTGCCCACCGTGGCTACCAGCCTTTATACCTTCGTGGGTCCGCTGGGAAGCAAGTACAACCTGATCTGCGCGGGCGTGATCATCTCGCTTTTGCCTGCCCTGATCGTGTTTATCCTGTTCCAGAAGCAGATTTACAGCGGCATGACTGCCGGGTCGGTCAAAGGTTAGCGTGAAAAACGCGAAAAGTACGGGCATTCTCCGTATGAATATGGTGAAAGTATACAAAAAATAACTTCCATTTGAGTCAAGATGCTGTTTTTACGAAAATAAGCGTAAGTGGATTGACATTATCAAAATTTACTTTATAATTTAAGTAACAGTTAAGTTATTTCGCTCGTTTTAAGCTAAATATTAAGCTGGAAACGGGCGAAATGTATATGCGGACATAGGAAATGAAATTGTGTAAGACTTTGGGAGGGGGGTACAAACCATCATGGTGGAGGAGATCAGGAGCCATTTGACAGAATGCATCATTCCTTTTTGGAAGGGGCTTCGGGATGATGTGAACGGCGGCTATGTGGGTTACATGGATTATGATCTGAAACGGGATGAAAAGGCGGTGAAGGGCTGCATCTTAAACAGCAGGATCACTTGGTTTTTTGCAAACGCCTACATGACGCTTAACGATGAGTCGCTGCTTAGGGAGGCGCGTCACGGCTACGAATTTATGCAAAGATACTGCGTGGACCATGAGAAGGGCGGTGTGTACTGGTCGGTAGACTATGAGGGCACGCCAAAGGACACTACGAAACATACTTACAATCAGGCGTTTTCCATCTACGCGCTTTCTTCTTACTACGATGCCTCAAAGGATGAGGAGGCGCTTGAGACGGCTATGGAGCTGTTTCATATCATCGAGGAGCGGTGCATGGACGAGATCGGTTATAAGGAGGCGTTTGACCGGGAGTTTCGGGAGATCGAGAACGACAAGCTCTCCGAGAACGGCGTCATTGCGGATAAGACGATGAATACCCTGCTCCATGTGTTCGAGGCATACACGGAGCTTTACCGGGTCAGCGGGGACGGGGCGGTGAAGGAGCGGCTCAAGTGGATTCTCGACACCATCTCTGAGAAAATCTATAATCCAAGGCTCCACAGACAGGAAGTATTTTTTGACCGGGAGATGAACACAATCCTGGACCTGCATTCCTACGGGCATGATATTGAGACGGCGTGGTTAATCAGAAGAGGAACGGAAGTACTAGGGGATGATACATATACGGAGAAGATGCTGCCGATCATACTTGACTTGACTGGTCAAGTATATCGGACAGCCTTCGACGGAAAGTCGCTTGCCAATGAATGCGAGAAGGGTGTGGTGGATGAGAACCGCATCTGGTGGGTGCAGGCGGAGGCGCTGGTTGGCTTCTTAAACGGCTATCAGCTTGCGCCGGAGCACACGGAATACCTTGAGGCGGCAAGGGCGGAATGGGAGTTTATCAAGGCGCATGTGATCGACAGGCGTCCCGGTTCCGAGTGGTTCTGGGATGTGAATAAGGACGGGGCGTCCGTGAGCGGGAAGCCGATTGTGGAGCCTTGGAAGTGCCCGTACCATAATGGGAGGATGTGTCTGGAAGTCATCAGGAGGGGCGTTGACTGAATTGGTTAGTGTACGTTGTGAGTTGCGGACGCGTGGGTGGGCATGACTGTCTACGTCGCCGCGCTCCCGCTCGGCAAAAAACGCAGCGGACACTAAGCTCGTGAGTTGCGGGGCAACTCAAGACCTCGTTAAGTGCCGGCGTTTTTTGACGGGCTCCTTAAGACAGCCATGTCCACTCACGCTGGTTATCGGCAATGTTCACAGCATATAGAGTACAAAGCAATATAGTAGTGCAATGACAGTAAGAGAATGACATCCAGACAGGGGATAGCTAAAAAAGAAAAAAGTGTGAAGAAAAAAGGAGGAAAGAGTGAGTATGTTGCATCCGCAGTATTACGTGGAATTGGAAAAGTATAACAAGTTGATTGAGCGAAAGAACGTCAAGTCGGATGATTATAACGGGATATACGACAGGTATCAGTACCCGGTTTTGACGAGGGGGCATATCCCGCTGACGTGGCGGTTTGATCTTAACCCGGAGACGAATCCTTATTTTATGGAGCGTCTGGGTGTCAATGCGGTGATGAACTCGGGAGCCATCGAGTTGGACGGAAAGTATTATCTGGTGGCGAGAATCGAGGGAAATGACAGGAAATCCTTCTTCGGGGTGGCGGAGAGTGACAACGGGATCGACGGTTTTAGGTTCTGGGATTATCCGATCCTTCTGCCGGACACGTGCCCGGAGGAGACGAACGTCTATGACATGCGCCTGACGAAACATGAGGACGGCTACATTTACGGCGTGTTCTGTTCCGAGAGCAAGGATACGACAGTAAACGACCTGTCCGCGGCTGTGGCGGCGGCAGGCATCGTGCGGACGAAGGACCTGAAAAACTGGGAGAGACTGCCCAATCTGGTGACGAAGCGTTCTCCCCAGCAGAGAAATGTGGTGCTGCACCCGGAGTTTGTGGACGGCAAATACGCCTTTTATACAAGGCCCATGGACGATTTCATCGAGACCGGGTCGGGCGGCGGCATCGGCTTTGGGCTGTGCGACGATATCACACATGCGGTGGTGGACGAGGAGAAGATGACTTCCATCCGCAGATATCACACCATCACCGAGGCGAAGAACGGTGCGGGCGCGCCGCCGATCAAGACGGATAAGGGGTGGATTCACATTGCCCACGGCGTGCGGAATACGGCGGCAGGGCTGCGCTATGTGATTTACGCGTTTGCCACGGATTTAAAGGACCCTTCCAAGGTGATCGCGGAGCCGTCCGGCATGCTGATCGGCCCGAGAAACTGGGAGCGTGTGGGCGATGTGTCAAACGTGGTCTTCACAAACGGCGCGATTGCGAAGGACAACGGCGAGGTATATATTTACTACGCGGCAAGCGATACGAGAATGCATGTGGCGGCGACGACCATCGACAGGCTGACGGACTATGTGTTCAACACGCCAAAAGACCCTTACCGCTCCGTGGAGTGTGTGGCGCAAAGATGCGAGTTTATTAAGAAGAATCTTACTTTTTTATCGCAACAGTAAAGGTTATCATAAGGAGGAAGAGAAGATGAGCGAAGTAAAAATGATCAGCCCGGCTGTGAAGAACGTGCCTTGGCAGGAGAAGCCGGAAGGGCTTACCGGCGCGCCGATCTGGAGATACAGTGAGAACCCGATTATCGGCAGAAACCCGGTGGAAGGGGTGGCAAGGATTTTCAACAGCGCGGTCATGCCTTACGGCGATGAGTTTATCGGTGTGTTCCGCGGGGAACAGACGAACGGCATTCCGTATATTTATCTGGGACACAGCAAGGATGCGATTCACTGGGAGTTTGAGAAGGAGAAGATTCCTTTTAAGGATGAGGAAGGCAATGATTTTATGCCGGTATACGCTTACGATCCCCGTCTGGTGAAGGTGGAGGACACCTACTACATCATCTGGTGCCAGGATTTCTACGGGGCGTCCATCGGTATGGCAAAGACCACGGATTTTAAGACCTTTACCAGAATTGAGAATCCGTTCATTCCGTTTAACAGAAACGCGGTGCTGTTTCCCAGAAAGATTAACGGCAAGTATATGCTCTTAAGCCGTCCCTCTGATTCCGGGCACACGCCCTTTGGCGATATTTTCCTGAGCGAGAGCCCGGATATGGTTTACTGGGGTAAGCACAGGCATGTGATGGGCAGAAGCGCCGAGTGGTGGGAGTCTGTAAAGATCGGCGGCGGCGCGGCTCCCATTGAGACGACGGAAGGGTGGCTTTTGTTCTACCACGGCGTAACCGGCACGTGCAACGGCCTGGTGTACTCCATCGGCGGCGCGATCCTTGACATCGACAATCCGTCCAAGGTGCTGTACCGCTGTGAGAACTTCCTGCTCACCCCGGAGGAGTGGTACGAGGAGAGGGGATTTGTTCCCAACGTGTGCTTCCCCTGCGCGACCATCCACGATTCCGAGAGCGGAAAGATCGCGCTCTACTACGGCTGTGCGGACAGCTATGTAGGGCTGGCGTTCACGGAGCTTTCAGAGATCGTCGCTTACATCAAGGAGCACAGCCACACGACGGAGTCCGATACGGAGATCGGGATCCGGTAAACCAAATCCTGCAAAGCGGCATTGCGAGGTACGGTTATACAGCCAGCGCATAATCTATAGTATACGGATTTTTAATATGGCTATGGAGGAGAAGTGGATTATGGCGATTGGATATCTGACCATGCAGGCGAGGACGGCTCACGATGCGCTGCCGCTTAGCGGCGTACATGTGACGGTTCTGGATGATGAGCAGAATCGTATTTATGAGCTGACAACGGATGAGAGCGGCGAGACGAGAAAAGTGCCGTTAGAGACCATGGACAAGAGCTATTCCCAGAATGAGAACTTCACGGGGACGCCCTATGTCACTTATAATGTATCTGCACAGGCGGAAGGATTTGAATCGGTGTATGTCGCTGACATTCCGATTTTCGATGGTGAGTCGGCATCCCTTCCGCTTGTTCTCGTTCCGATGCAGGGGCAGGGGCGGAACGGGATGCCGACGGAGATCACAGTGGGGGCGCCCGCGGTTTCCATGGAGGGAGAGCGGGAGCCTGAGGGCTTTTTTCAGGGCGCAGAGTCTGAACAGGTCCTGCGGCAGGTCGCCGTTCCGAACCCCATCACGGTACACTTAGGGACGCCGGACGCTGCCGCCTCCAATGTGCAGGTGTCTTTTCCAGACTATGTAAAAAATGTGGCGAGCAGCGAGATCTATCCGACATGGCCGGAGTCCGCGCTCCGGGCGAATATCTACGCCATTATCACATTTGCCCTCAACAGGATTTACACGGAATGGTACAGGGCGAAAGGGTATTCTTTTGACATTACAAACAGCACCGCCTACGATCAGGCGTTCATTTACGGAAGGCCCATATACGATTCCATCAGCAGGATTGTAGACGAGATCTTCAACGAGTATGTCCGCAGGCAGGGACAGCAGGCGCCTTACTTTACGTCCTTCTGCAACGGCACAACGACGACCTGCAGAGGAATGTCCCAGTGGGGGACGGTCACGCTCGCTGACCAGGGCTACACACCGATCAGGATTTTGCGGTATTATTACCCGGATGATGTGGAGATCGCGCAGACAAATATCATAACAAATATGCTCGCTTCCTATCCGGGGACGCCGCTTAAGGCGGGGAGTACGGGACTGGATGTGCAGACGATCCAGACTTATCTGAAACGGATCAGACAGAATTACCCGGCGATACCGGCGATCACAGATGCGGTGGGAAGCTTCGGGGACAGCACCCGGGCGGCAGTCACGAAATTCCAGAGTATTTTCGGACTTGCGGCTGACGGGATCGTAGGAAAGTCCACATGGTATAAACTGTCCAGTCTGTATACGGCTGTCACAAGGCTGGCGGAGTTAAGCAGTGAGGGAACCAATCTTGGAATCGGAACCGTGCCGCCGGCGGCCGTGCTGCGGCAGGGGTCGAGAGGGCAGGACGTGATCACGCTGCAGTATCTGTTAGATGTGATTTCCGAATACTATCCCGACATCCCGGCTGTCGCGCAGGACGGCATCTTCGGTGCGGGGACGAAACAGGCGGTAATCGCATTTCAGAGGAGAATGGGACTTGCGGCGGACGGCATTGTGGGGCCTGCCACATGGAGTGCGCTGTACAGGACTTATCAGGGAATCGGGCAGAATGTGCCTGTGCCAAACCCTGACCCGGCGCCGGATACCGGCAGCGGATCCTTTGCCTACACCGTGCGCTCCGGGGATACGCTCTGGCTTCTGGCAAACCGCTACGGTACTACGGTGGACGCCATCAAGCGGCTTAACGGCCTGACGGGCGATAATCTGCAGATTGGCCAGGTGCTGCGGATTCCTACGGAACAGTCGGCGGCATACTTTGACTATACCGTGCGCTCCGGGGATACGCTCTGGCTTCTGGCAAACCGCTTCGGAACCACGGTGGATGAAATCAGACGGCTTAACGGCCTGACGGGCGATAATCTGCAGATCGGTCAGGTGCTGCGGATTCCGACGTGACATTGCCGGATTTTTATATACAGGGCTTTCTGCAGACACAGGGAAGGCATCCGCAAAGGCGGGTGTCTTCTGTTGTTAATCCGAAGATTGCCTTTTGAGATGGGAGTGGTATAATATACACGATGGCAATGAGCGGTGCGGAATCGAGCCTGCACTGCGAATGAATCTACAATGGAGGGAACTTTCAGTGAAGATCATAATAGCGGGGGACGGCAAAGTAGGCTCTACGCTGACGAGGCAGTTGGTCGCGGAGGGGCACGACATTACCCTGATCGACGCGAAAGCGGAGGTTCTCGAGGTAAGCGAGGAACGCTATGATATTATGGCGGTGCAGGGAAACTGCGCGTCCATGGCGACGCTCTCCAGAGCCGGGGTGGAAGAGGCGGAACTGCTGATCGTTATGACAGGGGCGGATGAGGTCAATCTGCTCTGCTGCACGATTGCGCACGGTATGAATCCGAATCTTCATACGATAGCGAGAATACGTAATCCGGAATACAAAGATCAGATTTATCAGATGAGGCATCTGTTCGGATTGTCCATGGTGGTCAATCCAGAAAGTCAGGCTGCCATCGAGATGGAACGGCTGATCAAGTATCCCGGTTTTTTAAAGAGAGACACCTTTGCCAAGGGCAAGGTGGAAATCGTGGAATTAAAGGTCGGGGATGATTCAAAGCTCTGCAATGTGGGACTTTTTGACCTGCCGAACGTGGTGAAGTGCAAGATTCTAGTCTGCGCCGTTTTGAGGGACAGCAAAGCGATCATCCCTGACGGTAATTTTGTGCTGCAGGCGGGGGACCGGATTTTTGTAACGGCATCTACCAGAGAGTTGACCGTATTCCTCAAAAATATGGGAATTATCACGCATAAGGCAAAGCGGGTGCTTTTGTGCGGCGGCGGAAGATTAAGTTACTATCTGGCGAAGCTTCTCAACCAGGACGGTATCATGGTGGAGATTATTGAGCAGGACTATGACAGATGTCTGTCTCTTGCAAATCAGCTGCCGGATGTGACGATCGTGCATGGCGACGCCAGCAATGAGTTTCTTCTGGAGAGAGAGCGGATCGGAGAATGTGACGCACTTGTCACATTGACCGGCGTGGACGAGATGAACCTGTTTATCTCCCTGATTGGCGGCAATGCGGAGGTGCCTCAGATTATCACGAAGCTTGGCAGGCTTTCCAATAACCGGATTCTGGATAAGCTGCCTGTGGGCAGCACCATCAGCCCGAAGGAGCTGTGCTGTAACGATATTGTGCGGTATGTGCGGGCGATCCGCAACCAGAACGGGGCGGCGCAGGCAGTCAACGTGATCGCGGACGGTCAGGCGGAGGCGATTGAGTTCCTTGTGGACGAGAGCACGAAACACTGTGAGGAGCCCTTAAAAAAATTGAAACTCAAGAAAAACATCCGCGTGGCGGGCATTAACAGGCATAACAGTTTTGAGATACCAAACGGCGACTCCTTCTATCGGAAGGGGGACGCTGTGATTATCGTGACAGGCAGGGATGAGGTCATTTACCAGCTGAACGATATTTTCGCTTGATAGCGTGTCCATAAATCGGACATTCTCCGCATTGATCGGATTAGGGTGAGTCGTATGAATTATAGAATGATGGGAAAATTTATAAGCCGGATTCTCATGGTGGAGGCGATCTTTATGATTCCGGCGCTGCTGATCAGTGTTTTTCACGAGGAGGAGGCGGCGGTGTCCGGCTTTTTGACCGGCATGGTCATTACGGTGGCGACGTCATCGCTGCTGTATCTGATCTGCAGGAAGGCAAAAAAGGGTTTTTACGCGAGGGAGGGACTGGTCTGTGTCGGCGCGAGCTGGGTTGTGATGAGTCTTCTCGGCTGTCTGCCGTTCTATTTTTCGAGAGAGATTCCGAGCTTTGTGGATGCGCTTTTTGAGACGGTTTCCGGCTTTACCACGACAGGGGCTTCCATCCTGCCGGAGGTGGAGCCGCTGTCCATGGGGAATCTCTATTGGCGCAGCTTTACGCACTGGCTGGGCGGCATGGGCGTGCTTGTGTTTGTTCTGGCGATTGGCAGGGGACGGGAGAAAAGCGACGGCTACACGATGCATCTTCTTCGGGCGGAAAGCCCCGGTCCCAAGGTGGAGAAGCTTGTGCCTAAGATGAAGGATTCCGCAAAGATCCTGTATTTTATCTACGTTTTTCTGACCATTTTGAATGTGATTTTTCTTTTGATCGGCGGCATGCCGCTGTTTGATTCGCTCTGTACGGCGTTCGGGACGGCGGGAACGGGCGGTTTTGGCATTAAGAATGACAGCATTGCCGGGTACAGTCCCTATCTGCAGAATGTGTGTACCGTATTTATGCTGCTGTTCGGCGTGAATTTCAGCTGCTATTATATGCTGGCGATCCGCCAGGTAAAGAATGTGTTTCAGGATGAGGAGCTGCGCTTTTATCTGGGTACGGCGCTGGCGAGTGTTGCGCTGATTGCATGGAATGTCCGGGGGCTTTACGGAACAGTCGGGGAGACTGTCCGCCATGCGGCGTTTCAGGTTGCAAGTATTATGACGACCACCGGTTTTGCGACCACGGATTTTGACTTGTGGCCGAGTTTTTCCAGGGCGATTCTTCTGGGGCTTATGATCGTGGGCGCCTGTGCGGGAAGTACCGGCGGCGGCTTTAAGTGCGGACGGACGCTGCTTCTGATCAAAAGCCTGCGCCGCAACGTGCGGCAGATCCTTCATCCGCAGAAGGTACAGGTGGTGCGTGTGAACGGGCAGATGGTGACGGAGAAGGTGCTTGACAATACGAACGCATATCTGGCAGCTTACGCCTTTATTATCGTATTCAGCTTTATCGTGATTTCCATAGACGGATTTTCGCCGATGACGAATTTTTCGGCGGTGCTGGCATGCTTTAACAATATCGGCCCGGGGCTTGAGGGTGTGGGGCCTACATGCAACTTCGGGGATTACGGGCTTTTGTCCAAGTCGCTCCTCATTGTGGACATGCTGGCGGGGCGTCTGGAGATTTTCCCGATACTGATTCTGTTTTCGAGAAGTACATGGAGCGGAAGATAGGACAGAAATAGGGGCATTCTCTGCGTAGCGTAAGGCATGGGGGTTTGCCTGCAGGGGCAGATGTATGCCTGAGACAGGGGGCAGGCTACGGGACGGAAATGTCTGCCAGTTTGAAGTTTATGATTTTCTGCAGTTCCGGCAGACCCATTTCAATCTGCAGCCCGATTTTGCCGCCGCTGAAAAAGATTTTGTCAAAGTTTTCCGCGCTTGTGTCAATGACGGTCGGGAAGAACTTTTTCATGCCGACAGGCGAGCAGCCGCCGTGGATGTAGCCTGTGAGCGGCAGCAGCTCCTTTGCCTTTATCATGTCGATGCTCTTTTCGTTCACCGCTTTCGCGGCTTTTTTCAGATCCAGTTCCCGGCTGACCGGGACAAGAAAGACATAGTGGGCGGCGGATTTGCCGACGGTGACAAGCGTTTTAAAGACGCGGTCGGGATTTTCGTGCAAATAATCCGCGACTTCCATGCCGTTTACGGCGTCAGACTGTGAATAGTCGTGCACCGCAAACTGCAGCTTTTTCTGTTCCAGAAGCCGGATGGCGTTTGTTTTTTCTTCTCTGCTTTTCATTTTTTCCACTCCGAGGCGCTTTATGCTGGGAAGCGAGGGAAATTTGGCGCTTTTTGCAGGAATACGCCCATTCTTCCGCTATCCGTTTTTAGAGAGTATAGCATAAATTCTTCACAGCCACAATGATACGGAAGACGTTTTGCTTATTGAGAGATTATTCTGATTGTGGTACACTGTTAAGAGAACAGTACAGTTATCACGCTTTAGGGGAAAGCGGGAGTGCCAATTCAGAAAGGGGAGCGCACAATGGAAAACACAAAAGCAGACATACAGACAAATGTAGAGGACAGGAAAGAAATTGACACGGAAGTCATATTACAGTACCGTGATTATGAGGTTAACATGGATGATGTGACCGAACGGGTCAAGGCTCATTACATAGCAAAGGGCTTTAAGGCGGACTCTATTGAAAACATGCAGATCTATGTAAAGCCCGAGGATTTCACGGCTTACTATGTCATCAACGACGGCGTGGTGGGAAAGGTGAATCTTTTCTAAATGTCCATGCGGACGGCGTCATGCCGCTTTCGCCTTTTTTGCTAAAAGACGGGCAGCAGCTCCACCAGAAACGCGACGGCACAGCAGAGCACGGCGACTTGAAAAAGGCTGCAGCCCTTCCACGCGAGAATGATGCCTGCGATCAGGGCACAGAGCCCGGCTGCCGGCACTTGCGTAGCTTCCATGATGGCGGGAAATGTCATAACGGCAAGTGTCGCGTAAGGCACATAGAAGAGGAACGAACGCAGATATTTGTTGGTGATTTCCTTGCGGATCAGTACCAGGGGCGCCATGCGGATCAGATAGGAGACCGCCGCCATCACCAAAAGATAAATCCATATATTATGCTCCATTTCTAATGTACCTCCTCATTTTCTTTTTTGTCATGTGAATCGAGTGCCTGCGCACTCGATTTTTTGTCGGAATTAACTGTGTCAGTCGGAAACAGGACTGCCGCAAAAAGGGCAAGCGCAACGGTGAGTGCGATTGTCTTTATCCCGGTGGACACACCGTCAAACAGAGGCAGGCGGTTTGCGAGAAAACTCGCCGCAAAACCGACAGCCACTACCCCGGCGATCACCCGGCTTTTTCTGGCAGGCGGGATGATGATTGCCAAAAACATACCGTAGAGCCCTACGCTCAAGGCGCTGACCACTCTGGTCGGCAGCACATTTCCCATAATGACACCGAAAAAGGTACCGAGAGCCCATCCGGGAATCGCCACCACGATGGCGCCGTAGGCGTACCATGGATTCAGATAACCCGGCTGTGCCACGCAGATACCGAAGATTTCGTCGGTCACGTCGTAGGCGATCAGCATCCTGTGGCGCAGATGTGTGTCCGGCTTCAGCTTCTGGCTGAGGGCGCAGGACATGAGAAGGTATCGGGCATTGACCACTAAGGTCATCACAGCCATTTCCAGATAACCGCTGCCCGCCGCGATCAGTGCGAATCCGGCATATTCTCCGGCGGACGCGTTGTTCAGTGCACTCGCAATGAGCGCCTGTATGGAGGAGAGCCCCGCGTTTCTGGCTGCGATGCCAAGCGTGAACGCCACCGCAAAATACCCGAGCGCGATGGGGCTGCCGTCCCGCATCCCGTGCCGGAAGCAGATTTTATTTTCTGTAGTCATGGTGATCGAAAACTCCTTCGTTTATCATCCTATAGCAAATGAGATGGTTTCATTTTATGGAATCGAGCGCCGCGCGCTCGATTTAGTATATCACCAGCGTGGAGAGAACGCAATATGGGGCGGATTTCCAAAGCGGAAACAGCGGCTGGAAACATGTCTTATGGAAGAAAGTGGAGAGGTAATTTGTGGTTTCGGGGATTGACAGGAAAGAAAAGTGTGTTATAATGTACTTATTCAATAAGTACATTAAGTACACTTTGGCGAGAGGAGGAAAGCGTGGAGATCATTATCAGCAACAATGCCAATAAACCGATTTATGAGCAGATCACGTCGCAGATTAAGGCAATGATAATGAGCGGGGAACTGCAGCCGGGGGAATCCATTCCTTCCATGCGCGCTCTGGCAAAGTCCATTCATGTCAGCGTCATCACGGTGCAGAAGGCTTACGAGGATCTGCAGCGGGACGGATTTATCGACACAGCGGTGGGCAGGGGCAGTTTTGTCGCGGCGCAGAACAGGGAATTATATCAGGAGGAGCAGCAGCGGATTGCGGAAGAACATCTGCAGGCGGCGGCGGAGATTGGCAGGATGAACAACATTCCGTTAGAGAGGCTGACGAAAATACTTGCTTTATTTTATGAAGACACGGAGTGAGGGGAACCTATATAGGGAAAGGAAAGAGCATATGGAAAATATATTAGAACTGCAGAAGGTTACCAAGTCGTACCCGAAATCGGATTTTACGCTGGATGAGATTACGTTCTCCCTGCCTTACGGGTCGATTCTCGGGTTTGTTGGGGAAAACGGCGCCGGCAAGACGACGACCATCAACTGTATTTTAAATACGGCAGCAAAGGACGGCGGCACGGTTAAGCTGTTCGGTAAGGAAATGGGCGACGGGGATACCGATATCAGGGAGAAGATCGGCGTGGTATACGACGGGGATAATTTCCCGGGTTTCTGGACGGCAAAACAGCTGTCGAAGGTGATGGAGGGGCTTTTTCAGAACTGGGATGAGGCGCTGTTCCAGAAATATCTGGAGGAATTTCAACTGCCGCCGAAACAGAAAATCAGACACTATTCCAAGGGGATGACCATGAAGCTGGCGATAGCCGCCGCGCTCTCGCACCACCCGGAGCTTCTGATTCTGGATGAGGCGACGAGCGGCCTTGACCCGGTGATGCGGGATGACATGCTGGACGTTTTTCTGGAATTTGTGCAGGAGGAAAACCATGCCATCCTTTTATCGTCCCATATCACGAGCGATCTGGAAAAGGTGGCGGATTATATCGCGTTTATCCACGGCGGCAGGGTGATTTTGACGGCGGCGAAGGACGAGCTGATTTATCAGTACGCGGTGCTTCGCTGTAAGGAGAGCCAGTTTCTGACGCTTGACAAAGAGGATATTCTGGCATACCGAAAGCGGGATATGCAGATTGATGTGCTGGTGGCGGACGGCAGTAAGGCGAGACAGAAATATAAAGAGGTGGTGGCGGACCACGCTTCGGTGGACGAGATCATGCTGCTGTTAGTGAAAGGAGAGAGAGTATGAGAGGGCTTTTGCGAAATAATTTTTATGCTACGCTTGCGGGTGCGAAGGCGTTTGTGGGGATTGCTGTTTTGCTGGGGATTTTTGTAGTCGCCATGGATAACGTCATTCCAACGCTTCTCATCAGCTATGCGCTTCTGGTAATGATTGGATTTTCCCTCAATTCGATAGCCAGTATCAGAAAGGAGAGCGCCACGAAATGGGCGAAATATAAGATGACTGCCCCGGTCAAAAGGGCGGATATCGTGAAGAGCTTTTTTGTCAGCCAGCTTTTGTGGCTTTTCGTGGGAACCGGGTTTGCCGCCACAGCAGTCGCTTCGTCTGTCGCGCTGCACGGCTTTCCCTTTGACAGGAATACGGATCTCTTTATGCTGTTTGTGGTGGGAATCGGGATCAGCCTTTTTATGGGCGCGTTTTTTATCCCGCTCTATTTTCTGGGCGGGGAGGAGCGCAGCGAAGTGATTCTGGTGGTAAGCCTGCTCGGCGGAACTGGTATGCTTATGGGTCTGACCGCTTTGGTCAATAAGATGTATCCGGGAGAAATGACGCCCCGTCAGATCATTTTGAGCGGCATTTTTATGATAGCATGCGGCGCGGCGGCGTTCGCATTGTCCTGCCCGGTCGCGACGGGGGTGTTTCGGAGGAAGGAATACTGATAGGGTAAATGGGTTTTCCGCCAAAAAACAGAAAAGGTATGTTTTCATAAGAGAAGACGGAAATAGGGAACCGTTGCGAGTTGAAAAGCGCGGTTCTTTTTTTGAAAATAGTTGTTGACAAACAATATTATATGTCATATAGTATGTGTAGAAACAATATTATACGACATATAATATTGCATATCTAAATAATATTATAGAACAACAGAGGTGATTGAAGGGAGGATAACTCCAAGAGCGATGACAATGAAATGTGTAAAAAGGAAGAAAGGAGTCATTTACATGGTTTTTAACACAGGTGCGGCATTGCTGGACGCCATCGTGCTGGCTGTTGTGTCCCATGAGCAGGAAGGAACCTATGGCTACAAGATCACGCAGGAAGTGCGGCTGGTCATAGAGATTTCCGAGTCTACGCTGTATCCGGTCCTGCGGCGACTGCAGAAGGATGAATGCCTGCAGATTTACGATATGGAATGTGCGGGAAGGAACAGGCGGTATTACAGGATTACGGAGAAGGGAAGGGCGCAGCTCAATCTGTACATCAGCGAATGGTATCGGTATTCTGCCAAATTGAACAGTATTTTTGAGGGAGGACTTAAGAATGAATAGAGCGGAATTTATGAGCAGACTGACCGCGCTTTTACAGGACGTGCCGCCTGCGGAGCGGGAGGAGGCGATCACTTATTATAATGAATATTTTGACGATGCGGGCGAGGGAAACGAAGCGGGCGTGATCGCAGCGCTCGGTTCGCCGGAGGAGCTCGCGAAGGCGATCAAGGCAGGGCTTTTTGACGGCGGAAACGGGGGAGAGTTTACGGAGTCCGGCTTCCACGGTTATGAGCAGAGAAACAAGAACCAACTTATGTCAACTAGCGGACCGCAGTCCGATGCGCAGGGAGCAGGCGGCACACAGGGAAACCCGCAGAACGGCGCGCAGGGAAGCGGTGCATACGGTTCCTACGGTCAGCAGGCAAACGGCGCAGGTAGCGCATATGGCGCATACGGGCAGCAGGCGACCAGCGCAGGCGGCACATACGGGTACCAGCAGCAGGCAGGAAGTGGTCAGGGAAATGCGCAGGGTACACCACAGAAGAAACCGATGACAGGCGGACAGATTGCGCTGATTATTGTTCTGGCGGTACTTCTCTCCCCGGTCTGGATCGGTGTACTTGGCGGACTTTTTGGCGGCGGTGTCGGCATATTGGCAGGGCTGTTTGGCATCTTCCTCGCCTTTCTGGTGGTGGGCGTGGTGTTGACGGTGGTCGGTATCGCGCTGGTGATCGCGGGATTTGTGGCGATGTTCGGCGCGCCGCTCGGCGGGCTTAGCATGATTGGCGGTGGTCTGATTATGGTGGCGGTCGGACTGGTGTTTGTCTGGCTGATGGTACTGGTGGTAGGTACGGCGATCCCCGCCCTGTTCCGGGGATGCGTGAATCTGTGCCATAGATTGTTTCACAGGGGAGGTACGCGGGCATGAAAAAATTTACAAAGGGCTGTCTGATGACGGCGTTGGTTCTGTTTATTGTAGGTATGATACTCACTCTCGTATGTGGCCTGCTTGGCGGGTTCCGGCAGCTTGAGGAGATGGGGAACATTAAGGGCATTCCGTTTGTCTGGCGTATGGATAGGGACGGTGACTGGCGGATTGGTTTCTTTCGCTCGCCGGGATATGACAGAGACGACTGGGAGGAGTTGGAGGAGCTTGAAGAGATCGAGGATATAGAGAGTGTGGAAGATGTTCGCAAGGTGGTGGACGAGACCATGGAGAAGAAGCGGAAGGAGGTTGAAGGGAAAAAGACACAGCTTTCCCTTACGGCGGATACCCTCGGCAGTCTGGAAATTGATGTGGAGGACTGCAATGTAGTGATTTGGAAATCCGAGGATGCGAACGCTTGGATTCTGATGGACGGCAATACCAACAAAGCATATTACAAGATAGACAATGAAGGTGGAAGGAGCAGGCTGCGCATCGCAAATGAGGTGGAGCACCATCTCGGGCACTGGCGAGGCGGTCCCAACGATACGGTCTATCTGTGGCTGCCGGAGGGTTGCGTGCTGGAGGAGTGCGACATAGATGTGGGAGCGGGCTATATGGACAGCATCTTCCTGAAAGCGAAGGAGATGAAGATGAATCTGGGAGCCGGACTGGTCACGACGGACGGCTTTTGGGGAGAGGAGCTCAGCGTCACTGTGGGCGCGGGAGAACTTCTCGCGGACCGCATCACAGCGGGGAAGGCGGATTTTGAGATTGGCGCCGGACATATGAGTATAAGCGAGCTTTCCGTCAGCGGCGAGATGGATCTGGATGTGAGCATGGGTGCGGCTGAGGTCGCTGGCACCATAGCGGGAGATTTGGATGTCGAGTGCGGTATGGGTGAAATCGTTATGAGCCTTACCGGTTCCGAGGACGACCACAGCTACTATGTGGAGTGCGGCATGGGCAATGTTGTTGTGGGGAGCTACAGCCACGGCGGTGTCGCGTCACATAAATCATGGAATGCTGGAAAAAGCAGCTATTTTGATATAAACTGTAATATGGGCAATGTGACTGTGACCTTTGATGAGTAGGGTGGATATAGTTATGTAAACCAAGAAAGACTCTTGGGGAAGAGAAAAAATTATGTAAACTTGAACAGCACAAGGGAAAATGAGTTATGTTAACCAGAAGAGCGTAGAAACGAAATTTAAAAAGGAGGATAACGATGAATAACGATATGAAAAAACTGATGAGGTCAAGAGGCAACAGGATGATATGCGGCGTCTGCGGGGGAATCGGGGAATATTTAAACATTGACCCCACGCTGGTGCGCCTGATCTGGGCGATTTGCTCGGTGGCGAGCCTTGGCATGGGACTGCTCGTCTACTTCATCGCAGCGGTGGTGATGCCGGAGAGCGACGACATTGTGATGTAGGAAAAATGACTGTGAAAGCAATGCTTGACCAAGAAAGTCAACGATGCGACGCACAGTAAAATTGTTCTGGCACGAAAAAGAAAAGGGAGGGAGGTTACTTTATGTAAACCTCCTGCCCTTTTCCACAAAGCGAAGTTTTCTTATTCATACCGTGATGTCCGCGTGATATTTTGCTGCAGCGGATATCTGGCCGTCATATAGAAAAAAACAGTCCCGATTTTTTCAGCGCGGGGCGCACCGCGTTGTACACGAGAACGGCAACGACCGTGGATGTCACCGCGTTGATGGAGGTGGATGCCACATTCCATGCGAGGGTCACTTCCGCGGCAGGCTTGCCCAGAATCGCCAGCTTGTAAAAATAGCCGAACAGCGGGTCAAAAACCACGTTGAATAAAAGCCCGCCCACAGCGGCGATGAGGGACCATTTGTATACCTTTTTCGTGTCGGTCTCGGTGCTGATGTGCGCGATTTTGTGGGCGATCAGCCCGGTGATTAAGCCGATGCAGAATTTCAGGATAAACGTTTTGGGGGCGTAGACCACATAGACCGGGTCAAAGAGATCGCCGATGGTCATGCCGATGGCGCCGCCAAGCCCGCCGTACACGCCGCCAAGCAGCAGCGCGCCCAGCACACAGACCGCGTTCCCCAGATGGATCGAGGTGGCATCGCCGCCGGGCAGGGGAATTTTGATCTGTAAAAAAGTGAACACCACATAGGACAATGCGGCGAAGATGCCTGTAAATACAATCTTTAAAAGTTTCTCGTTTTTCATATGGATTTCTGCCTTTCTGTCATTCCTATCAAAAAATTCCAGTTTTTTAACCGTTAGTCTTATCTTATACCGAAATGACCCTTTTAAAAGTACCACTTTGCTTTTTTTTAACCATACCAGATGCCGGATCACACAGATGGAAAGGCTCCTAAAAAAATGATACCTAAATAACAAAAGACACCTTAATTTGGTCTGCCCTGTTTATTAGGATGTAAGAAACAGTCTGAAAGACAGCGCTTTTAGGGAAGCGGGAAGGAAGGGGCGTATGGAAGGATATCGGTTTTTGGATGGACAGGGAACCTTTGCACTGGAACAGCCGGAAAACTACAGTTACCAGTATTTTCCCATTGCGGGAGAAAAGGGGATGAAGAGCGCGCTGACGCCCACTTTTGGCGGCGACAGCAAGAGGGACCAGAACACGTTTCTGCTTGAGCCGGTCAGTGTGGAAAATCTGCACAACAACCGCTCTGCCAGAAATTTCTGGTGCCATATCGAGGGGAAGGGAAGCTGGTCCGCGACGGGCGCGTCTGCGGAGGCGGAAGCGGCTAAATATACGGACAGGCAGGAAAAGAGCGTCCTGACGGCGGGACTGATGTGGCAGCGCGTCATGCGCACTTCAAAAAAGTATCAGTTGGAGGCGGAAGTCACTTCCTTTGTGCCGGTGGGGCATGATGTGGAACTTATGCGGGTGGAGATTAAAAACTGCGGGGACCGGGAACTTTCCTTTGTGCCTGTGGCGGCGGTGCCGGTCTATGGGAGAAGCGCGGATAACCTCCGGGATCACAGGCATGTCTCCGCTTTGCTGCACCGCATCCGGGTCGAAAAAGAAGGGGTGGTGGTTACGCCCACGCTCTCCTTTGACGAGCGGGGACACCGGGTAAACCGGGTCAGCTATTTTGTGTGCGGCATGACGGGGGACGGGAGAGCGCCGGAAGCCTTCTTCCCGACGGTGGAAGCCTTTTTGGGCGAAGGAGGCACCTATACCGCGCCCCGCGCCGTCATGGAGAATGCGCCGGGCGTTCAGGCGGGGACGTCCGTGGACGGCAAAGAGGCGATGGGTGGCCTGAAATTTGAAAAGACCGTGCTGGCGCCCGGCGGGCGCGTTTCCTTTACCATCCTGATGGGCATTACGGAGGAGCCGGAAACCATAGCGGAGACGGTGGCGGCGTATCGGACAAAAGAGCAGGTGGAGGCGGCCTTTGCCAGAACGAAGGAGAGCTGGCAGGAGAAAGTCAATATACGGTATCACACGGGAAATAAGGACTTTGACGGCTTTATGCGGTGGGTGAGTTTCCAGCCGACGCTTCGCAGGATTTACGGCTGTTCCTTCCTGCCTTACCACGACTACGGCAAGGGCGGTCGGGGATGGCGCGACCTGTGGCAGGACTGTCTGGCGCTGCTTCTGATGAATCCCGACGGGGTGCGGCAGATGCTTCTCGACAATTTCGGCGGGGTGCGCATGGACGGGACCAACGCCACGATCATCGGCGCGAAGCAGGGAGAGTTTATCGCGGATCGGAATAACATTACAAGGGTGTGGATGGACCACGGTGTCTGGCCGTTCATGACAACGAAGCTGTATATGGACCAGACCGGCGATCTGGAAATTCTGGAAAACAAGGCGCCTTATTTTAAGGACGGACAGGCGGGGCGCGGCACGGCCTCCGACGAGGCGTGGAACGACTCCTGCGGCAATCTGTTAAAGACCGCGGACGGGCACACATACTGCGGAACAGTGCTGGAACATCTGCTGGTACAAAATCTTTGCGCCTTTTATGAGGTTGGCAGCCATAACCATTGCAGGCTGCGCGGCGCGGACTGGAACGATGCGCTGGATATGGCGCAGGAGCAGGGGGAGAGCGTGGCGTTTACGAACGCTTACGCCGGAAACCTGCGGGAGCTTTCACAGTGCCTGCGGCTCTATCGGGAAAAGACAGGGAAAAAGGAGACCGCCGTCGCGGAGGAGCTGCTTTGTCTGCTGGAAACGGACAGGGATGTGTATGACAGCCCGGAGAAAAAAGCACAGGCGCTTGGGCAGTATGTGAGAGCCTGCCGACACAGCGTAAGCGGGAAGACCGTCACGGTGGGGCTGGATGCGCTTGCAGAGAATCTGGAAGAGAAAGCGGACTGGATGGCGGCCCATATCAGACAGACAGAGTGGGTGACGGACCAGGCGGGGAACGGATGGTTTAACGGCTATTACGACAATCACGGCAGACAGGTGGAGGGAGTACACGAAAAGGGCGTGCGCATGATGCTGACGGGACAGGTCTTTGCCATTATGGGCGGCACCGCCGCCCCGGAACAGATCCGCAGTATCGTAAAAAGCGCGGACACTTACCTGTATGACGGCAAAATCGGCGGCTACCGCCTGAATACCGATTTCCACGAGCTGAAGACCCATCTGGGGAGAATGTTCGGGTTTGCCTACGGGGAGAAGGAGAACGGCGCGGTGTTCTCCCACATGGCGGTGATGTACGCCAATGCCCTGTACCGCAGGGGCTTTGCGGCGGAGGGGTACAAGGCACTGCAGACCCTTGCGGACACGGCGCTGCGGTTTGGGACGAGTAAGATTTATCCGGGCATTCCCGAGTATTTCAACAACGAAGGGCGGGGGATGTACCACTATCTGACAGGGGCGGCAAGCTGGTATATGCTCACCTTTGTCACAGAAGTCTTCGGCGTCAGGGGTAAGGCGGGCGATCTGGAGATTGCCCCGGCGCTGATGCGGGAGCAGTTTGACGAGGAAGGGACGGCTGCGCTGGAACTGCCCTTTGCAGGGAAGAGGTTCCGCGTCAGCATAAAGAATCCTGACAGGCTGGAATGCGGCGTATATGCTATCCAGACCGCAGCCGTGGACGGACAGCCGCTTGTGCTTTCCTATGGGAAATGCCGTGTACAGGCAGGAGACACCGGGACGGCGACAGGATGTGTGGAGAAAGCAGAAGGCACAGGGGCAGCAGGCGTTTCGGAGAAGACGGATGATATGGGGACGACGGGAAATGCGGGCAGCCAGAACAGAGCGGATACAGCGACTGTGCTGCTGGCACGGGCTGACATTGCGCAGCTGTCGGACGAAGTGCATGAGATAGAGATTTGGCTTGGGAAAGGAGAAGAGGGGCAGCGATGAGACAGGAGCAGAAAAAATATATAATGAAAGACTACGGCAGAAAATCAACCTTCGCAAGCTTCCTGCCGGGGATTGCGGGACTGCACGGCATACCAATCTGGTGCTATTATGTAAACCGCGGCCAGGGAGTTGTCAGTTTCGGCGTGGACAACAAGGACGGTGCGATCATGGAGTTTTATCCGGCGCACACGGCCTACCAGAATGTGAAGCGGACCGGGTTCCGCACCTTCCTTCGGAAAGACGGGAACTACTCGGAATGCTTTTCGCAGGAAAAGTGGGGACAGGAGATGGAGATCGGCATGAACAGCCTGTCCCTGCGGGAAAGGAACGGGGAGGAGAAGCTGCTGGCCGAGGTGGATTACTTTATCCTGCCCGGGGAGAAAATCGGCGCGCTTGTCAGAAAAGTGACCGTGACAAACGAGGACGACCGGGAAATTTCACTGGAGATACTGGACGGTATGCCCGCGCTGATTCCTTACGGGGTCGATATGGACAGCATGAAAAATATGACGCAGACGGCAAAGGCGTGGATGCAGGTGGAAGACCTGGAGGGTAACGCGCCGTTTTTCCGCGTGCGCGCCAGTATGGACGACAGCGCGGCGGTGCGCAGGATCGAGGGCGGCAATTTTTCTTTCGCCTGTCTGGAGGACGGCGCTTTGCTTAGGCCGCTCGTTGACACGGAGGCGGTGTTTGCCTACGACTGTTCGCTGGAGCGGGCGGTGCGGTTTGCGCAGGAGGGAATTAGCGGCGTGTATGCACAGAAACAGGCGACGGCGAATCTGCTTCCCTGCAGCTTTTACGGGACGCAGAAAGAGCTGCAGCCGGGGGAGGCGCTCACCTTATATGAAGTGATCGGGCGCGTGGAAAAGAAGGCGTATCTGGAACAGTTCCTGTCGGAGAAACGGGACGGCGCCTACTTTGAGGAAAAAAGGGAGGAGGCGGAGCGGCTGCCCTTGGAGCTTGTAAACGGGATTGCCACGAAAACCGCCTCGGAGAGTTTCGATATTTACTGCCAGTACACCTATATGGACAATGTCCTGCGGGGCGGTTACCCGATTCCGCTTGGCAGCAACAAGCTGTACTACGCGTATTCCAGAAAACACGGGGATCTGGAGCGGGACTATAACTATTTTTCCATGCTGCCGGAGTTCTTTTCACAGGGAAACGGAAACTTCCGGGATGTGAACCAGAACCGCCGCTGCGACGCTTTTTTTGCGCCCTGTGTGGGAAGGGAAAATGTAAAAGAATTTTACAGCCTGATCCAGTTGGACGGGTACAATCCCCTCGGGGTGGAGAAGCTGACCTACCGCCTGGACCGGGAAAAGGCAGAAACGCTCTTTCAGGAGCTGGAAGAGGGGGCGGCAGGGGAACTGGCCGCTTTTGTGGAGAACCCGTTTACGCCGGGCGCGCTCTGGGCGAAGCTTGACGATACCCTTGGCGAGTGGAAGGAATCCCTCTTTTACCAGGTGATTGATTTCGCGGACAGCACGGTGAACGGGAAGTTCGGGGAGGGCTACTGGAGCGACCACTGGACGTATAATCTGGATCTGATCGAGGACTATCTGGAGGTTTATCCTGACAAAGAGCATGAAATGCTCTTCGAGGAGGAGTATACCTATTTCCTGTCGCAGATTCGTGTAAACCGCCGCGGCAGACGTTATGCGGAGACAAAGAAGGGGCTGCGCCAGTATCACGCGCTGGACGAGACGAGCAGGCGGGACGGCAGCGAAAAGCTGGTGCGCGCGCAGAAAGGCAGGGGGGAGGTCGTGTATGTCACCCTGATGGAAAAGCTTGTCCTTTTGTGCGCCACAAAGTTTGCGGCATTGGACGCTTACGGCATGGGCGTTGAGATGGAGGGCGGAAAACCCGGCTGGTATGACGCGTTAAACGGTCTGCCGGGGCTGTTCGGTTCCTCCATGGCGGAGACCTACGAGCTTGCAAGGACGCTCCGCTATACGATCTCCGTGCTGGAGAGATACCCGCAGGAAGTGGAAATCACGGAAGAGCTCGGCGATTTTATAGACGAACTGCGGCTTGTGGTGCGGCTGGAAAAGGGAAGCCTTACGCAGGACGGGGAGATCCTTTCCTTCTGGAATCGGATCAACGATGTGAAGGAACTCTACTGGGAAAAGACGTATAGCGGCATTTCCGGCAAAAAGAAGACCTACGCGGGGGAGGCGCTGGCGGAAGCCCTGAAGGAGTGGGAGGCATTCGTGGAACGCGGCATTGAGAAGGCATGCACTTTCGGGGAGGGGATCTGCCCGACTTATTTCTCCTACGAGGTCACAGGCTACGAAAAGAAGGCGGACGGGATCGTGCCCCTCGGGTTCAGGGTGAAGCCCGTTCCGGCGTTTCTGGAAGGGCCGGTCCGCTATCTGAAGCTGGAACGGCCGCAGGAAAAGAAGAAAAGACTGTATGAGCAGGTGAAAGACAGCGGGCTGTACGACAGGAAACTTTCCATGTATAAGGTGAACGCGTCCCTGGAACATGCCTCCTACGAGCTTGGCAGGGCATGCGCTTTCACGCCGGGATGGCTGGAAAACGAATCTATCTGGCTGCACATGGAATATAAGTATTTGCTGGAACTTCTGCGCAGCGGCATGTACGGGGAGTTTTTTGAGGACTTCCACAAGGCGGCGGTGCCGTTCCTCGACCCGGCGGTTTACGGAAGAAGCATTTACGAGAATTCTTCCTTTATCGCCAGCAGCAGGAACCCCGACGAGAAGATTCACGGCAAAGGGTTTGTGGCACGGCTTTCCGGCTCCACCATCGAGTTTATCAGCATGTGGAAGCTGATGATGTTCGGGCGGCATGTGTTTGCGGTGAAAAACGGCGAACTTATCTTTATGCCGGAACCGGCTATTCCCGCTTATCTGATCCCGGAGGACGGTGTGATTGAGACGACCCTTCTGGGCGAGACGGAGGTGGCGTACCGGCTGGAAGGAAAGAAGGATTACATACCGGGACAGTATACGGTCGGGGGTATGCATTTCCACTATAAAAATGGAAATGAGGCGGATGTGGACGCCGGGTATGTCAGCGGAAAGCTGGCGGAAGATGTGCGGGCAAGGAAGGTGGAGCGCATCGAGATCCGCATCAGATAGAAAGGATGAGAGACCATGAAAAAAATAAGAGAATATGTGACTGATTACAGTGCCGGAAAATTCTGGGAGGAAACGGTGTGCGATGCAGGAGAAATGAAGGACTGTATGCACGTAGTGAATGTGTACCCGGACGTGACGTATCAGACGATGCGGGGATTTGGCGGCGCGTTTACGGAGAGCGCGGCGCACAACTATGCGGGCATGGGCGATGCGCGGAAGAAGGAGATGATACAGGCGTACTTTGGCGAGGGCGGTCTTCGGTACAATCTGGGGCGGCTCCATATGGGAAGCTGCGATTTCGCGCTGGAAAATTACGCCTATGTGGAGGAGGGGGATGGGGAACTTTCGACCTTCTCAATCGCCCATGACGAGAAAGAGATCCTGCCCTTTATAAAGGACGCGCAGGAGGTGTGCGGGAAGGAGATGGCGTTTATGGCGGCGCCCTGGTCTCCCCCGGCATTTATGAAGACCAACGGGGAGATGAATCACGGCGGAAAACTGAAGAGGGAATATTACGGGGCGTGGGCGGCGTATTTTGTGAAATTTCTGAAGGCTTACAAAAAGGCGGGGATCCCGGTCAGGTTCCTGACGACGCAGAATGAACCGATGGCGGTGCAGACGTGGGATTCCTGCATTTATACGTCCGAGGAGGAAGCCCTCTTTGTGCGGGACTATCTGGGACCGGCGTTAGAGCAGGCGGGATTTGCCGATACGGGTATTTATGTGTGGGATCACAACAAGGAGGAGGCGTACCAGCGCTTTAAGGAAGTCGTGGCGGATGAACGGACGAAGAAATATGTAAGCGGCGCGGCGGTGCACTGGTACACGGGAGATCATTTTGAGGCGGCAGAGCTGATACGGAAACAGTACCCAGACAAGGAAGTGTTTTTTACGGAAGGGTGTGTGGAGTATTCCCGCTTTGCGGACTCGGGCGAGGTGGAGAAAGCGGAAATGTACGCCCACGATATCATGGGCAATCTGAATGCGGGCGTCAGCGCATCCTTTGACTGGAATCTGTTTCTGGACGCGGAGGGAGGGCCCAACCACGTGGGAAATTTCTGTGCCGCGCCGGTTATGTGCAATCCCGGAGAGGACACCTTTGAAAAACGCCTGTCCTACTATTATATCGGGCATTTCAGCCGCTACATCGAGCCGGGGGCAGTCAGAATCGGCATGACGCGCTACAGCGACGCGGTGGAGGCGGCGGCTTTCTTAAACCCGGGCGGGGAGCGTGTGCTTGTTCTGTTAAACAAGTCGGACAAAGAGGTGCCGGTGACGGTCAGGGAAGCGGGATGCGGAACGGAAACCGTGTTGGCGCCGCATTCCATTCATACAATCTGCTACTAAAAAAAAGATACCTTTGTAAAATTTGGGACATTTATACCAAATGAGGCGGATTCTATAATCTAAGTATCAGCTGACAACGAGGCAATATGAACAAAGATGGAAAACAAAAAAGGAGGATATGTTATGAAACTGAAAAAACTGATTTCCCTTATGCTCGCAGGAGCAATGGTGCTTAGCGTGACGGCGTGCGGCGGCAGCGACGGCGCTTCTTCCGACAGCGGGGCGGCTTCGGATTCCGGCGCGGCGAGCGCGGATGCAGGCGATGCGGGTGACGCAGGTGCGGCGGATGAGACGCCCGCATCAAGCGGCGATAAGCTGGTAGTCTGGACGTTGGCGAAGGATCTGGAGCAGTTCGCGGAGTACTATAAGGAAAAGACCGGCAATGAGGTTGAGACGGTGGTGATCGAGCCGGCAAACTATGTGACCAAGGTGCAGACGGCACTTAACGGCGGACAGAAGGAGCCGGATATCATCGTGGGTGAGCCGCAGATGTTAGAGGATTTCTACGAGGCAGGCTACTTTGAGGATCTGAACCAGGCGCCCTACAACGCGCAGGATTACGCGGACCAGATCGTGGATTATGTGTGGGATGTGGGACAGGATGCGGACGGTATCCAGAGAGCGATCTCCTATCAGATTACCCCGGCGGGCATTTATTATAGAAGGGACATTGCCCAGACGGTGTTCGGCACGGACGACCCGAACGAGATTGGCCAGCTGTTCGCGGATTACCCGACCATTATGGAGACGGCGCAGGAGCTGAAGGACGCGGGCTACCGTATTTTCGCTTCCGATGCGGAGATCAACTATTTCTCCGGCGACTCCGCGTGGGTCATCGACGGCGTGCTGAACGTGGATCAGGGCAGAAAAGATTATCAGGATCTTTGTATTTACCTGTATCAGGACGACCTGACAGCTTATGCGAACCAGTGGTCAACCCCCTGGTATCAGGCGATGGCGGGCGAGGTGCCGATCCTGACAGCGGATATTCAGAACTATGCGGATGACTCCGTGGACGTTTGGAATGCAGAAACTTTTGCGGAGGCGACCAAGGATCTGGAGAAGACAGAAGTGTTCTCATTTGGTCTTCCTTCCTGGGGCGTGCTGACCATGAGAGATAACGTGCAGGGCACTTCCGGCAAGTGGGGCGTGTGCTCCGGCCCGGCTTACGGTTTCGGCGGCGGTACCTTTATCGGTATTTCCTCCCAGTCCGAGAGAAAAGAACAGGCTTGGGATTTCCTGAAATTCTGTACGCTGAACGAGGACACCGCAAACTGGTGGATTGAGAAGTCCGAGGGCGATACCGTATCCCTGATTCCGGTATTGGAAGCGCATGCGGAAGACAAGAACGAGGTTTACGGCGGACAGCAGCTCTACAAGTTCTGGCTGGAGCAGGCACAGGGAATCGACTATTCCAAGGTGACCAGATACGATAAGTTCATCAACGACGAGTGGGGAAGAGCGACCACGGCGATCAAGACCGGCGATATGAACAAGGAAGAGGCATGGGAGAATTTCTATGACCAGATCGAGGCTACATATCCGGAGATCACGGTAAACAGATAATGATTGAGGGGAGGAGGGGGCAGCAATGTGCAGCCCCCTTTACCTTGTGGGACGGAGGGAACTATGGCAAAAACAAATGTGGGGAAACCTAAAAAGAGAAATCTGAATCGTATGGCATATCTGTTTGTGCTGCCCTTTGTGATCGTCTTTCTGACGTTCAGCGTATACCCGGTGTTCCGTACACTGTATCTGAGTTTCACCAGCTATAAAGGTTTCGGGGACGCGAAATGGGCGGGGCTTGCCAACTACATAAGAGTATTTAAGGATAAGTTTTTCTGGAAAGCGCTTGGAAACACGGTTAAGATCTGGGGCGTGAATATTATATTACAGTTGGGGCTGGCATTTCTGCTGACGGTAATTTTCAGCGACATCAAATATAAGATACGGGGGCTTTCGGTATTCCGGGCGGTGTACTATCTGCCGAACCTGATCGCGGCGACTTCCGTGGCTTTTCTGTTTAAGACACTGCTCGACTGGAAGTACGGCAGCTTTAACCAGCTTTTGCTGACGATGGGAATCGCGAAGGAGCAGATCAACTGGCTGGGGTCCACGTCAACCGCGCCCTATGTGATCTCGGTGATCGGCGCGTGGATGTGGTTTGGCAATTCCTTTATCATGCTGATGGCGGGCGTGCAGGGTATACCGACGGACTATTTTGAGGCGGCGGCAATCGACGGCGCAGGCAGATGGAAGGTGTTTGCCAAAATCACGATCCCGCTGCTTCGACCGATTATGCTCTACGTTTTCGTGACATCCCTGATCGGCGGACTGCAGCTTTTCGACCTGCCTTTCCTGATGAACGGCGTGGCGCCGAACACGGCGGGAGAGCCTTCCGGGTGTCTGCAGACGGCGGTTATGTATCTTTACAAGTTCGGTTTTGAGACGCATCAGGTGGGGTACGCTTCGGCGATTGCCTACACGCTGTTCTTTATCATCCTGATCGTGTCCATCATCCAGTTTAAGACGCTTGGAAGGGAGGAGGATTAGTTATGGCGACAAAGGTGAAAAAGGGAATTATTTACGCTTGTATGATCCTGCTTGCGGCGATATGCTTCCTTCCGTTTCTGCTGATGATGGTGAACGCCACGAGAAGCGGCGTGGAAATCACCCACTCCTTCACACTCATACCCAGCACCCATCTAGGGGAGAACTGGGAGGCGCTGTTTGCGTATGTCAACTTGTTTAAGGGTTTTAAAAACAGTCTGCTGGTGGCAATTCCGGCGACCATACTGACGGCGTACTTCTCGTCGATCACGGCTTATGCCATGGCGGTATACCGCTTTAAGGGAAACGCGTGGCTGTTTAAAATACTCGTGGTGTTTATGATGATTCCGGCGCAGCTGAGTCTGATCGGTTTTTACAATCTCTGTCAGAAGCTGCATATGGTGGACTCCTATCTGCCGCTCATCATTCCGGCAATCGCGTCGCCGGGCACCGTGTTTTTCTTAAGACAGTATGTGCAGTCCACGCTGTCAAAGGCGCTTTTGGAGGCGGCGAGAATCGACGGTGCGGGGGAATTACATATTTTCCACAAGATTGTACTGCCGATTATGGCGCCCGGTATCGCGACTATGTCAATCGGTTCCTTTATCGGCAACTGGAACAACTATCTGGTGCCGTTGATCCTGTTAAACACGCCGGATAAGATGACGCTGCCGGTGATGATCAGCACGCTGAACGCGGCGACAGACCTGCAGAAGAACCAGGGGGCGATCTACCTTGGCGTCGCGATCTCCGTGGTGCCGATCCTGATTGTGTTCTGCTTCTGCTCGAAGTACATTATCAGCAGTATTTCGGCGGGAAGTGTGAAAGAGTAGAGGGAGAAAAGCTGTTGACGGAAATACTGATAAGTGCTAACATATTTTATAGAAAAAGGTGTTACCGTAAAGCAACGGTTCGCCTCAGTTTATAAGGTTCAAGAAAGCAACCTAACTTTGGTCGGGGCGGTTGCTTTTTTGATGCCTTTTATTTCTTTCAGTCTGTCGGATACTGATTATCGTGACAATGATGCTGATGACCGTCACTACAATACCGGCAAGTTCCAAAATCATTCCGAACACCAATGGTGCTTACCTTTCGCTTTATTTTCTGCGCGAACCGTGTTCGCGTTTGTATCCCCTCCTTCGATACAGGAAGCTCTCAAAATGTACTAATTTGGCAAAAGGCGAACCGCTACCCGTTTTGGTAACACCCACATATATTTAACATAGTGACAGTGTTTTACAATGATTTTTTAACAGTGGCGTTGAAAAGGGACGAGAAAAGCCGTATACTATAGGCAGGATAAAAATACATTGGATTTTGACTATAGAGGATCGGGGAAAGAGAATGCGGGAGAGGAAGAGAAGCAGGCGGCGCGCCGCGGCGGGGGTATATCTGGCGGGAATGATTCTGACAGGAGCGGGCCTGCTCTGCGCGGGGTGCGCACCGAAGGACGGCGGGCAGGAGCGGCAGGGAGCGGGCCTGACGCCGGGAGCGGCGGACGGGGCGGATGCGCCCGCATGGGAGCGGTATGCGGGCGAGCCCGTTACGTTTGACTGGTATATCAACTATTCCTGGTACAATTCCGAATGGGGCGGCAATGTGGTGTCCGACAGGATTACGGAGGAGACGGGCGTAAACATACATTTCATTACGCCGGGCGGCAATGAAAAGGAGAAGCTAAACGCCTTGATCGCGGCGGATTCCCTGCCGGATTTCATTACGCTTGGCTGGTGGGAGCCGCAGGTTGACGAGATGATAGACCGCGGCATGGTCTATGCCTTGAATGAGCTGGCGGACGAATATGATACTTGCTTTTATCAGGAAAGCGACGCCGATGTGGTCAACTGGTACACGAAGGAGGACGGCAATATATACAGCTATCCCAATTCCTTTTTCACGGCAAAGGATATTGAGACGTACGACAATATCAGCTCCAACCAGACGTTTCTCGTGCGCAAGGATATCTATGAGGCGATTGGCAGCCCGGACATGACGACGCCGGAGGGTTTTTCGGCGGCGGTAAAGAAGGCGTATGCGATGTTTCCTACGGTGGACGGGGAGCCGCTCATCCCGGTGGGCGCGCATGTGTTCAACGATCAGGGGAATGTCTCCTTCGACCAGTACCTGATGAATTTTCTGGCGGTGCCCTTTGAGGAAAACGGGGAAATCTATGACCGTTATACGAATGAGGACTATATCATCTGGCTGAAAATGTTCCGCAGGCTCGGCGAGGAGGGACTTCTTGCGGACGATATTTTCATTGACCAGAGAATGCAGACCGAGGAGAAGATGGCAAAGGGCAGATATTTCTGTATGCTCTACCAGTATACGGATATGGTGGCGCAGCAGAAGGAACTTTATGTAAACCACCCGGAGCGGATTTATCTGGCGGTGGACGGTCCGAAGAATGCGGCAGGGGACGAGCATACGCTGACGACGAGCGGCATCAACGGCTGGACGGTTACACTGATATCGAAAAACTGTCAGCATCCGGACAGGGCGATTGCCTTTATGGATTATATGTTAAGCGAGCAGGGGCAGCTTTGCCTCTCACTGGGAGTGGAAGGGGAGACCTTCGACTATGTGGACGGGAAACCGGTGGTAAGGAAGGAGGTAAATGAGCTGCTGAATACGGACAGGGCGGCATATAACCAGAGGTACGGCGCGGACAATACATACTGGATGCTGCAGGATAACAGGATGCAGTTAAAGTGGCGGCAGGAGCCGGGGGAGCCTGTCAGGCAGATCATGGAATGGTCGTATCCCTATGTGGTTTACAACGGGCAGTACGACGCCTTTCTTCCGAAAGGTTCCAGAGAAGCCTATGCGGACACGAAGATAGAGCTTTTGTGGAGCAAAACACTGCCAAGGCTTCTGCTTGCGGAATCGGAGGAGGAATTTGACAATATATTTGCCTTCTTTCTGGATGAGAGGGAGGCATGCGGATTTAGGGAAGTGCAGGCGGCAAAAACAGCGCTGATGAAGCAGGCGAAGGAAAAGATGGGGATAGAGTGAAAAGAACTTCTAAAACTCAGCAGCAGAGGCTGCTTCGTTAAGAAGTTCTAGGAGTTGCGTTGCAACTCCGTTTCACTCGGGAGAATGCCTGAAATACGGCATTCTCCGTATAGTGGAGTGATAGGGATAACGTGGCTAAAAGTTGGAAAAAAGTATTCGACAGTCTGAAACTGAATAGCAAATTTACGCTGGTCATCTGTTTTTTCGTGGCTCTGCCGATCTCTGTCCTGGCGGGTGTGCTCTTTTACAATATGGAGCGTAACGTGATTACCGAGAACAGAAATTATATGGAGTACACGATGGAGCGCAACGGGGACCACATCCGTAAAAACATTGACTCAGTCAATATGACGACACAGTTTTTCTTAAATGACGAGGCGCTTCTGCAGATGCTGCAAAAGTCGGTCAGGCAGGAAAAGCCGGATACGGAAGCGCTGCTTACTTTTTACCATTCCAATATCGCGGCGCTGGAGCGTCTTGTCAGCAACAACACGCTGCTGTACGGCGTGCGCGTATACGCCGTAAACGATGAGGTGCAGGAGATGATGCCGATTCTTTACAGCCGTTCCCGTATGCAGAAAATGGCCTGGGCGGGGGAGGCGGATATTTCGGGCTGGCATTATCAGTATGAGGATGACCTGTTTGAAAATAACGGTACGACGCAGCTTGCGGCCCTGGTGACAAATATCGAAGATTATGAAAATGGTCTGATCGGGGTGATGGAGACGGCGGTCACCATGGAGAATATGTTTCCGCCGCTGTATGAAGATATGGAAGACGAGTGGAGCTGCTTTATCTCCGACGAGGGGGAGCTGTACTTTGGCGGGAATGAGGCGGATGGATCGGAAGAATTTGTGCTTCTTAAAATGGAACAGGACCTTGTAAAAGACGGCATGTACACGAGATATCTCAAACAGGACGGCGAGCATCTGATCGTCTCCGGCCTGTATGTCAGGGAGCTGCAGGGGACGCTTTTGTCCGTGAAAAATATTTCGGATAATGTGCGCTATGTGTATCGGATGAGAAATACCTTTGTGGCGGTTATGCTGGTGATACTCATCGGTCTGGCTTTTCTGATCAATGTTACCGTAAAGAGGCTGCTGCGGCAGTTTTACGAAATTCTGAAATCCATCCGGGTGATACAGAAGGGTGATCTGCAGGTCAGGATCGAAGGCTGCGGAAACGATGAGATGGGTGAGCTGGGAACCCAGGTCAATAAGATGTTGGATCGGATCGAACAGCTTATGAAGGAAAATATTGACAGGGAAATGCTGGCAAAGAATGCCCAGATCCGCGCGCTGCAAAACCAGATCAACGCGCATTTCATCTACAACGTGCTGGAGTCCATTAAGATGATGGCGGAGATCGACGAGGAGTATGTGATTTCCGACGCGATCACCTCTCTTGGAAATCTGCTTCGGTACAGCATCAGATGGGTGTCCGGCAACGTGCGGGTGGAGGAGGAGATCGCCTACATCAAAAATTATCTGGTCCTTATCAATCTGCGCTTTGACTATGAGATTTATCTTTCCCTCAATCTGCCGGAGGAAGTTCTGAAGCAGGAGATACCGAAAATGTCCCTGCAGCCGATTGTGGAAAACGCCATTTATCACGGCATAGAGGAGCTGGCGGAGGACACCAATATTTATATCAAGGGAATGATACGGGACGGGGACTGTGTGATCGAGATCAGCGACGCCGGCAAAGGCATGAGCGAAGAGTCGTTGCAGAGACTCAGGAGACGGATAGCCGGGGAGATCGAACCCGACGGGGGGTCCGGGAACGGCATCGGCTTAAAGAATGTACAGGACAGAATACGGATGAGCTTCGGGGCGGAGTACGGGATCACTGTCGATTCGAAGGAAGGATGCTACACGAAGGTTACGGTGCGCGTGCCGGCGTACCGCGGGGAGCGGGAGGAAAGATTGAAAAATAAGGAGTGAATCCATGAAGACGGTGCTGATCGTGGAAGATGAAAAAATGATACGGCAGGGTATACGGGCGATGATCCAGCGAAGCGGCGTTCCCGTGGAAGTGATTATGGAATGCGGCAACGGGGAGATGGCGCTCGATATCCTGCAAAGTCAGAAAGTGGACGTGATGTTTACGGATATCCGTATGCCCAAAATGACCGGCGTGGAGCTGGTGCAGCGCATACAGGAACTGGACGAGAAGCCCCTGATCGTCGCGGTCAGCGGGTATGCGGACTTTTCCTACGCCGTGGAGATGCTGCGCATGGGCGCGAGGGAATATCTCCTAAAGCCGGTGGAGCGGGAGAAACTGTGGGATATTCTTAGAAAGCTGGAGCAGGAGATATCCGAAAACCGGGAGAGCAGCCGCACCAGCAAACGTCTCGGGCATCAGCAGCTAAAATATCTGATGTTAAACGAGCGGATCACCGAGGAGGAACTCCATACCATGCAGACAGAGTATGAGAGTGAGTTTGACCTGCATGCGTATCAGGTGTGTGCGCTGCATCCCAAGGACGTCGAGGCGATGCAGGAGCAGCCTTATATTTATCTGCACAATATAGAGGGAAACGACGTGTATCTTGTGCCGGAGAAAAATACGCAGCTTCTTTTGAAAAACGAGCTGTCGCAGTCGTATGCGGGAGTCAGCCTTCTGCACAGCGGTATCCGGGAGCTGCGGACGGCGTACAGGGAGGCGGTGGATGCGAGGCACCGCGCCTTTTGCGCGGGGCGGATGCCGGTGTACGCGGACGAGCCGGGAAAGCATGTGCCGGAGGAGTTTGGCGAGCAGGGGAAGCGGTTTGCCGGGGCGGAAATGAGGCTTAAGAGGGTGCAGCTGGTCGGTACGGATAAGACGGAGGAACTGGTAAAAGCGTGGAACGGTCTGTTTCACGCGGTCAAAAACGAGTGGATTACACCCTCTGATTTTGTGAGCTGCATGGACGACTTTTTTAAGGAGGCGAAAAAGACATATCGGAATGTGCTGGCGGAAGAGCAGGAAGACGTGAAGCGGCTGGGGGCATATTATGCATATCCGTCACTGGCGGCCTGGCAGGCGGAATTTATGGAGTGGCTTCTGGGGCTGCATGAACAGATCAACAGCCGTTTTGACAGCAACAAAAACCAGCAGAAGATCAAGCAGGCGATTGCCTATATTCAGGAAAATTTCGACAAGGATCTGAACATGGCGGTGGTTTCCAACCATATCTCCATGAATTATTCCCTGTTTTCCTATCTCTTTAAAGAGTATACGGGCAGCAATTTCGTCAATTACCTGAAGGGAATCCGCATGGAGGAGGCGAAGCGGCTGCTTGAGGGGACGGATCTGCGGATCATAGAGATCAGCGCAAAGATCGGGTACGACAACGAAAAGCATTTCATGAAGATTTTTAAAGCCTCCTGCGGGGTATCCCCGAGTGAATATCGGAAAAATGTGCAGAACGACCATTTTTCAAGGGGGGGGGGTAAAAGTAACTGACGTAAATTTAGCGGCGGTCGGCGTGATGCTTTTCCTTCTCAAGGTACATCTGCCTGTCGGCAAGGGAAAACAGCTCCCGGATGTTCTCCGCGCCAAAACCGGCAGCGGGGCGCGCGGAAGCGTAACCGCAGCTGCAGGAAATATCGTAGGCTTTGCCGCTTAATTTGTTGTAGTTGTGGAGATAGGCGGCAATGGACTGCGCGCGTTTTTTCGATTCCTTTTCGGATAGGCCTGCGGTGAGCATATAAAATTCATCACCCGAAAAACGGGCGCAGATATCCCCCTTGGCGGCGGTGCTTTCAATCGCCTGTCCCAAAACCCGAATGGCAAAATCCCCTTCGGCGTGGCCGTAGGTGTCGTTGATGTCTTTCAGCCCGTCCATGTCGATCAGAAAGGCCGTGAGAGGAAGGTCTTCCGAGAGGGCGCGGTTTAAAAGCAACTCTTCCAGACGGTCATAGCCGTGTCTGTTGTAAAGGCCGGTCAGCGCATCCTTCATATAGATATCTTCCAGACGGTCCACCAGCATGCCGGTACGCTTGGCTTCACAGACGCTCTGCAGCATCTGGTTGATGTTCATCTGCCACTGTACGAGACGGAACTGGTAGTCGATCCGGTTGTCCTCGTAGGCGAGGGCGATGTAGCCGAACTTTTTGTCTTCAAAATACAGCGGAACATAAATATACGCGCAGTCGGAACCGGCATAAAGATAATCCGGCAGCAGGTTCTTTTTGAGGAAGCTGCATTCCGGCAGCCGTTTTCCGTTCCTGTAGGCAAATTTAAGAAGGATGGTATCGGTGTCCGAGGCGGTTTCCTCCCTGTTTGTGAGGGCGAGGATGTGGCTGGAGACGGAGTCCCAGTCGGCGTACAGGCACAGATAAAATTCCCTGCAGTGTTCCAGCTGCGGCAAAAAATCCGTGAGCAGGTCCATACCCGCGTCGAGGTCCGTCACATGCTGCAGGGAGGACGACATGTTCATGGAGCCGAGTATGGAATTTTCCAGAGAGGCGATGCGGGAGGAAAGCGTCTGTGTAAAAAAGACGGCGTTGGCGTTTCCTATATGGCTGCAGCCGCAGGAGTTTCGGATCAGCGGCTCGGCAGACGGACCGGCAGCGCCGGGACTGCCGCCACGTATCAGCGCCAGCAGATTTTCAATAGCGCGGGCGCCAAGCTCATATACAGGAAAAGAGACGGTGGTGAGCATGGGGGAAGCGTTCCTGCCGTCAGGCGTATCGTCGCAGCCGGTTATGGCGATGTCTTCGGGTACGCGGTATCCTGCCGCAAGGGCGGAAGCGAGGAACATGAGGGCGAGCCTGTCATTGTAGCAGACCACGGCCTCTGGCGTCCCGGTACGGCAGAAAAAGTCCAGTGCCCGGTCTACATCACCGTTTTCATAGCTGCAGTGGTAAATATCGTTTTCGGCAGGCGTTTTCCCATGCTTTTTCAAGGCTTCCCGGTAATAGGATTCCCTCACGTCCGAGATATAGGATTCCGTGGAACAGCCCAGAAAACAGATGCGGGATGCGCGGTGTACGGTCAGGAAATGGGAAGTCAGATCGCCTGTCATAGAGTTGTTTTCCAGTGAAACCACGGGAAAATGGGCGTCCTTTACGGCGATTTCCACAATCGGGCAGGAGAGCGTCTGTAACTGTTTCAGGATTTTACGGCGAAGCTCCTGCGAGATATAAGTGTCGGAGGCAAAAATGACGCCGTCAAAGCTGTCGTAGTTCGGGATATGAAGAATGCTCTCCTCGCCGCGCGCGTAGGAGCCGAGATTTTCCCCGTCAAGGGAGGTAAATATCTCTGCGGTATATCCGTATTCCACGGCACGGTCGATGATACCCTGACAGACGCCCTGCTGGTAGTCGCCAAATATATGGGAGATAAATACGCCGATTTTTTTGGCATGATACATAGAAAATGCCTCCTTCCGATACAACAAGTTCGCTTTCCACTTATTGTAAAGGAAGGGGAAGTGTTTTGCAATTTTTCCTTATGATAAAGTTAAATTAGCTAAAACAGCCCCGCGAAATTTGTTGTTATTTACAAGAAAAAAGCGAAACAGAATATGGTAAAATAAAAATCATCATTACTGTGAAGAGGGAAGTTTATGATTTGGGGTTATACACTGTGCGGTTTGGCAGCCTGCTGCTCGTTTGTCTACGCTATTATTACTTATAAAAGGAAAACACATCTGGCATACGTTACGGGCAACATGTTTATGGCGTCATGCGCGGTGAACCTTACCTACATGGCGAGAATATGGGCGCGCACTTATTTTATGGCTTCTCTGACGACCAGCGCCTATTTTGTATGTCTGGATTTTCTGGTTTTATGCATCTTCTATTATATCATAGAATTTACCGAGTCAAGAATCGAGAAGCCGCGTTTTAAGCGGGCCGTCATACTGACGATCTGTCTTCTGAGCCTGAACGACGCGGTTATATTGATGGTCAACGTTTTCCATGAGCTCAATCTCCGCTACCAGTATCATGAGAACAGCGCTTATGCCATAAAGTACATGTTTGAAGCGGAACCGTCCTTTTCTGTGCATCTTGCCTTTGTGTATGCGCTTGTGGCTGCGGCCTTTTTCATCCTAATCCGCAAGGCGGTTACCGTGCCGAACATTTACCGGGCAAGATATGTCAACACACTTCTGGCGCTTTGCGTGATCGGCCTGTTTACGATCTTCTACATGGCTGGCATTTTGGAACTGCCTTTGGATGTGTCGGTGCCCATCTACGGTTTTGTCTGTCCGCTTGTCTGCAGAAACACGTTCGATTATACTTCCAAGGGTATGTTAAATACGACCCGAAAGATGGTTTTAGAGTATATGGGTATGCCGATGATCCTTTTTGACTATGAGGGATATCTGGCGGATACAAACCGGGATATGCGGGAGCTTTTCCCGACACTGGAAGATCAGGAAAACCAGATCAGCATGATGGACTTTTTGCAGCTTGGCGAGTTCCGGGATCTGCAGAGCGTTGAGACGGATCAGACCTTTGTGTGGGAAAATCCCGGCAGCGCGGGCGCGCGCGTCTATCACTGCGTATTCAGCTGTTTGAAGGACAAAAAGGGGCGAAACATCGGTCATCTTCTTATTATGAAAAATCAGGAGACCGAGAGGGACATGCTTACCCGGCTCTATTCAAAAAACAGCTTCTATGCTGAGATGGACAAGCTGCTTGCAAAGGGCGTGTACCCCGTGACAGTTGTGGTGTGCAACGCCAACGGTATCGGACTCGTCAATGATGTGTACGGCTGGAAAAGGGGCAACGAACTGCTTCGGAAAGCAGCGGATCTTCTGCGGAAGAATCTGCCGCCCGACGCAGTTTTAGCGAGGCTTGCGGACGGTGATATGGCAGCTGCGCTCACGGAGGTGGAGCAGGAGTATGCGGTCCGCGCTTTTGAGAATATTAAGGAGCAGTATGGGGAAGCCAACGATACCGGAATTAATACAGATATCGAGTACGGGATCGCGGTGATCCGGGACCGGGAAAAAAGTGTGGACGACGCGATAAGGGAGGCGGTCGAGAGCATGCGCACGAAGAAGCTGATGAACCAGTCTTCCCAGAAGAGCTCCCTTCTGGATTCCCTGACCCAGACGCTGACGGAGAGCGATTATGAGACGGAGGAGCATGTGGAGCGGACGAGGGAGATGGCGATCAGGCTTGGGAAGGCGCTTCACCTGACGGACGGTGACCTGGGGAAACTGGCTCTGCTGGCGGTGCTTCACGATATCGGGAAAATTGCCATTCCCCATTCGATTCTTTTAAAGCCCGGAAAACTGACGGATGCGGAGTGGGAGATCATGAAGACCCACACGGAGAAAGGCTATCGGATTGCCAGCGCATCCAAGGAGCTTAAGCCCATCGGCGAATATATTCTGCACCACCATGAGCGGTGGGACGGCGGCGGGTATCCGGGAGGACTTGCGGGAGATGAAATTCCCCTTTTGTCCCGCATTATCACGGTGGTGGATTCCCATGACGTGATGGTGCACGACAGGCCGTACCACAAGGCAATGAGCGCGGAGGCGGCAGAGGAGGAACTTCGCCGCTGTGCGGGCACACAGTTTGATCCGAATCTGGTGGAAGTGTTCCTGGAGGTGCTGAAAGAGGAGGCATCGTGACGCTGCCTGCCGCTTCGAAAATAGGAATTGACAAAAGGCTTTCCATTGACTATAGTATTAGATAATTGTAAAGGTGATGACAGAGAGGAGTACACAAAGGCCGCCGCCAGAGAGGGGAAACGGAAGCTGGGAGTTTCCTTCGGAGAGGACTTGTGGAACGTGGCTCTGGAACCGGGAGGCAGAATGTTTTCGCGGATGGCATGGCGGAAACGGCAGTAAGCGTCCACGTCTGATCCCCGTTAACGGATCAGAGGCCGGAAGATTCCGGCTTCGATGAGTGATAAATGAAGGTGGTACCGCGTAACTACGCCCTTTGTACAGGAGACTGGCAGAGGGCGTTTTTGCGCGCATGGAAGCATTGAGCAACGCGAACGGGAAATGCGAAGCATTTCGAGTCTGCTTATGCGCAGAGACAGAAAGCGTCAGAGACAGAGTCGGAAAGCGTCAGAGTAAAATCAAGGAGGACACACTATGGGCAGAGAACTTGCGAAAACCTACGATCCGAAAGGCATCGAGGACAGATTATACCAGAAATGGCTGGACAAAAAATATTTCCACGCCGAGGTGGACAGGACGAAAACGCCGTTCACCATCGTGATCCCGCCCCCGAACATCACGGGGCAGCTCCACATGGGGCATGCCCTTGACAATACCATGCAGGACATTCTGATCCGTTACAAGAGGATGCAGGGGTACAATGCGCTCTGGCAGCCGGGGACGGACCATGCCTCCATCGCTACCGAGGTAAAAATCATCGAGAAGCTCAAGGAGGAGGGGATCGACAAGAACGATCTCGGCAGGGAAGGTTTCCTCGAGCGCGCGTGGGACTGGAAGAAGGAGTACGGCGGGCGCATTGTCTCCCAGCTTAAGAAACTCGGCTCTTCCTGCGACTGGGACAGGGAGCGGTTCACCATGGACGAGGGCTGCAACAAAGCGGTCACGGAAGTGTTTGTGAAGATGCACGAGAAAGGCTGGATTTACAAGGGAAGCCGCATCATCAACTGGTGTCCTGTATGCAACACTTCCATTTCCGACGCGGAGGTGGAGTATGAGGAGCAGAACGGACATTTCTGGCATATCAAGTACCCGCTGGTTGACCAGAACGGTCAGCCCAGCAGGACGGAGTTTCTGGAGTTTGCGACCACCCGCCCGGAGACGATGCTCGGCGATACGGCGGTGGCGGTGAATCCGAACGATGAGAGATATACTTATTTAAAGGGAAGACAGGTATGGCTTCCGATTGTGAATAAGGCGATTCCCGTGGTGGAGGATGAGTATGTGGACATGGAGTTCGGGACAGGTGTTGTGAAGATCACGCCCGCTCATGACCCGAACGATTTCGAAGTCGGAAAACGCCACAATCTGCCGGAAGTCAATATCATGAACGACGACGCCACCATCAACGCAAACGGCGGCAAATATGAAGGGCTGGACCGCTACGAGGCGAGGAAACGGATTGTGGAAGAGCTGGAAAAAGAGGGGCTTCTCGTGCGGATCGAGGACTATTCCCACAACGTAGGCACCCATGACCGCTGTAAGACGACCATTGAGCCGATGATTAAGAAACAGTGGTTCGTGAAGATGGACGAGCTGATTAAACCTGCGGTGGAGGCGGTGAAGAAAGGCGAGATCAAGCTGATTCCTGAGCGCATGGACAAGATCTACTACAACTGGACCGACAATATCCGCGACTGGTGCATCAGCCGCCAGCTCTGGTGGGGACACAGGATTCCCGCTTACTACTGCGACAAGTGCGGGGAGATCGTAGTGGCGAAGGAGGCGCCGGCGGTGTGCCCGAAGTGCGGCGAAACCCATTTTACCCAGGACCCCGATACGCTGGACACATGGTTCTCTTCGGCCCTTTGGCCTTTTTCCACGCTGGGGTGGCCTGAAAAGACGGAGGATCTGGATTACTTCTATCCTACGGATGTGCTGGTGACTGGATATGACATTATCTTTTTCTGGGTCATCCGCATGATCTTCTCCGGCTATGAGCAGATGGGGGAAAAGCCTTTTAAGACGGTGCTCTTCCACGGCCTTGTGAGGGATTCACAGGGGCGCAAAATGAGTAAGTCGCTGGGCAACGGCATCGACCCGCTGGAGATCATCGACCAGTACGGCGCGGACGCGCTCCGCCTTACGCTGATCACGGGAAACGCGCCCGGCAACGATATGCGTTTCTACTATGAAAGAGTGGAGGCGAGCAGGAACTTTGCAAACAAAGTCTGGAATGCGTCCCGCTTCATCATGATGAACATGGACCAGGAGGAGGAGAAAACAGGAAAGCGCGGCTGGGAGACGACCTACGGGGAGATCAGGGAAAGCCTGTACCCGGTGGACAAGTGGATTCTCTCCAAACTGAATACGCTTGTAAAAGAGGTAACGGATAATATGGACAACTTTGAGCTCGGTATCGCCGTGCAGAAGGTGTACGATTTTATCTGGGACGAGTTCTGCGACTGGTATATCGAGATGGTGAAGCCCCGCCTGTACAGCACTGAGGCCGGTGAGGAAGAGGGAAAGCGGGCGGCGCTGTGGACATTACAGAATGTGCTTACCTCCGCATTGAAGCTGCTGCATCCTTACATGCCTTTCATCACGGAGGAAATTTTCTGCACGCTGCAGACAAAAGAAGAATCCATCATGGTGTCCGAGTGGCCCGTTTTCCGGGAGGACAGACAGTTTGTAAAAGAAGAGAACGCGATTTCCCTGATGAAAGAGGCGGTGCGCGGCATCCGCAACGTGAGGACGGAGATGAATGTGGCGCCGGGCAAAAAGGCGGCAGTCTATGTGGTCAGCGAAAACGAGGACGTGCGGCAAATCTTTGAGGAGGGCAGGCAGTTCTTTACTTCGCTTGCGGCGGCGTCTGGACTGACTGTGCAGGCAGACAGAAGCGGTATCGACGACAGCGCCGTTTCGGTGGTGATCCCGAACGCGACGGTTTATATTCCGTTTGAGGAGCTGGTGGATATCGCGCAGGAGATCGAGCGTCTGAAAAAGGAGCAGAAGAGACTGGAGGGCGAACTTTTGAGAGTGCAGGGGATGCTTGGCAACGAAAAGTTTATGTCCAAAGCGCCGAAGCAGAAGGTGGACGAGGAGCGCGCAAAGCTTGAAAAATATACACAGATGAAGGCGCAGGTGGAGGAAAGGCTGGCACAGCTTATGTAAGCGCGGTTTTCGAAGGGCGTGGGTTGAACTATGGAAAAATTTTCTCCAATAACCACTGGAAAAGTAGGGCGATATGGTGTAAGGTATAGGTAGGAGTTAGTACGATAGGACTATATGGCATATGCGTCATAATATATAGTATAAAGGAAGGAGGTGAGTCTCGTGGCAGAGGTGAATCTGTCAGCGGAGCAGCTTAATAAATTGAAAGCGGCAATGGCGAGGGCGAAGGGCCTGGACCCTCAGGCAGCATTGCAGAAGGCGGCGGCCGCACAGCCGGCAGCGACAGTGGAAACCAAAGCCGAACCCGAAACCGCGGCGGAAACTGCGGTGGCGGTTGAGACGAGAATGCCTCCTACGGAGTCGAATCTGGCGGAAGGCACATATCTGCGGATTGACGAGGACGAGATGGCGGCGTGGCTTTACCTCACACCACCGGTCGAGGGACAGACATATACGAAGCGTGATCTGGAGAATTATCTGGAGTTAAACGGAGTGGTCAAAGGCTATCACAGCTCCAACCTGTCGGCGATGGTTAAGAAAAAGGTATATGACAGGGAAATTCTGGTAGCCAGGGGCGCGGAGACCAAGCCCGGAACGGACGGCTACTTCGAATATCTTTTTGCGCCGGAAGAGCATGTCGGACCTAAGGTGAATGAGGACGGCTCGGTGGATTACTCCAGCATGAGCGCTCTGCAGAACGTGCATAAGGGCGACAAGGTGGCGGTTTATCATTATGCGGAACAGGGTGTGGACGGTTATACGGTCTTAGGAGGGCAGATGAAGGCTGATCCCGTAAGAGACCTGCCGCCCATGAGAGGAAAGGGCATCACCAGGGAAAACGGCGTTTACTATGCACAGAGCGACGGCAAGATTGAGGTCAAGGACGGCAAGATCGACATCCAGAATGTGCATGAGATAATGGGTGATGTGGACGCGATTATCGGCAAGATCGAGTTTTTTGGAGACGTTATTGTCAACGGCAACGTGGAGGGCGGCATCGTCATCCGTGCCGGACGAAATATAGAGATTCATGGGACCACAGGAGCAGCTTCGCTGTATGCCGGCGGAGACGTGATGCTTACGCGGGGCATTCAGGGCGGCGGTAAAATTTCGGCAAGGGGAAATGTCTTTGCCGAGTTTATTGAGAACACCACAGTGGAGGCCGGAGGCCTGGTACAGGCAAATGTCATTCTGAACGCGAAGGTGACGGCAAAGGATAAGGTAATTACCATCGGCAAGAGAGGCGCGATTATCGGCGGCTATACCCATGCGCTTAAGTGCATAGAGGCGATGACGGCGGGAAATGACGCGGAGCTGAAGACCGTTCTGCACAGTGGCTATGATCCGGAGTCCTTTGATAAGCTTCTGGAGGCGAGACGCAAGGAGGCGGAAATCAAGGAGAAGCTATCCAAGCTGGTGGACACCATGACGGAGGCGCTGCGCGAGAAACGTATGCGGGGTGCGGGCACCTCAAAGAACACGGAGGCAAGCCTTCTGGAGTGGAATCACCTGAAAGATGAGTATTTTGTGGAGCTGGACAGGATAGGCCATGAGAGAGAGGAACTGGAGACGACCATGGAAGTCGGAAGGGATTCCTACATTAAGATCGACGGTAATATTTATCGAAATGTGGTCATTGGCGTCAATGCCGAGAGAATGACCCTCGAACGCAGCACCAGCTTTATGAAATATGCCGCGGAAAAGGGTGTCATTGAGGGGACGGTAATCATACACAACTGATGCCTGCAGCGGCTCATGGAGATAAGATGGAAGAAACCTTTGAGACTTACGGGGCGGCGGTGGATTATATCAGCGCCACCCCTAAATTTACGACAAAAAACAGCATGGAGGATACCGCGCTCTTCTGGGAGCGTCTCGGATATCCGGCGAAGAAGAGTAAGATATTACACATAGCAGGCACAAACGGAAAAGGCTCCGTTTGTGCTTATTTGTCTTCTGTTTTGCGAGAAGCGGGCATTTCCTGCGGCATGTTCACGTCTCCCCATCTTGTGAGCATGAGGGAGCGGTTTGTGATTGACGGGAAGATGGTGTCCAAGGATGACTTTCTGTATGCGTTTGGCGTGGTGATGGGGGAGGTGAAGCGTCTCGCGTCGTCTTATCACCCCACATTTTTCGAACTGCTGTTTTTCATGGCGATGGTACTGTTTGAGAAATACGGCGTGGAGTATGTGATTTTGGAGACAGGCCTTGGAGGCAGGCTTGACGCCACCAATGTGGTGGGGGAGAAAAAACTGTGCGTGATAACCGCAATCGGCTACGACCACATGGAATATCTGGGGGAGACGCTTGCACAGATCGCGGGAGAAAAAGCGGGGATCATGCGCCCGGGCGTGCCGGTGGTATACCCGGAGGGGCGGGAGGAAGTGAACCGCGTCATGGAGGAATACGCAAAAAGAATCGGGGCAAAAAGCTTTCCGATAGAGAAGGCTGCGATAAAAGAAATAAAGATTAGACACAAAACGATTGATTTTTCTCTTCATTTACACTATTATGATTATATTGGTTTTACTGTGTCCACTTCTGCACTCTATCAGGTGGAGAACGCTTCGCTTGCGGCAAGCGCCCTGGCGCTTCTGGATGATGGGCGGATCACGGTTTCCGCCCTGCAAAGAGGGATAAGGGAAACGGTCTGGGAGGGCAGAATGGAGGAAATCCTGCCGTCGGTATATCTGGACGGTGCGCACAACGTGGATGGGATTCGTGCCTTTTTAGAGACGGTAAAACAGCATTCCTGTACCGGCAGGCGCATCCTGCTTTACTCAACGGTGCGGGACAAGCAGTACGCCCGGGCGGCGGATCTGCTTGCGCAGGCGGGTCTTTTTGACGAGATATGCCTCGTGCCCTTACAGGGGGATCGGGCGCTTCCGCTTGCAAAACTTACGGATTGTTTCGGGCAATATACCGGATTTGAAAGAAAGGCTTTTGAAACGCTTGATGCGGCGTTTGCGGAGCTGCTTGCACAAAAACATGACGGGGATAAGGTGTATATTGTCGGTTCATTATATTTGGCGGGCGAAGTAAAGGCCCTTTTGAGGAGATTTGACAATGATTAATTTTGAAGAGGAGCTGAAAAAGTTCCACCCCAGTCTGGAAGTGGAGGACGCGGAGGAAGCGATCTACAATCAGGATCTGACGGATATGGCTGATCTGATGGTGAAGATCGTCAAGGAATCGAAGAAAGCAGTAGAATAGGGGATTGGCATAGATGATTTGTTATCAGTGTGGCTGTACGCTGTCTGAACATGATTTTTGCACGAACTGCGGTGCCGATGTAGCCCTTTATAAGAGGATCATATATATCTCTAACCGTTTCTACAACGACGGACTGGAGCGGGCAAGCGTCAGAGATCTGACGGGTGCGATTACAAGTTTGCGGCAGAGCCTTAAATTTGACAAGAATAATGTGGAAGCAAGAAACCTTCTCGGACTGGTCTATTTTGAGACCGGCGAGGTAGTTGCGGCATTAAGCGAGTGGGTTATCAGCAAGAACCTGCGTCCGAAGAAAAATATCGCGGACGATTATATCAATATGATTCAGACGAATCAGAACCGTCTGGACACCATCAACCAGACCATTAAGAAATATAATCAGGCGCTCACTTACTGTAATCAGGACAGCCTGGATCTGGCGGTGATCCAGTTAAAGAAGGTATTATCCTTAAATCCGAAGTTTATCCGGGCGCATCAGCTTCTTGCGCTGCTGTATATCAACAGCGAGGAGTGGGAGCGGGCGAAAAGGGAACTGACCAAGTGCCTGGAGATTGACGCGAACAATACGGCGACGCTTCGATACCTGAAAGAAGTGGACGAGATGCTGCTTCCCGAGGAGGGTGTTAAGGGCAGCACGAAGAAAAAGAAGTCGGAGGAGATCGTCAAATACCAGAGCGGCAATGAGACGATTATCCAGCCGGTGAACATGAAGGAGGGCAGGGGCGTTACCTCCCTGTTAAATCTGGGAATCGGGCTTGCCATCGGCATAGCAATCGCCTTTTTCCTGATCCTGCCGGCGAGGATACAGACCGCAAGGGCGAGTCTTGACGAGGACCTGCGCAAGGTCAGCGAACAGTCCGACGCGAAGACAGCGACCATTGACGAACTGCAGCAGCAGCTCGGAGAGCTTCAGGCGCAGAATGAGACACTGCAGCAGGATCTGACGGCTTATATGGGGCAGGACGGGACATTGCAGTCCGTGGAGAGCCTGATGAAAGCGGCCGGCGCATATCTGACGGATCCCGAGGACGTTACCGTCGTCGCAGATTATCTGACGGAGATCGAGGAGGCGCGCGCGCAGGAGGAAGAGCACGAAAATTCGGAGGCGTTTGAGAGCCTTTACAATACACTGTTAGCCCTTGTGGGACCGCAGATTGCGGAGTCCTATGACGAGGACGGACATGCGGCCTTCTGGGCCGGGAATTATGCGGATGCCATTCCGAATCTGGAAAAGGCATTTCGGTATGATGCCACCAACGGACAGGCGCTCTTTGATCTGGCAAACTCATACTACCGTATGGGTGAGGAGGCGAAGGCGAAAGAAATCTACCAGCAGGTTATAGAACTGTTCCCCAATACGGAGAAGGCGGATAAGTCCAAGGATACGCTGGCGCAGATAGAAAGCGCACAGGAGTAAGGCGCGGGAGCCCGCGGTATACAAAAGAAAAAGGAATAGATAAGACGCGAAAGAGAATGTGATGGAAACATCATGTTCTTTTTTGTTGTAAATAAGCGTAGACGAAACAATCAATTCTACGTCGCCGCGCTTTCGCTCCGCTCCGAGCGTAACAGACGCTAAACTCGTGAAAAACCTCGTTAAGCGCTGACGCTCTACAAGGGGCTTCTTAAGAATAGATTGTTTCGTCTTGGGTTTTGGCAAGGCAAAGAACAGAGTGTTTGCAAAGATAGGGCAAAGGAGGGTTTACATAATATGGATGAAGATTACAAGGTGATTGACAATTACTTGATGATACGGATGCCGGCTGAAATTGACCACCATCAATCAGTTGACATAAGTAAGAGAGCGGACAGGTATATCGTCTCAAAACAGGTGGGGAATGTGGTGTTTGATTTTGAGCGGACAACCTTTATGGACAGTTCGGGCGTGGGGATTATTCTTGGACGTTACCGAAAAATTTCCTGTTTCGGTGGGAAGGTGTACGCGGTGAACGCGGGCAGCAGGATCAGGCGTCTTCTTCTTTTGTCCGGGCTTGAAAATATTGTTGAGATCATGGAGTGGAGAGGGGAAGAAAAGAATGATTGAGATCAAAGAAAAGAATGATTACAGACTGGTGACTAACGAGATGCGTCTGGAATTTGCGGCGGTGTCTGACAATGAAGCTTTTGCGAGGATGGCGGTGTCGGCGTTTATTGCCCCTTTGAATCCGACGCTCGAGGAACTTTCCGACGTGAAGACGGCGGTATCTGAGGCGGTGACAAACGCGATTATCCACGGCTACGGGAACAGGGGGCGCGTGACGGACAGGGTGCAGATGAACTGTGAGCTGAAGGGAAGCATTCTGGAAGTGGAAATAGTTGACCGGGGCGTGGGGATAGAGGATGTGAACCGCGCCATGGAGCCGCTTTATACGACCAGGCCTGAATGGGAGCGCTCCGGCATGGGGTTTGCCTTTATGGAAGCATTTATGGATGAACTGGAAGTTTTCTCCGAACCTGAGCTGGGGACGACTGTGCGCATGTATAAAAAGATCGGGCTCGGCAGCTGGATTGTCGGCGAGGAGTAGCCTATGGAGGAGACTGCCGTATTAATCGAACGATCACAGGCAGGAGATAAAGAGGCGCGTGAGGTACTGATAGAGGAAAATCTGGGTCTGGTGCGGCATATAGTCAAACGGTTCACAGGCAGGGGATATGATGCGGAAGACCTGTTTCAAATCGGCTGTATCGGGCTGATTAAGGCAATCGACAAGTTTGATTTGAATTTCGGGGTGCGCTTTTCCACTTACGCGGTGCCCATGATTCAGGGGGAGATCAAGCGGTTTCTGCGGGACGACGGCATGGTGAAAGTGAGCCGTACACTCAAGGAAAACGGCTGGAAAATTAAGCAGGCAGCGGAGCGGCTGTCCCAGATTTACGGCAGGGACGCGACTTTGCAGGAGCTTTCCGCGGAGACGGAGCTCTCGATAGAAGATATCGTGATGGCGCTTGACGCCAACGTGGAGGTGGAATCCATCTACAAGTCCGTCTACCAGTCTGATGGCAATGAGATTTACCTCGTAGACCAGGTGGTGGGGGACGGCGCGGGCTGTACGGCGGGACTGAACCGGGCGAACGAGGATTCGGAAAAGGAGAAAATCTTAAACCATATGCTTCTGGAACAGCTCATGGGGACGCTTTCGGAGACGGAAAGAATGCTCATCCAGATGCGATACTTTCAGGACAAGACACAGGTGGAAGTGGCGAAAAGCCTCGGCATCAGCCAGGTGCAGGTCAGCCGTATGGAGAAAAGGATCCTGCTGCGGCTAAGGAGAGAGGTGGGGTGATAGGTTTAACACCTTTTTATACTTTCGCTTGATACACAAGTTTTTTCCCAATATGCCTTGAAAACGATTTTTAATGGATTTATCCTTGATTTAAGGATATCCCCAGAACATTTAAAGGAGAAAAAAGACATGATGCAGGGCAGAAGGGAAACACTTGAAAAAACAGTAATGCGTGATTATGGAAATATTGCGGGCATCGTTGTATTAAAGGACGGCGGGACACTATATGAAAATTATTTTAATGAGTGTACCGCTAACAGTCGGATTCATGTATATTCCGTAACGAAAAGTATCATTTCCATACTGATAGGAATTGCGGTGGACAAAGGTTACATCAAAAATCCCGACCAAAAAGTATTGGATTTTTTCCCTGCATATGAAATCAAAAAGACAGAGAAGACAATTCAAAATATTACCCTAAAGAATTTATTGACAATGACTGCGCCGTATAAATACAAATGGAATCCTTATATAAAGTATTTTACAAGTGATGACTGGGTAAAATTCTCACTCGATTTGTTGGGCGGCAGGGGACAGGTCGGCAAATTCAGGTATGCGCCACTGATTGGCCCGGATATTATGTCAGGCATTCTCGGCAGGGCGACAGGACAACCCGTCCTAAATTTTGCGCAAGAAAATTTGTTTGCGCCACTGGGAATTGTTGTAGAAAAGAATATCATTTTTCAAAACAAGGAGGAACAGCTTGCGTTTAACCAGGCTACGGACATCAGCGGATGGGTGGCTGACCCTATGGGCGTAAATACGGCGGGCTGGGGACTTACACTCTCTCCCATGGATATGGCGAAACTCGGCCAGTTATATTTAAATCACGGAATGTGGAATGGCAGACAAATCGTATCGGATAGATGGGTAGAAGAAAGCACGAAGGAGCACAGCCGATGGAAAACGCAAAATCTGCCGTACGGTTATTTGTGGTGGATTTATCAAGATGGCTTTGCAGCCATGGGGGATGGGGGAAATACCATTTTTGTCAACACGAAAAAAAACATGGTGTTTGCAATCGCCTCTCTGTTCAGACCCAGGGCAAGGGATAGAATAGAATTGATCCGGGAGTATATCGAGCCGGTGTTTGATGACTGTGTATAGGGGGACGGCGACTGGGCGGCGAATTGCGCATTGAAAACAGCCTCAAGATATGGTACAGTGGGTTGTGTGAGAGATATTTCCATATCTCAAACATAGCGCAAGTGTCAGCAAAGGAAGATGAGGATAAAACGATGGAACAGTACAAGCAGGAATTTATCGGCTTTATGATAGAGAGCCGGGTGTTGCAGTTTGGGGACTTTACTTTAAAGAGCGGCAGGAAATCCCCGTTTTTTATGAATGCGGGCGCTTATGTGACCGGCGCGCAGCTGCGGAAACTGGGCGAATACTATGCGAAGGCGATTCACGACAATTACGGGTTAGATTTTGACGTGCTGTTTGGCCCCGCTTACAAGGGCATTCCCCTCACAGTGGCGACGACCATGGCGATCAGCGAACTTTACGGAAGGGAGATCCGTTACTGTTCCAACAGAAAAGAAGTGAAGGATCACGGCGACACCGGGATTCTGCTTGGCTCCAAACTGAAAGACGGCGACAGGGTAGTCATCATAGAGGATGTGACGACTTCCGGGAAATCTATTGAGGAGACATTCCCTATTATCAAGGCGCAGGCGGACGTTTCCGTCAAGGGACTGATGGTGTCCTTAAACCGTATGGAAAAAGGGCTTTCAAGCGACAGCAGTGCGCTCGATGAGATCAAGGAGAAGTACGGATTTAAGACAGGCGCAATTGTAACCATGGAAGAAGTCGTAGAGTGCCTTTACAACAAGCCTGTTGACGGTAAGATTTATATCGACGACGACATAAAGGGACGGATTGACGCTTATTATGAAACTTACGGCGCAAAGTAAAGCATGCGGACATGCGAAGAACGCTTCGGAATGGAGGGAAATATGGAAGAGAGAACTTATAAGATCATGGGCGGGGCAGGAGCCCTAAATCTTGCATTTGGCGTGGTGGTCATGGTGGTAGGCATAGCAGGGGGCGTGCTCTTAGTCATCAGCGGCGCGAAGCTTCTGGCAGGAAGAAACAAGATCCTGTTTTAAAGAAAAGGGAGGGCGTTTTCGGCGAGGACGAGGATGCCCTCTTTTGCGCGAATAGGCAGAGCCGGAACGCGGGGAGGACGGACGCGGTGAAAAAAGATTTCATGTTTACCAATAAGGAGCATACGCTCAAAGGGATTATGGCTACGATTCTGGGCGTGATCTCGCTGGTGTCTCTGGTTTTCATAATTGTGGACAGCTATGCGAGGGCGGGGGAGGTTCCCCTGCAGTACGGGGCAGTGGCGTTCCTGACGATGATTTTTGCCTTTGTAGGTATTGCGCTGGGAGTCATGTCCAAATCGGACCGGGATAAGTTTTATTTTTTTAGTTATCTGGGCATTGTATTAAATGTACTTGTGCTGGCGGCGCTCAGCGTGATCTTGTATGCGGGGGCGTATGCCTGACGTAGAAAAAGGAGGTTTGTGGCAGTCTTATGAAAAAGGAAGAGTTAGTTGCGGAGCGTTATGGGCTTGCTCTGGAGCGGATCAGGGAAATACCGAATGAGTCAATCTGCGCAGAGGCTTACCGGGATTATTTTATGCAGATGGCAAAGTTTGTTTTGCTGATGGATCGGACCTATGGGTTGGTGGAAGGCGGCGCGCTCAGACAGATGGGAATGGAGGAGCTGAAAGAGCACAACCACTCGCTCTATGCGGATATTCTGCCGGCGCATTACGGGGAAAGCTACGCGAACCCGGATTATGCAACGGATCGACTGGGCAAGTCAATCGGACAGTGCCTGTCTTTTTTGTATACGGAGCTCCGCGCCATGATTCCGGCAGCATATGAACAGAACCGCTTTTCCATGACGATACGGGCAGAACTTTTGCTGGAAGTTTATCAGCTTTTTGCCTGCGCGAAGGAGGAGAACAGGGAGCCGGATGCGGAGGAGCTGCGGCAGTGTCTTTACTGGTATGTGAGCGATTATTACGAGGCGGAGTTTGAGGAAAAGAGCATGGCGCTTCTGGACGCGGATCGGGATTTTGCCCGCCGTATCATTATGGAAAGCGATCTGTCTGATCTGCGCTACCTCTATTATTTTGGCGAGTATGTCACGGAAAACGAGCTGAAAACGGCGGCGCATCTGAATGAAATGCCATCAGATAAAATAAAGCTGATGGCGGACACGTACACGGAAGGCTACCGTATCGGCTTTGAGGTGACGAACAAGGATATTTCCATTAAAGAAACGGTGACAATCCGCTATTTTCTGGGTTTTGAGCGGGTGCTCAGACAGGCGGTCCTCAATTTTGACCAAATCGGTCTACAGTCAACCTTCTGCCGGGCGGGTGTGAATATCTTTCAGGGCAGGAGCGTGAACAAAAACGGTTACTGCGGCGCGAATCCCAATAAACAGTACGACTATGACCATAAGGAGGATATGGCGCTTTTCCTGGACGGCGCGCTGGCGGAGAGAAAGACGGAGGCGGTTCGGAATGTGTTTGAGCGGCATAAGGAACTGGCGGCGCTTTACGGCGGTCCGGCGGTGGTGGAGAGCTTCGGGGAGGAGCCCTTTGTGCCGGAGAATAAGGAGACGGCCTGCCGCTTAAGTGAAAAACAGCAGAAGCTTTCGGTTTCCAACGCGGGAAAAATAGCCGATATCCAAAATGAGTATATCAGGGGCGAGGAGCACAGCTTTACGATTATCGCTTTCCCTGTACCGCAGATCGGTGAGCGGTACGAGGAAATTTTCGACGACGTGGTGCGCATCAATACGTTGGATTATATGCTTTACCGGGATATCCAGCAGAAGATTATCGACGTGCTGGACAAGGGATCGACCGTATTGGTCAAAGGTATGAACGGGAATGAGACCGACATAAAAGTGCAGCTTCACAAGCTGGATGATCCGAAAACCCAGACTAATTTTGAAAACTGTGTGGCGGACGTCAATATCCCTGTGGGAGAGGTGTTTACTTCGCCGCTCCTCGCGGGTACAGAGGGGCTTTTGCATGTGCCGCGCGTGTTTTTGCACGAGCTGGAGTACAGGGACCTGAGACTTCATTTTAAGGACGGTTTCGTGACGGATTACAGCTGCGGCAACTTTGCGGGGGCGGAGGACAACCGCAAGTATATCAGGGACAATGTGTTCCATCACCATGAAAAACTTCCGCTGGGAGAGTTCGCCATCGGCACGAACACGACGGCGTTCTCTGTGGCGAGAAAATACGGGATTGAGGATAAACTGCCGATTCTGATTGCGGAAAAGACAGGACCGCATTTTGCGCTGGGGGACACCTGCTATTCCCATGAGGAGGAGGTCAAGAGTTACAACCCGGACGGCAAGGAGATTGTGGCGAAGGAGAACGAGGTGTCAGTTTTGCGTGACACGGATGTCAGCAAGGCGTATTTCCAGTGCCACACGGATATTACGATCCCCTATGACGAGCTGGCGGAACTTTCGGTATTGACCGAAGCAGGAGAGAAGCAAGTGATTATCCAAGACGGTCAATTTGTGCTGCCGGGCTGCGAGGAGTTGAACCGGGCATTAAAGTGAGAGGCGGCTCAGTCCGCGCCATGTTCTGGCTGAACTGAGAAAATGGGTTGCGCAATCGGGGAAAATCTAGTACACTGTAGAGTAAGAAACTTTGTTTTGACACAAGATATTGTGGTTGAGGAGGTAATTGCGGATGGCACAGGTAGGTATCGTGATGGGCAGCGATTCGGATATGCCCGTTATGGCGAAAGCGGCGGATATTTTGGAGGAGCTTGGCGTTTCCTATGAGATGACGATTATTTCCGCCCACAGGGAGCCGGACGTGTTCTTTGCGTATGCGAAGGGCGCGGAGGCAAAAGGTTTTAAGGTGATTATCGCGGGAGCCGGGAAAGCGGCCCATCTGCCGGGTATGTGCGCGGCGATTTTCCCCATGCCGGTGATCGGTGTGCCCATGAAGACGTCTGACCTGGGCGGGGTGGATTCACTCTACTCTATTGTACAGATGCCCTCCGGCATTCCCGTTGCGACAGTGGCGATAAACGGCGGGCTAAACGCGGGTATTCTGGCGGCGAAGATCCTGGCTGTCTCGGATGCTGCGCTTCTGGAGCGGTTAAAGAAGTATTCGGAGAGCCTGAAGGAGAGCGTGCAGGAGAAGGACGCGAAGCTGAAGGAAGTCGGGTATAAAACATATTTGAAGGCATAAAAAGGAGGCCGGTATGGATTACAAGACAGCGGGTGTGGATATCGAGGCGGGCTACCGTTCGGTGGAGCTGATGAAGCAGTATGTGAAGGGGACAATGAGGCCGGAGGTGTTAGGCGGGATCGGCGGTTTTTCCGGCGCCTTTTCCCTTGAGAAGATTAAGGGCATGGAGAAGCCGGTGCTTCTGTCGGGCACGGACGGCGTGGGCACGAAGATACAGCTTGCTTTTCTGTTGGATAAGCATGATACCGTGGGTATCGACTGTGTTGCCATGTGCGTCAACGACGTGGTGTGCGCGGGCGCGGAACCGCTGTTTTTCCTGGATTACATAGCCTGCGGCAAAAACTATCCTGAGAAGATCGCGGCCATCGTGAAGGGTGTTGCAGAGGGGTGCAGGCAGTCGGGAGCGGCTCTGGTCGGCGGCGAGACGGCGGAGCATCCGGGGCTGATGCCGGAGGATGAATACGATCTTGCCGGTTTTGCGGTGGGTGTTGCCGAGGAGAAGGATCTGATCACGGGGGCGGATGTGAAGCCCGGCGATGTACTTGTCGGCATTGCCTCTTCGGGAGTGCACAGCAACGGTTTTTCCCTTATAAGAAAAGTTTTCCATGTGAATAAAGAAACACTTTCCGTATATTATGATGAACTTGGCGCAACGCTTGGCGAGACACTGCTTACGCCCACCAAAATTTATGTGAAGGCGCTTCAGGAAGTAAGGAAGGCGGGCGTTACCATCAAAGGCTGCAGCCATATTACAGGCGGCGGCTTCTATGAGAATATTCCAAGAATGCTGCCGGACGGGGTCGGGGCAAAGGTGGAGAAGGGCAGTTTTGAGATACCGCCCATCTTTGCGTTGATGCAAAGGACCGGAAGTCTGGAAGAAAAGATGATGTACAATACCTACAACATGGGACTCGGTATGGTGCTGGCGGTAAGTCCTGCGGACGCGGACAGGACCGTTGCCGCGCTTGCAAAGGCCGGCGAAAAAGCGTGGACCGTGGGCGAGGTCGTGGCAGGCGGGCACGAGGCGGTTATCGTATAAGGGCCCAAATGGTTTACATAAAGCAAACTGCTTTTACAAGAAGGGGATGGGGAGTTGCGATTGGAGGATCATCATGCTTAAAGTGGTAGTATGCGTGTCGGGAGGCGGCACGAACTTGCAGGCAATTATTGACGGCATCGCGCGGGGAGCCATCTTTCACACAGAGATTGTCCGGGTGGTGTGCAACAATCCCGGGGCCCGCGCCCTCGAGAGGGCGAAAGCGGCGGGGATAGACAGCGTGTGTGTGTCGCCGAAAGATTACGGTGACAGGGAACAGTTTGAGGCGGCCCTGGTCCGCGCGGTGGAGGAGGCAGAGCCTGATCTCATCGTACTGGCGGGCTTTATGGTTAAGGCGCCGGCAGAGCTGATCAGAAAATACGAGCACAGGATTATCAATGTGCATCCGTCCCTCATACCGGCTTTCTGCGGTACGGGATATTATGGGCTGCGGGTGCACGAGGCTGCGCTTGCGCGCGGCGTGAAGATCACAGGGGCTACAGTACATTTTGTGGATGACGGGATGGATACCGGGCCGATTATCATGCAGAAAGCGGTGGAGGTGCATGAGGACGACACGCCGGAAACTTTGCAGAGACGGGTGATGGAGGAAGCCGAGTGGGTGATTCTTCCCTGGTGTATCAATCTGATCGCGGCAGGACAGGTGAAGGTGGAAAACGGACGGGTTATGGTCACAGAGTGAAAGGTAGTATTTAGGAAGGGAACAGAAAACCATGAAAATTTTGATTGTGGGAAGCGGCGGCAGGGAACACGCGATAGCAGCGGCTGTGGCGAAGAGTCCCCGGGCGGATAAAATTTATTGCGCGCCCGGTAACGCGGGGATCGGACAGATAGCGGAATGCGTGCCAATCGGCGCCATGGAATTTGATAAACTGGTGGCTTTTGCGAAAGAGAAAGCCATTGACCTGACTATAGTAGGTATGGATGATCCGCTGGTGGGCGGTCTCGTGGATGAGATGGAGGCAGCGGGTCTTCGGGTGTTCGGCCCCCGGAAAAACGCGGCGATTCTGGAGGGCAGCAAAGCGTTCTCCAAGGATCTGATGAAAAAATACAACATTCCCACGGCAGCCTACGAAAACTTTGACGATCCGCAGAAGGCCCTTGCCTATCTGGAGACGGCGAAGATGCCGGTGGTGTTAAAGGCGGACGGTCTTGCGCTGGGAAAAGGCGTGCTGATCTGCGAGACGCTTGAAGAGGCAAAAGACGGCGTGCGAACCATTATGGAGGATAAAAAGTTCGGGACGGCGGGTAACCGCATGGTGGTCGAGGAATTTATGACAGGACGTGAGGTTTCCGTACTTTCCTTTGTGGATGGAAAGACGATAAAGATCATGTCGTCCGCGCAGGACCACAAGCGCGCGCTGGACGGGGACCAGGGACTGAATACCGGCGGCATGGGTACGTTTTCGCCGAGCCCTTTCTATACAAAAGAGGTGGATGCGTTCTGCCATAAGTATATCTATCAGGCCACCGTGGACGCCATGGCGGCGGAGGGCAGACCTTTCAAAGGCGTGATTTTCTTCGGGCTGATGCTGACGGAGGACGGACCGAAGGTTCTGGAGTACAATGCCAGATTCGGGGATCCCGAGGCGCAGGTGGTGCTGCCCCGCATGAAAAACGATATGATTGATGTGGTGGAGGCGTGTATCGACGGGACGCTTGACCAGGTTGACCTTTCTTTTGAGGACAATGCGGCGGTCTGCGTCATTCTGGCATCGGAAGGATATCCTGTTTCCTACGAGAAGGGGTTTGTGATCGAGGGACTGGAAAACTTTGACGATAAGGATGGATATTACTGTTTCCACGCGGGTACCCGTTTAGATAATAACAGGATTGTCACAAATGGCGGCAGGGTGCTCGGCGTTACGGCGAAGGGCGCGACGCTGAAGGAGGCGCGGGCGAACGCCTATACGGCGACGCAGTGGGTGCATTTTGACCATCAGTATATGAGACATGATATCGGCAAGGCGATTGACGAGGCATAAGCGCCGCAGTTTTGTAAAAGAGGGATAAAGCTATAAAAGAAGCGTAAAAGGGAGTGAAGTTATGAGCAGGGAAGAAAGAATTGAGATGCTCAAGAAGGAATTTACCGAGATCAATACCTATAACAGGCCCACCTACTGTTCTGAGTGCGGAGGTGTCATGGTATTTAAGGGTCTGGGAGAATACCAGTGCGAGAAATGCGGTTTTCTGGATTATGACGACTATGGAAAGGCGCGCAATTATGTTGAGAAACATATGGGGGCCAACGCGGCGGAGGTCGCCAAGGCTACCGGGGTGTCGCAAAAATCCATAAGGGATATGCTCAAGGAAGGAAAGCTGGAGATAGCGCAAAATTCCGCCATTTTCCTAAAATGTGAAATTTGCGGCGCGACGATCCGCAGCGGCAAATACTGCCCTAAGTGTGAGATGAACTATCACCATGATCTTGAGGAGATGGCAAGAAAGGCAAGACACCGTGGCGATACATTTGGCTACAGCACCGAGCGGCGCAGGGGAGAGGAAGGCTCCAAGCGTTTCACAAGAGAACAGTAAAACCTGGCAGAGGAGAACAGAATGAAAATACAAATGAGAGAGCGGGTAAGAGAAAGACGGGGACATGTATGGAAGGCGGCGGCCGTTTTGGGCACAGCGGTTTTTCTTGCGTGGTGTAACCCGATGGTGAGTCTGGCGGAGGCGACAGGCACCGTGTTGCCCAACTCAGTCAATATCAGAAAACAGCCCGATCAGGAGAGCGAGGTGATCGGCAGTTCCACTGTCGGTAAGGAAATCAGCATCCGGGGCAAGGTGGATGCCTCCGGCATCACGTGGTATCAGGTATATGTGGACGCGAACACCATGGGGTATGTCCGCGCGGATATGATAGAGAAAAAGGGAGACGGAGACATTCCGACGGTTACCGTGGCGGCGGAAAGCCAGGCGGCGCAGGCGCCGGAAGGCGGTACGGATACGCAGGAGCCGGCGGCGGCAGGCAGCACAGGCGGAGGCGCGCAGGTGGAGGCGCAGGAGACGGTGGATCTCCAGTATGCCACAACCAATGTAAAGGCAAAGGTGCGTCCCGACCCTTCCACTTCAAATAACCCGGTGGATTCCCTGGCGGCCGGGACACAGGTGGTGGTGAGCGGGAAATCCGAGGGCAGCGACAGTAAGACCTGGTATTTCGTGAGCTTTACCGGGTCAAACGGTTCGGAAAAAACGGGCTATATCCGCTCTGACCTGTTAGATATGGGCGATATGCTGCCCGTGGAGGAGGAGCCTGCGGAAGAGCCCGCGGAGGAGCCGGAAGAGCCAGCTTCGGCGCCGCGAAACGACTATGAACTGAAAATTGAGACAGGTTCCGATGGAGAAGAGGTTTGGTATATTTACGATAATATTACCGAACAGAAACAGAAGCTTGTACCGCTTCTGGAGTCCTCCTACTCTCAAACCCTCGACGATGGCGATGACACGAAGTCCATTGTGAAGCAGCGGATTGTGATAGTTGTGCTTGCAGTGCTTCTGGCGATTCTTGCGATTGTGACGGTTATCATGGCCTTTAAACTGCGCGACGCTTACTATGAGGATTATGAGGACGACGATGACGAGGACGAGGAGACGCCCGAGGAACGTCCGGCCGCTAAGCGCGCGGCTGAGAGAGGGCGGGAGCCGGGACGCAGGGCGCCTGCCGAGGAGGAGCGCAGACCGCGCAGAAGAGAGGAAGCGGGAGCCGGAGCAGACAGGCAGGAGCGCAGAAGGCGTGAGAGGGAAGTGACTTACCGCGAAGAACCGGGTGCGGAGGAAGCAGTCAGGACTGCAAGGGCCCGCAAGGCAAAGAATTTTCTTTTGGATGACGACGAGTTTGAATTTGAATTTTTAAATATGGACGATAAGGATCTGAAATAACTATGTTTATCGAGATAGATTTTAACAGCGACCAGGCGATTTATATGCAGCTTAGGGATCAGATCATTATGGGGATCGCCACTTCCAGGTTTCAGGAGGGAGATATGCTCCCCTCTGTCAGGCAGCTTGCGGATACCATCGGCATCAATATGCATACGGTCAACAAAGCTTACACCGTTTTAAAGCAGGAAGGCTATGTGAAGGTGGACCGCAGACGGGGCGTGATGGTAGCTGTGGACATTGACAGGATACGTGCCACCAGGGAAATCAGGGAAGATCTGTTAGTCACTCTGGCAAAGGCAAGCTGTAAGAATATTTCCAGAGAAGAAGTGCATGCTCTTATAGACGAGATCTATGAGGATTATGGGAAAGGAATGAGAGAGTAAATGCAGCCACAGTTTACGGATAAGGCGAAGGCGGCTCTGATCCTGGCGGAGAGGGCGGCGAGAAGCTTACGGCAGAGTTATGTGGGAAGCGAGCATATCCTGCTGGGACTTTTACGGGAGAATACAGGCGTTGCGGCGACCGTGCTTTTGAATAACGGCGTGGACGTGGTGCGGCTGAAAGAAATGATAAAGGACCTGATCGTGCCGGAGACCTCTGTACTGATTGCGGAGCGGGACGGGTATTCCCCCCGTGCGCAGGCGATTCTGGAGGAGGCGCACAGGCAGGCGGACAGATTTCACAGCGATAAGACGGGGACGGAGCACATTCTGCTGGCGCTTCTAAAGGAGGGGGAGAATGTTGCCGTCAGGCTGTTAAACACCATGGGTATTTCCGTGCAGAAACTTTATGTGGATGTGCTCGTAGCCATGGGAGAGGACGGCGCGCTCTACAAGGAAGATTTAGTCAGAAAGCAGAACAAGAAAAAGGGAAATACCTCCACGCTTGACCATTACAGCAGGGATCTGACGGCGCTTGCCAGAGAGGGTAAGCTTGACCCGGTAATCGGCAGGGAAGAGGAAATCACAAGGGTGGTGCAGATATTAAGCCGCCGCACGAAAAACAATCCCTGTCTGGTGGGGGAACCGGGCGTGGGCAAGACGGCTGTCGTGGAAGGGCTTGCGGCCAGAATCGTGACCGGCGACGTTCCCTTTACGGTACAGAATAAGAGACTTTTGACGCTGGACCTGTCAGGCATGGTGGCGGGCAGCAAGTACCGCGGCGAGTTTGAGGAGCGGATCAAAAAGGTCATTAAGGAAGTGATTGAGGACGGCAATATCATCCTGTTTCTGGATGAGATGCACACGATCATCGGTGCGGGCGGCGCGGAGGGCGCGATTGACGCTTCCAATATTTTAAAGCCCTCCCTCGCGAGGGGGGAAATCCAGATGATCGGCGCGACCACTATCGCCGAGTACCGCAAGTATGTGGAGAAGGATGCGGCGCTGGAGCGGCGTTTCCATCCGGTGACGGTGGAGGAGCCAAGCATTGAGGAGACAGAGAATATTTTGCGGGGCATTGCCCACAAGTATGAGGAGCACCACCGGGTAACCATCACGCCGGAAGCGATCAGCGCGGCGGTCGCCCTGTCGGCGCGTTACATCAACGACAGGAATCTGCCGGATAAGGCGATTGACCTGATCGACGAGGCTTCGGCGGCGGTGCGGCTGCATGTGACAAAACAGCCGGATAAGCTGCAGGAACTGTCGGAGGAGATAGATAAGATTGACCTGCAGATCGAACGTTCGATCCGCATGGAGGCGTTTACGCAGGCGGCGGAACTGAAAAAGAAGCAGGAGAGCTGCATCAGAAAATATGAGCGCATGGTGAAGCGGCTGGAGCAGGAAGACTTAAACCGCGCCTACGTGGTGGGAGAGAACGAGATCGCGGAAGTGGTGGCGCTCTGGACGAAGATTCCCGTGAAGAAACTGGCGGAGAAGGAGAGCGAGCGGCTGCTCAAGCTGGAATCCATTCTCCATAAGCGTGTGATCGGTCAGGAGGAGGCGGTCGTGGCGGTGGCGAAGGCGATGCGCCGCGGCAGGGTAGGACTGCAGGATCCGAATCGACCGATTGGGTCATTCCTGTTTCTGGGACCTACCGGCGTGGGAAAAACCGAGCTGTCAAAGGCGTTGGCCGAGGCGATGTTCGGTTCGGAAAACGCCCTGATCCGCGTAGATATGTCAGAGTACATGGAGGGGCATTCGGTGTCAAAGATGATCGGGTCGCCGCCGGGTTATGTGGGCTTTGAAGAGGGGGGACAGCTCTCCGAGAAGATCCGAAGGAATCCCTATTCCGTTGTCCTTTTTGACGAGATAGAGAAGGCGCACCCGGATGTGTTTAACGTTCTTTTACAGGTGCTGGACGATGGGCATATCACAGACTCCAAGGGACGGAAAGTGAGCTTTAAAAATACCATTCTGATCATGACCTCGAATGCCGGGGCGCAGCGCATCATTGATCCGAAGAACCTGGGATTTGGCGCGGCGGAGACGGAGAAACAGAGTTACGATAAAATGAAGGGTAAGGTCATGGAGGAGGTAAAACGCCTCTTCAAGCCGGAGTTTATCAACAGGATCGACGAGATTATGGTATTCCACCCGCTCAACAGGGACGATATGAAGGCGATTGTCACGCTGCTTTCCAAAACGCTGTCAAGGCGGTGTAAAGAGCAGATGGACATCGAACTTGCGGTCAGCTCTTCCGTGAAGGAGTATCTGATCGAGAAGCATATAGATGTCAAGATGGGCGCAAGACCGATGAAGCGGGCGATTCAGTCGGAGATCGAGGACGCCCTGGCGGAAGAGATTCTTGCCGGAAAGGTGAAGAGCGGAGACAAGGTGTCCGTGGGATTAAAGAACAAAAAAATAACCTTCACGGTAAAACCCGTGCGGGTATAATATGGTAAATTATGACATTAGGAGGAAAGAGCGATGGCTGTAGTAGAGGAGTTATTGCGCGCGGAGAGTGACAGGACGATCAGCTTTGGCAATCATAAGCTGGCGGCAAAGGCAAAGCTGGAGGATTATGAGCACGGCGGTAATCTGTATAAGGTAAAGACCTTTAAGGAACTGACGAAGCTTGAGAAAAACGGCATGTTTGCCTATGAGTCGGAGCCGGGCACCAGTGTAAACTGTTTCGAGGAGACGGAGAACGGCATTACCTTTACGGTGGAAGGCGACGAGGACGCGCAGATCACGGTTGGTCTTGAAGAGGATACGGTTTATAAGGTGTATGTGGACGGCGCAAACGTCGGGGAGATGAAGACGAACCTGAGCGGGAAACTGAGTATCAGTGTGGAGCTTGCGAGTGTTGGAGCGGTGGAAGTAAAGATCGTAAAATAGGCGGTTGGAGTGAAAAGTTGGGGTTTTCGGCTGACATGTATGTCATGTTTGCCTGGAAAACCCCACTTTTGGGTAAAGGTAAGTATAAAAGAAAGGAAACAGAAATGGCAAAGGGGAAATCGACCGTATTTTTCTGCCAGAACTGCGGATATGAATCTTCCAAATGGCTGGGGCAGTGTCCCGGCTGTAAGGAGTGGAATACCATGGTGGAGGAGCCGGCTGCCGGGAAGGGAAGCGGCGGCGCAGGCAAAGGTCTGTCCGGGCAAAGGGCGGCAGCCCCGGTGAGTCTGAAACAGGTGGATCTGCGGGAAGAAGAACGCATGACCACGCGTATCGCGGAGCTTGACAGGGTGCTCGGCGGCGGGATTGTGCCAGGATCGCTCACACTGGTTGGAGGTGATCCCGGGATCGGTAAGTCCACCCTGCTTCTGCAGGTGTGCAGGCATATGGCGGCGGACGGCCGTAAGCTTCTCTACATATCGGGGGAGGAATCCCTGCAGCAGATCAAGATGCGGGCAAACCGGCTGGGCGAATTTTCGGATCAGCTGCTTCTTTTATGTGAAACGAATCTGGAAACCGTGGAACAGACCATCCGCAAAGTTCAGCCTGCGGTGGCGGTCATAGATTCCATCCAGACGATGTACCGGGAGGAAATATCTTCCGCGCCGGGCAGTGTTTCCCAGGTGAGGGAGTCCACGAATGTACTGATGCAGCTTGCCAAGGGACTGGGTGTTTCCATTATGATTGTGGGCCATGTGACCAAGGAGGGAACGGTTGCCGGGCCAAGGGTTTTAGAGCATATGGTGGATACCGTGCTCTATTTTGAGGGGGACAGGCACGCCTCTTACCGGATATTGCGGGGTGTGAAGAATCGGTTCGGCTCCACGAACGAGATCGGCGTGTTCGAGATGAAGGAGGAGGGGCTTGCGGAAGTGGACAATGCCTCCGAGTTTATGCTGAGCGGAAAGCCGGAGGGAGCCAGCGGCTCCGTGGTGTCCTGTTCCATGGAGGGAACCCGGCCGATTCTGCTGGAGATTCAGGCGTTAGTCTGTCACAGCAATTTTGGCATACCGAGAAGGCAGGCGACAGGCATGGATTTAAACAGGCTAAATCTGCTGATGGCTGTATTGGAGAAGCGCTTAAATCTGCAGATGTCGGACTGCGACGCCTATGTGAACCTGGCGGGCGGTATGCGGATCGCAGAGCCGGCAATTGATCTGGGGGTCGCCATGGCGGCAGCTTCCAGTTTTAAGAACCGGGCAATTGACGACAGAACCATTGCATTCGGGGAAATCGGCTTAAGCGGGGAGGTGCGGGGCGTTTCGCAGGCGTCCCAGAGAGTGGCTGAAGCGGCGAAGCTGGGCTTTACCACATGCGTCCTTCCGGCGGTCAACGTAGAGCAGATTAGGGCCAAAGAGGGGATACGGCTGATAGGCGTGAAGACAGTGAGGGATGCGATTGACTTGATTTAACGCCGCTTATGTGGTACGATATCCGAGGTTATCTATATTTTTAGAGTAGGGAAAGCGCGGCAGCGTAAAACCGGATCGCCGTCGCCGGGCGGCGATTTTGTACAAAGGGGAAATAGGTTCTGACAAAGGAGTCAGTATGGACAAGAGAAAGCGCGGCTTTCGGGGCAGCATACCTCTTCTGATCGCGGAGATCTGCATTCTGCTTATCGCCATCGGCGTGATGTATGTGGTGGTCACAATGACGAGCGAGGTAAACCACAAAGATATTGACGAGGGAAAGATCCGCATAAATGAGGAGATCGTCAATAAGAAGACCACGGAGATAAAGCAGAAGGAAACGAAGAAAGAGGAGAAGAAAAAAGGATACCGCAACATAGCGCTTTTTGGTGTGGACGCCAGAGACGGCGAGCTGGGGAGAGGCACGAGAAGCGACACCATCATGATTGCCAGTATTAACCAGGATACGCAGGAGATTAAGCTGATTTCCGTGTTCCGGGATACCTATCTGAATCTGAGCAATGATTCTTATAACAAATGTAATACAGCCTACGCGCAGGGCGGACCTGAGCAGGCGATCAATATGCTCAATATGAATCTGGATCTGGACATTACAGATTATGTGACCATCGGGTTTTCTGGTCTGATTGACGCGGTGGATGCGCTGGGCGGCGTGGAGATTGAGATTACGGATTCGGAAATATCCCATCTGAATAATTACCAGCTCTGTATGGCGGAGGAGCTTGGCGTAGATTATATTCCGGTCGAACAAAGCGGCAGACAGTTATTGAACGGGATGCAGGCTACGGCATACTGCCGTATTCGTTACACGAAAGGGGACGACTTTAGAAGGGCGGAAAGGCAGAGGGATGTCATCAGGGCTATGATGGACAAGGCGGGCGGCGCGTCGGTCAGTACATTGACTGATATGGTTAATGCCGTTCTGCCGCAGGTGGAGACCTCCCTGGACGTGAATGAGATTTTGAGCGTTCTCGGGAGCGTGGCAGGCTACAATATGGTGGAGAGCGACGGCTTCCCCTTTGAGGGAGGAAGGGCCGGAGCCAATGTCGGAAGCAAGGGCAGCTGCGTGATTCCGATTGATCTGGAGGAAAATGTAAGGCAGCTCCATCATGTGCTTTATCCGGAGGAGCGGTATACGCCTTCCGCACAGGTAGAGCTGATTGATGAGGAAATTAAAGAGCAGACAGGCGAGTATCTACAATAGCTGTTTGGCCGGGGTATAATCTGTGCAGGCAAAACGCAAGTAGGTGAAAGAAACGGGACAGCAGTTCACAAATTGGACTGCTGTCTGTGTGCGGAGGGGATATACGGTTACTATGAAAAAACTGCTTATCTATTTAAAGGCGTATAAAAAGGAAACAGTATTTGCGCCGCTCTTCAAAATGCTGGAGGCAACGTTTGAACTGTTTGTGCCCCTTGTGATGGCGGCTATCATTGACCGGGGTATCGGACAGGCGGATACAGGATATGTCCTGAAAATGGGCGGCATTCTTGTCGCGCTTGGACTGATCGGTCTGCTGTGCTCCATCACGGCGCAGTATTTTGCGGCAAAGGCGGCGGTAGGTTTTTCCACCGGGTTGAAGCACGCCCTTTTTGACCATATCCAGGGCCTGTCCTTTACGGAGATTGATACACTCGGCACCTCGACGCTGATTACCCGCATGACTTCTGATGTGAACCAGGTGCAGAACGGGGTCAATATGGTGCTGCGTCTCTTCCTGCGCTCCCCTTTTATCGTGTTCGGCGCAATGATTATGGCATTTACGATTGACGCGAAGGCGGCAATGATCTTTGTGGTGACGATCCCGCTGCTCGCGGTGGTGGTTTTTGGGATCATGGCGCTTACGATGCCCATGTATAAGAAGGTACAGGCAGGGCTGGACGCCGTGCTCGGTGCGACGAGAGAAAATCTGACGGGCGCGCGGGTGATCCGCGCTTTTCATAAGGAGCAGGAGGAGACGGAGAGGTTTGAGGAGAAAAATGGGATACTCACGCATCTGCAGCTCGTTGTGGGAAGAATTTCGGCATTGACCAATCCAGTCACATACATTATCATCAACGCGGCAACGATTCTTCTGCTCTATACGGGGGCGGTGCGCGTGGACAATGGAAGCATTACCCAGGGCGAGGTGGTGGCTCTGGTCAACTATATGTCGCAGATTCTGGTGGAGTTAATTAAGCTGGCCAACCTGATCATCACGATCACGAAAGCACTGGCCTGTGCGAACCGCATTGAGGCGGTGTTTGAGGTGGAATCCTCCATGGAGTGGAGGGAAGCGGCGGAAGAAGGAAAGGAATTGATCAAGACGGACAATCGGGCAGCGGGAGATACCGCGCCGGCAAAGAAGAGCGGCACAGACGCGGAAGCGAGCCTTGCCGTGGAGTTTGACCACGTACATTTGACTTACAGAGGCGCCGGGGCGGAATCCCTGAGCGATATCCATATACAGGTGCCAAGGGGGCAGACGGTCGGCATCATAGGCGGCACAGGCTCGGGAAAATCCTCCCTTGTGAATATGATTCCCCGGTTTTATGACGCTACGGCAGGCACCGTGCGTGTGGACGGGCGGGATGTGAAGACTTACGGTATGGAAGAACTGAGAGAAAAAATAGGGATTGTCCTGCAGAAGGCGGTTCTGTTCCGGGGGACGATCCGGGATAACCTGCTCTGGGGAAACGGCGACGCTACGGATGAAGAGCTGTGGGAGGCGCTGCGGCTCGCGCAGGCGAAGGATTTTGTGGAGACGAAAGAGGGACGTCTGGATGCGCCTGTGGCGCAGGAGGGACGCAATCTTTCCGGCGGGCAGAGACAGAGGCTCACCATAGCGAGGGCTTTGGTGGCAAGGCCCGAGATATTGATTTTGGATGACAGCGCGTCGGCACTTGACTATGCCACGGACGCGGCGCTCCGCAGGGCGCTTAAGGAACTGCCCGGGGAGCCGACAGTGTTCATCGTGTCACAGCGCGCCTCCTCCATCCGGCATGCGGACCAGATCATTGTGCTGGAGGACGGCGAGATGGCAGGGTGCGGCACGCACGAGGAACTGCTGGCGGACTGCGAGGTCTATCAGGAGATTTATTATTCGCAGTATGCGCAACAGTCTGCCGTGCAAAATTGAATATACAAAATGGCGAAGACAATTTATGAATGGCACGGCAGATATATAGGAGGGTAGGATGGGACAGAGAGAGACATTCCGACGGGTTTTGCATTATATCAAAAAATACTGGCTGTATCTGACGGCGTCCATCGTGATGGCAAGTGTGACGGTGGCGCTGACCTTGTACTTCCCGATATTGACCGGTAGGGTCATTGATCTTGTGCTCGGACCGGGACAGGTGGATTTCGGCGGTGTGTTTGATATTTTGAAGATGATGGCGGTCATTGCCGTGGCGATCGGGCTTGCCCAGTGGATTATGAATGTGTGCAACAATAAAATGACCTACCGCATTGTGCAGGACATCCGCAACGAAGCATTTCGCAAGATAGAAATTCTTCCTTTGAAATATATCGACGCGCATTCTTACGGCGAGGTGGTGAGCCGGGTGATTGCGGATGTGGACCAGTTTGCGGACGGTCTGCTCATGGGTTTTACGCAGTTTTTCACCGGCGTCATTACGATTCTTGGCACTTTGGGCTTTATGCTCAGCGTCAATGTCGCTGTCACGGGTGTCGTTGTGCTGGTGACGCCATTGTCGTTTTTTGTCGCGGGCTTTATCGCGAAGAAAACGTTTACCATGTTTCATCTGCAGTCGGAGACCAGGGGCGAACAGACTGCCCTGATCGAGGAGATGGTCGGGAACCAGAAGGTTGTGCAGGCTTTTTCCCATGAGGACGAGGCGCTTGATGCGTTTGACGAGATCAACGGGAGACTGCAGGACTGCTCCCTGCGGGCCATCTTTTTCTCTTCCCTGACGAATCCTTCCACCCGTTTCGTCAACAATCTGGTGTACGCGGGCGTAGCGGTTGTGGGCGCGGTATATGCCGTTCACGGGGGGATCAGTGTGGGACAGTTGTCCTGTTTTCTCTCCTATGCGAACCAGTATACGAAGCCTTTTAATGAGATTTCCGGCGTGGTGACGGAACTGCAGAATGCGCTTGCCTGCGCGGCGCGGATTTTTGCCCTGATCGAGGAGGAGCCGCAGACGCCGGAGCCGGAGGACGCAAAGACGCTTAAGGATGTGGAGGGGCGGGTGGAGCTCTCCCATGTGGACTTTTCCTATGTGCCGGATAAAAAGCTGATTACCGACCTGAATCTGGCGGTAAAGCCGGGGCAGAGAGTAGCTATTGTGGGACCTACGGGCTGCGGTAAGACGACGGTGATCAATCTGCTGATGCGGTTTTATGATGTGAACAGTGGAAAAATCTGTGTGGACGGCGCGGATATCCGCGAAGTGACGAGAAAGAGCCTGCGCGAAAATTACGGCATGGTATTGCAGGAGACATGGCTAAAGGCGGGGACGATCCGCGATAATATTGTGATGGGCAGACCCGACGCCACAGAGGAAGAGGTGATCGCCGCGGCGAAGGCGTCCCATGCCCACAGCTTTATCAAGAGACTTTCCAAGGGGTACGATACGGTGATCGGGGAGGATGGCGGCAGCCTGTCACAGGGGCAGAAACAGCTTCTGTGCATTACCAGGGTCATGCTCTGCCTGCCGCCCATGCTGATTCTGGACGAGGCGACTTCCTCCATAGATACGCGCACGGAAATACGGATCCAGAAGGCGTTTGCAACCATGATGCAGGGAAGAACAAGCTTTATCGTGGCGCACAGGCTCTCCACCATCAGGGAGGCGGATGTGATTCTTGTTATGAAAGACGGGAATATTATCGAGCAGGGGAACCATGAGGCGCTGCTACAGAAGAAGGGATTTTACGCAGGGCTTTACGAGAGTCAGTTTGCCGTATAGTAGGAGCCGTCCTTATTGTAGTCCATAGACTCGGAGCGGATATCCTTGATCCTGCCGTTTTCCCACTCAAAAACGAGATACTGGTAGACGATGGTGTGGTGTTCCAGATACGCTTCGTCTGTCAGAAACGAGAGAAGGGAGCCCTTTTCGATGCCGTTATTCTCGCAGAAACTGTCGATTTCCACGGCCGCGCCGTCTACAAAGAAAGAAGGCAGAATCGTGGTGAGGGACTTGTCAAAGGGGATTTCCTCCGTGGCAAGGAACTGATAGTCGCTGCCGTCCACAGAGGAGAGGATGTCGTAATCCCTGTAGGCCGCCAAAAAGACGTCTGGGCCGTCACCGATTTTTACGCCGCGTATGGTCTGCGCCGTCTCCGCGTCCAGATCATAGTCGGTAGGGGACAGGAGGGGTTTTTCTTCGCCGCAGGCGCTAAGAAACGCGAGGGAGAATGTCAGTATGAAGCAGGCAGCGATTTTTTTCATGGGAATCCTCTTTCTGTAAATAAATGTACTTAAAAACCCGCGAGCAGCGGCTCACGGGTCATAATAGCAGGGGCAGTAGGAATCGAACCCACATCGATGGTTTTGGAGACCACTGTTCTACCTTTGAACTATGCCCCTTTAATGTGCGGTGGTCAATGAAAACCACCGAGAACTATTATAGCATAGGTATGAGGAGAGCGCAAGCCAGATTTTTTGAAATCTCTCAAACGGCGACAGGAGATATATCCACAAATATATGAAAGACGAAAGGATGACAGAGTATATGTTAGAACAGTTGGGAACCATGTTTGACAACATGGAAGTGATGATGGATCGCATGAAGAAAAAAGCTTACAGGGAGCGTATGGGGCAGTTCCGGGAGAAGAATGAGGCACATCTTGCGCAGATGACGGGCTTCGTGGAACAGGCGGAAGAACAGAGGCGTGACGAAGCGGCGGCGCAGGTGGCGAAAACCCTTGCGGATGCGGTGGAAGCGCGCTTTGCCAAATGGGGAAAGATCGGCCGCAGGAGCCAGATGGATATTAACCTGTTTATGATTTACTTTGTCTTTCCGGCAATCCTTTTGACCCAGAGCGAATACGCAGGACTGCTTGCGGACGCGATCAGAGACGAATGGAGAGGACGCTTTCGGGACAGCGCACAGCTTAACTATACGACATATGAAGAAATCTACAGTACCTTTCAGGAGAAGTTTCTGGGGCTGTTTTAGAGGGTACTGTTGTGGGTGTGGAAGATGGATGGGAGGAGCAGATTATGCGACGTATCAAACACATGAAGGTTGTTTCAGCGGCGGTTATTGCCGCAATGCTGTTTTTTGACGTGACGGCAGGAGCTGTCGAACCGCAGGAGTTTTACGGGGATAGCGGGGCTGAAATCCCGGCGGGGACATATGAAACCGGGACGGATGATTTGGACAGCCTGGGCGAGCCGTCTGTGTCAGAGGGAGAACAGATTACCGAATCAGAAGAAGGAGTGGACGCTGCCGATTCGCAGGAAAACCCGTCAGCCGGTGAAGACCTTCCGACGGCTGGTGAAGAAGTCGGGGAAGCAGGGGAAACGGAGGAAATAGAGGAAACGGGGGAAACAGAGGAAGCAGAGGAAGCGGAGGAAATCGGGGAGACAGGGAAAATCGGGGCTGGCATCTGGTCGGATCAGGAGCCTTTCTTTACGGAGGATGGTTCGGTAGAAACAGCTAATTACACTTTTCGGATGGCAGCCGCGGATGGCAGCTGTCCAACCTATCAGGAAGCCTATGACGCCATGACGAGTTTGAAGGATAAATATCCTGAGGGCATGACATGGACCAACTTTGAGCCTTATGGAAGCGCTGGTGCATTGGGGGAATATTACCGATTCCAGGGCGGCCCCGTCAAAGGTGCGGGTTTGGGCGTTGGCTGTGCGGCTTTCGCCTTCCTATTAAGCGATGAGGCTTTCGGCAGTCTGCCGTCCAGAACCATTGACAGAGGCGGTTTTGATTACGGAGATATCAAGGTCGGCGATATCCTGCGGGTAAATAATAACAGCCATTTCGTCATCGTGCTGCAGAAAAGTGCCGGCGGCGTGACGGTTGCCGAGGCAAATTACAATAAGTCCGTGCATTGGGGACGGGCGATCAGCGCGGATGATATTATGGCGGCAGATTTTCTCGTCACCCGTTATCCCAATGGCTATACGGAGGACGATAACGCTGACGACACGGCGCATGAAGGCGTGGAAGGGCCGCTTGGCTGGACGCTGACGAATGACGGTGTATTAACTATTTCAGGCGCAGGGGATATGCCGGATTATACACAGGGCGAAGGTCCGTCATGGAATGAATATATTGACAGTATTAATACCATCATTATTGAAGACGGCGTCACAGGCATCGGGGATTATGCGTTTTACGGCAGTAAGGCCCTGACAGTATATATTCCCGACGGTATCACGACTATCGGAACCGGGGCGTTCCAAAACGCAAAACTGGTGGCAGTAACTATCCCAAAGACAACGGCCAGCGTCAAAGACAGCGCTTTTCAAGGCTGTGAGAATTTAACTTCCGTGTCCATCAACGAGGGCGTTAAAACGATTGGGAAGGAAGCTTTCCGGGCCTGCACGGCGCTTAAGTATCTTGACTTTCCGGCAAGCGTTACGTCTGTCGGGTCAGGTGCGTTTACAAGCTGCAGGGAAGTAGTTCAGATCAGGTTTGAGGCAGGATCGGAAGCGGTGGAAATTGGCGATAGCGCATTTGCGCAGTGCCAGAAGCTAGTCAGCATTACTTTGCCGCAGGGCCTGAAGGCAGTCAGCAATTATATGTTTCAGTCCTGTACACTGTTAGCGGATGTCTATATTCCCGCGAAAATTTCCGGGATCGGGGAGCATCCGTTTACCAGTACGTTTATCCAGTATGGCGGGACGATCTCTTTTGGCGGCAGCGAATCCACCTGGAAGGCTATCGGCGGGCAGTTTTTACTCAATGCCATGCCAAACGCAAACATAAAATATGACGTTCCCTTTGATGATCCGTTCGCTTCCGACCCGAACGACCCGGGAGACTTAGGACCTGTAAATCCCGATGAAGGCGGCGGTTCGGTTGATAGGCCCGGCCATAATGCGGATTCTGGAAAAGGCAGGGAGGAGGGCGGATCTGTGGTCCCATCCGTCATAGACTCCGCCACAAAGCCGGTTGAGGAGACATGGAAACCGGCAACTTTCGATGAGAAAAGACGGTATGCCTGCATGGGTAAAGAGGCGGTCCACTATTTCCAGTCAAATGACGCTGCCTATCAGGTTGAAATATACAACGCCATGCAGGGCCCCATGTGTTTTAAGTCGTTTGAGGCAGTCCTTGGGGATTATACGATTGGCAGGACTTATAACATATATCCCCTTTCCGGCAATGCCTACAGCACGGATGGGGAAATACAGATCACTTTAAAAATTCCGCCGTCCATTTATAAAAAGGGCAGGGAATATAAAATGATCTGTGTTACAAAGGACGGGGAGCCCATTGTTTACAATGATTTGGACAACAGCCCTGAAACCATAACGATAAAGACAGACAAATTCTATGCGTATGCGTTGATTTATAAATAGAAATATCAATATTGGGTATGTATTATGTAAACTAAAGTAATGGTAAATCTGCCTGATCGCTCTATAATGAAGCATATCAGGCAGATTGCAGTTACATCTCTTCCAGAATCAGGAAATCCCAGCGCTGCAGGAAAATCCGGCTGCCCTCCTTTACTGTTTCGTGCCCGGAAAGCAGCATGCGGGCGTCTTTCCCGTGGTAGACGGTCTCCTGCGGTTCATCAGAGTAATTAAAATAGTAAGTGATTTCTTTTTGCAGGCCGTTTGTGCCCCGTTTGACGATCACGGGCCAGACGGCTTCTTCTCTGGCAATACCTGCCTTTTCGCAGAGAAAGCCGAGCAGCTTTTTCAGTACGTTCCCGTCCGTATAGCAGCCCAGATAGGCGGCATAACCTTGACCGAATTGGTTTCCCGTGAGGGCGGCGTATTCGCCCCAGTAGGGATGGTCGTAGAGAGCCAGCGTCTCCGCGGTGTCTGGGAGGAGGAGCTCCATCCAGCTTTTGACACACTGATTTGCTTCCCGCGGCTCCTGTTCCGGCCCGGAACACATTTTGACTAATTCAGTCGCGGATTTCTCGGCATTGGTTCGCAGTCCCACCCGCACAGCGTCCGTGAACTGGTCGTAAGTCATGCCGAAAACGTCGGTCAGGCCGTGGGGCAGGTCGTCGTGCCGGATTTTGAGCATTCTGTCCGCCACCGCAGTCTTGAAGGTGGAGAGCAGGACGCCGCCCGAGCGCACGTAGTCCCTCAGAGCGCTCGTAAGCTTGTCCGAGACGCTGTAGAGTGCGGGTGTAATCAGCAGTTTGTATTGACTAAATAAGTCGATATCGGTCTCGGCTGAGAGGATATCGCATTCTATATTCATCTCATAGAGGGCGTCGAAAACCCAGCGGAATACGTCGTTGTATGTGGGCCCGTCCTTGATCGGAAACCATTGCAGGGCGTCCAGAGAGACATTGTCCAGAAGGATTGCGGCAGGGCAGTGCTTTTTCAAATTGACCAGATGGGTACCGTATTTGGCAAAGTCTGCGCCGATGCGGCATGTCTCCCGGTAAGCTGCGTTTTCCTTCAGATTATGGCTGAGGACGCCTTTCCAGTAGGATTCAATGGCATTGTGGATGGAGTGCCAGTGCCAGTATTCTACACAGTTTGCGCCGTTTGCCAGATGGCTGAATGCCTGCAGGCAAAGTTGCCCGGGGTAGGGGAGCCAGCCGTGGTTGCCCTGCGCCTCGGTCTCCAGGACAAGATAGTTGTCTTTCTTTAAGGAGCGGGCGATGGCGCCGCCGAAGGCAATCTCTTTGCCAGTCAGATCCTGCGCGGAGGGATGGTAGATATCGCATCCGGCTATGGTGAGCGGTCTGGCGGCCTCCCACTGGTCTACTTCCGGCTGCAGCCCGAAGGAGTAGCCACGCCAGTCGTAGTCGAAATTCTGTGTGATAAACTGGTCAGGACGGGCGTAGGAAGCCACGATCTCTGCCTGTACGGCAAGAAAATCAGACACCAGTTTTCTCTGGAATTTTCTGTACTCCTCACCGAGGCTTGCGTTGATCGTGCCGCGCACGTCGGGGAAATCCTCCCATGCGTCGATGCGGTTGCTCCAGTAATCCAGCCCCCAGGTCTGGTTTAGGAGGGAAAGGTCGTTATCAAAGAGTTTTCGCACATATGCCACAAATTTTTTCTGGGCGTAGGCGGAACAGGTGTCGTAGGATTTGGTTTCATTGTCGAGCTGGAAACCGATCACATGGTCGTACGGCTGCACTTCCTCCATCAGCCGGCGGATGATGCGCTCCGCATATTTTAAGTACATGGGGTGGGCGATATCCATATTCTGCCTGTGCCCGTAACGTCCCGGCCCGTCGTGGGTTTCGGTGATGATGTCCGGGTATTTGCGGGCAAGCCATGCGGGAACCGCGTAGGTGGGCGTGCCGACAATCACCTGAATACCGTGCTTTTTCGAACAGGACAGCATTCGGTGCAGATGGGTGAAATCAAAAACATGATCCTGCGGCTCCCATGTACTCCACGTGGATTCCGCGATGCGGATTACGTTCATGCCCGCCTTCTTCATCATTTCCATATCTGTTTCGATGCGGTCCACGGGAAGATATTCGTCGTAGTATGCCGCGCCGTAGAGTAGTTTATCCATTTTTGTTGACCACCTTTCCTGTAGTTTCCTTAAGCCGGGGATGTTCGGACGATCCGGGTAAGCAGCGAAGGATTCTGAAACCGCGGTGCATTGTCAGATCATGGTTTCCAGCTTTTCCACCGCCAGCCGGATGTATTCGCCAAGAGAATTTTCCGCGCAGCCGGCGATAAAGTGGCTGCACCGGTTGACGGGAATCAGTATTTTGAAGGCTTTGCTTGCGCCCACGGCGGTGGCGATGGCGGGCGTGATTTCCCCGAGCAGGGCGTTTGCGAAGACAATGCCCACGGGACCGATCACGATATCCGCATCGGCGACATTGACGAGCGCGGCATTTTCCCCTGTTGCGCCAAAATCCGCCCCTGCCTTTATCATGGCGGCGGTGGCGGCAGTGTTGGTGCCGATGGCGTAAAGCTCCAAATCTTTATGTTTTGTCTTGATCTGTTCAATGACGGTCTTGCCGATGCGGCCGCCCTGGCCGTCGATAACGGTGATTTTCATAGGGAAGTTCCTCCTGATTTTTCGTAAATTGATCCTTCCTCCATCGCACTTTTCTCTTATATAAAATAGATAACAATAGTGTACCATAAGTGCATAACGTATAAAATAGAAAAATTTCCTTATAATACCCTTTATCAAATGATCGCAATGCGAAAATTGTCGCATGGCGACAATTGAGAGAATGCTGCGCATTCTCCTTTAATCCGTATGTGATGGGAGACAGAAAAGGTTATGTCAACTAATAGTGCGACCATTTATCTGAAAATGGAACAGAATGTGGAGGTGCAGAAGCCGGAGGTGAGCGTCAAGGATATTGCAACGCTTACCTGTACGGATTCCCATGTGCTCGCAAAGGCAAAATCCCTGAAACTGTGGACGTTTCAGGATGGGGAGAGCAAACGACAGGTGCTCAGTGTGCTCAAAGTCATTGAGGAGATCGAGAAGGCATGTCCCGGCGCGAGCGTGGAAAGCCTCGGGGAGACCGATGTACTCGTGGAGTGGATCAGTGTGGACAGGCATAAAGGTTTTGTGCAGTGGAGCAAGCTTGCCTTTGTGTCGTTAGTAAGCTTTTTCGGCACGGCATTCACGATCATGGCTTTCCACAACGATATCGGGATCAATGAAGTGTTTTCCAAGCTCTATGAGATGGTGATGGGCTACCGGGGCGACGGGTATGGGATTCTGGAGCTGTCCTACTCGGCAGGGCTGGCGGTGGGTATCATTGTATTCTTTAACCATATCGGAGGCAGGCGGATCACGAAGGACCCTACGCCTATTGAGGTGGAAATGCGGGTTTATGAGGAAGATGTAAACAAAGCGCTCATTGCGACGGCGGACAGGGAGGGAAAGACCATTGATGTTTCTTAGACAGATTCTTCTTTTAGTGATCGGGGCAAGCGCCGGATTGATCGTTTCGGCGGGCGTGTTTACGGTGCTTATTTCGGTGGGGCTGATTCCACGGTTTGCGGGCAAAATGCATGTGGCAAAAAAGGTGTTTGTGCTTGAGGAGATGGTCATATTCGGCACGCTTGCGGGCAGCTTTTTCAGTGTTTTCGGAGAGTGGGGCATGGTGGGAAGAATGGTGCGGACGCATGCGGTTTTCGGGGCGGCAACGGAGGGCATCTGGAACTTTGCGGGGACACTTTTTCAGATTGTGTTCGGGCTGTTCGCGGGCATTTTTGTCGGATGTCTTGCGCTTGCCATCGCGGAGATGTTAAATACGATTCCCGTCTTTGCCAGAAGGATCGGGTTCCGTCACGGGCTGGGGATTGCGATACTTTCCGTGGCACTCGGAAAGCTGACGGGCAGTGTGATTTACTTTACGCAGCGGGTGTTTTTGTAAAAGAAAAGCATTCCTATAGAGGATGAAATTTGAACTTTGACAAAATAAAATCTCCCCGTA
>CAJTTZ010000006.1 GCA_910579505.1 uncultured Lachnospiraceae bacterium
CTTGCTTGCTTGCTTGCTTGCTTGCTTGCTTGCTTGCTTGCTTGCTTGCTTGCTTGCTTGCTAAGGATATCCTCTCTGTACATTTGTGTCAACTCCTTTTTCCTTAAATATTTCCTGAAGATTAAACTATTCTTCGCCAGATCCTAGATCAAGTAGTTATCACATTATACATGAAAGAGATTATTTTTCTACCGAAATGGTACAGACTGCGCTTTTTTTGGTATACTTTGTATATGTTGGTCGATTGTAATCCGAATTTCCCGTTTTGTAACCGAAATTTACATCTTGAAAGCGGCATTTGTTGTCATAATATATTATACTGATTACCCTGTCAGAAAAAGGAGGTCATCATGACGAATGAAATAATAAAATCTCTATATGAAAGAAAATCTATCCGCATATTTACCGAAGAAGAAATATCTCGTGAAGATAAAAACAGCATTCTGCAGGCGGCATTGCAGGCACCTTCTGCTGGATGCCAACTGCTATATACTATCCTCGACATCACGGATGCGGGTAAAAAGGAAAAGATTGCCTTACTGTGTGACAACCAGCTCTTTATGGCTAAAGCAAAAATGATGCTTGTCTTTTGTGCTGACTGCCGGAAATGGCTTTCCTTTTATGAGGAAGCGGGACTGAAACCGCGCGATCCCGGCGCCGGTGATTTGCTTCTGGCTGTGGAAGACGCGCTGATTGCAGCGCAAAACGCAGTGACAGCAGCGGAAAGTCTGGGAATCGGCTCCTGCTATATCGGCGACGTCATGGAAAACGCGGAAGAAATGAAAGCGGTTTTACAGCTTCCGCAATATGTATACCCCGCATGTCTGCTTGTCTTCGGACACCCGACCGAGCAGCAGAAGCTTCGGAAAAAACCAGAGCGGTTCCGGGTATCCGATATCGTCTGTGAGAACAGTTATCAGGATAAGAGTGGTGCACAAATCCGGGAAATGTTTTTAGGAAAAACAGGCGGAAAAAGCTATGATGAATGGATGGAGGCTTTCTGGAAAAGAAAATACGAGTCGGATTTTTCCAGAGAGATGAACCGTTCGATGGAAATATATCTGAGGGATTTCCGATGACGCAAAGCTAATTATTGATGCAAAACCAGATCAATCATGTTATACTTTTGTTAATAAATTCAGATGCGCAGATAGCAAATAAAAAAGAAACGGAGGCAAGAAAAACTATGGCACATCAAAATTTATCCGCTGCAGAAGCAATGGCAAAGCTGAAAGAAGGAAACGAGCGTTACCTGACTGTTTCCAGTAACCCGGGGGATGTATCCCCGCAGATCAGACAGAAAACCTGCGAAGAGGGACAGACCCCTTATGCAACCATAATCACCTGTTCCGATTCCCGAGTGATCCCGGAAGCTGTTTTTACCGCAGGTATCGGCGAGCTGTTCACCATCCGCGTAGCAGGTAACGTGATGGATAATCACCAGCTCGGGAGCGTGGAATACGCTGCAGACCATCTCGGCACAAATCTTGTTGTCGTTCTGGGTCACACCAACTGCGGCGCTGTCGGAGCGGCTTTGAGCAGCAGCCCTGATGGATTTGTAAAGTACATAACCGATGAGATCAAAAAAGCAATCGGCGATGAGAAAGATGCGCTGAAGGCGAGCTGTCTGAACGTGGAGAGAAGCATTTCCATCATCAAGGAGAAATTAAACCTCACTGATGAATCACCCCTCAAGGTGTGCGGTGCCATTTATCATATTGACAGCGGCAAAGTAGAATTTATGGACTAATCCTGAATTATCAAAAAGGGCGGAGGTAATTTTAACTTATGTCGCAGACATTATCGGTTCTCGAAATGGTACTACCAGTTGTAATCATGCTTTTTATCGGCTATTTTTGCCGCGTATCCGGCATTCTTACCAAGGAGGGGCTTGGCGGAATCAAGAGCGTGATCTCCAACATCACTCTTCCTGTAGTACTGTTTAAGGCTTTTTATGCCACATCCTATTCCCTTGACAGCCTGTTTATGTTCAGCGTTGTTTTCATAAGCTGTTCACTGGCACTGGGATGCGGTTTCCTTTTAAACCGTTTCGTACCCGACTCCAAACTCATGCCCTATCTGCTGTCCGGCTTTGAGGTCGGTATGCTGGGCTACGCCCTGTACGGACTGCTCGCCGGATCGGACCAGATTTCCTATATGGCCACTGTAGATCTGGGCCAGGTGCTGTTTGTGTTCACGGTTTACCTGACGCTTTTGAAAAATGCCACGGGACAGAAACCGTCCCTCAAAGAAATGTTAAAAGAAATGAGCAAAAACCCCGCTTTCCGGGGTGTCACCCTGGGTCTTATCGTAGGCGTTACGGGGCTCGGCAACTTGATTACCGCCTCCCCCATCAGCCCTATATTCTCTGCCACTATAGAGATGATCACACTGCCCACATCCGCTATGATCCTGATTATTGTCGGTTATGAGCTATCTTTGCGAAAAGATCTGATCGTCCCTGTGGTCAAGACCCTTGTTTTTCGAGCAATCATTATGGGTGCGCTTTTATGTGCAGCCGCACTGATCGTCTTCCAGGTCATGCCTTTCGACAAACAGCTTTTTATGGCATTGGTTTTGCTGTTCGCCCTGCCCGCGCCGTTTGTCATCCCGCTCTACGCGGATGTGGAATCGGAAGGCATCTATATTTCCAACACGCTCTCCATGGGGACGCTGCTTACCATACTGGTCTTCATTGGACTGTCCATGTATGCGGTGGCATGATATTGTGATAACAATTACATAAAAGGAAACGCCTGTCAACCTGTTGTAGGATGGCCGGCGTTTTTCTTTTTATTTTTTCACACCCTTTGCCCCGGACAGATTGGCATTCTGCAAAATATTGCTGTCGAAGGAAGTCAACGTACTCTGTTCTTCCCGCTCCCTCTTGAGCGCCAGTTTTATCATGTCATCCAGAAGCTCCCTGTAGGGCTTTCCCAGCGCTTCCCACAGGTAAAAGGCAAGAGAGCCCGGGATAGGGTTGATCTCGTTTACATACACCTGATCCGTGTCCCTGTCAATCATAAAGTCAATCCGGGACACGCCGTTACATCCAAGCGTCTGAAAAGTTTTCACCGCCAGATCTCGGATCTCCTCCCGCTTTTCGGGTGTCAAATCTGCCGGAAGCTCTCTTCTTGCGGTTCTCATGCCCTCAGACCCGCCTTTTCCGCCCGCCACATATTTATCTTCGTAGCTTAAAATTTCGTCACTGGAGATCGGCTCCTCGCACTCTGAAGGCGCTGCCTCCTCGTAGTCTCCCAGAACCGCGCAGTTGATCTCACGCAGATTCATAATCGCCCGTTCGACAAGCACTTTCGGCCCGAAAGTAAAGGCATACTCCAATGCCTCCCTCAGTTCTTCCCTGTCTTTCGCCACTTTGATTCCCACACTGGAACCCAGATTGACAGGTTTCACGATAACGGGATAAGGAATCTTTCGCTCCACCTTATCGTAAGCCGCCTCTTCGCCGCCCTCGTATTCCTTCCCGTACAGTGTCACGCAGTCCAGAACAGGAATATCGTTATCCTTAAGAACCGTCTTCATCACATATTTATCCATGGTGACCGCTGACGCCATCACATCGCATCCCGCAAACGGGATATTGTAATGCCTCAAAAACCCCTGCAGGGAACCATCCTCCACATTGGCGCCATGCACCACAGGAAACGCAACGTCGATCTGCGCCACCTCGGAACTTCCAAATTTCTTTTCCGGGTATTGAATCAGTTTTACGCCGTTTTTCTCCCCCATCAAAAAGACGCGGGTACTCTTTTTCAAAAGTTCCGGGATATTTCGGTAATTGGCAATATCCGCAATGAGCTCTCCTGTATAGAGCTCATTGTCCTTTGTGATATAGATGGGAACCAGGTCATATTTCTCTTTATCAAAGGCATTGTACGCCTGTAAGCCGGAGATAACGGAAACCTCGTGTTCTACGCTCTTACCGCCAAAAAAAACGCCTACTCGAATTTTCATAATTGTTTATTGCCTCCTTCTATGTTCCCTATTCATTCCAAACCGCGCATTTCGCAAAATCGCGTCTTTAACACGGTCCTGTTCCTACGCATAATTATCCGGCAGATCGTTTTCAATCAGAATAATCTTCTGCTTTTCACCGGGGATCGCATTTACCATCCGAAACGCCTCCTGCAGATCATCCACCGGAATCATCCTGTTTTCCGGGAATCCGGCTTCCAAAAGCCCATCCTGAATCGGCTTTGTCTGCTCTTTTCCGACGAGCACGGCATAGTCGCACTTATCGGCGGCATAAACGCCTACTTCCCTATTTTCATCATACTGCTTTTCACCCAGTTCTACCATACCCGGCGTCAGCAGTATGCGGAGCTCCTTAAACATTGCCAGCGTATCGAGCGCCGCCTCAAAACCGTTTTTGTTGGAATTGTAGGCGTCGTCCAGCAATATCCTGTCGCCCTGTTTCACTAGCTGCAGTCTGTGGGGAACGCTCTCCAGCTGTTTCACCGGGTAGAGCAGCTTTTCCATGGGAATCCCCAGCGTGTGCGCCACGGCAATAGCTCCCGCAATATTCTGCACATTGTGGCTGCCCACCAGTTTTGTGTGAAATTCATATTCCTTCCCGGATTCATCCTTCATTTTAAAGGAAGATCCCCTCGGGGAAACTGCTATATCATAGGCACAAAAATCCGCGTCCTTTTCCGTAATCCCATAGCTGACTATGTTTTTATCTGTCCCGGCATTTCTGATGTAAATATTGTCATAATTTAGAAATACTTTGCCGGATGGCGGCACTGAATCCGCCAGTTCAAACTTGGTCGATACAATATTTTCTATGGTGTGAAAGCTTTGCAGGTGCTGCGGTCCTATGGAGGTAATGATACCGTAGTCCGGATGCACCAGATCACAGATCTCTTTGATATCCCCCACTTCTCTCGCACCCATTTCACAGATAAAAATCTCGTGGAATGGTTTCATAATTTCCCGGATCGTCCGCACCACGCCCAGCGTGGTATTATAATTTCCCGGCGTATGCAGTACATTATACTGTGTGGATAGCAGCGCGCTCAGATAATACTTCACGCTGGTTTTTCCATAACTGCCCGTAACGCCTATAATTTTCAGATCTGGCATCTCCCGCAGAATGCGTGCCGCGTCATTGATATAATACTGGTCAATCTTCTTCTCAATCGGGTGGTTGATCCCGTTGGCGAGTACAGTCAAAAACGGCTGCAAAACGAACATGAGCAGCAAAATCAACTCTATATTTCTCAGCAGCGGATGCTCCGGCAACGGTAATAACCCCTGAGAGGTCAAAAGCATCCCCCCACTTGACGCCACCCACAGCCCGGGAAGTAAAGCCAGCACCGCTGCAAGGAGATATAAAATACCTGTCGTGACAAGCATCCGCTTCACGCGTGGTGTATAAACCAAAGGTTTCTTCGCCTTATGCGGTTTGTTCACCAGAATGGTCATCCCGTTCATAACACAGGCCGCAATCATACATCCCCTGTTCCCCGCCATCACCAGAGGAAGTGAAATCAATGCATACAGGCATTTCCCAAGCAGTCTTCCCACATTGGTATGCACCCGCATCCATTCCCCATACTCCCTCGGCTTATAGGAATTTTGCTGAAACATATGCATCAGATATAAAATATACCAGACCGCCCCCACCAGATAAGTGGCGAGCCAAAAGCCAAAAAATATCATATCCATTCCTGCCTGTGATTCCTCTCTGCCTTGTTTAAAGCCCAACGATCCTCTCAGCCAAAAAACGCCTGCAGCGCTCCGTTTGCCTTCGCCGGCTGTTCCGCGTAGGAGAAATGTCCCGCTCCCTCGCACACCACCAGTCCCGCATCCTCGATCAGCTCTTCCATCCGTCTCGCGTCCTCTATGGGCGTGGCAGTGTCCAGATCACCCCAGATCAGAAGCGTCGGGCACTTCACCAGATGAATGAACGGCTCCAGATCCTCGTTGACCACCTTCACAAGCGTAGTCCGCATCAGGGGCGTCGCGTTGTTATAATCGGATGAACCACGCCTCCGACGCATCTCTTCCACTGCATCCGGGTAGAGAAAGTGCATCACCTTCGTGCTCATAAAAGTCCTGCCAATCTTATAACATCTGAGGCTCACTTTCTGCCGCAGACTTTTCTTCGGCAGAATCCCGGCACTGTCGATCAATACCGCGCGCTCCACGGTAAAGGGCAGGTTTTCTCTCGCATTCATCTTAAAAAACACCCTGCCGCCAAAAGAGTGTACCACCACGCTCAGTCTTTCTATCGAAAAGGAAGCGATAAACTTCATGACGAAATCCACATAGTCATCCACGCACCACGGTTTCGGCGGTTCGGGTGTCTTCCCAAATCCCGGCATATCAAGGGCAATCACCCGTCTTCCCTGTTTCAGCGTATCAATCACGCTCCGATACAGAGTTATATTGGCTCCCCATCCGTGCAGCAGAAGCACGATTTCGCCCTCACCCTCGTCTATATAGTTCACAGATATTCCGTCTATCTTTTTAACCATAAAATCTCCCGCGCATCTGCATCCATTTTCAATTTATGCGCCATTTTATACCTATGTTCATTCATTGGCAAATATGTTTTCGCAGCGTATCATAACCACAACCGACACACATCCGTCCGCGCAATCCCGTTTTGATCTCTCCGCGCGCTGAACACATACATTTGTATTGTACTGTATTCCTACCGTTCTATCAACCGAAAAATAGGCTAAGTCGTGGCATTTGTATCTCATCTTCATAAACTATGCCCACTATTCCGCCATATAATCCGCATAATCTGTTTCGCTGGCAAATAACATATATGTTCCATTCACATATCCCATGTAACCGCTCTCTACCGCATATCCCTTCATAAATAAATCCTCCTTTCAGTCCCGGTTCGCCTATTGGCTTGGCGAACTTGTGTTCTGAAAAGAGGATAGCATTTGTACAGTCCCTTATTTGGGACTTAAAATATCAACTCACACTTCAAATTAATTCTACACCGAAGTCGACACCTTTACTCCTGTATCTTCCGACTGTTTCACTTCCCCCGCACTTGAGTAAAACACAGGTTCCAGATCCGCCTTCGGTTTCGGGGACGTGCCTGTCTCCACATCCGTCCCGTCCGCATCTGATCCGGCGGCCTGGGTGTTCTCTTTCAGGAGAACCCTGCCGTCTTCGCTGATCTCGACGGTGTCCACGATTTTATCGCCCTTATTTTCCTTCCTTTCCTCCTCAAGTTTCTTCTGCTGTTCCTCCCGTTCTTCCCTGCGGTTCTGGATCATCTCCTCGCGCTGCTTTTCCGCGATTTCCCGGGTTTCCTCCGCATCCTTCTTCATGCCTTCATCGGCTTCTTCCTTATACTCGTAGGCGTCTTCATGAAAATCGCTCATATATCCCATCGCCCGCTCCATCATTGCGGTGTCCCCCTTACGCCTCGCCTCCTTATACACCCGAAACGGCGTGTTGAGCATATCAATATTAGTCCGCGCACCAATCAATCCTTCCATCGTCTTTGTATGCATAGTCAGCTCCTCCTTTATCAAAACATCTGTCTGTTTCATGTATCGACGAGGAAACTCGTATCTCTTAGCATCCTGTTTCAAACACCCCGTTCCATGTCATATGCGGTCTCCCCCCAGTGGCAGCAGCACGGAAATATCATATACCCCATTGTGTATCTCCGTCTTCATAACGCCATTGTATTCACGCACCACATCGCCCACATTCAGCAGACCTATTCCATGGCCTTGTAGTTTTTCTTTTTCGGCTTTTTTAGCCACATGCTTTTCCGCCTCGTTCATACTGTTTTTTACTTCCAGCAGAAAGCAGCTTTTGACAGCTCCCGCCTGTACCCGGATAAAGGGCTGTAATCCCTGCCCGTGCTCTTCCCCCGGCAGTCTCCCGCATGCCTGCAGCGCATTGTCCAGTATATTTCCGAAAAGGACGCACAGATCAAACTCGTTGATCTGGCACCGCCTCGGTATCTGTACGTCACATTCCCATGCGATTTGTTTTTCCTCCGCCGTTTTCCGTTTCTGACACAAAAGCGCATCCACCGCCCTGTTTCCCGTAGCCTCCTCATTCGCCCCAAGCTGCGCGCTGTCCTCCATCCTTCTCAGATAATCCCCCAGCTTTTCCCATGCCTGCTCCTCCCACAGGCCGCGCATCGCGAGCACATGGTTTTTCAGGTCATGGCGCAGCCGTTTAGCCTGACTGTACTGCTCCTCCAGCGTTTGATAAACCGCCGCCTGCATCCGATACTGTTCCGCCTTTTTCTGTTCCAGGTAAATTCGGTCCATACCGAATACATATACCCCCACCGCAAACAGGGACAGACCCGATAAGACGCCCCACCCGATGTGACTGAAAATCTGATCGTAATACGGCCCCATGTTTCCGTTGCTTCTGAAAAGGACACCGTAACTTGCTCCCCAATTCGCCATATAGATCACTGTCTCCATCACAAGCAGTGGAAGGGTCAGCACCGCATACCAAATCCATGACTTCCCCTGAAAAACCGCTTTCAGCCGCTTTCTCATCCCGCATACCGCAATGGCCGCCACGGCAAAGCTGACCCATTCCAGCAGCTTAATTTCCTGTTCTGCAAAAAAGGGAACTTCTACGCATCCCGCCGTGTGCTTCCAAACCAGTCCCAGACACGAAAACAGAGAAGTAAAAAAAGTATCAGCCAGCGTGACCAGCGTGACCACAGCCACAATCATGGACGCTTCCCGCACTGCCTGTTGTGCCCGCCCGCTAAACCGCATCACACAATCCCTCCCCTATCTCTCATGTACTTCAATATTTCCACGCAAAACGCCTCATACCGCCTCTTGGCAATGGCAATCCGTTCTCCGTTGTCAAGCACAAGTTCCTGCCTGTTGTACACATCCACATACTTTAAATTGACAAGATAGCTTTTGTGACAGCGCACAAACCCCTTACCCTGCAATTCCCTTTCCAGAAGCCCGATCTGCCCGTAATAGCTGAAAACACCTCCCGTTCCGTGTGCGTCAATCATACGTCCCCTGATTTCAAAATAATAAATATCATCCAGAAACAGTTTTTTCCTCTGCCTGTCCCTGCTTACAATGATAAATGCCTGCGACCGCTCCTTGGTTTTGCGGACGGCTTTTAGCAGCACTCTTTTCAGTTTTTTATCCTCAACCGGTTTTAGCAGATACTGAAACGCCTCCACGTCATAAGCGTCAAACACATAGTCCCGGCTTGCGGAAATAAAGACCAGCAGTTTGTCATAGGCTCTTTCCCTGACACGCTGAGCCGTTCTCAATCCGTCCAGACCATCCATGATTATATCCAGAAAAATGATGTCAAAGCTTTCCGATGACTGCAGCAGTTCCCGCCCACTGTAAAACTGCCGTATCGTGCAGGGCACTCTCATCTCATCCAGGATCCCCCTGATCCTTGTCGCCGTCCTGCTGCACTCCATGACCTCGTCGTCGCATACCGCGATCCATAACATGCTGTACCTCCCGTGAAATGCTCTCTTCGCCCGCGCCTGATTCCCTGCTTTCCAAACTCAAAAACTCTGCCGCGCTCGATTTCCTGCTGATATGATATATCGGCACGAAATGCGGCCGCGTTTCTTTTCCTGTCACGAACGGCGCCTCCCGTGTAACAACCGTCCGACCGTAAAATAAGAAGAGCGGCAACTCTATCTATGTATCAATAGGTTTACCGCTATCACTTATATCATGTCACTAATGATTTATGCACTTGTTAAAGTCCCTGTCATAGACATATTGAGGTTCTGTTTCAATCGCCACTGCCCATCCCCCGCATCCTACGGTACAGCTCCCGAATCTTCCCGCCGTCAGCCAGCCCTTCTGAAAAGGCAGTTGCGCTTCCGGCGGCCATCCCCATATAAAAGGCGTGCTCGTAGTCATGCCTTTCCAGCCATCCTGCCATGAACCCTGCCACCATGGAATCTCCCGCGCCGACGCCGTTTATGAGACTGCCCGCAGGCACAGGGGACTCAAATACGCTGCCGTCCTCCACAAGGAACACCGCGCCCTGTCCCGCCATGGACACAAGCACATTGCGCGCTCCCACCTCCTGCATCTTCCTTGCATAGGGAATAGCGGATGCCCTTTCTGCAAGCGTCACGCCAAATAATTCACCGAGCTCATGCTGGTTTGGCTTAACCAAAAAAGGATGCAGGGGCAATGCTTTCACAAGCGCTTTCCCGGAAACGTCCACCACGGTCAAAACACCCTCAGACAGCCTGTCCATCATGTGCAGATAAGTGTCCTGCGGCAATGATGCGGGAATGCTCCCGGACAGAAACAGCGCATCGCCCGCAGTAAGCTCTGAAAGTCTCTCCTCCAACAAGGCCACCTTCTCCTTAGGTATAGCCGGCCCCTGCCCGTTGATCTCCGTGCCCTCCACCGACTGCAGTTTCACATTGATTCTGGTAAGCCCTTCTTCCAGCGCAATCAGGCCGTTCCCTATGCCGCGTGCCGCAAGCTGCCTTGCCGCCTCCTGCCCGGTGAATCCCGCCACAAAGCCAAGCGCGGTGCTTTCCAGCCCCAGATTCTTTAACACCGTTGAGACATTGATGCCCTTACCGCCCACGGTCAGGATTTCTGATTCCGTCCGATTGGTATATCCCAATCTGAAATTGTCTACCGACACGGTATAATCCAGAGACGGGTTTAAAGTTACGGTATAAATACGATTCATATAGTTACCTTCTCCTGTCAATCCCGGTCCGTTTATAATATGCCGCTTTATCTTTGTACATCTGCGTCTCCGCCGCTGCGAGCACGACGCTGACCCCGGCTTCACTGTCCTTCTCCCAGTCAGCGCCCACCGCCATATTGACGGAAGCCTCCGCCATAATGGTTCTCAGCCGCGCAACCCTCTCCCGAAATTCCGACTCACTGATACCCGCACAGATCGCCAGCAGTTCGTCTCCGCCGATGCGGAACAGCTCGTAGGCGTCCCCAAAAGCCTCCTTCATACAGCCGCTTGCGGCGAGAATCAGGTGATCTCCCGCCTCATGCCCCTCCGCGTCATTCACCCGCTTCAGTCCTGTGATATCCCCGTAAACGATTCCCACACTCTCCCTGGGGCGCATGCCTTCCGTATACTTGACCATGGCATAACGGTTTCCGATCTGGGTGAGCTGGTCCAGATAAGACATTCTCTCCAGATTTCTGACAAGATTGCGCATTTTCAGCAGGGATTCGATGAAATGTCCCATAATCTGAAGCATATTGGAAATATAGTGCAGAGACTCTGCCGGCGGATTATCCACCCCGTAGAACCCGATTACCTTTCCGTCCTCATACAGCGGCACTACCGTAATTGAAGAGATTTCCTGCTGTTTCAGTATTTCATATTGGAGCGGATTCTTTGTCCTGACATCCTCGGTATCCTCAATCACCACGCACTTGTCCTCTGCAAAGAGACAATACCATCCCTCGCAGACTTCCGGCGGTACATTCTGCAGATTATCCTTTTGCGGACTCACTCCGCTCGCAACCCACTCGTATGTGTTGTCGTCGCCGCCCTGTATGTTTTTTTCAAAAATATATACCCGCTCGCCGCCAAGCGCCTTGCCCAGATACTCAATCGCAATCTTTAAGGAAGTATCCGGGTCCGAAGCAAGCATGGCGGTCCGCAGCGCCTCGTTGATCAACGCCTCCCTGTTCTGGTAGTCACGGATGATCTCATTCTGCTTGGTGTCCGCGCTGATATCAATGGAAATCTCTACGCGCAGTCTCCTGCCGTCCACCTCTATCACGGTATCTTTCACCATGATATGCCTGTTGTAAACGGGATTGAAATATTTCCACTCCTTAAACTGCCCCGGCACAAGTTCCCTGTTATTACAGATCTCGCACGGCGCGGAGGCATTCTGCAGCACCTCGTAGCACTTTTTCCCTCTTGCCTGTTCCAGAGAAGTAAGCCCACAGATCGAAAGCGCCTTCTTATTCATATAGATAAATTCATAGGTGTCCACGTCCGCGACGTAGACCAGTTCATTCATGTTTTCAAAAAATTCCCAGATGGGTTCCATCTATTATTTGTCTCCTTTAAAAACTGCGGTCTCCCTGTCATGTCCATCTTATTTATCATATCACAGAGCAGACAACAATTCCATTAAAAGAAACATTATAACCGATAAATCCCCGCTGAACACGGTGCCGCCGCAAAGCCGCCCGCCGCGCCTTCGATCTTACCCCCTATCGTGTAGAGCGCTTCGCCAGGGATAACACCGCCGCTTAAAGGCTGCTTTCTGTCGGAAGGGTTAATGACTACCAACAGTTTTTCATCCCCGCCCTTTCGGACAAACATAAGCGGGTAGTTATCGCTATGCAAAAACTCGATTTCCCCGTCGTTTCGCAGCGCCGCATGGGACTGCCTCAGCTCAATCAGCCGCTTTACCTCACTGTAAAGGGAATCCGCATCCCCGACCTGCGCTGCAACCGTCGGACGGTCCTTGGCACTGTCCTGCGCCACATAAAGCATTTCCGGCTTCGCCGATGAAAAGCCGGCATTCAGGGAACTGTCCCACTGCATGGGAGAACGGGATCCCGTCCGCTCATAACCGCCTTCCACGGAAGCAAGCCCCTCCACATACCGCATGCCAATCTCGTCACCGTAATAGATAAAAGGCGCGCCCGGCATGGTCAGAAGGAAGGCAAAAGCCAGCTTCATCTCCTCTCTGTCAAGCCGTCTTGCCAGTCTGTCCATATCGTGATTGCCCGAAGGAATGCAGATCAGCCCGCCGCAGGACTTTGCGTAGCTCTCCTGATATTTCTCCCAGAAAGCGCTGACGTCCCCTTTTCCCCTTCTGGAAAACCAGGGCTCGTCGCAGCGGAACAGATCGTTATAGTGGGAAGGTCCGAAATGCAGCAGGAAATCCATGTGGAACCCGCCTGCCAGAGCCTTATCCGGCTCGCCCCACTCAGAGACCATCACCGCCTCTGGAAATTCCAGGTCCAAAAACGCCCGTATATCCTGCCACAGCCTGATGGTTCCTTTGCCTTCCTCGTCATTCTTTACAAGCGCCCCTGCCATATCCACGCGGAACCCGTCGCAGCCCGCCTGAAGCCAGAAACGCATCACTTCCTTCATAGCTTCCCTAGTAGCCAGAGGGCCCGGCTCATCCATGCCCTGCTGCCATTTTTTCTCCGGATTCGGCTTATAATACCCGTAGTTGAGCGCCGGCTGATGGGAAAAGAAATTCACCCCGCACGCGCCTACGCGCTCCGAAATCCCCTTAAGCGCATTCATCCCGTCAGGCGCTTCCCATGTGCTGTCCGTCCACACATAGCGATCCGTATACTCGTTTCTAGCCGCCTTCATGGACTCATGGAACCATCTGTGGTTCACCGACGTATGTCCCGGCACCAGGTCAAGAAGCACATGCATCTCCCGTTTATGCGCCTCCTTAAAGAGCCGCACCAGATCCTCGTTCGTACCGTAACGGGGCGCAACGGTGAAGTAGTCCTCCACGTCGTACCCTGCATCATAGAAAGGCGACTGGAAACAGGGGTTCAGCCAGAGCGCGTTACAGCCAAGCTCCTTAATATAATCCAGTTTTTCAATAATACCCTGCATATCCCCGATACCGTCAGCGTTAGTATCGTTGAAAGACTGCGGATAAATTTCGTAGAAAATCGCTGTGTTAAGCCAGTTTGGTCTGCCTGCCATAATAGGTTCCTCCTCTATCTGCATCGTATTTGTTCCAGTGGGCACATTCGCTCCCAACTATCTCTTTTCCAACACAATACTCGCATAAATAGGCAAAATCAATCGCAAATGCTATCATTTTCTGATATTATAATATCACGCAGTCATCGTGCCCGGGCACTCTCTCCAGACTACTTTATATAAATTTCCGAGACCGCATCTTCCACGCCGTTGATCTGCAGCCTGACATACACTTTTCCGTTCTCAAATTCATTTAAGGGGTATGCCAACGGTTCGGAAAGATTCGTCACATCCACGGATTTGACTACATCCCCCTGCACCAGCCACAGGATGAGCGTTGCGCCCTCCGGCACCGTGCCGCAGGAAATATCCGCATGAAGCATCTGGGTATCCGCGTCCGTGACCGTCATATTCTTTTCTTTCACAAATCCGTCGCTGGCGCTTTTAACATGCAGCTTCCAGACGCCGTTCCGATAGGTGCCGTAGTCCAAAATCACACCCGTATTCCACACCCGGCTGCCGGAAGTAACGTTTGTGTTGATACCGTTTCCCGAAGCCGCGCTGACGATAAACCCCATCAGACATACGAGCATAAGCGCCATGCTCACAATACCGCCCAAAATAAATGTTAAGTGGTGCGTTCCCTGTTTTACCATCATAGGATTATCCTCCCTTTCGTTCTTTGTTCCACATGCTTCACAATAGTTTGCGGTCACAGAAATCCGATGCCCGCAGGCCGCACAAACCGTTTTCACTTCCGACCGCCGCAAAAAGTAGATCAGCAGTCCGATAAAAGGCGAGACCGCAAAAACTACAAACGCCCACACTACCGGGTCGTCGCCCCGCCTTTTACAGTCCTGATACACCCACGCTGCACAAAAAGCGGAAGCGCACATTGCAAAAAAAACAAAACAGACAATCAAAGCAGGATACAGCGCGGAGAGACCGCCAAGACCACCGTTATTCAGGAAACTCATACCAATACACCCCTTTTCTCAATGCGAATCGTAATCTCCTCTTTTATGTTCGCCCTTTTTAAGCCAACCAGAGTAAGCAGTACCCCCGCCGCGCCGACATAAAGGCAGCTCCCGGCGGCAAAGTAAGACAAATACATATTTTCAATTATGATCCGCGCCAAAAATGCCAGCATTGAAAAGGTGATCAGATTCAAAACCATCGGCACATACCAAAGTGACAGTTTACGCATGACAGGCTGCTTTTGCAGGACAGCTTCCTGCTCACGCAGAACCGCTTTGAGTTTACGGTTCAGTTCCGGGGACGGCACATCCGCCATTTCCACAGACGCCCGGATTGCTTTTTCTATTTCCAAACCAGAACGATTATCTACCATAACCTGCTTCCTCCAATCTTTTCTTTATTAAGCTTCTTCCCTTGAACAGCCGGCTTTTCACAGTGCCGGGCGGTTTCTTTATGACAGCCGCGATCTGCTCCACGGAACACTCGGAAAGGTAAAATAAATACAGCGGCACCTGGAATTTTTCCGGGAGCGTCTGTATGATCCGGCGCACCTGCACAATCAGTTCTTTCTGAAGATAACCTTCTTCCACGTTTCCTTCAGACTGCATAACCGCCTCCATCTCCTCATCCATATTACTACAAGGCGCGATCCTATTCCGGCGCGCCTGTTTTCTCCTGTCGCTTTTCCAGAGATGATAGGCGAAAGAAAAGAATAACGCTCTCGGATTTTTCTCCCAGTCAAGCCTCCACTCTGTTTCTAACGCTTTCAGAAAAGTCTGCTGATACAAATCTTCGGCGTCTGATTTGTCCATACAGAGTTTCAGGCAGAATCTATATACGTCCGTGCCGAAATCATCTATGCATTTTTCTATTTCCCCCGCATTCACCGCCTCACCTCCCCTTCCTGTTCACCTTATATTCGTCATGTAATTGCGTGAGGTTCATTTTTAAACAAGAAATTTATAACAAGAATTTCAAACACAAGTAACATCTATTCGCACACACCAGGTTAATTAGATTGATTTTTTGCACCCTTTTGCATATACTATAAGAAAGAGAGCAAGGAGGGCAGACTATGGCGCAAGCAACTTTCAGCGTCCGAATGGACGAAACGTTAAAAAAACAATTTGACGCATTATGTCAGGAATTTGGCATGAACACTTCCACCGCAATCAATGTATTCGCAAGGGCTGTGGTAAGACAGCGCAAAATTCCTTTCGAGATTTCATCCCCCGAGTCGAATATCACGCGAGAAGGCGCAATGCAGGCATTTATGGCTTTACGGGCACAAGCCAAAGACAATGGTATAACTGATATGAGTTTAGAGGATATCAACAAGGAAATTAATCTTGCCCGTATGGAGGCTGACCTATGATCTGCTATGCAGTTATTGACACCAATGTACTCGTATCAGCATTGCTCTCAAGCAAGGATGATTCCGCTACTGTCCAGATAGTTGGGCATTTAATCTGCGGCACAATCATTCCTATATACAGCAATGCCATTGTAAAAGAATACCGGGAAGTTCTATGCCGTAAAAAATTCGGCTTTTCCAGCGAAGCTGTAGACTACTTACTCTCTGCCATCGAAAAGTACGGTATGCTGGTTGAGCCCTGTCCTTCCGGAATGGTTCTTCCAGATATGAAAGATTTGCCCTTCTATGAGGTCGTTCTGGAAAAGCGCAGTGATGACGCTTATCTTGTTACAGGAAATATCAAACATTTTCCTCAAGAACCTTTTATTGTAACTCCGCGAGAGCTTCTTGATATATTTGAAAACTGTAAATAACCTGCAAATGGGACAGATTTCTCTGTCCCATTTGCCCATCACATACAATACAGGTATTTTGTTCCCAAACCACCCTTTCCCTGCATCAGCCCACTCCGCCAAGCAGCAGTTCCTCCATCTTGTTAAGCGCCTCCCCCGTCAGCATGAGCAGTGTCTCCTCATCCTTCTCGATCACCCCGCACTTTCTATAGTGGAGGTAAAAGGTGGGATCACCCTTCGGGTCAAACCGCAGCCGCCCGCCGTAATCGCTTATGAGAAACGGAATATTTTCCACCCGGATCGGTGCGTCGGGGCGAAGCGTAAAACTGATCCGCTCGTTCTTTCCCTTTACCTCCGGCATATAAAGTCTGTGGGCGTGGGAACGGATCAGCGCAATCCGCAGAAGATTCTCCACCGATTTTGGGACTTGACCAAATCGGTCAAGCAATTCTTCCCGCATATCGTCGCATTCATGTTCATTCTCAATTCCCGCAATCCGCTTATAGATATCCAGTTTCTGTACTTCGTTCACAATGTATTCCGGCGGGATGTAAGCGTCCACATCCAGATCCACAAGGGTGTTGAAATCCTCGATCACGGAAATGCCCTTCTTCGTCTTGACCGCCTCGTTTAACATTTTGCAGTAGAGGTCGTACCCCACCGCCTGCATATGACCGTGCTGGCTCTTTCCAAGCAGGCTGCCCGCACCGCGTATTTCCAGGTCGCGCATGGCAATCTTAAAGCCGCTGCCAAGCTCCGTGAACTCCCGGATTGCCTCAAGCCGCTTCTCCGCCACCTCCTTTAGCACCTTATCCCGCTTATACATGAGGAAGGCGTATGCCGTCCGGTTGGAGCGCCCCACGCGTCCCCTGAGCTGATAGAGCTGGGACAGCCCCATCTGGTCGGAATCGTGGATAATCATGGTATTTACGTTAGAAATGTCCAACCCTGTCTCAATGATGGTGGTCGCCACCAGCACGTCAATATCCCCGTTCACGAAATCAAACATGATCCGCTCCAGCTCCGACTCTTTCATCTGCCCGTGGGCGAACGCCACATTTGCCTCCGGCACGAGATCGCTGATCGCCGCCGCCACATCCGCGATATTGTTGACTCTGTTGTAGACGTAATAAACCTGTCCCTCCCTGGCAAGTTCCCGGACAATCGCCTCCCTGACCATCTCCTCATTGTACTCGCAGACAAAAGTCTGGATCGGCAGTCTGTCCTCGGGCGCCTCCTCCAGCACGCTCATGTCCCGGATGCCCACAAGGCTCATGTGGAGCGTTCTCGGGATCGGCGTCGCCGTCAGCGTCAGCACATCCACATTTTCCTTCAGTTTCTTGATTTTTTCTTTATGGGCCACACCGAAGCGCTGTTCCTCGTCGATGATCAGAAGGCCCAGATCTTTGTATTCCACATCCGCTGACAGTACGCGGTGGGTACCGATCACAATATCCACCATGCCCTTCTTCAAATCCGTGATCGTCTTTTTCTGCTCCCCAGCCGTGCGGAACCGGGAAAGCAGATCAATGCGCACGGGAAAATCCTTCATTCTCTGCACAAAGGTATGGTAATGCTGCTGTGCCAGAATGGTCGTCGGCACGAGATAAACCACCTGTTTATTCTCCTGCACCGCCTTAAACGCCGCGCGGATGGCGATCTCCGTCTTTCCGTAACCCACATCGCCGCAGATCAGGCGGTCCATGATTTTCTCGCTCTCCATGTCCTCCTTGGTGGCGGCTATGGCAAGCACCTGATCCTCCGTCTCCTCAAAGGGAAACATCTCCTCAAACTCCCTCTGCCAGACCGTGTCCGCCCCGTAACAGTAGCCCTTTCCATTCTGTCTGGCGGCGTAAAGTTCCACCAAGTCCCCGGCGATCTCCTCCACCGCCGTACGCACCTTGGATTTGGTTCTGGTCCACTCCTGCGTCCCCAGCTTATTCAGCTTCGGTTTCGTGCCGCCGTCCGCCGAAGCGTATTTCTGGATCACGTCAAGCCCTGTCGCCAGCACATAGAGGATGCCTCCGTCCCGGTAGGAAATCTTCATGTAGTCCTTCACCACATGTTCCACTTCCACCTTCTCAATGCCCTGGTAAATCCCCAGGCCGTGGCTCTCGTGCACCACATAATCGCCTACTTTGAGTTCGTTAAAGTCGTTGATCTTCTGACCTTCGTATACCTTTTTCTTTCTCTTCTTCTTTTTCTGCGCGCCAAAAATATCGCTCTCCGCGATGACCATAAACTGCAGAAGCGGATATTCAAACCCTTTGCGTACCCTCCCGTAAGCCGTCATCACTTCCCCCGGCTGCACCTCGCGCATGGGGTCTTCCGTGTAAAAAGCATTCAGCTCCTGATCCCGCAGATCCTCCGCCAGCCTCTTTGCACGGGTCCTTGACCCGGAAAGCAGCAGAATGCGGTATCCCTTTTTCTTATAACTCTTTAAGTCCTTCACAAGCGATTCAAAGCTGTTATTGTAGGAGGGAAGACTTCTCGCCTGCACCGCAAATTTATGCTCTGTCTTTACAAGCGGATTCTTCCCCTCCATGGAGGAAAGGCTCACAACACGGCGGTTTTCCAGCCCGGCCGCCACCGACAGCGCCGGAAACAGGATGTCCATCTGTCCCGGCAGAATATATCCCTTCTCGGCCCGGTGCGCCATGCTCTCACGAAACTCCAGTTCCACCGCGTCCACATGCTCCCTGATCCGCAGCGGCTCATCCAGAAAAACGCATGACTCCTCCCCCGCAAAGCAGTCCGCAAAGGACGACAGTTCCGGGTAAAAGTAACGCACATAGCTGTCCAGATTGATCGCATTATAAGAAATGCCAAGCTCCGTAAGCGTTTCTGACAGTTCCCGGTTCTGCACTTCGATTCGGTGCGCCTCCTCGGTCTTCATCTGCTTTCTGAGCGTTTCCGCCTGCTTTTTCGCCTCTTTCTGGATCTTTTTCAATCCCGCCGCAAGCTCATCCTTCGACAGGATAAGTTCCGTTGCCGGATAGATGGAAACAGCCTCCAGCTTCTCAATGGAACGCTGGCTCAGAACGTCAAAGCTGCGGATCGACTCGACCTCATCCCCCCACAGCTCGATCCTGTAAGGATTTTCCTCCGTCAGGTCAAAAATATCTACAATGCCGCCCCGGATGCTGAACTGCCCCGGCTCCTCCACCTGATCGCATCTCTCATAGCCAAGCCCTGCCAGTCCGTCTGCCAGTTCATGCTCCGACACCTCAGACTGCCTGTCTATGGAAATGACATGCTTACGCCAGTCCTCCAAGGACACCTGCGGCGCCATCAGCGCGTCAAAAGTGGTAATCACGGTAAGCGGCACACCTTCCGCCATCCTGCGGAAAACCTTGATCCGCTCCTTGGTAAGCTGATTGCCGTGAATATCCGCCTGAAAAAAAATCAGATCCTTTGCCGGATACAGCATCACATTTCTGTCATAAAACTGATAATCTTCGTACAGTTCCCTGGCACGCAGATCGTTAAAAGTGATAATCAGCTTCCGGCGAAATCCCTCGCCCAGCCCGTAAATCATATGCAGTTTCTGGGAGTCTGCACAGCCGCTTAAGGCAGCGGACGCTTTTCCTCTCGCAAGCAGCTCCCGTATCTCTTCATATTCCCCCAGCTCCGAAAGCGGGGCAAGTAATGCTCTCATACAGACCTCTTTCTATTGTATTGATTCATAGCCGCATCGGGGCCCTCCGCGATCACTTTCTCGATGGCAAGCGCAGCGGTTCTCGCGCCCTCATTCATCACTTCCCGCTCCTTGACGGAAAAATGACCCAGCACGTAATCCGCCAGATCCATCCGGGGCGGTTTTTCCCCCACGCCCATCCGCACCCGGATAAACTCGTCGTGCCCCAGATGCATGATGATATTTTTCAGACCATTGTGTCCCCCGTCGCTGCCCCGCTTGCGGATACGGATCTGCCCCATGTCGAGATTCACGTCGTCCGAAATCACAACCAGCTCGCTCTTTACGTCCACCTTATAAAAGTCTATGACGCTTCGGACGCTCTCACCACTCAAATTCATGTAAGTGAGCGGCTTGACGAGGACCGCTTTCTGTCCCGCGACGATTCCCTTGCCGATCAGCGCCTTATGCTTTTTTTCACCCAACACAATATCGTTCTTCTCCGCTATCACGTCGATCACGTCGAAGCCGATATTGTGCCTCGTATTCATATATTTTTTCTCTGGATTGCCCAGACCCACGATGATATACATAGTTTCCCCGTTTCTCTGTTCTGTCAGTTTTCCCGTTTTTCTATTCTATCAGTATTTCCCTGCTCTTGCAAGAAACTCGAACATCAAAAAAAGCAGTAGGCTTATACTGCTCTTCTCAAGACATCATATAAAGCATAAATCTTTAATTTCCTTTTCCGTCCACTCCCAAAAGAAAAGGACGCCCTCGCGTCCCTTTCCCATCGCATGCATCATCACACCATACGTTTACTCACTATTCGGTTCTAAAAGCGCTTTCTCATAGCTTTCCAGAATAATTCTCTGGATTCTGTCCCGGGTCTCAGAATTGATCGGATGCGCGATATCGCGGTACTCACCGTCCGACGCCTTCTTACTCGGCATAGCTATGAACAGACCTTTTTCGCCTTCAATTACTTTAATGTCATGAACCACGAATTCATCGTCAATCGTGATCGAGACGATTGCCTTCATCTTGCTGTCTTGAGTCATTTTACGCACGCGGACATCAGTAATTCTCATGAAGCTCAGCCTCCTTATCATATGATACCGGTTCGGAATCTACCGGTTTTCACAAGCTTTCTACACAAGTCATACTCATCAAGCCACGTAGCTTGTAATAAACATTTAATTAATTATGCCCCTATTACAGACAACTTACCCTTTTTTAGCAATCACCCCTCATCCCTTTAACACACATCCTGCCTATCATAACACAAATTAGCCGTTTGGTCAAAGCGAATATCTGTCATTATGTTCCACCACAATCTCTATCCCTTCCTCTCCCTTATGGTAGGAATTTGCTCGGATCGTTCCCCTGCTCTCTACAATGCAGTTCTCAATATGTGTGTTATCACCGATATACACATCATTCAAAATGATGGAATTTTTAATATAACAGTTACTTCCGATATAGGTTTCCTTAAAGATTACGGAATCCTCAACCGTACCGTTGACAATACAGCCGCTGGATATCAGGCTGTTTTTAATCTTGGCGCCCACATTATATTTTGCAGGCGGCAGATCGTCCACCTTGGAATAAACATCCGGGTATTGCTTGAAAAAGTAGTCTCTGATTTCTGGTTTCAGGAAATCCATGTTTGTTTTGAAGTAGTCCTCCACCGTAGCAATGTTGCTCCAGTACTCCTTCAGCTTGTAGCCGAAAATTCTCTTCTGGTTCTTGTAGCGGATCAGAATATCCTTAACAAAATCATACCGATCCTCCTCCCGGCACTTCTCGATCATCTCGATCAGCATCCTTCTTCTGACTACATAGATACCACAGGAAATGGTGTTGGACTTCGCCACCACCGGCTTCTCCTCAAACTCCTCAATACGGCTGTCCTCGTTCATTTTGAGCGTACCGAAACGCTCCACATTGGCGTCCGGGGACAGATCCTTGCAGACTACGGTGATATCCGCCTTCTTCTCAATATGATACTCAAGAAGCTTATTATAATCCATCTTATAAACACAGTCGCCGGAAACAATCACCACATAAGGCTCATGGCTGTTCTTTAAGAAAGACAGATTCTGCGCAATCGCATCCGCCGTACCCCTGTACCATGCGTTGCTCTCCGCCGTCACCGCAGGCGTCTCCACAAACAGTCCTCCCTGCTTACGTCCGAAATCCCACCATTTGGAAGAACTCAAATGCTCGTTCAGGCTGCCCGCATTATACTGCGTGAGCACAGCCACTTTATTGATGTGGGAATTAGACATATTGCTGAGCGCAAAGTCGATGCTCCTGTAGCTGCCCGCTATAGGCATCGCGCAGACCGCGCGCTTCTGGGTTAACTGCCTGATCCTGTGATTATTACCACCTGCTAAGATAATTCCGATTGCTCTCACGATTTATCACCTGCCTTAATCAAAGTTTTACCGCTGGGAAGATATGCGTCCGGATAGTCGTCGTGTGTGGTCACGCCAAACACCACCGAATTTTTCCCTACGCTTACCCCTTTCGGGATAACGCTCTTCTCGCCTACCGTCACCAGTTCGTGATCGTAGATATTCGGGTCTGTCTCGTTGGGAACGGGATCACCGACGCCCAGTTTTACATTATCCTGAATCTCTACGTTCTCTGCAACTACCGCTTTATATAACTCGCAGTTTTCACCGATCTGGGTCTGGTTCATAACGATGGAATCCCGGATCACCGTGCCTGCCCCAACAGTAACGCCGCAGCCGATCACGGAATTGTAAACCTGTCCACAGATTTCACAGCCTTCACCGATAATACTCTTCTCCACCACGCTCTCCGAAGACAGATACTGAGGCGGCAGGATCTCGCTCTTCGTGTAGATCTTCCAATACTCCTCGTAAAGGTTAAACTCAGGCACAATGTCGATCAGTTCCATGTTCGCTTCCCAGAAAGAATGAAGCGTTCCCACATCCTTCCAGTACCCGTTAAACTCGTAAGCATAGAGGGGTGCGCCGTTCTTATGGCAGTAAGGAATCAGATGTTTTCCAAAATCTAATCCCGGCTGCTCCGAGTTAGCGAGAAGCGCCTCTTTTAACGTCTTCCAGTTAAAGATATAAATACCCATGGACGCCAGATTGCTGCGCGGGTTCGCGGGTTTCTCCTCAAAATCTGTAATCCTGCGGTTTTCATCGGTAATCATAATTCCGAAACGCTTCGCCTCTTCCATCGGAACCGGCATAACCGCAATGGTCACCTCTGCGCCGTTCTGCTTATGGAAATCAAGCATCACTTCATAATCCATCTTATAGATATGATCCCCCGAAAGAATCAGCACATAATCAGGATTAAAGGTCTCCATGTAGTCGATATTCTGATATATCGCATTTGCTGTGCCGGTATACCACTCGCTGTTCGCGCTCTTCTCATAAGGTGGCAGAACCGTAACACCGCCTATGTTTCTGTCCAGATCCCAGGGTATACCGATACCGATATGTGTATTCAGCCTGAGTGGCTGGTACTGTGTCAGCACGCCTACCGTGTCAACGCCTGAATTAATGCAGTTGCTCAGTGGAAAGTCTATGATTCGGTACTTACTTCCGAAGGACACCGCAGGCTTGGCCACCTTAGATGTGAGCACTCCCAATCTGCTTCCCTGACCGCCAGCCAAAAGCATGGCAATCATTTCTTTCTTTACCATCTTTATCACCTCTTATTTCTTTTTATATTTTTCATGTCTCCTTGTCATCTGTCACGAAAACGTATCTATATGTAAAGTATACCACAAGCCGACTTATAACTGAATAGAATTTACAATAATTCTCAGTTTTTAGTCCTTTCGATATATTAATAATATACAATATTTTATTTCTTTTTTCAATGTCTTTGTTAATTTTTACATATTAACCTATTTTTTCTCATTTCCTAACTTTATATTGGTTTTTTCCTATGAAATGAGTATAATACTAGTAAAAACTGTAAAAGGGAGATACCCTATGTACCAGATTGATTTTCATAAGCCGATCCGTATTTACTTTATCGGAATTGGCGGCATCAGTATGAGCGGTCTCGCAGAGATTCTTCTGGCGGAGGATTTCGAGATATCGGGTTCCGACCGCGCCCCTTCCGCCCTGACCCGGATGCTGGAAGAACGCGGCGTCAAGGTCTTTTACGGACAGAAAGAAGAGAATCTCACCAAAGACATAGATTTGGTCGTCTATACCGCCGCCATCAAGAGCGATAATCCCGAACTGCTTGCCGCAGGCAAGTTGAACATTCCCACACTGACCCGGGCGGAGCTTTTAGGGCAGATGATGAAAAATTACCAAACGCCTATCGCAGTGAGCGGCACCCACGGGAAAACAACTACAACTTCCATGATTTCGCAGATCCTCCTGAATGCGGATGCAGATCCCACCTTGTCTATCGGCGGCATCTACCGGCCTATCGGCGGCAATATCAGAGTCGGCGCGTCCGAGCTTTTTGTCACGGAGGCATGTGAGTACACAAACAGCTTTTTAAGTTTCTTTCCCAAAATCGGAATCATTCTTAATATAGAAGAAGACCATCTGGACTTCTTTAAGGATCTTGCGGATATCCGAAACTCCTTCCGGCGTTTTGCGCTCCTTTGTCCTGAGGACGGCGCCCTCATCATCAACGGTGACATTGAACGGTACGAAGAAATCACGGAAGGACTGCCCTGCCGGGTTATTACCTACGGTCTCTCCTCCGGCCTTAACTACACCGCGTCACAAATTACCTACGACGAAGCCGGCTTTCCCTCTTTTGTCCTGTCCGGCACGGAAGGCGCGGAGCGGCGGTTTTCCTTGCGGGTACACGGGGATCACAATATTCTGAATGCCCTCGCCGCCATCGCACTGGCGGATCTGCTGGGTCTTTCAGATACAGTAATCCGTGCAGGACTCCTTGCCTTCACCGGCACGGACAGACGCTTTGAGTATAAGGGACAGGTAAACGGTGTCAATGTCATCGACGACTACGCCCACCATCCCACTGAGATCCGCGCCACCCTAAACGCGGCACTGCAGTATCCACACAGGCGGCTCTGGTGTGTTTTCCAGCCCCACACATACACGCGGACCAAAGCTTTTCTTTCGGAATTTGCCTCCGCCCTCTCCCTGGCCGACGAGATCGTCCTGGCAGATATCTACGCCGCCAGAGAAAAGGATACGCTCGGCATCAGTTCCGAAACCCTGCAGGAGAAGATTCGGTCGCTCGGACATTCCTGCCACTATTTCTCTTCCTTTGAGGAGATAGAAAATTATCTCCTGAAAAATTGCACAAAGGATGATTTGTTGATAACTATGGGTGCGGGCGATGTTGTAAAGATCGGTGAAAACCTGTTACAAAGATAATTATTCACAATATCCACAGAAAAGAACCTGAGACAGTCAGTTTTTTCTGTGGATATTTTTGTGGAAGACAGCATACGGTTTCATAATGCTTTCACGGTTTGTCCACAATATCCACAAAGGGATGCCCCGTCCTTTATTGATAAACGTTTATGCGTTTGTTACAGATTGCCCATTTCTTTTCCCCGTGTCTGGTGCTATACTCATTAATGCACGCGGCGAATGGCGTGGCATCAGTTTCTTAATATAGGGGTGTAAAATGGGGTTTTTGACAATCTATCAGGACAACTATACAGATTCTACGGTTATTTCAAACCGTTTCATAGACGAGTATATGCAGGACGCAAACGAGGCGCAGCTAAAGATCTACCTTTATCTGCTCCGCACGGTAAGCGCCAGACTCGACACCAGCATTGGCGACATCGCCGATACATTCAACTACACAGAGCAGGACGTAAAACGTGCCCTGACATATTGGGAAAGAAAACAGCTTCTCTTTCTCGACTATGACAGCCATAAAAATATCATCGGCATTCACCTGTTGGATTCCAGCGCCCCTGCTCCAATTTCCGCCCGTCCCGCCATGACGGCTTACCCTGGCATGACTGCGCCTTTTCCGTCCGCAGCCATATCTGTACGTACGGCCGCTCCAACGGTCTCTTATTCCGCCGTAAATACAGTAGTTCCCGAGCAGCCGCAGATCCGGCAGTTCGCCGTGGAAAAGCCGAACTACACAGCAGACCAGCTTCGCGACTTCAAGACAGACGAAAATACCGCCAGACTTCTCTTTGTGGCGGAGCAGTATCTGAAAAAGCCCTTGAGCGCAAACGACATGCGCACCATTCTTTTTATTATGGATAAGCTTGGATTTTCTGAGGACCTGACCGATTATCTGATCCAATACTGCGTTGACCGCGGCAAAAGGGATCTGCGCTACATAGAAAAGGTGGCAATCAGCTGGGCTGAGCAGGGAATTACGACCCAAAAGCAGGCGGCGGCGCTTGCCGGAAAATACGACAAGGCAGTCTACGAAATCATGCGCGCCCTTGGGAAAAACAATCTTCCCACAGACACGGAAGTAGCGTATATCGACCGCTGGCGTAAGTTCTACGGTTTTGAAAACGACGTGATCCTCACCGCCTGCGAGCGGACCGTCCTCGCTACGGACAGTCACCGCTTTGAGTATGCGGACAGTATTCTGACAAGCTGGTACAAAGCCGGGGTACACCACAAAGGCGACATCAAATCCCTCGATGAGAACCATCGCAAAAGCCGTGTGGGCCGCCCTGCCGCATCCACCAATAAATTTAATCAGTTTGCGCAGAATGAATATGATTTTGAGGCTCTTGAAAAAGAAATATTAAGCAATTAAGAGGAGGCGCCCGTGCCATTAACGAATACGCAGTACGACCGAATTTTCCGGCAATACGAAGAAAGGCAGAGACTAAACCGTCTGGAAACAGAGCGCAGGCGGGACTATGTGTATGGGCATTTTCCCAAATACCGGGAGCTTGAGGACGAGACCGCCTCTCTCTCAGTCGCACAGGGGAAAAAGCTTCTTTTAGGAGATGAGACAGCCCTCAATAAACTGCGAAAAAGTCTCGCCGATTTAAAGAGACAGAAAGAACAGCTTCTGTCGGACGCGGGTCTTCCTGTTGATTATCTGGAACCGGTCTTTATCTGCCCCGACTGCAGGGACACTGGCTATATCGACCGTCAAAAATGCCACTGCCTCAGGCAGGCCGAAATCTCTCTTCTCTACGAGCAGTCAGGTCTTCAGGAAATGCTTGCAAACAACAACTTTTCTCTTTTGTCATACGAATATCACAGTGGGGAAGATCTCTCACATTTTGAAAAAGCTGTAGAAAACTGTAAGAATTTTATCAAAAATTTTGATTCCGACTACCGCAATCTCTTTTTTTATGGTACAGTGGGTACGGGAAAATCATTTCTTTCCGGCTGTGTGGCAAAGGAATTAATGGATCAGGGGCACTCTGTGATCTATTTTGGGGCAACAGGCCTCTTTGATCTGTTGTCAAGCACCTCCTTTGACACCAGAAACAGGGAAGAGCGGCAAAGTACTTATGCCGATCTCTATCAGTGTGATCTGCTTATTATTGACGATCTGGGAACGGAACTGACAAACCAATTCACCGCATCCCAGCTCTTTTCGCTCCTCAACGAGAGAAATATAGGGAGAAAAGCCACTGTCATTTCCACAAATCTTTCTCTCAGGGAGTTGCAGGACAGATACTCTGACCGCATTTTTTCCCGTATTACGAGTAATTTTGATGTCTGCAAACTCACAGGTCCTGACATTCGCATGTACCAGAAGAGGCAGCTAAACAGAAAGTGAGGGTTCTTTCTATGAACAGACGTGAAGAAAAAAGGAATCTTGAAACCATACCTGTTGGCTCTCTTGGGATGATTCCTCTGAAAGGGTGCCGCAAACTTGGCGAGAAGGTTGACTATTATCTGGTGAAATGGCGCACGGAGCGTGAAAGTGAGCACAAGGACTCTCTTGCATTCTCCGGCTATCAGCGCAATACCTATATTCTGAGCGCCGACGTTCCAAGATTCGGTTCCGGCGAAGGAAAGGGCGTTATCAAGGAATCTGTGCGCGGCACGGATCTCTATATTCTGGTGGATGTGGCAAACTACAGCCTCACCTACTCTCTCTGCGGGCACGAAAACCACATGTCTCCCGACGACCATTATCAGGACCTGAAGCGCATTATCGCGGCGGTAGGCGGCAAGGCAAGGCGCATCACCGTAATTATGCCTTTCCTCTATGAAAGCAGGCAGCATAAACGTTCTGCGAGGGAATCCCTGGACTGTGCCCTCGCACTTCAGGAAATGGTCAACATGGGCGTAGACAACATCATCACCTTTGACGCCCACGACCCCCGCGTACAAAACGCCATACCGTTACACGGCTTCGAAACGGTACAGCCCGCATACCAGTTTATCAAAGGGCTTCTGACACATATAAAGGATCTGCAGATTGACAGCGATCATATGATGGTAATCAGCCCGGACGAGGGCGGCATGGGCAGGGCGATCTATATTGCCAACGTGCTCGGTCTGGATATGGGTATGTTCTATAAGAGACGGGACTACACCCAGGTCGTAAACGGCCGAAACCCGATTATCGCCCATGAATTTCTAGGCAGCAACATAGAGGGCAAAGATATGATTATCATCGACGACATGATTTCCTCCGGCGAAAGCGTGTTGGAGGTGGCCGCCGCGTTAAAAGAACGCAAGGCGGGAAAGATTTTCGTCTTCTCCACTTTCGGGCTTTTTACCGCCGGGCTGGATCGGTTCGATAAAGCTTACGAGGAGGGCACCATCTGCCGCGTCCTGACCACGAACCTGATCTACCAGACGCCGGAGCTGCTCAGCCGCGAGTGGTACATTGACTGTGATATGAGTAAGTATATCGCCTATATAATTGATACGCTGAACCACGACGCTTCTATCAGCGATCTGCTCAATCCCGTTGAGCGTATTCAGTCGATAGTGACAAGGTACCATGCCGGGGAGTTAGTGTAAACACGCCCTGACTCAAATGTCGAGGTCAAAAACAGCATAAACATACCAAAAGAGCTGCCGATGTCAAAACCGGCAGCTTTTCACATCCGATCCAGTACATCCGCAATTCCCCCAAAAAGCAGGAGGCCTGCCATCATGCCTGCCATAGTTCGAATAAACGTGTTCTTTTTTCGTATTTTATTAATTATACCTAGTAATATTCTTTTTCTCGTTTTCATATTAATAGTATATATTTTTGCATTTTTAGTGTCAATAGTCTATTGAACATAACATTTAATATCTATAGTCTGTTTTGTAACGTGAATTTCTCTGGAAGGATCTTAATTGGTATGGACATTTCGAAAGAATTGGGAATGAAAATTCGTTATTACAGAAAAGAAAAAGAGATAACTCAGGAAAAGCTGGCTGAACTGTGTGGATTTCATCCGACATATATCGGACAGCTGGAACGCGGTGAAAAAAACGCAAGCATAGAAACTCTCTACCGCGTTTCCCGCGGCCTTAATATTTCCATGTGCAGCCTGTTAGATGAGATTGAATGTTCGTTTGACAGGCAGGATGAGCTCAATGTCCCACTGAGCATCTATCATCAGCTGCTGTCCATTCCGCCCCGCAATCAGGAACGGGTATATAAGATTATACAGGAAATTCTGGAACTCTCAATGAACTGCAGGACATGAATCGAAATTTATGCACACGAGCCAGATAAATTGCCGCTTGTATTCCATCAAATACCATGCTATACTGTGAAGCGTTGGCACCTCGATAAATACAGGAACGCCAACAAATATATACGTCAGTTCGAGACCTTCCTGACGTTAAACAAAACTAGAGGAGAAAACTGCATATGAAAACACTAAACACACAGGCGGTTTCCACGAAAACCGCACACACTCATGCGCTCTTCATGGCGCAGGCGAGTATGACCGCCGCGCTCTACATCGTATTGACCTTTATCGCAAATGCCTTCGGGCTGGCCAATTACGCTGTCCAGATACGCTTTTCGGAAGCGCTTACCGTATTGCCTTATTTTACCCCTGCTGCCATCCCGGGACTGTTTGTCGGCTGCCTTTTAAGCAATATCCTGACAGGCTGCGCGCTTCCCGACATTATTTTCGGCAGCCTTGCCACGCTTCTTGGCGCCCTTGGCACCTATGCCCTGCGAAAATGGAAATGGTGCGCGCCGGTCTGCCCTGTTCTGGCAAATACAGTTATCGTGCCTTTAATTCTGGTTTATGGCTATGGTCTGCTGATTGAGGGCATGTCCCTGATCCAGTGCCTTGGCTTCTACTGTCTGACCGTTGGCGCGGGAGAGGTGATTTCCTGTGGAATCCTGGGGATGATACTGCTGACGGCTGTAGAGAAATACGCCGGCCGCATCTTTGTAAAAACCATCTGAAGAAATAATATGCCCCCTGCAAACCATGATTGCAGGGGGATCTTTTATTCTCCTCCAAGTACAGTCCCAAAGTACTCCCTCACCTCAAACAAATCCGTAAACACCGCCTCGCTTAAGCTCTGCATCTCCTCCGTCGCCGGCGTCAGGTCAGGTACCATGATCGGATGCAGGCCCGCGCTGTGCGCCGAACGGATGCCGTTATAAGAATCCTCGACCGCATATGTCTTTTCGGGCAAAACGCCCATGCGCTCACAGGTCATCAGATAAATATCCGGCGCGGGTTTGCTGTTCTTTAACAGATCACCGCCCACCACCACCTGAAAATATCCATAGAGCCCTGCCGCCTGCAGCTCCTGCGTGACCACGGCAAGTCTCGTGGAGGAGGCAAGCCCCAGGGGAATCTTGTGCTCCGACAGATATTTTAAAAGTTCCGCCGCTCCCGGTTTCACAGGAATCCCCTCCTTATCCGCAATTTCATGAAACAGCACGGAGCTTTCGCCGCTAAATTTTTCATAGGGAAACTCTTTCCCGTAATGCCCAAAAACAATTTCCTGCGTACGCGCATGATTCGTGCCGATACACCGCATGAACACTTCTCTTATACCGGGGATTCCGTGTCTTTCACCGACACGCTCCCAGCAGTCCAGCACAAGCCTTTCTGTATCAAAAATAGTGCCGTCCATGTCAAAAATCACGGAAATATCCGATTGCCGCATAAGTCCCTCCTTCGCCGCTACTCTTTTCTGATATAGGAGATGAACTGGTTGCCATTTGCCTCCAACCACTCCTTGGAATCGTTCATGCCCCTCTTTTCCAGCGTTCCCGCTGCAGGGTCCATAACCACAATATTCAACTCGTTAAAGCCGGTAATTAACACCGCATTGCCATCCTCCAATGTGGCAAGCACCGGGATATCTTTATTCACATAGTACAGCACCGCGTCCAGACTGCATCCTGACAAATCCAGTATCGTATAATCCTGCAGATCGCCGGCCAGAATATCTATCACGGTGTCTCCCTGATTCAGTCGCGTCTGTGTGTTCCTGGAAATTCCCTCATATCTTAAAATTGTGTCGAGGCAGACTGCAAGCGAACCTTCCGACTCCGTCACCTCGTCCTCGGTAATCGCCATAATTTGGTTGCGCGTGCTTCTCGTTTCCCTGCGCCATACATAATCTCCGTCGTCATCCACCACCACACCCGCTACACGGTACGCCAGTTCTACTGCCCTGCCGGGATTGACATAGAGATTTTCGATTCCATTCTTCCCATACACATAGAAGAAGTCTTCCGAAGGTCCGTCCCCCAGCTCGCCCACCGAACGGCTTCCCTCAAACAGAATCTCCTTCGGCGTCAGGTGTTTCAGCCCTTTGGCATCTATTTCGTCCTTCACCGTTATCTGGCAGATCGTTTCATAGGTTTCGGTAACTACAAAACTCAACACATTATTGCCGTTTTTGACTTCCTCCGTATTCATAATCTGATCGTCGAGGGTGGGCACATAGCTTTCACTCTCTTCATCGTACACAACTCTGGAAAGCGTAAGCTGGTTCTCTGTTATCTCACTATCGACAACGTACACGCCGTCCTTCTGGTAAGTCTTTAAAACGCTGCCGTCGTCACTCTGGATTTTCAGGCAGTACATGGGGAACGTCGTAATGCCTGTCCTGTTTTCCCTGACGTCCCGCTTTCTGGCAAGCCCATAGATCAGGTCTTCATCCATAAATCCCACAACCGAAATATACTCGCCTGCACCCGCCTTGATGTTCGTCTGCTTCTGCGTATTTAAGTTCATCAGAATCAGGTCGCTCGCCGCATACAGGTCGCTGCCCACCTGCCACACTAACATTTTATTGGACTCTGACACATGGTAGCCGCCCTCTTTCAGTCCCGTAACCACCGTCTGAATCGAAAGGCTGCGGACGTCTACCGCATACACGCTGCCATCCAGCATAAAATAGTAAATGCCTGTCCTGCTCAAATAGGAGAGCTTTTCAATATCCGTCCTCAAAAGTTCATAAGACTTGTCATAAGGAATATACGCCATCTCCTCCACAGTATTCGTCATACTGTTATAGGCATAGAGCGCCACGCCCACGCATCCCTCGTGCCGTCCCCTGTTCATATAACCGTAAACCAGAAACAGGATATTCCCCGTCTCATCCACCGTCAGCACCCGGATATCGTGCCTGTCATAGGCGCTTCTTAAGTCCAGCAGTTCCTCCGTATTGCCGTAAAAGCTAAACAGTCTGGCGAGCTTATTGTCTGTCACGTTGTAGCTGTAAAGTTTATCCGCCACCGTAAAGGCAAATACGTTTCCGCCGTCGCTCTCTTTAAGTTCCACTTCTTCCCCGGTAATCCCCAGCACAATTTTATCGTTGACATAGACGTCGGATTCCTCGTCAAAAACCTGTTCCATTGTCCTCTCAAAATCAAGCAGATACATGCGGTCCGGCGTGTAACGGATTCTGTAAAATTCGTTTACCCGGTAATAATCTGTCTTCCTGCCACTTTTGATATTCACCAGATATTCAAGATTAAAAGAACCTGTATGCTCCGTAAGTTCCTTGATGATAATGCGCGGGTTATCCACCCTCTTTACCGGCAGGTCCCCCCACGTCACCTGATTAAAACTGGAATGAATCGTCACCTTGTGGAAAGTGGTATTGTCTCCCTCCGAATTGGATTCCAGGTACTTGGTCAGTTCCGCCGCCGCTTCCCTGTCAAAAGTCCGCTCATGGAAATCCATGATATAATCCAATTTTTCACGGACATGAAGCGACTCGCTCAAAATAATTCTGGAATAGTATCTGACCGGCGTACTGTTTGCAGGCGTAATGAGAAAAACGAGCATATACTCGGTATCGCTCTCAATCAGGTCTTTCAGTGTAATCGAAAAGGAAATCTCGTCCTCTTCCGTTTCGTAATCCTCAACCAAGGTGCTTTCCACCAGCCGCTCCCCGTCAAGGCTCCTCACCTCGAAAGCGATGGCGTCGATTCCCCGTCCGTAAGTATCCATCTTTACATCTATTTTTCTGTCTTCGCCGATAGGCTGAAGGTTGTCCCGCAGATAAGCACACTCCATATTCTGGGCATAGCCATGCAGACTCCCTACCCTGTACGCGCCCACATACATGGACAGCACAGGGTAAGTCGCCTCACCCATTTCAGTCGTCATATCTGTATTTCCCTGATTCATCACCCTGCTTAAGACCATCAGCGCAAGCGCAAATATACATCCAAGCAGAACGCCTTTTATTATCGCTCTCTTCATGTAATTTCAATTCCCCGGTCAAAACTTTAAAATCCCGTTTTGATTCATATGACGCTTCTTATAAATCTCACCGCACAAAAGCACCTGGACGAGCTCTGTGATTCGGTCCCAGTCGTGATCTGTCTGCGGCGTCTCCGCTTTCTCAGCCTGCCTTAATTTATCCAAAACAACTTGTGTCAGCCGGTAAATCTGCCACTTGTCGGGATATTCATCATAAATCATACTGCCTTCATAGTCTAACCGATCCAGAATCTCTGCAATCACTCTCTGGTATTTCTTCGCCTCCGCCGGATACATCTCCTGCAGATATTCCAAATCCCTTGTCACCGTATCCTGCTCCTGATAGAAAAGCGGCATGGGATAAGCCATGTAAAACGGTAAAATTTTCGATTGTCTCATATACTCACCATGATAATCTGTCACTTTATTTTATCATATGGCAAGGTTACCGGAACGTGAAACTTTTATAACTGCCGCCGCTCTCCGATACAAAGTCCCTATTTTTTCAAAAGCCTGAAACCTCCCACAAGCTGCTGGAGCATAGCCGCCTGACTGGATAATTCCTGACTGGTAGCCGCGCTTTCCTCCGCGGTCGCGGAATTATTCTGCACCACGCCGGATATCTGCTCAATCCCTGTGGCAACCTGTTCGATTGCATCCGTCTGATCCTCCACAGCCTTCGTCACCTGTTCCATCTGTTCTGCCGCCTCTTCAGCCATCTTTGCCGCGGCGGTCACCGAGTCTGTCACCTTCTCCACAACAAGACTTCCGCTTTCGACAGCGTTGACAGACCGCTCAATCAGCTCCTTGGTCGCTTTCGCCGCCTGATCCGACTTGATCGCCAGATTCCTCACTTCTTCCGCCACCACGGCAAATCCCTTTCCGCTTGTCCCGGCGCGCGCCGCCTCAACCGCCGCGTTGAGTGCCAGAATATTTGTCTGGAAAGCAATGTTTTCAATGGTATCTATAATACGGCTGATCTCATCGGACGATTGCGTAATCTGTCCCATCGCCTGATTCAGGCTGTCAATATACCCGCCGCTCTCCTGCAGCTTTTCTCCCGCCTCGCCCACGACGTCCTTTGCCTGTTCCGTCAGCTGTGCAATACCCTTTGCCTCCGTGCTCATATTTGAAATGGTTCCAGAGAGCTCTCCCACTGCGCCTGTCTGCTCCACCGCACCCTGGGACAAAGCCGCGGCAGTAGCCGCCACCTGGTCCGATCCTGTTGAAACCTGAACAGATGCAGAGACAATGCCCGCCATGGTAACATTCAGCTTTTCACTGATGATCCGCAGGGATTCCCACAAAACGGCAAAGTCGCCGGGATAGGACTGCCCTGAAACTTCCCTGCTCAGATTTCCATCCGCTATGGCGCCGAGAATATCCTGCATTTCATGTACAATCGTGCCAAAATCTTTGACCAGCTGCGCAGTCGAGTCCGCCAGTATCCGTGTCTCATCCTTACTCTTTACCTGCGGAACCGGGCTTCCCAAATCCCCCTGCGAAAGCGCTTGGATGCGCTTCGCGCACCTGACAACAGGCGTAACGATGGAATAACTGACTCTCATGGAAATAATAATTATTAAAATACATGCCGCTACACAGATTACAGTCTGTAAAAAATTCCCATACTCTGCCGGACGCATGAACTCATCCTCATCTATCGTCACCGCAATCGACCATCCGTCCGTCCCCGCAATGGGCGCGTAGCTCTGGATATTGTTGGACTGGTCCTCCGCGTAATAGAATCGCTCCACACCGATCTCGCCGAGCGTCATTTTCTTTTCTATTGCCGCTACCGTCTGCAGTCCTTCATCCCCGGGGGCCGATGCCGCTTCTTTCATTACATTTTCACGGTTCAGCACTGCTTCCTGGTCAACATAGGCAATCGTGGTGCCCTCTTTGTCAAGAATGTATGCCTCGCCTTCCTCCCCGATCTGCAGCCCCTCAATAATAGACTGCAAAATGGAAGTATCGCACTGAAAATAGAGCACACCTTTCACCACTTCGCCCTGCCGGATCGGGGCGGCAACCATAATATATATGTCTTTGCCGTCTATATAAGGGGTAGACATATAGCTGTTCCCCTGTACGGCCGCCTGAAAAAAGGGCTCTTCGGAAACGTCCACTCCATGAACTGCGTCATGGCCGTCTATGTCAGTCATGCCGCCAAAACGCATATAGTAAGCATCCGCCCGCTCCTGAATAAACGCCTGCTTTTCCTCCGGCGATGCAGTTTCATCCACGAGGATCGGGTTCGATGCCATTTCCGCTATTGTCAGCGTATAAGTCGAGATCATATTTTCCGCAGCCAGAGCGGCAAGCTCCGCCGTTTCCAGAACATTTTTCTCAAGCGCTGACGTAGTGGAATAGCGGGTTACCACCGTACTCACAGTCCCCGCAATCACCGAAACACATACTGTCGCCAATACTACCATAGCAATAATTTTCGTCTGAATTTTCCGCATCTTATCCGTCTCCGGGCGCTGCAAATGCTAAGCCCCTTCTCCCTTTCCGTTCGTTTAAACGGGGGAACGGATCAATCCGTTCCCCCAAGTACCTTGTCATTTGTGCACTGTCTCTATCCTCGCCACCGCTCTCTTCAGGGACAACTCCGCCCTTCGCATGTCCGTTCCCGGCGCATGTTCCCTGATACGCTCCTCGGCGCGGGATTTGGATTCCTCCGCACGTTCCACGTCAATCTCGTCCGGCCATTCAATGATCTCGGCAAGCACCGTGACCTGATCCGGCAGCACCTCGGCAAACCCCGCATGCAGAGCCGCCTCGGACACCTCCTGGTCTTTCGTGATCGTGATGATTCCGGGCGCAACAATCATCGTCATCGGGATATGCTCCCTGTATATGCCGACTTCGCCCTCGACTGTGTTAAACTCCACCATTGACACCTCATCCTCAAAGAAGACTCTGTCCGGTGTAATAATCTTTAATGTAAAATTTCTGCTATCCTCAGCCATATATTTACCTCCTGCGGCTATTCGGTATCCTTATAGCTGCACTCTTATTTCTTAACGCGCGCAACTACGTCGTCGATGCTTCCCGCATTCAGGAAATAGCTTTCCGGGATATCATCGTGCTTGCCGTCAAGAATCTCCTTAAAGCCGCGGATGGTCTCAGAAATCGGCACGTACACACCGCTCATTCCCGTAAACTGCTCCGCCACATGGAAAGGCTGGGAAAGGAATCTCTGTATTCTTCTCGCGCGGGCAACCACCAGCTTATCTTCCTCGGAAAGTTCGTCCATACCAAGGATAGCGATGATATCCTGCAGCTCCTTATATTTCTGCAGAATCTCCTGCACGCCTCTTGCCACCTGATAGTGCTCTTCCCCGACAATTCTGGGATCGAGGATTCTGGAGGAGGACTCAAGCGGGTCAACCGCTGGATAGATACCTAACTCCACGATAGAACGGGACAGCGTCGTCGTTGCGTCCAGATGCGCAAACGTCGTTGCCGGAGCCGGGTCGGTCAAGTCATCCGCTGGCACGTAAACCGCCTGTACGGAAGTGATGGAACCGCTCTTTGTGGAAGTGATACGCTCCTGCAAAGCGCCCATCTCCGTCTGCAGCGTAGGCTGATAACCTACGGCGGAAGGCATACGGCCGAGCAGCGCGGACACCTCGGAACCTGCCTGTGTAAAACGGAAAATATTGTCAATGAAGAGCAGCACGTCCTTACCGCCCTTGTCACGGAAATACTCCGCCATGGTAAGTCCCGTCAGACCCACTCTCATTCTGGCCCCGGGCGGCTCGTTCATCTGCCCGAACACCATCGTTGTCTTGTCGATAACGCCCGATTCTTCCATCTCGTGGTAGAGGTCGTTACCCTCTCTGGTACGCTCGCCCACACCGGTAAATACGGAATAGCCGCTGTGCTCTGTCGCGATATTACGGATCAGCTCCTGAATCAGCACCGTCTTACCCACACCTGCGCCGCCGAACAGACCGATCTTACCGCCCTTCTGGTAAGGGCAGAGCAGGTCAACGACCTTGATACCCGTCTCCAGAAGCTCTGTCGCCGTGGACTGCTCCTCAAACGCCGGAGCCTGTCTGTGAATCGGCTCATGTCCCACGTCTGTCGGCGCGGGTTTATTGTCAATCGGTTCTCCCAGAACGTTAAAGATACGTCCCAGCGTGTTTTCTCCGACAGGAACCGTGATGGGAGCGCCTGTTGCAACCGCCTCCATACCTCTCACCAGACCGTCGGTGGGTCCCATGGAGATACATCTGACGGTATCATCACCCAGATGCTGCGCCACTTCCACAGTCAGTTCCCCGCCTGCCTTAAGCGGGATTTTGATTGCGTCATTAATCTCCGGCAGACTGCCTGTCGAAAATTTGATGTCCAGTACGGCGCCGATGATCTGAGTGATCTTTCCAAGATTTTCACTTGTCTTTACTTCTGCCATCTCTTTTTCCTTTCACTCATGTTAATTATTAACTGATCGCATTTGCACCTGCGATAATTTCTGTTAATTCCTGCGTAATAGATCCCTGGCGCGCCCTGTTGTACATCAGCGACAAGTGATCTATCATTTCCTCAGCATTGCTCGTTGCGGAATCCATCGCCTGCATTCTCGCACCGTTTTCGCTCGCAACCGCTTCTACCAGACCGCCGTAGATCAGGCTGGTCACATATTTCGGAATAATCATATTAAGCGCCTCGTCGTCATCCGGCTCGAAATTCATAAGCGCCTTGCTGCCCGTGCCCTGCGTCTCCTCCGAAGCGTTTTCTGCCGGCTCCACGGGAAGAAGCTTAAGAAGCGTCGGCACATGAACTACCGTATTCTTAAATCCCGTATAGGCGAGATAAATCTCTCCGATCTCCCCCGCCGCAAAGGAGGCAAGCAGCCTCTTGCACAGCGCCATCGCGTCCACATAGGACGGCTCCTCGATAATGTCGGAATCCTCCTCCACAATCTCATAGCCACCCCGTTTCAGGGCATCCCTGCCCTTCTTGCCGATTGCATAAATCCGCAGGTCTTCTTTCTTAAAATCGCCCCTTGTGATAAGTTTCACAACGTTTGAATTATAACCGCCCGCAAGACCCCTGTTGGAAGTAATCACGATCACGGCCTTCTTCTGCGATTCCCCCGCCGTCAGGTAGGGGTGGTTTAAGCCGCCGGTTTTTGCCAGCATGGAAGACACCGTTTCATACATGCAGTTAAAATATGCCTTCGACTGTTCTGCGCGCTGTTTCGCCCTCTGCAGTTTAACGGTAGAAACGAGTTTCATAGCTTTGGTAATCTGCTGTGTACTCTGAATACTGCCTTTACGCCTTTTAATGTCTCTCATTGAGGCCATAGCGTCACACCCTTTCTACGCTTTACTTAAACTGCGCCTTGAATTCTTCAATGGCTTTCTTGAGCTTCGCGTCTGTCTCGTCGTTAATCTCTTTATTCTTCGCAATCGCGTTCGGTACCTCAGGATATTTCGTGTCAAGGAACTCGAAGAACTCCGTCTCAAATCTGGTGATATCCTCAACCGCGATATCGAGCAGGTACTTGTTCGTCACCACATAGATGATGATAACCTGATACTGTACCGGCATCGGCTTGTACTGCGGCTGTTTCAGGACTTCCTTGATTCTTTCACCCTGTGCCAGCTTCTCCTTGGTATCGGCGTCAAGCTCGGAGCCGAACTGTGAGAATGCCGCCAGCTCTCTGTACTGCGCAAGCTCTGTACGGATGGGCGCCGCTATCTTTTTCATCGCCTTGATCTGTGCCGCACCACCCACTCGGGACACGGAAAGGCCCGCGTTTACCGCCGGGCGGAAGCCGGAATTGAACATCTCAGTCTCCAGATAAATCTGTCCGTCCGTGATGGAGATTACGTTCGTCGGAATGTACGCCGACACGTCGCCCGCCTGCGTCTCGATAATCGGAAGCGCCGTCAGCGAACCGCCGCCGTACTCCTCGCTCATTCTCGCCGCACGCTCAAGCAGTCTGGAATGCAGATAGAATACGTCGCCGGGATATGCCTCACGCCCCGGCGGTCTCTTTAAGAGCAGGGAGAGTGTACGGTATGCGGCCGCCTGTTTGCTCAGGTCGTCGTAAACCACCAGCACGTCCTCGCCGTTCTCCATCCACTCCTCACCAATCGCACAGCCGGAATACGGCGCAATATACTGTAAGGGCGCCGTCTCACTTGCGGTCGCGGCAACTACGGTGGTGTACGCCATAGCGCCGTACTCTGTCAAAGTTTTCACAATAGAAGCGACAGTGGACGCCTTCTGACCGATAGCGACGTAAATACATTTCACGCCCTGTCCCTTCTGGTTAATGATCGTATCAATGGCAATCGCCGTCTTACCGGTCTGTCTGTCGCCGATAATCAGCTCACGCTGCCCTCTTCCGATGGGCACCATGGAGTCGATAGCCTTGATACCTGTCTGTAACGGTGTGTCCACAGATTTTCTTGTGATAACACCCGATGCAACTCTTTCAATCTTACGATATTTGTCAGTCTGGATCGGTCCCTTGCCGTCAATAGGCTGGCCAAGAGCATTTACGACACGTCCGAGCATGCAGTCGCCCGCGGGCACCTCTACCACTCGCCCTGTGGTCTTTACGGTATCGCCCTCGTTGATATTGTGCTGGTTACCAAACAGAACCGCACCTACATTGTCTTCCTCGAGGTTCAGGATCATACCGTAAACTTCGCCGGGGAACTCAAGCAGCTCACCCTGCATTGCATTCTCAAGTCCGTGCACACGAGCGATACCGTCCGCCACCTGGATAACCGTACCAACTTCGGATACTTCCAGCTCGGAGGCATATCTCTTAATCTGATCCTTAATGACTGAACTGATCTCTTCTGGTCTTAAATTCATGGATCATACGCACCTTTCTTTTTATTCTTTATCGCCTAGATCTGCACTTTCAGCAGTTCCTTCTGCAGCTCGCTCAGTTTTGTCCTGATGCTGCTGTCAACAACTCTGTCGCCGATTCGGATAACCATGCCCCCGATCAGGGAAGCATCCACGCCATAATTGATCTCCATGGACTTATACTGCGTGGTGTCGAGCAGTTTTTTCTCGACTTCCTTACACTGGCTGTCCTTAAGCGGAACGGCTGTCGTCACTGTAGCGATGCCTATTCCCTTATACTCCTTAACCTTTGCGACAAAATATTTCAGGATCTCGTCGATCTCCCTGTAACGGTCTTTCGAGATAATGATAGTGAGAAACCCGAGCAGCTCCTCGGATACCCTTCCCTCAAACACGGTTTTCGCGACTTCCATCTTCTCTTCCTTAATAATCTTCGGATGGTTCATCAGTCTGCCAAAATCCTCATTTTCGGCAAGAATTTTCTGAAGCTGAATGGTTTCTTCCAACAGGACGTCTATCTTACCTTCTTCCACCGCAAGTTCGAACAACGCGTCACCGTATGTTTTTGAAATCAGCTTAGCCATGTGCTCTCACCTATTTCCTTAAGCGTCTCTTCCACCAGACTGTCCTGTACAGTGGTGTCAATCGCCGCGTTCACAACCTTTGCAGCCATCATGGATGCAAGCACAACCATCTCGCGCTTCACCTCATCAACCGCCTTCTTCTTCTCAAGCTCCGCCTCTACGCCGGCTCTCTCGAGAATCCTTGCCGCCTCTTCCTTCGCGTCCGCGACGATCTTATTTTCATTCGCAAGCGCTTTCTTGCGCGCCTCCGCGAGAATTTCTTCCGCTTCTTTGTCTACTTCTTTCAGCTTCGTCTCGTACTCTTCCTTCAGCGCCCTGGCATTTTCCATGTCGGATGCCGCCGTATCGAGTTCGCTTTTGATGCGCTCCTGTCTCTTTTCCATCATATCCCGCACGGGATTAAACAGAAAATGGGAAGCGATCAAAAAGAGCGCGAACACAGCTATAATCATCAACACGGAATCCGCGATAAGCTGTAAGTCGAGGTCAAACAGCCTCGGCGCCATCTCAGCGGACGCCAGTGCTAAATTCGCAACTGTCGTACTCAAGCGTCAGTCCTCCTTTCGTTGTTAGTCACAGGCCTGCGCACTCGCTGCGCCGACCGTAAAAACACTTTTATTGTGCCAAGCATCAAGCCCGTCATAAAGCGATTTTAAATGGCTTGACGCCTGCCATAACGAAGTTACGGCAGGAGAGGCTTAACGAAGAGCAGCAGCATAGCGATCAGCAGACCATAAAGACCTGTGGTCTCGGCAACTGCCTGCCCGAGCAGCATCGTGGAAGTAACGTCAGACTTCGCACCCGGATTTCTGCCCACTGCAGCAGCGGCATGACCAGCGGCAATACCCTGACCTACACCGGGTCCGATACCCGCGATAACCGCGAGACCCGCGCCGATTGCTGAACATCCTAAGATAAAATTGTTGTTAAATTCTCCCATTTTTGATTTCCTCCTTGGATAAATTTAAAATTTTTTAATTTTTACTCCGTCGTGCAGGCATCCGTGATGTATGTCATGGTCAGCATACAGAACACGTACGTCTGGATCGCCCCCGAAAACAGGTCGAAATACACATGAAGCGCCGCCGGCCAGATGATTGCGATCTTCGAAAGAAGCGCGTACACCAGCGCCATCATAACCGTACCCGACAAGACGTTTGCAAACAGACGCAGCGACAAAGAGATCGGCACCGCCACATCACCGATCACGTTGATCGGCGCCCAAATCGGCCACGGATCACATAGTCCCGCGAGCACGCCCTTCACTTTCTGGTACCTGAACTTGTTGAAGTGGATCAGTACAAACGTCATGACGCCCATTGGCAGCGTCACGCCATAGTCCGCTGTCGGCGGCCTGAGCCCGAACAGTCCCGAAATATTGCTCAGCAGGATAAAAATGAATATCGTACTGATATAGTTGCGGAATTGCGGACTGAATTTTCCCATAACGCCGCCAACCATCTTATCAAGCATCTCGACTACCAGCTCGACAATGTTCTGGAATGTCCCCGGCACATCCGAAGCGTGCTTGACAACACGGTTCGCCGCAATGCAGAAGCCTATGATTACCAGCATGACAATCAGCACGCACACATGGGTGGTGGTGATCCACACAGTCTGCCCAAAAAGCTCATAGGAGAAAACGCCGTGAATCATAAAATCAATATCCGCACCGCCGGACAACATAATTCCCTGTCCCATCCTCTCACCTCCTTCTACACGTATTTAAATATAAAGTATATAAAACATGTAACAGCGGTCTGCGCCATTACAAAGCAGTACCGTCCGATATTTCCTGCTCTTTCTTTCCTGCCCGCAGTCTGTGGACAAGCGGGTTCAGATAAGCGGACACCTTCATGCCCATATAGCCGCAGAATGTAAAAATCGGGTTCGCAAAATCCACGAACATCAGCGCGCCCATCACAATCACAAGAACTGCATAGCGTATGATATTCTGCGCGCCCAGACTTTTCACGGCCTCCTTCTCCGGCAGGTCCAGTCCCCGGTCTAAGGACCACCACATATGAAACGCGCCTGCCAAAGCCAGAAACACGCCGATCCATAGCCCTATGCTGTAGGCGGGATTTCTGGAAAAAAACAGAAGCACAATTTCAAAAACTACGCCGTAGGCAAGGATTCCCAGCCAGAGTTCCAAAAGCGTCTGATCAATCTTTCTTTTCATTCTCTTCCATCTCTTCTTTGATCTGTGTACTGCGCCTGCGCGTCTTGGCCGGCGTCTCGTATATCCTTCTCGCAAACCGAAACACATTGGTAAATCCCGCCAGCGCGCCCACGAAAAAAAGCGCCACCATCCAGATATTGGTCCCAAGTTTCCTGTCCAGAAACATCCCCACAAAGGAGCAGAGAAAGATGGGAACAAGCATGTTGACGCCAAACTGTGTGATCATCATTAACGCCTGATAAACAGTTTTTTGATACTTCAAAATACCGCCTTCCCAATCCACAGAATTTCCCCTAAAGCCTAACAAGAAAATTATACTCATTTTTGGTACTTTTGTCCAGACTAAGTTCAATAATGGGCAAATTTTGGGGGAAACGTTGACATTTCTCCTCCGGCGGTGTACGGTTAAATAACAAATCGAGCGAGGGGGACCAAAACATGGCAGATCCGATTCTTTACCGCAAGAGACTGATTCCGGAGGAATGCGTCCTGTTAAAAGACGACAGGCTTCTTTACCGCGACGAAGAAATCATTGTGACTGCCTGGAACACCCTGAAACCCCGAAAAGACCTGCATCATGGTCTCTCCTGCTACTATCTGCGGGAGGGCATAAAAGTGAGCCGTTTTTATGATGAAAACGGCTCGCTTCTGTATTGGTACTGCGATATTGTAGATTACGACCATGACGTCAAAACCGACACCTATATTATTACCGATCTGCTGGCGGATGTCATCATTTACCCCGACGGATTTGTGAAAGTCGTGGATATCGACGAGCTTGCCACCGCCAAAGAGGCGGGCCTCCTAACCGATGCCATGCTGAAAAAGGCTCTGCTGACCCTCAACCGCCTGCTGCAGATCATTTATGACGGCGGGTTTGAGAAGCTGCAGGAGCCGCTGGAGCGGTATGCGTAATCCGCCGTGCTGATTCGTCCTGCTTTTGCACGGCTCAATGCTTAATAGAAAATATGCCCCCCAATCCTGTACTTGGGATTGATTCCGTCCACGGGCGTCCTGAAATAAACGCAGCCGCCTACGTTGGTAGTGCCGCCCATAACTTCGTCCGCCGCCTGATAGCAGCTTGACGTGGCCCTGCCCTCCGCAAGCGCAAGCGCGAGACGTCCGCTCGCCACGGGGGAAAACTGCCCCGACTGGTAGATCACTCCTGTTACCGTGTCAGGATATACCGAGCTCAACACTCTGTTAATCACAACTGAACCGACGGCAACCTGCCCGCTGTAGGACTCGCCGCCCGCCTCACAGTAAATCAGGTTCGCCAGAAGATATCTGTCCCCCTCAGCAAAACTTACCTCCGAAATATCACGCCAGCTTGACTGTGCCGCCAGCTCCGCCATACGCATTTCTTCCGCCAGCTTGGCGCGGAGAGCGGACAATTCCTCCTCCTGCTCCTTGAGCTGCTGCTCGTAGGCAAGAGCCGCCGCCTCGGCCTCGGAAATCTGGTTCGCCGTAGCGTTCAGGTTGCTTGCCGTCTGGCTGACAAGCCCGGAAACACGTCCCTGTTCCGCCACAACCTTCACTTTAAATTCCCCCAGCTCTTCCCTGTTTTGCTCCTGCTCCTTCTTTGCGAGTTCCAGTTCCTCCTGCTTCTGTTCCATTGCCGCCTGTGCGGCTTTATACTCGTCGAGCACTTTTTTCTGATACGCGGAAAGCTGCTCGACATACTCATTTTTATTCAGGAAATCCGACAGACTTCCCGAGGAAAAGAACAATTCCATGTAGAGATTGCTGCTGCGCTCATAGGTAAACTGAATCTGCTTTTTCATGGTGGCGTACTGCTCATCTTTCAAGGCAATCGCCTCCGCCAGCTCCTCCTCCACCTGGGCAATCTGCTTTTCCAGATCGTCAATCTCCTCCTCCTTGTCAGCAATCTGCTCTTCCAGGTCGTTCAGGTTGTTGCTTACCTGTGTGAGTTCCGTATTCAGCGTAGAAAGCGCGCCCTGCAGGGAACTGTGCTGTTCGTTCAGTCCCTCCAGTTTCTCTTCCGTCTCATCCAGTTTTCCCTCTGTCTCTTCCCGCTGCTGCTCCGCTTTCCTTATCTGCTGCCTGGTCTCCTCCGTTGCCTGCACGGAGAGCGGCATAAAGCCGCAAAGCAGAACAAGCGCCATACAGGCTGCCGCTCTTCGTTTCCTTTCCATACTTTCCTCCATGCCGGAGCTTTCTGCGAAGGCACGCGCCGAGAATCTTAAATTCTCGGCTGCGATTCCGAGTTTATGGCTCCGGCACAAACTCGAGATTGAAAAATCAGCACATCAGTGTGATTTTTCAATCATTTCTCCTAACCTAACAGTTCTCAATTAAATCCACACGTCTCTGATGCCTCTCCCCGTGGGAAAAGGGCGTGTCCAGAAAAATGTCCACGATATCGAGCGCTACCATTTCCCCGATAATCGCCGCTCCCATGGCAAGCACATTGGCGTCGTTGTGCTCCCTTGTCAGTCTTGCGGACACCGGGTCGCCGCAGAGCGCGCATCTGATTCCTTTTACTTTGTTCGCCGTCATGGAGATACCAATCCCTGTGGTGCAGATTACAATGCCTCTGTCACATTCTCCTGAGGCTACCGCCTTTGCCACCGCCGCACCGAATACCGGATAATCGCAGGAACTTTTGTCCGGGCAGCCAAAGTCCTTGTACTCTAACCCCCGTTCTTTCAAATGTGCCATCACCTTCTGTCTCAAATCATATCCGCCGTGGTCACTTCCGATTGCAATCATGTCTCCCTCTCTTTCCGAAGCGCCGCAAAGCCGCGCCTCCTGTAAATTATTTTGCTGTAACCATTATATATCACCGCTGCCACATAAAATCGGAACAGCTCATTTCAGCTCAATCACCCTGTGTCCGGCCGCCTTTAGCAGCCGGTTCATTACTGCCTGCGAAACGCCTTCCCCGTCGAAACTCTCCGAATAAATCAGCTCCACGCCCTCATCGTCAAACTCCCGCAGAATGCGGTACAGCCCTTTCGCAGCTGCCACCGCGTCCGTTCTCTTTCCAACGCTGCGGGACACATTCGCCCTGTAACGGGCAAGCGTTTCATCCGTTGCGATAACACCCGTTTTTTTATTATCCTGCCGTCCCTTCTCAAGACGCTCATTGATATAATTCGTCACTGCCTCAGCAGCCCCTTTGACGATTACCAGTTCGCCCTCCGGCGCGTAATGACGGTACTTCATGCCCGGCGCTTTCGGGGCTTGTCCACTGTCAGCGCAAAAGAGCGTCCCATCCTCCTCCACACATCCCAGCTTCTGCCGTAGCATTTCCCCTGTGATAAAACCGGGTCTTAGTATTGTAGGCGGTTCCACCGTCAGATCCACAATCGTGGATTCCAGTCCAAGGGTAGCATCGCCGCCGTCCAGTATCATCTCTATCCTGCCATCCATGTCCTGCGCGACGTATGACGCGCGGGTAGGGCTCGGTCTGCCGGAACGATTGGCGCTTGGTGCCGCCACATAGCCGCCCGCCGCCCGGATAAACGACAGCGCTACCCCATCGGAGGGCATACGCACCGCCACCGTGTCAAGTCCGCCTGTCGTCTCCTTCGGCACCATATCCGATTTTTCCATAATCATGGTAAGCGGTCCCGGCCAGAAAGCGTCCGCCAGCTTCTTTGCCGTCTCCGGCACGCTCTTTACAATGGCGGGCAAAGCTTCCATATCCGCAATATGTACAATCAGCGGGTTGTCGGAAGGTCTGCCTTTGGCCTCGTATATTTTTCTGGAGGAAGCCGGATTCAGCGCATCTCCCCCCAGACCGTAGACCGTCTCTGTGGGAAACGCGACCAATCCGCCGGATTTAATGATTTCACCCGCCTCCCGGATCGAAACCATGTCCTTATGCTGTTCGTCTATTTGGATTACTTTTGTATCCACAACCGCTGCACCTTTTCCGCTTCCCAGCCGTATTTACTCTGCCGCATTCAGGTAATTCAATATCGCAAGGTGGATCGCCCATGCCGTCTTCTCCTGATAAATCTCCGAGGACAGCTTCTGCGCTTCCTCATAGTTGGAAAGGAAACCGCATTCTACGATCACTATGGGCGACGACGTCTTTTTCAAAAGATAATAACTGTTATTTGCCTTCGCCTGTCTTGCGTTATCCGGGTCGATCTGCTCGGCAAGCACCCGCTGCATACGCTCCGCAATCTCCTTGCTCCCCTGACTGCCCTCATAGTAGAAGACCTGCGCGCCATGGACATACTCCTCGTGGTAGCTGTTCTGGTGAATGCTCACCGTCAATGCCGGTTTCTTCTCCTCGATCAGCGCCACACGGTTTTTCATGTCCTGCACTTTCTTGTTGGAGACATTCTCGTCATAAAGTCCGGCGTCGTCTTCCCTTGTGAGCACCACATCCACATCCGCCGCCGCAAGGAACATGGCCAGCTTTTTTGCTATTTTTAAATTGATGTCCTTTTCCAGGCTGCCGTCCACGCCCACTTTGCCCGGATCGGCGCCGCCGTGTCCGGCGTCTATGACCACGCACGGCTTTTCCTTCCCCTCTTTGTCCGTCAGGACCCGGTCCGAGGACACCATACGTGCTCCGCCCCGCAAGGCAAATCCAAATGCCGCAAGCAGCAATAGAATCAGCCCTCTTCTGACAGCCTTGTCATATTTTGCCGATTTTTCTTTCTTCATTTTCCACCCAAACCGACATCCATTTTCCTGCCGCACGGCAAGATGCGGATTCGGCTCCGCCGATATGCGTCTTAGTGCATATATATGAAGAAACAGGGCAAAAGATAACTTCCGTATCGAATTCCCCGCCGCAGACTTACGACTGATTCATGTATTCTTCTATCACATCCCAGATGTCCGCCGTCTCAAAACCGAGCCGCCATGCCGCCACACCCGCGATCTCGTACTTTTCCATAATATTTAACTTCACCTTGATGGACTCCGCGTCCTCAAGCCACACCTGACAGAGTCTGTCCCCGTCCTGAAATTCCCCATAATTCTGACAGGTTACCTCGTCCCAGCGTGTAGCGATTCCATGGTCCGCCACATAGGTCTGCGCCATTTCCATTCCCACCGCCTGGCTGCTTACGCCGTCAGCCCCGGTTTCCCAGATTCTCGTATAGAAAGGAAGCGCGTTAATCACTTTTTCCTTCGGCACATCCGTCACCGTGTTTTCGATGCCCTTCTCCACGAAGTTGATGGATGCGACGCTCCCCGCCTCGTCGCTGCCGTTATAGTGCTCGTCATATCCCATGATAATGACATAATCCGCCACCACGCCCTGCTCTGCACGGTCGTAATGGTCCGTATGGTTCATCGGCACATAATTGTCCACCGAAAGCACAATGCCATACTTTCTGCACGGAATGGACAGCTCCCTGATAAACTGGATGAAGGGTTCCCCCGCATCCAGACTCACATTCTCAAAATCAATATTCAGCCCGTCCAGATTGTATTCCCGAACCGCCGCAAAAAGCTGTAAAATCAAATGCCGCCTGTTGGACGTCTTTCCAAGCACCGTGTAAAGATCCACGTCCACACTGTCCACATTACCCACCAGCGCCCAGACTTCCAGCCCCATCCCGTGCGCCCTGTCCACATAATCGGCCGTCGCAAAACTGCTGAAGCCGCCCTCGTTGCCTGTCAGGGTAAACCAAGTCGGTGAAATCACGTTAAGCCCCTTAGTCCGCGCCACAGTCTCATCCAGCGTATCATTGCCTCCCGTTCCGCCAATCACATGCCAGCCCAGATTGATCTTATAATCCCGGGTGTTCGCCTTATACTCCGGTTCCACATAATCCGTCACAGGGACAGGCTCCTCCTCCGTCTTTTCCTCCAGTTTTTTGTTCTCCACATAGCCGATAATGGAATCCTGCGTCTTTACCTTCGTCCATGTTTCCATTTCTTCTAATATAATCACCTTGTCTCCCGCCGAAACATCTGTCAGGATATCACTCTTGATGCCGCCCTGATAACGCACCTGCGTATCCTTTGTGACGGACGCAACCTGCCGCTTGTCCCACGCGGTATAAATCTGCATATGATTCGGTTCCGTAAAAAGCTCGTAGGAAAAATTCGCGTATTTTTTCACATAGTCCGCCGCAATATAGAGCGTCTCCCCTTCATACCGGGAAATGGTATAGTCATAGCTTTCGTCGCTCTCCATAAAATCCGCGTCATAGCCGGTGACCGTACCCGTACCGATCACATTCACATAAACCATATCCGGCGTTGTGTAGAGAAGGCTGTTTTCCGACTTGTCCTCATAAAACCTGTCGTTAAAATATCTGTGCACGGTAGCCAGGTCAAAATAGCATATATTGTCAAATATTTTCGCACGCGCTTCTATCTGTTCATCCTGCAAAATAATAGGGACGTCGTTCTCCCCTGCATTGCCAAAATATTCCGTCAAATCTGCCCTCTCTTTGGAATAGGAATATTTTTCGAGCAGCTTCGCCCCAAAGCCCACCGCGCCAATCAATATAATAAGGACAACCGCGACTATCACCGGGATTACTTTTTTCATTTGTCCAGCTCCTTTTTGACCGTCTGTAGTAAACGCCGACCAGGCAGGGAAGCTTTCCCTTTCCTGCCCGCCGCGTTCACTACGATTATAACAAACTATTCCCTTGCAGTCATTAGTTTTTTTCAGGCAGTGCCATTGTCACATAGCGGGAAACCTCCCGAATCCAACGTAATGACAGGCTCTCTTATGCCGTCCCCCAAAAGGATTAACAAAAAAACTATAAAATAACTCAACCGTGATATACTAACGGCATATGATATAGGAGGGCGGAAATAGTTCTGAAGATGACTCTGACATGCAAATGAATTTGAAAAATATCTGTATAACCTACTCATTCCTTGTGAATTATATTTTGTGTACCAAAGGAAACTCTTAAGAATTAACCCGGCGCTTAGATGGGAATAAGATATGGTCTCTGACAAGGCACATAGCCCATAAGACTGCCTCCGCCAAAAGATAACGGCAAAGACACAGATGTTATTTAATTAATTTCGCATGCCTCCTTTCCCTGCGGATTATCAGAGACATCTTGTAGTTAAATTATAGCCATAATCTGACAGGAATTGCAAGCATTTTCTAAAATTATTAAAATTTTTTAAACACTTATCGCGCACTATTGACTAAAACCGACCTCTGGGATTAAGATACACTTAACTTAAGACATGCGGAGAAGCTTCTCTGCATAAACGTTATCATTATTTTAATAGAAGGAAGCGAACAACAATATGAAAATAGAAAAAGTGAATGAACAGCAAATCCGCTGTACCCTCACAAGAGAAGATCTGCTGAACAGAGAATTAAAGATCAGCGAGCTCGCTTATGGTACAGAGAAGGCAAAAAGCCTTTTCCGTGACCTGATGCAGCAGGCGGCATACGAATGCGGCTTTGAAGCGGAAGACATCCCGCTTATGATCGAGGCAATCCCCTTAAATGCCGAGTGCATTGTACTGATTGTCACAAAAGTGGAGGATCCCGAAGAGCTGGATACCCGCTTCGCCAAGTTTGCCCCCTCCGTTCATGACGATGACTTTGAAATGGAAGAAACCGAGGATAACGAAGCACTCATGGAGGCTTTTGCCGACAGTGCGGACGAGGTTCTTAATCTCCTGCGCCGGATGAACGGCACCGAAGAGTCATCCCCGTCCCCGAAGAATCCGCATAGGGAAAAAGCGCAGCCCGCTCTTCCCAGCCGTGAAAAATTGACGAGCCGCCTTTTCTCCTTCCGTTCCCTGCGCGAAGTGAGCAGACTTGCCCGCGTGATCGGCACCTGCCGAAGCGCCAACACCTTATACAAGGACGAGGCCGGCGGCAATTATCTGCTGCTGGTCGCTCCAGACGAGATGGAGACCGCGGATTTTAACCGCATCTGCAGCCTGATCTCAGAATATGGCAGACCCGAGAAAACATTAATCTCTGCAAAGGCATATCTGGAAGAGCACTTTGAACCGCTGATCAAAGACAGCGCGTTAGAAACGCTTTCGCAGATTTAAAACCAAATGTCCTGCGTTTCCCTTACACGCTTTGGTTTACACAGCTGCGGCTTCCTTTTACACCAATTATAAAAATCCCACACGGTCCTCTGAATTTCAGAAAACAGTGTGGGATTTATTTTGCCGCTGATTCGCTCCGCCGGTCCTGTACGGCCGAGTTTAAACCGCCGCGATCTTCGCCATCAGGTCGTCCGCATCAATGCCGTGCACCATAGCCGCCTCCTCCAAGGTCTCCCCCTGCGCTGAAGGACAGCCGAGACAGTGCATGCCGATCTCCAAAAGCACGGGCGCAATATCCGGATTGATTCTGAGAGCTTCTCCTATCGTTGTGTTCTTTGTAATATCAGCCATTTTATTCTCCTCCATATCTTCATTCTGCCATAGCATCTGATAAAATATACATTAGTTTTCATTACCAGATATGATTATAGAGGAAAGCCCCCGTGCCGTCAAGCGGGAAGCCTTTTTTAAGATAATGCGGTTAACAGAATGCACACGCAAACGCCCAATCCACATTATTGCATTTTTCACAAAATTTTCATTCTTTTTTTGGCATTTGTATGAGAAAAAGAACAAAGGTCGTCTTGACTGTGATTCGACACATGGCATATAATATTCTTACCGATTCAGAGTGATGCACAGCGGTTGTGCATGATTCCGAATGTAATCATTTCACAGTTACTTTATTAAAAATTTTAAAATAGGAGGTTGGTACAAAAATGAGACCAGAATGGAAAGATTTTGTAGGCGGCAAGTGGGACAAAGAAGTTAATGTCCGCGACTTTATCCAGAGAAACTATCACCCTTATGACGGTGACGAGGCATTCCTGGCAGAGCCTACACAGAACACAAAGGACCTTTGGGCACAGGTGCTCGATCTGCAGAAACAGGAGCGTGAGGCAGGCGGCGTACTTGATATGGATACCAAGGTTGTATCCACCATCACATCCCACGGCCCCGGCTATCTCGACAAGAGCAAAGAGACCATCGTAGGTTTCCAGACAGATAAGCCCTTCAAGCGTTCTTTACAGCCTTACGGCGGTATCAGAATGGCAGAGAAAGCTTGCACAGACAACGGCTACGAAGTAGATCCCGAGATCAGCGAGTTCTTCTCCACACACAGAAAGACACACAATGCAGGCTGCTTCGACGCTTATAATGCTGAGATGAGAGCATGCCGTTCCTCCCACATCATCACAGGTCTTCCGGATGCATATGGCCGCGGCCGTATCATCGGCGACTACAGACGTGTAGCTCTGTACGGTATTGACAGACTGATTGAGGACAAACAGGCACAGAAGGATTCTACCGGCCGCGTTATGACCGACGATGTAATCCGTCTTCGCGAGGAGCTTTCCGAGCAGATGGTTGCCCTGAAACTGATGAAGGAGATGGCTGCTTCCTACGGCTGTGACATTTCCAAGCCCGCTTCTAACGTACAGGAAGCAATCCAGGCTACTTACTTCGGCTACCTTTGCTCCGTAAAAGAGCAGAACGGCGCTGCTATGTCCCTCGGACGTACATCTACTTTCCTTGATGTATACGCTGAGAGAGACCTTGCTAACGGCACCTTCACAGAGCAGCAGATTCAGGAGTTCGTTGACCACTTCATCATGAAGCTGCGTCTGATCAAGTTTGCTCGTACACCTGAGTACAACCAGATTTTCGCTGGCGATCCGGTATGGGTAACCGAGTCCCTCGGCGGTGTTGGCGTTGACGGCCGTCACATGGTAACAAAGATGAGCTTCCGTTATCTGCACACCCTGACCAACCTTGGTCCTTCACCCGAGCCGAACCTGACAGTTCTCTGGTCCACCAGACTTCCTGAAGCTTGGAAGAAATACTGTGCGAAGATGTCCATCCAGACCTCTTCCATCCAGTACGAGAACGACGATCTGATGAGAGTGACACACGGCGACGACTACGGTATCGCATGCTGCGTATCTTCCATGGTTATCGGTAAGGAAATGCAGTTCTTCGGCGCGCGCGCTAACGTTGCTAAGTGCCTGCTGTACGCATTAAACGGCGGTGTTGACGAGGTTACCAAGAAACAGGTTGGTCCTAAGTATCGTCCTGTTTCCGGCGATGTGCTGGATTACGACGATGTTATGGATAAGTTCATTGACATGCTCGAGTGGCAGGCAGACGTGTATGTAAATACACTGAACATCATCCACTACATGCATGACAAATACTGCTATGAGAGAGCAGAGATGGCTCTCCATGACAGAGATGTTAAGCGTTATTTCGCAACAGGTGTTGCAGGTCTCTCCATCGTGGCTGACTCCCTTTCCGCTATCAAGTATGCGAAGGTTGAGCCGATCAGAGACGAGGACGGCATCATCGTTGACTTCAAGACAACCGGCGAGTTCCCGAAATACGGTAACGACGACGACCGCGTAGATGAGATCGCTCAGGAGATCGTTCACAAGTTCATGACCGCGATCAGAAGACATCACACCTACAGAAACGGTGTTCCTACAACCTCTATCCTTACCATTACTTCCAACGTAACCTACGGTAAGGCTACTGGTAACACACCTGACGGACGTAAGAAAGGCCAGCCTTTCGCACCCGGCGCTAACCCGATGCACGGCCGTGACACTCACGGTGCAGTTGCTTCCTTATCTTCTGTATCCAAGCTTCCGTTCAACGATGCACAGGATGGTATCTCCAATACCTTCACCATCATCCCGGGCGCACTTGGTAAAGAGGATCAGGTATTTGCCGGCGATATCGAGGTAGACCTCAGCAAATAACAATGTGAGAAGTACTTCTAAAGACGTCCCGCCATAGGACGGGACGCCAAGAAGTACTAAGTCTCACATGGGAGAATGCTTGAAATGCAGCATTCTCAGCAAATAACGATATGGGAGGCGTTGGTGATTATGGATGACAAACAAATGATAGATGATTTTATCAAGATGATGGATTCCGGAATGGCGCAGGGCGTCGGGCATGTGAATGTGGACGTTGACGCCAGTGCCGACAACTCTAAAAATGTGCAGACCATGGGGTGCACGGATTGCTCCCGCACCCCGCTGGCGTGCAGCGTTCCCACCCTCCACGATGGATTGGACGGGTTGGAAGACTATAAATAAAAATATAGGAGGACAATACAATGGCAGCAGCAAATGCTCAGGTAGATAACTTAGTAAACTTATTAGATGGCTACGCAACAAAGGGCGGTCATCACCTCAACGTAAACGTGCTCAACAGAGACACCTTACTGGATGCGCAGAAGCATCCCGAGAACTATCCCCAGTTGACCATCCGCGTATCCGGCTACGCAGTTAACTTCATCAAGCTGACACCGGAACAGCAGGCGGACGTAATCTCCCGTACTTTCCACGAGAGCATCTAATCGCGTCAGAGTCAAAGAATGCAGGAAGCCTTGCGATACGTCGCAGGGCTTCTTTTTCTGGATTTTATTTTTCCTCTGTGCTATTATATAGGTAATCTCAAGCACTTTTTATGAAAAAGGATAACCCATAAACAAATTGCAGACAATAAAACAGAAAGGTTGCTGATTGAATGCCGAACGCAGCAGATATTATCCGGGATTCCATAAACGAATCTTCCAGAGTGCAAAATTGGATGTTGGTTGTCGGAGACAAAGATTCTACAATCTATCAGTTGATGTATGACAGATATGCAGAATTGAAAACCACATTGACATCTTTAGGCGTCAATCTCACAAAAATCGACAAAATCGAGGGGTAAGAATTATGCAGGGACGAATCCATTCTTTAGAAAGTTTTGGAACAGTAGACGGACCGGGAACCCGGTTTGTGGTGTTTGTGCAGGGCTGCCCGATGCGGTGCGCCTACTGCCACAACCCCGACACATGGGAAATGAACGGCGGCACACTGATGGAGCCAGAATATATTTTTGAACAGTATAAGAGAAACGAAGCGTTTTATCATGGCGGCGGTATCACCGTCACCGGCGGCGAACCACTGATGCAGGTGGATTTCCTGATCGACCTGTTTACCATTGCAAAGAAAAATAATGTGCATACCTGTATTGACTCCTCCGGCATTGCCTACAAGAAAAATGCCAATCCCGAGTGGCTTGCGAAATTAGACAGACTGATGGAGTTGACTGATCTGGTCATGCTTGATATCAAGCACATTGACCCGGAAAAGCACAAGGAGCTTACCTCCCAGCCCAACGAAGGTATTCTCGCGTTCGCGGAGTATCTGAATGAAAAGCATGTGGACATGTGGATCCGTCACGTCATTGTTCCGGGCATTACGGACGACGACAAGTATCTGTATGATCTCGGTTACTTTATCGGCGCGTTCACGAACCTGAAAGCGCTGGACGCCCTTCCCTATCACACCATGGGAGAAAACAAGTACGAAAAGCTTGGCATGGAATACAAGCTCAAAGGCGTTCCCGCCATGGACAAAGATAAGCTGATCGAGAAGAAGAAAGTCATTCTGGACGGCGTCCGAAAACGGCGTGAGGAACTTGGAATACACTCATAATTAAGCAAAAGGGACAGAGTCGAAAACCGATTCTGCCCCCTTTTTATTTTCGCACATATCCGAGTTTGCGAAGCAAATCCCGCAACTAAGCTTTGCTCAATTTATCCACTTCTTGAGCGCTTCCTCCAGCCTTTCGATGTCCACAGGCTTGGAAATATGATCATTCATGCCCGCCTCTTCCGACTTTCGGATGTCATCCGCAAAAGCGTCCGCCGTCATTGCCACGATGGGGATTTCCTCCAGATCCGCACGCCCCGATGCACGGATTGCTTTTGACGCTTCATAACCGTTCATAACCGGCATCTGGATATCCATAAAGATCAGGTCAAAGTACCCCGGCTCTTTTTCCATAACGGCATCCACCGCCAGCTGTCCGTTCATCGCCATCTCCACCTGAATACCGACTACGCTCAGAAGCTCCTTAGCCACTTCAATGTTAATCTCATTGTCCTCCACCAGAAGGACGCGCCTGCCTGAAAAGTCTTCCTGTTTGAACACGTCAAGCGCAGAAACTTCTTCCTCGTCTTTACCCTGACCGTGCCCAAGCGCTTCCTTAAGCACCCGCATCAGCCGCGACTTAAACAGCGGTTTTCCGATAAAGGCATCCACTCCGGCATCCAGCGCCTCCGACTCGATATCCGCCCAGTCGTAAGCGGACTGGATGATAATCGAAACGTCGCTGCCCACCGCTTTACGGATATCCTTTGTCGTCTCCACACCGTCCATGCCGGGCATCTTCCAATCCAGAATAACAACAGCGAACTTCGATCCGTCTCCCTCTTCAAACCGCTTTACGGCATCCTCGCCGCTTAGCACATACTCCGCATTCATGCCAAGGCTCTTCAACATCTCGCAGGAGCTCTCGCACGCCGTCTCCTCATCATCAACAACCAGCACCGAAAGACCGTTGTATATCGCCAGATCCGCCTCGGTCATGTCATCGAGCTTCAGGTAGACGATCACTGTGAATCTGGAGCCCTTCCCCAGCTCACTCTCCACTTTGATATCGCCGAGCATCATGCGGGCAATATTGACTGCTATTGACATGCCAAGTCCTGTACCTTCGATCTTACCTGTCCTGGAATCCGCTGCACGGGAAAACGGCTCAAAAATTTTCTGGATATAATCCGGCTCCATACCAATACCGGTATCTTCAAAGGTAAATTCATAGCATCCATATCCCGTGATGTGCGAGGACTTTTCCTCGATATGTATGCTGATTTTTCCGCCGGAGGGCGTAAATTTCACTGCATTGCCCATAATGTTCATAAAGATCTGCTGCAAATGCTGTTCATCCCCGACCACATTCTCGTGATCCAGTTTTGCAATGCCTGCATTCAGCGCAAGCCCTTTGGCTTCCATCTGTGAGCGGAACACCGTCAGAAGGCTCTCTATCGTGTCGGAGAGGTTGAACGCGTTCTCCGTCAGGCTTACCTTGCCGCTCTCGATCCGGCTCATATCGAGCACTTCATTAATCAGCCCGAGCAGATGCTTGCCCGAAACCGTAATCTTTTCAAGTGCGTCCAGCACGCGTTCCTTCTCGTCAATGTGCATGGTCGCCACGGAAGTCATACCCAGAATCGCATTCATGGGCGTGCGGATATCGTGACTCATGCGGGAAAGGAAATCACTCTTGGCATGGTTCGCCGCTTCCGCACGTTCCACCGCCTGAGCCAGCATTTCCCGCTGCTCCTCCTCGCGGCGTATCATATCGTCAATGCTGCGGATTGCCATGGTAATGGTGGACACCTGCCCTCCCTCCGTATCCGCGGTGGTTACTGCGATGGAACACCACTCGTAACTGTCGTCATCCGGCTTCTTACGCTTAAATTGCAGTTCGATATGATCCCTGTCGGAAAGTCGTTTCTGTAGATTGGAGGCATCCAGAAAATCCTTTACGAGCTCAGCGTGCTCCTCCGCTACGATACCCCTTTCCAGATTTTTTATGGTTCTGACGTCATACTCCTCCCTCTTGGGTCCGCCCTCCGAATAGGGATAAACCGTGTCGCAGGTATTTTCCTTCAGATTGATATAATAGATTGCACGGCAGGCGCGCACGGTGCTGTCCATAGCATTCCGGTAAATACGGGTCTGCTCCGCCATGCGGTCATGCTCGTCCTGCAATTCCTGATTGTGCATCTGATTTCTGTACTCACGGATCATCTGGAAGATAAATACCGCAAAACCGAGCGCAATAAGCACGACGCAGATATAGTAAAATATATCTGAGCCGGAAAGAATCTGGTCCTTCGGGATGGTCAGAATGCCGGTCCATCCGTTATCCATATGATGGAAATAAACATTGCGGACAATTCCGTCCATGGGTGTCAGATTTTCCAGCACACGGTCATTGCCGCTTTGATCCGCGCCTTCCAGATAGCTGTTCACAAGTTCTTGAAACTCCTCCTGCTGATAATCCCAACAGGACTGGTAATATAACAGACTACCGTTATTGTCCACCAGATAGTACGAGGAATCCTGCGGCAGCACAAGCGTTTCATTCATCGCTTCAAAGAAGGACGGCATCAGGTCAATGGCAAGATAGCTGCCCGTTGCAGGAACAACCTTGCACAGGGTAATCACCGGCAGACCCGTCACATAATCCGTGTAGACTGGCGAAACGTAAACTTCCCCGTTCGCGGCTACCGCCTCCTGATAGTATCCCGCTTCAAGGAAATTATATTTTGCAATTTCTTCCAGTTCCGGGTCATTGGACACAATCTCTTTGGCGTGAAAGGTTTTGCCGTAAATCTGGAGCGTGTTTTCGCCGTATACATCGGTAAGCCCCCTCATAAAAGGATATAGGCCTTCCCGGAGTTCATCAATAGAAATATCCTCTTTCTCACGTTCTTCTATGTAATTTACGCTTACTTTCAGAATCGCTTCGCACGCAAGGATTCCGCCCTCCTCCGACGAGGTACAGTTCTCTATCAGAGCCAGTCCCATCTGGTTGGTATTGTCCCACAGAGTCTGTCGCAGGATAATCGTACAGAACAGCACAACGAGAATGAATGCGCTCAGCACCAGAATATTATTCCGCATCTTTCTAAGTAACGACATCTTTTTGCTTCCGTTCATTGCCACACACTTACCTTATTATTTTATTTTGCGGGTACACCGCCAAACTGCCCGCATTATATTATGTATACATCCCTATTTTAACGGGCGCTCGTGTGAAAATCAAGATATATCCTGCATAAAAGCTATATTTTTCTACTTGTATATTGGTTCCTTTTATATTAAAATAAGAACGTGGCAACTTTTTATTGCTGTCAATCACTTTTATAACATAAGGAGGATATAGTCATGGCATTCGTAATCAGTGACGCTTGTGTAGCTTGTGGTGCATGTGAGGCTCAGTGCCCGGTTGGTGCGATCAGCATGGGCGACGGTAAGTTTGAGATTGATGCTTCTAAGTGCATCGACTGCGGTTCCTGTGCAGGCGCTTGCCCGACAGGTGCTATTTCTCAGGGCTAAAGCAATTTCACGCAAATGATTGAAGGAACCGTCTCCCAGAAGTGTCAATTCATTTCTGGGAAAGCGGTTCTTTCTTTTTATTTCTGCCAAACTTTTCCCCCGGTCGGCGTCTCAGGCTGATCATCTCGTCGATTTTTCGAAAGTGTTCCTCCTCCATCTTTTTTCGTTCCTCGTCCCGCTCCTCCTGCTGCCGGAACTGATAGTCCAATTCCTTTAAGATGCTTTCCTTGATTTCCGTGCACATTTCGCGGTTGGCGTTTTTGACTGCATCAGTCACCATATGCTGCAAAAGATACTGCAGGCGTTTCGCTTTTTTCTCCTTCTCCTCATCTAACGGCTCCTCATACTCTTTCAGTTCCTGTGATTCCTCCGGCACTTCCAGCACCGTCTCCTTTCCCTTGGACATCGTGACCATATACTTCTTCGCTTTCTTCATAACCATATCCTCCAAATTTTTTTCTATCGACTCCTTTTCTTCTGCCGCCGTTTCCACTGTATTCCTCTCCGCCATACGCTCCGGGCTGTAAAAACTCTGCCCTGCGCCCTGCAGTACCACACGTATTGCCCGCAGCTGCAGCCCCTGCTCTTTAAGCTCCTTGATACGGCGCAGGGTTTCGATGTCCTTCTCTTTATAACAGCGGTGTCCCATCTCGTTTCGCTCAATCGGCAGCTTCAGCTCGTCCTCCCAGTAACGGAGCACATGCGGCTCCACCTCCACCTTTTTTGACGCTTCCGAGATATAATAAACGGTGTCATTCATGTACGCTCCTCCCTTTCTTTTCCTTTTCATAAGCAGACTCAAAACGCGCATTTTTCGTTCGCGGCCTACGTTCCACTTCGGTCCGCTTAAACGCGCAAAGAGACGCCCCTGCTGAGGGTCGTCTCTTTTGTAAGTTATTCACTATTTGGCTAAGTTTGCAAACTTGGTATAATCAGGCAGCCAGACCAGTTCCACGGTGCCGATGGGGCCGTTTCTCTGCTTCGCTATGATGATCTCGGCGATGCCTTTCCGCTCCGTATCCTTATTGTAATAATCGTCTCGGTATATGAACATCACCACGTCGGCGTCCTGCTCGATGGCGCCGGACTCACGCAGGTCGGAAAGCATGGGCCTGTGATCGGGTCTCTGCTCCACCGCGCGGGAAAGCTGCGAGAGCGCCACCACGGGCACATGCAGTTCCCGGGCAAGCGCCTTCAGCGAGCGGGAGATATCGGAGATTTCCTGCTGTCTGGAATCCGTGGAACGCCCGCTCCCCGACATCAGCTGCAGATAGTCAATAATGACCATTTCCAAATTATGTTCAAGCTTATATTTGCGGCACTTGGAGCGAAGCTCCGAAATGCTGATACCCGGCGTATCGTCTATGATAAGATTGGATTTACCGATCTGCGCCGCACTCTCGATCAGCTTCTCCCACTCCGCGTCCGACAGGTTGCCTGTCCGCAAATGTTGGGAATCCACCCGCGACTCCATGGAAAACAGACGGTTCACCAGCTGCTCCTTGGACATTTCCAGACTGAATATCGCTACCGTTTTGTTCTGCTTGAATGCTACATATTGAGCCACATTAAGGACAAACGCCGTCTTTCCCATGGAAGGTCTGGCCGCCACCAGAATCAGGTCCGAGGGCTGCAATCCTGCCGTCCTATAATCCAGGTCCAGAAAGCCCGTAGCCACCCCCGTCACATTTCCCTTATTGTGGGAAGCGCGCTCGATGTTTTCCATGGCATTCATTACAATCTGCCGGATGGGAACAAACTCCGCCGCACCCCGTCTCTGGACCAGATCGAACACGCGCTTTTCGGTGTCCTCCAGAATGGTGTCCAGGCTTTCCTTTCCCACATAGCAGTCGTTGGCAATCTCTTCATTCAGGCGGATCAGTCGTCTGAGCACCGCTTTGTCTGCGACAATACCCGCATAGTACTTTACATTTGCCGAGGTTGGTACAGCCGTGATCAGGTCCCTGATAAATTCTGGGCTGCTGACTTCCGAAGGTACATCCTTCTCGCGCAGCCTGTCCTGCAAGGTTACCAGATCCACGGGTTTCCCCTCGTCGTTCAGCTCCACCATTGTGTCAAACAGAACACCGTACTGCTTATTATAAAAATCCTCCCCCGACACGATCTCAGAGGCTGTCACAATGGCCTCCCTGTCCATAATCATGGAACCGACGACGGACTGCTCCGCCTCCATGCTGTGGGGCAATACTCTCTTTAATATTGCTTCCTCCGGCAAAATCATACCTCCTGACGCTGTGCATATCCTTCCGCATTTCATGCGTCACAAAAAATGCCCGTTATCCCGAGCGCTGCAAGGGACCGCCCGTCTGCAGCATTCTCAGGCTTCCGTCACCTTCACCTTGAGCTTTCCCGTCACCTTCGGATGCAGTTTCACGCCAACCTCATAAACGCCAAGCGCCTTGATCGGCTCGGAAAGCTGAATCTTCTTTTTGTCCAGTTCCAGGCCGCACTGCTCTTTTGCCGCCTGTGCAATCTCTTTTGAGGAAACCGAGCCAAATGCCTTGCCGCCCTCGCCGGATTTCATTTTCAGAATGACTTCCTTTGTCTCAAGCACCCCAGCAAGTTCCTTCGCCGCCTCAAGCTGTTCCTTCGCTATTTTATCCGCGTTTGCCTTCTGCAGCTTTAAGTCGTTTTTATTTTTGGCGTTCGCTTCCACGCCAAGCTTCTTCGGCAGCACGAAATTTCTTGCATAGCCGTCGCTGACATCGACAATATCGCCCTTTTTCCCGAGTGTTTTCACATCTTCCAATAATATAATCTGCATAATCTTTCGTTTCCTTTCCTGTATTTCGCGGACACGCCGCCATACGGTTTTCGGCTCCATCCCGATCTCTTTTATCGTACTTTCAGGCGTATTGCCGCATATTTAATCCGCAGAGAGTTCCCCTTCCGCTATCATGGCATCCAGTGTCCTCTTAATACTCTCAATGCCTTCCTCGATGGTTCCATTCTCAAGCTGCGCCCCGGCTATGTTCAGATGACCGCCGCCGCCCATCCTCTCCATAATAACCTGTACGTTGACCTCGTCGATTGAGCGCGCACTGATATATATAATTCCATTATATCTGGTAAGAATGAAGCTGGCCCGGATTCCCTTGATATTGAGCAGTTCGTTAGCCGCCTGCGCGCCCACAACAGTAGGACTCGCCACATCCTCTCCCGTGCAGACGGATATGGCATAAAACCGTCTATAAATCTCCGCCTGGCTGACTGCATCCGCCTTCGCTTTATATTCAGCCGCATCGTCCCGGAACAGTTTTCTGACGCGTGTCACGTCTGCGCCGTTTCTGCGAAGGAATGCCGCCGCCTCGAAGGTTCTGACACCTGTCTTCGTCATAAAGTTGTTGGTGTCTATCATGATACCTGAATACATGCAGTCCGCTTCCTCGGACCGAAGCCTTAAATCGTCGCTGATATATTGCAGGATTTCCGATACCATCTCACATGCCGAGGATGCGTACGCCTCTATATAGGAAAGCGTCGCGTTCTCGATAATTTCCGTGCCCTGTCTGTGATGGTCCAGCACCACAATAGATTTACAGCGCTTCAAAAGCTCAGGGCACTCCGTAATACTCGGTTTATTTACATCTACCACCACAAGCACCGCATTGTTGCCGACCATCTCAAGCGCAAGCTGGCTGTTAATAATCATATCTTCCGCGTAGTCGTCATTGTCCCGGAACATTTCCACCATAGGCTGCATGGAAGAAGTCACATCGTTTAAGACAATATGCGCCTTTTTATCCAACGCCTCTGCAATGCGGTAGATTCCGACCGACGCGCCGAAACTGTCCACATCGCCCATACGGTGGCCCATGACATAGACCTCGTCCTTGACGGAAATAATTTCCCGCAGGGCGTGAGCCTTTACCCTCGCCTTGACACGGGTGCTCTTTTCCATCTGCTGGCTCTTGCCGCCGTAATAAATTACATTTTCCGGCACCTTTACCACCGCCTGGTCACCGCCGCGGCCCAGCGCGATGTCTATGGCATTTCTCGCAAACTCATAATTCTGCGCGTAGGACAGGCCGTTCAAACCCATACCGATACTGATGGTTACTGCCATTTCATTTCCGATATTGACCGTCTTTACATCCTCCAAAATGTCAAATCGACTCTCCTGCAAATGGGTCGCCGCTTCCTTGCGCATGATTACCAGATACTTGTCCTTCTCAAGCTTCTTGCAGATGCCGTCCAGTGCTGCAATATATTTATTTACCTTTCTGTCAATCAGCGCAATCAGCAGGGAACGCCGTACTTCTTCCACGCTCTCCAGCGCCTCCTCGTAGTTGTCCAGGTAGATAAGCGCCACTGCGAGGGACTGGTCGTCCACTTCCTTCAAGGCGATCTGCAGGGCTGTTTCATCAAACAGGTAGAGGGCGATCAGATAACCCTCATAGCCCTTCGCCTCAATAATATCGCTGTTTTCCGCCATCTCTTTTAAGGATATCTTTTTCAGCTTCGCCACATAATTTCCGTTCTCGTATTCCACCCGGCATTCGATGTCATTTTCTGTTTCCCTTCCCGGAAGGTTGTCCTTCGTAATCGTAGGAAAAAGGGTAGTTACCGACTTCCGATAGCCCTTCTCCTGATGTGTAAGCCGCTCAAAGGCAATATTTGTCCAAATGATTTTCCCCGCATCATCCAAAAGGGCATGCGGCAGCTCCAGATCCCTCAAAAGCCTTCTCTGGATCTGGCCATACTGGGTCGCAAAACTGATCAGCTCATTCATAATGACCGGCTTGTTATACAGCATCATGGACAGCACGATTGCGAAATAGAAAATTAAAAATGCGGTCAACACAAGCCCGGCCCTGTAATCCAACATGTAGACCAAGATATCCACCACCGCAAGCAAAAATCCCAGATATAGGGAGGACTGCAGATACGACTTCATCCGCCCTTTTAATTTCACCGTATTTTTCATCATATTCCTCATAAGAGTTTTTCTTGTTCTTCTCGCATTAGTATAGCATTTTTTGGCAAATACCGCCACATCTATATATAGAGTTTTTTCGCGGTAAAATGACATAATGTGGACAAAGAAGAAACCGGATACCCCCTTGGCACCCGGTTTCCGTATTTCTCATATCATACTTAGTCCTGAACGTAGGGCATCAGAGCCAGATGTCTTGCGCGCTTGATCGCTACGGTAAGCGCTCTCTGGTGCTTCGCGCAGTTTCCGGTGATTCTTCTGGGAAGAATCTTGCCCCTCTCAGAAATGTATCTGCGCAGCTTGTTGCTGTCCTTGTAGTCAATCACGTTATCCTTGCCGCAGAATACGCAGACTTTCTTCCTTCTGCGCATACCTCCCTTTTTCTTAGGGAAATCCGGCCTGTCTGATTTATTAAATGCCATAGTAAACCTCCAATCCCGCGCACTGGGCGCCTTGCCTTAATTGAACGGCAGTTCCTCGTCGATTCCATCGGGGATATTCATAAAGCCATCCCCCGCTGCCATCGGTGCGGACTCTGTTCTGCCTGCGGGCGCATAGTCGCCGCCTGCCTGCTGGGAAGCATTCTTGCTCTCCGCGAACTCCTGATCCTCCACCACCACATCCGTGGTGTACACCCTGACGCCATCCTTATTCGTATAACTTCCTGTCTGGATGCGTCCCGTGACTGCGATCTTCGTGCCCTTGTGGAGATACTTCTCTGCAAACTCACCTGATCTCCCAAAAGCTACACAGTTAATAAAATCTGCCGTCTGTTCATCGTTATTGCGATTAAATCTGCGGTCTACCGCCAGTGTGTATCTGGCAACCGCCGTCGCGTTCTCACCCTGGGAATATCTCACCTCGGGGTCTCTTGTCAAACGTCCCATCAGTATCACTTTATTCATATAGAATACCTCTTTCTATTTCTCGTCTTGTCTGACGCACAGGTATCTGATGACGTTATCCATGATGCGGATGCGGCTCTCGATCTCGCCGGGAGCTGTGCTCTCAGCCTCAAAGCGGATAAAGTAATAAAAAGCCTCTTTCATCTTCTGTACTTCGTACGCGAGCCTCTTTTTACCCCAGTCGTCTACTTCTGTGATCTTTCCGCCGAACCTCTCTACCAGAGCTTTCACCTTCTCCAGCGTAGCGGCACGTTCGTCATCTTCAATCTTAGCAGTGACAACAACGGCTAACTCATACTTGTTCATGCTTCTCTACCTCCTTTTGGTCTCTGGCCCCTCTTCTCATAAGGAGCAAGGATGTGTGGCTTTACGCCAAATTAGTATATCACGGGTACTTATAATAACACAGTCCCCTGAAATGTGCAAGGAGTTTTGGGGAATTATTGTTCCAATGCCGGTTTTTAGCAATCCCTCTCCCATTTCCCTCCCCGATGTGCTACAATAGGTAGGGTTAAGGAAACGGAGATGACATACTATGAAAAAGCTGGGAAGAAACGACGCCTGCTGGTGCGGCAGCGGCAAAAAGTATAAGGCATGCCACATGGCGATGGATGAAAGAATCGAGAGCTTCGAGCTGCAGGGACATATCGTCCCGCGGCGCGATATCCTCAAGACCCCCGAGCAGCTTCAGGGCATCCGGGAAAGCAGCAAGCTCAATATCGCCATTCTGGACGAGATCGGGCGGCAGATCCATATTGGCATGAGCACCGGGGAAATTGATAAAATCGTCCGGGATATGACGAAAGAAATGGGCGGCATTGCCGCGCCTTTAGGCTACGAAGGATTCCCGAAGAGCGTCTGCACTTCCATCAACGAAGTGGTATGCCACGGCATCCCCGATGAAAACCGACTGCTAAAGGACGGCGATATCGTGAATGTGGACGTATCTACTATATATAATGGGTACTTTTCGGACTCCTCGCGCATGTTTATGCTGGGGAATGTGCCGGAGGAGACAAGGAAGCTGGTGCAGGTGGCAAAGGAATGTATCGACGTGGGGCTTGCGCAGGTGAAACCATGGAATTTCCTCGGGGACATGGCGCAGGCTATCAACGATTACGCGAAGCAAAACGGCTACTCCATCGTGAGGGAGATCGGCGGGCACGGTATCGGGTTGGAATTTCATGAAGAGCCCTTTGTCAGCTATGTGACGCGCAAAGGTACGGAAATGCTGATGGTGCCGGGTATGGTCTTCACCATTGAACCCATGGTAAATATGGGGAAGGCAGATATATACATTGACGATGAGGACGGCTGGACGGTCTACACCGACGACGGCAAACCTTCCGCCCAGTGGGAGGTAACGCTCGCGGTGACGGAGGACGGTTATGAAATTCTGACATACTAAAATTTATTCAGCTGCCGGAAGATGACATTTCCAATCATGTGACGACAGCTAAAAAATCTGCCCTCATTGATATAACGGTATTTCGTTTGGTATAGTAAAAGCCCGCCTGCATCGAGTGTACAGATGTGTGCGGGCCTTTTTACGCCCAAAAACTTGTGCACTATTCCGATATTGTAAACCGTTCCTACATCTGATATGGTAATCATACAATCTTTTGGCAGATTAAAGTATACTTTATTCCGTACATTTTGTATTTTACAGTTTCCTAACGTACGGGTCTACGGCAGCTCGCCGAATATTCCAGCAGGAAAAGACGGAAAGATTGAAAGAAGCTTCGAACTAATTCTATGTACCTAAAATAACAGAATATGAAAAAGGAGGATGCAGAAAAATATGCGCGAATTTATGACAAAAGTGTCAGATTGTTTCAGTGAATGGAGAGATGATCCCGAGCGGGAAGACGGGCGTTTCCCACGGATTTTTATCATCACGGCGGCTATTGCTGTGGCCCTGATTATTGCACTGCTTATGTGGTGGGGGTACGGCGTACAGGAAAAAAGACGGGAAGAGGCTGCCCAGAAAGCGAAGACGCTGCAGGAGGAACAGGCTGCGAAGGATGCGCTTGACGCGCTCGCCCTGCAGGAAGCGCACGGGCTTGTGGCGGCCACTTACGAGGAAAAGATGCAGGAATATATGTCGAAAGATTCCGGCGAAGAACTGCGGCAGGAATATCTCACAAATACAAATGAACTGTCGGAAACAGTCAAGGAACTGCAGGAAAAGTTGGAACAGGTACAGAGAGAAATCTCTGAAGTTGTCCGGGAATACCGGGAAAACGGCTCGTCATCCTCCGAGAAGGTGGCGGAAAAACTCACCGTTCTGGACAGGCAGTCGCAGGCTCTCGTGGAAAACATCCGCTCGCTGGAGACGAAACTGACTGATCTTGGATCCGTGATACAGACCGTGGACCGGGAAAAAATCCCCGCAATCCGGGAACAGATCACAGAAGTCCGCTCGCAGATGGAGCAGATGCGCTCCGATATATCGAGCACATATGATAAAATCAAGGACCTTCGGAAAGAGGATGAAAAGCTTTGGAACAAACTATCCGGCGTGGAAGATAGTCTGGATGAAGCACTGGACAAAAACCTGGATGAAATCGACAAACGTCTGAGCCGGGTCGGAAAGGATATGGACGCGCTGGAAAAGGAGTTTCGGGAGGCTCTGCAAACGATGGAAAAGGAGCTGGAAAAAGACATAAACGAAAAAATCAGAGAAGAAATGGACACGATGTCCACGGATTCCCTCTCCTACCGCTATGATAAAAGCTCTAGTACACTCTACCTCACACCCGAACAGAAAAAATCGGGCAGATAAAAAAGCAGGAGGAAACGTATGAAAAAGGATATCCATATAGGAAATATACCAAAAACGGCGCTGGCGGCCTTTGCCCTTTTATTGTGTATCTGCCCACGGTTACAGGCGTCCGCCTCAGAAACAGTGCCGGACACAGCGTCCGCCGGAAACATTGTATATGAAAGAGGCATGGACTCTGTCGCGATTTATACAGAAGATATCACGTTGCTGAAAAAGAGGCTTTCCGGCGTATGCGCAAAAACCTATGATCCCGCTTCTTATGGGCATATCCACCAGTGGGAATATGCAGATATTACCGAGAACACCCACACAGAATGCTGTACGCAGTGCGGTGCAGCCGTAAAATTGGTAAATGCACATACGGAAGACTTCTCGGAAAAGTGCGTGATCGCATATGACGGCAAAGATTATCCGGGCTGCCGATATGTGTGCGCCTGCGGTTTTGACTGGCTACGGGAGCGGTATCACACACCCGTCTATACCCCAGTCAGCGCGTCATCCCACGCTGTTTCCTGCGCACTGCATGGAACGGCATACTGCGACGGCTTAGGCGAAATCGAGGGAGAGCATATAAACATTCTGTACGCAACAGATGAATCTCATCACCGGGCGGTCTGCGAATACTGTAAATATGAAGCGCCAGAAGAGACATGTATTTTTGATATAGAAAGTTCGCTGGATGAAAACGGGGCAGCGCAGATTAGCCGGTACTGTAAATGTGGAAATCATCTGCCTGTGTCGGTGAAGCCGCCGGAAGAAAGCACAGAAGCAGGCGAGGAACCGGCTGCACCGCCGGAGGAAGTGCCAGATACCAGTGCGGAACCTTCTATCCCCACAGACGAAGAGTCAAAAACCGGGGAAGAACCGGCTGTTCCGCCTGAAATGGAAACCGCCCCCGGCGAAGAACCGGCTGTCCCGCCGTTAAAAGAGGCGGAAGAAGACGAGAAGGCACAGGAGCTCTCTCCTGCCCTGCAGAGAGAAGAAGCAGAAAACCAAGGAGGAAAAGAATGAAAAAGAGAATCATATCCGCAGTAATGGCGCTTGCGTTAATGGCAGGAACCTACAGTGTGGCAATGGCTGCCGATCAGGGCACCACCACAGGTAAACTTAAGTCCCACGGAAAAATTGTTTACGGGGATGCGAACGAGGAAGTGGTTATCGACAGTCTGGATCTTTATATGCTGGCGGAACAGGTCGATCAGGTCCGGGTAAATGTGGTAAAACAGCTGGGTAAAATGCACACCTTTTTTACTGCAGGAAAAGGTACCGCCCTGCAGAGCGGCGGACATATCGGGGTCGCTTACACAGAGCCATCAGGAAAGGACTTTGTCGATCCGCTGTCACTGGATCTCCAAACCATGGTGGAGGGAATTGCCGCAAGCCAGCGGTTCTCTTCCGACGTGAGGGATTACGGTTATCCCGCCGGCACTAAGCTGTATCAAAGGGCGGATGGCAGCCTGACCACGGAGAGAGGAACCGAGAATCTCCCCGAACTCTCCATCAAAGAAGCGAAACCCGAAAACCTGTCCGCCGGAACCACCGCATGGGTACAGGGAAAACTGATTTTAGGCACGGGAACGGATAACAAAACCTACATGGAAAAGGGAGAAGCCGCTGCTTCTTCAAACGGCGCGGGCGATCTGAGCAATATCTTTCTCAACTTCAACAAGGTTGGCGGATGGATGTCTGGATTTAACGATACAATCCCCTATACTTTCACACCCGGCAAATCTTTGCTGATCGTGCTCGACGGACCTCTGGACGGTACTTTTGACGGTGCAAACCTACCCGATTCAGCCGTGGTCGGACAGTCCTTCTCCATGTTCTATTGGCGGAGTAATCCGCATTCCTCCATTAAACTGAAAGTGGAGGATGCGTATGGCGGTCATAATGACCTTCTGCTGCTAAAAGAATGGTAACATTGACAATCACGCCCCTTTACGATAGACTTTATCAATAGAAGTAATGTGGAAAGGATGCGTGTTATGAACAAGGGAAAATATTATATTACAACGGCGATTGCCTACACCTCCGGCACTCCCCATATCGGTAACAGCTATGAGATTGTGCTGGCGGATAGCATCGCCCGCTTTAAGAGAAAAGACGGCTATGACGTATTTTTCCAGACAGGTACTGACGAGCACGGACAGAAGATCGAGCTAAAAGCGCAGGAGACAGGCGTTACGCCGAAAGCGTATGTAGATAAGGTGGCAGGGGAAATCCGGCGGATCTGCGATTCGCTAGATACCTCTTATGACAAATTTATCCGCACCACAGACGACTTTCATGAGAAACAGGTACAGAAGATTTTTAAGAAGCTTTACGAGCAGGGGGACATTTATAAGGGCGCCTATGAGGGGCTTTACTGCACCCCCTGCGAGTCCTTCTGGACAGAGTCCCAGCTGGTCGACGGAAAATGCCCTGACTGCGGCGGCGAGGTGAAACCCGCCAAGGAGGAAGCATACTTCTTCAAAATGAGCAAGTACGCGGACAAACTGATTGCGCACATCAACGCGCACCCCGAGTTTATTCAGCCGGTGTCACGCAAGAATGAAATGATGAACAATTTTCTTCTGCCCGGCTTACAGGATCTGTGTGTGTCCAGGACCTCCTTTAAATGGGGGATTCCCGTGGACTTTGACGACAGGCATGTGGTTTACGTGTGGCTGGACGCGCTGACAAACTATATCACCGGAATTGGTTATGACGCGGAGGGAGAAAGCACAGATCAGTACAAGAAACTGTGGCCTGCGGATCTTCATCTGATCGGAAAGGATATTATCCGTTTCCATACGATTTACTGGCCCATCTTCCTGATGGCTCTGGGCGAGCCGCTTCCAAAGCAGGTGTTCGGGCACCCCTGGCTTTTGCAGGGGGACGGCAAGATGAGTAAGTCCAAGGGAAATGTGATTTACGCGGACGACTTAATCAGCTTTTTCGGCGTGGATGCGGTCCGCTATTTTGTACTGCACGAGATGCCTTTCGAGAACGACGGCACGATCACATGGGATCTGATGGTGGAGCGCATGAATTCCGATCTGGCAAACACGCTGGGAAATCTGGTGAACCGCACTATTTCCATGAGCAATAAGTATTTTGGCGGTGTGGCGGAGAATAAAAAGACGGGTGTGGACGCTGGCGCGGAAGATGTAGACGCCGATCTGTTTGGCGTCGTGTGCGACACTTACAGCCGTGTCGTCAAAAAGATGGACGAGCTGCGCGTGGCCGACGCGATCACGGAAATCTTTACGCTCTTTAAACGCAGCAACAAATACATTGATGAGACCATGCCCTGGGCACTCGCAAAAGACGAGACGAAAAAGGACAGACTGGCGACGGTACTCTACAATCTTTCCAACGCGATTATGGTGGGCGCCTCCCTTCTGGAGCCTTATATGCCGGAGACCGCAAAGCGCATTTCTGCGCAGATGAATGCGCCGCTGATTGATTTTGCCGTGCTGGAAAAATGTGCCGCCGACCGAGACACCGCGGCTGCATCCACACTCTATCCTTCCGGGACACAGGTGACGCAGACGCCGGAAATCCTCTTTGCAAGACAGGACCTGGCCGAGGTAATGGAGAAAGTGGAAGCCATGTTTGCCGAGAGACAAAAGGCGGCGGGCGGAGAAGAGAATACAGAGGCGGATGAAGTTCCCGCTGATGTGATAGATATAGAAGCAAAGGAAATGATTTCCTATGACCTGTTTGACCAGTGTCAGTTTCAGGTAGGTGAGATTCTGGAGTGTAAAGAAGTGCCGAAATCCAAGAAACTGTTATGTTCCAAAGTTCGCGTAGGCTCACAGGTACGCCAGATTTTATCCGGTATCAAGCAGCATTACAGCGCGGAAGAAATGGTTGGCAAAAAAGTCATGGTACTGGTAAACTTGCAGCCCAGGGAAATTGCCGGCATGATGTCCGAGGGTATGCTTCTGTGCGCGGAGGATGCGGACGGAAAACTCTCACTGATGACGCCGGAGCGGTTCATGCCTGCCGGCGCGGAGATCTGCTGATCATAAGGAGAGACATGATAGAAAAAGAGGAATTTTATTTTGGTTCGCGGGACGGCGAACATAAGCTTCATGCGGTCAAATGGCTCCCGGAGACAGAGAACCCGATCTGCATTCTGCAGATTATACATGGCATGTCAGAGCATATCGGCCGCTACGAAGATTTTGCAAGGTATTTAGCCCAAAAAGGCGTCCTTGTGGTTGGCGACGATCACTTAGGGCATGGGCTTTCCGTTAAGGACGGCGAAATCCGCGGCTACTTCTGCAAGGAGGACGCCGCAACCGTGCTGGTGCGTGACGAACACAGGCTGAAAAAAATGATGCAGGAGCAGTATCCCGGCATTCCTTATATTATTTTGGGACACAGCATGGGATCCTTTATCCTGCGCAACTATCTGACACGTTACGGAAACGGTATCGACGGGGCTGTCATTATGGGGACAGGCATGCAGCCCAGGCACGCGGTGCGTCTCGGCTGGCTGCAGGCGTCTTTTCTGAGCGCGCTCTTTGGCCCTAAATATGTATGTACAGGTATGGACAAAGCGCTCTTCGGTGTTTATAACCTGAAATTCCAAGCCGGTCCCAGGGATTCCGGGCACTGGGTCAGTGTGAATCCCGAGAACGTAAAAGCGTTTCAGACAGACCCCCTTTGCAATTTTGTCTTTACCGCCAATGGATTCCAGACACTGATGCGCCTGATCCTAAATCTGTATGACGAGCAAAAACTTGCACAGATGCCCAAAGACCTTCCCGTTCTGTTCGTATCAGGGCAGGAAGACCCGGTGGGCGACTTCGGAAAAAGCGTGGAAAAAGTCTTCCGCTCCTTTGAAGCGCTCGGTATGGAGCATGTGCAGTTAAAGCTCTATCCCGGTGACAGGCATGAGATACTAAACGAGGCGGATAGGCAGGATGTTTACGGAGATATTTATCGTTTCGTACTACAGAACGTCACCTGACCGCGGAGCAGAATTTCAGAACTGCCCGCTCCCTTTCGCCGCAAAGTACTTTGGCATGGAGTAAATTATGAAAAAAATATTTAGCATACTTTGCCTGCTGGCAATTCTGTGCGTGGCATATCTGGCCTTCACACAGCCTAAAGACAGCGCAAAGCCCACCATGGAGGATATTGAATCCGGAACCGACGAGCTTGTGGACCAAGTGAAGGATATGTATGAAGAATACGGTTCTGCCGCAGTGGCGCAGGCGGATGAAAAATTAGGCGACGTTGTCGAACAGGCCGACGAAAAGCTGGGCGATGTCGTGGCGCAGGCGGACGAGGCCATAGAAAGCGCGGTGGAGAGCGCAGTAGAAGGGGCAAAAGAAGGCTTTTTTCAGAGTATTAAGGAAAGCATAAGTAATTTTTTTAGCGACCTGACTTCCTGAAAAAGGAAAAGACACGAAATGAGACAGATAACCGCTGATGCCGGGATGGTAAAGCGGTTTTTTGTATATACTATATACGCGATGGAAACGAACAGTGCGCAGACAGATTTTCGAATCTGTAGGGCGTATAAATATATTGCAGCAGAACGGAGGTAAAAAATGAAAATTGCTTTTTTTAGCACGAAACCCTATGACCGAATTTGGTTCGAGCCCATGGGAAAGGAGTATGGATTTGAGATCCGCTTTTATGAGGTGCCTTTTCACGAGGAAACCGTTTCTCTGGCAAAAGGCTTTGACGCGGTCTGTATTTTTGTGAATGACTATGTAAATGCGGAGATGATTAAACAGCTTTATGACATGCATGTAAAAGCCATCCTCCTTCGGAGCGCTGGATTCAACCATGTGGACGTAAAAGCTGCCGAGGACAAAATACAGGTTCTGCGGGTGCCAAGCTACTCCCCGGAAGCGGTTGCGGAGTTTGCAATGACCATGCTGCTGACCGTGAACCGCTATACGCACAAGGCTTACAACAGAACAAGGGAATTTAACATGAGTCTGCATGGACTGATGGGTGTGGACCTGTACCGCAAAACGGCAGGGATTGTAGGGACGGGAAAAATCGGTCAGGCCATGATCCGTATCTGTAACGGATTTGGCATGGAGGTGCTGGCGTACGATCCCTATCCCAATAAGGATCTGGATGTGGAATATGTATCGGTGCAGGAACTGATGGAACGGGCTGACGTGATATCCCTGCACTGTCCCCTTACTTCCGAAACCAGACACCTGGTTAACGCCGACACCATTGGCCGTATGAAAAAGGGCGTATATCTGGTCAATACGTCCCGCGGCGCGCTGATTGATACAGACGCGCTCATCGACGGTCTTGTGGATGGAAAATTCGGCGGCGTGGGTCTGGATGTGTACGAGGAGGAGGAAGGCATTTTTTACGAGGATAAGTCCAATGAGATCATGCGGGATGAAAATCTTGCCAGACTGATGACCTTCCCGAATGTACTCATTACTTCTCATATGGGATTTTTTACAAAGGAGGCGATGGCGGCGATTGCCAAGGTGACGTTAGAAAACGCTTATGCGCTGGAAAACGGGCTGCCTTTGGTAAACCGGGTTGGCAATGAAGCGGTAAAATAGCATTTGCTGCAACAATCATTTTTCTATACCGTAAAACAAACACTATTTGACACATTTTTTGTATTAATGGCAAATCGGGCGGTTTGAACGGAATCTTGCCTTGGCATTTTCTGTACACCGCCCAGTATAAGCCAGCCAGTTAAGGTTTTGCGGCTCAGACCTTTATGTGTACAAACCGAAGCGCTCTTTAAGATTCCCCATTCTTTAAAAATCTTATGTACCGAAGCAAGTCACGTCGATCTTTGGAATTCAGTTTCTGGATATCATAGACCACATCGTGCATGGTAATATCTCCCAGATATTTTACGTTCAGATTGGTATTTCCAAGATATCCTGTGTTTGCACCGAGTAAGTAATCAGTGCTCACTTTATAGTATTCAGAAAGTTTCGTCACCGCCCAGATTGGTATCTCACGGTGACCATTTTCGTAATTAGAATAAGTCTGCTGTGACACACCCAGATACTCGGCAATCACCTTTTGCTTAATATCCCTGTCTTCCCGCAAATCCCTTATTATCATGCGCAGTTCCTTCATTTTTAACCAAACTCCCTTCTTACAATAAACTTGATACTGCTGTTGTTTTTAATGATATCACACAACATACAGTTGTAGATTGAGAACCACAAAAAGAAGAGAAACGAAACATTTAACAACAATTAATTGTATCATCTTTAAAAGTTACTATGTAAAATAAAATCATTTTTGCTATAATTATAACATCAGAAAGGATGTAATGTCTCAATGAAATCTATTTTTTCGGCCAAAAAAACCAAGCACGAAAGCGGCTTCCCTGCTGACTTTGACAGGACTTTATACAAGCCTGTCCTGAAATGCAGTATCTGTACAGGAGAACAGGTGGCCGGATTTAAACATCTGGCCACCGGAAAATTTGAGGAAGTCATGCTGATCAGAAATGAAAAAGAACTTGCCATGTTTAAAGAGCGGTACGGCATCAGCGAACTCGGGAAGGAGTATTAGAAATTCGATCTATTACTCCAGTTTCTTCTTATCCGCCGCACTGATCTCCGCTCCGATCTGCACTTCGATCACCTGCAATGCCGTATCGGCGATGATCGTATGTGGCGTTCCTGCTTTCATGGTAACCACATCCCCGACGGTAACTGCTCTTTCCTTGCCGCCTATAATCGTGCGCCCTTTTCCCTCTATCACAGTCCATACTTCATCGCGCCGTTCATGGCTGTGATAGTTCATTTTGTGTCCGGCATTCAGCGTCACTTTTATGGTCATGCTCCCTTCTTCAATGTCAATGACGCGAAAACTGCCCCACGACTTTTCAGCGAACATAATCTGCTGGTCGATTTCATCCACAAAGGGTTTGATATAGCTTGACTGCGTTTTGTCGGATACGAGGATTCCCTCCGGGCTTGCAGAAACAACTACGTCTTTTAGTCCCATGCAGAGCACCGGCACATCCAGTTCATTTACCACATGCACATTGTCACAGCTGTCGTTTAAAATGGCCTTGCCGATGGAGGGGCTTTCCATAGCCTCAGTCAGCGTATTCCATGTCCCCATGTCTTTCCACATGCCGCCAAAACGCATCACCTCAATCTGCGGCTCATGCTCCACAACCGCATAGTCAAAACTGATCTTCGTAAGGGTATCGTATTTTTTATAAAGATCCCCGTAATCCTGAAAATCAATCAGCTCATGGGCACGTTTCAACACATATCCCAGACGGAAAGCAAATACACCCCCGTTCCAGAGCGCGCCTTTGGCGATATAAGTTTTGGCTGTCTCTTCGTCGGGCTTTTCCTTAAACATGGATACGCGGCTGATATTTTCTTTGTCCTCGGGTATAATATACCCGTATTTCGCGCTTGGATATGTCGGCTCAATGCCCATAAGAACCAGATTTGCATCGGTTGCCGACGCCCGCGCACCAAGGTTTTTCAGCGATTCAAAGTAATCCTGCTCCACATAAGGGTCTACCGGGCAGACCACCACAGATTCCTCCTCGGAAATTTTCTGCACGTCATGGAGATAGGCGGCAGCAAGTGCAATCGCCGGAAAAGTGTCGCGCCTGCAAGGTTCTACACTTATGCCCACATCCATTCCAATCTGGTTATGGATTGCCGAAACCTGGGATTTCGAAGTGGCAATGGTAACGGTAGCAGACGCGTCCACGGAAAGAATCTGGCTGTAGACCCGCTGTACCATAGATTCGTAACTGCCGTCACCACTCTTAAAAATTTTGATAAACTGTTTGGATCTCGTATCGTTGGAGAGGGGCCACAGGCGTTTGCCGGAGCCGCCGGATAAAAGGACTATGTTCATGGGAGCCTCCTTAATATTTGTTGAAAACAGTATAACACAGCGGCACTTTTTGCGAAAGAATCTTTCCTTATTCCATGTTGTACTGCCAGAGGGCTGTAAGAAAAAAGAACAAAAGTTCGATTTTTCTATATACTTTTAAAAATTTTTCTGATATAGTATATACGTGGCGAAAAAGAGCAGTGTACAGATTATCCGCAAGTGAGGAATCATTATGGACCATTTTAAATTAGTTTCGGAATATGCCCCTACCGGCGACCAGCCTGCAGCCATAGCAGCTTTGGTAGACGGGTTCAAAAAGGGGAATCAGTTTCAGACACTTCTGGGTGTGACAGGTTCCGGGAAGACTTTTACCATGGCGAACATCATACAGGCGCTCAACAAGCCGACGCTGGTGATCGCGCATAATAAGACGCTTGCCGGACAGCTTTACGGCGAGTTCAAGGAGTTTTTCCCCGAGAATGCAGTGGAATACTTTGTCTCCTACTACGACTATTATCAGCCGGAAGCTTATGTGCCCTCCACGGACACGTACATCGCGAAGGACTCTTCCATCAACGATGAGATCGACAAGCTACGGCTTTCCGCGACGGCCTCGCTGACGGAGAGGCGGGATGTGGTGGTGATTGCCAGTGTTTCCTGTATCTACGGGCTGGGAAGCCCAGAGGAATATGCGGGCATGAGTATGTCCCTGCGCCCCGGCATGACGAAAGACCGCGACGAAGTAATCCGCGGCTTGATTGAGATGCAGTATAACCGAAACGATATGGATCTGGACCGCTGCTGTTTCCGCGTGCGCGGCGATGTGTTGGAAATCTGTCCGGCACAGGGCGGCGAGTTTCTGATCCGCGTGGAATTTTTCGGGGACGAAATCGACAGGATCACGGAAGCGGACCCGCTGACAGGACAGGTGCATGCTGTTTTGGAGCATGTAATGATATTCCCGGCGTCCCACTATGTAGTGCCCCAGGAGAAAATTAATACCGCCTGCAAAGTGATCGAACAGGAGCTCGATGAACGGGTGAAATATTTCAAGAGCGAGGATATGCTTCTGGAGGCGCAGCGCATTTCGGAACGGACCAACTTCGACGTGGAAATGCTGCGGGAGACAGGATTCTGCTCCGGGATAGAAAACTACTCGAGACATTTAAACGGCATGGCGGAGGGGGAACCGCCCTTTACGCTGCTGGATTATTTTAAGGATGACTTTCTGATTATTATAGACGAGTCGCATATGACGATTCCGCAGATACGCGGGATGTTCGCGGGGGACAGGTCCCGCAAAAATACGCTGGTGGATTATGGGTTCCGCCTGCCATCCGCCCTGGACAACCGTCCTCTCTGCTTTGAGGAGTTTGAGGGCCATATTGACCAGATGCTTTTCGTTTCGGCGACCCCCTCGGATTATGAGGCCGCCCACGAGCTGTTCCGCACAGAGCAGATCATACGCCCTACGGGTCTGCTTGATCCTGAAGTGGATGTGCGCCCGGTGGAGGGGCAGATCGACGACCTCATTTCGGAGATCAACAAGGTTGTCGCGGATAAGGGAAAAGTTCTTGTGACTACGCTCACGAAGCGGATGGCTGAGGATCTGACCGCTTACATGAACGACGTGGGCATCCGGGTCAAGTACCTGCACTCCGATATTGACACGCTGGAACGCGCCGAGATCATCCGGGATATGCGCCTTGACGTGTTCGATGTGCTGGTCGGCATCAACCTTTTGCGGGAGGGTCTCGACATTCCGGAAATTCAGCTTGTGGCGATACTGGACGCAGACAAAGAAGGGTTCCTGCGCTCCGCGACTTCCCTGATTCAGACGATAGGGAGGGCGGCAAGAAACGCCAAAGGGCATGTGGTCATGTACGCGGACGACATGACTGACTCTATGAATACCGCTATTACGGAGACAAACCGCCGCCGGAAAATCCAGCAGGCATACAACGACGAACACGGTATCACGCCGCAGACGATCCAGAAGGCCGTACGCGACCTGATCAGCATTTCCAAGACCATTGCGAAGGAGGAGCAGCGGTTTGAGAAGGACCCCGAATCCATGAGCCGGGAGGAACTGGAAAAACTGGTCAAGGAAGTGGAGAAGCAGATGAAACGGGCTGCCGCGGATTTGAATTTCGAGGCCGCCGCCGAGCTGCGTGACCGAATGGTGGAGCTGAAAACAAAGATTAGGGATTTTGATAAATAACAGGGAGAGGTATGATATTATGTCAGATACGGTAAAGATGCGCCCCCGCGACTACATTAAAATCCGCGGTGCGAACGAACACAACTTAAAAGGGATTGACTTGGATATCCCCCGCAATGAGTTTGTGGTATTGACGGGACTTTCGGGATCGGGTAAGTCGTCCCTTGCATTCGACACGATTTACGCGGAGGGACAGCGGCGTTACATGGAATCGCTCTCCTCTTACGCGAGACAGTTCCTGGGGCAGATGGAGAAACCAGATGTGGAGCGGATCGAGGGACTTTCCCCCGCGATCTCCATCGACCAGAAATCCACCAACAGAAACCCCCGTTCCACAGTCGGCACGGTGACAGAAATTTACGATTATTTCCGCCTCTTATACGCCCGTATCGGTATTCCGCACTGTCCGAACTGCGGTAAGGAAATTAAAAAACAGACAGTGGACCAAATCGTGGACCAGGTGATGGCGCTGCCGGAGGGCACGAAGATACAGCTTCTTGCGCCTGTGGTGCGCGGGCGAAAAGGCGAACACGCGAAAGTTTTTGAACGGGCAAGGCGCAGCGGCTATGTGCGCGTGCGCGTGGACGGAAACTTATATGACCTGACGGAGGAAGCCGAGGATTTCAAACTTGAAAAGAATTTCAAGCACAACATTGAGATCGTGGTGGACCGTCTTGTAGTAAAAGGCGGTATCGAGCGGCGTCTGACGGATTCCGTGGAAAGTGTATTTGCGCTGTCTGAGGGTTTGATGACACTGGACATTATCGGCGGCGAACCGATGCAGTTCAGTCAGAGCTTTGCCTGCCCGGACTGCGGTATCAGCATCAGTGAGATTGAGCCGAGAAGCTTTTCCTTCAACAATCCTTTCGGCGCGTGTCCGGGCTGCTTCGGTCTTGGCTATAAAATGGAGTTTGACGTGGACCTGATGATCCCGGACAAAAGCGTAAGTCTGGAGGACGGTGCGATTGCAGTTCTCGGATGGCAGTCCAGCGGCTCCGAGGGGAGTTTCACCAATGCGGTATTGCAGGCGCTTGCGAAGGAATTTAAGTTCAGCCTGAAAACGCCCTTTCAGGAGCTGCCCGAGAAGGTGCAGAATATCATTCTTTACGGTACGGACAAGCAGGTGAATGTACATTACGAAGGACAGCGGGGCAGCGGCGTCTACCCGGTGGCTTTTGAAGGTTTGATTAAAAACGTGGAACGGCGTTACCGTGAAACCGGCTCCGACTGGAGCAAGCAGGAGTACGAGAGCTTTATGCGCATTATTCCCTGTAAGGAGTGCAAGGGAATGCGTCTGAAAAAAGAATCCCTTGCGGTGACGGTTTGCGATAAGAACATTTATGAAATTACATCTATATCCATAGCAAAACTTCATGCCTTTATCGGAGGCATGCAGCTCACGAAACAGCAGGAGCTGATCGGCAAACGTATTTTAAAGGAGATTCGCGCGCGCGTCGGCTTCCTGATGGAAGTGGGGCTGGAATACCTTTCCCTCTCCCGAGCGACAGGCTCCCTGTCCGGCGGCGAGTCCCAGCGTATTCGTCTGGCGACCCAGATCGGATCGGGACTGGTGGGCGTCTGCTATATTCTCGACGAGCCGAGTATCGGCCTGCACCAGCGGGACAACGATAAGCTGATCGCAGCGCTGAAAAATCTGCGGGATATGGGAAATACGCTTCTTGTGGTGGAGCACGATGAAGACACCATGCTGGCAGCGGATCATATCGTGGATATCGGCCCGGGAGCGGGCAGCCGCGGCGGCGAAGTGGTGGCCCAGGGGACGGCGGAGGAAATCATGCAGGTGGAAGAATCCGTCACAGGCCAGTACCTGAGTGGGAAGCTGCAGATTCCAGTGCCGAAAACGCGCAGGAAACCCACGGGCTGGCTTACCGTGAAAGGCGCAGAGGAAAATAATTTAAAGAAAATAGACGTGAAATTCCCGACGGGCATTATGACCTGTGTTACCGGCGTATCGGGTTCGGGGAAAAGCTCCCTTGTCAACGAGATTCTTTACAAGCACCTGGCCAGGGATCTAAACCGGGCGCGGTGTATTCCCGGTAAGCATAAGGAAATTTTGGGAATTGACCAGCTTGATAAGGTAATCAATATCGACCAGTCACCAATCGGCAGGACGCCCCGCTCCAATCCTGCTACTTATACAGGCGTTTTCGACCAGATCCGCGATCTGTTTGCAGGCACGCCGGATGCGAAAGCAAGAGGTTATAAGAAAGGGCGGTTCAGTTTTAACGTGAAAGGCGGCCGCTGCGAAGCATGCGGCGGGGACGGTATCATTAAAATAGAAATGCATTTCCTGCCAGACGTCTACGTGCCCTGCGAAGTCTGCGGCGGCAAACGTTACAACCGGGAAACACTGGAAGTAAAGTACAAGGGAAAGAGTATTTTTGACGTGCTTGACATGACGGTGGAGGAGGCAGTTCCCTTTTTTGAGAATCTGCCTTCCATCCGCCGGAAAATAGAGACGCTAAACGATGTAGGCCTCTCCTATATAAAGCTGGGACAGCCCTCCACCACCCTCTCCGGCGGTGAGGCACAGCGGATCAAGCTTGCCACGGAGCTTTCCAAGCGCAGCACAGGCAAGACCATTTACATCCTGGACGAGCCTACCACGGGCCTCCATTTCGCAGACGTTCACAAGCTGGTCGATATCCTGCACAAGCTGGCGGAAGGCGGCAACACCGTGGTAGTCATCGAGCACAACCTGGACGTGATCAAAACCGCCGATTACATCATAGATATGGGACCCGAAGGCGGCGAGGGCGGCGGCACTGTGATCGCACAGGGCACGCCCGAGGAGATTGCCAAAAACGAGAGGTCCTATACGGGTTTGTATATCAAGAAGATGCTGAAGAAAGTCTAGAGCATCCGATACCTCGAAAGACACGCCAGAATCTCCTGCCGTCTCACATAGGCGGCGGGACCGGCCCCATAGTTTTTCGGCGTCAGCGAAAGAATCCCCTCCTTCTCCAGTTTTGCAGACACTTCTTCCGTAAGCTGGGGAAGGGTTTTCTTTCCGTTGGCCAGTTTATCCAGAACATACTGCGAAATATAGGCGAGCGCCGCCGTCTGGCTCTCTCCCACGACCTGTTCCAGATACCGCAGATCAATTTCATTTTTATCCAGGCTGATCGTATCCCAGCCGTGCACTTTTGCCTTTTCAATCCGTTTCGCGCGGACGGTTTTTTTCAGCCAGTCCGTCTTTTTGACGGTTTCCTCTGTCAATTCGACAGCCAGCTCCTTTGCCCGTGCAGTTACATCCTTTGTCTCATAGCAGTCCATCTGCAATACCGTGTCGGCTACCGACAGATAATCGCCGGAACTGCCCGCCACAAGAATGGTAGAAATGCCAAGGTCCTGATACAGACTTCTTATCTTGCGGATGAAAGGCGTGATCGGTTCCTTTTCGTCGGAGACAAGCTGCGCCATCCGCCCGTCGCGCACCATAAAGTTGGTGGCGGAAGTATCTTCATCAATCAAAAGCACGGTGCTGCCGCTGGCAAGCGCCTCCACTGTATTTGCCGCCTGGGACGTGCTGCCGCTGGCATTCTCCGTCTGAAAACGGGTGGTGTCCGACTTCATGGGAAGGTTGTTGATAAACATGGAGATATCCGTCTCGTGGATGCAGCGGTGTTCCTCGGCGCGCAGCTTAAACGCACTCCCGTCGGTGATGACAAGTTCCCTGCCGTCCCCCGCAATATGGTTGTACACCCCGCGCTCCAATGCCTTTAATAAGGTAGACTTCCCGTGGAACCCGCCCCCGGCAATGACTGTGATGCCGTGGCGGATACCCATGCCGCGCACCTGTCCGCGGTGCGGCAGATCGAGAGTGACAGCAAGCGTATCGGGGCTTTTAAATACCACCGCATCCCGCATGGGTCTCTGGGAAACGCCGCTTTCTCTCGGCAGGATGGAACCGTCCGCCACAAAGGCGCAAAGATCGTGCGCGGGAAGGGCCTCGCGGATAAACTGCTGGTCGTCCGCCAATGCCGCAACTTTGTCCAGATCCTGCTTCATGCGGGGATTCATTTTAAAAACCTGCTGTGCCATGTCGGGAAGCAGGTGAAACAGAATCTGCGCCAGTTCCCCTGCCGCAATGGTACGGCCAAAGGCTGGAAATCCTACTTCAATGCGCGCCTCGATCACATCTTTGCCAATATGCATGGCGGTAGTTTCCAGAATCTCCTGCCCTGTTCTGCATGCAGTCACCAGTCCGCTCTTGCCCGAGCCCTTTGCCGCTCTTCCCTCACCGTTTCGCAGGAAACGGTGGAGGCTGCGCAGCAGATAATCTTCCACCGCAATTTGCCGGTGTCTGCTCTCAAAATAGGATGCGGGTATGTTTCCCTGATTCCGATACACGATCCGCACCCGGGAGGGTGACGCAAAAGGGTCGCCCTGTACATGGTCGATCCAGAGGTGGTATGCCCCGAAATCGTATTCTCCCTCTAAAACTTTGTAGGCTTTGTAGCCTTTATGGTCAATTTCTCTCAATTTTGACTGTAACTGTGCCTGTGTCTTCATGATCCGTTATACTCCTTTTTTGATGTTAGTATAACACAGCTTCCAAAATCTTCTAGCAAAATTTTTAGAAAGAAACACTGTCATGGGTAAACATTTTTGCCCCACCGTCCGATATTAGACTCAGAGGGCAAGGATGCTGAGATCAGAACGGAAGGAACCGTTCTGTTTTTGGCGTTTTTTACTTTTTTTAAAAAAAATCATAAAAACCTTTGAAAAACCACTTCAATAAGGGTATAATGTATAAGCGATATATTCTCGGGAAGGGGAACAAAGGTAAATGCAGTTTACAGATATCGGTATAGATCTTGGCACAGCCAGTATTTTAGTATATATCAGAGGTAAGGGCGTTGTATTGAAAGAGCCCTCTGTCGTTGCTTTTGACAGGGACACGAATAAAATTAAGGCTATCGGCGAAGATGCCCGCCTCATGCTCGGCAGAACGCCGGGTAATATTGTCGCGGTAAGGCCCTTAAGACAGGGCGTAATTTCCGACTATCAGGTTACGGAGAAAATGATGAAATATTTTATCCAGAAGGCTCTGGGTAAAAAGACATTCAGAAAACCACGCATCGCGGTCTGTGTACCCAGCGGCGTAACCGAGGTAGAAAAGAAAGCCGTGGAAGATGCGACCTATCAGGCGGGCGCAAGGGAAGTTTCCATCATTGAGGAGCCTATCGCTGCAGCCATCGGCGCGGGTATTGATATTTCCAAACCGTGTGGAAACATGATTGTGGATATCGGCGGCGGTACTTCCGATATTGCAGTGATTTCCCTCGGCGGCACGGTAGTCAGCGCTTCCATCAAGATCGCGGGAGACGATTTTGACGAAGCTATCGTGCGTTATATGCGTAAAAAGCACAATCTGCTGATCGGTGAACGGACGGCAGAGGATTTGAAGATAAAGATCGGCTCCGCTTTCAAGCGTCCCGAAGTAGATTATATGGATGTGCGAGGCCGCAATCTGGTGACCGGCCTCCCCAGAACCGTCAAAGTTTCTTCGGAGGAGACGGAGGAAGCGCTGCATGAGACCACGGTGCAGATCGTGGAGACGATACACAGCGTACTGGAAAAAACGCCTCCCGAACTGGCGGCGGATATCGCTGACCGAGGCATTGTCCTGACAGGGGGCGGCAGCCTGCTTCGCGGTCTGGAAGATCTCATTGCAGCAAAAACAGGCATTAACACCATGACAGCGGAAGATCCGATGACGGCGGTGGCTATTGGCACCGGAAAGTATGTGGAATTTTTGGCAGGATACCGCGAAGACTAGAACGAAAAGCGCGTTCTTGGCTATATAGAGAGGAAGATACATTATGCTGAAAGGTTTGTACACCGCTTACACAGGCATGTTGAATGAGCAGCACCGGATGGACGTTTTGACGAACAATCTGGCGAATGCGACGACCAACGGTTTTAAGAAAGAAGGCACCACAAGCGAAGCCTTTGACACGGTGCTCGCCTATAAGATCAAGGATTTGTCAGAGGCGGGAAACCTTCCGAGGCCGATGGCAACTAACAGGGCCGTGGATGAAGCGGAAATGAACAATCCGCTGAATGAAAATTATATGGAGCGGCGCATCAGAAAAACCGGGTTAAACCTGGGTGTAAAAATCGGGGAAAATTATGTCGATTACTCGGAAGGGCCTATTAAGGAAACCGGGAATCCCCTGGATCTGGCACTCTCCGACAGAGGCTTCTTTGCTGTAGAGTATACCAACAAGAGGGGCGAGACTTCCACCAAATATACGAGAGACGGCAATTTTACCATGAATCAGCGCGGCTTCCTGCAGACGCAGGACGGCGACTATGTGTTGGATGAGGACGGACAGAGAATCCAGATGGATACCGCCCTTCCGATCAGCATCAGCCGCAACGGCACAATCGTACAGGACGGCAATATTGTCGCGACTATCGGCATCAGTGATTTTGAAGATTATAATTATCTGGAGCGTTTTGGTGAGAACTACTTCCAGCCTGTAGAGGGCGCTACGGAACTGGACCGGGGCGAGACAGGCGTCAATACACAGATCCATCAGGGCTACCTCGAAATGTCAAATATCTCCGTAGTAACTGAGATGGTTAACATGATTACCCTGCAGCGGCAGTATGAAAGCAACCAGAAGGTAATTACCACATACGACGATACTTTAGAGCAGGCAGTAACCCAGAACGGTAAAGTATAATTGACACAGGAAAATAGATCAAAAATCGCGTGTAAAGGAGAATACTATGGTTAGAAGTTTATGGTCGGGCGCAACCGGCATGAATGCACAGCAGACAAACGTGGACACAATAGCGAATAATCTTGCCAACGTCAATTCCGTTGGATATAAAGCACAGGTCGCACAGTTTAAGTCTCTTCTGTACCAGAATTTACAGTCTGTCACCACGACGGCAAACGGCGATCCGAAACCCACCACTTCCCAAGTCGGTCTGGGTGTCCGCACCGCTTCGATCAATCAGATTTTCACGCAGGGAAGTCTTCTGGACTCCGCTTCCGACACTTCGTTCGCGATTGAGGGTGACGGGTTCTTTGCCCTGCGCGGCGAGGACGGCGATATCTTCTACACAAGAAACGGTGACTTTACCTGGGCCCTTGCAGGCAATAACCGCATGACGCTTACCAATGCTGACGGTCTTCCCGTGCTGGATACCGCGGGACGTGCAATCGTGCTTCCGGGTAACTACATAGCAAGCAACTTATCCATCACAGAGGACGGCCAGATCTGCTACCCGGATGACCAGAATAATCCGCAGCCTATCGGCGTACAGATCGGTACATTCCAGTTCAACAACCCCGGCGGTTTAAAGAGAGTAGGCGATACCCTCTTTGTTGTAACTGATGCCAGCGGACGTGCGCTTAACGAGGACACAACGGCGGACGTTCAAAAGAGCAGAATTGTGCAGGGCTATCTGGAAGGTTCCAACGTGCAGGTGGCAAACGAGATGGTAAACCTGATCGTAGCGCAGCGCGCCTATGAGATGAACTCCAAGTCCATCACGACGTCCGACTCCATGCTTGAAGTTGCCAACAATTTAAAGCGTTAATATTTTAGGAGATAACATATGAACGACTTGACAAACTTATCCGCATACACAAATTACATGACGGACACAAGCCGCGTGGCGGCAGACAGCCTCCAGAAGAAACTGGAGGACGCGGACAAGGCTGCAAAGACAAAGGAAGACGACGCCCTCTTCGACGCCTGCAAACAGTTTGAAGCTTATCTGTGGGAACAGGTCTATAAGGAAATGCAGAAAACTGTGGACATCTTTGGCGAAGACGAAGACGGCTACGCCTCCAACATGGTGGACTATTTCAAGGACAGCGTGATCCAGCAGATCTCCGAACAGACTGCAACGCAGGGTTCCAATTCCCTTGCGCAGATGTTATACGAACAGGCAAAAAATAACTACGGTATAAGCTAAAATTTACGCCCGGCGGTGAAAACCGATCCGGGCGGCCGTTTCTAAACCGTCGCTGCCGGGCGGCGATTTTATCACACAGGTATTCTATGGAAACAGTCAAAGGGTTTATAGATCATATTATTTACCGCAACAAAGACAATGGATATACGGTTTTGAATCTTCTCACGCAGGACGATGAACTTACCTGCGTGGGTTTTTTTAAAACCATGGATCAGGGCGAGACAATTGAAGCACAGGGAGAATATACCCAGCACCAAATATACGGTAAACAGTTTAAAATCGAACAGTATAAAATTTTGCCACCCAGTGACGAGATAAGCATGGAGAGATATCTTTCCTCCGGCGCCGTGAAGGGTGTGGGAGAAGCGCTTGCAAAACGGATTATCAAAGCCTTCGGCGCGGACACCTACCGCATCATTGAGGAGGAGCCGGAACGTCTGGCGGAAGTAAAGGGAATCAGTCTGCGCAAAGCCAGAGAAATCGCGGCATCCCTCTACGAAAAGAGGGACGCGAGGGACGCCATGACCTTTCTGCAGGGCTACGGCATCTCGAATACTCTCGCGCTTCGCATTTATGAAACTTACGGGATGGGACTTTACGGCGTAATGAAGGAAAATCCCTATCGTCTCGCGGAGGACATCCAGGGTATCGGCTTCCGCATAGCAGATGAAATCGCAGCGAAGATTGGTATCCATACGGACTCTGATTACCGCATCAGGAGCGGGCTGCTCTACACACTGCAGCAGGCCGGGGGCGAAGGGCACTGCTATCTCCCGGCGGAAAGGCTGCTCGCTCAGGCAGGCGAGCTTCTGGGTATCGAGCCGTCCCTGATGGAACCGCAGCTTCAGAATCTGGCGATGGATAAAAAGCTGGTGATAAAGTATATCCCTGTTTCGGACGGCGAAGCGCCGGAACGGGAATGCCGGGTCTACGCCAGCACCTTTTATTACGCAGAACTGAACTGCGCGCGGATGCTCCACGACCTGAATATCTCGGAGGAACTTCTACCCGCCGAGGAGGAAGCGCTTCTTGATAAGATAGACCGAGTGGAGAAAGACCTTGGTATTGTTCTGGACAGCCTGCAGAAACGTTCTGTTCTGGAGAGCATCAGAAACGGCGTATTCATTCTTTCCGGCGGCCCGGGTACTGGTAAAACCACCACTATCAACGCGATTATCCGCTACTTTCTTTCTCAGGGAATGGATATTAGTCTGGCTGCTCCTACCGGCAGGGCGGCAAAGCGCATGACTGAGGCAACAGGTTACGAATCGCGCACGATCCACCGGCTTTTGGAGCTTTCCGGCGCGGCTGCCCTGGAGGGAAAGACAGCGCGTTTTGAGCGAAATGAAGAAAACCCGCTGGAAGCGGACGTTATCATTGTGGACGAGATGTCCATGGTGGATATCTTTCTGTTCCAGTCGCTTTTAAAGGCGGTTCCCGTGGGTACGCGCCTCATCATGGTGGGGGATGTGAACCAGCTTCCCTCCGTGGGACCGGGACAGGTGCTCTCCGATCTGATAAGGAGCGGCGCGTTTCAGACCGTGGTATTGGAAAAGATTTTCCGGCAGGCAAAGGAGAGCGATATTGTACTGAACGCCCACAGAATCCATGCTGGGGAAGATCCTGTTCTCGACAACAAGAGTAAAGACTTTTTCTTTCTGGAGAGAAACGACGTAAATGTTATATATAAGCATATGATCCAGCTGATTCTTGAAAAGCTGCCCCGCTACGTAGACGCATCGCCTTACGACATCCAGGTACTTACGCCCATGCGCAAGGGAAAGCTCGGCGTTGAGACACTGAACGGGATTCTGCAGCGGTACCTGAACCCGCCGGACGACAAAAAGTGCGAGTGCCAGTCTGGAGATACTCTTTTCCGGGAGGGCGACAAGGTTATGCAGATCAAAAACAATTACCAGCTGCCGTGGGAAGTGGTGAGCCGTTACAACATTCCCATAGATCAGGGTATGGGGATTTTTAACGGGGATATCGGCGTGATCCGCACGATTGACGAATATGCCCGGGAAGTGGTTGTGGAATACGATGAGCACAGGCGGGTCACTTATCCTTACTCGGGACTTGAGGAAATCGAACTTGCCTACGCCGTGACCATACATAAATCACAGGGCAGCGAATATCCCGCCGTCATCATGCCCCTCCTCACAGGACCGCACATGCTTTTTAACCGCAACCTTCTCTACACGGGCGTCACCCGCGCGAAGGCATGTGTTACCATTCTGGGCAGCCGCACCACCCTCTCAGAGATGGTGGAAAACAACCGGGAGAACCACCGTTATACCGGGTTTTTGGAGCAGATCCGGGCTCTGCAGACTGAAACATAATACAGCGACAACACACATCCATGACACACATCAGAAAGGACACTTCCATGAACACACATCTTACCCCCCGTTTCCGCACAAATGTGCCTCTTAGGGCCGCCGCGGATTTTGCTGTTACGCTTCTCTTTCCCCGTCGCTGCCCCATCTGCGATGAGCCTGTCAAACCTTGGAATGCGCTTGTCTGCTCGGAATGCGCGCCAAAACCGGCTTATGTCGAACCGCCGATATGCCTAAAATGCGGCAAGCACATCGCGAACAGCTGCAGGGAATACTGCGCCGACTGTGCCTCACATCCGCATCTTTTTGACAGCGGCCGCGCCCTCTTCTCCTACCGAAGCGTTTCCGCATCCATTGCCCGTTTCAAATATCACGGCAGACGGGAGTATGCCGCATATTACGCTTCCTGCATGGAAGACCGGCTCGGATCATATGTCCGCTCCTGCCGGGCGGAGGCCCTTGTTCCCGTCCCTCTCCACAAAAGCAGGCTGAAAAAGCGCGGATATAATCAGGCGCAGGCGCTCGCGGAAGAACTTTCAGCACGCACAGGTATTCCCATGCGTGCAGATTTGATAGAAAGAACGAGGAAAACCGCGCCCATGAAAGACCTATCCGCCGCGGAAAGGCAAAATAATTTGAAAAGGGCTTTCAAAATCCGCCGTAATGATGTAAAATTAAGTATAATTATCATTGTTGATGACATCTACACGACAGGCAGTACTATAGATGCCATGAGCCGCGAGTTTAAAAAGGCGGGTGTAGAACGAATTTATTTCATATCTCTCGCTATTGGCAAAGGGATATGATAGGAAAATATATCTCAGGGAGGTAAGGTATGAACGTAAGGAATTGTAGAAAGTGCGGAAATCTTTTTAACTATGTCTCCGGGCCGCCGATCTGTATGGCATGCCGTGAGAAGCTTGAGGAGAAGTTTCAGGAAGTAAAGAAGTATATTCAGGATAATGGGCATGCCGGTATCCAGCAGGTGGCAGAGGCCTGTGACGTTTCCACGAACCAGATTCATCAGTGGCTCAGGGAAGAAAGGCTGGAGCTCTCCGCAGAATCAGGTGTTACTCTTTCCTGTGAAAACTGCGGCGCCGCTATTCTGTCCGGGCGTTTTTGCAACAAGTGCAAGAACAGTATGGCCAATGAGCTGGGCGCCAGCATCAAAAAGCCCGAGCCGCCAAAGGTTCAGAAGAAAAAGGACACAAAGGAAAATCCGAAAATGCGTTTCCTGAACTGATACTTTTGCCGGAAATTGGAGAAATATATGTTAAATGAAGAGAGAGTCGTTCTGATGACTAAGATGGCATCCTATGAAGCCCATGAGGGAAAGAAATGTCTTGCCATCGGCAGTTATTTTCGAAGCGACTATATAGGCTGGCAGGTGCTTAAATCCATTATAAGTGCAACCATCGCATTTGTAGTGGTTTTTGCTATGTACATTTTTTATGATTTTGAGGTTTTTATGACGGAGATTTACAAAATGGATCTCCTCGAATTTGCCAAAAGTGTTCTTTTCTTATATCTGGGGACGGTGGGCGCATATGCGCTGATCTCTTATTTGGTGTACACAGTCAGATATAGCAGGGCAAGCAGGAGTCTTCGTACGTATTATATGAATCTGCACAAGCTCTCCTCCATGTATAAGAATGAAAAAAATGGGTAAATATTCAGCACAGGCCGAAGCATAAACTGCTGCGGCCGCAGGAATGTACAGCTGCAAGAGCGGATAAAGGATTAATTTACAATGACTACTTTACTTGTTGCAAAACAGATACTTTTGACCATATACAGTAAATATGAGGTATATATCACACCACTTTTGAAGTTTCTTCTGGCACTTATAACCCTTTTCATGATTAATTCCAGACTGGGTTATATGGAGACAATCAATAAAATGACGGTGGTGCTGATCGTCTCCCTTATGTGTTCTTTCATGCCGATGAATTTCATCGTCCTGATGGGGGCGGTCTTTGTGCTGCTTCACCTCTATACGTTCAGCATGGAATGCGCCGCAGTAATTGGCGCCGGTTTTTTGCTGCTTTTTTTGCTGTATCTGCGGTTTTCGCCGAAGGATACTGTTGTGGTGGTTCTCCTGCCGCTCTGTTTCCTTTTACGGATACCTTATGTGATTCCGATTTCCATGGGACTGGTTGGGGCGCCCACATCGGCTGTCTCCGTCGCCTGTGGCGTAATTGTCTATTATATGCTCCATTATGTGGTGCAGAATGCAACAGTAATCGCTGCCATGGCTGATGAAGAGACGGCCGCGAGATTTAAATTCATTATTGACGGTCTGATTAAGAACCGGGAGATGGTTGTGACGATTGCGGCATTTGCCATGACGGTAGTTGTGGTTTATCTTTTGCGCCGCCTGAGCATTGACTACGCATGGACGATTGCCATGACTGCGGGAGCGGTAGTGAATATCATGGTGCTTCTTGTGGGAGACTTGATTTTTGAGATTAACCAGCCGCTTCTTGGCGTGATCCTGGGGACGATTATATCCTTCCTCCTCGTGCTGGTTTTGCAGTTTTTCGTATTTTATGTGGATTACAGTCGAACGGAAAAGGTTCAGTTTGAGGATGATGAATACTATTATTATGTTAAGGCCGTGCCAAAAGTTACCGTGGCAAAGCCTGAGAAGAAAGTAAAGCAGATCAGCTCCGCGAGAAACGGAGCCGGGAGAAGCGCAAGACCGACGCACCATTCATAAATTGACACAGAAGGCAGGTGATGGAGAGATGGAACAACTTAATAGCTGGATCGGCGTCTATCTCGCAAGACTGCACATGCCTACGATGCATTGGAATGATGTGGCTGAAATCGCCATTCTGACCTTTGTGGCATATCATATTCTGGTGTGGATTAAAAATACAAGGGCATGGGCTCTTTTAAAGGGCGTTATCGTAATTCTGGTATTTATTATCATTGCCGCTTTCTGCAAGATGAACACGATCCTCTGGATCGTTCCCAATATTATCAGCATTGCAGCCACAGCTTTTGTGGTGGTTTTGCAGCCGGAGCTTCGCTCTGCGCTGGAAGAACTGGGGCGGAAAAATTTTGTGGCTTCCTTTCTGGATTCGAACAAACGGGAAATGGGCCGCTTTTCCGACCGCACGGTAAATGAGATTGTGAAAGCCTCCGTGGAAATGGGAAAAGTAAAGACGGGCGCACTCATTGTCATTGAGCATGAGCAGTCCCTGAAAGAATATGAAAGAACAGGTATTGATGTGGATGGTATTATATCCAGTCAGCTCCTTATTAATATTTTTGAGCACAATACACCCCTGCATGACGGTGCGGTGATTGTCCGTGGAAACAGGGTTGTGTCTGCCACCTGTTATCTGCCGCTTTCGGACAATATGGCTTTAAGCAAAGATCTTGGAACAAGGCACCGCGCGGGTGTGGGTATTTCCGAGGTCACCGATTCCCTGACAGTGATCGTGTCCGAGGAGACAGGCAAGATCAGTGTTGCTTACGGCGGCGCTCTCGAGCGGAATCTTGATGCCGCAAGACTAAAGGAAAGGCTCTTAGAGATACAGGATAAGCCAATCGAGGAAAAGAAGCGCAAGCTTTTTAAAGGCAAGAGCATAGGAAAGGCAGGGGTTAAGAATGAAGAATAAGCTTACCCGGAACTGGGGCTTAAAAATCGCCTCCTTTCTCAGCGCAGCAGTTCTCTGGCTGGTCGTTACAAATATTAACGATCCCATTAGCACCTATCGCGTGACGGATGTTCCGGTTACCATTAAGAATGCGAATCTGATTACCGACAGGGGGCAGGTTTACGAGGTGCTAAACGGCACAGATATGATTGATGTGGTTACGATATCAGCCCCCCGTTCCATTATTGATTCCCTTGACAAAAGCAATATCGTTGCTGTAGCGGATATCAACGATCTGACCAGCGTAGACACGGTGCCTATCAAACTGTCTACCAATAAATACAGTGATAAGCTGGACAGCATACGCGGCAATATTGACAGCGTGCGTCTGAGCATTGAGGAAAAGCTGGTCAGGTACCTCCCGGTGAAAGCTGTGACCACAGGCGAAGTGCGCGAAGGCTTTACGGCGGGAAGCGTTTCCACGGATCAGAACCAGATCCGCATTTCCGGCCCGAAGTCCATTATCTCCCAAGTGAGCAAAGCACAGGCGGAAGTGGATATCTCCGGCTTTTCAAACAATATTAACACGGATGTTGAAGTGCGTCTCTATGATGAGGACGGAAAGGAAATCACTGCGGCGAATATTGAGAAAAGTATTACCAAGGTGCGGGTCAACGCAGAAATTTTGGAGCGCAAGACACTGCCGCTTACGTGCGAGGTAACCGGCACGCCGGAAGAAGGCAGGCAGTTTACGGGCGAGGTAACCTTCAGCAAAGCGACGGTTACGGTTGCCGGAAGGTCTAAGCTGTTGGAGAATATTGAAGCAATTTCCATCCCCGCCGGCGTTGTCGATGTAACCGGCGCGTCGGAAGATGTGACCGTACTTGTAGATATCACGAAATATCTGCCCGACGGTGTAGTTCTGGCTGAAGATAATTTTGTTGGCAGGGTGGACGTTACGGCAAAGATCGAGGCGGAGCGCGACCGGGCCGTGCGGATTCCTGTGGAGCGGATTCGGTTTGACGGCCTTCCCGACGGTTACAGGGCCGTTATCACAGAGCCGGCCAACGAGTGCAGTATTACTTTCAGCGGTCTTCTTGCCGTTCTGAATGAAGTGACGCCAGAGGAAGTGACTGCTGTGGTGGATATGGAAGCATGGATGGATGACGAAGATATGGATGAACTCGTCGAGGGCAGTTATTGGATGCCTGTAAGCGCTGTCGTGGAAGGACGGGATCTTGAACAGAAAGGTGTCACGGAGGTACGGGTGCACATCATAGAGGAAGAATAGCGATAAATTAAATGCATAAATTTATGGAGGTGCGTATGAGCAGATTATTTGGTACAGATGGAGTCCGCGGGGTTGCAAATGAGGAATTATCTCCGCTTTTAGCTATGCAGCTTGGGCAGGCAGGCGCTTATGTCCTAACCAGGGAGAACGAGCACAAGCCGACAATCATGGTGGGCTGTGATACGAGAATATCGGGGGATATGCTGGCGAATGCCCTGATGGCAGGCGTCTGTTCCGTTGGCGCGAACGCAGTGTATGTGGGTGTTGTTCCCACACCGGCGGTAGCATATCTGACCAGAAAATATAAGGTGGATGCGGGCGTTGTCATCTCCGCCTCCCACAATACTGTGGAATTTAACGGCATTAAATTTTTCGACGGAAATGGATACAAACTCCCCGATGCCCTCGAGGATGAGATTGAAGCGCTGATTAAGAGCGACATGAAGGGTGTCAAATTTCCCACAGGCCCGAGTGTCGGTAAAATAAAATACCGCACGGATGCCAGAGAGGAATATATCAACCATGCCATGAAGGCAGTGAACGTGGATCTGCGGGGCATGAAGATCGTGCTGGACTGCGCGGAAGGCGCATCCTATTATACTTCCGTGGAAACCATGAAGGAACTTGGCGCAGAGGTTGTGGCAATCCATAATAACCCTGATGGTACGAATATCAATGCAAACTGCGGCTCGACCCATATGGAAGAACTGCAGGCAAGGGTCGTCTATGAAAAAGCTAACCTCGGTCTTGCGTTCGACGGCGACGCGGACAGACTGATGGCGGTGGATGAGCTGGGAAATATTGTGGACGGAGACCAGATTATGGCCATTGTCGGCAATCATATGAAAGCTCAGGGGAAACTGAAAAAGAATACGATTGTAGCGACCGTTATGAGTAACCTGGGCTTTTTCCTGATGGGCGAAAAAAATGGTCTCAAAATTGAACAGACTAAGGTGGGCGACCGCTACGTGCTGGAGCGGATGCGCGAGATCGGCGCAAGTCTCGGCGGCGAACAGTCCGGCCATGTAATCTTTCTGGATGAAAATACAACCGGCGATGGCCTTTTAAGCGCACTGCATCTCTTACAGGTGGTTGTGGAGACAGGCAAACCGTTGTCGGAACTGGCCTCAATCATGGAAGTGATGCCGCAGGCATTAGTCGGCGCGAAGGTTCCCAACCATAAAAAGGAAAAGTTTATGGACTATCCCGAGATTGCGGAGGCAATCGCCGCACTCGACAAGAAGTTTGCGGGTGAGGGCCGCGTGCTGATCCGTCCTTCCGGCACAGAACCGCTTGTCCGGGTTATGATCGAGGGTAAGGATCAGAAAGTCATAACGCAGGAAGCGAAAAAGCTCGCTGAACTGATACAGAATATTATGCTGTAGGACTTGAGATAAAGTATATAGATATGGTATACTCATAGTATCATGTAAGAAAGAGGAAAAGGCAATGGTAAGTCAGAAGGTAGTCATCAAAAACCCGACAGGGCTACATCTAAGACCGGCAGGCATCCTATGTAAGGAAGCGATGCAGTTTAAATCTCTGATAACCTTTACATTTCGTGAAAATACAGCGAATGCCAAAAGTGTCCTGAGTGTCCTTGGGGCATGTGTCAAGTGTGGCGATGAAATCGAGTTTGTGTGTGACGGTGAAGATGAGGAGCAGGCTCTCAAGGCGTTGGTTGACGCAATTGAGAGCGGTCTTGGAGAATAGTGTCACGTTCGGACAGCCCCGCTGTATTTATGCAGCGGGGCTTTAATGTTATAAAGGAGGAGCAGCTATGTTAAACTATAAGAGGTATCGCAGAAACCCGGTGGTGGATTACCCGGAAAGGGAATGGACCGACAAACAGATCGAAAAGGCGCCCGTCTGGTGCAGCGTAGACCTGCGCGACGGCAATCAGGCTTTGATTGATCCCATGGTGGTGTCAGAAAAAATAGAATTTTTCAATTATCTGATTAAGCTCGGCTTCAAGGAAATAGAGATCGGTTTCCCTGCGGCAAGCCAGATAGAATTTGATTTTCTGCGCCAGCTTGTAGACAGAAAATTAATTCCCGACGACGTGGTTGTACAGGTTTTAACCCAGTGCAGGGAAGAACTTCTGGAACGCACGTTCGAATCCATAGAGGGATGTAAACAGGCAATTGTGCATATTTACAATTCCACCTCCACTCTGCAGCGCGACGTGGTATTCAATATGAGCCGCGAGGAGATTACCAACATCGCCGTAGAAGGCGTCAAAATGGTGAAACGCCACGCCGAAAAATTCCCCGGCAAGGTAATTTTGGAATACTCTCCCGAAAGTTTTACCGGCACCGAATTAGATTACGCGCTGGAAGTCTGCAATGCCGTGCAGAGAGAATGGGGGCCTACAAAGGAAAATCCTATGATTATCAATCTCCCTTCCACAGTGGAGATGACTACGCCCAACGTCTTTGCGGACAGGATTGAGTGGATGAACAGGCACCTGGAAAACAGGGAGGCCATTATCTTAAGCATACATCCCCATAACGACAGGGGAACCGGTGTGGCCACGGCGGAACTTGCCCTTCTTGCAGGCGCTGAGCGCGTAGAGGGCACCCTTTTCGGCAACGGCGAACGGACCGGAAACGTGGATATATTAAACATTGCCTATAACATGTTCTCTCAGGGTATTGACCCTGAACTTGCCATCGAGCACGTGAACGAGAGCATTGAAATTTATGAGAGGTGCTGTAAGATTCCCGTGCACCCCAGACACCCTTATGCGGGCAAGCTGGTGTTTACCGCTTTTTCAGGATCCCATCAGGACGCCATCAACAAGGGCGTAAAGGCGATGAAAGAGCGCGGCGGCGAATATTGGGAGGTGCCCTATCTGCCCATTGATCCTGCGGATATCGGCAGGGAGTACGAGCCGATTGTGCGTATCAATTCCCAGTCCGGCAAAGGCGGCGTCGCGTTTATTATGGATACCTATTTCGGCTTCAAGCTTCCTAAGGGAATGCACAGGGAGTTTGCGAACGTCATTCAGGCAATCTCTGAGAAACAGGGCGAAGTCAGTCCCGACCAGATTATGGAAAACTTCCGTCAGGAATATCTGATGAAGAAAGAGCCCATCCATTTCAGAAGGCTGCGTGTGGATGATCTGAGTGAGGAAACCGAATCTGAGTTTGATACAAAGGTAACTGTCGTCTACACCGACAGCGGCGTTGAAAAACGCTTTGAGGCGGTGGGCAACGGTCCTATTGACGCTGTAAAACGCGGGCTGCAGGAAGAGCTGGATATCAGCATTAAAATTCTCGATTACGAGGAGCACGCGCTCCAGAGCGGTTCCAATTCCCAGGCGGCGGCATATATCCATCTGCTGGATGCGGAGAGCGGCAGCGTGACCTACGGCGTGGGCGTAAGTTCCAATATTACAAGGGCGTCTGTGCGGGCAATTTTCTCGGCGGTGAACAGACTGGGGTTAGGAAAACATAACTAGGGAGGTATTCTTATGGGGCAGATCGAACAGTTGAGACAGTGGGTAAACGAATCGGATAACATCGTTTTCTTTGGAGGTGCGGGAGTCTCCACGGAGAGCGGCATCCCGGATTTCAGGAGCGTGGATGGCCTTTATAACCAGCAGTACGACTATCCGCCTGAAACGATACTCAGCCACACCTTTTACAGAAGAAACACCGAGGAATTTTACAGATTTTACCGCAATAAGATGCTCTGCCTTGACGCGAAGCCAAACGCTGCGCACTTAAAGCTGGCGGAGTGGGAGCAGAAGGGCAAGCTTAAGGCGGTGGTGACCCAGAACATCGACGGCCTCCATCAGGCGGCCGGAAGCAAGAAGGTGTACGAGCTCCACGGCTCTGTCCTCCGCAACTTCTGTGAGAGCTGCCATAAGTTTTACGACGTGAATTATATCGCAGATTCGGAGGGCATTCCCAAATGCAACTGCGGCGGAGATATTAAGCCGGATGTTGTTCTGTATGAGGAAGGCCTGGATCAGAATACACTCACGGGCGCAATCCGTGCGATCAGCGAGGCGGACGTGCTGATTGTGGGCGGAACTTCTCTGGCCGTTTATCCCGCCGCAGGGCTTCTGGATTACTATAATGGAAATAAACTGGTGCTTGTAAACAAAACCCCTACCGCAAGGGACGGGATCGCGGACCTGGTCGTGCAGGGAAGTATCGGGGAGATCTTTTCACAGTTAGATTAGTATAAAAGAAATCATGGGGGATACCGATGTGGATATACAGGTCGGAGATATTTTGAAAATGAAAAAGCAGCACCCCTGCGGTTCCTCAGAATGGGAAGTGCTGCGGATAGGTGCTGACTTTCGTTTGAAGTGTATGGGCTGCGGGCATCAGATTATGATCCCGCGGCCAAAAGCGGAGAAAAATGTTCGGAATGTGCTGCGGGCTTAAAAGGCAGCCCGCTTCCTTAAAGCTTCCAAGAAAATATCCACATTTTCCTGTTTCCAAAATTCAGCAAACCGCTCCGCCATCACGCCCAGATATTCCCTCTGCGGAACGAGAATCTGATAATAAAATACACGTCCCTGCCTGTAGTGCTGTAAATAACCCTTTTTGACCAGTCTCGCCAAAAAAGTGGAAACAGTCTGTGGTTTCCACTCCTTATCGTACATCTCATTTACTCTCTGCGTGATATCCGCCAGATCCAGCTCCCTTTCCGCATCCCATACCGTTTTCATCACTATCTTTTCGCAATTCGTCAAACTTTGTAGTTCCATGTATGTCGTCTCCTTCTGCCTCAGCTGTTTATAGTTTTTCGCTTATTTTATCATATTTCATCATACATATAATGGCAATACACAAATTGCAATTAAATAAACATTTTGTTTATATTTCAGAAAAAATACTTCCAAAAGAAAAATCCAAATTGAGTTGCATCTGATCTGCAGATATTGTAAAATGAAAAAATGAGACTTTTGAAAAATGCACGAAACAAATTCATCGGAGACAAAAATTTTTACAGGATGGTCCTTGCCATCGCTGTCCCCATTATGATCCAAAACGGTATCACAAATTTCGTGAGTCTTTTGGATAATATTATGATCGGGCAGATCGGCACGGAGCAGATGTCCGGCGTTGCCATTGTAAACCAGCTTCTTTTTGTCTACAATCTCTGCCTGTTCGGAGGTGTATCCGGCGCAGGTATTTTTACTGCCCAGTATTTTGGCCAGAAAAATCAGGAAGGCGTCAGGCAGACCGTCCGCTTTAAAATATGGATGGTTTCTTTGATTACCCTATTTACGGTGATCCTGCTGCTGACGGCCGGCGACCCGCTGATTACATTCTACCTCCAGGGGGACGGCAGTATAGAAAGCGCCGCCGCTACCTTGCGCTATGGCAGGGAATATCTGCAGATTATGCTTCCCGGCCTGGTTCCTTTTATGCTGGTCCAGGTCTATTCTAGTACCCTGCGCGAATGCGGTAAGACGATCCTGCCCATGAAAGCGGGCGTAATTGCCGTCTTTGTCAATCTTGTATTGAATTACATATTAATTTACGGTAAATTCGGCATGCCGGCACTCGGCGTGCAGGGCGCTGCAATCGCCACTATTATTTCCCGCTTTGTCGAATGCGCCATCGTGCTGGTACACACGCACCGCCACGCGCAGGAAAATCCATTTATACAGGGTCTTTACAGCACATTAAAGGTCCCTTCATCACTGATGCTAAAAATTATAACAAAAGGCATGCCGCTTCTCTTAAATGAAACGCTCTGGGCGGCTGGCACTGCAATGCTGACCCAGTGCTATTCGGTTCGGGGCTTAAACGTAATTGCCGCACTCAATATTTCAAACACGATCAACAATGTATTTAACATCGTTTTTATTGCTTTGGGTGAATCCGTAGCCATCATTGTGGGGCAGCTTTTGGGCGCGGGTAAAATGAAAGAAGCCAGGGATACGGACAATAAGATGATTGCCTTTTCCGTCTTTAGCTGTGTTATTATCGCTGCTATTATGCTTTTACTGGCGCAGTTTTTCCCGCTGTTCTACAATACAGACACCGAAGTGCGCCGACTGGCGGCGCACTTCATAATGATTACTGCTGTTTTTATGCCCCAGAATGCCTTTCTCCACGCATCCTATTTCACGCTGCGCTCCGGCGGTAAGACGATTATCACCTTTCTTTTCGACAGTGTCTTTATCTGGTGCGTCAGCGTGACAATCGCCTACATCCTGAGCCGTTTCACAACACTTCCAGTCGCCGCCGTATATACGTTCGTACAGATGGGCGACTGGATAAAATGCGTGATCGGATTTGTTCTGGTCAAAAAGGGCATCTGGCTGCAAAATATTGTTTCATCTTCTTAATGCTGAAAGAGGCGCAGTAAAAAACTGCGCCATTAATTAAAATTGTGTCAAATATTTTTTTATATTTTCTGTAATACTTCCCCGAAATACCGCCGAACCCGCCACAATCACATTGGCGCCGGCATCCAGTACAATCTTCGCGTTATCCACCGTGATACCGCCGTCCACCTGAATATCAAGATCAAGGCCCATCTCGTCAGCCATCTCCCGCACCCGGCGGATACGTTCCGTCGATTCGGGGATATATTTCTGTCCGCCAAATCCCGGCTCTACCGTCATTACCAAAAGCATGTCCAGTTTCGGCAGATACTTTCTGACCACCTCCACAGGGGTTTTCGGCTTAATTGACATGCCCACCCTGCAGCCGATGTTTCGAATCAGATCAATGGTCTCCTCCGCATCATCTGTGGCTTCCAGATGGAAGGTGATGCTGTCCGCGCCGCACGCCTTAAATTCCTTTAGATAGCGGTCCGGGTCTACGATCATCAGGTGTACGTCAAAAACCCTGTCCGTCGTTTTGCGGATTGAACGGATCACCGGCATTCCAAAGGAAATGGATGGTACAAACACCCCGTCCATCACATCAATATGTATATATTCCGCGCCGGCTTCGTCCGCCTCTTTGATCTGCTCCCCCAGTCTGGCGAAATCAGCCGCCAGAATGGAGGGAGACAAAATTTTCTTTCTCTCAGACATTTTTATTTCCTCCGCAGTGCCACTCGAAAAACCTTCGGTTTTCCTCGTTCACGAGCCCTCTACGCACTGCTCCTTACTTTTGAGCAAATTCTTTTGTCTTTTCATAGATGCCCTTGCCGTCCAGACCATACTTCTCTACCAGTGCATTTGCGGAGCCGGATTCGCCGAAAGTATCCTGCATACCGATCCGCAGAACGGGTGTGGGATGCTTCTCGGACAGACAGTCGCAGACAGCGCTGCCAAGACCGCCAATCACGGTGTGCTCCTCCGCCGTAACCACTTTGCCGGTCTTCTTTGCGGAAGCAAGCACCAGTTCCTCATCCAGCGGTTTGATGGTGTGAATATTAATCACTTCTGCGCTGATTCCGTCCTTTGCAAGCATTTCTGCCGCGTCCAGGGCAGAGGAAACCGTGATACCGCTTGCAATGATCGTCACATCTGTCCCCTCTCTCAGAAGAACGCCCTTGCCGATCTCAAATTTGTAATCCGGCTTGTCGTTGATTACAGGAACAGCCGCACGGCCAAAACGCAGATAAACCGGGCCTTCCATCTCAATCGCCGCTCTCACCGCCGCCTTCGCCTCCACATCATCGGAAGGTACGATAACGGTCATACCGGGAATGGTCCGCATCAGGGCTACGTCCTCGTTACACTGATGGGTTGCGCCGTCCTCGCCTACGGTGATGCCGGCATGGGTCGCACCGATCTTTACATTCAGGTGAGGATAACCGATAGAATTACGAACCTGCTCAAAGTTACGTCCTGCCGCAAACATAGCGAAGGAACTGATAAAAGGAATCTTGCCGCAGGTAGCAAGACCCGCCGCAATACCCGTCATATTACATTCCGCAATACCGCAGTCGATATGGCGGTCCGGGAACGCTTTCAGGAACACGCCCGTCTTGGTCGCGCCTGCAAGATCCGCATCCAGCACTACCAGATTGGGAAATTCTGCACCACACTCGGCAAGTGCATTACCATAGCTTTCTCTTGTTGCAATTTTCTTTACATCTGCCATTAGTTTGCACCTCCTAACTCTTCACCGATCTTCTCAAGATCTGCCATCGCCGTCGCGTACTCTTCATCGTTGGGAGCCTTTCCGTGCCAGCCCGCATTGTTCTCCATGAAGGAAACTCCCTTGCCCTTCACTGTCTTACAGATGATCGCTGTGGGCTGTCCCTTGGTTGCCTTTGCTTCCTTAAACGCCGCGTCGATCTGGTCAAAATCATTGCCGTCGATATTGATTACATGGAAGTTAAACGCCTCAAACTTCTTATCAATGGGATAAGGCGAGCAAACATCGTCGATCTTACCGTCGATCTGCAGCCCGTTATTGTCCACGATCACTACCAGATTGTCAAGCTTCCTGTGTCCCGCAAACATGGACGCCTCCCAAACCTGACCTTCCTGAATCTCGCCGTCACCGAGCAGCGTATAAGTTCTGTAATCTTTGCCATCCATTTTCGCCGCAAGCGCCATACCTACCGCTGCGGAAATACCCTGCCCCAGAGAGCCCGAGGACATGTCTACACCGGGTGTCTCCTGCATGCAGGGATGTCCCTGCAAATATGAGCCAAGATGACGCAGAGTAGGCAGATCCTCTACCGGGAAATACCCTCTGTTGGCCAGTACGGAATAAAGTCCGGGAGCCGTATGTCCCTTAGAAAGTACGAAACGGTCCCTGTCCGCCTTCTTGGGATCTTTCGGATCAATATTCATCTCCTCAAAATACAGGTAAGTAAAAATGTCTGCCGCCGACAGAGATCCGCCCGGATGCCCTGCCTTCGCGCCATGTACGGCGGTTACAATCCCTTTGCGGACTTCATTAGCTGTTTTTTGCAACTCTAATTTGTTCATCGCTGCCCTCCATTTTATTTTAATATATGTGCCGTTTTCGGCATTTTAAGATTTACGTACATATGCCGCGTAAACCGATACCTCATGTATAATCATCGCACATCGGTTCATTCATTTCAACGGCATATGTCGCTTTTGCTAAAGTTTTCACAGCCGCAGTGCCAACTTACCGCTGACCGTAGTAAGCATTGGCGCCGTGTTTGCGGAAATAATGCTTATCCTGCAGTTCCTGCGGCGCGGGCTGGATTCTCGCATTGATCGTCTCTGCGCGGTAAGCCATCTTCGCCACTTCCTCAAGTACAACCGCGTTGTGCACCGCCTCGTGCGCATCCTTGCCCCACGCAAAAGGACCATGGTTCTTGCAGAGTACCGCGGGGACTGCCACCGGGTCCTTATCCATTCTCTTAAACTCACTGACAATCAAAAGCCCTGTGTTCTTCTCGTAGGCGTCCGCGATCTCGTCCTCATTCAGGCAGCGCAGACACGGGATATCCCCATAAAAATAATCTGCATGGGTCGTTCCGTAGCAGGGAATGCTCCTGCCAGCCTGCGCCCAGCTTGTCGCGTAGGAAGAATGGGTATGTACAACGCCGCCGATCTCCTCGTAAGCCTTATAGAGCTCCACGTGGGTCGCTGTGTCGGAAGAGGGATTATACTTACCCTCTACCTTGTTGCCTTCCAGATCCACAAGTACCATATCGTCCGGCGTCAGCTTGTCGTAATCCACACCGCTCGGCTTGATTGCAAAAATGCCGCTCTCCCTGTCAATCTCACTCACGTTCCCCCATGTGAAGGTCACGAGACCATACTTCGGAAGCAACATATTCGCTTCATAAACGCGTTTTTTCAGTTCCTCTAACATGTTATACCTCCTGTATATATTTCATCTATTACACATTACATAGCTTCAACCGCGGCCCTCTCAATCGCAAGTCCTGCACTGTATACTTTCATGAACTTGTTAAATCCTTCCACATCGGATGCCTTGGGCTCCAGCTTTTCACCCTTCTGGCCCGCAAACACCTTGCTGTCGAGGAATGCCGCCAGACTCTCGTCCGCGCCCTTATTAATCATGTAGGAAGCGAGAAGCGCAATGCCCCACGCGCCGCCTTCGCCCGCCGTCTCCATAACGCTCACGGGCGCATTCATTGCCGCCGCAAGGATGCTCTGCCCTACGCCCTTGGTCTTAAACAGGCCGCCGTGCCCTAAGATCTCGTCCACTTCCACCTTCTCCTCAGTAAACAGAATGTCAAAGCCGGTCTTAAGCGCGCCCAGAGAGGTGAACAGATGCACTCTCATAAAGTTCGCCAGATTAAACTTCGCATCGGGCTTTCTCACAAACAGGGGACGTCCCTCGTTAAAACCTGTCACATGCTCGCCGGAGAAATAATTGTAGGCAAGCAGGCCGCCGCAGTCGTCATCTCCCTCCAATGCCTTACGGTAGAGATTGCCGTACAGTTCATTCATATCAACCTTCATGCCCATCACTTCAGAGTATTCCTTAAACAGGTTCACCCACGCGTTCAGGTCGGAAGTACAGTTGTTGCAGTGCACCATCGCCACAAGGCTGCCGTCCGGGGTCGTCACCAGGTCAATCGCGTCATATACTTTGGAGAGTTCCTTTTCCATAACGATCATACCGAACACGCTCGTTCCTGCGGATACGTTACCAGTACGTTTGGCCACACTGTTGGTCGCCGCCATGCCTGTACCCGCATCGCCCTCGGGAGGACAGAAAGGAATGCCTGCCTGCAATGTGCCGGTGGGATCAAGCAGCTTCGCACCTTCCTCAGTGAGCGCGCCCGCCTGCTGCCCTGCCGTGTACACCGCCGGTAGCACGTCTTTCAGCTTCCACGCAAATCCCTTATCTGCAACCGCCTCGTCGAACTGCGCGATCATCTTTTCATTAAACTGCCCCGTTGCGATATCAATCGGGAACATGCCGGACGCTTCTCCCACGCCGACCACTTTTTCGCCTGTCAGCTTCCACTGGATATAGCCCGCCAGTGTGATGACAAATTTCAGATCCGGCACATGCGCCTCACCGTTTAAAACCGCCTGATAGAGATGCGCAATCGTCCATCTCTGCGGAATGTGGTAATTGAAAAGCTCAGTCAGTTTCGTGGATGCCTCTTCCGTGATCGTATTTCTCCATGTGCGGAAGGGAACCATCAGCTCATCCTTCTCGTTAAACGCCATGTAGCCGTGCATCATTGCGGAGAAACCAATCGCCCCCAGCTTCACAAGTTTCTCCCCGTACTGTGCCTGCACATCTTCCGTCAGCTTTTTGTAGCAGTCCTGAAGCCCCGTCCAGATGTCGTCCAGACTGTAAGTCCAGATGCCGTTCTCCAGTCTGTTTTCCCAGTCGTGCGCCCCCGATGCGATAGGCTTGTTATTCTCATCCACAAGAACCGCCTTGATTCTGGTAGAACCAAACTCAATACCAAGCACCGCCTTACCGCTTGCAATACATTCTTTTGCTCCCATACTTATCCCTTTTCCTCCTTTTACATATTTAATTAACGGAACGCTGCTTCGTTCCATCTGAGCATATTCTTGAAGTCACGAATATTGGTGTCCTTGTCAATGATAACGCTCTCGATACCCATTGCGTCCGCCCAGTCTGCCATCTGCTCCACGGTCAGGTCATAGGAGAATGCCGTGTGGTGAGCGCCGCCGGCAAGAATCCACGCAGTCGCCCCGACTTCCATATTAGGCTGAGGCGTCCAGAATGCCGTGCCAACAGGAAGCTTCGGCATAGGCTTCTCCACCTTCTTGCAGTCCACCGCATTGATCAGCAGGCGGAAACGGGTGCCCAGGTCTACGAGAGAGCACGCCACCGCAGGCCCTGTCTTTGACGTGAATACCAGACGGGCGGGATCTTCCCTGTTACCCATGGAAAGCGGGCATACCTTAATGCCGATGTCACCGTCCGCAACGGAAGGACATACCTCAAGCATATGCGCCTGCAGAATACCTTCCTTGCCGGGCACGAGATTGTAGGTGTAGTCCTCCATCATGGAAGTACCCTTCGCGTCCTTGATACCCGCCGTCATCAGCTTCATAATGCGGACCATTGCCGCTACCTTCCAGTCGCCCTCAGCGCCGAAACCGTAGCCTTTTTCCATCAGTCTCTGGATCGCCAGGCCCGGAAGCTGCTTCAGACCGCCAAGCATGCCGAAATGTGTCACAACCGCATGATAGTCGTTCTCTACAAGGAATTTCTCGATACCGATCTCCTGCTGCGCCTGTACAGCCACATGTTTCTTGAACTCGTCGAGATCCCTGCCTTCGTCAATAATCTTATATTTGCTGTAATACTCTTCAACCAGCGCGTTTACATCGCCCTGCGGCACCGCGTCCACATACTCAACCACGTCGTTTACGCAGTAATGGTCGATCTCCCAGCCAAACTTGATCTGCGCTTCTACCTTATCGCCTTCTGTCACGGCAACGTTGTTCATGTTGTCGCCGAAGCGGCACACGCGCACATGGGAGGATTCGATCACGCCGATTGCCGTGCGCATCCAGCTTCCAAGCTTATTCTGCACGCTCTCAGATGCCCAATGCCCGACAATAATCTTGCGCTCGATACCCATGCGGCTCACGATATGTCCGTACTCCCTGTCGCCGTGCGCAGACTGGTTCTCATTCATGAAATCCATATCTATACTATCGTAAGGAATCTCCTCATTGAACTGCGTATGCAGATGGCAGAGCGGTTTCCGAAACTCCTTTAATCCGAGAATCCACATCTTAGCCGGAGAGAATGTGTGCATCCATGTAATCACACCCGCGCACTCCGGGTCGTTGTTTGCATCGTTAAGCGCCTGCCGGATGGAAGCCTGACTGATTAACGTAGGCTTTAATACCACCTCAAAAGGCAGATTGCCGGAGGCATTCAGCCCCTCCACAATTTTCGCGGAATGATCCGCCACTTTTCTCAGGCACTCATCCCCATATAAGTCCTGAGACCCTGTGCAAAACCAAAATTTGTAGTTCTTTGCTGCGATCATACAATACCCTCTCTTTCTTTTTTGTTTGCGCCGTGCTGTGAGACCCGCGCTTACGCGCTCACTGTCCGTCTTCGTCGGACATCTGCTCGTTAATACCGCCGCGTAAAACAAATGCCTGCTTCGCAGCCGCTTGTTTCCCTGCAGCTGGCATTAAGTTGTACATATATACAATTTTGTATACAGTATTACACGTATACCGCACAGCCATATCACGCATTTCTTACTATACAGTCTACTACTTGTACATACAAATACGCAAGTTGTATATACACTTTATTTAATCTTCCGCACCGACCTCCGCGGCACTACATCCACCTCAAACTCATAGGTCGCATCAAACCCCGGATCTTTAATCATCCGCAGCAGATTTTCCGCCGCCTTTCCACCCAGACGCTCCATCGGATGCGGTGTGGAGGCGATAGGCACCTCGCCGAGGATGGCCAGCTCCGAATCGTCCACACTGGCCACCGAAATATCCTGTGGAACCCTGATGCCGTTCTTTTTAAAAATATCCAAAAGCCCGAAAGCAACCTCATCGTTGTAACAGAACACCGCCGTACAGTCCTTGAAACGTTCCAGGACCTTTCCTGCCGCTTTGTCCAGGTGCTGCTTCTCCTCCGTATCCACCCAGACGATCTGCCTGTCTTCCACTTCCAGTCCGTCGTCCATCATCGCGTCCATATAGCCCGAAAAACGCGCCTGTCCCTGCCCGTCGTCCAGTTTAAAAATGCCGCCGATTTTTTCATGTCCCATGGAGAGCAGATACTTTGTCATCTTCCATCCCGCCATATGGTCGTTGATGGACACATGCGGAATTTTTAACTGCGGATAGAAGCTGTTGATAAAAATAACCGGGATCCGTTTTTTGCGGATCTCCTGATAAAGCCGCAGATTGGGATTTGGAATGCCGCTCTTCGTGGGCTCGACAATCAGCCCCGACACCTCGTCCCTGCTGATAATATCCTCGAGAATGGTCTTTTCCCGTCCGTGCTGGTTGTTGGTAAAGGCAATCTGCACCGAATACCCCGCCTCCAGAAGCACGCTCTCTATACCCTGTATCGTCCGCGGAAAAATATAACCGTCCACATAAGTCGTCACCACAGAAACACGCATCCGCTTTGTCAGGTTCGCCAGACGGTTATCGTTAATATATGTGCCGCTTCCCTGAATCCGTCGTATAATCCCTTCATTCTCCAAAACCCCGATTGCGTGTCTGACTGTCTGACGACTTACGCCGAACATCTCTTTCAGCGTATTTTCCGAATACATCTTCTGCCCGGGCACGAGCTTTTTCGTCTCTATCTGTTCGTTGATCCATCCGACCAACTCCATGTACTTAGGTGTTGCCTTTTCCATACCATTCCCCTTATCTTTCATTCCCGCGGGCAATGAGCCCGGCGGCAGCCAGCAGACATCTGACTGATCCCCCGTACGCAAAAGGGCTGCCCTCTTAGGCAGCCCTAGCTTATCAGGACTGCGCTTCGCCACGCTGTCCACACTTTTGCGTATCCGAACCGGATTGCTTAGCCCTTCTTTCTCTTGGAAATAACGTCCACGGTAACGGCTCCGAGAAGAACCGCACCTTTCACGATCTTCTGAATATCCGTAGACCAGCCGTACAGTGACATACCGTTATTCAGAATACCCATGATAAACGCGCCGACTACAGCACCCATGATCGTACCGGCACCACCGGCTACCGCCGCACCGCCGATATAACAGGAAGCGATAGCATCCATTTCGAAACCGTCGCCCGCCTTCGGGGTGGAGGAGGAGTTACGTGCCGATAAAACGATACCCGCTACCGCACTCAGGATTCCCATGTTGGTATATACCCAGAAGAACACCTTTTTCGTATCAATACCGGAAAGGTTTGCCGCCTTTCTGTTACCGCCCAGCGCGTAAATCTGACGGCCCGCCACCGTCTTACTCGTGATAAACCCATACAGTGCAATCAGCAGTGCCATGATAACGAGCACGAAGGGAAGTCCGTTGTACTGCGCCAGTTTGATGAAGCAGAACCAGATAATAAAGAGCATAACCACAAGTTTCAGCGCTACCTGCCATAAAGGATTGGTCGCAAAATTATATTTCTCTTTCGTCTTAATGCTGCGGATCTCGTTGAGAACCAGCGCCACAGAAGCGACAATCGCTACCGCGATACAAACCAGATCCAGCGTGCCGCCGCCCACATTGACCTTTGCCGTGGGAAGGAAGCCTGCGCCCAGATACACGTAATTGTCCGGGTGGGGACCTTTTGTCTGTGCCTTCAGAAGCGTATATGTAAGTCCGCGTCCCATCAACATGGTAGCAAGCGTTACAACGAAAGGCGGGATATCCAGATAAGCGATAAAGAATCCTGCAAACATGCCTACCAGAAGACCGATCAGCAATGCCACAAGGATCGCGATCCACATATTCAACTTATAGTCAATCAGGATAATACCTGCCGCCGCACCGGTGAGCGCTACCACGGAGCCGACGCCCAGATCGACGTTACCTGTCAGTACGCACAACAGCATACCGATAGCAAGAATAACCACATAACCATTCTGCATGATAAGGTTGTTGATATTCGCCGGGGAGAGGTTCTTTCCGCCCGTCATAATGGCGAAGATCACATAGATGGCAATAAGCGCCAGAAACATACCGTACTGTTTCATGTCAAGATTAACTACTTTTTTCTTCTCATTCATTTCCATCACCCTTTCTATTATGTGCCATAATACACTGCATAATTTTTTCCTGTGTCAGCTCCTCGTGATTCAGTTCACCCGCGATCTGTCCCTCATTGATCACGTATGTCCTGTCGCATGTACCGATAATTTCCGGCATTTCAGAGGAGATAATGAGCACCGCCTTACCGGCTTTCGCCAGCTCATTGATAACACAGTAGATCTCATATTTCGCACCTACGTCGATACCTCGCGTAGGCTCATCCAGAATCAGCACATCCGGCTGCGTCAGCATCCACTTTGCCAGAACCACCTTCTGCTGGTTACCGCCTGACAAAGAGCCGACTACCTGTTCGATGGAAGTAGCCTTGACATTGATTCTCTTCTTGTACTCTTCCGCCGCAACAATCTCGTCGTTTCCGTTGATCACGCCGTGCTTGGAGAAGAATTTCGGGCGGGCAGCTATGGTCATGTTTTCCTTGATCTCACCGATCAGGTTCAGCCCGTAGACCTTTCTGTCCTCAGACACATAGGCAAGCTTAGAGTCTATCGCCTGTTTCACGGTCTTCATCTCCACTTCCTTACCGTTGATCTTAACAGTCCCGGAGATCTTCTGCCCGTAGCTGTGCCCGAATACGCTCATGGCAAACTCGGTACGCCCCGCGCCCATCAGTCCGGCAAGACCCACAACCTCGCCCGCCCGGACACTGATATTAATATTTTTCAAAATCTGACGCTCCGCATCATCGGGATGATATACATTCCAATCCTTGACTTCAAAGATTGTGTCGCCGATCTTCACGCCCTCTCGCGCAGGATAACGGTTAGTCATTTCACGTCCAACCATGCCCTTGATCACACGGTCCTCGGACATATCATCCTTGCCCTTAATCAGCGTCTCAATCGTCTTACCGTCACGGATAATCGTTACGGAGTCAGATACATATTCAATTTCATTTAACTTATGGGAAATAATAATACAGGTAATTCCCTGTTTTTTAAGCTCCAGCATAATGTCCAGAAGCTTTTTACTTTCCTCGTCATTAAGCGCCGCTGTCGGCTCGTCGAGGATCAGAAGTTCAACCTTCTTCGCCATTGCTTTCGCAATCTCGATCAGCTGCTGTTTGCCTACGCCCAGAGAGTTAACCGGCACATTCACATCTTCATGCTCCAGACCTACCCTCGCAAGCATCTCCTGCGCGCGCTGCCTGGTCTTTGTCCAGTCAATAACCCCTTTTGCCGCAAGCTGCTCGTTGCCAAGAAACACATTCTCCGCCACTGAGAGGAGCGGACTTAAAGCGAGCTCCTGATGGATAATAACGATACCCTTCGCCTCACTGTCCCTCAGATTGTGGAACTTGCATGTCTCCCCCTTGTACACAACATCGCCGGAATATGTACCGTGGGCCCAGACGCCCGAGAGAACGTTCATCAGCGTAGATTTTCCCGCTCCGTTTTCCCCGCACAGAGCATGGATCTCCCCGCGTCTCACCTTCAGATTTACGTCATCCAGCGCTCGGACACCTGAAAATTCCTTGACAATATGGTTCATTTCCAAGATGTAATCCGACATTTTCCCAACTCCCTTCCCTTTTATTAAATAAGGGCGGCTGCATAAACTGCCGCCGCCCTCCTCAATAGGTATAAATATTACTCAGCTGCCAACTGCTCCTCTGTGTAGTAACCGCCGTCTACGATGATCTCTTTGTAGTTGGACTGGTCAACTGCTACAGGTGTGCACAGGTAAGAGGGAACTACGATCTTACCATTGTTGTACTGCTCGGTATCGTTGATCTCAGGCTCTGCGCCTTCAAGCACTGCCTGTACCATGGTAACGCACTTCTCAGCCAGGAGACGGGTATCCTTGTAGATGGACATGGTCTGCTTGCCGGAGATGATGTTCTTGGTAGCCATCAGCTCTGCATCCTGACCAGTGATCATAGGCCAGTTAGCGTCTGTATAACCAGCGCCCTCAAGAGCCGCCTTACAGCCATATGCGAAACCATCAAAAGCGGTAGCGCAGATATCAAGATCTTCGTCAGCGTAGAAACCTGTCAGATAGTTCTCACAGTTCTGCTGAGCGGTCTCCTGGGACCATCTCAGGATACAGGTGTCATCGAAAGAAGTTCTGCCGGACTTACAAACCAGCGCGCCGTTGTCAAGATAAGGCTGAAGAACCTCCATCAGACCTGCGTAAAGCATATGCGCGTTATTATCGTCAGGGGAACCCATGAAGAACTCGATGGTCTTCGGGTCCGCAGGATCAAGGCCTGCATTCTCCTCAATGTACTTGCCGATTGCGGTACCAACGCCCTTGTTATCAAATGTAGCGTAGTAGGAAACTGCATCCGTGTTCATCAGCAGACGGTCGTAAGCGATGATCGGAATACCCGCATCTTTCGCCTGAGCCTCTACATTTACCAGAGCGTCAGAGTCGATGGAAGCGATAACCAGGCAGTTAACGCCGGATGCGATCATGTTCTCGATCTGGGAAACCTGAGCCTGTACATCATCCTCTGCGTACTGAAGATCTACTTCATAGCCGAGAGACTCAAGCTGAGCCTTCATGTTCGCACCGTCATTGATCCATCTCTCGGAAGACTGGGTAGGCATTGCCACACCAACCTTCTTGCCGCCGGATGCTGCAGGAGCTTCAGCTGCGTCTGCCGCAGGAGCATCTGCCGCGGGAGCTTCCTCTGTTGCCGCAGGGGCATCTGTTGCCGCGGGAGCTGCTGTCTCCGCCTCGCCGCCGCCACAGCCTACAAGCATGGAAGCTACCATTGCTACACTTAAGAGTGTGCCTAAAACTTTCTTTTTCATGTTTTCTTTTTCCTCCCTTTATAATAGTTGTTTTGTACAGTTAACTTGTCTGCACCCTCATGCAAGTTGTACACTATACAATATGCCGATTTTTAAAGTACTTTAGTATTTTGTTAAATCGGCATTTTGGAACATTTTGCTCAATAGGCGCTTAATAAGCAAGCTATTCTGTACATTTTTACCATCACAAAACCCAGATGATAGTTCCATTATATATACATGCCAACAAATTGTCAATCTTTTTATTCAGTTATTGCATACATTTCGCGCAAGTTGTTCGGTGTACAACTTATGAGATAGGAAATGCAAAAACACCCGCGGATTTTTACTCCCTGCAGGTGTTTTTACTTCATATACTATATGTTGTTACATTTATGTCCACACATACCATACCGTCCGGTTTCTGCCCGGAATTTAAATTAAATTTTAAACTCGCTTACCAGTCCCTCCACATCATCCGTGAGCACAAGCAGCTTATCCATCGCCTCGGAAACCTCTTCCAGATTCGCGGACTGTTCAGCCACCACGGCGCTTACCTCATTAATCTCAGTAACATTTCCGTCCGCCGCATCCTTTACGGTTCCCATGCTCTCCTTCGCTTCCCTGATCCTGTCGCTCAAAACCTCCACGCCGTTTATGATATCCTCCACGCTGTTGCTGACTTCGTCCGTGCCCGCCGTAATGATCTCGAAGCTCTCCTTCGCCTCCCCTGTCATCTGGTTGCCTTTTTCCAGCTGTTCAAGACTCTCCCGCAGCCGTGCCGTCATCTGATCCGCCTGTGTGCTCACCGCATCAATCATCTTACCGATATGAGCGGCCGCCGCCTGCGAGTCATCTGCCAGATTCCGAATCTCCGTCGCCACCACCGCAAATCCCTTGCCTGCTTCCCCGGCCCTCGCCGCCTCGATAGATGCGTTTAAGGAAAGCAGATTCGTCTGGGATGCGATAGATGAAATGGACTCAAGCGCCGCCGTCATTCCCTTCGTGTTCTCGCCAAAGGAGGCAAATACGTTCTCCATTTCTCGCATGGAACGGTTCACTTCCTGCATCTGTTCCACATAAGCAACGATTTTCTGCATACCGTCTCTGGCGTTGTCCCGCGTCTTTCCCGCGTTTCCATGAATGGCTTCGGCATAATCAGCCACTTTTCCGGCAATAGCTCCCATTTCGCTGATCTGGTCCTGCGCCCGTCCGACCTCCTGCTGCTGCCTCTCCAACGCCGCCAGCATCCCATCTACCGCATCGGCAATCCGGGTTCCGCCCTGCGCGTTCTCATCCACGCTGTTATTGACTGTCGCGGTAGCCATCTTCAGCTCCGCCATATTCGCCGCCACTTTGCTGATCAGGTGCACCAGACTGCTCTTCATTCTGTTAAAGGCGGCCGCGGCGCGTCCAGCCTCGTCCCTGCCCTTCACTTTAATATCCTCGCTCGTCAGATTACCTTCGGACATAACCGTCAGTTTTTTCTCAAGCTGTATAATGGGTGCGGTGATGCTCTGCGTCACGGCAAACGCCGCCGCCAAAACCACAACGGATGTAACCACAACGATCACCACGATTAAGTTCCTCATATTGCTGAACGCGCTCTGTATCTCGTCCGCCACCTGTTCGCTTCTCGCAATCTCAGAAGCAAGGAGCGTCTCCGCACTGGAGCTGACAAAACTCATACTGCCGCTCATATCCTGCGCGGCATTCAGGCCTTTCGAGGAATATTCGGCCCCGCAAGCCGTCTGCAATTCCCGGAAGGAAGCGATAAATTTTCCCGCTTCGGAGGCAAACTTGTCGAACTGATTGCGCATTTCCGAGTATTCCGCATCCTGCGGAACGCTCTCTCCGACCTCCGTCACATACTGTTCCATCGTGTCAATAATTTCCACATGTCCGCTGGAAGCGATATCGCCGCCCGTACTGCATTTAACTACAACCGTACGGCCCAGATAAGAAGCGTTATCCTTTACAAAAGTCACCTTGCTGATGCTGTCAAGGATCTGAGAATACTGTGCGTTATATTTGCTTGATCTGTCAACCAGGACCATCATCAGCGCAATAAGCACAATCAGCGCGCATAAAATACAGGCGTTGATCTTAAACCTGATCCCCGCCCCCTTACCGTTTTTCGTTGTCTTCTGCTTGTCCATCCGCATCTACATACTCCTTCCGAATCAGTTTTTTCGCCGATAAGATCAGGATCGCGCCACCTGCCGCTATGAAAACAACAATCGCTATCGCAATGAATATCCTGTCATTTCCCGCGGTTTCTCCGAACCCCTCTATCAAGCCATAGGCAAGATATAACACATACGCCGACACGAGAATGCGGAGCGTCAGCCCAATCTTCGTGTCGCCGCCTTTTTTATTCTCTTTTCCGCCCTCGCCGTCAGACGCCTGCTGTACGTCCGACGGTTCCGCGCTTTCTTTCTCCGTTATGTTCTCGTCCAAATCCGACTCCTCCATCCCTGCCTTTGCATTTATCCTTCAAAACATGCCGTCTGCTCGGACAGATGGCTTACCACATCGGAAACCTGATTTAGCGCTTCCACAATGCCCTGCATGTTCTCCGCCAGAGCCGCCGTGTTATTCACTACCCCGCCAACGCCCTGTGCGCTTTCCCTTACATTATTTGTAATATTCTCATTGGATTCCGCCACCGACCGCATCATACCGCCGATATTCTCCATGGAATCACGCATTTCTCCCATCATCCGGTCTATCGTGATGGAATCGTTGAGATACTGCTCCCCGGTACGTTCCAGAATCTCATAGTCCGGCAGAACCTGTTCATTGATGAACTTCACCAGGCTGCCCGCATTCTCCGCAAGCGTCATAACCGCCGCCACAACGCCCGCCGAAATCTGCTGGATATTTCCGGCAGTCTGCTTCGAATTGTCCGCCAGCTGACGGATCTCGTCAGCCACCACGGCAAAGCCCTTACCCGCCTCGCCCGCTCTCGCCGCCTCGATGGAAGCGTTCAGCGCAAGCAGGTTGGTCTTGGAAGCAATGCTTAGAATATCCGCTGTCAGGTTTCCGATCTTCTCAATCTGTCTGCTGTCTTCAATGGATGCGTTCAGGGACACGTCAAATTCCTTTATCATGCCATCTGCGGTCGCACGGCTTTTCTGTGCCAGTTTCCGAAGCTCCTCGGCGCGGCTGCGGATCTCCTCCGCAAACTTCGTGCCGTTTACCGCCTGTTCAACCATTTCCCCGACAGAAGCTTCCGCCTCCCTCGTATTGTCACTGACATAACCGACCGCAGCGGACACTTCCTCCATACTTGCCGCCAGTTCTTCCATCGTAGCCGAAGTATCGCCGGCATTCTGGTTCGTCACCTCCACCACTTCATTTACGTGGAGCTGCTGTCTGTTAATCTCGTCACTGCAGGAGATAACGCCGCCGATCACATCCTGCAGAATATCCAGAAATTCATTCACGCCCGCAGCCAGCATCGCAATTTCATCCTTCGTCTGCACGGGCACTCTCTCTGTCAGATTTCCCTTATTATTATGTATATCTTCGATCATCCCGTTGATTACCTGGGCAATCTTCTGAATCGGCATCACGATAATGCGGTGCGCAATCATTAGAACGAGAACCGCCGTCACAATCAGGATCACAACAACTGCCACGATCAACGTATAGGAACCTTCCGCCTTCCTCTGCAGATATGCCTTGCCGTCCGCAAGCTCCGTGTCTGAAAATTCCAGCAGATCGTTCATGCTGTTGCCGATGGTATTGTTCAGCATGCCGAGATTATTGGAAATCAGGTTATTGGCGCGTTCCTTGTCCCCTTCCCTGCTCACCTCTATGATGGTATCCACGTAGGAATCGAAGCTGACAAGCCTGGACTCCAGCGCATCGTAGACCCCCTGTGTCTCCTCCGAGGTGATCCTCGCCTTATAGGCTTCCATGGATTCCCACATCTTCGTCCGGCTGTCCAGAATGTCCTCCGCACGTTTATCCATCGTCCGCAGCAGCTTAGCATTCACATGAGCGTACACATTCATGTACATATCCAGATAATCCTCATAGATACCATGGATCAGATTGATTTTCTCCACCTCATTGTTCATAATATCCTGGCTGCCCTCGGAAATCGCCGTCATACTATTGGCAAGAAGTCCCAGCGATATGATCGAAATCAAAGCAAGCACTATAATTGCCAAAGCAAATTTAAAACCAATCTTCTTCATGTAAATCTCCTCCTGTGTATATCTTCCCTTATATTATAATATTATATAGTGCAATTTGCCGTCCCCTCAATTTACATTGTTCTAAGTATATCATCTTTTGCTGAACAAAGATAGACCCCTCCCGGGAATATTTATTACATTTTCACAAAGGGGCGTTTTGCCGTTTCCCGGCAGAAAACCGCCGCCCAGTCTGCATTGCAGGCCGGGCGGCGGTCTCTCTCCTTTTTATATCAGCTATTCTTTTACTTAATTACAAACGTCTTTACAATCGGGCTTCTGGTGAAGTAGTTGCCTTTCCCGTAAATCGTGACTGTGCCGACTCTCGTACCGCTTCGCAGCACGTTATCCGAATAAGTCACAGTATAATCTTTCTTTGCGGAAAGTTTTCTGCCGTTCACCCTGATGGTAAGCGCAGGCGTCAGGGCCTTACCCTTATAATTCTGCAGTGCGATATCGGCTACATCCGCCTTGACAATCTCCGCCTGATCTATGGTGAAGGACAGGGTCCTTGCGCTTGTATCCTTTCTGGTGGCCGCGCTGGTCTTGTCTATGAACCAGCCGTTTCCTCTCACCTTCACGGTGACTTCAGGTTTTCTCACCGTACTTGCGCTCGTCGCGTCCCTATTGTATCTATAGCTCAGCGTATAAGCCGCGCCGGGCTTTAAGTCAAGCACCGTACCGTCCGCCTTGCTGAAGGTAACCTCAGGCTTTACTGCCCTGCCCGTATAGGACGCCGGAGCAACTTCCATCGTGAGTGTTCGCAGATCCAGCGCCGTCAGGGTAAAGACATCCTTGATCCTCACCTTGCCGCTGTAGTTGCCTCTTCCCGTGATCGTTGCATGCACAGGGGCAGATCGTACTGTCTCGTCACCTACCTTGCGGTCTTCCCACTTTCCAATCTGATAGGATACTTGGTAGTCGCTTGTTGACAGCGTATGCTTCACTTCCGCACCGTTGACGTCATAATTCTGGGACTTAAATGCAATCTCAGGCGTAAGCGGATAGCCGTTATACGGGATCTGTATCCTGCCCCTGCTGTTTACACCGTCGTCCGTATTGATCAGGTTTCCATCCTCAGAGTCGGTCCAATCGCCATCAAGCGTCTTTTTGAGGTTCCTCGCCGACAGCTCCGGTGTCTGAATCGTTCCCTTGGAAGCCCTGTCATTATCATTCTTGATCTTTGCCTCATCCACGAGCATTCTCTTGCTGATAATAAAGGTGGCCTTCTTTTCACCGATATATTCTCCTGTTCCGGTGATAATAACCGTCGCCCTGCCCGCGTTGATATTGTTCTCGTAAGTCACACGGTAATCCGTATTTTCCGTCAGGGTCTTCAAGTTCCTGCCGGCCCCCACAGTAACTGCAAGCTGTGGTTTCCCGCTCGGTGCAGTCGTACTCAGTCTGACTGCGTTTCCTGTATAGAAGAACCTGCCGTTCACTGCAATTTTTGCTTTGGAGATCAGGTACTGTCCGTCCTTTACCTCAAGCTCAACTTCCTTCTCATCCGCGTAATTGCCTTTTAGTTTACCCGCGACCGTGACCGTGTATCTGCCTGCCGTCTTCAGCCTGTTGCTCCCGGTCCTGTTATCTGTCTTTTTTGTCTGATCGTAAGTATAAACCGGTGTATCCTCACCCTCTTTTACGATCTTTGAGATCACATACTGGTTTGACGCCACTGCCTTAACGCCATCCTTCACCGTAAGCTTCGGCGCCTGTCCGCTCGTGCTCACCGGCATAGACTCTGCTGTGATTTTTGCGTTTTCAATACTTCTAGGCCTGATGTCAAATGTAATCTTCTGTGTTCCCGCCCCACCGTTCGGCTTCAGGTCAAAGGTCGTTCTCGATCCTGAGAAATTCCCCTTTCCTGCTATCCTGATAGTAGGCTTATTGTTTGCACGGATATCCGTATAGATGGGGTCACCGTTTTCATCCGTCCCGGAGACGTACTGGCTGGCATTCAAATTTCGGGAATACGCGACTGTATAGTCCGTCCCCTTCGTCAGCGTCGTCGTCTTCATCGTTTTCGTCTCGCTGTCAAAGTAAGTCAGTCTCACTGTGACAGCCGGCTCCACCTTTTTACCTGTGTAATACTGCGGGGCACTCGCCACACTGACTTCTACCTTACGTTCATCCCCCGCGCCCTTCACCGCATAATTCAGAGGGCATTTCGCAATGGTGAACACGGTGGTCACCGAGCCTTCCCTGTATTCCTTGAGCCCTGCATCGGTAGGAGTCACAACTACCCTCGCCTTGCCGATCCTTTTATTGTTGTAATAGAAGACCCTGTAAATCTCTTCGCCTTCATCGTTTCTGTTAAGGACGACATTGCCCTGTGCATCCTTCACTTCGATCTCAGGCTGCAGTTCTTTCTGCTTGCCGAGATAGTAAATGCTCTTAGCCGGCGTCGTGCCGTCCCCCTTATCCGGGTCTTTAAACGTAACTTTGAGATCTGAAAACTTCTTCGTCCTCGGGTCATCCACAATATTAAAGGAAATCTCCCGGCTGCCTGTAAAACGACTTCCCTTTGCCGTCAGTATGATCTTCGCACCGCCTGTCGTCTTATTTCTGTTATTGCGGTAGGACGCGGTGTAATCTTCCTTTGTCAGAACATATCCCTGATAAGACAGTTCCACAGCAGGCGCGATATTCCTGCCCGTGTAATACTGGTCCTCAATCGGGGTCTCGGCGTCGGAACCGTTCACTTTGACAACAAATTTGTCTCCCTCTTTTTGATCCAGGGAAATCATTTCCATCCCTTCGCCAAACACATTTTTAAAGACAGCGCTGATCTTCACATTGCCGTTTGGCATCACAAAGCTCTCATTCTGCACCGCAGCGGTATTCTCGGGGTAAGTCAGAACCGCCGCCGGCTCTGTCTCTCCCTCGGCCGCCCGGAATGCCACTGTCGCATTCTCGCTGGCAATCATGTCGCCAAGGCCTTCCGCCGTGATGCTCTTGCCAGAGACGGACACTGACTCCAGATAAAAACCGCTGTCGGGTGTGACTGTCACATTCACCCGCTCGCCGCTGTTTGCTTTCAGTACACTCGCCGCTATGCTGCCGCCTGCGCTCTGCTCCGTCAAAACAGTGTGCGTGCCATACAGATAGAAGTCGTCCATACTTCCCCATGCACCCGGCTCCGTGGAAGTGATGGTCGCGCCGACCGTAACCTTATCGCCATCTTCCACCGAAATACCCGAAATCTCAGGCTCACTCCAGTTCTTCCAGCCATTCAGGGTAAAGGTTGCCTGCTTTCTCGCCTTCAACCCGCTCTCATTAGAAACCTCCACGAAAATATACTGCACATCGTTCAGGCCGACGCCGTCGCCCTGTGCGTAACCGCCAAAGCTATAAGTTCCCGGCTCCGCGTTCTCCACGGTCTGCGAAACGGTAAACGTACCCGTCTGCTTTGGATCTGACTCATTGCTATAATAGAAATTCATAGCCAGGGATCCGCTCCTAGGATTAGCCGCCCAGTCAGACTGTTTGGTGCTTACCGGTGAACTGCCCGTGTTTGTATCGTAGGTGATAGTCCATCCCTTCGGCTCCGTAAAGCTGCCGCCGTTATCTTCAAAACCGGGGTTGACAAGAATATTGCTGGTTTCCTTCCGGCGCACCCGGATTGTCAGCGTGACCTTATAGTCCCTGCCGCCCTCGCTGACTACACCGTGGACAATATATTCTCCCACCTTATTGAAGTTGACCAGTTCCTGCTCGTCCTTGTCCCAGGTCACAGTCAAATCTTCTTTTGTTCCATCATTAAACGTTGCCTTAACCGTAGGATAAACAGATAACGTTTCTCCCAGCAGAACATCTCTCTGCAGCCTGTTCTCCACGCTGGTGATCGCCCTGTCTGCAACTTCCGCTCCTGTTCTGATCAGGCTGTATATCTTCGCCGTGGGAAGCGCCGTTCCGTCAAAGTCAAACCACGACTGATTGTCAATCGCGCTGCCTCCGTACCATTTGCCCGCGTCGCCCGGATCGTACTCCGCCGAGTAGCTGGACGCCCACCCGGAACCATACTTCTCCCACAACTCCTGATTTTGCTTATAAATGCTGTCAATGAGGTTGCCGTCCTCGTCGTAGGCATAATAGGTCGAGATCCACGCGGGTTCCCAGTAGAACACGCCAATAGCCGCTCCCGATGCCCCGCTGTTCACACTCTGAACTGCGTTTACAACGTCCCTGACCTCATCCGCCTGCCCCTGCACGGAAATATCATAATTAAGGGCCTGTCCTTCCGTCTTGGGGGCCGTATTTCCATGGCCGTCTCCATCCTCCCATGTGGTTACCCAGGATGTCTCCGCCACCATAACTTTTTTATTATAGGTTTTGGCTACATATGAGAGCGACGATGCCAGATCGCTCGTTGTCCCATGCCAGAAAGGATAGTAAGAGCTCGCGAACACATCATAGTCTACGGTATTAAATTTCTCCGCGACAGCTCCGTAATTTCCCTTCTGCGGATCTGTGAAATGCAGGGCCACAAGGCAGTTTTCGTCAAATTCGCGCACCGCGCTGCTGCCCGCGTTGAAAATTTTTATCATGTTGGCCGTTGTCTTTTCACCACAGACACCGTTGTTGGTCTCGTTTCCGACCTGGACCATGCCCACATCAACGCCTGCCGCGCGCAGGGTATTCAGGCTGCTCAGGGTATAATCGTGAACCGCCGTCACTTTTTGGTCTACCGTGTATGCTTTCCACGCCTTCGGCGCTTCCTGCTTCGCGGGATCCGCCCAGAAGTCTGAATAATGGAAGTCAATCAGCACCTTCATACCCGCTCCGGTAGCCAGTCTGCCGAGCTCAACCGCCTTTTCCAGATCGTTATTTCCGCCGCCGTAACCTTTGCCGCTGCTGTTATAGGGGTCGTTCCAGATACGGATACGCACCCAGTTCGTGCCGCCGTCGTACAGGTATTTGAAAAATCCCGCATCGCTCAGGGGCTTCCCGTTCTCATCCTTAAACTCCACCCCGCTCTGCTTTAACGCTATGTACGAAGAAAGATCCGCACCTGTGATGAAATCGTCAGCAAGCGCCACACGGTCCACCTTGATATCCGCCGTGACGTTTGAAACCAAGGCGTCCATCGCCTCCTTCAGCTCGGTGTAGGCCGTCTCTATCTCCTCGTCAGTGGCCGCGGTATCCTTAGTCGCTACAGCCTCCGCCGCGGTAAGCTTTGTCTGGAATAAATCCCAGCCGCCCTTATAATCTTCCTCTTTTAACTTTTTCGCCTGAGCGATAAGGTTCTTCAACATCTCCAACGTGATCTTATCCGTCGCTTCGGCTTCCTCCATGGAAGAGTAAAATACATCCTTGTAATAATACGATCTGCCTGCAAAAACAGGGGTAAAATCAATGCCATCCCCACTGCCATTTATGAAATTTGCCGTCCAAGTGTATTTGTCGTCGCCCGTTTTTGTATTTTCCCATCCAAGAACCTTCTTACCGTCAAATGTGATATTACCCGGCACAGAAAATGATATCTTATACCAATTTTTACCGGCTTCCACCAGCGTCATCGGCCATATGGGATTGTTCCACTCATCCGTCCCGCCGGAAGAAATATCGGAGACCGTGCCCGTCGTCTCATCAACCACAGTCAGCTTGGAAACACCTGTCCCGTCTAACTGGAATGCAGGCGCAAAACCGGCTTCATTGTACGCATAAAAGGTAATATTACGGAGGATGGCAGTTGCCTCTTTTTTCGTGCCGTTATCCACATAACCCTTCCAGTTTTTCACCGCACAGGTTTTGGTGTCATCCGCCAGCAGCATTGCGTAAATCGCTTCGTTATTGTCGGGATATCCGCTTAATCCCGCCACCTTGGACTCGTCCCCGCCCGCGGTTCTTTTGTAAATATTAAATCCGGCACCGGATGCATCATTAGCGATGGTATCTGTGATCTTTAAAGGAATCTGATACCAGTCCGCATAGCCTTCCACGGGTTTCATCTTAAAATATGCAGATCCCCATGAAGTTGTTTCTGTCTCGGTTGTGCTTATTTTGTCGTCGCCGCCCCACAGCTCGACGCCGAGTTCAAATGCCTCTGTCTCGCCCTCTTCCGGCGCGCAGTGGAAATAGAACATCTTTTCTTCCGATGCCGGTTCATCAGGCTTTTCGGCGAAAAACTCGCCGTCCTTATAGTATACTTTGCCCGCGAAGACCTGTGTGAAGTCAGCCGTCCAGTCCCCGCCGTTCGGGCCATTCACAAAGTCCTTCGCCCAAGTGGTTTCATTTTTATACAATCCGCATATCTTCTGGCTTGCGTTCGGTGTAAGGGTACCCGGTGCAGAAAACGTAATGGAATACCAGTTCACCCCCTCCGCCTCTAACGCATAACCGTTCTGGCTGTCTATACCTCCATCGACAAGCGTAAGAGCCTTCAATGTCCCTGTACCCTCATCCACCTCAGAAAGAGTATCCTGCACCGCTCCATTCATCTGTAGGTAAGGCGCCCCTTCTTCTGAATATACGTGAAGGGTAACATTACGCATAATCGCAGTCGCCAGCTTGTCGGTGCCGTTATCCACATAGCCCTTCCAGTTTTTCACCGCACAGGCTTTGGTGTCATCCGCCAGCAGCATTTCATAGATACTCGTATTATTCCAACCGTCAAACTGCGCTATTCTGTCTGCCGCTGCGCCGGAAGACTCTTTATATATGTTAATTCCTGCCTTAGAACCGTCAGCCGTCACCTCATCCGTCACCGCCAATGGAATCTGGTACCAGTCCGCATAACCTTCTACAGGGCTCATTACAAAATGGTCGCCCACTTTCTCAGTTACGCTTGTGGTTATACTGCCGCCATTGCCACCCCATAATTCGGCACCGAGGGAAAGCGCCCCCGTCTCGCCCTCTTCCGGCGCGCAGTGGAAATAGAACATCTTTTCCTCTGATGCCGGTTCGTCGGAAGCCTCTTCCAGCTTGACGTTGTCGAGCTTGATCTGTTTTTGCGCCCCAAGCGTTCCCTCAAAAGAAACCCTTATCGTACCCGCATCCGCAGGCACCGTAATCTTCTGCGAAGTGAAGGTATCCCACGCCCACACTGAATTAGACCCCATATTTTCGTTCAATAAGGGATCCCCGCTCGCTGTATAGTCATCACCATTCTGCGTGACTTTTTCAACCTTAACGTATACCGTATTGTCGTCATAAGAACCTTGAACATCTACAGACAGCGTATAAGTGTCCTCTGAAAAGTTCTCTATCACTTGGCTTAACGAGAAAGCAGTGTCGTCGTTATCATTCCACTTGCTCTCTACATAACTATCAGGATTACCACCTGAGGTTTTATATTCGTAATATGTGCCGCTACCATCCCACGCGGCCGACCATGCCGCCGGCATATATTGACTGTCTGCAGACACCGTCTCAAAATCCCCATTCTGCAGGGATCCGTTTGACGCTGTAACCGCCCTTGTCGGCCGGACAGCCATCGGTCTGTTCTCAGTCTCCTCCTCATCAGATTCCTTCTCATCCTCGTCATCATCCTTGGCAGCGGTGTCCTCATCATCCGCTTCATCCTCATTATCCGCGCCGTCCTCGTTCTCGTCGCCCTCTAAGTCGGAATCTGTACTGTTGTCAGAATCTGCGCCGTCGTCCTCTTTATTGTCGGAGTCTTGGCCATTGTTTGAACCCTCATCGAAGCCTAAGTCCCCGCTCCCATCGGGATCCTTTCCTGAACCGTTCTCGTTGCCGCCGCTTCCCCCATCTGTGCCGCCGTCTTCACCATCGGGGTTATCGTTCGACTCTCCTCCCTCATTTTTAGGGGTCTCCACATCCTGACCCCCATTATCTCCCGGCTCCACAGCCTGGGTCTCCTGCCCCGGCGCCGCATGCGCAGTCATATCCGGCACGATCAGACTCGTCGCGATCATCGCACTGACAAGCAGTCCGCACAGTTTTTTTTGGATATGCCGCTTCATCTGTCTTCCCATAAATACCTCCCTTTCCTTTGGCGTCTCCGCCACCCCATAACACACTGCATTTTTTACTCCCTAATTTGGGAGAAATCATAGCGCAACAGTTGCGCAATCGGTTGCGCTAACTACAACTTAATTATACGTAAGGACAGATTTTTAAGCAAGATTTTTTCTTTCGGGTTTTTTAACAATATTGGGTGGTTTATTTTGTGGAAAGACTACAGACGCAGTTTATCACATGAACCCTCTTTTAATAAATTCAAACCAGCCAGACGCACCATACAAAAGCCAGGGCATTCGCCCTGGCTTTCCCACACATATATCAATATAGCGATTTCAAATCTGCCGATACAGCTCCTCCCTGTACTCCATGTCCGTAACTGCCCGGGCAAGATCATCCGTACGGTTCTCACGCAGCAAAAATGCAGTCAGTTCGGCAAATCTCGCTTCTCCCTCTGCGCGTCCCTCCTCAAGTCCGCCTGCAATGCCCTCCTGCCGTTCCTCGGCAAGAACCTCCTTCAGCGTGCCGTGCCGGTTCGCTATATCCAGATACAGGTCGTCATAAACTCCCACCTTAATCCGCTCCGAAAACGGATACAGTGTCGGCTGGTCACTCTGCTCCCAGCAGTATACCGTCACCTGTCCGTGCTTCGGGTCCACAATCCAGTATTCCCTCACGCCCGCCTCATGGTACAGGTTCAGCTTTCGCACATAATCCATCTTTCGGTTGGAAGGTGAAACGATTTCTATCACCAGATCCGGTGCACCGTAGCAGCCTTTTGTGTTCAATTTTTCATCGTCACAGATCAGGGTAATATCCGGCTCCACATAATTATATATGTCCTTCTTTATCTGTACACCAAGCGGCGCGGGATACACACAGCATTTCCCATTTTTTCTCTGAATGTAGAGTTCTATCTGGAAACTCAGCCCCATCAGAATATCCTGATGAATAGTCTCTGGCGTATTCATTCTGACAAACAGCTCTCCGTCAATCAGCTCCGCCCTCACATCTTCCGGCAGCGCCTCGATATCCGCAACCGTATACTGCCACTTCCCTTTTCTGTTCAGACCCATTCTCTCTAAATCTTTTCGCGTCAAATGCATCTCGGTTTCCTCTTTCCTGATTATCGCAGGTTCCATACAATACCTCCTTCGTGTGTGTACGGCGAAAAAATGTATCTCACGGAGTCCTGCATTCCCCAATCCGATTCCGCCGCTTTTTTAGTTGATAGTAGTTGAGTAAACGGCAGAAACTGCCAGAATGTGCGAACGCACGCTTCTTTTGATCACTCTGTATGTCCAAGTATACAGGACGCAAAATCCTATGTCAATAGATAACAATAAGAAATATATACGAAAATTCGTATATTGCAATTGCGCTGCGATTTTCAAATCTGTGTTTTTCTTCACGACTGAAAATGCAGACAAGAGACCACCGAAACGGCACTGCCCGCCCGGTGGTCTCTCACATTTTTATAAAATTTCTATCCTGTCACAAAATTCCTGTCTATTAGCCCGCCGCATTTCTCTTCTTTCTCACGGACATAACCACGCTCTGAACCACCAGGAACAGGCAGAGCATAACCGCTTTTGTGATGCCGGTCCACCATGCCTCGTCGAATCCGACGGAGGATACGATATTCTGAATCGTGTTCAGAGAGAGCACGCCAAAGAATGTACCAAGCACATTACCTACACCGCCTGTCAGCATGGTGCCGCCGATAATGGAGGATGCGATTGCGTCCATCTCGGCTCCCGACGCATGGGAGGGGGACCCGGAACCTACATGCAGGAAGTAGACGAAACCGCCGATGCCTGCCAGAAGGCCGCAGATTAAGTGGGAGAGGAACTTGGTCCTCTTCACATTGATACCAAGCATCAATGCGCTCTGCTTGTTGCCGCCGACTGCGTAGAAGTTACGTCCCAGCTTCATCCAGCGGAGCAATACGAACATTACGATTACCACCAGAAGCGCTACCAGCACACCGATCTCCACGTAAGCGGGCACATACTTACCCAGCTTATTCACGGAGCCGAGACCGGGCACATTCACACGAGTCATCTTCAAGGCTACAAACGCCTCGTTCTCCACGTTGAAAGGTGAGGTGTTAACAATCGTTGTCATACCTCTCGCAAAGAACATACCCGCCAGTGTAACAATGAAAGGCTGGATGTCCAGATACGCTACAAGAGCGCCCTGAAATGCACCGAATGCCAGACCGATCAGAATCGCGATAACAGCTGCCATAAATACGTTGCCGCCTTTGTAGTCAAGATAAACTGCGCAGCACATGCTCACGAGAGCCGTCACGCCACCCACGGAAATATCAATTCCGCCGGTAATCATAACAAGGCTCATGCCACAGGCAAGAATGATCAGCGCCGCATTGGCATTTAAAATATTAAAGAAAGTCTGCGGCTTTAAAAATCCTGACCGAAGAAAAACCATTGCACCTATGTACAGCAGGAAAAATACAGCTATTGTAATGGTGAGGAGCAGATTGGTGTCGGTCATGCCCGCCAGTTTCGCGCCGAGACCCTTGCCCGCAGATGCATTATTCTTATCTGTCTTTGCCATCTCAAGCCACCTCCTTGCTCAGTTTCATTTTTTGAGTAATCTTGTTAAAGTATTCTCTCACGGTGGGCGCGCTGACAACTACCAGCAGGATAACCACTACCGCTTTGTAAGCCGGAAGCGCCGTTGAGGAAACACCGAATTTGTAAAGCGTCGTCGTCAGGCACTGGATTACAAACGCGCCGATAATGGAAGACGCCATATTGAACTTACCGCCGGAAAGCGCGTTACCGCCGAGAGCAACGGCAAGGATCGCATCCATCTCAATATCCTTCGCGATAACGGAGTAGTTGATGGAAGACACACGGCTTACCTTAATCAATCCAGCAACCGCCACACACAGGCCGAGAATCACGAAAGCCAGCACTTTGATCATCTCGGGATTCAGACCGTTTAACTTAGACGAACTCTGGTTGATACCAACCGCCTGCGTGTACAGCCGCAGATTTGTCACTTTCAGCACAATACCGATCACAACCATGCATGCAATCGCGATAAAGCAGGGCGTCGGGATCGGTATCCCCGGAATAAACCCGCCGAAATAAGCAAACTTGGGATCGCTGATAACGGGGAGCTCATTGTTGTTAATCCATGCCGCAATGGAGCGTCCCGCCGTATACAGAATCAGCGTCGCGATCATGGGCTGAATCTTGAAATAAGCCACCAGCACGCCGTTGAATGCGCCAAAGAGCATTGCCACCACACATGCTACCAAAAACGCTACAATAATAGGAGCCTGCAGTGTTTCGGGACGGGCATTTCCGCCGCAAAGCACCCGCAAAACCACGCTGCCCGCAATGGCGATAGCAGCGCCCACGCTGATATCCTGTCCGCCGGAAGCCGCTGTTACAAGCGTCATGCCGATCGCCAGAATCGCCAGCTCAGAACCGTTATTGATAATGTCGATGATAAAGCCGGACAGCACCGGATTCCCCGCGCTGTTGTAACCCAATGTAATTCTAAAGAAAGAAGGATCTGCAATCAGGTTGAAAACCGCCAGCAGCAAAAGCGCCGCAACCGGGATAAAACACTGATTTCTGACAAGATTTTTTAAAAAACCTGCCCCAGATGTTTTTTCACTGTTTGCCATTTATTTGTCACCTCCCGCAATCGTATTCATAACCGTACCCTGATTCAGATCATCGCCTGTCAGCTCGCCAACTGCCTTGCGGTCGCGCATGACGATCAGACGGGAACAGGTTCTGAGCATCTCGTCAAGCTCCGAGGAAATAAAGGTTACGCTCATACCCTCGGACGCCAGTTTCAGCACCAGCTTCTGGATATCGACCTTCGTACCTACGTCGATACCACGGGTAGGCTCATCCAGAATCAGATATTCGGGATGGGTGAAAAGCCATCTCGCCAGAATAACCTTCTGCTGGTTACCGCCGGAAAGAGACTTGATCGGGGTGTCCTTGGAAGCTGTCTTAATATTCAGAAGTTTTATGTATTCGTCCGCAACCTTGTTTGCTTCCGCCTTGGAGAAAGGCTTGAAGAAGCCCTTAAGCACCTGCTGCGCCAGAATAATATTGTCGCGCACGGAGAGGTCTCCCACAATACCGTCAACCTTACGGTCCTCAGGCAGATATGCGATGCCGTTCTTCATGGCGTCAAGCGGCTTCGCAATCTTTACGTCCTTGCCGCCCATTTTGACTTTTCCGCCGGTCACACGATCCGCACCGAAAATGGCACGCACACACTCGCTTCGCCCAGAACCAAGGAGCCCGGTAAATCCGTTTACCTCGCCCTTGTTGATATGGAAATTGAACGGCTTGATGCCCGCGTTGCTGACAAGGCCTTCCGCCTCGAGCACGGGAACCGCATCCTTTCCTGCGTCAAATGTCTTAACCTCGCTCTTGATGTCGGAGAGATCATCCACCTCTTTACCGAGCATCTTGGATACCAACTGTACACGGGGCAGATTTTCAATTTCATATTCGCCCACAAGTTTACCGTCCCTCATAACAGTAATCCTGTCGCAGACCTCATATACCTGCTCTAAGAAGTGTGTTACAAAGATAATGCCTACGCCTTTGGCACGGAGATCCCGCATCAGCTTAAAGAGTTTCTCAACTTCCTGCTCATCCAGAGAGGAAGTAGGCTCATCCAGAATCAGAACTTTACATTCCATGTCAACCGCACGTGCGATAGCAATCATCTGCTGCACCGCCAAAGAACAGGTCCCCAGCTGCTGTGCCGCTTTCGCGGGAATCTGCAGGGACTGCAGAATCTTATCCGTGTCAGCGTTCATTTTTTTCCAGTTCTGTACTGCGCCAGCCGTACGGCCGATAAACATATTCTCCGCCACAGTCAGATTCGGGCAGAGCGTGATCTCCTGATACACGGTAGAGATGCCCATATTCTGCGCATCCTGGGGCGAATGAATTGCAACCGCGCCCTCCGTGCCGTCCAAGAAGATTTCTCCGTCCTCCTTGCCGTAAACCCCGGTAAGAACCTTGATCAACGTCGATTTCCCGGCGCCGTTCTCCCCCATCAGTGCATGAATTTCACCCTTGCGCAGTGTAAAGTCCACACCTTGCAGGGCGTGCACGCCGGGGAAGATCTTGTGAATGTTTCTCATTTTTAATACAACATTTCCTTCCACTCTCAGGTCCACCTCCCAAATTATTATAGTTTTTTTCGTGCAAACGAGCGCGGGCAGGCTTTTCCGCTGCGCCGCGCTCGTCTTATACATTATAGCATATCTTTTGTCGCTTTACAATCTTAGATACCGTAGGTGTCTACGTCTTCCTGTGTGATGGTTGTTGCGTCGAAGCCCTTCTCATCCATGATGATTGTCTTCTCAGCAGGTGCACCATTCTTGATTACATCGTCGATGTAAGAAGCCTGGAAAGGATTACACTGACCATCGTAGTTCCAGTTACCAGCAAGCAGCTCTTCCAGAGCCCACTTGTTGCAGTCAAAGCCCATTACGATAACGTCTTTGCCAACGCCGTGAGAGATGTTAGCTGCATCCAGAGCTGCAACTGCGCCCTTAGCCATATCATCGTTCTCAGCGTAGATTACGTTGAACTCTTTACCAGAGCTGATTACGGACTGAACGATCTGCTGTGCATTCTCTGCATTCCACTCAGCGGTCTGCTGCTCAACGATGTTCCAGTTAGCTTCTGCATCTGCCTTAGCCTGAAGAGCGCCGCTGCGGCCTTCCTGTGCTGCGGAACCCATCACGCCCTGAAGGTGGATGATATTGTAAGTCTCAAGACCCTGATCTGCAAGCCAGTTAACAGCGGTCTCACCCTCTTTGTCCATATCGGATACGATGGATGCAAGGTAAAGGCTCTCGTCTGCGTCGATGGTACGGTCGAACAGGATAACCTGAACGCCTGCGTCCTGAGCATCTGTCAGTACGGAATCCCAGCCTGATGTATCAGCTGCGGAGAGAAGCAGGTAGTCAACGCCGTCCTGGATGAACTTCTGAGCTGCTGCGATCTGCTCGTCATTCTTCATGCTGTAAGCGAAGGATGCGGAGTAGCCGTTCTCCTCTGTGAAGGTAGCCTTCAGATCTGCATCGTTAGCGGTACGGTAACCGGACTCGTTAGGATCGTTGTTGATGATACCAAGGGTGATCAGCTCGCCGCTTGCTGCAGGTGCCTCAGCCTCCTCAGCGGGTGCCTCTTCCTCTGCAGGAGCTTCCTCTGCTACAGGAGCTTCCTCTGCCGCGGGTGCCTCTTCTGCTGCAGGAGCCTCTGCTGCGGGCTCAGTTGCTGCCGGAGCTGCCTCGCCGCCGCCACAGCCTGCCAGAGTAGCCATAACCATAGCGCCTGTCAGTAAAACTGCCATTTTTTTCTTCATTGTTTGTTTCCTCCCTTTCATTGACTCCCCCACCCCTGTGATGGAGGAATATGTTTTTAAGTGGCGGGATTTCTTGTTTCCCCGTCCCTGAGAACACTTTAGCAAAATGCACGGCACAGTTCAACACCCAAAATCATCCTTTTGTGCATTTTGGATGGGTTCAACAATACAAATTTGTGATATAATTAAAATGCAGAATACAAATTTAAAATTTTAGGGTATTTTTTTACGATTTGGTTATTCTTTTATGGATTTTAACGAAGGATTTTACACAATTACCCATATCCTATTTATAGTCAATCTTATCAGAATCGGAAAATATGAGGTGTTTTTTTCCGATCGGGGCAAAATTTATGAATAAATTTGATATAATTTGTTAATATACCATGAACAAAAAAGGAGATTTTTTTACTATGAACAAGTACGAAACGCTTTCGAAACAGCTTACCGAACTGATTTCCCAGAATTTAAAGCAGGGAATCACCGCGCTTCCCACAGAAACCGAAATAGCTGAGCAGTATCAGGTCAGCCGCCAGACTGTGCGCGCAGCCCTCTCCCTGCTCAAGAGTCAGGGACTGATTGAAAGCCGCCGGGGCAGCGGTTCCTACGCCACAGGACTTTCTCCCGCCACAGACCGAAACCTTATTCCCATACTGGTCGCCAGCAGTCAGGAATATATTTATCCCCACCTGCTTACCGACATCCGCACTGCCCTCGCCGCCAAAGGCTTCCAGTTACAGGTTCATCCAACGGAAAACGACACATCTTCGGAAAGGCAGATTCTGCTCTCACTGCTTACCGCCCCGCCCCGCGGAATAATCGTGGAAGGATCAAAGAGCGCCCTCCCCACACCCAACACCGATCTCTTTGAGAAGCTGAAGGCCGCCGGAACACAGCTTTTGTTTCTACATAATAAATACGATGCCCTGCCGGATGAAATCTGCATTAAGGACGACAACTATTATGGCGGCTACCTTCTGGCCAACCACTTGGCGGAGCTGGGACATACCCATATCTCCGGTATCTTTAAAATGGACGACAAGCAGGGTCCTGAGCGCTATCTGGGCGCATTCTGCTGTCTGCGCGACCAGAACGTGGAGCTTTCCGACCGAAATGTCGGCTGGTTTCAGAGCACCGATATAGAAGGCCTTGAAAAGAGACAGGACAGCCGGTTTCTTGCCTCCTATATCAACGAGCATCTTTCCGGCTGTACCGCTGTCATCTGCTACAACGACGAAATCGCCTACTGGCTGATTAAAGAATTGTCCTACGTCGGCATCCGGGTTCCCCGCGACGTTTCCGTGGTCTGCTTCGACAACACCTACTTAAGCGAATTAAGCAAGGTCCGCATCACCACCCTGTCCCACAGGCCGCACGAGATGGGAAACTGTGTGGCAGAAACCATGATACGGATGCTGCAGGGAATCCCCGTTGTCTCACAGGAAATCCCATGGGAACTGGTTCGAAAGGAGAGCGACGGTCCCGCCCCCGCTTAAACTTTTTTCGTGCGCCCGAGCACTTTTTGCCGCGCGTTTAGACACTTTTTCAGGTCTTCCCGCCGGCCCTGTACTCTCTCGGCGTGCAGCCCTGCGTCTTTTTGAATACAAAACTGAAATAGTGCGGGTCCTTGTAACCTACCTCCATGGCGATCTCCCCTGTGTGCATCTGAGTCTGTCTCAGAAGTTTTTTCGCCTTGTCCATGCGTTTACCCGTCACATATTCCACAAAGGTCACCTGCATTGCCTGCGAAAAAATCGCGCTGAAATAGTTAGCGCTGACATTGACTTCTCCCGCCACGGAGTTTAGGGAAAGGGATTCCTGCGAATAGTTTTCTTCTATATAAGAGAGCGCCTTTTTCAAAATACGTTTGCTCTGGTTGTCCGACTCCCGGTCACGCAGTTCCATAGCGCTTTCGATCAGTCCGCAAAGGTAGTCCGGCAGTGTATCCACATCATATTGACTCTCCGGCGTCAGCCCCCCGTCATTCAAAAGCTGCAAAAGCTCCTCCCTGTCGCAGCCAAAAGATTCCACATAGGAAACTGCCACAAAATAGACATGCAGTGTCAGATAATTGCGGAACATAGCAGACTGCAGCCCTTCTCCCACCGCCAGCAGATAGTTCTCCACAAAATCCGCAATCTCATCCCTCGCGCCCTGCAGAAGGAAGTCCCTGATCAGCTCCGCCTCCATCTTTTCGGGATCAATGTCCCGGATACTGCCGCCCTCCTCTTTTTCTGCCATGTTCCGTCCCACCGTCTCCCCGGTAAACACATGCACCTGCGGTCTCAAGAAGCGGTACGCAAAAAGATGATTTACCTTGCTGTAGCACTCTGCCAAAAGGCTCAGTCTTTCCACCGGCTCACCCAGAGCCACGTACCAGTCCAGAAAACCTTCCGCAGGGTGACAGATGCGGTCCACATTATCCAGACACCTCGTGCCAATCTCCTGCATCTGTGCAGGGCTCCCCTTGATCAACACCCCGTAAGTATTCACATTCCAGCGGAAAACAAGATTCTCCGGGTATCGTATAAAATAATGCAGCAGTTCTTCCCGTTTCCTCGCGAAGTCCTCCGATTCCATACCTCTGTTCTCCCCGATTCGTTTTTCCTGCAGATTGAACAGTAAGATATTGTAACAGGGTGCATTTATTTTCAAGGACAGTTTGGCCGCCTCCTCATAAATGTCCTGCACCGGCATACGCCCCTCAAACACTTTGACAAAGAAATCCGTCCGGGAAAACTGCTCGTACTCCCTGACCTCGCTCTGAAACTTTTCCTGATAAGTCTTCTGTTCCCGCTCCGTCTCAATCTTTGTCTTAAGTTCCGCCAGAACTTTTTGCAGGGCCGCCCTAGTGATCGGCTTCAAAAGATACTGCTCCGCGCCGACCAAAATCGCGCCGCGGGCATACTCAAAGTCGTCATAACCACTGATAATAATAATTTTCATATCAGGAAATTCCTGATGTACCAGTTTGCTTAAGGATAACCCGTCCATAAAAGGCATTTTGATATCCGTAAGCAGAACGTCAGGCTTTGTCTTCTGTATGAGCGGCAACGCCATCTCCCCGTCGCTTGCCTCCCCCACAAACTCGTAGCCGTACTGCTGCCACGGTATGTTATCCCGAAGTCCCTCTCTGACAATACTTTCGTCTTCAACTAAAAACACTTTCAGCATATTTACCTCTATTCTGAAGCTCCCTGCGTTTTGCCAACGTCAATAAGTCCGCTCCTGCAAAAGCTCCTGCGTCACGTTTTCTATTGTAAAAACATCCTCTTCCACATAATATTTTTTCTCAACCGTTTCGTCATCCTCCAGCATGTCTATCACCCGGAGAAGGTACTCGCCCTGATTCGGGTTGCACTCAATGTCTACGTTAATTGTGCCCTCCGCCACCATATCCAGCGCACCCCTCACCGCATCGAAAGAAAGTATTATAATATCGCCGTCCACGCCAACCGTACGGCCGGACTCCCGGATCGCCTCGATGGCGCCGAAGGTCATATCGTCATTCTGGGAAACCACCACGTCGATATCCGGGTATCTTTTCAGAAATGTTTTCATCACTTCCTTACCTTTCGTGGAAGTAAACTCCGCGCATTTCTCTTCAAGAATATTCCAGTTTGAGTGCCTTTCCGCTATAGTGGCAAACCCTGCCGACCTGCCGATCTGGGAAGAAGACCCTTCCGTTCCCGTCAATATCACGATGTTGATGGACTGGCTCGACCTGTTTTGCTGCACCAGCTCCCTTTCAAGCCAGCGTCCGGCCTTCTCCCCCTCCTTCTCAAAATCGCTGCCTACGCATGTCACGTACAGGCTCTCATCCTCCACATCCACGTTACGGTCCATGAGAATAACGGGGATTCCCGCCTGCTTCGCCTCCTGCAGCACCGTCTCCCAGCCCGTCTCCACCACAGGAGAAAAAATGATATAGTCCACCCGCTGGGAAATGAAACTCCGAATCGCCTTCAACTGGTTTTCCTGCTTTTGCCTGGCGTTGTTGTATATCAGGAAATACCCGTTGTTCTGGGTAAACGCATTCTGCACAGATTCTGTGTTTGCAGTCCGCCATCCTGATTCACTGCCAAGCTGCGACACCCCCACCACGATTCGGTCCTCCTGTGTGATATGGGCCTCCTCCTCGATATCCGTAAAGAGCCTGCTGCCATAAAGCAGCAGTGCCATAGTCATTACAAGCAGCAGTCCGAACGCTATCAAACTGTAAGATCTTTTCCGAAACACGCTAATCCTCCTTTTCCGCCGCATAAGTCACTGCCGGGATCACAACTTCCACGCATGTCCCTTTCCCCTTGGCGGAATCTATCTTCATACCGTATTCCACACCAAAATTCATGCGGATTCTCTCGTTGACATTGGCAAGCCCAAAACCCTTTTCCGTATCCTTACAAGGTTTCTCAATTTCTTTCTGCAGCTTGTGAAGATCTTCATCCTCCATACCGACGCCGTCGTCCGACACCCGAAGTCTGATATGTTCCCCCTCCATCTGCCCCGTTACGACGATACGACCTTTGGCGCGCTTGTATTTAATGCCGTGGTAGAGAGAATTTTCTACCAGCGGCTGAAGGGTCAGCTTCAATATCTGATACTGGTACAGTTCAGGGTCAATCCGAATCTCATACTCAAGTATATCCCGGTATCGGACCTGCTGGATCTCCAGATAACTTTTAATATGAAGTTCTTCCTCCTGAATGGTAATATACTCTTTCCCCTTGCTCAAAACCAGCCTGAAAAACTCCGACAGGGACATAACCATATTCACGGCCTTGTCAGAATCGTTGCCCTCGATCAGCCAGACGATGGTGTCCAGCGTATTATAGAGGAAATGCGGATTGATCTGCTCCTGCAGAAGCCGAAGATCCGCCTTGCGCATCTTCCGCTCGTCCTCCTTGATCTTCGACACAAGTCCTTCCAGGCTCTCCGTCATCTGGTTCACGCTGTCCGCCAGAACCGCCACCTCATCCTGCGTTTCCACCCGCGCCCTCGCTGAGAAATCCCCTTCCGCCACCTGTTCCGTCACTCTGGAAAGCGCCTTGATCGGTCTAATGATATCTGTCACGATCATCACGATCAGAACCGCAACCATCAAAACCAGCAGTGCAAGCAGTACGCCGCAAAAAATGGTAAAGCTGTGCACCTTCACATTCAACTGGCTCGTCAGGTATTCCATGCTTTTTGTCTGATAATAGATATAAGCCTGAATATTGTCCTGAATCAGTTCCGTCAGCACATAAATATTGTTATCAAGCATCTCGATATTGGTATCATACCCCACATCCGTCTCCAGATTCATTCGGATGTCATCCACACGGTCCTCCAGTGTGTCAATGTTGCGCAGAAGAATCTGCAGCCTGGCACGGCTCTCGTCATCCGTGGTGATGCTCATAAGATTGTTAAACTCACCCCGCAGTTCATCCAGATGCTCGTACGGGTCTACCAGACTTCCGTCGCTGCCAACCGTGTCAAAGGTAACGAATCCCACCACAAGCTTATAGAGGCTCTCATCCATCTCTTCCTTAAAATTCATGTTATAATTGTTCGCTACCGTCATGTTCCCCACAATAGCGTCATAGGCGCTGCTGTAGTTGTGCAGGGCATAGAGCAGATAAAGCACCATCACCAGAAAAGGCACTGCTACCATGACCGACAGAACGATCAGTTTATACTTAATGGAATACTTGACTTTTGCAGGCTGCATACGCACTTCTCCTTTATCTATCCATTTTACCAATTTTTCGCTAAAAGATAAATTCATTTTTTTAACAATGTCTGTTTGCAATATTGTCGGCAAGGGTGTATTATATTTATAAGTATGCTTTCTTGAGTTATATTAGGGAAGTTTGTAGTTTTTTATAATAATCTGATGAAAGAAGCCGTAATGAAAGAAAATTCCGTTTTATCAACGATTTATGAAAATATCTGCCGGGATACCGGGAAACAGAACGAATCCGCCAAGCTGATCGTCGTGGTTCGTTTATTAACGCTCTCCATGCTGATTCACTCTCTTCTGTGCTGCGTGCTTGTCTCCATTACGGGGCACATTGGCGCACTGGTATTTTCAGTGTCCTCCCCCGTCCTGTTTCTGGCGGTTTTTGTTTTATCTTACCAGTGGAGCACATTTGCGTCATACTGCATTCTGAATGCCTGTATCCTGTTCTGGTCCTGCATGAATGTTTATTGCTTCGGCTGGAATATCGGTATTCAGCATTTTCTGGTGGTGCTTCTTGTGTTTGTTTTCTTCTGTAAATACAAACACGAGGCAATTAAAATTCTTTATGCCGCCGCCCTGTTCGTACTGCGCTTATTCTTATATTATTACTGCAGATCCCATGAGCCGGTCATTGTTCTTGAGGACAACTTAGCAAACGCCCTGCAGATGGTAAATACGTTTTTTATTTTCCTGGCGCTCGGTTTAGTGGCGTATCTTTTCAGCACCACAACTCAGGAAATGGAAGGCAAGCTGATCGAATATAACCGCAAGCTGATGAAGCAGGCAAACACGGATACGCTGACCGGGCTTTATAACCGCCGGCGTACTATGGAATATCTGGAGAACCTTCTCAAAGCCGCGGAAACGCAGATCAGCATCTGCCTCTGCGACATTGACCATTTCAAACGGGTCAACGATACTTACGGACATGATGTAGGCGACGTGGTTCTGAAAACCATTTCAGAAACCTTCCAGAAAAGGCTGCCGCCTGACACCTTTATCTCCCGCTGGGGCGGCGAGGAATTTCTGCTGATTTTCCCCCGCTTAAACGGAGACGAGGCAATTACCGCGCTTGAGACGCTCCGGCAGAAGATCCGTGAACTCACCTTTGACGGCGGTTCTGAGGACTTTAACATTTCCCTTACATACGGGTTGGTGGAATATGATTACCACAGTGATATCACCACGCTTTTAAAAGAAGCGGACGAAAAACTATATGTCGGCAAAGAAGGCGGACGTGACCGGATCGTATTTTAGCTGCCACAGTCCAGCCGGACCATTATCTGACCGGGCAAATCGTGCTTGTACGAATTTGACGGACAGATAATGGTCTGGCTGAACTGCCATTCATTTTTTATACCCTTCTTTCATATAGTAATACAAATCCTTTTCTGTAGGTGTTCCCTTGAAACATTCCCTCTCTTCCAGACAATGTACTTTTGTGCTGATTCTGTTTACCGCCCTGAGCGTTCTGACGCTGCATTGGTACAGCCGCACGCATCAGGACAGTAAATTCTGTGCTTTTGCCCAGACTTTTTTCTTAGACGAGGTACAGGCAAATCCCATTCATTTCCACTACACGATAGACAATCCTTCCACGTACGGTGTGGATGAATCCTCTCTGACTCTGCCTGTCTATCAACCCGGAAGCGCTGCAAACGAAGCATACGCGCTGTCATTGGCGCGGGAGGATTTAAGCGCCATCGACCCCGACGCCCTGAATGAGGAAAACCGCCGCCTCTATGAACTTTTGGACAGTTACCTCGCGGTCGCAGCCTCCGCTTCGGCTTATCCCTATTTCTCGGAACCGCTCTCCCCATCTTCGGGCGTACCATCGGAACTGCCGATTTTGCTCTCCGAATACCGAATGGATGATAAGGCCGATATTGAAAACTATTTATCAATCCTCGCTCAGATTCCCGCCTACTTTGACGGGCTTCTCGTCTTTGAGCAGGAAAAGGCAGACGCCGGGCTATTTATGTCCGATTTGACCGCTGACCGGGTAATCAGGCAATGCTCCGAGCTTCTGGACGTCTCCTCCCTGGAAGACGGCTCGCATTTTCTGGAAATTACGTTTAGCGACAGACTCCGGCAGCTTGCGGAAAAGGAAATCCTGACTCCCGCGGAAATAGATTCCTATGTTGCCGAGCACAACCGCTTATTGACTACAGTAGTCGCCCCCGCCTACGACCGTCTGGCAGACGGACTGACTGTATTAAAAGGCTCAGGGAAAGCAACCTGCGGTCTGGCAGGGCAGGAAAACGGCAGGGACTACTACAGCGCCCTCGTTCGTCTGCGCACCGGTTCCTACCGCGACATAGATGAAATCAAACGTCTTCTTGCAAGAGACCTGCGTTTCAACTACGAATCGCTGTTTGCGCTTCTTGCCGCGAACCCGTCGTTAAAGGACATGATCGCAGAAAATCCCTCGCTCCTGCCGGAAATGACGCCTGAGGAAATCCTGGCCGATCTGCAGTCGGAAATCGGGGAGGAATATCCGCCCATTCCCGCCGGCAGGAACAGCGCACCCATCCGCTCCACCATAAAATATGTGGATGCCAGTCTGGAAGCTTACAGTGCACCCGCCTTTTACATGACGCCGCCTATTGACAACATCTGCGACAATTTGATCTGCCTAAATGCAAAGGATACCCAAAACGATCTTGCCCTCTTCACCACGCTGGCCCACGAGGGTTATCCGGGCCATCTGTACCAGACTGTATACAGCAAGCGCTATCAGGAACAGGAAAATATCCTGCCGCTCGGAAACGTCCTCTACTACGGCGGATTCGTAGAAGGCTGGGCAATGTATGTGGAGCTGGCTTCCTTCGACCGTGCCATCACGCTGGCAAAGGAAGCTCACCCCGAAGCCTGCGCCTACTATCAGGTCTGCCGTCTCGACAGGCAGTTCCGGCTGGGGCTGTATTCCCTTCTGGATATCGCCATCCACTATGACAACGCCTCCTTTGAGGATGTGCAAAAGCTCTGTTACTGTCTGGGCATCAACGACAGTGCAAGCCTAGCCGCCCTCTACCAGTATATCGCGGAGGAACCATGCAATTATTTGAAATATTATCTGGGGTATTTGGAAATTTTAGAATTGAAAAAACAGGCCGCCGTCCTCTGGGCCGAGCCGGGTCAGGTGACCGCCGCCTACAATGACACCGAATTTTTATACCGCTTTCATTCTTTTCTGCTGCAAAACGGTCCCGCCGACTACCGAACGCTGGCAAGAAGGCTGGCAGCGGAATAATACAGATGGTTCGTTCAGCCACGCCGCTATCACTATTCTTTGCACTCCGGCCGGGCTGTTGCCCTAAAAAATCTCGTCAGCTTGTAGAGGGCGCTTTCAAGCGCTCTCTGCTCCTCCTCTGAGAGTTCTTTTAAAACTGCGTCTATCATTTCCTCATGAAACCGCCGATGATGAAGATACGCCTTTTTCCCTTTCGCGGAGAGGGAAATCAGAACCACACGCCTGTCTTCCTCGCTTCGGGTCCTGTCCACATAGCCCTTTTTTACCAAGCCATTGACCGCTATAGTCAGAGTTCCCGTCGTAACCTCCAGCTCTCTTGCCACACTCGTCATATTTTTTGCCGAATTTGGGCCGATGGCTTCTATGACATGCATATCGTTTGCCGTCACATCCTTATATTCCTCTGTCCTGATCGCCCGTTCCTCAAGTGTGTTAATGTCCCGGAAGAGCCTGACAAGTACCTCGTTCAATGTATTGCTGATGTCCATTATCTTTCCCCTGCTGCACAAACATACCTCTTCAATCTCCAAACAGTGTATCAAAAAATATTTTGAAAGTCAAACTTTACGAGAACTATCACTCTCCCGAAAGTACCAATTATAAATTTTAGTTTATACTTTCTTTCTTTTTTCTTATGAATTTTGACACACCACATTCACAAATAGCCTGTATAGTATTACTTGTAGTTAAGACAGAGCCGGATCAAAATATTCGGCCCGCAGGGATTAATGATTCAGATTCTTTGGCGGTGGTTATACTACACTTACAATGGAGTCGCCGGTGCTGGATTGGCGCCGACCGGCTTCGACTAACCATAACAGCGGTCTAAAAGCTGCTGTTGACATATATTTGAACCAACATTTCTATCCTTCTCACACACAGAAACGGCGCCCCTTATGGAGCGCCGTTTCGCATATGGTCAGCCTGCCCATCCTAATTCCAGTTCCGAAAAATTCAAGCACGGAAAAACGTTTGCCATATTTTTATTTCATCCAACCATCTTTCCCGCCAGCACGATACTTGCCGCAATCCCGGCGAGGGTGGCAAGCAGTGCCCCTTTCAGTGTGTAGCGTGTCTTATTGACCTTTGCCGCCAGAAAATAGACACTCATCGTATAAAAAATCGTCTCCGTACAGCTCATCATAATGGAGGTGGTAAGGCCGATCAGGGAATCCGGCCCGTGATTCTTGAAAATATCCAGCACAAGTCCCGTAGCTGCCGAAGAAGAGAACATCTTCACAAACATTAACGGCACCAGTTCAGCGGAAAAGCCCAGTCTGCCCGCCACGCCGCCAAAGAGCCCTCCGACAAATTCCAGGAACCCCGAGGCACGCAGAACGCCCACCGCCACCATTAGCCCGATTAGCGTGGGCATAATCTGTATCACCGTATGAAAGCCGTCCTTTGCGCCCTTGATAAAATCCTCATACACATTGCAATGGTTGGAAATGCCATAAGCAACGATATAAAAGAGAATGACCGGAATAATGATATTGGAAATATTGGATAAGACTGTCGCCATAAGTAACCCGCAAACTGGTTTTATAAAATTTATGCAGGGGAAACTGTGTTTATCCCTGCACTGCCCATTTTGTAACATTCAGCCGGGCTTCCTCCTGCATGCAAAACTTGGAAATATTTAAACCGAAATCATTGATAAATCAAAAAAATACTGCTACCATGATATCATGTCAGAAAAAGGCTGTCGTACAGCAGACTTCGCCTGACATGACAGCGAAAGAAATAGCAAAACCAGAACCCGAAACGGAGACTGCCATGGCACAATCAAATATAACCATTCTCGCCGCGCTGATCGGCCTGATCGCCTTTATGGCTGTCCTTGCCATCTTAATCGACCTCTATCTCCGGCGCAGAAGAGACCGCCGCATCAGTCAGATGGACGAGCTGGAAGGACATGATTTTGAATTTTTCTGCGCCGACCTTCTACGGGCGCAGGGTTTTATCGACGTGGAGGTAACCCGCGGCAGCGGCGACTTCGGCGTGGACATTCTGGCGGAAAAGGACGGCGTTACTTATGCCGTGCAGTGCAAACGTTACAGCGGTCCCGTCGGGGTAGAAGCGGTGCTGCGCACTTACGGCGGACTTGCCTACTATGAGCGGATGGTGGGCGCCGTCATGACGAACCAGTATTTTACCTCTCCCGCCGTGGAAGCCGCAAAAAAGCTGCGCATCCTGCTCTGGGACAGGGGATATATGGATGCCATGATCGAGGAAAATAACCTGCTTGCAAACAAAGACAAACGAAAGGCGGAATAAACCATGACCCATCTAAAAAAATATGCACTAAATGAAATCCCCCATTATAAGGTACACGGACGCACAGTTCCCGGATCCTGCCCGCTGCCGCTCTTTTTTAACGGAAGCGCGGTGGAATTAAACGTATCCGGCTCTGAACTTTGGGCTGATCTGGAAGTCAGTTGGCACAACGTTGATATTTGGGTGACCATAGAAATCAACAAAGAATTGACGAGCCGTCAAATGCTGACGCCGGGGAACCATTCCCTGTGCCTGTTTCGCGGCATGAGTGAAGAGCCTGTCAAAAATGTGCGCATCACCAGAGAAACACAGGCGATGGTTGAAGACGAAGACTGCTGCCTCATTGTCCACGGCTTTCAGGCGGACGGAAGCTTCCATCCCGTTCCCAAAGGAAAATACACGCTGGAATTTGTCGGCGACAGCATTACCTCAGGAGAGGGCACCTATGGGGCGAAAGGAGATCTGGACTGGATTCCCATGTACATGAGCTACAGCCGCGATTACGCCAAAATGACGGCGGAGGCGCTCGGCGCGGATGCCTATATCATCTCCAAAGGGGGCTGGGGCGTGCTGTCCGGCTGGGACAACAACCCGGACTGCAATATTCCCTCCCGCTACGAACAGCTCTGCGGCCTTTGCTGCGGAAGCAAAAATGAAAGTCTCAGCGCATTCGCCCCCTATGATTTTACTTTGCGAAAAACGGATGCCGTGATCGTCAATCTCGGCACGAACGACGCGTCCGCCTTCCAGCAGCCCGCCTGGCACGACCCTGCCACGGGCCGGACTTTTAAACAACATTTGAACCCGGACGGCACTTTCGCAGAGGAAGACTTAAACCGCTTTAAAAACGCCGTTATCTCCTTCCTGCAGATGCTGCGAAAGCACAACCCGCAGGCACACATCATCTGGTGCTACGGCATGATCGGCTACGACCTGTCCTTCGCAATAAATGACGCCATGATCCGCTATATGGGAGAAAGCGGCGATCACAACGTCATCTATTTACAGCTGCCCGGTCTCACTGAGGAAACCGTGGGTTCCAACAACCATCCGGGAGAGCCCTCCCAGAGACGGGCGGCACAGGTGCTGATTGAATATCTGCAGGACTATTTCTCCAAAGTAACTGCAACCAGTTAAATCCACTCCCGTTTCACCGTGCAGGAAAAACAATGCTGCTCCGCAGCCGCTTGTTTTTCCTTGGCACTATAGCTCCATCATCCCCAGTTTCAGAGCACCCATGATGCCCTGCTTGTCGTCCAGACTCTGCACCACGATATAGCTGTCCAGATCTTCCAGCTCCTTTGTCTTGATGTAGCCGTTTAGCAGCTCCTTGAACTTCGCGCGCACCATGGGCAGGAGCTGGGTCTGGTGCATCACGCCGCCGCCAAGAATTATACGCTGCGGGGATACCATCACCGTATAGTCCACGAGCGCCTGCGCGATATAATACGCCTCCATCTCCCAAACTTCCTCCCTATCGGCAAGCTCGACTGCTTTCTTCCCCCATCTTCCCTCAATGGCAGGCCCTGCCGCCAGTCCTTCCATGCAGTTTTTATGGAAAGGGCAGAAACCCTCATATGTGTCATTCGGTAGCTTATTCAACAAAATATGGCCGCCTTCCGGGTGCATCATACCGTGCAGGAGATTGCCGTCCACAATCACGCCGACGCCAACGCCGGTGCCGATTGTGATATAAATGCAGCTATGCAGTCCCTTTGCGATACCCCATGTATATTCTCCAAGGGCGGAACCGTTCACATCCGTATCAAACCCGACCGGCACGCCAAGCTCCTTTTTAAACGCCCCCACAATATTATAATTCTGCCAGGCAAGCTTAGGCGTGGTCGTGATATAACCGTATGTATCCGAATCCCTGTTCACGTCAATCGGTCCAAAACAGCCGATACCCAGCGCTTCAATCTCTTTTCCCCTGAAAAAGGAAAACAGCTTCGGAACTGTAATCTCCGGCGTCTCTGTAGGAATCGAAATCTGCTCCAGAATCTCACCGTTCTCATTGCCGATGGCGCACACCATCTTGGTTCCGCCTGCCTCCAATGCCCCTAATATCATATTGCTCCTCCATTCCGGGGCATTGCCCGCCCCTCTTTATTTGTACTGCTCCGGCACGCCTATCCGCAAAGCGTGCATTCGCGCTGCTTCATCTGAATCTAAAACTCAACCTGCAATCTCCCTCGCCACAAACACGCCGCTGGCGGACGCGTGGGACAGGGAATGGGTCACGCCGCTGCCATCCCCGATAATATAAAGCCCTTTGTGCTTCGTCTCGAGATGTTCGTCGATCTCCACTTCCATATTGTAAAACTTAACCTCCACGCCGTACAGCAGGGTGTCATCGTTTGCCGTGCCGGGCGCAATCTTGTCAAGGGCATAGATCATCTCAATAATACCGTCGAGAATCCGCTTCGGGAGGACAAGGCTTAAGTCCCCCGGCGTAGCGGCCAGCGTAGGCTCGATAATTCCTTCCTCAATCCGCTTGGCGTTGCTTCTTCTGCCCCTCACCAGATCCCCGAACCGCTGCACGATCACACCACCGCCCAGCATATTGGAAAGTCTGGCAATACTTTCCCCGTAACCGTTGCTGTCCTTAAAAGGCTCCGAAAAATGCTTCGCCACAAGAAGCGCAAAATTTGTATTTTCCGTCTGTTTCTCCGCGCCCTCATAGCTGTGGCCGTTCACCGTTACAATGCCGTTGGTATTCTCATTGACCACAATGCCATGGGGATTCATGCAGAAAGTCCTCACGCTGTCCTCAAACTTCTCTGTGCGGTAGACGATCTTACTCTCATAGAGCTCGTCCGTCAGATGGGAGAAAATCACCGCCGGAAGTTCCACGCGCACACCGATATCCACACGGTTTGATTTCGTGTTGATGGCAAGATCTTCACAGACTTTCTCCATCCACTTACTGCCGCTTCTCCCCACAGAAATGACACATTTGTCACATTCATAGGCATCCTTCTCGCAAACCACACGGTAACCGTCCTCGGTCCGCTCCACCGACCGCACCGGGGTGTCAAAGTAAAATTCCACTTTCTCCCTTAAATCTGCATACAGGTTCTCCAGAACCACATAATTGATGTCCGTCCCCAGATGGCGCACGGAAGCGTCCAGCAGATTCAGGCTATTCTGCAGGCACAGCTTCTTAAAATGGGTGCCCGCCGTGGAATACAGTTTCGTCCCCGCGCCGCCATATTTCATATTGATCTCGTCCACATAGCGCATCAGCTCTATCGCCTTTTTCTTACCGACATATTCGTGGAGCGTGCCGCCGAAATCGTTGGTGATATTGTATTTCCCGTCAGAAAAAGCGCCCGCGCCGCCAAAACCGCTCATAATCGAGCAGCTGGGGCATCCTATGCAGGATTTCACCTTATCGCCGTCTATGGGGCAGTGCCGCTTTTCCAGCGCATGTCCCGCCTCAAATACCGCTATCTTTAAATCCGATCTTTTCTGTGTCAGCTCGTATGCCGAGTAAATGCCACCCGGTCCCGCGCCGACAATGATCACATCATATCTCATATTTCACAGTCCCCCAATCCCTCTGCCGCCGTCCTAAAACTGTTTCCGTCAATCCTGCGCAGTCAGACTCCGCACCGCCTCCACAGCCACGCGGATTGCCATGTCCGTATCATGCACCACCGGGTTTTCCAGCCCAAGCTTCTCCCGTTCCTGATTTGCTACTACGAGAAAGCAGGCTCCTGCTCTCACCCGTAGATAACTTGCCACCGTAAAAAGCGCCGCCGATTCCATTTCGGAAGCCAGACAACCCAGTCTTTTCCATGCTTCCCATTTATTCATCAGTTCATAACATACCGGCTTCGTTTCCGGCTCGTGCTGTCCGTAAAAAGAATCCTTGGCCTGCACTACGCCTGTATGAAAGCGGCATCCCTTGGCCCGCGCTGCATCCACCAGCGCGTTTGTCACCTCCAGATTGGCCACCGCCGGAAACTCAATGGGCGCGTACTCCCTGCTCGTCCCCTCCATGCGGATGGACCCGGTGGCTATCACAACATCTCCGCTCCTGACCTCCGTCTGCATACCGCCACAGGTACCGATGCGGAGAAAAGTGTCCGCGCCGCAGCGCACAAGCTCCTCCATGGCGATAGCCGCCGATGGACCGCCTATTCCCGTCGAAGTCACACTGACCTTTATCCCGTCCAGCGTTCCGGTATAAGTAATGTATTCCCTGTTATCCGCTATCAGAACAGGATTTTCAAAGTACTGCGCAATCTTCACGCAGCGCTTGGGATCTCCTGGCATAATCACATAGCGCCCCACTTCGCCCGCCGCTACCTGTATATGATACTGTCTGCTCGCATCTTCCGAGTAATTCTTCATACGAACCCCCTTCTCTCTATCGCTGTATAACATCCGATCCGTCAAATTCCCTATTTCAATTATACAGATTTACCGCGGTAAAAGAAAGACATTCTTAGTATTTTATGCCGTCCACTCTATCGTTCCACAACCTATCTTATCACCGGCATTCCCGGCCGGCTGTGAGGTAAAGTCATCGGGTTTCTCATGGATAATCACTGATCTTCCAATAATTTCCTGTATGGTATATCTCTTATCATAAAAAACGCTAAACGCATATCCCTCATTGCCAAGAAGGGGCGGCATATCGCCTGCGTGATCGGGATGCAGCGCATTTTGGGGATTGTAATGCAGTCCCGTATGGCTGAAATGATCGCTGCAGTCTCCTGATTCGTGTATATGCATGGCATAGAAATTGCTGGAACCCGGAAGATTATTGTTGGGAAGCCCGAAAATTTCAGCCTCCACCAGCACACCCCCGTAGCTTGTGTGATAAAACCTGACCGCGCCGCTCAAATCAGGATATTGTTCACTGCCGTTCACCCATGCGATGGCTCCCGGATGGCTGCGGAGCAAAAGCTGCGTAAATACAGTTCTCGGTGTAACATCATAATTGGACATAAGAAAACTCCCATGTGTTTTAAGTTATTTTATGATGCTTTTCCGAAGTGGTGCATTTTAAGTTAACCGAAATGCCTCCCCAGCAGAAACTCCGTCCCTCCCACAACCTGATCCGATATCAGCAGGAGCTTACTCTTCAAAAACGGCGAAAGCGCTTCCCTGGCCGCCTGCATGTCCGCAACTTCATTATTCCCATCCGTAAATACCAGCACCACCTTGCTTCTCGCATGAAATTTCCTGAGATAGGCAAACAAATCCTCATACCGCTTTTTCTGCGGGCAGCAGCGGTAATCCTGAAACGCTCCTCCCGTCAGAAGCATTGCCATCGGCGCCAAACGGGTCGTCATCTCCGATCCCCAGTACACCAGATTTAACCGCACATTTCTGAATATGTCATTACTCCGCTTCAACGCCCTGACCACCGAAGCTGCCGCATCCTGAAAATCCTCCTGCTTCAGGGACATATCAATCACCATCGTCATTTCCAGATTTCCACCGCGGTAGTTCCCCGGCACATGCAGAATAGCATCTACCCTCTTTGCAATTTGCAGCGCGCCTATTTCTGTGAGTTCCATACGTTTTCATCCTCCACACCAACATAGTCTGCCCTTCCGGCAAATAAAATACGACACCCTTCCCCACGCTTCGACATATAGTATAGCAAAAGAAAAAACCACTTGTGAACCCAAAAAGCCTTTGCAAGTACTGGAGCAGGGAGCAGAAATGTCCAAAGAAGCGGAATGGGACAAACGATTTAATATCGGCATTGATTCCATCGACAAAGCACACCGAAAGCTCTTTTCCATCGTGCACAAATTAATCGAACTGAGTAAGGATAAAAGCAGCGGACAATGGGCCTGTGCCGAAGGAATCAAATACTTTAAAAATTACGCCGTGAAACACTTCGCAGACGAGGAAGCATACATGCGGTCAATCGACTACAAAGGATATGAAATACACAAACGCCTGCATGACGATATGCGTCAAAAAACACTGCCGGCCCTCGAAAAGGATCTCACGGAGTCCGGCTATTCCGAGGAATCCATCCATCACTTTATCGGCATCTGCATCGGATGGCTCACCGCCCATATTATAATCGAAGACCGCGCTATCGCCGGCCTGATTTCAAACAAATGGAAGACCGACCATGCCGGAGCGGACATGGATGCGCTGGAAAATGCGCTGTCTGGCACCATACACGAAATCTTCCGGCTTCCGACAGAAATCGTCAGCGAACATTACAGCGGAGAAAGCTTTGGCAAAAGTATGATTATCCGGCTGACCTACCTTACCGCAGACCAGGAGGAAGTCCAGATTTTTATGGCGCTGGAAGAAAGCCTTGTCCTCCGGGCTGTAAGTTCTATTCTGAATGTACCCCTAAATAAAATGGATCAGCTTGTCATGGCTATCGGAAAAGAACTTGCCGTGCGAATCGCAGAGCAGGTTGCCATACGCTGTAACCTGGCCCTGCGGTATCATCTCAAAAGCAGTCACTTTATGACCCCCGAACAGTTCCGGCAGGCATTTTACGCAGGCAATTTCGACTACAGCCTGCTTTTCAATACCGGGCGCGGTTACTTTGCTTTTGTCGTGGGCCTTTGAAGCAGTCCGATGCCATTCGTCCGGGGCGTTTTTTCTATCGTCTCCTCTTCCCGGCAATATACAGTACTCCCGTCACCGTCACCGCCAGAGCCAGAAAAACGATCACAATCCCTGCCGCATTTCTCAGATGCCGGTCACCAGTGTCTTTCTCTAAAACCTCAGGTATCTCATCCTTCTCCGGCTGCCAGTCGATATAAGCTATTGCATAGGGAGAAAACCTGTCGGTTGAAAAAGTAATCGTATCCGGGTTGTTGTCCTCATCTGCAAGCTGTGCAAATTCCTGACTGCCGTCCTCCTTTGTATGAAGCCTCAATATATAAAATTTCCGGTTTTCCACCTTCAGGTGCTGCGGGACATTGATTACCACTTTAAGCGTCTCAGGCAGTTCAGAAACCATCTGCGTTTCATTGCTTTTTGAAGCCATGAGAAACACCTCGAAATACTGTCCGATATTCATACCGGGAAGTTTATTCTCCGCGAATGCCTTCTGCACCTGCGGCGTCTCTTCCCCGTTAGCGTCCTCAATATGCAGATTAATGGAAACCGGCACATCTCCCCGCAGCATCTCCATCTTTTCCTCCGCGCTGAGAACATAATCCAGTACAATCTCAAAATTAGGAACACTGGAATTTTCATAGAAGCTATTGTAGGAAGTTTCCTGTGCCGTGTCCGCAAAGTCATTCTGGATCGTCACCTGTAAATCCCCCGTTTCCAGAGCCCCTTTCATCAGTTCAGCCTCATCCCTTTCCGCGATCAGCTTCTCCGCCTCCTGCACGGAAATATTCATATACTGCAGCGTACCCGTCAACCTGTTCATCTCCACTGCCTGCATCTGTTCATCTAACCCCTCCCCGTCCCGGTCAGATGCATCCAAGCCGCCTGCGGGGTCCGTCTTCGCATCTTCCGGCTTACTCGTTCCTGCTGCCGTCCCACTGTCATTTTTATCCTTTTCGGGTATCGGCGCAAAGTCCGCGGAAATGGTATGGTTTTCTCCTACCTGGGCAAAGTTGTATGAAGCCGCAGCCCCTATAGGTTTGCCGTCTACATATACATTCTTAATCAAATATCCGCTCTTAGGCGTGATGGCGTACAGAATCCACGCACCCTCCGCGACCGTAGTTTTCCCCTCCGGCGTGATTAACCCGTTGGCAGATGCCGCCGCGGTAATGGTATACGTTTTCGCCTGCTCTTTCTCAAATCCCGCCACAAGACACATGTCTTTTGAAATGTTCTTTACGGAATACTCCCGCTCCGTGCTGATTGTCTTCCCATTTTCCGTCCATCCGATAAATCGGTAGCCCCGCGCGGGCTCCGCTTTTATTTTGACGTCGCTTCCCTTCTGGTAGGTCCCCTGCCCGGAAATCACTCCCGTATTTGCCGGGGAGCATGAGAGAGACAGGCTGAATTTGTTCTGGGAAAACATGGCAGTGAAGCTTCTGGAATCTGTCACATGGTTCAACTGCATCCTATTGTCCTTACTGACAACAATGTCGTTTTCCACCCATCCGTCAAACTGATATCCGTCTCTGGCCGAAGCCTCCAGCGTTATACTCTCCCCATATCCTATGGTTTTACTCTCTGTTGCCGTTCCGCCGTTGCTGTTATTTACGGATACGCTGATCCGGCAATTAACCGGCTTAAACCTCGCTTCATATGCGGCATCGCCCCTTATGTTGTCCACCACATACTGGGAATTTCCCGAAACCCTGTCATTGCCAAGGTACCATCCGTCAAAGACATACCCATTGTTCGGCGCCGCCGAGATCACCGCATATCCGCCCTCCTTTACTGCACCGCTCCCATACACGGCGCCGCCGTTCTCGGGAATCGCTTTCAACTGAATAAAGTAGCTGGAAGCCTGCAGGGAGACAAGGGCCGATGCGCTGTATCTGCTGTCCTGCCTGGAAACTGCCTTCACGACCAGAGACGAAGCCGTCTCGTCCGTCCCCACATTCAAAACCCCGTTGCTGTCAATAAAAGTGTTCCTGCTCGTCTGCCCGGATACGCTCCACGCCACTTCCTTTATGTAATCGTTTTCTCCTGATACAGAAGCGGTAAAAGTACAGTTTCCTCCTTTTGACGCAACAACCGTTCCCGGAGAAATACGAATTGAGGTGATCACAGGTTCAGACGGAACCGGCTTGATAATTTCCATGGAAATCGTTACCTGTACGCCCCTTTCAAAATAAGCATCCTCCTTATCCCCAAACAATATGAAGGTATTGTAAATTCCAGGCTCCAAAGACGTATTGGCCTCGACGGTAAAAATGCAGGACTCACCGGCGGCAAGAAAATCCGTTTCCGGCGCGTCCACAGAAATCGAATCGTGATAATCCGCCTCCCTCCACTGGAGGGCAATATCCTCCGCGCCCTGATTGGTCAGTACAATGTCCTGCCCAAGCGCTGCGCTCCCCTGTTCCAGAGACCCAAAACTGATCTGTGTTTTGTCTGTTCCCAGAACATAAGATCCGCTTTCTGCCTCTGCCACACCCTCCTCCGGGTATGCGCCAAACCCGATCTGCGCGGCATGGCATGACAATGTGCCGGCGAAAAACATCTGCGCCGCTATCAAATATGCCCCTAAAGCAAAGATACCATTTTTTCTCATAACCCACCTCATTTCTACTGTGTCAGCCAACCCCTATCATCAGATAGGCCCTGTCCCCATATCAGGTTTACTCGACACCGCCATGCGCATTTCCGTGCGCATTTCCATGATGTTTCTTTTCCCCGCCTGACTGCCCGCCATGACTGCATGCGTCAATCCGTTCCCTCAGTTCACCCATGGTCATCCCGTGGCAGTCCTCAATCGTAACATCCTCATCATACTCCAGAAGTTCCAGGTAGGTCCTGTATTTGCCAAATGACATTTCGTGCCGGTGTGCCTCCTCCCTGCAGGAAAGATCGCTGGTATATGTCAGCGCTTCATACTTCTCAGACAGTCCGCTGGAATGAATCTCCTCCAGAATCTTTTCCGGCTGTTCAGAAATGACCGTAAATACCAGAACGGCGTCTTCTTTCAGATATCCAATATATTTATCGTCATTTAAAAGGCGGTCGATAGCCTGCATATAAGAAACGTTTTTAAGTGACATCTGTCCCAGCATTCCTTTTCCGTCATCGTTGTACGCTTCGGCGGATACCACCCTGCCAAAACAGTTGAGGCTGAGTTCTACGGACGGATTCACATCAATGCTGATATAGGAAACTGGCTTGCTGTAAACGAGGTGTCCCCCCATTCCAATCAGACAGACCAGACCGGCTATCACCAGGGCATAAGCCGGGGCAAAACGTGTCCCGACATGGCGTTTCCCTGACCGCTGTTCATTCAGGTACTGTAATGTATTCTGTTTCAATTCTTCTGTTGCCTGTATATTTTTCAGGCTTTCCCGAATCGGATTCATGCCCATTCACCCCCTAACGTCTCCCTCAGCAGGCCCTTAGCCCTTGCAAGCCATGTATATATCGTGTTTTCCTTGCGTCCCAATATTTCCGCAATCTCTGTCGCAGAATACCCTTCATAATAATAAAGGTAGATGACATTGCGATATTTTTCAGGAAGCTTCAGCACCACTTCCAATATCCCTTCCGCCGTATCATCAAGCGCCTCTCTCTCCTCAGCGATCACATCCAACGGCACCCATTTCCTCCGTGAAAAATATCTGAGCAAATCCTTACAGGCGTTAATTGTGACCCTTGCAAACCACGCCTTTTCATGCTCTCTGCTTTCAAAAGCCCCTTCGTAGAGCATATATTTCATATAGACACTCTGAAACACATCCTCGGTATCATATCTGTTTTTGAGATGTACAAAACATATTCTCCGCACCATATCCGCATAGGCTTCCATGGCAAAATTCATCTCTTCCGCGCTTTTCAAGACCGCTCTCCTTCTATCCTTTAGCCAGACAAAACCCCGCTGGCATGCAGCGGGGTTTTGTATTTTCCCTTAGTGATGACCGGAATGGTGACCTGAATGATGGCCGGAGCCGCCATGGTGGCCGGAACCGCTGTCATGGTGGTATTCAGAATGATGTTGCCCCTCATGGTACCCTCCGTAACAATAGCCGTTATAGCCCGCATCAACACACGCCCCGTCGCAGCCACCGTCACACCATATCATAGTATCAGTCGCATAATCATAATAATAACACCCGACTTCCTCCGCCGATGCCACCATCGTTGTGCTTCCCACCATGAATGTTGCCACAGCCACCGTTACCGCCAACTTTGCCAGTTTTCTTTTCATAATCTTTCTACCTCCGTCTACTTACTCTCAGCTATATGAGCCGTTTCATAAGTAATACGTCTGACAAAGCCGATTCCTTTCATTTTAGAAAAAATTTTTTGCTGCGTTTTTACCGCCTTAATTACAGTATAATGCAGACACATAAATTTGAAAAGCAGAGATCCTCCTAAACCTCTGCTTTCTTCTCCCGTATCGAACAATTTCAGTTATATCAGTTAATTCCCGTTATACAAAGCTCTCCGTCCACAGAATTAAAAATAATGTTGGGAGTCGCGTCCCCCATAATAACGCCCGCTGCCGTCTCCTCCAAAACCGAGACGTCCACCGCCTCAATTACCGCACATCTTTCTTCTGTAAATACGGCATCTGCTCCAAGCGACATAAAAGCTTCCTCCGTTTCGATAGCCTCGCCGTTTACCGCGAGCGGAAAAGCACACAGCTTTGCAAGCGCGTCCATATCCTTTGCCACCACTGCCGCCTGAATCTGCCCTGCAAAGGCCGCCGTGTCGCCGTCCGCCGCTTTTTCTTCCAAGTCTTCATAGTTATCGTTCTTTTGTTCAATCTCACTCTCTGTCGGCGCACTTGCCGGTGCCTCCTCCGATGGGCTTTCCGTCTGCACCACATCCACAGGTTTGGTATCCACCGCCCCAGTCTCCGCCGGCTTTGGCGAAGCGCCGCATCCCGCGCATCCAAGTACTATTGCCCCTACAGCCAATATCCATTTCCACCTTTTCACCATTATTCCTCCCGTCCATTTTTGTTTTTCATAAATATCGAAACCGCTGTACTCATTTTCGAATCCGCACTTACTATACTATCCAGACCCGGTTTTTCCGTCAATTTCACTTCTTCGCATTTTATTGTTAATTTTTCGCAATGATCCCTGATTTTCCCCTAAGAATCTGTTGATAAACTCTCCCCAGGCTCGATATAATTGATATTAGCATTACAACATTCCGACATGCTTTCAAAAATACGATTTAGGTGAAAGGAAACAACCATATTATGACAATTACCATTTGCGACGACAGCATAAAGGATCTTCTGTACACAGAGAAGCTGTTATTAAAATATAAATCACTGTATCCTGACAAAGACTTTGAACTGGATAAATTTTCCGATCCCTCCCGGCTATACCAGAAAATTTCATCAGGAAAGTTGACAGACATATATATATTGGATATGCTGATGCCAAGACGAACCGGAATTGACATAGGCAACCTGATTCGGACTTCCGGCTGTGAAAGCGTGATTATTTACATCACTTCCTCGGAAGATTACGCCCTGGACGCCTACGGCGTGCATGCGGTAAGATATCTTCTAAAGCCCATTGACGAAAACAGGCTGTTCGAAGCGCTGGATTATTCCTTTTCCTACGCTAAGCTCAGAGTGGATTCCCTGTGCCTGATTAAGACAAAGGACGGGCTTTTGCAAAGGCCCTATTCCAAGATTGAATATGTGGAAAACGCCGGCAGAAAGCTCGAAGTGCATATGACAGACGGCGAAATACTTAAAAGCCTGTTTATCAGAAAATCTTTTGAAGAGGAAACCCGGGATATCGCAGCACAGAGAAATTTCCTGCAGATTCACAAGTCTTTTCTTGTCAATCTGGATCATGTAAAACAGCTGACCCCTGACAGTATTATCATGGAATCCGGCAAACGCCTTCCTGTCAGCCGGGCAAAAGCTGCCAATGTCAAGCGGGAATATCTCCTCTTTGTTTCCGGCAACATCGGTGGGGGAATGATATGATTTATGTTAAAAATATATCTTATATGATGAGTCACGTTTTCTTTTTGGTGTTTCTCTATCTGTTTATGGTACACCGTTACCCCAAAAAGAAAACGCTGGCCATCTGTTTTCTTTCCTTCCTTTTTACAACCGTAATGAGTCAGTTAAAGTTAAACATCTTTCCCGACAGTTCTGTATTTTACTTTTTCACAACAATTATCCAGATCATAGCCGCACAGCTTACAGGACTCCTGATCTCCGAAAAGCGCGACAGCAGAACGCTGTTTATAGGCTTAAGCTCCTCCAACTATGTTCTGATTGGAAGTATAGTTGCATCTATTCTCTATATTATTACAGGCAGTACCTGTTTATCGCTGGCCGGAAATCTTTTGTCGCATGTTATCATTTTACTGGTTCTTTTTTATAAAGTAAGGACTACTATTTTTAAATTCTGCGAGCGGGATATGGAGAAAACCAGATGGGAAATCTGCCTGATTCCCGTATTCTTTTATTGCAGTTTTTCCAGTATTGCCTTTTTTCCCTTAACCCTTTACGACCACCCCGAAAACATCCTTGTCAGCATTTTTTTAATGATAACCATGCTCGTGTCCTACGTGGTGGTGCTGCGCTATCTGGACAGCGAGACTAAACAGGTGGAAGAATACTGGAAAAACGTGATGTTTGAATCCTATATCAAGGGACTGGAAAGCCAAAACTATTTAGCGGAGCAGGCGGAGCGCAACCTCAAAATACTCCGGCATGATATGCGGCATTTTTCCACAATGATAGAGTCCTTCCTTGATCAGGAAGAATATACGGAAATCAAAAATATTACCGGGCATATCAATGAAGTGGTAAATGAGAATAAAGTCAACCAATACTGCGAAAATCTGATTGTCAATACAATTCTTATGAAAATGGCGGAGCAGGCAAAGTCCCTCCAAATTACCCTTCGTCTGGATGTGCTGATACCCCGACAGCTCCCTGTCAACGAATATGAGTTTGCCATGGTTCTAGCCAATCTTTTGGAAAATGCCGTGTTCAGCACAAAAAATGCATCGCTCTCCGAGAAATCCATTGATGCAAAAATACATTGTGTCAAGGAATATCTGCTGATTGATATGGAAAACGAATGCGAGCAGGAAGTCCGTTTCGATTCCGTGACGGGTCTTCCCAAAAGCAGACGCGGCAAAGGGCACGGTCTCGGTATGCAGAGCGTGCAGGCTTTCTGTGACAAGATGGGCGGAACAATCGACTGCTACTGCGAAAATAACCGATTTCGGATTATCCTGTATGTGAAATTTTAAATCACGGTCTCTGTATCTGAAATGTGTCTTCCAGTAGCAGCCAGTTCGGACGGAAAAACCGCATGATCTGCCAGTAGCCCATCCCGCGAAGACCATACTCCGGCAAAAGGGCAAACTTCGCCCGATAGCTTCTCACATCCTCAAACCACACTTCGTGAAGCTGCCCGTCCCTTTCATACTGGAAAAAGGGAGACATGGCCAATTCATCAAACTGAATGGGAACGCCGGCTTCTATGGCAATCCTCACCGCCTCCAGATTGCTCACAGTAGTTGCCCGTGAGGAGCCCTGCACGAAGGGCAGCGTCCAGTCATATCCATAATTCGGGATTCCCAGATCAATCTTTGCGGGGTCAATCCGGGTGACCGCATACTCCACGACCCGCCGCACCTGATTCACAGGCGCCACAGCCATGGGCGGCCCGTAGGTGTACCCCCACTCATACGTCATAAGCAGAACGCTGTCTGCCGCCGCACCCAGAAGCCCATAGTCCTTTCCCTCATACAGAAGACCCTCCTGTGTATCGGAGGTTTTGGGCGCCAGCGCCACAGAGACATGGTATCCGTAAGGGGAAAGGTAATTTCTGACATCCGCCACAAAATCAGCAAAAGGAACCCGGTCCTCCGGCCTGATATACTCAAAGTCAATATCCACTCCCTGAAAATTCTTTTCCTGAACAGTCTCAAGAAGATTGGAAAGCAGATTATCTTTGGCGGTTTGGTCATTCACCACGGAAGTAATCAGAAAATTGTTAAAGTTTCCATCCGGCCCAAGCGGTGTCAGCGTCAGAATCGGGCGTACCCCCTGCATAATCGCAGCGTCAATCATAAACGTATCGTCCACCGTCGGCGCAACTAACTCCCCGTCCGTGGTAAACCCATAGGAAAATACGGAGAGCGACGACAGATACGGAAGGGTGTCGTTCAGTGTGTTCCGTTGAATAAAGGGATATGCATAACCGTTCACCCATGCCGGGTAGGAGGGATCAGAAGTCTCCCCCGAAGACAGAAGAAGCGCCTGCCCGACCGCCAGCGGATAAGGGTAGGCAAGCTGATTGTTATAGATGATGGACGACGCAGAAGTCCCATGGCTCTCCGCAATGGAATCTACCGTGTCCCCTGATTGTACCACATAAATTTCCATAGATTATTCCTGCAGGTTTTTACTCTATTTTATGCAGGACTTGAAATAAAGACAACGAATCATTTTTCTGCATAGAACCAGCCGGTTTTCACATCCGCCCTACAATACGTTTTACCTCTGAAAGATACATTCTTCCAAACATATTCAGGTGATTTAGAAGATGATAAAGATTATAGACATCGCGCCGCCTCTCATACCCCGGCTGCAAAGGCGCTGCCTTTTTATAGGCATCATAGAAGGCCGGCGGAAAGCCCCCAAAAAGCTCCGTCATCGCGATATCCGCCTCCGCATGCCCCACATAAGCCGCCGGGTCGATCAGCCAGGCGCTGCCGTCATTCCCCGCGATCACATTTCCAGACCACAAGTCGCCGTGCAGCAACGACGGGCTGTCAGGTTCTACAAGAATTTCGTCCAAATGATCCAGAAAACTGCCAATCCTCTTTCGGTCTTCCCTGTCAAAATATCGGTCGGCATCCCGAAACTGCGGCTCAAGGCGGCAATCCCGGAAGAAGCTGATCCAACTGTCATGCGCTCTGTTTATCTGCCTGCGCCTGCCAATATAGTTGTCGCCGGCAAACCCATATTTTCCACCCGGAACCAGTCCAGCAGTTGATGCCCGGTGCATTTCACTTAACTGCCCGGCAAATTCCTCCCAGTAATGTCCGTTACGGTTTTGGGCGGAGATAAATTCCAGCAGCAAGAAGGAAAAACCACCCCTGCCCTCATCTGTACCTACGCCAAGAACCCGCGGTGTACCAATAGCTTCTGTCCGGGCAATAGCCGCCAACCCGGCAGCTTCGGCAGTAAAAAAGGAAAGGTTTTCTTTTGTATTGGATTTCATAAAAATACTTTTGCCGTCTGAGAGTATCATCCCATACGCCTCATTGATATCGCCGCCAGATATCGGGGCTGTTTTTTCAATTTTTATTTCTTCCCCGAAGAGGGTGTGTATGGCGGTTTCAAGGGATGTGAAATGCGGTAGTGTAATCATGTGTTTTCTCCTGTTCCACACACATATTCCTAATGTTTTTATAATATACTTTACCAAACTTGTTATTTCTATTTAATAGATATTTACAAATTTTTCGTAATTATTTTTCAATTCCGATTTAATAGATACTTTCTTCAAATATTTTCCAATCAAAAACGGAGAGCCCTCACGCTCTCCGCCTCCTATCCTTCACCTTACAATACACCACCGCCACCCCCGTACTCACCGCCGTCGCCACAATCGCCGGCGCAATAATCCCCGCCGGATTCACACTCCCGTACTGCTGCCGGTACGCGATCATATTCACCGGGATCAGCTGCAAGGAAGAAATATTCAAAATCAAAAACGTGCACATCTCATTGCTGGCAACCCTGCCACCCTTTCCATTTGTCGCTACGGGCAGCTCACCGCCGTCCTTTCCTGCCTTGTTCTGCTTTTTCTTTCCATCCCCCAAAATGCCTTCCCCTGCCGAAGCATATCCCGGCGTCCCCCTCTCCGCTTCCAGCTTCGCCAGCTCCTCCATCGCCCTAAGCCCCGCCGGCGTACACGCCCAGCCCAGCCCCAGTACATTGGCAATCAGGTTTGTGGCGATATACTCCCTTGCCGGATGCCCTTTCGGAATGCGCGGAAAAAGAAAGCTGATGAAGGGTTGTATGCCTCTCGTCAGCTTTGCAATCAGGCCCGATTTCTGTGCGATCTCCATAAGCCCCACCCACAGCGCCATCACACCGATCATCGTAATACAGAGGGACACCGCGTCCCCGGCGGAGTCAAGCGCCGCGCTTGTCACCTCCGCCATTTTCCCTGTGAAAGCACCGTACACGACGCCGACCAGAATCATAAATGCCCAGATATAATTTAACATGAAAACCTCTTTGGCATACCGTCTCATAGGCAACAGACTGCAGCTGTATGAGCCGCATGCCGGAATACTATTTCTTACTTTCATTTTATGAGCTTTTCTGCATAATATGTTTACTGTCTTTTTGCCGCTCTCGCGCTTTTTCGCTCTCTGCCTCCCATATCCATCACTCCCATAACAGAAATGTCAATTCCCGATGCATCCACCAGTTCTGCGACATCCGCCATCTGTTCCTCGTCCGTAGCGGGTATCGCGCCGTCAATCTGTCCTTTGACACTTTCTGCCCGCAGCATTACCGTCTGATATAGCATTTCCGCGCCCGCCTCATACTCCTCATAGGAGTAAAGCGCGGTAGGGTCCGTTTCCACCAGCATGTCAATCCTGCTTCGGATTCCCAAGTAAACCTCCTCAAACCGTCCGTTCAGGACATACTCCTGCGAAAGCTCTCTCAGATACTCGTGATAGCGTGAGAGATATGTCTCGTTCTCCAGAAGCACGTCAAAAAACTCTGTCCCTTGAAAAGGCGTATCCACCGCATCATTGACTACCTCCGACGCGCTGCTCTCCGACCCCTGATTCATACCGCCAAAAGAAAGGTTATAATCCCACGGAAGAATATTCAGCATGCCATTGTATTCATACAGATAATAGTTGTGCGCCATATTCCCGGAAAGACTGTCGAGGTTAACGGAAAACGCATGTACTGCCATGTATTTTAAAATGTTATCCACGTCCAGATATTTCTCAAGTTCGGAACCCCCGCTGATATTTTTGAGAGCTGTGACTACCCTTTTGTGATCGGTTTTTCCCGAATCCGTCACTTCGCTGTCCCATATGTCAGAATAGCTGGAAAGTTCCTCATCGGTATAATTGAGATTCGCGCCATTTCCGCCGCCCATAGCATGACTGCCGCCCGGCATCTTTCCCATATCTGGCATTTTCCGTCCTTCCCCGTCTGCAAAGTCAAAATCTCCATCACCCGGCGGCATTTTGCCTGCAAAATCCGGCGTTTTCCCATCTGGAAAATCTGCATGCTCTGCCCCAATCCCTTTTTCGGTCTCCGCCAATTCCTTTTCGTCAAACCCAGACGGCTTTCCTCTGAAATTTCCGCCCTTAGAACCGCCGCCCATCTGCATACCGTCAGGCTTATATAATTTACCGTCCCCGGTTCCGTAGTTACGCAGGAGAAAGCTTTCCTCTACCGCCTCCAACGCCAGATATACGCCAATGTATTCTCCATTCACCGAAACTTCAGCATAATTATACAGGGATGCGTCCGCCCCCAGATACTGATACATATCATAAACCACAGCCTCCTTCATGTTGGTGGCGTCCGCATAATTATTGTTTAAAATCAGTTTATCGAGCCCAAGACAAGTCTGCCCTTCCACATAATGGTCAAATTCCAGTTTTAAACTGTATCTGTCCGTATCGGGATTCATGGCAATCGCCGACAGGCTGGTATTTCCCTTCGGCCGGATCCCTACATTACATATTTTCTGGTCATTGACGAGCACATCACAGGAATAATACTCTTCTGCCATGGCGTTTTCCAGCATATCCGCCCATTCCTCTTCCTCGATCTGAATATCGACATGCATAATCTTTTCCGTATCAAACAGTGCTGTCTCGTATGCCATCGGCACTTCGACACCGCCCAGTGTCTCCACTGCCTCCTGCGAAAGCCCCATCAGCCAGACGCAGAACGCAACGGCGGCCGCCATCATTGCGCTGATGATCTTCGTTATATGTTTACAAGAAATCATACGTCACCTCGTTTCCGCGCGTCAGGACATATACTCTCCGTTGTAGCTTACAAGGGTAACATTTCCCACGCCCTCGATCTCATGCAGCCTGTTGACAAAGGACGTTGCCGCATCCGCCAGACGGACCTCCGCTGTCAGTTCAATGCCGCCCTCGTTTACGGTTTTGGACTTTACCAGAAACCGTTTCAACACCGTCCGCGCTATCTGTGCCGCCGCATCCTCCGCCTTCTCATCTTTGCAATTCAAAATCAGAATATAGGGATGCTCATGTATCTTCCGGCTGGCGAACAATATCAGGATTATGCCGATGATCGCGGAACCGATCACCGCCAGCGGAATCATGCCCGCACCGATTACAATCCCCGCCGCAATCGCCCAGAACAGATACACAATCTCAACCGGCTCCTTGATCGCCGCCCGGAAACGGACGATAGAGAGGGCGCCCACCATACCGAGAGACAACACCACGTTGGACGTCACCGCCATAATCACCAGTGTTGTCACAAGAGAAAGCCCCACAAGCGTCAGCGCAAACCCGGACGAATACATAACGCCGGTAAATGTCTTTTTATAGACCACGAAAATAAACAGCCCGATAATAAGGGCAAAGAGCATTCCAATCAGCGTATCAACTGCCGAAAACTGTGTAACATTCTCTAAAAAGCTTGATTTAAATATATCGTTAAAAGTCATTTTTCTTTTCCTCCTTTTCCTTAACCGAACCGCCTGCATGCCTCATATTTTGAAAACGCCGTCTGCCGCAGCGTATTGATCTGGACAAGCCTTTGTATCATTTCCGGAAGGAACGCGTCATATTTCACTTCCAAAACCATATCCTGCGGTGCTTCCGCCGTGTCAATATCCGCGACTTTCCCTTCCAGAAAATCCCGGTGGAACAGCGTCGTCCGAATATCTGAATCGAAGGTAACCCGCACATTTCCCGCCCGGTAAATATAGGGCTCACGCATATAGGATACGAGCACCCTCGGGCGAAGCATCTGGTAACGCATTTTTGCGTAAAGCTCCCGCACCAGCGGCGAAGGGTGTTCTCTCAACTCATTCGTTTTCCCTGCCAGCAGTTCCCTGCACTCTTCTTCCGTAATCTGCGCGTCCACTTTCATACAGAGATTGTTGTCCTTAATCTTCTTTTCCAGTGTCAGATAAGAAAAATCATCGTTGTAATACCTGATCCTGAACTTCTCCCGTATCGGAACGCCGTCCGTCTTTTCCCGCAGCGCTTTATCGGCATAATTGTCAAAATAGATGCTCCGTATCAGATACTTTCCATCCGCTCCCGTATGTACGTCGCTTTGCATGACTGTCCGCAGGCGGTTTCTCAGTTCTATATACTGCGCATAGCCGATCCGGTATTTCAACTCATGCCGGAATCCTTCTGTCTGATTCACACGTTTTTCTCCTTTCCGTGCCTTGCGGGAACTGTTTCCTTCTTTCACAGTTCCCGTTACAGCGTATTTTATTGGGGCGAATCTTAGAAGTTCTCCACAAAACAGCCTTTGCTGGTGAGCGATTAGAACTTCTTTTCACCCTGAGCATGGGTAAAGTATAGATGGCTTTCCTGAAATGTACTTAAAAACAGATGTGATTTTTTGATGAACAATTTACGACGCGGTTTCCCCTTATAAAAACATCGCCATATAAAGCGGCAGGTTTTCCACCATATCATTCCCTGCCACATTCCCGGCTGTCAGTCTGATGCCATGCATGATACCATAATTTTGAATCATGGAAGTCATGGATTTTGAAGTCGCCTTCCCCGCTGATTTCACTTCCACCGCTGTCGCCGTTTTCTGATAGCGGATAAAAAAATCCATTTCCACTTTACTGTTTTTCTCAAAATAATAAAGCTTCTTTCCGTTCTTTGCAAAAATATCCGCTATGATATTTTCATAGATCGCCCCTTTATAGATACCAAGGTTACCGTCTATGATATCTTCCGCGATGCCCTCATCCAGCATCGCAACCAGAAGTCCCGTGTCCCGCATATATACCTTAAACACATCGCTTTTCGCATTTCCCGCAAGCGGCAGCGCAGGCTCGGAAAGATTGTAGCAGAAATTGATAATCCCGGCATCATACAGCCACATCAAACTGCCGCCGTATTTTCGATAAGTGGCTTTCGGCTCCACCAGGGAATAGCGGAACTTTTTATAATCTTTTGCGAGATGTCTGGGTATGGATAAAAAACAGGCACGTGCCTTCGTTTTTTCCGCCCCCTCCGCGTACTTTGCAATGTCATCCATATAATCGCTTAAAATACCCTTTTGAATGGCAAAAGCTTTGGCAAAGTTATGTGTCTGGACAAATTCCCTCACGACTCTCGGCATCCCGCCTATAACGATGTATTCTCACATAATATGAGCGGAGTCAATCACATTGCAGATTTTCCCCGCCACTTTTGCTTCCATAATGCAGATTTCCCTCGCCAAACGCCGCCACACAAGCAAAATCCAATTCCCGTTTCGTATAAATAGCCCGCTTGCCGTCCCATCTCTACAGCATCACCTTAAAACATATCCGCTTCCCGTCATCACTGTGCACCGTCGCTTTCCCTCCGTGCGTTTCCGCAATCGCCCGCACCATGGAAAGGCCGATTCCCGTGCCGCCTGTCTCAGCGGATCGGGATTCATCTAAACGGTAAAACCGATCAAACAGCCTGTCCAAGTCGGAGACATCCGACAAGTCGCATGTATTGGACACTTCGATGCAGACCTTCCCCCTCCTGCGGTAAATCCGCATCTGAATCTCGCCGCCGTCGTCGGAATACCTGACCGCGTTATCCAGCAAAATGGAAATCATCCGCTGAATGGAACTTCTGTCCCCAAATAACATCAAATTTTCCTCGATGTCCTGACTGTAGTTTTTCCCCTTTGCCTTCGCAAGATGCGCAAAAGGTTCCGCAGTCTCCCATGCCGTTTCGCTCACGGAAAATCTGCCCTTCTCGGGAAAGGGCGTCTCCTCATCCAGCCTTGATAAGGCAACCATATCGCCCACCAGCTTTGTGAGCCGCGCCGCCTGTTTCCTGATATTGTCGATCCACTCGTCCCCCTCATGCTCCATCGCCGCGATATCCGCGCTGGTCGCAATGGACGTGATCGGCGTTTTCAGTTCATGTCCCGCGTCTGTGATAAACTGCTTCTGCCGTTCTATATTTTTCACGTAAGGTCTGATCGCCCGCCTTGAAAAAAGTATGACCAGCAAAAGCACCAGAAGCAGGCTTCCCGCCCCGGTCGCCAGTGACACAAAAAGCAGGGTACGCATAGATTGCATCTGAATCGCCGTGTTCAGGAAGAGAACCGAAATTCCCTTTTCACTCCGGCTCACCAGATAGCGGTAGTCCTTGTAATACCCCTTTTCCCTGCCTTTTAGGAGGACAGCCTGCGTGTATGCTTTTGCCGCCTCCTCGTCTACAGAAGAAATATAATCCCTTAAAACCTCCCTGACTGTGCCGTCCGCTTCACAGTGTACCGTAAAAAAGCGGGTCATAAACGCCGCCTCGGGATCTCTGCCCGCTTTGTTCCTGAAAGGCGGAGGTGGTGTCTGCCGCTTTGCAGAAACCGTCTGTTCATGCGAGAGAAGCTCTCCTGCCAGACGATCCTGCATAGAGGTAGTCCTGTAATAGTTCGCCAGATTAATTCCGACAATAAGAAGCAGCATGACCGTTCCAAATGCCGCCATCGCCGCCAGAATAAACCGTCTCTGTATTTTTTTCAGCATTTGTTCTCCTCAAGATAATACCCTGCGCCGCGCGCTGTCCGTATCTCAATCTCCGCTTCCAGTTCCTTTAATTTCTTCCGAAGGAATCCCACGTAGGTCCAGATCACACTAATATCCGCCTCCGAATCCTGTCCCCATATTTTATCCATCAGGTGCGCCGTCGAAAACACAAAGCGGGGATTGCGCATAAAAAGTTCCATCAACTGAAATTCCTTGTTGTTCAGACGCACCGCCCGGTCCTGACATGTCATCTCATATCGGTTACAGTCAAGCTGTACATTTCCAAAAGACAGACAAAGTTCTGTATATCCAGCATTTCTCCGCGAAAGTGCTTTCACCCTGGCGATAAACTCCGGGCTTGCAAAGGGCTTCGGCAGATAGTCATCCGCTCCTGCTTCCAGTCCCGCCACCCGGTCCTCAACCTCCGCTTTCGCCGTCAGCATAAGCACAGGAACCCCCGAGCCCGTCCCCCGGATCTCCCGCAGTACATCCAGCCCGTTTACCCTCGGCATCATAATGTCAAGAACCACGACGTCATAAGCCCTGCCCCCCAAATACGCCAGCGCCTCCTCGCCGTCATGCACCACGTCCACGGTGAATTTATTCTTTTCCAAAAGGAATTTAAGTCCCTTCGCCAGTTCCACTTCATCCTCGGCAATTAGAATACGCATGCCCCTGCCCTCTCGCTTGTTATATGCCGCGAAGAATCTTAGATTCTTCCGAAAAACAAATGCCGCTTAGAGCGGCACTCATAAAAATTGCTTATCACTATTGTATCGGTTCCGATATTTTTTATCAACATCCTTTTTACCCTTTTCCGTATCTTTGCCCTCCCACCCTGCGGCGTATTTCTGTGTAGAAAAATGCCGATTGACTTGTTACTATCAAAATGATAATATTTTCATATCTCAACGCAGGAGGGCGAAAAATGACAGATAAACTTATGGATTGTATTACAAATCCGGTGAAGTGTAAATTACTGCTTGAAATACATTCACAAGGGAAAGCAACTGCGAAACAGCTCGCCGGTATTTATAATGACATTCCCCAAGCCACCTTATACCGGCATCTCAAAAAAATGTTGAGCGACGGTATTTTACAGGTGGTGGAGGAAACAAAGGTGCGCGGCACGGTAGAAAAAACTTATTCGCTGGCGCACAACATCAACAGCAATATGGAAACAATGGTTGAGAAAAATTCCGGCGAACTTTATATGCAGTATTTCATACAATATTTCATTGGGTTTGCAAAGCAGTTTCAAGAATATTGTCACGCCCCGAATATCAATATTAAAAAAGATATGACGGGATTTTCTCTTTCCCCATTATATCTTTCTGACGAGGAGCTGATTTCTCTTGTAACAAATATTTCCCAAATAATCGGCGCACTAAAAAACAATGAACCTACCTCGGAGCGCAAGCTGCGGACGATAGGCGTAATCGTATCTCCGGCAGAAAATACAGACAAATAAAATGACCGTCCCATACCGGGGCGGATTCTATTGACTTTTTATTATCACTATGATAATATTATTGAAACGATAAAAATGGAGGTAAAAACATTGAACACATTATTTGAAATTCTGCCTTTGCTTGTTCCTGTTCTGCTGATAGACGTTGCCCTTGCAGCAGCGGCAGTAAAACACATTTTACGGCACCCGCGCTATCGCTTTGGGAACAGTGCCATATGGCTTGTAATTGTTGTAGTTATCCTGCTCTTTGGACCGATTATTTATTTTGTCTTTGGAAAGGGGGAGAACGAATGAACGTCCTCACAATACAAAATCTATCAAAAAGTTTTGGAAAGCAGAAAATCATTGACAATCTTAATCTGTCTGTGCCAGAGGGAAGTGTCTTTGGTTTCATAGGGAAAAATGGAGCTGGCAAAACAACGACTATGAAAATGGTATTAGGACTGTTACAGCCCGACAGCGGAGAAATCCATGTCTGCAATGAGCCTGTTTGCTTTGGGCAGACAAGGACAAATCAATATATTGGATATTTGCCGGACGTTCCAGAATTTTATAATTACATGACGCCGATACAGTATCTAAATCTATGCGGAGAAGTCATTGGTCTATCTAAAACCGAAATATCAAAAAGAAGTGAAGAACTCATCTCTCTTGTCGGTCTAAACGGTATAACAAAGCAAATCGGCGGATTTTCCCGCGGTATGAAGCAGCGGTTAGGAATTGCGCAGGCATTGCTCACACAGCCCAAATTACTGATTTGTGATGAACCGACAAGCGCGCTTGACCCCGTAGGAAGAAAAGAGATTTTGGATATTCTTTATAAAATCAGCGAAATGACAACGGTGTTATTTTCCACTCACATTCTTTCCGATGTAGAGCGCATTTGCGACCATGCCGCCTTTTTGCATGAGGGAAAAATCGCTGTCACTGGAACACTCGCAGAAATTAAGGCTTTGCATGGGCACGACAGCCTGCTTTTAGAATTTTCGGCAGATAAAGATTTACGGCTTTTCAAGAAACAAAAATCCATAGAGTCATTGCTGCTTCATTCCGAAGAAAATAACAGGGAACTTATTTTGCATAGCCGCGATATGGTAAGTGTGCAAAAATCCTTGTTCCGCGTACTTGCGGGAACGGGGATTTGCCCCGTAAAAATAGAACTTATGGAGCCGTCCCTTGAAAGTCTGTTTTTGGAGGTGGTGAAATGAGTGGATATATTGCTTTTGTAAAAAAAGAATTTACGGAAAATATGAGAAACTATCGTTTTCTTATCCTGTTTGCAGTCTTTCTGATTTTCGGTATTATGAGCGCGTTTCTTGCAAAATTTACGCCGGAAATTTTATCGGCTTTATCCGAAGATATGGAAATGACCTCTGAGCCAGTCGCTTTGGACGCATGGAAACAGTTTTACAAGAACATTTCCGGCGTTGGGTTCAGCGCATTTATCATTTTGTTTGGAAGCTGTCTGTCAAATGAATATTCCAAGGGAACCTTAGTTTTAATGGTTACAAAAGGGCTGTCCCGTAAAGCCGTTATCCTTGCAAAATATACGGCAACCGCCGCGCTTATGACAATCAGCTATTGGATTGGATATGCTGCGGCATACTTTTACACAGCTCTTTTGTGGAATAATAGCAGCCTTTCAAATGTTGCTTTATCTGCATTCTCACTTTGGATAATAGGCTTTCTGTATTTGAGTATTCTGATGATTGGGTGCGTAATATTCAAGCAGACTTTCACAAGCATACTTTTTACGGGCGGTATTGTTGCTCTTATATCTTTGCTTGGAATGATTGAACCGATTGCTAAATTCAATCCATTTATCTTAACATCAAAAAATGTATATTTAATTTCCGGCGAAGTTGTTCCGGCAGAATTTATAATACCTGCTTTGATTTCCATTGTCTTATCCATTTTGGGGGTATTAATTGCCATTCGCCTTTTTAACAAAAAACAGCTTTGAAAATTCTATCCGCAGAAGCGGAATATTCCGCTTACAAATATGACCTTTCAATTCATTTAGTGTGCATTAATAACTCATATTATTCAAACGCCCATGTAGCCTTATTCTTCATGGGCGTTTGTAAAATTGTTCCCCGCAAAGCCGCTTGTTTTTCCTTTACAGCTATTATATTATATTTTATGGAAAAATGATTTGCAACGGAGTGTATGACTATGCCTCAGGAAATTTTACTTTTGGAGGATGATGACAACCTCAACCACGCTGTCAGTCTGAAATTAAAGAAAGAGGGATACACCGTCCACAGCGCATTTACCGTGAAGGAAGCTTTTTCTCTTTTCCGGCAGGTTTCTCCTTCTCTGATTATCTGTGATATCACATTGCCCGACGGAAACGGTCTGGATTTTTGTTCCCGCATACGGCAGGAGAGCGACGTGCTTTTCCTGTTTCTGACCGCCCTTGACAGAGAGGAAGATATCGTGGCGGGCTACCGGCAGGGCGCGGACGATTATATCACCAAACCCTTTTCCCTCGCCGCGCTGGCATCCAAGGTAGGCGCGCTCCTAAAACGTTTCCCGGCGGAGGCGCCAAAGACAATCGTCTCTGGAAACATCACGCTCTACCCGGAAGAAAAGCGGGTCACGAAGGACGGGGAACCCTTGACGCTGACTGCGAGGGAATACTCCCTGCTCGCTTTCTTTATGGAAAATCCTATGAAAGTTCTGTCACGCGGGCAGCTCTTGGAAGCCATCTGGGACATCGAGGGCAATTTTGTCGATGAGAATACCCTCTCCGTCAATATCAGAAGACTGCGAGAAAAAATGGAGGACAATCCTTCTACCCCCGCCATCCTGAAAAATATCCGGGGACTGGGCTATATCTGGGAAAGGAAATGTGAAAAACGATGACAACCACTTTGAAAACATCAGGGTTTGCATGGAAAACCTGTGCGCTTATTTCGTGCCTCTCCGTGCTTTTTGTCTGCATATACGGTTTCTGGGGATTTTCCCTTCTGAACGCGCAATATACATTGGAACAGAAACAATACGGGAATATCGCGGGCGCGATTCTCTCCGAATACCCCGAGGCGGAGCAGACACTGATCGCCGCCATGCAGGACACAGATTACGACTATCTGGACAAGGGATTTTCCCTCCTTACCAAATACGGATACCGGGAAAACATGCTGATGACCGATGTCCCTTACTACCATTCCGCTCTCCTGTCCTTCTTTTCCCTTCTGGCTGTCATCCTCATCATTGATCTCCTCCTCATCGCGCTCTGTTTCTTTTTCTTTTATAAAAGCCGGAGACAACAGGAATGGCGTCTGCATGAAATACTGGAATTTTATCTTGCGGACAACTATTCGCCCCTTGTGGAGCAGAAAAGCCGGAAGCCTGTTTTTAGCGAATCCTTCACCGATACCCTCCTCAAACTGGGACATAAGCTGAAGGCAAAAACACAGGCGCTGGAAGAAGAGCGTGACCACACAAAAACGCTTGTCACCGATATCTCCCATCAGTTGAAAACACCTGTCAGCGCCTTGAAAAGCTGTTTTGCCATGTGTATGGAGGCTGATTCCGAAACGGAACGCGCCGATTTTCTGGAAAGATGCGCCGGACAATTGTCACATCTGGAAAATTTGATGACTGAATTAGTCAACATCTCCCGTCTGGAAACCGACATGGTTACACTGAAACAGGAGCACGTCTTTTTGTCCGATCTGCTCGCTGACGCTGTGAATATGATATATGAAAAAACACTGCCTAAAAATATCACCGTAGAGCTGCTTGAGCCCGACGGAGAAACCGATTCCCACATCCCACTGTTTTTGGACAGGCGCTGGACTGCCGAGGCGGTTGCAAACCTTCTGGACAACGCAGTCAAATATTCCCCGGCAGACAGCACGGTAACCTTGCGGCTCCACCAGTTTTACAGCTATATCAGTCTGGAAATTGAGGACGAGGGCATCGGCGTCTCCCCGGAGGATGCCAGCCGGATCTTCCAGCGTTTCTACCGGGGCAGCCACCCGGTCGTCAAACAGACCGAAGGCTCCGGCGTGGGGCTTTATCTGACCAGACGCATTTTGGAAGCGCAGGGCGGTACCATAAGCGTAAAACCGACAGCGGAGAAAGGAAGTATTTTCACCGTTCATCTCCCCCTGCCGGAATATATGTAAATGGAAACCGGCAGTCCAATTTCATAAGCTTTTAATTTTTTTGCATTTTGTAAGTCTCCTGTAAGATTACTGCCGTAATCTATATTTATAAACAAAGAGAAAGGCAGGATCGTATATGAAAAACCACACGGACATTATCTTAAAAACTGAGGACTTATGCAAATATTACGGCACAGGCGACAATCAGGTCAAAGCCGTTGATCACGTCAATCTGGAAATCCGGCAGGGCGAGTTTGTCTCCATCGTCGGCAAATCGGGCAGCGGCAAGTCCACGCTGCTTCACATGCTGGGCGGGCTGGACAATCCCTCCTCCGGCAAGGTCTTTATCGACGGGGAAAACATCGCCTCCTTCAAGGAGGAAAAGCTCTCAAAAATCCGCCGCCGCAAAATCGGCTTCATTTTTCAGGCTTACAATCTCATCCCCTCCCTCAACGTGTGGGAGAACATCGTCCTTCCCCTCGGACTGGACGGCAAACCCATAGACGAATCGTTTATAACCGATATTATAAAGACGCTTGGGCTTTCGGACAGAGTAAAGCATCTCCCCAACACCCTGTCTGGCGGTCAGCAGCAGAGATGCGCCATCGCCAGAGCCATTGCGGCAAAGCCTTCCATCATACTCGCCGACGAGCCCACCGGCAATCTGGACACCCGTACCGGCGATGAGACGATGGCTCTCTTAAAGGCATCCGCCGCGAAATACGGGCAGACCCTCGTGGTCATCACCCACAATGAGGAAGTGGCACAGATGGCGGAGCGCACGATCATTCTGGCGGACGGACGCATCCTCTCCTCCGGGGAAAGCGAGGTGGATTCCGATGAAGAGAACTAATACGGTAAGGAGCCTTGCACTGAGTAAGCTGCGCTACAATAAAAGCCGCACCATGCTCACCGGCATCGCCATCATGCTCACCACCATGCTGCTCATGGCAATCGGCACGGTCGGCACCGGCGCACTGGATATGAACCGGCAGATGTACGCGCTGGCGGACTATCATGCCCGCTTTGGCGGCTTAACGCCCGAACAGGTAAATGTCCTGTCAAATCATATTCAGGTGGAAGCGCTAACCACCGCAGAAGTCTTTGCATATATCGAAAACGGAAAGATGAACGGCGCCCTTACCTATCAGGAGACCCTAAAGAATGAACAGTCCGCAGACGACGGCTCCTTGCACTCTGTGGCGCTTGCCTCCGGGCATTATCCCGAAGCGGAGGACGAAATCTGCTCCTCCCCCGCCTTCTTCCGCCGCGTCGGCGCAGAGCCTGTCATCGGCGGCAAAGTAACCCTCTCTTTCCGGGTAGGCGGCAAAGGGAAAATTCTGACCAGAGAATTTACCATCAGCGGTTTGGAGCCGGACGTGGAAATCTCCGATCAGATCGACGACAGCCGCCTGATGTGGACCGGCCGCATCTCCAAAGCACTTTTAGACAAGTACGAAGCGGACGGGCTTTACGAATCCGAGCTGGACGCCACCCTGCGCGTCTACGGGGAAGAGGATCTGACCTTTGATGAAATGACAGACCGGATCAACGCTGTCGCTGCGGATATCGGGCTGGACGAGGGACGGGTCAATATCAACAAGGAATATCTTTTCACCGCAACCGACCCGGGTACGGAAGCCATGGCTATCATGGCTGTCATCGGTCTGATTGTGATCTTCTTTTCCTCTCTGGTGATCTACAGCATCTACTATGTGGGCGTGATCACCGATGTGCAGGAGATCGGCAAGTTAAAAGCGCTGGGCGCGTCGGGACGCCAGATCGCCAGATTGTTTTACTGGCAGGGCGCCATCGTGTCCGCCTTTGCGGTTCCTGTGGGGCTGTTACTCGGCTTTCTGCTGCCCTACCTGCTGTTTCCGCTGGCTTTGTGGGCATACAGCAGCGGTTCCGCCATTAGCTCCTACTCCCGCGACGCGGCAGAAGCGGTCATCGGACAGCTTCACATGTTTTCCCTGCCCGTGCTGCTCATAGCGGCTTTGGCTTCGCTGATCACTGTAGCCGTCTCATTGCGAAAGCCCATCCGCATGGCGAAAAAAGTTTCCCCGGTGGAAGCCATCCGCTATCAGGAAAACACAAATGACCGCAAGAGCCGCAAGGGACACGCCGAGGTAAAGGTGTCCACGCTGACCCTTGCCAATCTGACACGCAACAGGAAGCGTACCGCCGTCACCATCCTCACCATGGGTTTAAGCTGTGTGCTCTTTATATGTGTATCCGCCGTGCTATGCAGTGTCAGCGCGGAGGATCTGGCGAGAAGAAGCATCCCCAGAGGCGATTTTCGCATCGCTCTGGACTATGCCCTCTATAATGATAAGGAATATCCCGAAAACAATCTGGAAAATCTGGTACAGCAGGAATATTTCAGCGAGGCTTTTCTTTCCAGACTGTCCTCCATAGAGGGCGTGGAATCCGTGGAGCGTGCGCCCGGTAAAATCATTTCCTCCACTGATATGGAGTCGCCCATGTACGAAGAATATGAGAACCACCTGCCGCTCTCCTACTTTACCAGAGATGATGTGGCGGAGCTGAGCGCCTGTCTGGAACAGGGCAGCATCGACTACGACCGCATGACGGCAAACAACGAGATCATCTGCACCCATGTTTACTATTTTAATGAGTACGGTATTTCCATAGGCGATGTCCTCCCGATCACCCTCCACGACGGCAGCCGGGAAATTCCCTTGACGGTGACGCTCGGCGCACTGACAGAGCCGGATTCCGATTTTGCTCTTCTGGTTATGACGGAGGATACATGGAACAGTCTGGGACTGACCTGCGATCCCACCACATCCATCTATCTGCACGTGGACGACGCGCACTATGACAGCGTGAAAGAGATTTTGATGGAACTGGCAGCTGAAAACGGACACTTTACACTCTATTGCATGGATGTAGAGCTGGCGATCGGACACTCTTCCATCGATCTGATGAAGAATCCGCTCTATCTGCTTCTGATCCTGATCGCCGTGATCGGTTTTATCAATCTGATCAACACGATGATCACCAGCATCGTCACGCGGAAGAAGGAGCTGGGCATTCTGCAGGCTCTCGGTCTCTCTGACAGACAGCTTGTGCGTATGCTTTCCGGGGAAGGGCTTGTCTTCACAGCGGGCACGCTGCTGATCAGCCTGACTCTCGGCAACGCAGCCGGATATCTGCTATTCCTCTGGGCAAAAGACGAACACCTTATGAGCATCAGCCACTACCACTATCCCCTCTGGGAAACCGTCGGGCTCGCATCGGTTCTTCTGCTCGGCCAGGCAGCAATTACGCTGTTTATCAGCAAAAAGGTAAAGAGGGAGAGCCTGATCGACCGCATCAGAAACGAAGAATAGGAATTGGCAATAATAGACAAATTTTTCTCATCTTTCACCATTTTATTGTATATTAACACAAAAAGTATTATAATAAACGCGGGTCTTTGATCCGTGTTTATTTTTGTATCAACTTTTTAAAGGGGGACACTTGCCATGACAAAAGAACAATACCGGGTTGCCAATTCCAAAATTTTTCCTGTTGTTATGATCATACTGGGGTATTTTCTGATCACTTTCACCCTTTCCATTATTGCCGGAAACCACACATGGAAAATATGGATACAGATCGGCTTTACGATCTTCTCCATCCTTATCAGCATTTTGGCGCTCGCCAAAAACAGGGAGACCAAGGCATGTTCCATTGTTCTCATGGGTTCCTGCGCCCTCGCATACACGATCATTGTTCTATTGAACAATAGTGTTGGTATTTATACATATGTATTTGCGCTGATTGTCTCCTCCATGGCTTTCCTGAATGTGCGGCTTGCCGTCTGGGGCAACTCCGTTGCCATCGCCGCCAATCTGCTTCGCATATTCATTAACTTTACCACGGAAGGCGACTATATCAGCCGATCCATTGTTGATGTTTTTTCCCTGCTGCTGGTGGCACTTGTATCCATCACGGTTACCCGCCTGCTAATCCGTTTCAATGAGGAAAACATGGCCTCCATCACCGAAGCTGCCAAAGAGCAGGAACTGACTAACCAGACCATGAGTCAGGTAGCTGACGAAATCTCAGCTCATTTTTCAGATGCGATGCAGATGGTGGACGAGTTGAAGCAATGTGTGGATACCTGTAATTTCGCCATGGAAAACATTGCCGACAGCACAGAAAACACAGCCGATGCCATTCAGGCACAGGCCTCCATGTGTGTGGAAATCCACACAGCCTCCGATACGGCGGAAGGAGAGATACAGGCAATGATGGATGCCTCTGACAGAACCATGCGGACTATCTCGGAAGGTTCCGCGGAGATACAGCACCTGAAAGAGCAGGCGCAGAATGTAGCTGCCGCAAGCGACAGCACTGTGCAGGTAATTTCCCGACTGACAGCACAGATCAACAACGTGCAGGAATTTATCGGTACCATCTTAAATATCGCCGGAAAGACAAACCTACTTGCCCTAAATGCTTCCATCGAAGCCGCCAGAGCTGGCGAAGCGGGAAAAGGCTTTGCCGTGGTAGCTGATGAAATCCGGGAACTTTCCGCGCAGACCAAGGAGGCTTCCAACAATATCACCGCCATTATCAGCGAACTGAATGCAGATGCAAAATCCGCCAATGACAGTATTGAAAACTCTGCTGCCTCCGTTCACACACAAAATGAAATGATTGAAAATATGCGCGGCCGTTTTGACAATATTTATCAGGAAATGACTGCATTAGCCGCCAAAGTAAAAAATACGGAGGAGAGCGTCAATGTGATACTCACCTCCACAGATACCATCTCAGAAAATATAACCCACCTCTCCGCCACGAGCGAAGAGGTTGCCGCCTCCTCTACCGAGGGGCTCCGCACTTCGGAAACCTCCGTGAAGAACATGAACGCATGCAAGGAAGTTCTGGAAAAGATTTCCTCCCTTGCCATGACGCTCAAAGCGAATTAAACCGTCACCATTCTATGACAGCTGACGCCCATGTCAGCCCGCCGCCGAAACCGCTTAATGCAACTTTCATGCCGGCCTTTAACAGCCCTTTGCGGTTCATCTCATCAAGCAGAATCGGCACACTTGCCGCGGATATGTTTCCACAGTGGTCCAGACTGACCGGGAACTTATCCTCGGTGATGCGGAGCCGTTTCGACACCGACTGTATAATGCGGATGTTCGCCTGATGGAGTGCGAAGTAATCAATGTCATCCGGCGCAAGTCCCGCCGCCTCAATGGTCTTCTGTAAGGAAGCAGGCACCGTGGTCACGGCGAACTTGTAAACTTCCTGCCCATCCATGTGAACATAGGGCATCTTTTGGTATGTCTTAACCAGCGGGTTGTTATTTGCCCGTCCCGGACAGGCAAGCACTTCTCCCTTCGTCCCGTCGGACCCCTGGTCAAACGCCAGCATGCCATAGTTTTCATCCGCACGCACCACTGCCGCGCCTGCGCCGTCACCAAAGAGCACGCAGGTACTCCTGTCCTCCCAGTCCACGATCTTGGAGAGCGTCTCCGCCCCCAGAATCAAAGCTGTTTTGTAAATCCCCGCCTGTATATACGCGTTAACTATATTCAGGGCGAACATAAAGCCGGAACACGCCGCATTGATATCAAAGGCAGCAGCCCGGTCCGCGCCGATTGCCGCCTGTACTTCGCAGGCACATGCCGGCGTTACAAAGTCTGCGGACACCGTTCCCAGAATGATCAGATCAATTTCCTCCGCCGTTACTCCCGCATCTTCCATGGCACGCTTTGCCGCCTCTATAGACATGCTTGCGGTCGTCTCTTCCTTCACCAGATGCCGCTCCCGGATTCCTGTCCTGCTGCTGATCCACTCATCGGAAGTGTCCATCACCTTGGCCAAATCGTCGTTTGTCACCACTGTCTTCGGCAGACAGCTCCCCGTTCCTATAATTCTTGTTTTCATGTTAATCCTCTTTCTACCTTCTACGCAGTGCCGCTCGTGAAACCTTCGGTTTCTCTCCCTCGCGGGCTTCGCTCCGCTTCGTCTATTCCTCCTGGCTTCCCTCTACCCCGCAGTGCCGCTCGTGAAACCTTCGGTTTCTCTCCCTCGCGGGCTTCGCTCCGCTTCGTCTGTTCCTCCTGGCTTCCCTCTGCCCCGCAGTGCCGCTCGTGAAACCTTCGGTTTCCCTCCCTCGCGGGCTTCGCTCCGCTTCGTCTGTTCCTCCTGGCTTCCCTCTGCCCCGCAGTGCCGCTCGTGAAACCTTCGGTTTCCCTCCCTCGCGGGCTTCGCCCTATACATCCATCGGAATAGGCGCTTCGGCGAGCAAGCTCTCCGCTTCGTCTATTCCTCTGTCTGCGCACTGCTCATTGCCATCACGCAAATTCCTCCAGTATATCTCTCACATGTTCCAGGTGGGTCGCGCGGTATGCGTTTGCGCCACAGAAAAGCAGCGCCTCGTCCACATTTCCCTTCACGGCGTTTACGAGCGCATCCGTGATGCAGTAAGGCGTGTCTGTCCCCTTGCAGGTGCTGATGCAGAGGTGGCATTTCCCATGTGGGATCTGTCCTTCCTTCGCCCGCTTCATAAAGGGGTTCAGGATCGCTCGCCCGGGCATCCCCACGGGACTCTGTACAATCACGATATCCTCAGCCTTCGCATCAATATAGCTCTGCTTGTAGGCGGGATCCGCGTCACACTCATAAGTTGTTACAAAGCGCGTCGCCATCTGTACGCCCGCAGCGCCCATTTCCAGATAATGTTCCATATCCTCACGGTTATAAACGCCGCCCGCCATCACGACCGGAATCTCTATCTCATGCACCGCCGCAGTCTCATTTACCGCCGCGATAATCGCCTGCACCTCTTCATCGTAATGCAGTCCTTCAATATCCGCAAGCTGCTCTTTGTGGAAGCCCAGATGCCCGCCCGCCAAAGGTCCTTCGACCACCACTCCGTCGGGCAGTCTGCTATACTTTTTCCACCAGTATTTCATAATCACCTGTGCGGATTTCACGCTGGACACAATAGGCGCAAGCTTCGTCTTCGCTGTCCCGACGATCTTAGGCAGATCCATAGGCAGCCCCGCCCCCGAGATAATCAGGTCGATCCCTGCTGCCACAGCCGCTTTGACATATTCCTCATACTTTCTGGTAGCTACCATAATATTGACGCCCAGAATCCCGCCTTTTGCGATCTCTCTTGCCTTCGCAATCTCCGTGCCAATCGCCCGCAGATTCGCTCCGATAGGGTCTACATCGAAATCGGGTTCCCTATAGCCGATCTGCGCCGTGGATATTACGCCGATTCCGCCCTCCTTCGCCACGTTTCCGGCCAGAGAGGAAAGACTGACCCCCACGCCCATACCGCCCTGAATCACCGGTACACGGGCCACTAAATCGCCAATTTTTAAAGGTTTCACATTCCCCATTTATTTCCCCTGTCCTTCTGATACCTCAAAGGTATCCGCAAATGCTTCAGCGCTTCACAGTTACGGCGCCAAATACATCTCCAATCGCCGGCTACGCTTAAGTTTTACGTAATTTACGCCTCACCAATTGCAAAAGTCAGTTCCGCCTGCGTCACAAGTTTTCCGTCCACATAAGCCTTACCCGCGCCTACGCCGATAGGTCCCTTTATTTTAATAATCTCCGTCTCCAGCATCAGCACGTCGCCGGGAACTACCTTCCCCTTAAATTTCACGTTGTTGAGAGCTGCAAAGTAAGCGGTCTTACCCTTAAATTCCGGCTGGCTTAAAATCGCCACCGCTCCTGTCTGCGCCAGAGCCTCCACGATCAGCACGCCCGGCATCACAGGCTCCTGTGGGAAATGCCCCGCAAAGAAAGGCTCATTGTAGGATACGCATTTCTTAGCGACTACCCGTTTCCCCTCCTCCATCTCCTCTATCGTGTCGATCAGCATAAAAGGCTGTCTGTGGGGAATGATCTCCATGATTTCCTTTGCACCCATTAATGACATATCTGTATTCCTCCTTTACCCAGACTCTAAACCTGCGCTTACCCGTGGTATTTCTTCACCAGCAGGCTTGCGTTGTGCCCGCCGAATCCAAGGGAATTGGACAGCGCATACTCAAAATCTTCCTCGTAAGCCTCTTTGCAGTAGTTCAGGTCGCACTCTTCATCGGGCACCTGATAACCGACGGTCCTGTGGATGTAGCCCTCCTGCAGTTCCTTCACGCAAGTAACAAACTCAATGGCGCCCGCCGCGCCAAGAAGGTGGCCCACCATGGACTTGGTGGAGTTGATCTTGATATCCTTCGCATGGTCGCCAAACAGCAGTTTGATCGCCCTTGTCTCAAAAAGATCATTGTGATGTGTTGCCGTCCCGTGCGCATTGATATAAGTAATATCGTTCAGGTTCAATCCTGCGTCTCTGACCGCATACTCCATCGCCTTCGCCGCGCCCGCACCGTCCTCAGCCGGGGAAGTGATATGATAAGCATCGGAGGTACAGCCGTATCCCACTACTTCTGCATAAATCTTCGCCCCTCTTGCCTTCGCGTGCTCAAGCTCCTCCAGCACAACAACGCCCGCGCCTTCGCCCATAACAAAACCGCTTCTTTCCTTGTCGAAGGGGATGGAACATCTTGTCGGATCCTCGCTGGTGGAAAGCGCCGTCAGGGCGGAGAAACCGCCGATACCGATAGGACACACGCTGCCCTCCGTACCGCCTGCCACCATTACCTCCGCGTCGCCGTACTGAATCGTGCGGAACGCCTCACCGATGGAATTGGTGCCAGTCGCGCATGCCGTCACCACGTTGATACTTTTTCCCTTTAAACCGAACTGGATCGACACGTTTCCTGCCGCCATGTTGGAAATCGTAAGCGGCACAAACAGCGGCTCTATTCTGCCCGGTCCTTTTTCCACAAGCCTCGTGTGGGAACGCTCCATCGCCTGCAGGGAACCCGTGCCGGAACCAACCGCCACGCCTACACGGTAAGGATCTTCCTTCTCCATGTCAATACCCGCATCTTCCAGCGCTTCCTTTGTCGCTGCCACCGCGTACTGGGAGAAAGGCTCCATTCTCTTAGCCGCCTTAAAATCCATGTAATTTTTGCCGTCAAAATCCTTGACCTCCGCGGCAAGCTTACATTTAAAATCTGTCGTGTCAAACTTTGTGATCGGCGCGAACCCGATCCTGCCCTCCTTCACGCCTGCCCAAAACTCGTCCACGCTCAATCCAATGGGCGTAATCGCACCCATGCCTGTCACTACTACCCGTCTGCTCATACTCAAACTCCTTTCCTAAACTCGCAAACCCGCGCTTCACGCTATCTGTCCGATTTCATCGGACGTTTGCTTGTTAACGCCGCCAAAAAACAAATGTCGCTTCGGCCGCAGACCTTTTTGTCTGCGACGGTGCTTTGTTTTTCTTTCGCGGCTGTTACATCGCCATCCCGCCGTCAACCGAGATCACCTGTCCCGTAATATACGCCGCCTTATCGCTCGCCAAAAACGCCACCGTTTCCGCGATGTCCTTAGGCGTGCCCACACGCTTAAGCGGAATCTGCGCAAGGGTCGCCTCCTTCGCCGTATCCGTCATTGCCTGCGTCATGTCCGTATCAATAAAGCCGGGCGCAACCGCGTTCACCGTAATGTTTCTGCTTGCAAGCTCCCTCGCCATGGATTTGGTAAGTCCGATCACCCCCGCCTTGGAAGCCGCATAATTAGCCTGTCCTGCATTGCCAAGCACGCCGCTGACAGAGGACAGATTGATAATTCTGCCCGCCCTCTGCTTCAAAAAGGAGCGGTACATATGCTTGATGGTGTTAAATGTCCCTTTCAGGTTGGTGTCAATAACCGCGTCAAAATCCGCCTCCGTCATTTTCATCACCAGATTGTCCTTCGTAATCCCGGCGTTGTTCACCAGAATGTCAATGTGCCCAAACTCAGCAAGCGCATCCGTAATCATCTGTCCGCATGCCTCAAAATCCGCCACGCTGCACTGTACCGCCTTCGCTTTTCTCCCCATCGCCTCAATCTGCGCTGCGACTTCCTCCGCCTTTTCCTTTGACCCGTTGTAATTCACGATCACATCCGCACCATACTCCGCAAGCGTAAGCGCGATCTCTCTCCCGATCCCGCGCCCCGCACCCGTCACGAGCGCTACTTTGCCACTTAACATGTCTGTCCTCCTATTTCTTCTTTCATTCCGATTTTGCAAAACTTCTTTATTTTTCATAACCAGCTCAAGTAAAAGCGTGGCGACGTAGGAACTACTTTCGATTGAGCGTCCGCTTATTTACAGAAGTTTCTGCAAATCCTCCACCTTCTCTATATTAATCACCTTTACATCCCTGTTTATCTTCCTCATAAACCCGGACAGCGTCTTGCCCGGCCCGATCTCGATAAATAAGTCCGCGCCGTCCGCAATCATCCGCTCCACTGTCTGCTGCCACTTCACGGAGGATGACACCTGTTTCTCCAGCAAAGGTTTCACATCCGCCTTGTCCTTCACATAGTCCGCCGTCACATTGGCGATATAGGGAACGGCAATATCATGAATCTCCACCGTTTCCAGTTCCTTCGCCAGCTTCTCGCCCGCCCCTGTTAACAGCGGTGAGTGGAAGGGACCGCTGACCTTCAACGGTACGCACCGCTTCGCGCCCGCCGCCGTCAGTTTTTCCATCGCCGCCTGTGCCGCGCCTTCCTCACCTGTAATTACAATCTGCCCCGGACAGTTATAGTTCGCAATCGTCACACATCCGTCCGTCTCCTCACAAATCTGCTCAATCACCGCAGTGTCCAATCCCAGCACCGCTATCATCGCGCCGCCCTGAGGCACCGCCTCCTGCATATAGATACCGCGCTTTCGCACGATTTTAAATACATCCTCCGGGCTCATCACGCCGCTTGCAGCCAGCGCGCCATACTCTCCAAGACTTAAACCGCCTGTGATGTCGGGCTTCACGCCCTTCTCCTCCACTGCTTTCAGTATTGCCACCTCTGTAGCAAGCATGGCGATCTGCGTATATTCCGTAATATTGATCTGCTCATTCTCCTCAAAACAGAGCGCCGCCACATCCAAACCGCTTGCCTTGCCCGCCAGTTCAAACATCTCCCTGCATACCGGGATCTGCTCGTAGAAGTCCTTTCCCATTCCCACATACTGTGCTCCCTGTCCCGGGAACATAAAAACAGTCTTTCCCATAATTGCATACCTTCCTTTCCCGTATGTTTCCCCTTGCCATGATAAATATTTTGAATTTCAAAGTATTTACGTGAGAAAAAAGCAAGCCGCGCAGCTTGCCTTTTCTGCATCTTTCAGCATTTTCTCTATTTTAATTTCAACAAAATTTCCGCCTGGTCCATAATCTCTGCCAGCATCTCCGCACAGGACTGCTCTTTATTCACCATTCCCGCAATCTGCCCTGCCATCAAAGTGCCGGTTACTACATCGCCTTCCACCACCGCTTTGCGCAGGGAACCGAGCGTCAGCTTCTCCATCTCTTCCAAAGATGCGCCGTTCTTTTCCATCTGCAGATATTCTCTAGTCAGCTTATTACGGATCTGGCGAACAGGATGTCCGTTTGCCCTGCCGGTAACCTCGGAATCAATATCCTTCGCCGCAATCACCTTTTTCTTATAATTCTCATGTACGGTACACTCCGTTGCAAGCAGGAAACGTGTTCCCATCTGGACTGCCTCCGCTCCCAGCATCATAGCTGCTGCAAAGCCTCTGCCGTCCGCAATGCCGCCTGCCGCAATCACGGGAACACTGACTGCATCCACCACCTGCGGCACAAGGGTCATCGTTGTAGCCTCCCCGATATGCCCGCCGGACTCCGTGCCTTCAGCAACCACAGCGTCCGCGCCCGCGCGCTCCATCATCTTTGCCAGAGCAACGCTTGCCACCACAGGAATCACTTTGATTCCTGCCTCTTTCCACATCGCCATATACTTACCGGGATTACCCGCGCCGGTAGTAACCACCTTGACGCCTTCCTCAACGATCACCTTTGCGATCTCGTCAGCCTCCGGGTTCATCAGCATCACATTCACACCGAAAGGTTTCTTCGTCAGTTCTTTCACTTTCTGAATCTGTTCTCTCACAAAAGACGCCGGTGCGCCGCCTGCGCCGATAATGCCAAGCGCGCCCGCTTCCGATACCGCCGCCGCCAGATGATATTCCGCAACCCAGGCCATACCGCCCTGAAAGATCGGATATTCGATCCCAAGGAGTTCTGTTATTTTTGTCTTCATTTGATAAACCTCAATTTCAAACCGCCGCCCGGCAGCGGCGATTCGGAGAATGACCTGCACTCTCCTCCCATGTTTTAAGACTGCCGCAAATCAAAACTACAGCCTACGCTTCTACACCCTTGCTCTTCATATACTCAACTACAGCGCCTACCGTTGTGATCTGCTCTAAGTCCTCAGAAGGAATTTCTACACCGTACTCCTCCTCGAAAGCCATAACCAGCTCGAATAAATCCAGAGAATCTGCGCCAAGATCGTCCTTGAAAGAAGAATCCTCGGTAATTTCCACGCCGTCCAAGTTTAACTGTTCCTGAATAATCTCAATTACTCTCTCTAACATTTTTCTGTTCTCCTTTTCGTCATTAAAATAGTTTGACATTCAAAGTATATTATCTGACCTGATATTTGTCAATCATAATTTTACGGATTCTGGGACTTTTGTCAATCACTTTGACAATAAATATTGATAAATTTCTCATCTTCCCACGGATTGCGCAGATCAGCGCATCCCTTTGCCATGAATTATGGCATAGATTTCCCGCTTCGCCACGCCACGGTCTTTTGCTACCTGTTTCATGGCAGCTTTTTCATCCATCCCCCCCTCCGTGTAAAACATCATGTGCTCCTCAACCGTCATGCTCTGCCAGGACGCCTGCCGCTCCTCCTCTTTCTGCCGCAGACTCTTTCCCTCCACCACAAGTACATATTCCCCGCGGGGCTCTTCCCGCTCATAAAGGGACAGCGCCTCGCTGAACGTGGTCGGCAGTATAGTCTCAAATTTTTTTGTCAGTTCCCTGCAAAGCGTGATTCTGCGGTCGCCCAGCGTCTCCTGCAGTTCTCCAAGCGTCCGCACCAAATGATGGGGCGCTTCGTAAATGATAATGGTGCGAGATTCTTCCTTAAGTTCAGCAAGAACCTGTGCTTTCTCCTTTTTATCCGACGGCAAAAAGCCCTCGAAGCAGAATCGTCTGGCGGAAAGCCCCGAGAGCGTAAGCGCCGTGATGCACGCCGCCGGGCCGGGTAAAGAAGTGACCGTAATGCCCTCTTCCTGACACTTTTGTACAAGCACCTCCCCCGGATCGGAAATGGCGGGAGTCCCCGCATCTGAAATAAGGGCCACATTCTTTCCCTGCCGCATCTGTCCCACAAGGTAGTCCGCTTTTTCTATTTTATTATATTCATGGTAGCTTGTCATAGAAGTCCTGATCCCAAAATGATTCAGTAACTTTATGCTGTTACGCGTATCCTCCGCCGCGATCAGGTCCACATTTTGCAGTGCTTCCACCGCACGGGGCGTCATATCCCCCAGATTCCCTATCGGCGTCGCGCACAGATATAACATTCCAGACATACCCTTATCCTCTCACTTCAGAAGCCATAGACCTCATAAATCTCCGGCGTATACACCCCCGGCTTTTCATACACGATCAGCGGTTTCTCCACCGTCATACGCGGTCTGCCGCCTCGTACCGCCTCCAGAAGAACCATATTGGGTTCCTTATCCACAAACGGATATACCAGCCGCATTCGTTTCGGCTCAAGCTTATATTTCGTCAGCGTCACGATGATCTCCGCCAGCCGGAAGGGCCTGTGCACAAGAAAAAATCTGCCGCCCGGTACAAGAAGCCTTGCTGTCTGCAAAATCACATCCTCCAGCGTGCAGAGAATTTCATGTCTGGCAACTGCCTTCGCATCTGCCGGGTTTTGCAGGCCATGCTGCCCGATCATGTAGGGCGGATTGCAGGTGATAACGTCAAAGGAAGCAGCGTCAAACAGCTGATCTGCCTCCTTAATGTCTCCCGTAACAATATCAATTTTTTCTTCCAGCCCGTTTAAGGCTACGCTCCGCCCTGCCATCTCCGCGCTGTCCGCCTGAATCTCCAGTCCTGTCAGATGCGACGCCTTCGTCTTCGCCTCCAACAGAATGGGAATAATTCCCGTTCCCGTACCAAGATCCAATACCCGGGCACCCTCTTTCACAACAGCAAAGCCCGAAAGCAGCACGGCGTCCATACCGAAACAGAAACGCTCCGGCGCCTGTATAATACTGTACCCGTTCCTTTGCAGATCGTCTATTCTCTCATTTTCTTTCAGAGGTATATTCCGCTTCAACACCGTCCGCTCTCCGATTTACTTCCCTTGTCCATCCTTTTTTTCCAGCTTTTCAAGCTCTTTCAGTTCAGCGTCGTTCGCCTCCGTCTTGCGGTTCTTGCCATGCCTTCTCTTAAATCGAAGCTGATCCGCCCGGTACTCCTGAATCTCCTTTTCGTCGCCTACATCCACGATAACCTTAACAAGCTGCCGCAGCACATTTACACTTTGTACCTCTCCCTTTAACCCGTCGTCGGTCGTCACATAGTCGCCCACGTTCGGCAGCTTTCGATTCAGCTCCTCGTAAGTTTCCTCCTCATTTTTCAGGCAGCACATCAGTCTGCCGCAGACACCGGAAATTTTTGTTGGATTCAGGGATAGGTTCTGCTCCTTCGCCATCTTGATAGACACCGGCGCAAACTCTGACAAATGGGTATGGCAGCACAGCGGCCGGCCACAGATACCGATACCGCCCAAAATTTTCGTCTCGTCCCTCACGCCAATCTGCCTAAGCTCAATTCTTGTCTTAAACACTGCCGCCAGATCCTTCACAAGTTCCCGGAAATCAATCCTTCCGTCCGCCGTAAAATAAAAGAGAACTTTGTTGTTGTCGAACGTGTACTCCGCGTCGATCAGCTTCATCTGCAAGCCGTGTTTCCTTATCTTTTCCAGACAAATTTTGAAGGCGTCTTTTTCCTTCTGTCTGTTTGACGCCTCCTGTTCATCATCCTTCTGGTTTGCTATCCGAAGAACCGATTTCAGGGGCTGTACCACCTTTTCGTCCTCCACCTCCCTGGGCATTCCGATCACCGTGCCATACTCGATGCCCCGCGCCGTCTCCACGATCACGTGGTCTCCCTGTTTGATCTCCAATTTCCCCGGGTCAAAAAAATATACTTTACCGGCGGTACGGAACCGCACGCCTATTACCTTGATCATAATCTATCTACCTCCACATTATCTACACCTTATATCGCCAGCAAATAAAGCGTAGTATTACTGCCTGAAATTCCACATTCAGTTTTCCTTAATCGTCAGGAGCAAGAGTTCCATCGTCAAATCAAAATTGACATTTGCTTCCAGCCTTCTCTTCGCCTGCTGCAGCGCATTCACAATCGTCTCGATTCCCTCATAGGTGCTTCTGTCCGCCACGCTCCTGATCTGCTTAATCTCATTGCGGAAAACAAGGCTGTTCATGTCTTTCGTCGCCTTAAACAGAAGTACATCCCTGTACCACACCGTCAGAATATCCAGATAGTCATTGATATCCAGATTGTACTCCGTAATCTTTTTGATCGCCTTAACGATCTCGTTAATCTCCATATCATTGATGTATTTTACAAGCGAAATGGCTTCGTCCTTAACCTTCTCAAACTCCTCGCTGCCGGCAAGATGCTTCGCTTTTCCCACGTTTCCCCTCGCGAAGGCAACGCATATATTCGCCTTATAGTCCGGCACCGCCAGTTCTTCCATCAGATACTTTTTTACAAGCGCATCCGCCACCGGCTTCATGTTGAGCACCACGCAGCGGCTGATGATCGTGGGCAGAAGTTCCTCCACATTGGAGGTAAGGATCAGAATTACCGCGTAAGCCGGCGGTTCCTCCAGCGTCTTTAAAAGCGCATTCTGTGCCTGGGGCGTCATCTTCTCGCCCTCATTCATAATATATATTTTGCGTGGGCTGCTGTACGGCTTGATCCCGATATCATTATTGATCTGCTCCCTGATATCCTCCACCCCGATGGTATTCGGCTTTTCGTGGCTGACATAAATGATATCCGGCTGATTCCGGCTGATCGCCTGTTTGCAGGAATGGCACTCCCCGCAAGGCTCTGTGCCGCCCTTTTCACATTGCAGTGCCATCGCAAAAAGGCGGGCGATAAACTCCTTGCCCGCGTTGCGCTCTCCGTTGATAATATAAGCATGGGAAACCTTGTCCGTCTCTATCGCGTTCCGTATATGCTGTTTCAGTTCTTCCTGACCGATAATGTCTGAAAACTTTGGCATTTGTATCCCCCTCTTTAAGTAAAGATATCCAACAGCAGTCCCCGGATCTCTCCGATTTTTTCGAGAATCGCCAGATTGTCCTGTTCATCCTTCACAAGTTCCTGTGCCAGCGCGTCCAGATTCTGGTCGATCAGACGTATGATCCCGTAAACCCTGTGCCGTCCTCTTCTATCCAGAAAGTTTTCTCTGGAAAAGGCGTGGGACCTGTTGACAATCTCATTTAAGAAGTCCTTCACCAGCGCACGATACCGTTTCATATCCTTAATATCGCGGTGCTTGGCAAGCTTATCCCCCTGTCTTGTGATCTCCTCCATCATGCCGGCCAGGGCATTCTGCAGATCCTGCTCCTCAATCCTGCTGACCAGAGTGAACTTGAACGTACCGTCTGTCTCCTGCGCCTGCGTCGGCTGCTCGATCTGCGGTGCCTGCTGTATCTGATTTACTTTAATGTCCACTCCCGTCACCTCCCCGCTGCGTCACACCTTACTGCAAGTGTTCCTCCAGATAATCTAAAATTTCGTTCAAACAGCTTTCCAGCTGATCGTTATAAAATGTCCTGTCTATTTTAGACAGCGCCAGTTTCTCCTCGGAAAAGTCCTGCGCATCCGCCAGATACCTTCTGCACAGCTCCTCATACTTCGGATGGTCCTGCGCCTTCTCCCGGTCCAGTGCACGCTGCAGGCGCACGCCGTCGTCCAGCTCTATCATGACCGGGACTACTTTATCCGAGCCATAAAACCCACGAAGCTGATCGTAAGCCTCCAGCGTACCTATCAGCACATAAGAATGCGCCGAGAGATCAATTTCCGCGTCAGCCACAGTAAAATACCGCCATACGCCGTAATAGGTATCATATGCTCTCGCCTCAATAACGCTGCCCTGCTTCAGAAATTTCTGGAAGCCCTCTTCATCCGTAAAATGATATTCTACACCGTCCTGTTCCCCCGCCCGGATCGGACGGGTCGTATAGGGCACAATCGTCCTTAACGGAACGCTGTTCTGCGCAAGCAGCCTCTTATAAATGGTATCTTTTCCCGACGAGCTCTTCCCCATCAGGCATACTATTTTCCCCATGCCATTATCTTACCTTAATATAATAAGAATTTCAACCGCTACGACGCCACCACAGTAATCTCTCCGCTCTCGGATACCCCTTGTATGTTCAGCCCCGCTCCGCGGCATTCCTCAATCTGCCTTATCACCACTTCATCCAATAGTTCTCCCGGCGCCACAATCGGGCTTCCCGGCGGATAAAGGTTGATAAATCCTGCCGCTACCCTGCCTGCCGCCTGCTGCAGAGGCACCGTCTCCCATTCGCCATGAAATGCCCTGGCAAGCGGCATACGGCTTTTAAGCTGCCTGTTCAGCGCACTCTTACCCGGTACAGAGCCTGCGTCGTCCGTACTCTCCTCTATCCTACCATCTATTTCACAAAGCGCGTCAGCCAATCTCTGCCATCCTGTCGCCTCATCCATCAGCGTCATAATCGCCAGCACGTACGTTTGCGCCGCCATCTCCATTTCCAGATGATAATCTTCCCGCAAAATATCAGCAAGTTCCTTGCCGGACATATTCGTCCCCTTGACGGAAATCACTATTTTGCCGAGATCCCAGCCTTTCAGTTCATGCTTCTTTTGTGACAGATTTGTCATTTTTCCTATATGGATATGCGCAAGTGACACCGTCTTTTCACAAAAGCTTTCATAGTGCCCACGCATAGCGGCAAATCGCTCCTGTCCCTGTTCTTCCAGAAACTTCATACAGGAATCCATACTTGCCATAAGTACATAGGAAGGACTGCTGCTTTGCAGCATACAAAGATATCCCCTCAGTTTCTCTCTGTCCACCCTGTCGCCGTTTACATGCAGGAGCGCCGTCTGCGTCATGGCCGGCAGCGTCTTATGCAGGCTGTGGATCACCAAATCGGCTCCTCCCGCGATAGCCCCCTGCGGCAGATGTGATGACAGGCCGAAATGTGATCCATGCGCCTCGTCCACAATCAATATTTTACCCCGCCCATGTACCACCGCGGCAATCCCGGGAATATCGGAAAGAACGCCCTCATATGTCGGTGAAGTAATAACCACCGCCTTCACCTCAGGATAACTGTCCAGAAGAACGCTAATCTCGTCAGCAGACGCTCCGTCACAGATATCGTAGTCCGAAATCATTTTGGGGTAATAATACCGTACGATCAACCCCTGCAAAATTGCTGCATTGTATATCGACTTATGGCAGTTGCGGGCTATCAGAATTTCATCCATCGGCTCAGTCGCAGCCATAACAGCCGCCATCACCCCGCAGGAGCCGCCGTTTACCATAAAGAACGTTTCATCCGCCCCGTAAAGACGGTTTGCACGCAGCTGCGCCTCTTTCAGAATGCCTTTTGCATGATACAGATTGTCAAATCCGTCTATCTCCGTTACGTCAATTTTATGATAATCCGCCATCTCGCCGCCTGCCGGATTTCGTTTATGTCCCGGCATGTGATAGGGATAAAAATCGCTTGCCGCATAGTCTGATAATGCCTGATACAGGCTTTTCCCCGCCGTCATGACGCCCTGGCCCCATGTCCCCGGTGAACGCCCACTGTCTCCAAAAGCGAACAATATTTATCCGCGGCTGTCACAACCCATGCCTCTCTACAGGTGGGCGGCACCACCGACAAAGGCCACATATGTTTTCTTATAATTTCCCGTTGGATATCATTCAACTCGTATTCCTTTTCCGCGTTTTGAAGCGCTGTTTTTGGATGATGGAAACCGTGCAGCCGCTTTCTCTGGGATAAATATGCCTTGTCGTGCCAGTCATAAAGAAAATAGTCGTGTAACAGCGCACCCCGGATCAGATCGTGCTTATTGCAGCCAATTCCCAGCTTTTTATTTATCAGAAGACTGTATCGCGCAACATCCATACAATGATTGTGCACTGTCATGGTACCATGCTGGATATGCTCCCTCGTTTTCCTGAAATTGTCAGATTTCAGAATATCCTCGCCGTGCTCCCGAAGCAGCTCATGGATTCTCTTGTGGCGTTCGTAAAGCCTTTGCAGACGCTCCCTGCGCCTTCTTTGATGGTTCTTAAATAAGTCCATTCTCTTTTCCTCCATTTCCTGCGGGTTATATTATGAGGCAGCTTACTACTCCTCTTCCACCAGATTATGCAATACCTCCGCCCGATGTGCCCAGGTATGCCCCTTCTGCGCCAGCTCATAACCGCTGTCCGCAATCGCCTGCATACGACCCGGATCAGCCAACAATTCTTTCGCTATTTCCGGCAGACGCTCCAAATCTGCCAGCGTGTACAGTCTGCAGTCTTTACCGTCATGCAAAATTTCATCCAGGTAAATACTGCTGTCCGTCAGACAGACCGCTCCATTCAGCATGGAATTAAATATTCTGTCATGGGCACCGTTCTTAAACCACGGCATCACATTCAGGGATAATTTTGTCTGGCACAGCTTTTTGAGGCATCCCTCGGAATTCAGGCTGTCCATAATCAGCAGATTCTCCGGCCGCTTACATTCCAACAGCTCCCATCCGTCACCAAAAACATGAACCTTAATCCCCGCGTCCACCAGTTTCTGCACGATCCGTCCCCTAAAGGTATACCGCACATACAGATCAATAAAAGTAAGCGCCGCCATGGTTTTCTTCAGTTCCCCCTCTGGCACCTCGGAAAGTTCCTCCAGAAGATGTGTTTCCGCCACCTCCTCTACTGTCTTATCAGGGTGTGTTAAAAGATCTTCTATCATTCCATGATAAAAGGCTGTGTACTCGTCGTCAATCCTTGTAATATATTTATCAAAAGTCGAAGGTGTGCAGTAGTTCCCTACCATCGTCACATCATACTTGCGGCAGGCAATCGGCACATTCGATTTTTTCGGATACAGTTTCGTCCCTGCAAGCGGCAGAAACGGCCCGTTTTTAATTTCGGGAAAAAACCTGCGCATATAAACCTCATGATTTTTGTCAATATTGATGTGATGATAATTGGGGGGAACCTTCTCCAGAAAATGATGATAATACATGGGGTGGTCCACCACAATATTATAACTGGGAATGCGCAGCGCCTCCCACATCATTGTATCGTTTTCATCCAGAAAATATTGTTCCCCGCTCATTCCGTGGAAATTGAAATTGATAAGCGCGGTGTTCCCTTCTTCAAAAAACTGGAAAAACTTTTCCGTGCTCTCCCATGGCCTGCTCAGATCATAGATAAAAACCTCATGCCCAAGCGCCTTCATGGCCTCCGCAATCTGCAGGGAAAAGTACCCCTGCGTCTCAATATCACCCGTAAAAAACAACAGCTTTTTCATCACCGCACTCCTTTTTGTTGTGCTGTCAACTACTCTTTATATCGGCTGTATTTCACATTTCGTAACTGTTCCGTGCTTTCACCAAATAACCGCTATGCCGCAGACAACTTATTGTCTCTCCAGCTCTTCCAGATACTTTTTCGCTGTTTTTTCCCGCGCTCCTCCCGGCGCAGTTTCCAGGTACGCTCTGATCTCGTCAATATAAGGCGACTTCTCCTCGGAAATCCTCCCCCGCATATAGGCGAGATAGGCATCGGAAAAATCCCAGTACCCGTCAAACTCTTCCTCGTAATCTCTGTCAAAGTAGAGAGAAGAAAAAATGTGCGCCGGTCCAAACATGCTCTCATCCAGTTCTATGGTTTCCAGACGATAGGATAGCGACCTCGTCATGTAACTGCGGGACAACTGACGAAACCGTCCAAAGCAGAACGCCATACACACAAAAAACAGAATCGTAAATATGACAATCAACATATAGTACCTTGTATTGTTTCTATTTTTCAAAATACGCCTCCATTCTCCGTTTGGTGACGCCCTCGATATCCGCGCTTCCCTCCAGTGTAAATTGCTTTCCTGACCCCAGCGTCTTTAACTTCTCAATTTCCTCCTCTGTCAGCCGGTAATAATTCCTTAAATATCCGTCAACCTCATCCACCAGTTCATCCTTGACCGCGCTGTTCCCCTCCGAACTGTAAAAAATCTGCATACTGATCACATCCGTATCGCGCAGGGCAGCATAGTTGTCCCCCTCGTCCATGGATTCCATGGACTGCAGCACGCCGATCAGAATAATGGAATAGTTGTAAATATCGTAAAGCTCATCCGCGTATTCTGGATAATTTTGGAAGCGCTCACCCGTCGGGTCCGTAGTCGATGCAAGAAGGTACGCGCGTAAATACTGTCCCTCCTCCAGATAATTGGCAATCATCTCCTTATTCCATGCAAGCCGCGCCCCGCTCACCTGATAGGAAGACTTCCCCGAAAAGCGGTACTGGTAAAAGGCAACAAACCCCAGAGAAACGATGGCAATCACCAAAAAAACTAACCCAAGTCCAAATGTCAAATGCCGCAGCACCTGATTCGTCCCGTTCTCCAGCAATTCATCCCTCTCTTTTTCATATGCGGCGTCATAAGTCTGGAGTTCCTTCGCCAGCTTCAAAGCATGTTCGTTGACTGTGCCGCAATAGGGACATCTCAATTGGTCGCTGGCAAAGTCAGCGCCGCAGTTTGTACATTTCATCTTCCAGTCCTTCCTCCACCATTATTTCTGTTTCCCGCTCTACTTCCTGGGCGAGCGCCTCCTCAATCTCCTCATCAGTCCCATAGACTGAAAAGAATATATCATCAAAACGCATATCATAATCCTCTGCCATAATTTCATATATAAACAGCATTTCCTCCGTATCATGCGCCCCATATGCCTCGTCGAAAAGAGGCGGATACGTATGCAGGAACCATGCCGTGCGATAGAGAAAATAGTCAGACGATTCAATGTAAACCTCGCATTCGTCAATCAGGTACTGTTCCAGACGATCCCAGTCCTCTTTCTCATAAGCTTTCCGCATATCGCCAGACAGCTTATCCATCTCCCTTCGCATCCCTGATTCATTCATTTTCCCCGGTATATCTAAAAAGACGACAACCGCCAAAAGTAAAAACAGCGCCAGCAGCGTGACAGCCACAATCAGTCCGAGTTTTTTCGGGACAGAGGATGTCTCAGACTGTGCCCTTTTTACTTCCCTGATCTTTCTATCCGTATTTTCCCTGCTTAAATCAATCAGTTCCCTGCCGCAGTAAGGGCAGAAGGCCGTTTTCCTGTCGGGCACCCCGGCACCGCAGCCGGGACATATCCGCATTTTCTGTTCCACAGCGACAAATTCCTCCCTCTAAGTATATCATATCCTCATTAAAACCGCCCTACGTCATTAATCCGCTTTAACAGCTTCCGTATCGTGATACACAAGCGCCGTGATGATAAAACTTGCCGCAAAGGAAACAATGCCCACCGCAGCCGCTTTCCATAAATTCGCCGGATCATCCACACTATAAAACATCAGGATTGTCGAGACGCACGGAAACGCAAAAGTGTAACAATGTACTGTCAGAAGCCCCTGCACCGCTCCCGCGATCATACAGCCGAAAATATTACCGATCAGCGGCGTCTTCTCTTTAAAGCATACGCCAAAAATGGATGGTTCCGCAATCCCGGAAGCAAATTCCGTAATCATCGCGCTTATAGACATCGCCTTCTTTTCCGCCGTCTTCGATTTCACAAACACCGCAAGGTCACATCCTGCAAGCGATATGTTAGATATCAGAAACGCCACCATAATACCGTAATCAACACCTGTTACCCCGATCTGGGTGATTGCCAGCGTAATAAAAATCCAATGCATCCCCGTAGATACCAGTAAAGTTGTCAGCGCCGCAAACACTGCCCAGGCTATCACGGGCGCCTTTATCTGCATCACATCAAGCCCGTTCGCCAGCATACCGCTCAACAGGCTGACAATCGGCTCGATCACAAGAATACCGAGAAGTGACGTGATAAAAATGGCGCACACAGCAAGAAAATAGGGCTGCAGGCTCTCCTTAATCAGCCTTTTCAGCCACTTTACAATATGGGACATACAATAAATCAATAAAATAATAGGAATCACATTGTAGGCATAAGTCGCTGCTATCACAGGCATACCTGCAAAAGTTACACGCTCCCCGCTCTCCATCAGGGACGCAAAATCCGGAAGCAGCATCACGCACACACTGGCAAGCGCAATCAGCGGGTCCGTATCAAAATGTTTCGCCGCGGAATAAGCCACATACACTGGCAGAAAATAAAAGGGAGTCGTAGCCAGCGCCGACATAATTACCTCTGTCGAACCAGACAAAATATGTACCGCCGTCAAAAGCATCACAACTATCTTTAGGATGCCTCCCGCAAGAAGAATCGGTATAATCGGCACCATACATTCTGTAACGTGGTCAAATACCGCCAGAATCCCCTTTTTTAACTTACTCATATCCCTTCACCTTCCACTGCCCTTCGCTTTTCTATTAATAAAAAAACAAAAACATTTTTGTTACTTATCAATCGTATCATACTCCGATAGAAATTTCTATTACTAAAATCCGATTGAAAAAGCTTAAAAAATATAGAGGAAACGTCGTATATACCAACGTTTCCTCTACAATAGCATAATGCCCAGAACCGGAATCGAACCAGTGACACGAGGATTTTCAGTCCTCTGCTCTACCAACTGAGCTATCTGGGCATTGAGTAGCGGGGACAGGATTTGAACCTATGACCTTCGGGTTATGAGCCCGACGAGCTTCCAGACTGCTCCACCCCGCGTTATGAAATTATTTTTGGAGAAAACCACCTACGATTCTCCAAACGTAAATTCTATCTGAATTTACGTCAGTGGACGGAGGTGGATTCGAACCACCGAAGCAATTTGCAGCAGATTTACAGTCTGTCCCCTTTGGCCACTCGGGAATCCGTCCATATGATGTTTCACACCAAAAGCCGATAAACGGACTCGAACCGTTAACCTGCTGATTACAAATCAGCTGCTCTGCCAATTGAGCCATATCGGCACATAAATCCAAATTCGTCTAGCGGATTTTGCATGGGACCTATAGGGCTCGAACCTATGACCCTCTGCTTGTAAGGCAGATGCTCTCCCAGCT
>CAJTTZ010000007.1 GCA_910579505.1 uncultured Lachnospiraceae bacterium
GGGGAGATTTTATTTTGTCAAAGTTCAAATTTCATCCTCTATAGGAATGCTTTTCACTTCAAATCTTTTGAGAAGCAACTGATCGGTTTCCAGATACCCTTGTGCAGGAATAATCTCGAAGCCGTTTTCCTCTGCATACACTGCAGCTGACAGCGCCGCCAGCAAATCATTCTTATTATCAAAGGGCATATCCTCAACTGCCAGAGTATCCTGTTCCCCCATACAAAACAGAAGGTATTCCCGCATCCTGTCTTTCGAAAACGGATTGTATGCCTCTTTCTCCTGCGCCTTTCTGGAGTTTTCAATATCCTCCTGGGTCATTTCCTCTATTTCCGCTACCGCTGCATGTCTGACAGCCCGCTGCTTCCTAGGATACCTCAGGGATGACCTATCGATAAATTCATGGGTTTCAAGCGTAAACAGACCGTTCATTTTATCCGGCAGTTCTTCTTTCCAGCCTAATTCCCCCATTTCCTCCACAATGTACCTGATTGTCTGTTCAATATTTCCCCGCTCATCCACCTCCCGGTTTCTTAAAAACCTGGCCCGGCCAATCGCCACCTGAAGGTATACATTGATCTTATGCTTGATTACCTTCATAATGCGATCATAGTCTTCTGTCAGAAACCTTCTGGACAACAGGATCATATTCTCTGCATAATCCCGTGCCTTGACCTCCTCCAATTCCTCTTCTTTCATACATTCCCTGACTATTCTTTCAAGCAACTCTGTATCCTCTTTCATTTCATCCAGTCTCGCCTTAATGTATCCCCGGTAAATATGGATATTCTGCTGTTTTGTCAATCTGGAATATTCCCTGATAAAGCTGCCGTCAAAGTATTCTAAAAGGTTTTCTGTCAGACTCTCCAGCGTTTCCTCATTCACCATCTTTTCAATCACCTTCCGAATAAAAGTTGACAGCCTCTTTAATGATTTTGAGAGGAGTCTCGCATTCTGGTAAATGCTCTTCATACCATTCACATAAGGATGGTCTTCCCACTGTTCCACATTCCGGAGCGTATTGTAAATATTGAAGATGTAACCTGAATATTCTTCTTTCTCAGGTTTCCTAATCTGCGTCAAAAACTCTGCCAGCAGAATCCCCCGCTCTGTCATCAGAATCTGTTTCTCATAAGTTGCCCCATCATTTTCCTCCTCCAACCACCCTACATTTTTTGAACAAAATTTCCTCAAGATGGCAGTTGCAAGCTCCCCATGGTTCTTGATCGGACCTGTCTCCTGATCTACATCGAGAGAAACATGATTCTCCAGCAAATAGATTGCCAAGGCATCCCGAATCTGATTTCTCGGAATACAGTATGAAATTTCACGTTCATACTGACTGTATATCAGTTCCAGGCATTCCACATATAATCGTTGGTTGCTGTTACTTGCGAGATAATTAAAAAAACCTGCAGGTATCACATCAAAGACGTTTACCCTCTTTTGTTGCAGATAATCCATTTATTTTCCACTCTTCCTTCCAGTTGGCAACGATGACCTCTTTTCCTTAATACAAATTCTTATCATTTCACAACCCATTGTCCTGTCTTTTTTGAACCCTTTCTTTCAACAATTCCTTCTTCTTTCAGGCGATGAATTCTTTTGGTAATTGTAGTTGTTCCCAGACCAACCAGTCCGCTGATTTCCCTGACGCTGATATTGGGATCCTCTTTCATCAACTCCAATATTTTGCCATCCCTGCTGTCAATTGCCTTTGCTGATGCGTTAAAGAAACTATCTTTTGCATTCCTCTTATAATTTAGCGGAATTGTCACGGTAATAAAATTTTCCGAAATGTCGAACACTTCCCGCCCATACCTGGACACAATCAGAGGTACGCCATGGCCTGTCTGTTCTATATAATCCAGTTGAACCATAATCTGCTGAAGTTCCACATTCACAGGTTTACTCTTTCCTGCATAAAATTCTTCCAATGTAAGTCCATTCGGAAGACCTCCCACTGATATAATCTCAATACGATCATCAAACATATACACAGCCGGTGGCGTTTGTCTTAACCAGCGATTGTGCAGACAGGCATTCAGCCATGCCTCCCTGAAACAGGCAAAATCAAACAACTTACTTTCTTTCCGCAGACTTCCTCCTACATCCACCACCGTATCGTTCAACGCTTCCATATAATCCAATACCTGTTTCACTGCTACAAGCATACATTTATAACCATATTCATTTCGCTTGATGAGGTTTGTTTTATCTGTCCCGCTAAATACAGCCACTTTAATAGAATAACTGTTGACATCTGCCAAAATATCGGCCATTAAATTGTAGGTTCCTTTGCGTGTCAAAAGATTCAGGTTCTGTTTAAAAGTATTTTCCCGAAGCGTCAGATTGTTTCCAATATATAATGTCTTTAACTGATTAAAAGTCATTTTCTGATTGTTTGACTCTATATTTACAATAGAATCCGACGCGCCAAGCATCAAACTGCGTAACTGCTGCGGCGATATTTCCCGATCCTCATCAGCCGTTCTCATATAATACTTTCCATATGCCGAATAGGGTTTTTCATCTCCTTCCACTGTGACCTTTATTACATTTTTATCATCACATAGTTCCATGATAATCGTCGGGATTACTTGTGGTTTAATTGCATTTGCAATTCCCTGAGATACTTCACGCAATGTACGATCCCCGATTTGCTGTCCCAAGATTTCTCCATCATTTCTTACCCCAAAATACAATGTACCTTTCCCATTTTTATTCAGCATAGAAGCTAAAGAAATGACTCCTTCTTTTAGTTCACCGGTTGATTTCTTAAACTCAACTAACTCTGTTTCCATACCGAAATTCATAATATCACCTCTTTCAAAATACAGTATATCCCTTTTCGTCTTTTTAATCAACACTTAATAGACACTTTATTCGCCGCTCATGTGACGAATAAAGTGTCTATTATTTAAATTCTCCCTTATCTCACGCAGCATACTCCCCACCTCACCCCGGCAGACTATTCTCCACACAAACCGCCCCATACCCCGCGTGTGTCAAGTTAATGTCACAAACTTTTTTCACTTTTTCCACATGAAAATCGCTGAAACCCGCATAACTTCGTGGGGCGTATGGTACATTAGTGCTAAGTTTGAGTAAAATTGATGGTAAATTAGTGTCAAGTTGTTTTCAGTGGAAAAGTGGTCGAATTCGACTACTTTACAATCAATCTTTTATCTAAATAAAAAATTATTATAAAATAAATATATTTAACCTCCTATTGATAATTACCTATTCCATATAGATATTACAGTATCTATCATCGGGAAAACTTTTCCTTTTGTGTAAAATATAATCATCTTCTCTATCAACTAATATTCCACAGTTTTCGTTATTTCCAGATACCACCATCACCGAATAGATTTTTATCCTGTGGATATTTGCAATACCACGTCCACTGTCTATTTCGGCATATCTCGTTTATAGTTCAGGACTTTGGGCATCATGAACGTGAATCTGACTGGCTTCATCGTAACCCAAGCATTGTACATTAAACAGCTGCTCAAAACTATGTATCACATAATCGGATGTTAATCTTTATCCTTTGTTTCTGAAGTTCCTTGTCATTTGGAACCTTAATCCCTTCCTTGAATATCATAAGTTCGCTGGCTTTGCACTTGGATGACACACTGTAATTTAGATCATACAAACGCATCGAATAACCTTTATAAATACTTTCTATTTCTGACGCCTTATCATAAGTAATAATCCAGTCACATTTTACATAGTCTCTTATTGCTTTCTCAATACGAACATGGTCTTCTAATTGAAAGTAATTCATATAGAGCTGTTTCCCTTTTTTTAAATATGGAGGATCAAAATAAACAAGTGCATTTTCTTCATACAGAGGAATATATCGTATAATAAAGCTATTAATGTCCTTATTATAAAGCTTTATATGTGATTTTCTTTCAGCAATGCTCTCTATCCTTCGAATTAAGTCCTCTCTCTTGAAACGGGCATCCATTTTCCATGATCCAGACTGATCCATACCGCCAATTACACCGCCCTTAACAATACCAGAACGATTCGTGCGATTCATATAAAATGTTGCAAAACCAAGTTCAAAGCTGTATTTATTATTTCGTGTGAGGCAGATATTGCGCTGTCGGTTCCATTCTTCCATAGTAAGTGGAACAACAGCAAGCTGCTCTATAAATCGATCAGTCTCAGTAAGGACAGCTTTCCAAAAAGACCAAATCCCTTTATCATAGTCATTGATAACTATCCTGCTGACACCCCCCTGAAGGAGGAGTTCAATCGCAACACCTGCCCCGCCCGCAAAAGGCTCAATATATGTTCCTCCACCATGTCCTAGTTGATCGATCATATATTTCATAAATTTAGCCAGTTTACCTTTTCCGCCCGGATATCTTAATGGGGAACAGAACATATATTTGTCTCCTTCGTTCATTCATTTATTCATTGATTTTTCCCAAATACTCCATAAAGGCATTAGGAAGCCAGTCTGATAAATTGTATGGATTTAGATACAGCTTACCTTTTTCATTTCTTTCTCGCTTTCTTAATGAAGGAATAACTTCAAATACAATATTATCTTTTGCAGATATACCTTTTGACTCTCTGATCAATTTCTTCAAAGGTCTCATATAAATTTCCTGCTTTTCTTTTGAATAGTCTTCCGGATATTTTCTATTCAGAGCATATTCGAGGAGCTGTACAGCGAGTGTTCTATCAAAAATATCATGATTTCTCTGGTTATAGAAATTATCAAGACAATTTCTACATGACCTCGAACATGTGCATCCTGTCAGAATCTCTTTCGTTCTTGAAAAAACATCATCAAGCACCCCATCTTCTCCAATAAGGGAAGAATAGCCGGCACCGCTAGTTAGATTGTCATAAAAGAACATCTCAATATGTACTTCACCACTTTCCTCAAAACGCATTCTCCATCCGCCGTTGATTTCATTATAATCAATATCCAGCGAAAGAGACACTGCCTTTTTAATTGCCTCATGCAAAGTTGTCGCTGCGGAGCGTAGAATATTCTTTTCCTCACTGTCATAGTTTGATACCAACTTCTGATTATCATATCTGATATCTAACATAAACATATCTGTCAAAAATTCATATCCGAGATAAATATTTGTTGCAACTGTACCTTCATGTCTGCAAAGATAACGATCATGATACGGCTGGGAAAATCGGAAATCGCTCATCTGAAACGATTCTGCCACTTCTGCTCCACCACATTTAGTACAGATATTAAATCCTTTTTTCTTCTTTCCCATATTGACGGTCAGTACCTTGCGATTCTGAAGGTTTGCAAAGCGGAGGTAGCTGTGTTTATAATTCTGCATTTCCGTGTCTTTTGGAACATAGGAATAATATGGTGCTTCCGCATATGTTTTTTCTTCTTCCTCGTCTTCGTACTTGACCGGATCCCCCTTAACCGGCGCAAATCCCCACGGCTTAATCATTGAATGCCGTTCCACCGGTGCATGACAATAAGGGCATTCTGTATATTCTTCCTTGCCATCACCAAACCAATTACATTCTGTGCAGACAATGATATCTTTTTTGTAGTCTTTACTTGTGAAATAATATTCCGCCTGATTATGCTCATATCCCTTTGGTCTCGGATTTGAATATAGTCCGCCACTCTTATATATCTTTTTATCGATAGTAATGAAACGTCCAGGAGCATATTCACTAATGGCAACCGCAATGTCCCTTTCAGGGGCATATTTAATGTCCTTAGGAGCTCTACGCCCATGTTCAGAATCCTTTTCCACACAGAATCTTACAACATTCTTCGGGAAAGAATAAGAAGGAATATATCCTTCGGTATAGAATATATCAAACGCAGATGTCTCTTTATCTCCGTTGAAATACTCATTTCTCTTACCTTCTGAAAGTACCATGTCTCTTATCTTATAAAATATTTCGACCGTACTATTTATCGGAAAATCAAGGGACTGTATATGTTCGATAAAGGCATCTGCATACTTCTCACAGAATGTAACGATACCGATCTTTACAATACTGTCAAACTTGCTGCGCATCAAATCCGTCGACATGAAGCTGTTTAACGCTTTCATATTATAATGGCGTTGTTTAATTTTCGGATTAGCTCTGTCAATCCATGGCTTTCTAAGTTTTCCAGAAATCATCTCATCCGGATGCTTAAAGTAGTGACTATCATGAACACCTCCAAAGGCATAAGTAACGATAGTGGAAATTCCAGAATTCTTTCGACCAGCGCGACCTGCTCTCTGTTGATAATTCTCACGCATAGGAGGGATGTTTCTCAATCCTACCGCTGTCAAAGAACCAATATCAATACCAACCTCCATCGTAGTAGTACAGCTTAATACATCAATAGAATCCTCACCAAACTCGCCGACATCAATATCCTGAAAGCGAATCTCATAATCCTCCGTTCTACTTAAGATATCGCTCGTTGTTTCTTTATGAGAGAGCTGAGCGGTATGTTCCTCGGTATCAATGGTGTGAATTTTTTCTTCACCATCAATAGCTGCAAGCACTGGTTTTCTCCAGAAATCAAATCTGGAAAGATCCACATTGGTGATGACATGGAGATTTTTAGATTCAAAGCAAGAGCCACAGTAATTCCCCAGCTTGTAAGGGGAAATTTTACCGCATCTCTCACATCGATACCAGTTGAAATCCTCGCCTGTAACGACGATTTTTACCGCATCAAGTTTAAGGTAATATTGCTGGTTTGTTCCCGGTCCAAAGAAATCGTTCTTTATACAGTTCAGAAACTCTCCCATCTTTTTATCATTAAGCCCAGTCATATCTTTTACAATCTGAATGAACTTTTTATCTACAGAAGCAGTAAAATCCCCATTAAGACCAAATGACTGGATCTTGCTTCGTCCCGGAAGGTTTCTTCTAACATCATCCTCAATAGTATTACCAAGAGCCACACTTCCATCCATTACATCCCAGAAAAGCAAGACTAAGACAGAACGAAGTATTTCTTTATCAATTACTATATCATAATCATCCTCAAGCTCATAAACACAGTCTTCCAGATTTCCGTCCATAGGCCCAAGAAATCCGAGACCGATATCTTTGAAAGAACGCGGACTCTCTGTAAAGAACGTTAACAACTGCTCGTAATAGTCATATGGTAACGGTTCAAAGTTCTCCTTTGAAATATCTTTACGTCGTTTAAGTTTTTTACGAATCTTCTCAAGATGATCCTGGAAGATATCAGCACTTCCGCCAGAGAAAAATTCCAGTCTCTGCTCCACACAGACCACTAGGAACATATTGTACAGTTCTTTCAAGGAATGCTCTCTTCCGTCTTCCAACAGTTTCTTTGCCGCCAACATAACAGCCTGACGGAACCCATCCGCATCGGATGATTTGGACAAGTCAAGTGCAAGCTTTGCCGCATTCTGTCTGGAGTCCGAGAACAAAAGCACCTTCTTACCTTCATTTATAAGTTCAGGCTTTGCTGGTGGTTGAAGTTCGAACTGTGCTTTGGTCAGGTTATAAAAAGGAATGTTACCTTTTGTTGCCAGATCCGTAGGCTTCTTTAATGGCATAATCTTTTTACATTTTGGGCATGTACCAAACATAAAGCGGTTGTGTTTTCCATCATATTCCGGATAGAGAACCTTAAGCAGTCCGTCGCCGTTCTGGTAGTCAAGATAAAGTTTTCCTGTTACAGGGTCGAGATATCCCACTTTATCTTTGCCTTTCGGTTCATATCCATCCGGGCAAATATAAAGAAGCATCTCCTGCAGTTCGTTCTCTCCACCACTCAACCCTTTATTTGGAAAAGCATACCAATATTCTTTTCCAGATATCTTCTGGACATATATCTTAAAATACAAAGCTCCACATTTGATATGGTTCACAAGTTCATACATCCTGCTGCCGCATTCGCACTTTTCACGCGGGATAGAAATCACCCTGCCAATAGGAAGCTTTTCTTCATCAGAATATTTCGCCCCACAGGTGCACTTCGGACTGGAGCAGGCATATAATCCTTGGATTCCACGGACAAACATATGCAGTCTTACAGGGAAAAGAATCTCACCATTCTTTTTTGCCAAAGAAACAACAGCAAGCAAAGCGTCAAGGGCATCCCCTGCATACTTACCGTTTCCGAATATCTTCTCTTTTAATTCCGTATAGGATTTTGCACCGTCTCTACACAGTTCATGAAGCTTCACAAATGCCTGATAATCCCAGAGATTTGTAAACAGCCATTCCTGTGCATCTGAAGCGGAGATATCCGAAGGCAACTCAATCTGGAACACATTTTTAGCAAAAGCGCAAATTCTTGTACTAATCTCAGCTTTTGTTACCTGGCTTGTTCCTATGGAAGCAAGAGCCACAGCATCCGTCATCACCTTAAAATCATTATGAACAATTTCTTTATCACCAAAAAGAGGAACACATTCGGAATATTTCTTTCCGGTGAGACCGTTAAAGAAATCGGATATGGCCTCTTCGTCTTCTACTGGCATACTTGCGGTCGTAAGAATAAACTGTACTTTCTCAAGAGAAATATCAAGACGCGAAAAAAGCCTGTCAAGAAGGAGCGCGATTTCTCCGCCTGAGGAACCTCTGTACATATGTGCTTCATCAAGAACAATGAGAAGTCTGTTTTCCTCTGATTTGTTCAACCATTCTTTCGTATCATTCCATATACCTGCTTCCATCTGACGCATGAGCATATACTCCAACATAGAATAGTTAGTAATCAGTATGTCCGGAGTGTTCTTCTGGATCTCAAATCTGGTGATATATTCTGCATCATAAGGATTCGGTTTATGAATGTTGTTTTCGAGATTATCAATAAAATCCCTCAGACCTTCTTCCCCGCCATACCTTGCAGGATATTTATTGATGCTCTTGAATCCATTTATTTTTTTCAACTGTTCTTTCTGTTCTTCTACTGCAGCATACTCATCCACTAGATATTGTTCACGGTATGTTTTTGCGAGATTAATATTGCTCTGTTTTTTTGACTCTCCGGAATAGGGGGTTCTTCCGGTATACATACCAAAATGTGGGATACGTCCTGCCCCCGAGCAAGATGTAAAGATATCCATGAACTCTTTAGCGCCCATAATCTTTCGAAATCTGGCAAGCTGGTCAGATACCAGTGCATTCATAGGATAAATAATAAGAGTTCTTACCCCTGGTATTTTAAAATCTTTCGGTCTGTTAAGAGATTCCTCAATAGCACGCGCGATAATCGGCCAAAGAAAACATTCTGTCTTACCGGAGCCTGTACCAGTAGATACAAACAGGTCTTTCCCCTTCAAAGCACTTGTAAGAGCTTTTACCTGATGAGTAAAAGGGGTGGAATAAATACCAAGTTCCGCATCGACAAGCTTTAAAAGGACTTCCTTAACATTATTTTCAATGTCAGCCGTCCGAATACCGTCATTTACCTTGCGATAGGAAGATGATGTCTCAATGTACGGTTCCTTTGCGATGTTAATATCATCCGAGCACCTCTCTTCGAGAAGCTCGTCTGCATACAAAAGCAATGTTTCGCTGTTAGCAAGATAATCCGACTTAATATAATTTACCAGCCGATTCCTTATTGTCTGGTAGTACTGCTGTACTCCGTTCGCATATCTATCCATAAAATTCACCTTTTCTTGCAGTAAAACCTATTGCTCCAAGAACCTCTGCAGTCTGTATTGTCAATTCGTTACGTATGATAAAATGATTTCTATCGAAAAATCCATATCTTGGCCATGCATTCATGAGCAGATAAAAGTATTCCCTATTTGGCAGTTGTCCAAGGATACGAATATAGGAGTATGCCTCATCTATCGGGCATATGAGTAGCTGCATCGGATTATCATAGTGATACCTAAGAGCAATATATAGCCTTCGGAATTCTGCCCCCGTTAAGGCATCAAGCTCATCCTCACTGCTATCATCAGCAAAAAGAAGCGTACCGTCCTCTTTTCTAATAGTTTTATAATATGGCCCCATCTTACTTTTCCGTGCCATCGTCATATTGGATTTCATGTATCCATGCCATGAATTGGATATGTTTCCATAATAGAACGGATTGAAAAATTCCAGTTCCGCCACATCAATATCTCGTTCATTAAAATCACACTCGTCATATTTCACTTTTATGTATTCTTCCGGTGTCAAACTGTCACGTATGAGAAAATCATTTAGTTTTACTTCATGTCTAGCACTCCTGCAGTGGATTCCAAGCCCATTTACAATATAATATGTTGCTGGCAGTCCAAAATACAGATAATCTGTTTCAGAAACTTTTATGGTTTCGCCACTATTATTCAGAACATTGTAATTATTATCAAGTGTCAACAGATATCCTGTCTGTTCATAGATATTCCGAATAAATATTGCAATATCGATATTTCTTGAAGCAAAAATAAAACGTTTTGCCATTGGACATAGTTCAACATATTTTTTAGACAGGTCATGTAGCAAGATGCTTTGTGCATTCTTACTAATCCCTCTCTTACCTTCTTTTTCACTGAGTGCTGATGTAAGGCAACACAGACCGAGAGCTGAATAGATGACCCTATACCCAAAATATTCAGCCGGTTCATTGGTATAAGGGTGTATGTTCATGTCATCTGACATGATATTGATCAATTCATTCACTATCCAAACCACCTTATCAAAATATTTTTCTTCGAACAGCGTCCTGCTTCTCCTGCATACCGCTGAAGACGTTTGGAACAATTGTAAGGATTCTTCCCAAGAACTTTAGACACGTATGGAAGAAGTGTGAACATTAGCATCTCGTTCAGATAGTTTTCATCTTCGATCATGTCAGACATCGCATATGCCGTATCCATTCCTAGTCCGCATTCGCATGCAATCTCATAAAATATTTTCTGCGACCGGCTGTCAACTCCTGTATTGCTTTTGTATGCAGACGAAATTTCTTTTACTTCGGAAGGATCCTCCGTAATATCCTTGATTCTTAATACAGTACTAAAAACATCTGCACTGATAAAATGAACTGAAGAAAGAATTTCGTATGGAACAAAACTCAGCGTCTTATCATACATATAGGTAAGGATGATAATCTTGTTGCGATATTGTTCGAGCACCGGGATTAATTCCAATTCATTACAGTTCCCAATAAAGCCATCAATACAGACAACCCGATCAGGTATATCGGCAAGAAACTTACTTATTTTTTGTACACCTGCACCTTCCGAATATAGCAGTTGAGCAGCAACTGGCACACCATATAGCGTATTTGCCAAACAATTAGCTAAATTAATTCCCAGTCCTCTTTTTATCAACACTGGAATACCATGAAAGAAACTTTTTTCAAGATAATCCACAAAATCTACTGAACCATCCTCATTCCTATCAAATCCGATATTTTCAAGGTTATAACTAAAATATTCATCAAAATCATCCATATCCTCAGGGCATAACGGCATCTTCCGATTGCTACCTGCGTATCTCTTTGAAACAGCTTCTGCAGCAGTCTCTATATTTTTCTGCGTTTCTAGTGTTTCTTCCAGTTCCCTATTCTTTTGTAGATAGGATTCTTTTTCTTTACTAAGTGCAGAAAGATATTCTTTATATGCTTTTTCAACACCAAGCGCTTTATCAAGTGCTTCCTTAAGCTCTCTGATCTGCTTTCGGTCAGATTCCTGGTCTGTTAAAAATGTTGCTCTTTCCGCTTTATATGTAAAAAGCTGTTTTTCACAACTTCTTACTTTATGTTTCCATGTCTCGATGTCATCCTCGGCTGTAGAAAGTTTAGACGCATATTCAGAAATGCTGGTCTCGTATTCTGCTGCCTTTTCAGCTTGATCCTTTAGTTTGGAAGTAAGAATGTCAATCCTCTGTTGCATCTCCGCAGTCTTCCATATCTCATCATCCTGAGCTTTTTTTAGTTCTGCTTCCAATTCGTCTACTTTTTCAGATAGAGAAGTGCTCTTTTCCTGTTCCTGCTCAAGCTGCATTATTTTTTCTTTTAGCTCTTCTTTCAGTCCTGCCTCCTGATTTCTCAATTTTTCAACATTTTTCTCTTCATCTGAAATCTTATTTTTTAACTCTTCCTGAATATCCATAAGTTCCCGTTGTTTTTTCTTCAAAAAAACCAATTCTTCTCCATTTGTTTTTTGATGAGCAGACTGATACAGAACAGATGAACGCATAACCCTCAAATAATCTTCAGGCTTTTCTTCTCCTTTGATCTTGAAAAATAGTGCAACGTTTCCTGAAAAGACAGACCGTGACAGCACATCAATATAAGCCGCCTCCTGATCAATCTCGCTCTCAAGCGCTTTTACCAATTCCTCATCAATTTCTTCAATCCATCGGTCAATATGCTTGAATAGAAAAGAAGCAATAAAATCTCTATTGCGAAAGTCATAAAGTGTCTGGATGACAGTATCCTCATTCAACGACTTTACACGGAATCCCGGTTTTAATTTGCTGAATTCCTTTGGATATTTTCTGAAATATGTAGATGCCTCTTTAAACGGAATAACTGTACATACATACTTAATTTCTTCCTTTGTAAGGTCTGTCAAATAATTCAAATCAGTCCCTCCTTGATGTACCGCTTAACGACTGTATTAATCCTTCCACTCCTATAACAATTTTCCAGGTACGTTAAGACCGTTTCGTCTGTTATTATATCCATAAAGTCATCCGGTTCAAATTTTTCTGACTGTGGATGATATTTCACCATCTCATTTATAAACTGTCCTATATCCATTTTTTTCTTTGGACACGCATATACATATACTTTTATATGTCCATTTTTATATCCAACAATCCGATCCGTTTCAGAAAGATATACGTTTGAATCTGGAATCAACCGTGTACATCCGTTCTTGTCAAATAAAAAGTAATCATACTGTTCGGAAATGGTATATCTGTCAGAATATATAGTCATAGGTTCTTCCAAAACTGTTTCCATTCCCAACTTTCTTTCCTTCCGGACGCATACATCAATATTCTTTTCATAAATAATAACTTCATCATCAACATGAAGTTGCAATACATCCCTATCGTTTTTCCGGGTAAAAGCGGCATCTACATTTATATTTCCATGAGGAATCAACTCAAAACTTGAGTGAACATATATCGTATCGCCAGTACATATTGAACGCGAATTTCTAATATAAACCGGTGGCCATAAAATACTGAACGATTCCGATGTTTCTAGTTGATAATCATGTTTCCGGAAAAAGTGTCGAACAGAAAATTCTACTTGTTTTACAGAAAACTTCAGTCCATAAAAATCCCTGTTTTCAGTAACAAAAGAAAACATCTTTTCTGAGATGATATATTCTAAAGATGCAAGTTCCTGCATAGTTTCTTCACACTCAGATATACCAATATATTCGGTATTTGTATAAAGAAGTGACGATGTCTGATGCTTGCAGTGTTCATCCTGCATTCTAACTCTGAATATATTGATTTTCTCCGTATCTCTCATTACATCCTGATAGGTACAGCTATTAAACCCGGAATCAAAAGAGACAATATATTGCATTGAAAATTCTGTGATTGTAAAATAGCTTTTTCTACCCGGAACAAATACTTCTTTGCTAAGAGGAATCGAGAGAAATGGATCCGCGCAATATTTTGAAGATACCATCAGCCTGTCGTTTTCTTTCTCATACGCCTGAAGTTCTTCTTCCGTAAAAAAAGTACAAATCTCAAATGTCATTCTATCCCTGTTAAAATAAAACTCTATATGTCCCTGTTTATGCTTTCTCAAAAACGCAAAATGTTCCGCTGTGTCCAACTGTCCAAGATATCGTTCACATTCCGTATCATTATTTCCTTTTCGATGTCTAAAATGAGGAGAGCGTTCACTACTATCAGCTGCGGCAAGATAAACTTCTTCACCACAACACAGACATTGGTAACGAAATCGCTCCCCCAAAAAACAATATGATGTTTTTGCAATAACAGCAGCATCTACCTCACTTTGCAAAACAGCATCAAAAGCTTTATCCATTTGTTCTTCTCTCTAAACTTTCTTATACTTTTGCAACTAAAAACCCCTATTTCAGCCATTTGTATAATAATTTATAAAATTTCTGAAACTCCAAAGTATTGCATAATTGGTGAATACCATATCATTTTTGATGCAATACACTTTATTTTCCAGTTAGAAATGTACACGAACCAAAATTTCAACTTTTATTAAAAATGCTATAACGAATTTGTTATGCTTTGTAAATTACAAATTGTACTCTCACTGCAGCCCTGTAAGTAACTCTACCTCTGCAATATCAAGCCCTGAATATTTTGCAATCTTATCAATTGATAATTCACCATCCTGCAACATTCTGAGTGCTGTCTCTTTTTTAGCCTCGTCTTTCCCTCTATTTAAAATCGTCCTCGCTTCTGTCTCAAGTAACGCTCCGCTCATCATTCCACCTATCCCTTTCTGCACATTCTCATACTTCTGTGCGATTTCTCTGATCACATCACCGGAAAGTTCTATAATGGTACGTTTGTCAAACGCCCCAATAATCCCTTCTTGCTCCAGTTTATCAAGTCTCTCCAAAATACTTCGGTACTCTGCTATCAACTCTGCCAATCTCTGTTCATTACTATTATACACCTTAAAGTTCTTTTCATGTGAAAAAATATAAAACGGAATTAACAGCAACAAGCCTTTTGAAAAAATATCTTCCAGAGTATATTCCTGCACCTTCATAATTGGCACATCATACTCTAGGGTGCCACCCGGCGTTTTTATCACATACCGCATTTTATCAGGTGTCTTTTTATAATTCCTTAGATATAGGACTGCTGTATTGGGAAATGTCACTGTCAATATTTCATTGATGACTTCACCTTCATCTAAAGCGATCTGAGCATCATATTCAAACAATCTGATTGTCATCCACCCATCCGGCAGACTGCTCTCACATTCCAGATGATATTTCTTCTTTTTCTTCCCATATATTATGAAATTCGTATCTGTTATTCTTTCTTGGTCTGCCGCATCCTGTTGGTCCATAAAATGCTCATTAGGATGAAACTCTATCTTTTCATTCCCTGTATAGTCTTCCTTGAAAATCTCATTGATTACCGGAATAATCATCTGTCTGCAATCATTTAAAATTGTCCGAAACACTCCATCATATATATTTCCCATAAACAATCCTCCGTATTTCTTATTTACATCATATCATTATCATGCTGTATTCACAACTATATTTGAAATACAATTTGCATTTTTCATATCTCATATGTTCATTTCATTCGATTTATCCTAAATTAACACATAATAAGCACTTTATTCGACACAATGTACCACAAAATAAAGTGCTTATTATCTCAAAATCCCCCTTCTATCTACCCCGGCAGACTATTCTCCACACAAACCGCCCCATACCCCGCTAATGGCAAGTTATTGTCACAAACTTTTTTCACTTTTTCCACATGAAAATCGCTGAAACCCGCATAACTCCGTGGGGCGTGTGGTAAATTATTGCTAAGTCGGGGTAAAATTGGTGGTAAATTAGTGTCAAGTTGAAATACCCGAAACAATCTCCATCATTTCCTCCACGATCTCCGCCATGTTCCTGTCCGGCGCATAAACTTCCGTTCCTGAATCCTTGAGCTGTCTGACCAGACTTATCGCATCCGGCACCGACCGGGATAACCTGTTTAGATTACAAACAAACACCCCCTGATAAGTCCCGGCGGTCTGCAACAGTTTTTGCAGTCCGGGTCGGTCTGTCTGCAGGCCGGAAATGCCATTGTCGGCATAAATATCAATCTCCGTACTGCCTCCCCACATACCCCTGATCTGTCCTGTCAGCACCTCTGTCTGATTCTGCACTGCCACCTGATCCGGATTCCCTACTCTTGCGTATATCGCTGCCCTCATTCTGTCTTTCCATTGTCACTGAAATTCCACACAATTTCAACTCTTTTGTCCTTGTAAACGTATATCTTCTTAATAAATATATCAACCACTTCCTGTGTCAGCACTTCCAGATGGGAATACCGTATGACCTGCTTCATATCTTCCTCTGTCCCGCGGTATTCCTCCCGGAGCCGTTCCAGTTCTTTTCCATGCTTTTCTTCCTCTGCCGTCAGTAAAGCAACCTGTTCCTTTATTTCGTCCGCTTTCTGCCTGTATGATACGGCCTGGACGCTGCCAAGCGCATAGCTTTCATACAGGGCATCCGCCTCCGCCTGAAGCTGCTTTTTCCTGCCCCGGCACTCTGTTATCTTCTTTTCCATCCTTGCAATACCAGACTTCTGGAAAGAAACAAGGTTCCTGTTTTCCTTCGCGGCGTTCCCGCGCACCATCAGTTCCCTGCTTAACATGGTCAGCACAGTTTCTTCTAACAGATCGGCAGGGAAATAGGTACAGCACTCCGGTATCTGCAAAACAGCATGTTTTCGGCACTCAAACCTGCGGTATTTGTTCTTCCCCCGTATGGGCTTGTAAGTCATGGAATAGCCGCATCCGCCGCAGAAAAGTTTCCCCACAAGCGGGTTTTTCTCCCCTTTTCTGGCCGTGTCCGCATCTTTACGGAACAGGCACACCTTCTCGTAATCTTCCGGCGTGACAAGCGGCACATGGTGGCCCGGTATCACTTTCCAGTCCTCCATCGGCACGGCTATACCGCCTTTACTGCCCACGAATTTGCGCTTTGATTTCCCATAGGCCATTTCACCTAAATAGAAACGGTTATTCAGTACAGCCCGGACAGACACGTTATCCCATGCCTGCATCCTGCCGCTTTTCCCTGCCCTCTCTGGATGGCGTATCTGTGTTTTGGTGGGTATCCCCTTTTCATTGAGAATCCTTGCGATCTGTGTGCTGCCGTTACCGTCAAGGGCAAGGGCAAAAATATACCGCACGATCTCCGCTTCCTTTTCATTCACCACAACCGTATTTTTAATTTCACGGCTTTTTTCATACCCGAAGGGAACCTGTCCGAAAACATATTCCCCATTGGCGCATTTATTTTCAACCGAGGTCTTGACCTTTACGGATATGTCCTTGCTGTACAGGTCATACAAAAGTGTCTGTAAAGCTGTGTCAATAGGGGTAGTGCTTCCTGTATGGTCGCGGCTGTCGTAATGGTCATTTACCGCGATAAACCGCACTCCCATAAAGGGGAATATCTGGTTCATATAGGTTCCAAGTTCGATATAGTCCCTTGAAAAACGGGACATATCCTTGACAATCACGCTCCCGATCTGATTGTCCTTTACCTCTTTTAAGAGCCTCTGCATCCCCGGCCTTTCCATGCTTGTACCGGAATAGCCGTCATCACAAAACTCTAAAACCTCTTTTCCCCTCAGTTCCCCGTCACTGCGTATGTAAGCGTGGAGCATGGCCCTCTGGCTGCTGATACTGTTACTCTCGTCTTTATCATCCGCATCTTCCAGGGAAAGCCGTAGGTAAATTGCAAGTTTATCCATTTGCAAGCACCCCCTCAAGCAGTTCATTTGTATAGGCAAACTCTACTTCTATCCGTTTTCCCGGATAGACGTAAATCCTGCGGATCAGGGATTCTACCATTTCCTTTGTCAGTTCCCTGCCGCTTTTTAACCGGAGCAGGGCACGGGCCTCCGCAAGGTATTTCCCTGATACAGTGTCCAGGTTCTTCCTGCCAGCTTCCAGTTCCTCCTTCTGCCGGTTTAAGTCATTAAGCCTGCCCTCCTGCCGCATCTTATAAGCAACATACTCACTCTGGGTGATAATACCCTCCCGGTATTCCACATATTTTGTCCGTTCATCCTCTTTTGCGGCGGCAATATTCCTTTCTGTTTTCCTGATTTTTGCATCAATCTCCGTCCCTGCCGCCCGAAGCTGTTCTTTCACAATCTCCGTATACTTTTTCGGTTTCCCCAGATAGACGGAAAACTCTGTTTTAAGGAGCGGCAACAGGATATCCACCAGTTCCGCCTTTGAAATACGGTTTGATGCAGGGCAGCTCTCCACTTTTGTCTGCCCGCCGTTTATGCAGAAATATCCGTCCAGCCTTGTCTTGCTCCTGTCCGCATAAGTTTTGACATAACTATGCCGTGTCATTTTCCTGCCGCATACGCCGCAGTAAAGCACGCTGTCAAAAATATTCTTCCCTATCGGGCATCCTTCTGTCGGATGGGCATGGGATTTCATCCTTTCCTGAAGCCTTTCCCGCACTTTTGCCGCTTCTGCAAACACCGCCGCATCAATAACAGGTTCGTGGGCGTTTTCTTTTATTACCCATTCTTCCTCCGCTTTGTGGATACGGTTCTTTTCATCCCTTGCGGTGATGGAAGTCCGTCCCTGCACCAGTTTTCCGGCGTATGTCTCACTTTTCACGATACGCTCCACAGAGCCTTTATCCCAGCCTTTGTATTCCCCCTGTTCTGGGTCAAAAAAGACGTTTCCGGTTTTCTTATACACAGACGGCGGGTTACACTTTTTCCTGTTCAGGTCATCCGCCACCGCCGCATAGCTTCCCGTTTCAATAAAAAGCCCGAAAATATGCTTTACAATCCCCGCAGTATTTTCATCCGGCACCAGCTTCCGTATTTTCTTATCCCATCCGGCTTTATAGCCGTAGGGCGGCGGCCCTCCCACATAGGAGCCTTCCTGCCGCCTTAGTTTTAAATGCTGCTTTGCCTTTACGGAAAAGTCCTTTGCATACATATCGTTGACAAGGTTTTTTATCTCCGTTGCCATCTGCTTTGTATTGCTTCCTCTGTGCCCCGTATCAAGCCCGTCCGCAACCGCTATGAAGCGGACACCCAGGAATGGGAAGATTTTCTCAATATAATTCCCCGCTTCCAGATAGTTCCGGCCAAACCGGGAAAGGTCTTTGACCACCACGCAGTCAATGTCGCCCAGCCGTATGTCCTGCATAAGCCTTTGGAATTCGTCACGTTCAAAATTACTCCCCGTTTTCCCCAGGTCTGTATAACGGTCTATGATCTCTATCCGCTCTGTCCCTTCCCGGTTCAGTTCTTCGATATGCTTTTCCGCAATCTTTACCTGCACTTCCACGGATTCATTCTTTTTCCTGTCCTGGTCTGATGAAAGCCTTGCATAAATGCCTGCTTTGTAACGTGTTCTCGTTTTTTTGTCCGCCACAGCAGGGGCGGCAGTCCTCTTTGACACTCTCCCCATGCTATGCGCTCCTTTCCGCTGTCTGTGCTTTCGCCGCCCTGTCCGTCAAAACCTTCCGACCAATCCCTGCCATGACAGCAAACGTATCCATAAAGTAAAAATCGATCACGACCTGCCGATTCTCATAAACATCAATCCGCCTTACAAGGCTGCTCAGCGTATGCCGGTCTATCTCCCTCAGTTCCACACAATCCTGAAAAGTTTTCAACCTCCCCGCAGAAAGCGCCCCTTTCTTGAACATATCTTTAATGAGCTGCTCCTGCTTCTGCATGGCCGCTTCCAGTTCCTTCCCTTTCTGCGTAAAGCCGCTGTGCAGGCGTTCAAATTCCTCCTTCGTGACAACACCCTCCCTCAAATCCTCATATAAGCCGGAGCAGAGGGAGTAATATTTATCCTGCTCTTTTTTCAGCCGCCCGATCTCCCTGTCATACCGGGCAACCGCCTCAAAGTTAGTCTCATACTGCACCGCCCGGTCAAAAAGTTCCTTTTCTTTCAGGAAGGAATTTGCAAACTTCCGGGCGCTCTCACAGACGATCTCTTTCAGTGCGCTTTCCTCTATGCTGTGCCTGCTGCACCCTTCCCCGCGGTTCTTTGTGGAGCAGATGTAATAAACTTTTGCCGTGTCTTTATAGCGGATTACCCGCCTTATCATCTGCTGGCCACAGTCACCGCAGAACAGTATTCCCGCAAAAGGGTTCAGCGTCCCGGATTCCGGGCTTTTTCGCCCGTCTGCTTTGAGCAGGTGCTGGACTACCGCAAAATCATCGGCGGAAACGATTGCCTCATGGGTATTCTCCACCTTTACCCATTCCCCTTCCGGTTTTGCGGTATGCTTCTTTACTTTATAATTAACCTTCTCGGTTTTCCCCTGGACCATATGGCCCAGATAGACCTCATTGGTCAGTATCCGTTTTACGGTAGCGTTTCCCCAGACGCTGCTCCCAGCCCCCGAAAAACCACTGTGATAATGAAGCCCCATTGACTTTTTATATTCTTTCGGGGAGAGGATACCGAGGCTGTTCAGTTTTTCCGCAATCGCAGATACCGCCATCCCCTCGATCTTCCATGCAAAGATCCGCCGCACGTTCTCCGCCGCGTATTCATCAATGACAAGCCTGTTCCTGTCTGTGTCATCCTTTTTATACCCATAAACGGCAAAGGCAGATACACACTCCCCGTTCCTGCGTTTTACTTCAAGCTGGCTCTTTACCTTTGTAGAAATATCCCGGCAGTAGGAATCGTTTATGAAATTCTTTACCGGCAGAACAATAGAGCTTTCCCCCGTATCCGCCGATACACTGTCAAAATGGTCGGTAAGCGCAATGAAGCGTACACCAAGAGCCGGGAAAGTCTTTTGTATGTACCTCCCGGATTCAATGTAATCGCGCCCGAAACGGGACAGGTCTTTCACTACCACGCAGTTCACCCTGCCTGCCTCAATGTCGCCGATCATCCTCTTAAATTCTGGCCTGTCGAAATTGCTCCCTGAAAAGCCGTCGTCCACATAGATGTCGTAAAGCTCTATGTCCGGCTGCTCCCTTAAGAATGATTTGATAAGTTCCCTCTGGTTTCCGATGCTGTTGCTCTCGGACTTATTGAAGCTGCCCCTGTCCTCGTCATCCTTTGAAAGACGGAGGTACATGGCCGCATAGAATTGTTTTTCTTTCAACTGTATCACCCCTGACTTTTTATTTCCGCGAGCAACGAGTCAAAGTCAAGCTTGCTTGACCTTGACGACTGCCGCGAGAGTTAAAACCGCGCAATGCGTGGTTTTAACTAGCTAACAAGGATAGCCGTTATCCCGTTCATATCTAAAAGCCAGGGCTTCCACTGAATCAAGTCCTGACTTTAGATTAACATAACTTTTCCGTTCTTTCAAGGAGAATCTGCTTCCATACTGATTTTGATTGTTCAGCCCGCGCCATTCGCAAAACCGCGCCTACGGCGCTTTACCGCTGCGTTGCAGCTATTTTTGCTCATAAGATGGCGCTCCCTCAGACGAAGCAAACAGTGTAAAATTTGTGCAAGCACAATTTTCCGCCATTTCCTCCGTCTGGCTGAACTGTAACATTAAATGTGTATCTCCGCGAGCCGCCTCAAATATTCCTCCATCTTATCATCAATGGTCGGCCCTTCTTCCATGAAACGGACTTTCACGATATAGTCCCCGATCCGGTGGACGTATACGTTATTCGTCTGCGCCGCAAAAGAGGCCAGTTTCTGGGGAACGGGCTTTTTCGTGTCAACCACAATATCCCTTAAATCCGTCAGGCTGTTGATATCCACGCTCCGTATATCCACAGCCGCCATCTCCTGTAACTTTTCCCTTGTCAGTTCCATATCTGCCCCTTGACCGCCTTTCTATATTCTATTTCCCGTTAAGATTGTCTTATCACAAAAAAACTGTCTCCCCTATATACCAGCGGGATGGAACACCTTGCGCCGCAAACGCCGCCCATTCATCAGAGCGCAGCGAAAAAGTCTTGCAGCATCAGGTCTTACATCCCGTAAGAAATCCGGCAGATGCTTTTTCACACCTGCCAGAGATAGGAAAGGGAAAACTTGAATACTGGTTATAAACAGGGGAATGCCCTGTTATTTTCCAATGTCCGTAAGAGGGAGCAAAAAACCCCTCATAATGTAAGGGACTAAAACCGCATCCTAATAGAAAGAACTATGCATAAGTTCCAGAATCCGGGAGGCGGTGAACGGCACCGTTGGGAAACGACAACGCACCGCAGGAAACGACATAAAAAAAGCCGCACCCGGAAGATACCCGGCACGGCGGGATATTTTTTGTATTTTATTGGAATTTCAAAAAGATACGGGGGATTTTTTGTCGATAACAGAAGCGCCGCAATCCCCGTAAGGACTGCGGCGCTTCTATGTGGCTGTTTCGTTTCTGTTTCTTTCCCCGGACTTCCCAATATCTTCCCCTTACCGACGGGAAATAATATGAGTTCCTAAAATTTTCGCTGATTTTCCTGCGTATCCGGTTCAGGCAGGAGTGGAGCCCGTTGTCGGCATCCCGCAGGTAATCTTCACCCCATACGTCACGGTAAAGCTGCTCATTTGTAAATACCCGCCCTGGGCTGGATGCAAGCAGGCAGAGCAGGTTAAACTCATACCAGGGAAATTCCATTACCTGTGCATTGATAAAAACTTTGTGGTAATCCACGTTGATAAGCAAATCCCCTCTTGAAATGATACTGGATGGCTGCTGCTTTGCCTGGTTCAGCTCCGTACAGCGCCGGATCAATGCAAGGCCGCTGGCAACGGTTTCTTCCAGATAACTGTCCGGCCGAAAAAATGATAACCAGCAGATAGTCTTTATTCCCTGATAGTTCCCCACATCCCTTCCACAGCACAAAAACTCTTAATAACCATTCTGAATATAACTCAGCCCAAAATTATACATATCCCCTGCTTACCCTCTGATTCATATAGAATCTTTTACATATCCCTCAACTACAAAATTCGGTGCAAAATCACTTATCATCATTCCATACATGAATATGACTCCTATTCTCATTGCCTACAGTTATAAATATATCTTTCAATAACTGCCGTATACTCCTCCTTCCAGTCTTCAATTTCAAGCCGCAACGGCTTTGATAAATCCAAACTGAAAATTCCCATGATTGATTTTGCATCAATCACATACTTTCCCACACAAAGGAGTATATCCCCTTCTATTTTGCTCATATCATTGACAAACGCTTTCACCTTATCTACAGAGCCAAGCAGGATATCAAAGGATTTTGCATTTTTTTGTTCCTCTTGTTCCTGCCCATAATTTGCAAGCAAGGCACCTATCTCTTCCCTGTCCGGCATGGAACGGATTGCACCTTTTCTGGTTGTCACAATGGATGCCGCCGCATTTGCAAAAGAAAGCATCTCCTCCATATCTGCTTCAACCAGACCATCCAGTCTATGTTCTAACAGAAATCCGATCACGCAGGCACAAAAGGTATCCCCTGCTCCCGTGGTATCAATCGTCCTGTCACTCAAATACGGTCTGCCATAAACTTTCTGTTCCCTATAATATGCAAGGCTTCCTTCATTCCCTAAAGTTACATTGACCAGCTTAACGTTTGACCGTTCTTTGATCACCCGTACGCCTTCATCATAATCTTCTTTTCCTGTCAGCCACTTTATCTCATTATCCGCAATCTTTAAGACATCACATTCCCCGATTCCATACCAGATTGCCTCTTTTGCCTGCTCTTCCTTCTCCCACAAGGGCTCCCGTAAATTGGGATCAAAGGAAATCAGTTTTCCTGCGCTCTTTGCATACGCAACAGCCGCTTTTGTCGCTGCTACAGCCGGTTCATTTGTAAGGGAAAGGGAGCCAAAATGGAATACCCTGCATTCATCAATCAGCTTCCGGTTCACTTCCTCATCCGTCAGCATGATATCCGCTCCCGGTTTTCTGTAGAATGAAAAATCCCTCTCTCCACCCGGCAGTGTATGCACCAAAGCCAGTGTAGTATTCACATTCCGGTCATACAGCAGCCCTTCATCTGAAATCCCCGTTTCCCGGATTGTTTTCCCAAGCATCCTGCCGAAATAATCCTCTCCCACTTTTCCAATAAACGCAGTCGAATATCCCAGACGTGAAAGCATTGCCAGCACATTGCACGGCGCACCGCCCGGATTTGCCTCAAATATCGGGTTCCCTTTCTCACTACTGCCGTTTTGGATAAAATCAACCAGCAGTTCTCCCATTGCAACTACATCATACATTTTTTCCGCTCTCCTTTCTTTCCTGAATCTCCTGCACAATCTTGTTATAGGCTTTCTTATTCAGGCGGTAGAAAAATAAAACTGCCGCTGTTATGATCCACAACACGCCGGGAACCGTGGTAAAAGAATGCTTGATCACAGCCAGCACCGCCGGATTCTGCTGCTGGTTCGCTACATATCCGAAGCTGCCTAAAACACCTGCCAACACAGAAGTCCCGATTGCCATTCCTATCTTATTCCCCAGAGAAATAAAAGCATACTGGAAGCCGTCATTACGGAGCCCTGTTTTCCATTCCCCATACTCCACACAATCCGGTACGATGGCATAAATTGCTGTGTTAAACCCGGAAAAGAAAAACTGTGCCAGACACGAAAACAGGTAAAATGGAACAGGTGATTTTCCAACCGTAAAAAAGTACATACAAAACATGCTGATTCCCGTAAGCAGCGCAAATATGGAAGCAGAACGCCCTTTATTGTTTGTCAGCCGGAACACTACCGGGAAACATGCCGCGCCGATAATGGACGGAATGATGATAAAAAGGGAGTAAGTGCTGAATAATGCCTGGTTCCCTTCCACATAGGTAAAATAGTAGAGTGCATCCGCATTTCTTCCATAAAGCGTTACACCGAACAGGAACTGCCCTGCCACAGCAATCAGATACGGCCTGTTTTTCGCAACAGCAGATAACTGTACTTTCAGGGGCGTTTTTTCTTTCTCTGGTACTTCCACGACTTCCTTCGTCTTTGCGAAGCAGAAGATATGGCACGCGGCAAAAATGCATCCGTATATCACCGCGATCAGAAGATATCCCCTTTTGTCATTCCCCTTCCCAAGCGCTGCGATCAGGGGAACCGTTATGATATTGATAATGCCGATTGCGACCATAGCACTGACGGAACGGAACGTATTGATTTTCGCCCGTTCTTCTATATTCTGTGTCATTGCGCCGCACAAAGTCCCGTAAGGGATATTGACGCAGGTATAGCCCAATACCAGAATGCAGTAGGTAACTGCCATATATATAATCTTTGCGGTAGATGACCAGTCCGGATGCGCCCAGAAGGTCAGCATCAATACCAGAGCGGTCAGCGGCGCTGCAATCAAAAGCCACGGGCGGTATCTCCCCCATCTGGTATGTGTCTTATCGCTCAGACCGCCGATCACAGGATCATTGATTGCATCCCAGAATCTCGAAAACAGCATCAGTCCTGCCACCGCGCTCATCCCTATCCCGAAAACGTCCGTATAAAATATCATCAGGAAATTCCCTACAAACATCCAACTGAAATTACATCCCACGTCCCCCATGCCATAGGCAATCTTACTAATCAATGGCACTTTTACATCTGTGTTTTTCTGCTCCATTACAATCCTCCTCTCCTGCTATAAATACTGGCTGAATTCAATTTTCTCTTTGTTCGGACCCGTAAGCGTAAAAAACTTTACCCCGTTTTCCCAAAACGGAAGAAACTGAATCTCTTCATCCAATATACTAAACCCTTTTTCTTTTGCCATCCTGAACACTTCCTCAATATCCGTTACATTCAGTGCAACATGATCCAGTGCCCCGTTGACCAGCGCCGCCTGCTTATTTTCGTATGTCTCAACCGTAACATCCCCCATCCGTAAGAATGCCACCCTTTCGCCTGCCGCCTCATTCACTGTCTGAAACACAACCTGGAAGCCAAAAGTTTCATAAAAAGCAATGGTTGCTTCCAGATTGTTTGTGGGAATCCCTATATGCTGCAGCCCTGTTATATATCTCTGAAAATTATTCTCCATATAAATCCTCCATCCCTGCCTTTGCCAAATCCATGCACAGATACCCCGGAAACAATCCGGTATGCAGTTTCCGGGGTTTGTACCTTTACACTAACTGCCATCCAATGTGGAGAATGCCGTATTTTGGCATTCTCTTGCGTGAAACTTAGTGCTTCTTGGCGCCCCGTCCTATGGCGGGACGTCTTTAGAAGCACTTTTCACGCGGCTACTCGGCAATGCGTATCACTGCTTTCACAATATCAGCTTTGTTGTTCACGCTATAATCCATGGCTTTCTGCGCCTCGTCAAGCCCGAAAACATCTGTCACAATCCCTTTCAGGTTTACCTTGCCTGCCGCAACAGCCTCTATCGCCATGGGATAGATATGGCGGTAGCGGAACACCGTCTTGAACGTCAGCTCCTTATCCAGCGCAAGGCTCATGGGCAGCGTCATTTCCCCGCTCTTGCTATAACCTACCAGCACAATCGTTGCGCCTTTTTTCGTCATATGTATCGTCTGCACTGTGGTAATCTGTGTACCGGCGGTCTCCACTGCAAGGTCACAGCCTTTCCCGTCCGTCAGTTTCCTTACCTCTTCCACTGCGTCTGCCTGCGCTCCGTTAATGACGCCGTCTGCCCCCAGCTCCAGCGCTTTCTGGAGACGTTTCTCCATGATATCCACCACATACACCTTTGAAACGCCCATTGCCTTTAACGCCATCATCGTCACATGACCGATACAGCCCGCACCCATGACAACCGCTGTCTGTCCTGCCCTTGCGCCGCCCTGCATTGCCGCATGGAAGCCCACTGCCAGAGGCTCGATCAATGCGCCCTCCATGGTGCTTACATTATCCGGCAGCTTAAAGCAGAGGTCTGCCTCATGGGCTACATATTCCTGAAATACCCCGTCCACCGGCGGCGTTGCGAAAAAGACCACATCCGGACAAAGGTTGTAATTTCCTGTTTTACAGAACTCACAGTGGCCGCAGGTCTTGCCCGGTTCCAATGCAACCCTGTCACCGACCTTCAGGTGCTTCACGTCCTTCCCCACTTCCACAACTGTCCCGCCCGGCTCATGACCAAGCACAAAAGGCGGCTTTACCACATAGTCACCAATTGCCCCTGTCTCATAATAATGTAGGTCGCTGCCGCAGATTCCCACATACTCCAGCTTAATAAGCACCTCATTGTCCTTTGCTTTCGGGATATCCCTCTCCTCAAATCCCATCTTGCCGATCCCCAGCATTACCGCTACTTTCATTTTTCCTTCCATGATTGTTTCCTCCATCTTTCTTTGCATTTTTCTATTGATATTCCGCTACATCAATCCATCTCATCAGGAAATCTTTTTCTTTTTCCTTTTTCTTAGTCATCTGCGCCGCGGCCACAATCGGAAGCCAGCGGTTCACATACTGCCTTGCCGTGTCGCTTTTTTTGCAGAATAATTTCATATACATTTCTGCCTTCTTTTCATCCTCCAGAGAAAAAAGCAGGAATGTCATCGCCGCGTCTGCGGATGCATTTCCCTGTGCCGCATGCGCCCAGTCAATGATCCAGAGTCTGCCGCGTTTATCCATGATAACATTGCTCGGATTAAAGTCTCCATGGCAGAGCTTCGTATGCCTGGGCATACTTTCCAGGCGGGTAGCCAGCTCATAGCGGGCTGTCGCATCCAAATCCTTTAAGCTGTTGATCTGATCCATCAGCTTATGGCGCAGACGTTTGATCGTGAAAACCTTCTGTCTGTGGACATCCAACTGCAGGTCAACAAACATTTCCATATAGGTTTCCAATTTCTCCGGCTCTTCCTGCATAAGCTGCTCCAATGTTTTCCCTTCCACTCTTTCACGGACAAGGCACCAGCCTTCCTCTGTATGCGATACCTCAAGCAATGCAGGAATATTCAGATTGGTATTTTCCTCCACCAGCGCCTCATTGCGGGCTTCATTCAACACATCCACTTTGGTATAGCGTTCATCAAATACCTTGATGATCTTATCCCCGGCAGCATAAATTGTCTTATGGGGTCTTGTAAAGATAACTTCTTTGTTGGTCGTTTCCATAAACGTTTATATCCTCCTTTTCGTGTTTTTAGTTTCCATAATAAGCCCGCAGATACATTTCCTTGATCTCGCTCATCAGCGGATATCTGGGGTTTGCGCCGGTACACTGGTCATCAAAAGCATCCTCGACCATCTGATCCAGATTGTCTAAGAAATATTTTTCATCAATGCCGTATTCCCGGATGCTCTTCTTAATTCCAATCGCTACTTTCAGTTCTTCAATCTTTGCTATGAACAATTCCAGCGTTTCCTTATCATCCCTGCCGCTGACGCCACAGAAATGGGCGCACTCTGCATACCGTTCCAATGTATGCGGATACTGATACTGGGGGAATGTGCCCATCTTTGACGGTACTTCCTCTGCATTAAACCGCAGCACCTCGCATATCATCAGCGCATTTGCCACGCCATGGGGCAGATGGTGGTAGGCTCCCAGCTTATGCGCCATGGAATGGCATACGCCCAGAAACGCATTGGCAAATGCCATACCAGCCATGCAGGAAGCGTCAGCCATCTTTTCCCTTGCCACCGGGTCAGCCGCCTCGTTTTCATAGGCTCTCGGCAGATAGTCAAACACACCTTTCATCGCTTTCAGCGCCAATCCATCCGTATAGTCGGTAGCCATAAGGGAGGCATATGCTTCCAGCGCGTGGGTCAGCACATCTATGCCGGATGCGCTGGTCAGCCCTTTAGGCTGGTTCATCATATTGTCTGCATCAACAATCGCCATATTGGGGAGCAGCTCATAATCTGCCAGCGGGTATTTTGTGCCGGTCCTGTCATCCGTGATCACCGCAAAAGGCGTTACCTCCGATCCTGTGCCGGAAGATGTGGGGATTGCAACAAAATATGCTTTCTCTCCCATTTTCGGGAATGTATAGACTCTCTTGCGGATATCCATAAACCGCATAGCCAGGTCAAGGAAATCCACCTCCGGATGTTCATACATCACCCACATGATCTTCCCTGCATCCATGGCGGAGCCGCCGCCCAACGCAATAATGCAGTCCGGTTCAAAGGATGCCATTGCCTTTGCCCCTGCTGTGGCGGAGGAAAGGTTCGGATCCGGTGCCACCTCATAGAAACAGGTATGCTGGATTCCCATCTGATCCAGTTTTTCTTCTATGGGCTTCACATAGCCATTCTTATACAGGAAAGTATCCGTGACAATAAAACATTTCTTCTTTCCCATGACCGTCCCCAATTCATCCAATGCCACCGGCATACAGCCTTTCTTAAAGTACACCTTTTCAGGCGCCCTGAACCATAACATATTCTCTCTCCTCTCCGCTACCGTCTTAATGTTTAACAGATGCTTGACACCCACATTCTCGGAGACAGAGTTGCCGCCCCATGAACCGCATCCCAATGTCAGCGACGGTGTCAGCTTGAAATTATATAAATCCCCAATAGCACCCTGTGCCGCCGGCATATTGACCACAATACGGCAGGTCTTCATAGCCTGCGCATGTTTTGCAATTCTTTCCTTCTGCGCCGGATGGATGTAGAGGGAAGATGTATGCCCATAGCCGCCATCCGCCACAAGCTGCTCCGCTTTGGCAAGAGCATCGTCAAAATCTGCCGCATGGTACATAGCCAGTACGGGAGAGAGCTTTTCATGTGCAAATTCTTCCGAAATATCCACCGATTCCACTTCACCGATCAGAATCTTTGTGCTTTCCGGTACCTCCACGCCCGCCATTTTTGCAATCTTGCAGGCAGACTGCCCTACAATCTTAGCGTTCAGCGAACCGTTGATCAAAATGGTATGGCGTACCTTATCCAGTTCCTTCGGCTTTAAGAAATAGCAGCCCCTGTACTGGAATTCCTTCTTTACCGCATCATACGCACTGCCAACCACCGTAACCGACTGTTCCGAAGCGCAGATCATGCCATTGTCAAATGTTTTGGAATGGATAACGGAGCTTACTGCCATCCGGATATCGGCGGTCTCGTCTATGATCACCGGCGTATTGCCAGCCCCCACACCTACTGCGGGCTTACCGGAAGAGTATGCTGCCTTTACCATGCCAGGGCCGCCGGTAGCCAGAATGATATCCGCATCCCGCATTACCTCATTTGTCAGTTCGAGGCTGGGTTCGTCAATCCACCCAATGATGTTTTCAGGAGCCCCTGCCGCAACAGCCGCATCATATACGATCTTTGCCGCAGCGATTGTCGCCTCCTTCGCACGTGGATGTGGGCTGATGATGATCCCATTTCTTGTCTTTAAGCAGATCAATGTTTTAAAGATTGCCGTGGATGTGGGATTGGTCGTGGGAATGACTGCTGCCACTAAACCAATCGGCTCCGCAATCCGCTTAATTCCATAGACCGAATCCTCCTCGATTACCCCGCAGGTTTTGGTTTTCCTGTAAAAGTTGTAAATGTACTCCGAGGCATAATGGTTTTTGATTACCTTATCCTCCACAACCCCCATGCCTGTTTCCTGCACTGCCATCTTAGCAAGGGGTATCCTCGCCTTATTCGCTGCCATGGCTGCCGCAAAGAAAATCTTATCCACCTGCTCCTGTGAATAGGCAGCATAAATTTTCTGTGCTTTCCGCAATTCTTTCATACGCTCCTGCAGTGCGTCAACACTGTTGACCTTTACCGCTTCTTCCGCTACTTCATTGGTCTTCCGCTCCATTGCTCTTCCTCCTTGTTTTATATATTACTTTTATTATTACTTTATTAATTAGATTTATTATGTATCTTATTTTAGATTTAGGAACTTATCTTGTCAAGATATTTTCAATAAATCTCTCGTTTTCGTCATTTTTAATAAAACTCCATCTCCCTTTTCACCAAAAATGCACACAAAAAAAGAAGTCTCATTTCTGAAACCTCTTTTTGACACTGTTCTATCTCAATTTTATATCTGGCTGACAAACGTCTCTATCACTTTCAAAGCTGCCCCCAATGCTGCCGCAGCCACCTTATAATTGCAGGTTTTCACAAAGGAATCTTTTTCCCTGAACGTGTTCCTCCCGGCAACCTTATCCCATATTTCCTGAAGATGTGTTCCCATGCAACTTCCTACATAGCCTCCCAAAACAATGTCGCAATCCAGAACCATATGAATATTGTTCACTGCAATAGCCAGATAATCTGTATAGGAATCCCATATCTTTGCCGCCTCTGTGTCCCCCTGATCCAACATGCTGAAAAACTGTTCCAGTTTTCCGTCCGCTGCATCGGATAAATGCCATGCCGCACAATAGGCATCCAGGCATCCCCTTTTCCCACAATAGCAGCTTTCTCCGTCCATAACCACTGTCATATGCCCGACTTCACCGCACCGGAAATTATTCCCCTGCACCAACTCGTTTCCGCCAAAAATTGCCCCACCCACCGTATTACTTAATGAAAGATAAAAAAAGCGCTCCGCCTCGTCTCCATGGAACCCTTCCGCATATGCCCCTGCATTGGCATCATTAAGAAAATAGCACGGGTAAGAAAAAAAAGCGCTCACTGAATCAAGAGGCACAGCTTCTACGCTTAGGATATGGGAATAAGTAATCTGCCTCTCATCCAGATTTATAATTCCAGGAAAAGAGATTCCCACCCCTAAGACCTTATGCCTGTCAACACTACTCTCATCCAAAAAATGCTCCAGCATTTCACTTACTTCCCGATAATAAGCCTCTCCGGAAATATATGGTTGATGGATGCGCTCATATTTCAGGATTTCCCCCACAATATTGGTAAGCACAAGCGCGATATGGTTTTTGGTGATATCCAGCCCCACTGCCAGCCTGGCGTCTATAACTGCCGACAAAGCTTTCGCCCTCCTCCCGCCGGTTGACTTAAGTTCCCCTTTTTCCTCCAATAACCCTTCCGCAATCAATTCCTTTGTGATCTGCGTTGCGGTAGGCAGGCTGATCTTCATGTTATATGCGATATCGGGGTTTGATACCGTTCCCTGTTTACAGATATAACGAAAAACCTCATTCCTGTTTTTCTTCTTCACTTCCATGTTAGTTATTTTCTTCTTATCCATATACACCGCCCATACTTTATTAAAGTATTTTCTTAAGTGTACCATCTCTTTTGTAAAAATGCAACTTTATATAAACCATTGTTTGTGCTTTGTTTATACATGCTAATCCTCTAAATATTTTCTAATTTCCTAGTTCTAATACGGAAAGAGGCAATATATCCGTCGATAATCTGACATCTTCTCATACTCTGTATTTGTTCGCATGGAATCGGCAAGCAATGGATAACGATATTCTTTACGAATATCGCTATCCCCGCTCCGGCTCCTTACGGTGCCTCGCTGTGCTTGTTGGGGACACCCCAATCCCCGACAAAATGCGCTGCCGCAAAATCCCGTCCTGTTGCATTAAGACAAGCCTTCTGGTCATTTCTCCTTATCCGACGTAAAAAAGGATGCTCTGGTTTTTACGCTCTAAGCATCCTGACCACAGTTCCTATATGAAATTTTTATCACATTCCAGCTTCCTCCAGCCATTCAGCCGGTGTTCTTACTGGCAGCAAGCCATCTTCAAAATCCCCACTGTTCACCGTAATGATAAAATCTGCCCCACTGCTTTTTCCAGTCATATACTGTACACAGTCCTCAAAGTCTTTCCACTTCTGTCCAAATGCATCCATGATATCTTTTTCCGTCACGGATAAGACAGTTACCAGCTTAAATATATTTTCCATCACCGCATATGTCTGTTCCGTATCATGCAGTACTTTGCGGGTAATATAAAAGATGTCTGTCACGGAAGATGCCGTTATATATGCGGCATACCCATAATCCTTAATCTTCCTGAACAGTTTCATGGAATCATCGCAGCCCTTCCTATGAAAAACCATATCAAGAATCACGTTGGTATCAATCAGCAGTTTCATATCTTTCTCGTATCCTTTCTTCCCTGTATTCTTCCAGAGTTTTCCCCGCATCCGGCAAAACTCCTACCAGATTTTGAAAAATATCATCCAAAGATTCCTCCACGGCCGGTTTTTCTATTTTCTGCTGTGAACTGAGAAACTGTACAAAGCTGTATATCACTTCTACCTGACTTTCCGGCAGGGCATGTAACAGATTTATCGTTTTTTCCAAAGTTGACATTCTTTTCTACCTCCAAACTCACAGAATCCTATGCGCTTTTTTATATTATATCATTGCTGGCGCAAATTACTATCACTAACTTATTCTTCTGTCCATATTTCTGTAGGAATCACCACTCGGCTTTGTGGTATATTAGTGTCAAGTTGCTTGATTTTCGGTTTTCTGGTTAAAAACAGGCCCGTCCTTATCCAATTTTACTGTTTTCGACATGTCGAAAATTTTTTCACAGCAGTTTTTTCATAGGACTAAATCAGCGGAAGCCCTTGATTTTACTGGCTCCTTGCTAACTTGACACTATATTACCATACGCCCCCACCCTCGAATCCGGGTACTCCGCCACGCCCCTGATCGGCTGCGCGCCCTTCCTCAGATACGCCTTTACCTTCTCCCCGTACAGGTAAGGATCATTGCCCATCACAATCCCCCACTGCATCAGCACGGCGGCAGCCCCGGTGACGAAGGGCGCTGCAAAGGAAGTGCCTGTAACCGGCGAATATCCGCCATTTCGGTTCGGAGCCAGCACGCCCACGCCGGGGGCGACAAGATCCGGCTTTACAAAGGCGTCCGACGTGCGGCTGTTTACCTGGTCCTGATAGAGATACCCCCTGCCGGAAAAATCTGCATATGACTCATACACCGGGTCGTAGGCCCCCACCGTAATCACCTTGACCGCCGTAGAAGGAATCGTAAGCGTCACATCCGGGGTGGTTCTGACAAAGCGGGTGTCAGCGCTGCGGACGGCTTCTGAGGGGAGATAAAATGTGTAATTCCCGGTAATAACCCGCAGCGGGCGAAGTTCAAATGTCCAGACGCCCCGATCCAGATACTGGCTGCCCTCTGTTGGGAGAAAATCAAAATAAAGCTCCTGCGCCGTCATATAAGGCGCCGGCTCCCCGTTGTAGAACAGAATCTCCGTCTGCTGCAGCCGGTAAGTCTGTTTACCAGGTCGGTCAGTATCTACCTGAAACCTCTCCCCGGACGGCGACAGAACTGTCACTAAATAACGGTCGGCATACTCTTTCCACAACTGTACATTCAGCCCTCTTTCGTACTGTCCCACTGTCATTTCCACTCTTCTTCCCCTGTCACTGACATCCGTGTCTGTTGAATTAACCATATTAGTCAATCCTGTCCCTGCACTCTCCTCCTGCCGCATGCTCCCACCTACATGTCCCCCGGAGGCCCCCTCATTTCCGCTGCCCACACAGATGACGCTTCTCCCCATCTCCGAAACATTATCTATAAACCGCTCCAGCAGCGACGTCCCGTTATGGGCGCCGTAAGTATTTCCAAAGCTCAGATTGATGGCCAGCGGCATGGCAAGTTCTTCCGCCTTTCTGACCACATAGGTCAACGCCCGCATGAGCTGCGTTGTCCGTGGAAAAGAATCCGTCTTGGGAGAACCAAGCCGCACGATGATAAGGTCGCTCTCCCTGGCGACGCCCGCATAAGCCAAACCGCTCTCACCTCCATTACCCGCGGCAATTCCCGCCACGGCCGTCCCGTGTCCGCTCGTATCAATACTCGGCACAAGCTGCTCCGCCGCCTGTCTGCTGCCTGTCATAAGCGCCTCGTTGATCTGCGCCGCATCAAACTCCCTGTCAAGCACCTGATCCCACAGATAGCGGATCCTGGTCGTACCGTCCGCATTCCGAAAATCCCGGTTATAATAAGTGATCCCGGAATCAATCACCGCCACCAGAACCCCCTTCCCCGTAAGCGCCTCGAATATCTGACTGCCAGGTGCAAAACAGGACGCTGTATTTCCTGAAAGATCAGAGAAAAAAAGTCGTTTCGGTTTTTCCACATACTCAATCTGCTCTACCTCGGAAAGCCGCTCCATCAAAGACTCCGGCACAGTAAGGATGGCATAACCCGCAATCAGCTCCTCCACAGATATACCAGGCTCCGCCAACGCCTGCAAAGATCCATGATATTTTACAATCACCTCCCAAGTCTTTTCCTGCACATCATAACCCACGTTCAGTTCAAGTGACCTTTCCCTCTCTCCGGGTGCTGTATCCAGCGCCAGATTTAAAAGGTTTTCATTTTTCTGAGAATCCATCTTTTCCACGCTAAAATAGTTTTATAATATAGTATTATATACTAGATGCATTTGACCTTCCCTATCATCCATGCTAATATATTTTTATAAAAACCTTCTGCCCGTCCAAAACAAGACAGAGGGCGTAAAGTTTTATTCCCGCGAGCAGCGAGCCGAAGTCGTGCCGGCATGACCTTGGCGACTGCCGCGAGGGCGAAATGCCCTGCATCTTGCTACGAGGTATTTCACTGCTCAGGGCACATATCGAAATGCAAAAGAGGAGACGCTATGAATCCCATACATACAACCACACCCGAAAATACCGACGTTACGGAGACCTCCGAACAGGATACTCTGGAAACCTACGATAATCTCTATGCCAAAAAGGATTATGGCACGCTGGACTACCCGGTCAACGCCCGTTATCTGGATCTGCATAAGTCATACCTGAACTGGATCCGCTGGCACTGGCACGAGGAAATGGAAATTCTGATCGTGGATCAGGGCGCTGCGGAAGTTTCGACCGATGACGACACTTATCTGATCAAACCCGGGCAGGGGCTTATCATCAACCAGAATGTCATGCACTGTATTCACGCGCAGGACAAGAAGCAGTGCACTTTTCATTCCCTCGTCTTCCATCCTGATTATATCTTCGGGCACAGAAACAATTATCTGCAGACACAGTATCTGCTGCCAATGCAGAACTACCAGCTATTTAAAGTCTTCTTCCTGGACGAGAGCGCGCCTTGGCACGAGCGCATGCTGCAGACATTGACTGAGGTGATCGAAGTAAACATGACGAAACATTTCGGCTATGAAATTGCCACCAAGGGATATCTATGCCATTTCTGGGCGGAACTGCTGCGCCAGCTCCCGCAGACGCAAAGCGCTCCTTCCCCGCGTGTGCCGCAGGATGAGCAGCGCGTCAAGGAGGCACTGCTTTTTATCAGAACCCATCACGCGCAGCCTCTGACTTTGCAGGAAATCGCCGACAGTATCCACGTCAGCAAGAGCGAGTGCTGCCGCTGTTTTTCGCGGACCCTGCAGATGAGTCCCTTCGAATATTTGATGAAATACCGAATCTATGAATCTACCAAAAAACTTATGGACCCCGAGCAGAATTTCAGTTCCATCGCCGACTTGGCCCTCTCCGTGGGTTTCAACAATACCAGCTACTATAATAAACTCTTTAAAAAGTTTCTCGGCTGCACGCCAACATACTATCGAACGCACAAAGTGCTGCATCAGGAGCCTGAGCGGGGTACACTGTCCTACTTCCTGTAACTCTTTTTACCGCCTGTATATTCGTACATTGTAAAAAAGCAGCCGCATATCTGTGTCGGCTGTTTTTTATCTCTTGCTATCCATATTTTACATTTGCAAATTTTAACAGTCTAAAGTTAAATATAATTATTTTATGCAAAATATACTTGACATCCATTTTTCATCATGCTATCCTGTGAATTACAGACACAGACGGGAACTATTCCTGTCTGCCGTAACGCCAAGGAAAGGAGGCAGTCATCTATTTATGAAAAATCTGAGACTGAAACTTGCCCGCATGGAAAAAGATATGTCCCAGACCGAGCTGGCGAAACGGGTGGGCGTCACCAGACAGACCATCGGCATGGTAGAATCCGGCGATTATAACCCGACCTTAAATTTATGTATACAGATCTGTAAAGAACTTGGCAAAACCTTAAATGATTTATTCTGGGAGGATAATGACAATGAAATGGTTTAACAGGAAAAGCAATCTAGATGAAATGCAGGAATTGCAGCTTTTAAAAGCGGAGAGCAGGGGCTTCTGGATCGGATTTATCGGGCTGGCTGTTGCCATGGCCATACAGGCGTTTCTGTATGGCGCGGAATCCATGGGGAATATGATATCGGGTGAATTTATCGTGTTCCTGTGCATGGGGCTGTATCTGATCGGAAGCTGTCTGCGCAACGGCATCTGGGACAGACACCTGAAGGCGACTCCGTCGGTCAATATCGGGTTAAGCCTGCTTGCCGCAGCGGTAACAGCCCTGTTCGATGCCATCCTCTCCTACCGCAATTACCATGACGCCTTCACCGCACTTACCGTCTTTGCCGTATACTTCCTTATGCTCAGCGTAGTACTTTCGGTCACGCTGACAGTCTGCTCCGCCCTTTACCGCCGGAAAAGAAGGAAACTCGAGGAAGAGGACAGCGACGAGAAGGACTGATTCATCCTGACCACACATCCCCTATGAAACGGGGCACATAAGGATCTTACAGTCACAGGAAAATTGTTCCATAAGAGAAATGATAAAATGATAAAGGAGAAAAAATGAATACGAATACTTACAAAAAGGACTTTTCAAACATCGGCATCCGAATGCTCATCAGCACTGCAGCTATCATCCTGCTCCAGATCGGCGCACAGACCTTTGCCCTCACGCTTTTTCCCGAATGGCAGGATAATTTCAATATCCTGTTCGCCGTGACCATGGTGCCGCTCTACGTGCTGGGTTTCCCGATTTCTTTTGCCCTGATGCGGAATAAAGACGTGCCAATAATCGAAAAGCATCACATGAGCGCAGGACAGCTTGTGGTTGCCTTTCTGATCACCTACGGTCTTATGATCACCGGAAACCTGATCGGTCTCAGTCTCACCGCGGGTATCAGCCTGATCAAAGGCTCCCCGGTGCAAAATGCGCTCCTGAACGTCATAACCGGCGGTTCCATCTGGGTTACTGCCATCTTCACGGTGCTGTGCGCCCCGGTTTTTGAGGAGATTCTGTTTCGTAAACTGGTCTGCGACAAAGTTATCAAATACGGGGAGGGCTGTGCGGTCATGCTCTCCGGGCTGATCTTCGGACTGTTCCACATGAATTTTAACCAGTTTTTTTACGCATTCTTTTTAGGCAGCTTTTTCGCCTTTGTTTACGTGAAGACCGGCAACCTGAAATATACAATCCTGCTGCATATGGTGATAAACTTCTTTGGAAGCGTTCTGGGCGGCGTCCTCCTGCAGCTAGACAAGACGAAGCCTTCCACCGCCATCATCTCGGCAGTTTACTCCCTGTGTGTATTCGGGATGGCAATCGCAGGCATCGTAATACTCATCGTGAAACGTCGTACCATGACATTAAAGCCGGGTGAAATTGTCATAGAAAAGGGACAACGCTTCAAGACTGTGATCCTGAATGCGGGAATGGCTCTGTACTGCCTTGTCTTTCTGGGAATTATGGTCGTGCAGGCATTCTTTTCCTGAAATACCCTGCTTGATCCGGCTTAACCATAGCAAATATAACTGTCGTTACCCCGCATATCACAGACATCGGACAGTTCATTCCCGATACCGGCAGGGCGCTCACCTTGCCGGTATCGTCAGTTTCTCCCGCCCGGGAACAAAAAAGCAGACGCCCTCATAAGCTCCCGCCTCATACAATTTACCGATTATTTCGATCATCCGCCGGTTGAGTCTGTGATATACGACAGGCTGCTCCCAACGGATGCCCTGTATGTATTCCCGCTGTCTGCCATTGAGGCAGCTCAGTTTTTCCTCTACAGCAGCACGCAATCCATCCTGATTACTCTGCCCACTTTGCTCCTTTTTCTCAATTTGACTATAATGGTCATTCGCAAGTTCCCCAAACGGACAGGATATATAGCTGTATGTCTCCCCGTTCTTTTCACACTTTCTATGTAACAATTCTGTCAGTTTTCCATCCCGCTTTGGATCGTATGCAGATTCCTTCCATAAAATGTGCCGCATCTGCGCTGCTTTATCCCATTGTGACGCCGCCGTCGAATCCGTCGCATTTGTCATATTATTTTGACCTTCATGGTCAACACTTATTTTCCGAAAACTGCGCCTGCCGTAATCGTCCTGTTCCTGAACAAACTGTGTCCGTGGCGCAAACAGCGCTTCCGACGGCTCCTCCCGCAAGAGCACACAGCTTTCATACAGATACGCCATCATAATCCGCTGCACTTTCGCCCGGGGCGCCGGATAATCCAGACGGTCAACTATCTGGTCCAGCGTATATCCGATATCCGTCAAATGTCTGACCGCGCCGCCGCAGGCAGCTTCTGTGACGAAACTGGATAAGGCGCTCTGAAAGTAATCTGGTTTATCCATTCCCTTCCCCTCCGCCTACTCTTCCCCCACACAGAATCAAATGGGGCAGTCTGCTTTCCTCTCCCATGAAATGTCTTCCGAGACCCCGAAAAGCTTATATGCTCTTCCTGCAGATATCCGCAAGACAGCACTTATCACAAAAAGGTTTCGTCCTCGCCGTACACACCTCTCTGCCATGCAGGACGAACCGATGGCACAGATCGTTTCCCTCCTCAGGCGGCACGATCTTCCACAGCGCCATCTCCACCTTTTTCGGTTCTTTGATCCCATCCACCAGACCGATACGGTTACACAGCCTGATACAGTGGGTATCCGTAACGATAGCCGGCTTGCCGAACACATCCCCCATAATCAGGTTGGCGCTCTTCCTGCCCACACCGGGCAGCGAAAGTAATGCGTCAAAATCATCCGGCACCTGTCCGCCGTACTCCTCTTTCAACTGTTTCATGCAGGCGCTGATATCCCGCGCCTTGCTGTTCCCAAGGCCGCAGGGATGCACGATTGCCTCGATCTCCTCCACCGGGGCTGCCGCCAGCGCGTCCACATCCGGGAATTTCTCATACAGCTTCTCCACCACCACATTGACTCTGGCGTCCGTACACTGGGCGGCAAGCCGCACACTGACCAACAGTTTCCACGCCTCGTTGTATTCCAGAGAGCATCCCGCGTCGGGGTACTCCTGTTTCAATCTCTCAATAACTGCAAGAGCCAGTTCCTTCTTTCTCATTGGTTACCTCCACCTGACACATTTTCATCGCTTCCAGCGCATTCTTGTGACTCTCCGGCGTCACACCGGCGCAGCAGTCGGCATTGACCCTTACAGTCACCTCAGGGAGAAACGCCTTGATGACAAGCGCATTGGAGATCACACAAATGTCGGTGCAAAGACCGATCAGCGTAACGCTCTCCAGATCGGACATACTTTTCAGATATTCGGCCAACTCCACGGAGCCGAAGGTCAGCTTGTCGAAAACCTTTGTCTCCCCGGCGCACGCCTGACTCACCTGCGTCCGAATCTGCCACCCTTCCGTATCTTTGATGCAGTGGGGCACAGGAAGCCTCTTTCCCTCCTGCGTGCCCAGATACCCCTCGAAATGGGTGTCCCTCGTGCAGACTACCTCGCCATCAAAATCCCGGATCTGCGCTGCCACCTTGTCAACGATCTCCTCCGCTTCCTTCGTGCCGAGTGCACCGTCAATAAAATCGTTCTGCATATCAATTACCGCCAAAACATGTTTTGCCATTCCTTCTTCCTCCCTTTCCTAATTTCCCATTCCTATTTGCGTTTCCTTATCACCAAAACCGTGTTTACCATCCGCTTCAAACGCAAATCGTGCAGTAAAGCCGCACCAGATTCTTTTCCTCAGGATATCCGTCCGAACTGCGCCAGCCACTTCGCCACCCCGTCCTCGTCGTTGGAAGCAATCTCGCCTGTGGCATGTGCCTTTAACTCTGGCACCGCATTTGCCACGGCATAACATTCGTCAGAAATTTCAAACATGGGAATATCGTTGATAGCGTCCCCGAAGGACACGATCCTGTCACAGCGCCATATTTCCTTTAACTGCCTGATCGCCTCCGCCTTGGAAGCTTTTTTCGGCATGATCTCCAGAAAATATTCCGGGCGGTACAGCTCCTGCTGCAGAGTACAGCGAAACCGCCCGTCACCCACAAAAATTTCATACATAGGAGCAAGCTCTTCCCGGTCCGCAATACAGGTAAAATAGAAAATGTCTCCCTGATACAGGCAGGCCTCATCCGAAAGCGGCCGGAATCTCCTGTCCCCTTTTCTCATATCCAGATACCGCTGAATGCCCTCATTTTCCCTGCCCGCCACATAGGATACCCGCTCCACGCCATCCACATAGGCGTAGACGAGAGGGTTCGCGCCGTTTTCCTGTAAAATACCGCTCACATAATGGGCCTCCTCCTCCGTGAAAGAAAGCGAGGAGATCACCTCCCCCGTTGCCGGATGGATAATGAGCGCACCATTGTAGGCAATGACCGGGATGGTCGTGAATAGCCCTTTTGCCACCACTGAGGCGGACACGAGAGAACGGGCTGTTGCATAAGTAAACTGCATGCCCTTTGCCACCAGCCCGTTGATTGTCTCTATACTATATTGACTTATGCGGTCATTACTGTTCAACAGCGTACCATCCAGATCCGTAACGTAAAGCGTCTGCATATTCTGCCCCTCCACGCCGCCGTCTCCCATGCCGGCATGTCATGAAACCCCGTCCTACAGATTCAGCTTTGCAAGCAGATCTCCCAGACTGGTGGAAACCGACTCCCCGGAAGTATACTCCTGCGGCGCCCTGTCCTCTTCCACGTCCTCCATGACCTCTTCCAGCGCCTTCATGCTGAGACTGACCTTATTGTCATTGGTGTTTAAAATCTTTACCTTGACCTTCTGCCCTTCCTTCAAAACCTCACTCGGTTTCTTAATCCTTCTCTGGCTGATCTGGGAGATGTGCACGAGACCGCTGATCCCGTTCCCCAGATTGACAAACGCACCGTAAGGCATCAGGCTTTCCACCACGCCCTCCATAACGGCGCCCGGCGCCATCATGGAAATGCGGTGTCTGCGCTCTTCCGCCTCTTTCTCACGTGCCACTGCCTTGCCGGAAAGCACCACCTTCTGCTTCTCCTGGTCCACGGTGATCACTTTGACCTCGATCTCCTTGCCGACCCATGGCTCCACATCCTCCACATAATCTGTGGAAAGCTGGGATGCGGGAATAAAAGCCCTCATTCCTTCCAGGAAAGCAACCACGCCGCTCTTCACGCTCTCTTTGATGCGGACCTTCACAATGGTTTCCTGCTCCATCATATTCTGCAGCTTGCCCCATGCAAGGACGTCGTTCGCCTCTTTCCCTGAAAGCTCGATATTGCCCTCCCCGTCGTCCATCTTAATCACGGTCGCCTCGATCTCATCCCCCACGGCAATTTTGCCCGCCGCAAGAAAATCCGGGTCGTTGCTCAAATTTTCCGCCTTGATAATGCCCTGCGCATAATATTTCAGGTCGAGGATGACCTCCTCCTCGTTCACGTCAATCACCGTGCCCTTGATGATATCGCCCTCGCTGATCTTTCTAAAAGATGCCTCCAGCTCCCGCTCATAGTCCTTCATGGTCTCCGTGGTTCCGATTTCCGCTTCTCCCAAATTCTCTGCTGTCACGTTCCCCTTCTCTTCCATATCCCTCTCTTTTCTCCGTTTCCTCTTTTTTCACTTTACAAAATCCCAGCACCGCACCCAGAAACAGGGCTCCGCCGCCGAGACGGTAAAACACGGTCAGCCGCAAAAACAGATTCTGGAGCTGTCCCGGCATCAGATGTGGAACCGCCGAGGAGTCAAAACTGCCCTGCACCTTCAGCATTCGTTCCGACAGCCACCAGATATACGTCAGATCCGCCGCCATCCACAACGCTAATACGGCAAGCACTGTCAAAATAACAGCCGCTATATAAAAAGCAATACGCGCCGCCCTTACGGTCCGTTCCGCTCTGCCTTCCCATAAACGAATCCCGGCAAACGCTTTTCCCGCCTCCGCAATGCCCCATCCAAAGAGCGCCAGCGCGAGAGGGCGAAACACATACCGCAGCAGATAAAAAGGCGCTGTCTCAAAGGTATTCCACCCATACTGCTTCGCGAACGGGGTAAGCATCTCTATCGCCGTAAGCAGGGCACATGCCGCCCCAAGTGCCGCCACCGACCCGATCTTCTGCCTTCTCCTGTTCTCCTTCTTTTTCGGACCATAAATCAGGTCGTTTACTTCCACTTCCAGCACATTTGCAATTTCCACCAGAAGCGCGATATTCGGCTCGCTCTTTCCGTTTTCATAATTGCTGATTGTCTGTCTGGTACAGTGCAGTCGCTCCGCCAGATCATCCTGCGTCAGATTTTGTTCTTTTCTGATCTTTTTTATATTCTTTCCCACTTCTGCCATGTCAGTTCCCTCCGGTCAGACTCTCTTTATCCTGTCTTTCCCTGACCATAGCAGTTTTAACACGAAAAGTCACGCAAAGAATCTTTGCACACAGGTCTTTTGCCCTGCCCGTTATTTCTTTGCAAGAATCCCGTCGATATATTTCTTGATATCTTCCTCCGGCATGGACTTCAGCAAATATCCCTTGGGTTTTAAGGACATTACCTTTTTCACGCTCTCCGCGTCCCCCCTGCCTGTCAGGAATACAACGGGAATATCCGCTATCTCCTCGTCGGAGCGGATCATCTCAAGCGTCTGTCTGCCGTCACAGACAGGCATCTCATAATCCAGGAGAATCAGATCCGGCCTGTTGACCGTAATTGTCTTAATCGCCGCAATACTGGAATTGCTCTCCAGCATCTCATAGTCGTTCCCGAGGAGACGGATCATATTGCTCCGCATAAAATCAGAGTCATCCACGATCAGTATCTGTTTCTTTCGCATCTCCCCGTCCAGATATTTTCTGATCTGTCCCATGGCGTTCTGCGCATTGATCGGCGACACAATCTTCCCCTGCATGGAATCGTTGGTGGTCACGCTGAACGCAAAATACCCGGCGCCCGTGTCAAACAGGAGACTGCAGGCAGGATGTACCCTGTCAAAGGCATTGACAAGCTGCTCCTGCGTGAGCAGGGATTCCCCTTCTAACTCAAACATATGCAGATCGGGAAAACACTCCCTGATCTTCTCCAAAAGCTGTCTAGAAAGATAACGGGTGATATTGATGACCATATCGTCCACTTTCAGGTACTGCGTGCTCATCAGATCACTGATCACCTTAAGGAGCAAAGCTTCCTCATAGGACATCACGATCTCCCATTTCTCCTTCTTCTTTCCCTTGTATACAAAGCGGCAGCAGATCACCTTTCCTATGTCTTCCCCGCCATACTGTCTGCTGATGGCTTTCGCCTTCAACTGAAATACGTCCGAAATAAGCTGGGAAATCGTCTGCTCCAGCGCGTCGATCTCCTCGTCATGCGGCAGATTCTTCCACTGGCTCATCTTTTTCCCTGCGATTGCCAGATCTTCCGTCTGCGTGTGCGCTACCAGCCAGCCGATGCTGACGCCGAGAAAATGGCGCATGGATTCCTCCGAATAATTCGTCTCCACCAGCTCCTCCTCCAGAGAAACAAGCGTATTATTCTGAAAATCGTCGTGCAGGCGTTTATGTATCTCCAGATCCGCGTATTCGATGGACCGCATGTAGGCTTCCTCATGCTCGAAGTGTTCAATCGTATGATTCTTTAAGAACTTAATGCCCTCTTTGCACACCCACTCTCTCTTGTCTTCATTCTCGCTGAGTGTCAGCAGTTTATTGATGGTAGCGAAGAGCTGCTTATGCTCCTTATCAATAAAATCTACCCCCAGTTCAAATCTCTTGTTCCACGCGATAGTCTTCACGTCATCCTCCTCCGCTCAGGCGTTTACGGCGCCTTTATAAAACCGATTTATTTTCTTGCCAGCCTGCAAGAATAGCGTTTCAACCATATCGTATATTGTACACCAACTCAGGCGTCTGTGCAAATAGTAATCTGTCCTATTTTACACAGCTGCCTGATCTCTTTCTACATTCCTTTCTTTGTCTGGATCTTACAGAACCATTTATAAAATTTATAAATATTTTTACATATGCACTCAGTATAAGATTAAAGGTGGCATTTATATCGTTATTTGCAATGAGATGCATATTAGGATATAAAATACCACCAATATCTATATTTACTTTATACATATTTCCATGTGTACAACCGCCAAATCCCGACAACGGAACATCTTTTCTAACCAGTTCAGCTCCCAGCTCCGATGTGAGTATGTCTTCCTCATCGGTCCACACCGGAATATACGCTCCCGTATCCAACAGCGCAGTAAGCCCATTATCTAAGATAACCACTGATCTTTGTCTTGTACTATCCAGTTTCATTGTATACTGCTTCATAACACGCCCACCATTCCAAGCTGTAAAAGACCTTCGGGATTCGTATGACGGGAAATTATCTCCCCCTTCAACACCAATCTGGTTAACTCTGATTTCGTTTTGTCCGTATATTTTACAACAGCAGATTCTACGGAAATCCCATCATCATTCTGATACTGAACATCTACTAATCCAACCCATTGATTGGGATATTTTTTTGTATTTGCTCCCAAGTCATTCGTTCTGTCACAAATAGCACATCCCTTCCAGTTTGAATCATTCGCCTTTTAAACAACCTATATCAATATTATTATATCATTACGCCCAAAATGTCACAACCGGCATCTCGCCTGCTCAAGTATTTTAATCATAATTAAACAGGGATTTTCCTCACCCTACATTTCCGTCAAGGTAACAAGTGGCTCACCCCCCCCCGCAGATCAAGCCATTCAACTCTCTCCCATTTTTACAAGTTTTGCGGCCTGGTCCGCTGCGATACACGCGTCCAGTATCTCCTGAATATCCCCGTTCATCACCTTATCCAGCTTGTAGATAGTCAGGTTGATGCGGTGGTCAGTAACGCGCCCCTGCGGGAAGTTGTAGGTCCTGATCTTCTCGGAGCGGTCGCCCGTGCCGATCTGGCTTCTGCGAAGCTCCGCCTCCGCGTCGTGCCGCTGCTGCTGCTCGATATCGTAGAGCTTTGCTTTCAGCAGCGCGAACGCTTTCGCCTTATTCTGGATCTGTGACTTCTCGGTCTGGCTGTATACCACGATTCCCGTAGGATAATGGGTCAGACGCACCGCGGAATCCGTGGTGTTGACGCACTGTCCGCCATTGCCGGACGCCCGCATCACGTCGATCCTGATATCTTTGTCTTCGATCACAATATCAATATCGTCGTCCACCTCGGGCATCACCGCCACACTGATGGTGGAAGTGTGGATGCGCCCGCCGGACTCCGTCTCCGGCACACGCTGCACACGGTGCACACCGCTCTCGTACTTCAAAACGGAGTACGCGCCCTGTCCCGTCACCATAAAGGTCACGCTCTTCATACCGCCGATGCCGATTTCCTCCACTTCCATGGTTTCCACCTTCCAGCGGCGCCCCTCCGCGTAGTGCACGTACATGCGGTAAATTTCCGCCGCAAAGAGAGCCGCCTCGTCGCCGCCCGCCCCTGCGCGGATCTCCACGATCACATTCTTATCGTCATTGGGGTCCTTGGGCAGAAGAAGGATTTTCAGTTCGTGCTCCAGCTCCTCCACGCGCTTCTTCGCCTCGGCGAGCTCCTCCTTCAGCATCTCCCGCATATCGTCGTCAGACTCCTCATCCAGCATAGCCAGACTGTCCTCAATATCCTGATTACATTTTTTATACTCTTTATAGGCATTGACTACAGGAGTCAGATCACTCTGCTCCTTCATCAGCGCCCGGAACCGCTCCTGGTTATCCGCCACGGTCGGCTCACTAAGCTCATTCATGATCTCCTCGAATTTTCTAAGCAGATCCTCCAATTTATCAAACATAACTACCTCCGGCTGCCTCTCAGCCACTCTCACATTCTATTATACAAGCTGCCACCCGAAAAGTTCACGTCACACCGTCATCCGAAAACTTTCCATATTATATATATGCCATTTATATATATGTCATCATTTTCTTTCTAACTGTCCGCTCCGCTATCCGAACCAGCTCCCGTACACAACCCGGTCAAGCCCGGCAAAATCTTTCACAACCGCAATTTCCCGAAAACCCGCCGTTTTCATAATTCTACACACATCCTCCGCCTGTTCGCAGCCGATCTCAAAAAACAACATACCGCCGCCGTTTAAATAGTCCCCCGCGTTTCCGGCTATCTTTCTGTAAAAGATAAGGCCATCTGTCCCGCCGTCAAGCGCCATCACAGGCTCATGCTCCCGCACCTCCGGCATCAACGTATCGATAACATCCGTTTTTATATATGGCGGATTGGATATGATGATGTCAAACCGCTTTTCCGGGACATTCCTTTCTCCGTCCGGCTTCACGAAGTCCGCCACTGTCTTGCCATCTTCCGCAGTATTTTCCTGCTCCAGCGTTGTCCTTCTTTCCGATTCCTTCTCGTTTTCAAGCGCCGCAAATAAATCCCCCTCCAGAAACCGTGCCTTCATATCCGGGCGTTCCATTCGCTGCCTCTTATAATTTTCCGCCGCTACCGCGAGCGCCTGTCCTGAAAGATCTACGCCAACGCCCTCACAGTCGTTAGAATAATGCAAAAGGCTGAGCAGAATGCACCCAGAACCAGTGCACATGTCCAAAATCCGCATCCCGTCATGGAGATGCTTCATCGCTTCCTCCACCAGCACTTCCGTATCCTGCCGCGGCACGAGCACATCACCATTGACTAAAAAGGTCAATCCCATAAAGTCCTGCACGCCCGTCAGATGCTGCAGCGGTACATGCGCCGCCCGCCGCTCGGTTAAGCCACAGTATCTGCCATATTCTTCCTCAGAAACGTCCCGGTCCCCGTGCACTAGCAGCGTATTCCGATCCGTCCCGCACACAAACTCCAGAAGAAGCCTCGCGTCGAGCGCCGCCTCCTCTATTCCCGCTTCCGCAAGCCGCGCCGCACCTTCCCTATACACCTCACCATACGTCGGGTTCCCATTCATTCCTATATCCCCACAAAGTCAACTTTTCTCCCCCACTACCTTCCGCTTTCTCGCCACGCTAAACCAGCGCAGCGAAGCGTACGCGTCCGCCTTGCATCCGCCAGCGCGGGTGGGCGTCATATCTTAAGGAGCCCCTTGAAAAGCGCCGGTACTTAGTGAGGTTTTCCACGAACTTAGTACCGCTGCGTTTTTCACGGAGCGGGAGTGCGGCGACGTAGATATGACGCCCCACTCGCGCGTCCGAATCGCCACCTCACGCTTCCCTGCTCACTCCTCCATCCAGCTCTCATCCACTTCATACCCGAAGGTTTCCTTGATATACCCTTTCCAGTCAAAAACCGCCTCCACCGCGGCAATCGCCACTTCCACCATGCTCTCGTCCGGCTCCCTCGTGGTCAGCCTCTGCAGCCACATGCCGGGCGCGGAAATGATCCGTACAAGGATATTGTTGCTCTTCCCGGCAAGCCGTATGATCTCATAGGAAATCCCTGCAATCACAGGAATTAACGCCACCCGGATCAAAATGCGGTAGACCGGATTCTCCACACGGATAAAGAAAAACAATATCACGCTGACAAACATGACAAAGAGAAGAAAACTGGTACCGCAGCGTCTGTGCTGCTTGGAACAGCGCATGACTTCCTTCACGGTAAGGGGCGCCCCCTTCTCAATGCAGTTGATGCATTTATGCTCCGCGCCGTGGTACATATAAACCCGCCTGATATCTTTCATCAGGGAAATTGCAAGCACATAACCCACAAAAATCAAAATACGCAGCGCACCTTCCAAAATCGCCATAAAGGAGGTGCTTCTGATATACTCTTCAAACAGTGAAGTGACAAAGTAAGGCAGTATCATGAAAATTCCGATGGCAAGCGCCAGTGAAACCAGCATCACAATCCCATTGAACACCGCTTCCGCCTTATCCTTGAATATCTTGTTAAAAGCCTTATCCGCCGCCGTCTCCTTCGCCTCTTCGTCCTCATAAAAGGACGCGGAAAAATTCAGGCAGCGCATTCCCAGGACAAGTGAATCAACAAACTGGAATACACCTCTGATAAAAGGAATGTCCAAAAGCTTACTGCCATGAATCACGCTGTGGTAATGCTCTACCTCCACCTCGATCTCACCGTCAGGCTTCCTCACCGCCACCGCGTACTGTTCCTTATTTTTCATCATGATGCCTTCCAGAACCGCCTGCCCGCCAATCCCGGAATACTTTAATTTTCTTTTTGCCATTGTAATCACCTTTCATCCGAGCGGGAAAGATTGTCCCCTTCGCATAGTAAGAGAAAAGGTTGAGATAGCCTCAACCTTTTTCGTAACTTACATTTATTTGTTTTCCACACCGTATTTCCGATTGAATTTATCAATACGGCCGCGAGCCTGTGCCGTCTTCTGCTGTCCTGTATAGAACGAATGGCACTTGGAGCAAACCTCCACATGGATCTCGGGTTTGGTGGAACCTGTCACAAAGGTGTTGCCGCAGTTACATGTTACCGTTGCCTGATAATACTCAGGATGGATTCCTTCTCTCATCGCTATATCATACTCCTTTCTCAGCCTGCGTATTTACGCCCTGCGCGTAAATCTGCCGTTGAAAGCATACGTTTCTTTCAACCCTGCTTCAAGTTCTGCCACAGACCAGCCGTCCTTTTACATTCCAGCCCCAAGCCTGTGGTCACACAGCTTTTATATTCTAGCATAGGATTTTCGGGTATGCAAGCCCTTTTTCATTTTATTTTCCTATTATTTATATGAACTTCATTTTTTTGACCATATTCACAAATTCCTGATTATTTCTGGTCTTTGTAAACATATCCACAACGCGCTCCACAGCCTCGTCCGCCTTCATACCGTTGAACGCCTTGCGGATGACGTTGATCGCCTCCAGCTCGTCGGTATTTAAGAGCAGATCCTCTCTTCTGGTGCTGGATTTCGGAATGTCGATAGCCGGGAACACCCTCTTCTCGGAAAGCTTTCTGTCAAGCACCATCTCCATATTACCCGTGCCCTTAAATTCCTCATAGATCACATCGTCCATCTTGCTGCCCGTCTCCACGAGCGCCGTCGCCAGGATCGTCAGGCTGCCGCCCTCCCGCATATTGCGCGCCGCGCCGAAGAACCGCTTGGGCATATGTAACGCTGCCGGATCAAGACCGCCGGACAAAGTACGTCCGCTGGGCGGAACCACCAGATTGTAGGCTCTCGTCAGACGGGTAATGCTGTCCAAAAGGATCACCACGTCCTTCCTGTGCTCCACCAGACGCTTCGCGCGCTCGATCACCATCTCAGACACTCTCTTGTGGTGTTCGGGCAGCTCGTCAAAGGTGGAATAAATCACTTCCACATTCGGGCCTTCAATCGCCTCCTTAATATCCGTCACTTCCTCGGGACGTTCGTCGATCAGCAGAATGATCAGATGCGAATCCGGCGCAGTTCTGGTAATGGACTTCGCCACTTCCTTAAGCAGGGTTGTCTTACCTGCCTTCGGCGGGGACACAATCATACCTCTCTGCCCTTTACCCACAGGACTCATGAGGTCCATAATCCGCATTGCCACCGTACAGCCCGGCGTCTCCAGCTTCAGACGCTCGTCCGGGAAAATCGGAGTCATGTTCTCGAAATTCACCCGGCGCATGGCCACCTCAGGCGGATAACCGTTGATGGACTTCACATATAAAAGCGCGCTGAACTTTTCGTTCTGTGTTTTGATCCTCGTATTTCCCTCAAGAATATCACCCGTTTTCAAACCGAAACGGCGGATCTGGCTGGGCGCCACATAAACGTCGTGCTCACCGGGCAGATAATTCTCACAGCGGATGAAGCCGAAACCGTCGCTCATAACCTCCAGAATCCCGCTTGCGGTAATCCCGCTGTCAAGCTCCGCCGGAAACTTCTCCTCCTCAGACTCTGACCGTTTGGCAGGCGTACTCGGTGTCACCACAGATTTGACCGCCACTTCTTTCCCTGCCGCCTTATCCTTCTCGTCCTCCTTGAGCATCGCCTCCACGATCTGTGCCTTCTTCATGGTAGAAGTGCCTTTGATCCCTCTCGATTTCGCGATCTCCTTCAAGTCAGTAAGCGCCAGCGATTCATACTTTTCTCTCATAGATTCCTCCCACATTCTGTTATATGCTCATTGCGCAAGCTAATTACTTTTCATAATCTAAGCATGTCTGTCACATCTATATCTATACAGCTCTTTCGTCCGGGGATTTCGTGCCTGATACGACTCAGAAAATAATATTATGCCTGTATTGGATCATTATACACCATCCTTTCCAAAATAGAAAGCCTTTTTTTCTGAAATAAAAGACGGATGGATATTGCAGAGAGATTTTATATATTATAAGATATAATAATAGTCGCATGGAGAAAGCAAAAGAAACCATACATAGAAAGAAGAGGTACTCATATGACAACCAACGAAAAGGCACTCGCATTACATGAAAAATGGCAGGGTAAGCTGGAAACGGTCTCCAAAACCCCCGTCAAGACCCGCGAGGATCTCTCTCTTGCCTATACACCCGGCGTAGCGGAGCCATGCAAAGTTATCGCGAATGACAAAGAAGCCGCCTACACCTATACATGGAAATCCAACACCGTGGCCGTCGTATCTGACGGCAGCGCGGTTCTCGGCCTCGGCAATATCGGTCCCCATGCCGCTATGCCCGTGATGGAAGGCAAGGCGGTACTGTTCAAGGAATTTGGCGGCGTCAACGCCGTGCCGATCTGTCTGGATACACAGGATACAGAGGAAATCATTAAGGCAGTGACTTATCTTGCCCCGGGCTTTGGGGGAATTAACCTGGAAGATATCAGTGCACCCCGCTGCTTTGAAATCGAGGAGCGCTTAAAAGAAATACTGGATATACCCGTTTTCCACGATGACCAGCACGGCACTGCCATTGTGGTACTTGCCGGCATTATCAACGGTTTAAAGGTTGTGGATAAGAAGAAGGAAGACTGCAAAGTAGTCGTAAACGGCGCGGGCAGCGCGGGCGTTGCCATCACCAAGCTTCTTCTGACCTACGGCTTCCAAAACGTCATTATGTGCGATAAAGTGGGCATCATCGGCAAACATACCGAGGGCTTGAACTGGATGCAGCAGAAAATGACGGAAGCAACCAATCCCGAAGGATTGAGCGGCACACTGGCGGACGCCCTGAAAGGCGCGGATATCTTTGTCGGTGTTTCGGCCCCCAATATCGTAACACCCGATATGGTATCTTCCATGAACCGGGATTCCATTCTATTCGCCATGGCAAACCCCGTGCCGGAAATTATGCCGGACGTTGCGAAAGCCGCGGGTGCACGCATTGTGGGCACGGGACGTTCCGACTTCCCCAACCAGGTCAACAACGTCGTCGCTTTCCCCGGCATCTTCAAGGGCGCACTGGAAGGCCGCGCCGTGCAGATCACGGAGGAAATGAAACTGGCTGCCGCACAGGCGATTGCCGCCCTTGTCCCGGAGGATCAGTTGAGCGAAGACAATATCATGCCCGAAGCGTTCGACCCGAAGGTGGCGGATGTAGTGGCGGAAGCGGTAAAGTCGCATATTAAGAAATAAAATAGCGGTCGCTATCAAAAGGAGACATTATGGTACAGGACCCTTTAACACTCTATAAATTAATAACCCTCTACATGCTGGACCGGGTCTCCTTTCCGCTCACAAAAGCGCAGATCGGCGACTTTATCCTGGGACACGACTACACGAACTTCCTGACCTTGCAGCAGGTGATCGCAGAACTGATCGACGCGGAACTGATCCGGGCGAAATCCCTGCGCAACCGAACCTATCTGGAGATTACGGAGGACGGGCAAAGCACGCTCTCCTATTTCGGCAACCGTATAAACGACTCCATCAAAGAGGATATTACCACCTTTTTCGCCGAACACGAAATGGATATGCGCAGCGAGTCCGCCATCCGTGCGGATTACTATAAATCCACATCAGGCGAATTTGAGGCGCATCTTCTCGTAAAAGAAAAGGACGTGACAGTGGTGGATATCACCCTGTCCGTCCCCGATGAAGATACTGCCGCCGCTATCTGCGCCAACTGGCAGAAGAAAAACCAAAGCATCTACCAGTATCTGATCTCCCAGTTATTCTAATCTTAGTTTCCTCAATGTCTCTTTATCACTTCATTCCAGCTTGAAATGCCGATCACCCGCAGTGCGAAGTCCGTATACTTTGCCGATTCCGCGGTATCCACATACTTATATGCCTCATAGATGGATTTCCTGCCGCCGCCCAGCGTACACAGGCCCAGATCCAGTCCCTGCGCCACCTCCGCGGCCGCGTCCGTCTCCCTGGAAAAGAGCATGCTGTCCACGTACTGGTTCGCCTCGATCATCTTATATGCGTAGACAAAAGAAGCCGCCTGCAGCTCCTGTCCTTTTGAGGAAGTATATCCCATCTCGCTCAAAATCAGGTGCCTCACCTCACCGTCATCCGTCAGCATCTCCGGCTTTTGCAGATAATCCGTCAGCACATGCAGATTCTTGATCGTGATTACCGGCGTATTCTCATTCTCCTGCACATAGGAAGCGTTACTCTGCCACGCTTTAGCACTGGTCAGCGGATAGTTGTAGGGGTGCTGTGCCAGTCCCCAGTCGATATTCCCCTCCGCCTTTAAATTTCTGTTAAACTCGTCCAGAATCTCCTTGGAGCCGTACCCGTTCTTTGAATAAAGGCTCTTACCCCACTGCTGGTCCAGGGATATGTATACCCGTGCATTGCCGTTAATACTCAAAAACGCATTATAGAAAATGCGGAAAGCCCTTGCATACTCGTCCACATAATCCGGGGTGCTCATATGCTCGATATGGTTCCACTCGCTTCTGGCGTTGATCTCGTTGCCGATCACCCAATTCATCACCCTGCCGTGCCCTGTGCCGGAATAGCGGCTGGCAAGGAAGGAGGCAATCGCCGCAATCGTCTCCGTCCCGCTCGCATCCGCGGCATTGAAAGCATAATACGGCGCATGTCCGCCGGAACGCGCCTTTGGATGGATCAGTTCAGGGTGCGCGGAAATATCGTTTAAAACAATCGCCGTCGTTGTGATTCCCCTGTTGGTAAGATTGGTGAATATATAGTCGTACTCCGCAATAATCTGCCCGTTAAAGGCATAGTTCTTTCCATTATAAGTATAGTAAACCGTAGGGTAATATTCGTTGCTCGTATGCCCCAGAATACGGCTTAAAGGGATATTGTAGGCAGCATGCCGCACACCCAGGTCGTCCAGTTCCGAACTCTGTAGCTTCTCCGGGTCCACCAGCAGCCCTTTCTTGGACGACGTGGCGACAAAGGACGGATTATATTTGGCTATTGCCTCCGGATTTGTAATATAATGCGGCCTTGTGATTGCCATAAAACCGCCGTTCTTTTTCACCGCCACCACAAATTTGGAGAAAAGTCTGGAACTGGCGGTATTATAATTGAGATTGACCGAAAAAGTCAATTCCACATCTTTCTGATCCTCTATAAGATACTCTGTCCCCTCCAGGGACGACTGATACGCTTTCTCTTCAAAGAGGTAATAATAGCCGTCATCACTGATGGCAAGGTCCTCCGCCTTCATGGTTATGTCGATCTTTCCTGTCTCCGTGTTAATCAGGCAGCTTTCAATGTCAGCAAAGTCGGCCGCGTTCTCCGCGGTGATCTCCACTTCCTTTGGACGGTTTTTAATCCCCTCTAACATATAGCGCGCGGCATCCACCAATGCACGTGTGGTGTCCTTACCGGCATTCTGCCTGACACTGTCCTTTCTGTGCTGGGTCTTGCTGTACTCGGCTAACTTCATAGCCTCCATATGTACCATCGCCTCTACCGCCGCGCTCTCGGCCGCAAGCATATCCATATGCTGCCGCGTGAAATACCCCCCGGCAGTGCTGGCAGCCGCAAGCAAAACAACGCAGACCGCCACAATGATCCACCGCTTTTTCCCGTTTCCGGCGCCCCTGTTTTGTGCCCGCTCTGCTCTCTGCCTTGCTTTCTTTTCCTTGATTTTCCGTTTGTTTTCCGCCACCTTCGCCTTGTCGATGGTGCGCTTTTTTTTCTTTTTTCCGCTTTTTGCATGCCCTTTAGGCGTATCCTCCGCGGAAATCTTCTCTTCGTCCGTTCTGTCGGTTGTCTCCATGTATTCCCTTTTTCCTTTTTCCCTGACTTACTGAAAGTGCTATTTTTTGCTCATTGTAATATATTACACGATTATGCGGAAAAAGTCCAATACCTTTCCTGCCTGCCCGGACGTTTTAATCAAACAGTATTTCATCCACCGTTACAAACTCATACCCCCGCTTTTGCAGGATATCCACAATATCAAGGGCGGCCGTCACACTGGACTTGTATTCGTCATGCATCAAAATAACAGCATTTTCCTCCGCCTTTCTCGTCACCCTGCTGACAATTCCCTTCACATCGCTGCTGCACCAGTCCATCGGATCAATCGTCCAGAGCACAGGTATCATCGTAAGTTCTGTCTCAAAACTTTTGTCCCAGCTCCCGTAAGGAGGTCTCACGTACTGCGGCTCTTCCCCCGTTATGTCCGAAAGCAGCTCGTTCGTCCTGACCAGCTCCGCCTTAAATGTCTCCCTGTTATTTTCCCCAAGCTGTATGTGACTGTAAGTATGGTTGCCGACCAGATGCCCTTCTTCATGCATACGCAGCACCAGTTCAGGATAAGCCTCCGCCTGTTTTCCCATAACAAAAAAAGTTGCCTTGGCTCCCCGTTCCTTCAACCCGTCCAAAAGCTGCTCTGTATAGTACGGATGCGGTCCGTCATCAAATGTAATCGCTATTTTTGGTGTATCCATATCTTCCTCCTCGTTTATAACACCCGTTATGCATTCGACGCCATCCGCAGAGTCACCCCATCCAGCCCTCATAACCGAACTTCCTGCAATCACAATAAGCGCAAGTATGACGGCAGGCATAATTCCTTTTCTTATCTTTATCAAGAGACAACACCCGCAAACCTCTTTTCTCTACACATATATATGCCGCAGATTTCCGTCAAATTCAATTTCCCATCAGCGTCAAAAATGGTGTTTTATATAATTTCTTCACTTTGCTATCCCGGAAGCCGTATCTGAAAGGCCTTTGTATACCCTTCGCCAAAGTTCTGGTTCAAAAGCAGCTTTCCGCCGTGCATCTCCACGATTTTTTTCGAGATGCCAAGCCCAAGCCCGCTGCCTCCATTCGAAGAGCGGGCCCTGTCCCCTCTCGCAAACGGCTCAAAAATGTGCGCCGCAAAATACGGATCTATCGGTTCGCCTTCGTCCGCCACCGTCAGTTCATACTCCTTTAGACGCACAAGCACCCTGCCGCCTTCCCTCCCGTAGCGGACCGCATTGGTGAGCAGATTGGTTACCGCCCTCCCAAGCTGCAGCCTGTCCATCTCAAAAGGCACTTTCTCCTCCGGGATCTCAAGCACAAGTTCCATTTCCCTGTCCTCAAAATCCGCATAGAGAAACGCCGCCGTCTCCCTTGTGAGCTCCGCCAGATCACCCGGTACCCTGTGCAGGGCAAACCCCTCGCTATCCAGCTTTACATATTCAAAAAGGAGCGTGAGCAGTTCATCCATACGCATAGCTTTTGCATAAATCACATCCAGATAGGACTGCCTGTCCTCCTCAGGCACAACACCCTCGGAAAGAGCCTTACTGTACCCGCAGATCGTGGTGATCGGCGTCTTGATATCATGGGCAATATCCGAAAGCATCAGATTCCGCCTCTGGTCTCTGGCAAGTTTCTGCGCCTCCTCCTGCGCCAGCAGTTCTTTAAACTGTCCGCTCACAATCCGGGAATAGCAGAAAGCGCCCACCAGATAGGGAAGTATCCTGATAAGCAGCAGCCCGATGATCCCACCAATGATGATGACGCGCAACGCCACACCCCACCAGCCGCTGTAGAGCGGTGAAGTAACCTGAATGCTCATGGTACTGCCCATTGCCTGTTCAATCTGCCCCTGCACCCACTCCCCGACTCCCGACGGCAGAAGTCCTGACGCGAAATAAAATAACATCTGTAACAGCCATGCCACCATGTTGCTGTCCCCCGTTATTTCGATCTGCTGTCTTTCCAGAAAAATTTGGACCGCCGGGATAACCGCCACACGGTAAAGCAGGCTGACCGCTTCCGCACTCCAGTAAATGCAGAAGAGAATCACAAGGAAACTTTGTACCAGAAACCATTTCACACTCTTTTTCATCTAAGGCAGCCCTCACTCTTTTTCCAGACGGTAGCCCAAACCCCTGATCGTGTGGATATAATCTCTGCCGTCCTTCTCCAGCTTGGCACGCAGCTTGGAAATGCACACCATCACATTGTTGTCGGAAACCATGTACGCTTCCTCCCAGCCCACCTCAAAAATCTGCTGCTTGGTAAACACCCTGCCCGGATTCTCCATAAACAGCTTCATAATCCGAAATTCCACCGAAGTCAGCTCAATCCGCTCCTCATCCCGGTACAGCAGACAGGAGTCCGGCTCCAGGCGCAGGTTCCCTACCTGCAGCACTACGCCCTGTCCGTCCCTGCTCTCCCCGGCGCCCAGCGCGTAAAACCGCCGCAGATTGGACTTCACCCGCGCCACCGCCTCCAGCGGGACGAAAGGCTTCGTGATATAATCGTCCGCGCCCAGATCCAGTCCCAGAATCTTATCGGAGTCGCTGCTCTTAGCCGATAGCATGATCACGGGCAGATTGTTTTCCTCCCGGATATTCCGTAACACCCGATATCCATCTATCCCCGGCATCATAATATCCAGAAGCGCCAGATCAATAGTCTCCTCTTTTATGAGTCTGACCGCCTCTGTGCCGTCCGCTGCCTCCACAATCTCATATCCTTCTTTTTCCAGATACAGGCGGAGTACTTCCCGTATCTCCGCCTCGTCATCCGCCACCAAAATCCTGTAAGCCATTTTATCCCTCATTTAAATTTTTTCGACTAACCGCCATGTCACAGCTCTGCTGTGAGTGCTTCTCACACTACCATTGCTGTCCGTTTCCATCTCCATTTGTACCGTACTGCCCATTCATGCCATACTGTCCATTCCCGTTTCCGTTTAAACCGTACTGTCCGTTTGCGGTCCCGCCCATGCCATACTGCCCGTATACCGGCATCTCCACATGATTCATAACGCGTGTATTTCTAAGCTGGCAGTACAGCGCGGCAAAGGTCAGGTTGCGGTACGGCTGCACATAAAGTACCTCCGCAATCCCCAACGTGAGCGTGCCCAGTATATGCCACAAAATAAACGACAGCCCAAGGACAAACGTCTTCCACTTATTTCCTTCCATCATTTCGCGGCTCATCTGCATTGCCGCCCTGTACTCCATATCCGGGTTCTCCGTCAGGATATAGGGGACCATATAGTATTCATACATTTTTATGATACCCGGTATGATAAACAGAAGCGTCCACAAAAAGATACTCAGATCCATGCGGAACATTACCTTGACAATATTTTTGTAGGAATGGTCAAAGCTGAAGGCAATCTCCTTCACCTGCGCCACATCCTCCACGCTCTTTACCATAAAACGCTTGCCGCCCACACTAAACGGATTGATCAGGAAGATGTCCAGAGCCAGAATAACTGCAAGGACTATTGCAAAGATAATAAGGAAGATAATGACCGCCACGAATCCGACAATCAGGCCTTCAAAAAAACTGATCTCCACTTCCTCGCTTGCAGACTCCCCGCCACTGCTTCTCTCTACCGTTACCTTATCCGAATCGGCGCGCTTTTTTACCGTGACAACGCTTTTCTTCCCGGTAGGCAGAGGGCCGCTTTCATAGGATTCCTCCATATTCGTCTCCGCGCTGCCGTTATAGACGGTTTTGTGAAAACTTAAACCGCCCGTCTCACAGCCAAGCACCATAAGAATCATGGATACCAGCACAATCTTCCAGTAATTCCTGTGCAGGGCCGCTTTCCCAACTTCCTTTAACTTACTTCTCGTCCACATGTCTTGTTTCCTCCTTCTATTTCGCATCCCCAGGGTCGGGGGGTGACAGCCTTCTTACGATATCAGAATAACACGTTTCCCTTAAAGGAAAAGAGGCGCAGTCTTAACCAAACCTTAAACCGCTCCTCCCTAATTCTCGCCCAGATTCATATATTTCAGATAAAGCCCCTCAAACCGCTCCGTATCCGCCAGATTTATGCTTTCCGCCAGATGAGTTCTCTCTTCCAGTGAGGCTGCGTCCAGCCGCTTCCCGCACAACTCCCGCCCCATTTCATACGCCCCCGCAAGCGACGTATTCCCGGCAGCCCGCACCCTGCCCCGCATATGGGAGGGCAAAAGACCGACGACGACCGCCGCCTCCACATCCAAATAATAGCCGAAGCCTCCGGCAAGAAAAACTTTTTCTATCTCAGGGCGCCCCATCTCTTCCCATAATATCTCAACGCCCGCACGGACCGCCGCCTTTGCCATCTGCAGGCTGCGCACATCTTCTTGTTTAAAATAACAACCGTTCTTCACCTGTCTGCCTGCCGCAGCGACTTCCCTCGCGTCCTCAATCCGCACGCCTTGCGTAAAATACGGTTCTTTCAAAAGCCCCGTCTCATCCAATATCCCACTTTGCAGAAGCTGTGCTGTAAGCGCGATCCGATCTGTCCCCATCATCGTACCGTCTCCCTCAAAAGCCGGTCCCGCCGCCGCAGCCGTCACAATCATACGCTGTCCGTCTGTGATAACCATTTCGCCGTTGGTGCCCAGGTCAATAAAAAGCGCTGCCTGTCGCTCTCCATTCTCCGCCTGCCTGTCAGGAAGCAATCCCAGCGCATACAGCCCCGCCACGATGTCTCCGCCCACAAAAGCACTCATACAGGGCGCAATGTAGACCGGCATGTCAAAAAGCGCCCCTCCATCCGCCATACGCAGTTCTTCAGACCATTCCTCCATTCCCGCGAAAAGATGAGCTGCAGTTATGCTCTGCAATCCCTTCTCCACCGGCACGAAGGGCGCTTTTCCGAGAGACGACACATCCATTCCGAGCAGCAGATGCTCCATGACCGTATTCCCGGCGATGCACATGCCAAGAATCTTCCCCGCGTTCCCCTTCTCATTCACAGGGATCAGCCTGTCCGACAAAGTTCCCTCTCCCGCCTTTTTTTGCAAATTCTTCGCGAATTGCCTGAGTCCCCTCAAAATCACCCCGCAGACAAGCCTGCGCAGGTCCTCCCCCTGCCCTTCAACAGACGCCTGTATCCGCGCCAACACATCTGTACCGTATTTCCGCTGGGGATTCATTTCACAGTAAGTATCAGCCACCGTCCCCGTCGCCGCATCCTTAAGCTGCATGGCAATCGTGGTGGTTCCCAGATCAACCGCAGCTATATAACAAGCGTTTTCTTTCCCACTGTCCATTTCCTGCATTTCGGTATTGGCTATTATATCCGCTCCGGTTTTCGTAACTTCCGTGACAATGGGTGTTTTTACCTCCTGTGCACCTACCACCCTGACCGTGCAGTCCGTCTTCGGTCTCGTCACACATGCAAGCCTGTAGCCCTGCCGCAGCTCTTCCGGCTCCAGACGGCTTCTCTCGAGACCTGTAGGCAGCGGTACGCCTTTTAAAAACTGAACGACACACCGCCCGCAGTCCCCTCTTCCACCGCAAAAACTACCGTCCAACAACCCGTTTTTCAATAAAACCGGCATCAAGGTCAAAGCCGCCTCTTGTGTCAGCTCTTTTTCCCCGTCAGACGTCCCGTCATTTTCGCCATGCGGTTTTTCATCATTCATAACAACCGTGATTTTTATTAACTCAGACAAACTGATTTTTCTCCTCATCGTAATGATAATCAATTCCCGCCAGTTTTTCGACTATCTCATTACGGTCCGCGTCAAGATCTTCGCAGAGCGCGTCCAGAGATGTATAAAAATCCCGGAGTTTCAAGTTTACATAACTAAGCAACATCACAGGGTCTTTCGGCATCATTCTTATCTGTCCTTTCCATAAATTTTACCATCAGCCTTCTATAATCTATATCCGCCTTCAGAATAAATCGTCATTTCAATTCCATCTCCACACGGTATGTCTTCCCGTCGCTGGCCACATTTGCCATGCTGCCGCAGATCAGCGGCATGGAGGGCGGCAGATGCCCGATATCCAGATCCATGAGCACCGGCACATGATAAGGGTAGAGCATCTCGCAGACTGCCTGATAGCTGTCAATACCAAACTCCTCCACCCCCATGCCAAGCCTCGGCCTGCCGATCAGGAACCCCTTGCAGTGTTTGAACCATCCCGCATGTTCCATCTGCCACATGGCGCGGCGTATGCCCATCAGGTTCAGATCACATGCCTCCAGGAACCAAATAATACCGTCTTCCTGATATTTTTCTGTAAATTCTGTTACCTTATCATATTTCGTTCCGAGAAGATTCACTAAACAGTCCATGCAGCCGCCAAGAAGGCGACCCGAGAAGCCAAACTCCGCATTATCATCCCCCGGAGTCTCCACGTGCTCCTTTGACAAAGACATGGGGGATTCTCCTCCGCATTCTCTGTCCGCCGAAAACGCGGCAAGCCCTGCCTTCCCCGGTTCAGCGTACTTTCCCGCCGCTTCCCGCAGACTCTCCACATTCGTTCTGCCGTCCGGCAGATAATATTTAATAACAGATGTTTTCGTTAAGTTATATGGTTCGTAGGGATGCTCCTCATCCTTTAAAGATTCCAACTCCCATTTGTCGTAACCATACATGGTAAGCTTCTTTCCCTGCAAAAGCAGCATCGCGTCATTTAATGCCGGGTGTAACGGCTCCATCCCGAAAGCCGCCGCACACGGTCCGTACACAGACGCCACATCACACAACGTCGTCAGCAGGAAAGTAAAGTTTGTGTTGTCCGAATAGCCAAGATACCATTTGGGAGCGGCCTGTCTGATCCGTTCAAAATCCACATAGTCCAAAATCTCACACATCAGTTCACCGCCCCCACAGGAAATAAGACAGTCGTTATTTTTATCGCAGTAATACGCTGTCAGCTCTTCCCCACACTTCTTTGGCGTATTGCTGATTCCCACGCCCTCTTCCACATAACAGTTTGGTCCAGGCTGTAATTGAAATTCCTGCTCTTTCCACCTCTTTAGCGCATTCAGAAATCCGCTTTTGTAAGGCTCCGTCGCGCAGCCAAAAGACGGCGCCACAAACCCAATCGTTCCGTTTTCCTGTAAAAATTCCGGATATCTCATGTTTACCTCCCACATTCTTTCCTTCATTGAAAAGCAGCGTACCACCGTTTTTCCACTGATTTATGAAAAAGATAACATTCCTGCGCTAAAACAAGATTTAGCATTTCGAAAAAGCGCCGACTTATCCACATTCTTTATTCTGTATTAGCCTCATTCCATATATTTTTCGCTAAATCGTATTTTAATCACAGGTGTTTTGTTTCTCAGCAGCACTCTATACATCTAAAAAATGTAAAAAAAACCGTTTCTGATCAATTTTACCTTTTCTGCCTTCTCTCCTACCATACCACACTTACAAATAACTTGCCAGTCCGTTCTGGCCCAATCTGACATTCAACCCTTTGACGAAAAAGGACCCGGCGTTTTTCTATCCCTCTTCCAACGCCGGGCCCTTCTTCTTTCTTCTCTCTTTATGATAACAGGTGTCTCCTATCTATCCCGCCTGTTATTCTTTTGCTGTTATTCTTTCACTCTACTTCCTTCTGGCTGCCAATGCTCCTTCCTCCACGACAATCTGAATCACATCCTTCGCATTCACCTGATCTGAGAGAATCAGCTTTGCGGACAGCGTCTCCACATACTTCTGGATATACCGTTTCAGAGGTCTCGCCCCATATACCGGGTCGTAGGCGTTGTCCACAACGAACGCTTCCGCCTCGGGCGTGAGTTCGATAGAAAGTTCACGGTCCGCCAGTCTTCTGTTGAGATCATCCACAATCAGGCGGATGATGCCGCCGATGTTTTCTTTCGTCAGAGGCTTGAACAGGATCGTTTCATCCAGCCTGTTCAAAAACTCCGGCCGGAAATGATTCCTCAGATCGCCCATCACCAGTTTCTCCGCCTCTTCTGTGATCGCTCCCTGCGCGTCAATGCCGTCCAGCAGATACTCTGCACCGATGTTTGATGTCATAATCAGAATCGTGTTCTTGAAATCCACCGTCCGTCCTTGGGAGTCCGTGATCCGCCCATCATCCAGCACCTGTAAAAGTACATTAAACACATCGGGATGGGCTTTTTCAATCTCATCGAAAAGCACCACGGAATAAGGCTTTCTCCTCACTGCCTCCGTCAGCTGGCCGCCCTCCTCATAACCCACATATCCGGGAGGCGCCCCGATCAGCCTGGAAACAGAATATTTCTCCATATATTCGCTCATGTCGATACGGACCATGTTCGTCTCATCGTCAAAGAGCGAAGCCGCCAGCGCTTTTGCAAGTTCCGTCTTTCCTACGCCTGTAGGACCAAGGAACAGGAAAGAGCCGATGGGCTTTGTCGGGTCTTTGATCCCCGCCTTGGAACGAATAATAGCATCTGTTACTTTTGTTACGCCCTCATCCTGTCCGATCACCCGCTTGTGCAGTTCCTCGTCCAGATGCAGCGTTTTGTTGCGTTCACTCTCCGTCAGCTTTGACACAGGAATCCCCGTCCAGCGTGAAATGATCTTCGCAATCTCCTCGTCCGACACGCTCTGGTGTACCAGAGAAAGTTCTTCCGCACTGACCTTGTCCTCTTCAATCTCCAGTTGCTGCTTTAAAGCGGGCATCCTGCCGTAACTCAATTCCGCCGCCTTCTCATAGTCACCGTCCCTCTGGGCAATCTGAATCTGATTGTTTACCTCGTCAATCTCCTCGCGGATCCTCGAAAGCTTCTCAACGGACGCCTTCTCGTTCTCCCACTGCGCCATCCTGTTTTGCAGCTCCTCCTTCATCTCCGCCAATTCTTTCTGCAGATTGGAAAGCCGCTCGCGGCTCAAATTGTCATCTTCTTTCTTAAGCGCCGTCTCCTCAATCTCAAGCTGCATCACCCTGCGGCGCAGCTCATCCAGCTCCGTCGGCATGGAATCCAGCTCTGTCTTGATCAGCGCACACGCCTCATCCACAAGGTCAATCGCTTTGTCCGGCAGAAAACGGTCGGAAATATAGCGGTTTGACAGTACAGCCGCGCTTACCAGCGCATTGTCCATAATCTTCACGCCGTGGTAAACCTCATAGCGCTCTTTCAGCCCGCGGAGAATGGAAATGGTGTCCTCCACCGTCGGTTCCTCCACCATAACCGGCTGGAAACGCCGCTCCAGCGCCGCGTCTTTTTCGATATACTGGCGGTACTCATCCAGCGTCGTCGCGCCGATACAGTGCAGTTCGCCCCTTGCCAGCATGGGCTTTAACATGTTGCCCGCATCCATGGCACCGTCGGTCTTCCCCGCACCCACGATGGTGTGCAGCTCGTCGATAAAGAGAATGATCTGCCCGTCGCTGTTCTTCACGTCGTCCAGAACCGCCTTCAGACGCTCCTCAAACTCACCCCGGTATTTCGCGCCCGCAACAAGCGCTCCCATGTCCAACGAGAAAATCTTCTTATCTTTAAGCCCCTCCGGCACGTCTCCCCTGACAATCCGCTGCGCCAGCCCTTCTGCCACCGCCGTCTTGCCCACGCCTGGCTCACCGATCAGCACAGGATTATTCTTCGTCTTTCTTGACAGAATCCGTATCACATTGCGAATCTCCGTGTCCCTGCCAATCACAGGGTCAAGCTTCTGGTCTCTCGCCTTCTCAACCAGATCCTGCCCGTATTTCTCCAAGGTGTCGTAAGTCGCTTCCGGATTGTCCGAAGTCACGCGCTGGTTGCCCCGCACTGTGGAAAGCGCCTGCAAAAACCGCTCCCTCGTGATGCCGAACTCCCGGAAAATCTCCTTGATCTCCTTATTCGGGTGTTTTAACATGGCAAGGAAAAGGTGCTCTACCGACACATACTCATCACCCAGCGCCTTCGCCTCGTCCTCCGCGCCGATCAGTACCTTATTTAGGTCCTGTCCGATAAAAATCTGCCCACCCTGCACCTTCGTACGCTTGGAAAGCCCTTGCTCCACACGGTTCGTAAAGTATTCCTTCTGTATCTCCATCTTCTCAACCAGCTTGAGAATCAGGCTGTCATCAATGGTAAGCAGGCTGTATAACAGGTGTTCTTCTTCAATTTCCTGATTGCCGTACTCATAGGCAAGTTTTTCACACCCTTCTACCGCCTGAATGGATTTCTGCGTAAATTTCGTTAAATTCATAACATACACCTCCCTGCCATCGCAGATGCATTGTTTCAATCTGTTCTATTTACACTATCACAATACAACTTTTTGTTAGCACTGTCAAGAGGTGAGTGCTAATAAATTTATTAAAAAGCGCTCCAGTGCCATATAGAGCGTACACTTTTTTCATCCAGTGACATATACGTTAATCGGGACACAAAAAATTGGGTGGGAAAAGTTTTTTGAGAAGTTTTTCGGAAAAACAGTAGAAAATGCTTTCATTTCAACTTATGATTTAATTCGTATAGAGACGTATCGACATGGTCATAACGGGGTGCACTCGAAATGTGTTAGCCCTCTGGGGCACGAGGGTTCGAATCTCTCTCCGCTAAACAGGCTTCCTCATCTGACGAAGCCTGTTTTTTTGTGAAACGCTTCAGCAAGCGCAAAAAGGAGCCTGCAAATTAGTAGACGGCAGCTACCGTCCAACGAAGCTCAAAATATGTACGGTATTCTGGACCGGCTCAATATAATCCCTGTTTTCGTAAGTTCTCTCCTGCGAAGCTGCTCCTTGACGTTTTTATCAACAGCCGTATCTTTGAGCATATCATTTCGAAGTGCCAAAAAAAGGCGATAATAATCGACTCCCTTTTGATTAAAACGTGGTACAAATGCTTTCCATATATCCCGAAGATCCTCCGGCAGCTCCCCGCAAAGTTTAAAATAATCCTCACACTGGCGGCGATACTGTCTGCCGTTAAGTACAGGGGCTTTCAGTCTAGCATGGTTCAAAAAATGCAAAATACTTTGAAAAACAACATCCTGATTAAATCCCGGTCCAACCATAATTTCACAAATCGGCCATCCGTTCTTGCATTCTATATCCAGATACGGCTTTAAGACATTCCTGCTGTTACGATAATCAATCCGAACCGCTTGTTTCAACTCCGCAGTATTAAACACGAGCCTCTGTTCCGCTTCCGCTTTGAATTCGACTCGTTTTACAAAAGGCGCCATCCGTTTCCACAATGCCGGATATTCATCAGCAATATCTGTCTGCCCCGCATTTCTCCCATCCGCCAATTTGCTCTCTGTTTCCTTTGTCGCTGCATTCCAAATTTCGTCTGCTACCACCCTGTATTTCGCCTCTTCCATTGCCGATTTTGTACAATAATATACCTTTTTGACTTGCAGCTTTTCTTTCAACTCCGATCGTTCTTGCCGTTCTTCTGCTCCTGTTTTTCCGTTATCAAGATATACGCTGTATTTTTCCTTTCCCGTAAAACGCATGCGCAGGCTTACGCCGGATTCTCCTGCATACATGGACCACTGGCTTAACAGATCACCCGCTTCCGAAAAAGAAATAGAATAGCTTGTCACTTCATTGTCAAGCACCCCCTGAAGCATTGCTTCTGTAATGAGCACTTGCCTCTGGTTCTCATTAAATATCTCGCGTAATTCACTCACTCCGTTTGCATACTCTTCCGCATCGTTCATATATCTGAGATTCGTCGCATAAATATTGGCATTCTGAAGAATACAGCGCATGGTCTCCACATTTGTATAATAATATAAGTCCACTCTATTTACCCCTGATGTCATTCTTAAATATGCAGAACCCGACTGCGAATATAATCATAATCAAGTTCCATTATTTCGCTTTGTGGTATAAACTCCCCTACCGGAATCGTGTGATTATCAAATGCCCTGTTTAACCTGTCAATAACCTGTTCGCCCATACCGGTATAAAACCATATAGGAAACCCTCCAGACTGCATTTTTGTCTTTGCGTAAACGACATCAATTCTATCTTCAAATATATCTGTGTCACCTAAACCGAAATCCATAAAAATAAGGGTATCTGCCTCTGCACAATAGCCATCCAGGTGTTCCATTAATTCCGTATCCTGATCTATATGAAAAAGCTTCACACCCAGCTCTTCACATTTTTGTGCAATCTCACTGTCCTTATCAGGAAAATATGTGAAGATACCATGATAATACAGCACAACAATTTCATCAACACCCATTTCTTTCAGACGTTCAATTGTTTCCCACATAAAATACGGTCTGTCATCCACTATAATGATTTTCATACTTCCTCCCCCTTTCTCAAACAATCGTTTAGCTCCACATATTTTTCGGCTAAGATAGGAATATCCATATAAAAATACTGCCCGTCCTCCCCATCAAGAGTTCCTACTCTTACAGCATACTCCTCACCCTGAAATTTTTCAACCAATGCTTTCAGATTCCTGAACATTTGTTCTGATTTTTCGCAACCTTTCTCCTTCTTACAAAGATCGAGGAATTCCTTTCTTGCACTGCTGACCTTGTTTGCCAAAAGCGTTGAAATGATACTCTTCACATATCTGGACATACTCCAGAGCGATATACCCCCATTTTTCTTGGGCGGATACTTTAACCCGGTATTGATCTCATCAACTTCATTGATCTCGTCTCCACATCTGTTCGAGATTCGGAGATTTCCATCCTCCGTCTTTGTTAAATAAACAGTGATCTTATCCGCGCCGGCATGTTGTTCGTCTTTTTCCCTGAACCCCCTGTGAACACCTGCCGCATTCATAATTAAAGCCAGCAATAACAGGCAGACATTATTTGCGCCGTTCGCAACCGCATAGGAAAGGAAGGTATCCTCCTCTTTTAAGCTTGATTCTCCTTCCCGGCATTGTTCTGCCTCAGGAGTTTTCGGATATACATACACAAACCTGCTCATATTCAACGGATCCACTACAGCAAACGCTCTTTCCGGCTGCCAGATAAAAAAGATTTTTCGGCACGGACACTTCCGTAATTCTACGTTCAAACGATAAAATTCTTCCTTCATGCTCTCCCGATATATCTTACTTACCTGTAGGTCCGTGAGCAGTGTCAAAACAAACGATTGATGCTCGCCAATATTATCATTCTCTCCTAATGCGACTGAATAGTATTGCACGTTACGCACATCACTTTTCGTATGAGTAAGTGCCCTGTCCAATCCGTACAGCATTCCTCTTTCATCCGCCAGCATCAATTCAAACAGGTAATCAATGACCTCTTCATGAAAGACAGAAGTATTCAACGCATTGCCCAAACACAGCAGATTTCGGATTTTATACCATAATTCAGGAAAAATAGCTTTTTCGAGCTCCGCATATACTAACAATCTTCTTTGATTTACATGACCAGATTTTGTATTGCCAATTTCCCAAATGAAACAGCCATGTTCCTTATCGACATAGACACCCGCAATATGCTGCGTCTCATTCATATGTCGCTGATAGTCTCCCAATCTCTCTGCAACTTGAACTTCTGCCCCTTCTATGAACAAGTCGTTGGCACCGCTCACATTTTCGCTTTTCGCAATCACAAGATACTCCTAGCGGTTTTGCAGCTCAATTTTGGGCAACGTCCACTCTTCTTTGTCTTTTTGACTTCCTTCTGCCTCCTGTGCCAATTCATTAAGTTTAATCCGAATGCTGTCCTCCCATTTGTCACACTCCATGGGGCACTCCAACAACAGCTTAACCTCCCTGGCACATAGAACCTTTTTCATCAGGCCTACAATCTCGTGGCATATTTCCTCTATTTTTCGATCCTGCAGTTCATGCCCTTTCAGCTCCGCGCTGTTTTTACAAAGCGCCAGAAGTTCAACTCCTGCCCATAATTCATCCACCCTAGCTTCTGGAACACACCTATTTACCCGGTCATATAAACCGGCATCCGACAGTATCGAACAAAAATCCCTATATTGTGGCTTTAGCAGTTCATCTTCCAGGACCTCCCTGCCTTTATCTTTGCCCTTACATAATTTATTAAGACCGTCATCATATGCGCGTGTATTTTCTATTAAGAGTCTACCCAAAATATGTTCCGGCAAACCAAGCTTCATCTCTTTCCCATGGACTTCATTGCCAAACCACGCGCTCTTACTCGTATCAGAACTGACACCCAGCAGTTTTTTGGTCTGCTGCAGAAACCTTTCATACAGAGATTCCTGTTCACTTTCTGTATACCCAGATGCAAACCGCGTCATAGCTGCTATGTTTTGCCATCTGATAAAATAATTTCCCTTCATTTCCGTAAGCTGCTTCATCAATACCTTCATCAGATTCAAGCGCTGCACTTTTGTAAAATCATTTGTCACAATATCTAGGACATCCTGCATCTCCTTTTCGTTTTGATTCAGGTATTCTTTGCTTGTTCCATCCCATATATTGCGACACCCGCCCGTTCTTTCCTTCAAAAGGTGCTCTGCCAAAATTAGCAGTACGTCAAAAACAACCTCTTTTACGGTTTTGTCAAAAACCAAAAAAGGTCTGGATAAAATCTTCAAATATGACAGGAAATATTCAAATGCGGCGTCCTGTCCCTGTTCCTGTTTTCTTCCGTTATAATCAGTAACCAGCAGTTCCAATAGGCATTTTTCTGCAATATCTTTTTTATTGCCATGCTTTTGGGCGGATAATGCAACGGTTGCCATATGGCAGCAGAACATGCGGCGAAACGGTTTCTCCCCCATGTCATCCGTTGAAGCTTCACTGCCTTTCTCCCTTATGCCCCGAAGCGGTTTGACGTCAAACTTCTCACTTTCTTTCTCCCAATATTCCGCCATCTGTTTTGTTGCAGAAGAACGGCGTAAAATATCCGATTCCCGCTGTAATTGACACAAGGTGCAGGAATCCCCGTGATTCCTCATGGAAGAAATCTTTATGGTTCGAAACGCAAAAAAGCGATTTGTCAACAGTTCTGTATCATCGCACTGACTGTCTTGGCATCCAATATACTGTAATCGACTTTGATCTGAATTGCGATCCAATAGTACAAATATCTTCTCAAAGATACGGATATCTGTATTTTTCCCTTTTCTTCTATATAAATTTATAATGCTGGACACAAGACTTTTCGCCCGAAAGAAGGTGCGCCCGGTTATAATGCTGTCGTCCACATAGTATAATTTTACCGCTCCGCCTTTATCCTCATCCAAAAGCCGGATAAGCAGGGCAAGGTTGGAATACTTTGTACATATATTGCCCCGGTACTCCTTATCGACATCCACCCGGATCACCATTGCCGCCTCGTGAAACACAATTCGATTTATATATTCCATAAACCCCGCATTGCTGAAATGGGATGGACAAAACAATATGTGATATTCATTCATATCAACAGACATCTCCCGAGATATATCCGTCAGCCATTCTATAATTTCATTTTTATGTTTCAAAAACAGTTCATCTGTTTTAAAGTAATATAGGAAATGATTCTCTCCTCTCTGCGTGTGTGCGTAAATAAGACAATCCTTCAGTGTAGAAAGTCTAGTTTCCTCATCCCTTATTTGTTCATAAGAGAGCGTCTTACTGTTTTCAGAACCAAAAAGTCCAATCGCCTGATTCGGAATCGTCGATGCGGCATTTACCTCAACCAGCGGTCTCTCCTCCAGCAGTTGCCCCGGGAAGCACAGCTTACAGCGATTTGCCTCGTAATACTCCACTTTATTGGCTATAAAATATTTGGGAATCGGTTTGATATTCAGTTCGATTGATTCAAACGTCTTCTCGCTTTCATTAATCTGCCAGTAATCATTCCTCTCCTGCGAACCTATCAGAATCATCGCATAATTCAATATAATATTTTCGGCGCATGCCTGTCCGTTGCTATCCTCAAACTGATTCAGCATTTTTTCATGCGTTTTCAAAGTGGAATTAATCGGTACGATACAGATTATTTTTCTGTTCTGGAAATACGCTTCCCTGTCTTCCTCTATCTCGGCATAATTGCTATAACGGATTCTATCAATATGTGAAAAATCTCTGTGGTCCGCCTCCCGTTCAAAAATGGCATAGTCTATGTTTTTCTCCGGGCGCAGTTCTTTTAATATATCCATCACTTCTACAATCAAAGTTTCCGAATAGAGCGCATAACTATAAAGCGTCACTTTCTCCGCATTTATAAATTCCTGCGACTCCAAGATATCCTTTACGAGCAAATACGCAAATCTCGACACAAACAGACGGTTATTAAACAGAAGCTCCGCTTCGTAAAAGCTGCCAATATGGATGGTTGACCCTAAACGCATATGTGTATTTTCAATTTTGCATCCAAATCCTTCGCCCTGAATATTTGTTTCAAGAATCTGCTTGGTATAAAGTTCAAAAATCGTCTGTCTACCCGTGTCGCTGTTTACTTGATACAAAATATCATACGGCGGAACGCTGCCACTTTTTTCCTTTTCATCGCAATACAATTCACGATAAGGTGCAATCCAGTTTCGGCTTTCATACTCACTGCCCAAATAGCAGTTCGTTTGATTTGCTAAGATCGTTTTATGATAATGTCCCGGAATGATAAAACAGCATTCCACCGGTTCCCCCGTAAATATTGCTATTGTAAATTCACGGTTCCTATAAACCCCAGCAAACTCAGGTATGCTAAAATAGACTGCCATAGTTCTCTGAAATTCATGCAAAAAACCTTTCGTACAGCCATAAAATACAAGGTCCGGGATGTCCTCCTCATTGGGCGCAATCAGCGCCGCCTTACATAAATATTCTGCCTCCCTGTCGCTCCATGCGCCCCCTGATATATAAATAATTTTTTGCTTATTGTCGGCTGCATATCTGCCAAGAGATAACCTTTCTGCTATTTCCGCAATGTTTTTTTCTTTATTTATCTGACTGTCATAACGCATCCCCTCTTTGGAAAGCGCGATTTCAGAACAGGCATATCCATTGATAAACGCTTCCGCTCTGTCTGCCAACTTGAGATTGTAATCAATACTGATTTCTGCCCGGCGAATTTCCTCCTTTTTCAGTCTATTCAGTTTTAGCGGGAAAAGAACTGTATAACCCGTACCCGGCATACACAATTCCTCACTATACTCTGAAAACTGATAGTTTTCTCCCTGTCCTGGCGTATGCGTTCGATGGCTGTAAAAACCGAATATTCCCTTATTATCCTCTACGATTTGCCTAAATATTTTCAGCCCGATATGTTTACCGATATTTTCCGGCTGGTACAAATATGTAATCAGAGATTTTCTTCCCGCACTATCCTGCCCGGTCTCCGATTCAGACAGCAAAAAATCGACAGGATGAGCCTCTCCGAGCACATCTGTCCCCTGCTTCCTGCAAAAATTATCCGCAAGGTTTCCATCCGTATTGATGCCAGCATAATCCGTGATCAGAACCTCTACAAATCTGCCCTCCGTCCGTTCCAGACAATACCGCTCCCTGAGATAGGGCGAATGAGACTCATGTATCCGAATGGAGATACATCCGGCATGCGCCGTAGAATGGTGAACAACGTTCTCCATCAGCTGCTCACATCCGGCAGCGCATTCCTTGAGTCTGTCATAATGCTTCTGAATGTTCTCTATCTCATTATTCTTCCAGAAATTCTTATTCATAAAGGAATACACAAAGAGAAGAAACGTAAAGACATCTCCCTGACAGAACATATCAGCTATCTTTTCCGCGCTCTCCTCCGTTATGTTGCCAACCGTATTACATAAAATATCCAGCCCCGTCTTCAAAAGCGGCGGGACCCGGAGCTCTTTGTTTTCCCCTGTCAGCGTCTTCTGTATATCCTGTTTGGAAATGACATGCCATAACTCTTCCTGAAACGCTCCCTGTGTCTGCGAAAAATAATGCAGGGGCATAAAATCCTTAAACGGTCCTACATTGTTTTTCTGGAGCCTTTGCAGTCTGGTCCGTCCCCCGTTATTACTCTGCTGGATATAGAAAAAACGGTCATATAAATCATTATCACCGCAACTGATGCCATACAGATAATGCGAAGCCTTAAAATACAAATCCACCGGTCCGTCAAGCACAGATATAATATCTTCTTCCTTAAAAAATTTCTTAATCAGACAGTCATACTGCAGATCCACCAAATCCCGGATGGATTCGCTTTCAATCCACAGGCAATAATAACACCGATACTCTTTGCTGACAGTCAAATTCTCGGGTCTTAAAATAGGCTTAAAATTTTTTCTTTTCTGCGAAACATACTCTGCAATTGCCTTGGGCTCAAAATTTTCCTCCTGGTAGCGAAGAGTTGTAATTCCCTGCACTTCCTGCAGACTTAAACTTTCAGCCTTTTGCATTTTGGAAAGAAAATTACTTGCCAGTGCAAAACCCCCAGTCTCCCAACGCAATGATATCTTAAAAATGACTGCATTTCCCATGTTTCTTCCCATCCTCAAGTATATTTCCTTAGCCCTTTTCTCTTGCTCTCCGGCTTCTTCTACAAATCTACATAATTTGACTAAATTATATAATCACTTTACCATCTTTTCCATTGCGCGTCAATTGCACGCCCATGTTATTGCCCTCTCCAACCATTGTCGCCCTTTAGAAAACTGCTGTGAACTGGCCTATTACATGATCAGCCCCTGCTCTTGGAAATCTCCACTAAATTACCGTATTCTTTCTGTAATGCCTCAAACAGTTTCGCCACCGCAAGCTGACACTCGGACGGTCCCTGTCCCGCACTGATCTGTATTATCATATATTCGCTTCTCCTCTACTTTCCGAAACACCCACTCCACAATCATAGGGTGCATGCTAATTATTTTTGATATAATTCGGTCTCTCCGGGTCAAGTACTCTGGGGAAGTTTACTTCGGCAAACAAATCCATCATTGCCTCAAACCCTTCCTGCAGCTTATACTCGATCTCCTCCTCGTACATGGGGATTGCCCACAAAAAGTTAATTTGCGCGCCGTCTTTACAGATCAGCGCATCAACGCCCGGATACTGTTCTCCAAGCGGGATCACCGGCAGGAAGAAAAAGCCGCCCATCCCCGTTCCTTCCCCGAGCGGAGCGTATTCCTCCCCGTTTGGCAGCGTATGTCCTGTACCAAGCCATGTCTTGTACTCATGTGGAAATCTGGCAAGATATTTCAGCCATCTGATGGGCCAGTAATACATATCCCCCAGCTCTTCACCAGTTTCCCCTATTCTTCCAATTTTCCAGTCTTTTGGCAAAAACATCAGAAGTTCCGCCCTCTCATACTCCTTCTTATCATAATCTCCGTCAGGAAGCGTCATTGGCCGGTCACTCATCCCACTTGTCCACAGCACATAGTAATCCCTGCCGTTATCAGGCGGAACGATATTCACATCAATATGTACGATATCTGACAAAATCTCATGGTACACAAAAGGCTTCTCCTTTTCACATGGAAATATACCATCCATATATTCTGTCAGTTCTTCCAGATACTTTCCCGATTCCGTTACAGGTTCCCATGCCCGGTTATCGTCGTCGCTGTACCTGATCACGTCCACCTTTGTTCCGTCTTTCGACACTTTCTTTTTTCGGTTAAATATAAAACCCATGTCTCTTTCACTTCCTTTCTCCCATACACGGTCCACACCCGCCTTCTGTCCAATCTCATGGACCAGGTCGCCAAGCGCTGTAAATCAATGATGCCGTGCGCTAGCCCTTCCGCAGCACAAACGCCTCATAAGCGCCCAGCCGTATCTCTTTCCCGTCATAGCCGCGGTCCACGTTTGAGATCAGGCAGGGCGTCCCCTGAAACTCATCCGGCACGGCAAAATCCGTCTCATGGTCACAGAAGCTGCACACCACAAGCAGTTTCTCATCCCCCAGCGTCCTCGTGTAGACAAAAAGCTCCTCACTCTCCACCAGAAGCGGCTCATATTTTCCGTATACCATAATGGGATTCTGTTTTCTCAGTGCAATCAGCCTCTTATAATAATGGAACACGGAATCCGGGTCTGCAGTCTCCGCTTTGGCATTTATCTCCTTATAGTTGGGATTGACCAAAATCCATGGCTTCCCATTTGTGAACCCAGCATTCTCACTGTCGTCCCACTGCATCGGCGTTCTGGCGTTATCGCGGCTCTTGAAGGTCAGGCAGGGCCAGAACACTTCATGGGAAAGCTCCCCCTCCGTACACCACTCCCTGTAAGCGTTGATGCTCTCGATATCCCGGAACTCATCGGTAGACGAAAAGGGATAGTTTGTCATGCCAAGTTCCTCCCCCTGATAGATATAGGGAGTCCCCTGCATCATGTGCAGACAGGTAGCCAGCATCTTTGCGGAAACCGCCCGGAACGCAGGCCGGTCATCCCCGAAGCGGGAGACAGCGCGGGGCTGGTCGTGATTATCCCAGAACAGGCTGTTCCAAGCCTTGCCGTACAGCTCTGTCTGCCACCGGGACAGAATTTCCTTTAATGTAACAAGCGCTATTTTTTCATCCGTCCACTTTCCGTATTTGCCGTCGCTCTCCACATGCTCAAACTGGAATACCATATTCAGTTCGCCCGCATCTTCCCCGGCATACTGCTTCGCCAGTTCTGTGGTCACCCCGGAGGTCTCGCCCACGGACATGATGTCATACCTTGAAAGCACATTCTCATTCATCTCACGAAGATACTTGTGCACATTGGGGCCATGAACGCAGTATGGGCCGAAGTCACCGTACAGGCCGTTTACCTCCCCGTCCGGCATATCCGCTGTCTTGGAAATCATGCTGATCACGTCCATGCGGAAGCCGTCGATGCCCTTATCGCACCACCACCGCATCATCTCAAAGATCTCCTCCCGCACCTTCTTGTTATCCCAGTTTAAATCCGGCTGCTTTTTTGAAAAAAGGTGCAGATAGTACATGCCCGTCTCCCCGTCATACTGCCAGGCGGAGCCCCCGAAACAGGAACCCCAGTTGTTGGGCGGCGTCTGCGCATCCTTGCCCTCGCGCCAGATATAGTAATCCCGATAAGGGTTATCCTTGGATTTCCGGCTCTCCATAAACCAGCGGTGCTCATCGGAAGTATGGTTCACCACCAGGTCCATGACGATACGGATCCCCCGTTCATGGGCTGCCGAAAGAAGGGCGTCAAAATCCTCCATCGTGCCGAATTCCTCCATGATCGCACAGTAATCGCTGATATCGTACCCGTTGTCATCGTTGGGAGACTGATAGACCGGCGAAAGCCAGATCACATCAATCCCCAGATATTTCAAATAGTCCAGTCTGCTTATGATCCCCTGCAGATCTCCGATCCCATCTCCATTGCTGTCCATAAAACTACGGGGATACACCTGATAAATAACCGCTTCCTTCCACCATGCTCTGCTCGTCATATAACCCTGCTCTCCTCACTTTCCCTTCCTTATTTAATCAATAACATACGCTATCAAATTGTGCCCTTAAGTTCCCAGGCCTTTTATACTTCCGTTCAAAGTCCACTCTGCTTTCCACAACTATTACAAAAGTCCCCGCAGCTCCTCATGTATCTTCCCGTTGGAAGCCGCAACGCTGCCTCTCTTCAGAAAATCCAGCTCTTTTCCCGCAAAATCCGTCACCCTGCCGCCTGCCTCTTTCACCAGAAGCTGTCCTGCTGCAAAATCCCACGGGCTTAAGCGCGGTTCAAAAAATCCCCCGGTGCGCCCACACGCCACATAGGCAAGATCCAGAGCCGCCGTGCCCGTCCTGCGGATATCCTGCGCGTGATCGAACACACGCCGAATGCGCTTAAAATTCTCATCCGCCAATTCCCTGTCATATGGCGAGGTTCCCACAGTGATAATGGTCTCGCTCAACGTTTCGGCGTCCGATACATGAATGGGGGTTCCGTTTAGGAAGCTGCCCTTCCCTTTCCCGGCATGATACACGTCCTCCCGGAAAGGATCATAGACGATCCCCAGCGTAATCTCGCCCTTTTCACAGAGCGCCAGCGACACAACGCTGTGCTGGTAGTCGTGAATCAGGTTGGTGGTGCCGTCTATGGGATCAAGAATCCAGTATGTGTCCCCGGACATCTCGTGCAGCCCCTCTTCCTCCCCCAGAAACTGGATCTTTGGAAAGCGCCTCCCCAGCTCGCGGGCTAAAAAGCTCTGGATATCGGTGTCCACCTGCGTCACGTAGTCCGCGAGACCCTTGACTTTCACATGCCCGGCCCTCTCCCTGTTGCCTACAAAAGCTTTCGTCTCCTTTACAAGCGCAATGATATCCTGCATCTCCATTTTATTTTCCGTCCTTTCCCATCCGTCCTTTATGTCCTCTCGCCGTCCTACTCTTCCGCCCGTTCCGCCAGCAGCCGCATAGGCTCCCGTTTCAGGCTTCTATTCATCTTAACCCACGCAATCCCCACGCCTGCCGCCACAATAAACAGCGCGCAGCACACCGCGGGCATGGCGCTTGCCGCAGCCTCCTCCACCACGACCTCGTCAACCGTATTCGTCAGACCCGCCGTGTAGGTCGTCTCGTAGTAAGTTTCCCCGGCATTTGCCGCGGAGACATCTACGGAAATCCGAAAGCCTGCCACAGCGCCCAGAATGCTTCCCACCAGAACCAGCAGGGCAAAGCCCGAGAGCATGGAAAAACGGCACGCCGCCTTTCCCATACCAAGGGAACGCTCGATTGCTGTCCTCTCCGCCTGCTTTGTGATAAACAGATGGCTGAAAAAGAACAGCAGAAGCGCCGTCAGAATCATTCCCGCCACAAGCAGCACAAGGGAGATGGCTTTCATATTGTCGATCCCCGCCTTTAACTGGGAATAGCCCTTATCATAGAAGGTGAACGCCAGCTTATCCGTGCCGTACTCCGCCCAGCTTTTCAGGAAATCGTCGATGCCGCCGTTTGGAATCTGAAAAGAGGTGGTGATGTCCGTCATGGGTCCGCATGACACCAGATTCGTTCCGTCCCGCGCCTCGATGGACTGTATGGGCACGATCAGTTCATCCGCCCCCGGATTAAAAATGCTGTCCGTACCGCTGAAGGTGACGTCATAAATCCCAACCACCGTATACTCGGAAGTCTCAAAGACTTCGAGGGGATTGCCGTCGGTGTCCACCAGCCCGGAGTAAAAACCGATGCCTCCGTCTATGGAAAATCTCCACCCCGCATTCACCTTCCTGTCCGTAAGCAAAAGCTGCACTTTCACCGCATCGCCGAGGGACAGCCCGTTATTCTCCATAAAGGTTTTCGGCGCAAGGCACACCTTGCTGCCGCCCTCGTACTCCTCCTCACTGATATCCCGGCCTTCGGTGATAAAAGCCTGCCCATTGTAGAAGGGCATCAAGAGGGCTGTCCTGTTTGTGCCCGTAACCGGCTGGCAGTCCCGCCAGACCTCCGCCGTCTGCGACAGATTCAGAATCCTGCGCCCTGCCTCCGTCTCATAAAAGCCGTCGGTCACTTCAAAAATCCTCTGCCCGTCCCGGTACGGATCTTCGGGCAGGCTGCCGTCCGGCAGAAGGAGGTCAGATTCCAGCGGAAACGGCACCATCTCCAGCCCGATATGCACCTCGCTATTCGACTGCATCTTCTCCTCATAGACTTTACCGTGTATATAGGTAGCCTGATGGCCCAGCATCGCCACGTAGGTCTTATCCTTGTAAAGCATCTCCGGGGTGGGGTTATTGTGGTCGCAGAAATAGTCCACCACACCCTCAAGTCTGGGATCTCCGCCGATCACCTTCGTGATCTGGATCGGCACCGACTCGTCCGGCATCGCATCCTCCATGGGCGTAAACTCCGCGATAAAGAACCCCCAGCCGATCTCATTCGGGTTCAGACTCTCGTGCAGCATCAGATAATCCGGCTGATAGGAAATGTAAAACGCCCGCTGCTCCGGCCCTGCAAGGTATGGCGCATCGGGAAAGAGCAGGTCCTCCGGCGTATAGTAGTCGCTGTACTGCGCACTTTTTTTCACGTCATAATCCTTTGTCTCCGCATTCCAGACAAATCTCTCCTCAAAGGAATCCTGTATCTGCCGCACCGTCCCGATGGTCATAAACCGGTCCTCGTACTGCGCCATGGTCTGCGTCCCTTTCAGCCAGATGCCGGCGCCCAGCGTCATCAGAAGCGCCGCAAACACCATCAGTATGAGAAAAAGCACCGTCCTTACGGGTGTGCGCATCATCTGTTTCAAACTGTTTCTCATCCGCGCACCACCTCCAAGCGTCCGTCCAGCATCCCATAGACCACATCCGCCGCCTCAGCCACCTTTGCATTGTGGGTGACCACGATTACCGCGTAGTTCTCTTCATGCGCCATTTTGACAAGCAGCTCCACGATCACAGCCTCATTCTGGCTGTCCAGATTTCCCGTGGGCTCGTCCGCCAAAAGAATCTGTCCCCCGGATGCCATGGCACGCGCAATCGCCACCCTCTGCTGCTCGCCGCCGCTGATCATGTTCGGTATCTTCCCGTAGAGCGTATCGGGCAGTCCCACTTTTGCAAGGAACTCCTGCGCACGCTCCTTCCTCTCCTTCTTCGGGACATGCTGCAGCTCCATAGGAAACATCACGTTCTCCAGCACCGTGAGGAGCGGGAACAAGTGAAACGCCTGATAGATGACGGAGGCGCTGTTCATTCGGTAAGCGTCCCTGTCCATCTCCCGGATCTCCTTCCCGTCGATATAAAGTTTTCCCTCCGTAGGCACGTCAAGCCCCGCCAGCAGAGAAAGAAAAGTACTCTTCCCGCTGCCGGACTTTCCCGTGACCGCATAGACTTTTCCCCGCTCAAAGGAGCAGCTTACCTCCGTCAGCGCCTTTGTTTTCTGATACTTTGACTGATACACATAACCCACATTTTCCGCTTCTATTATTTTGCCCATTTTCTTCCCCCTCTTTTACTGCTGCACAGACAGCAGATACACCACGCTTCCCATACTCATCCGCCCGTAAGCCGCCGCCGCGCCGATCAGATAGGCGGTAAGCAGCACGCCGTTTACGGCAAGTATGCCCGATACCGATGCCGCAGCCGGCGCCACCAGCACATCTCCCACAACGTTCCCGGCCAGAACCAGAATCAACTGCTCTGTCAGAAACAGAAACGCCGCCGGAAACTTCTTTACCCCCTGCAGCCGCATCAGGGAAAATTCCTCCCGCCTGCTGTTGCCCGCAAGATAGCTGACCACATAGCCGATCAGCAGCACCAGTATGCACACCACCGGCCGGAACGACTGCAACAGTTCTATGGAATGCCGCAGATGCGTAGCGCTGGCGATAAAGTCGGCGTCACGGACCACCAGCGCGTACCCGCTGTAAGACAGCCCCGCCTCCGGCACGGTCTCCATCAGCCCGATCTCCTGCATCTTTTCCTTGAAACTGTTCAGATCCATGGGATCCTTCACATGGAAGGTGACCGTATCCGCGAAAAATTTCAGGCCAAACTGCGAGAAGAGATTCCTGGACGCCTTGCCCGGAATGACGATATCCGTCCGAACGGCATTGGTCTTCCCCGCCATTTCTTCCATGGTCCCCGCAACGGTAAGCTCCACCGTTCCGCCCATGGGGTGAATTTCTATTTTGTGGACTTCGCTTGCCGGATCGTAATAATAACATTTCAGGGTGATCCTGTCCCCGATCTGCCAGCCGCGCTTTTTCAGCACATTCTCGTTTACGATACACTCCATCCTGTCAGATGAAAGCAGCTCGTCCAGACTCTGCGCGTCCATACTGAACATATCGTAGGACACTTCCCCAATCGCCGCGACACTGTTCGCGCCGACTGTATGCAGATTCAGATATTTGGAATATTCGACATCCTTAAAGTCTCCCTCGCCCGCCAGCACGACCGTCATATAAGACAGGTCCTTCACATAGGCGGACTGTTCCAGCGCCTCCACGATCTCCTCCGAGATAAAAATCTCATTCCCCATCGTGCCGTTCAGATTGGTAATCTGGCAGAAAATCGGCACATTCTCCGAAAGATCCAAAAGCTGGTCCTGATAACTGCGGATGCTCCCAAAATACAGGTTCAAAAGGAGCACCAGCATAACGCTGATCCCGACAGTGACCAGATTTGCCGCCTTTCTTCTCTTTATACTGCTGATAATGTAAGAAAACATTTGATTCCCCCTCACCTTGATTTCTTTTGCGTCTATTATATCATATATCCTGGGAGGCCACCCTACAATAGAAAATTTGTTGTGTGGAGATATCGTTGTCACCTTTACGGCACTGCCGACGTATATAGGGTGAGAGCTCTCCTAGAAGCCAGGCTGCAGCTGAATTTTGGCTGTCATGTTTTTTCTGGTATGATTCACCTTTATATCGTGGATCATACCGATCATTCTCATGATCAATAACGAAAGGGGGAATCCGCTGTGAACAGAAAAAGCGAGTCTGAAATCAGTCATGTCCTAAGGGACTACGGCGACATGCTCTACCGCACCGCCTATCTGCTTCTGGGCAATCCCCATGATGTACAGGACGCCCTGCAGGAGACACTGCTGCGCTATCTGGAAAAAGCGCCCGCGTTTGTCTCTTCGGACCACGAAAAGGCGTGGCTTTTACGGGTTACATCCAACTGTTGTAAGGATTGCCTCCGCTTTCGCAGGCGGCACGCCTTCCTCGATTTAGAGCCGCTCAGAGAGTGTCTTCCCGCGCAGGAAACTACGCATTTACTGGAAGTGTACGCCCTGCCCTCCAAATGGAAGACTGTGCTTATCCTACACTATTTTGAGGGATATTCCGTCAAGGAGACTGGGGAAATACTCGGGCTGTCCGAAAGCGCCGTCAAGAAACGGCTGCAGAGGGCAAGGGAGGCGCTGAGGCTGGAGATGGAAGAATAAAACAGGTGCGAAACTCTTTTATGGTTATTGGAATTGCGCAAATATCATCAAAATTCATTAGATACAAGGAGGTCACGCTATGAATGAAAAGAATATGATTAAGATAAGAGAATCCCTGACCATGCCGTCCGAGATGGCGGATGCCTTGCAGGAAACGGTTACGGCTCGCGGGAGCCGCCACGAGGGCTGTCGCTGCTTCTCGCCGCGTGCCCGCTTCGCCGGCAGCACCGGCTGTTTTGACCGCCGCATCCGTTCCGGCCGATGCCGCGGGCTCTCCGCTGCCGCCGCCGCGCTGTTTTGTATCTTTGCAATCGGCTCCACCTCTCTTGCCTACAATATCTATCAGGAGAAACAGCTTGCAGTCTTTATGAATGCCGATCTGTCCCAGGAAGATATTAACCGTATCGGTCAGGAGATTTCCGGGATATGCGAGATCTCTGACTGCCAGTCTGTCTCCCTGCGGTATGTCAGCGGAGACGCGGCGTGGGAAGAGTTTAAAGCCACCTATTTTACTGACGAAAACGGCGAGGAGATGACGGAATTGACCGAAGCTTTCAGCGAAAATCCGCTGGCGGACTCTTTCAACTATGAGGTGAGTGTCCGCATGAATGCCGACACGCAGGCTGTGCGCGACCGCATCAGCCGGCTGCCCGGCGTGCGGAAGGTCACGACGGTGCGGGAGGCGGAGAGAACCACCGGCAAAAAATAGAGCCCCGCTGCTCATGCCCTTTTACGGTCTGTGGGAAATCCATCTCACAGACCGTCCTCTTCCACCATACTTTCCCCTTTTCAAAACAGCTCCAGCCGAGACTATCCTTCCGCTATCTCATCTATGTCCGCCACAGGCTCCTTCAACCCTTCGATCACAATCCCCTGCCTCTTCGCGTAGTCCCAGAGCGCCGCATGGATCGCCTCCTCGGCCAGAAGGGAGCAGTGTACCTTCACGGGCGGCAGGCCGTCCAGCGCCTCCATCACCGCCTTGTTCGTCACCTTTAAAGCCTCTTCCACAGTCTTTCCCTTCACCAGCTCGGTCGCCATACTGCTGGTCGCCACAGCGGCTCCGCAGCCGAATGTCTTGAACTTCACATCCCGTATGACGCCCGCCCCATCCACGTCCAGATACATACGCATAATGTCGCCGCATTTGGCGTTGCCGACTGTGCCTACGCCGCTGGGATTCTCTATTTCCCCCATATTCCGGGGATTGTTAAAATGATCCATCACTTTTTCGCTGTACATTTTTCTCACTCTGCCTTTCCTCTGTCTGCCATTTTTCCATCTTACATCTGTGCCGCAGTGCGGCTCAATTCCGCTTCGCAAAATCTTCATACAGCGGCGACATGTCCCGCAGCCGCCCGACGATCTCCTTAAGCGCCTCCACGGCTCTGTCCAGTTCCTCCCTCGTATTTTCCGCCGAGAGAGTCAGCCGAAGCGACCCGTGGGCGATCTCATGGGGTAAGCCGATGGCGAGAAGCACATGGGACGGGTCCAGCGCCCCCGAGGTACATGCCGACCCGCTGGAACCGCAGATACCCCGCTGGTCCAGCAAAATAAGCAGGGACTCTCCTTCTATAAACTGAAAGCAGAAATGGGCATTGCCAGGAAGCCTGTCCTGTCTCGGGCCGTTCAGCCTGGTATAGGGAATCTCCGCAAGCACCCGGTCGATGAGATAATCCCGCAGGGCCGTTTCCTTTGCCGCCCTTTCCTGCATGGTCTCTCCCGCCAGAGCCGCCGCCTTCCCGAAACCCACGATTCCCGGCACATTTAAGGTGCCCGCACGCCGCCCCCTCTCCTGCGCGCCGCCGTGGATGAGCGGGCGAAGCCGCACATTTTCCCGGATATAGAGAATCCCCACTCCCTTCGGGCCGTACAGCTTATGCCCGCTTGCGGAAAGCAGGTCAATGTGCATCTCTTCCACATTTAGTGGAATATGGCCGTAGGCCTGTACCGCATCCGTGTGAAAAAGGATACCCTTCCCACGGGCGATCTCACCAATCCGGGCAAGCGGCTCCACGGTGCCGATCTCATTGTTTGCCGCCATCACGGAAATCAGTATGGTATCCGGGCGGATGGCCTTTTCCAGCGCCTCCGGCGAAACCATCCCCTCCCCGTCCACATCCAGATAAGTCACCTCATACCCATGCTTTTCCAAGTACGCACAGGTATGCAGCACAGCGTGGTGCTCGATTTTGCTTGTGATAATATGTCTGCCCTTATCAGAAAGCCCTTCCGCCGCGGCGCGGACCGCCCAGTTGTCGGACTCGCTGCCGCCCGCCGTAAAATAAATCTCGTTCGGTTTCGCGCCGACGAGCGCCGCCGCCCGCTCTCTGGCAATTCCCACCGCCTTCTTCGCCTCCCCCGCAAAACTGTAGATAGCGGAAGGATTCGCGTAGGTTTCCCGGAAATAGGGCAGTATCTCCTGCAGTACCTCCTCAGCCACCCTCGTAGTGGCCGCATGATCTAAATAAATTCTCCCATCCATGTCTTTATTCTCCTATACTCTTTTTATATTTGTTATTATAATTGGAAACGTTATCTTTCATATAATTCCCATCAACTTACTATTCTATAGAGTATTATAACAGGCCTGCAAAAATGTGCAAGCCCCAAAGACGCAGATCAGGCGGCTATCTGCATAGCCGCCTGTATCTAATCCCCTTTTACACTGTACACAGTGCTATAATGCTCGCAGAAGAAAACCTCGCGACAGAGAAGAAGTCCTCAGTCATTCCTGCGTCATTACCTTAATATATGTCTGATGCTCCCGGGGAACCCGGGAATGCCTGTTTACAAGTTTTGATGTGTTTATCCCTGTCAGTGAGGGCATGTCACATATATTGTCCTGCTAATTTCTGCACCTTGTATCACATAACCGCATTTGCTACATCTCTGCGCCTTAAATTCTTTCATAATACAGCCGCCGCCCGATGTTTTGATATGGTCATACCCCGTTCCAGAAACAAAGGTATGGTCACAGTACGGCTCAATTCCATCATCCTCCATAATTGGATAAATATTGCCAGCCTCATCCACAAACTGTCTATCAAACAGAATGTTCTGTTCATCTTTCAGGACTTCTGATACATTAAACTCCTGTACTATTACCTCTTCCGTTTCCTCTGGAACAAATAAGAATGTATCGCTTTGCTCTGCTTCTCCTATATCTTTTTGTGAAGCCTCCTCAGTCAATTCTCTGTGAAACGTATCTCTATACGCAAACACCGTCATGGAGTTTGCAAACGTCAGTGCCGCTACCAGCATTACAGCCGCAGCACGATTCCACTTTTTCCTTCTCATTAGATTTTCCATCCTTTCCTTTATCTTTTGTGCGTTGTCTCCAAAGCCGGATTTCCACCGCAGGGAGACTTTCTCTGTTTTCTTCTCCCGCGCCTCCTCGATCATCAGGCGCAGATACGCTTTCACCTCCTCCATTGACTTTTCCTGCATCACGATCTCGTCACAGGAGCACTCACAGACCTGTTCGAAATCCCGACGCAATATCCATACCATCGGATTACACCAATGCAGCATCGCCGCCAACTGCATAAGCATTTTCCAGAACGCATCCATACGTCTGATATGTACCAGCTCATGCCTCACAAGCAGCTCCGCCTCCCGGCTTGTCACTTCTCTGCTACAGACAATCACGGGATGTATGAATCCAAAGGTTATGGTATGCTCCCCTGCTGCCGCTTCGTACACAAATACCCGGCGTCTGATTCCATACTGTTTCTTCAGTCCGCCAATAAAGGCTTTCTGTTCCGGGGTCATTGCCCGGTCCGCATATCTGGCGGCAATACGTACTAGTATCACATACTCCGCCGCCTGCCTTGCCATCAGCAGACAGATGCCGGTCAGCCACACAATGGCTGCCGTTGTCTGCATGACGGCGAAGATGTTCACATGCATTTTCCCTTCTGCGTGTACGATATGGTTTCTCCATGTCAGCGGTACCCGCGAAATCCCTAAGGAACTTTCCGGCAGGAAAAGCCGGATCGCTGCCACATAATATTTCTTCAAGTAAGGTAATGGAACGAGATAATACAGAATCGCCGCTCTGGCGAGCAGATCGTATAGTCTTGCACATATCTTATCCTTAAGCAGGTACCGCAGCAACAGATAAATACCAGTCATCGTACTTCCCGAAAGAGACATGACCAATAGATATTCCATAACTCTTTCCCCTAATTATTTTCAAGAAAGTCAATTAAGTCTTTCGCATCGCTGTCTGTGATCGAGTGTTCCTTCACAAACGACGCGACAAAATTGCTCAATCTTCCTCCATACATGTGGTCAATCACTGTTTTCATCTGCATGCCGTTGTATTCCTCCCGGCTATACACGACTCTCACTATTCTGTTTTCCCGATTTACCAGTCCCTTATTCTCCAGTCGAGACAGAAAGGTGTTCAGAGTCTGTCTCTTCCACTTTTTCCCATCCGCCTCAAACAGGGCGAGCAGCTCAGCCTGCTTAATGCCTCCTTTCTGCTCCCAAAGCTTTTCCATAACCTCCATTTCCGCATCGGATATGTCGTAAACTCTTTTCATAAATTTTCTTCTCATATCTTTCCGACCACAGGACTAGAGCCTGTAGTCAATCTTAATATATAATCTTTTGCAACAAATGTCAACTTTATACTACAAATTAAATTGAATTTAAGCAGTAATTGCATTTCCAGTATACAAAATGTAGTATTTCCCACGTTCCTCGATCAACTGATTGTGGGTGCCCCGCTCAATGATACGCCCCTGCTCCAGTACCATAATGCAATCGGAATTTTTAACTGTGGAGAGCCTGTGGGCAATCACAAAGGTCGTTCTGCCCTTCATCAGTTTATCCATTCCGTCCTGTACAATGCGCTCGGTCCGGGTGTCAATGGAACTTGTCGCCTCATCCAGAATCAATACCGGCGGATCGGCCACAGCCGCCCGCGCAATCGCCAGAAGCTGTCTCTGACCCTGGCTTAAGTTGGCGCCGTCCCCTGAGAGCACAGTGTCATAGCCTTCCGGCAGTCTCCTGATAAAGCTGTCCGCGTTTGCCAGTTTCGCCGCTGCCCGCACCTCCTCATCTGTGGCGTCCAGCTTTCCATAGCGGATGTTTTCCATAACAGTCCCCGTAAAGAGGTGAGTGTCCTGCAGCACGATACCCAGCGAACGGCGCAGATCCGCTTTCTTTATCTTATTCACATTGATGCCGTCGTAACGGATCTTCCCGTCCTGAATGTCGTAAAAACGGTTGATCAGGTTCGTGATGGTCGTCTTGCCCGCTCCTGTGGAGCCGACGAAAGCGATCTTCTGCCCCGGCTCAGCGAAAAGCTTCACATCATGGAGCACCATCTTATCATCATTATACCCGAAATCCACGCCGTCGAAAACCACATCACCCTTAAGTTCCACATAATCCACGGAATGGTCCGCCTGATGCTCGTGTCTCCATGCCCAGCGGCCGGTGCGCTCCGGCGTCTCCACGAGAGCCCCATTTTCCTCTTTCACATTGACCAAAGTCACATAGCCGTCGTCTGTCTCCGCGGACTCATCCAGCATTTTAAAGATACGCTCCGCGCCCGCCATCGCCATGACAATGGAATTGAACTGCTGGCTCACTTGATTGATCGGCATGTTAAAACTTCTGTTAAAGGTGAGAAAGCTCGCCAGTTTGCCGAGGCTTAAACCCGTCGCCCCGGAGAGGGCCAGCGCGCCGCCCACAATGGCGCAGACCACATAACTCACATTTCCAAGCTGCTGGTTCACGGGCCCTACCACGTTGACCAGGTAGTTCGCCTTGTCCGCACTCTCGAACAGTGCATCGTTTAAGCTTCGGAAGTCCTCGATATTCTTTTCCTCGTGATTGAATACCTTAACTACCTTCTGCCCGTTCATCATTTCCTCGATAAAACCGTTGACCTTACCGAGATTCGTCTGCTGTTCCAGAAAATACCGTCCGCTCAAGCCCGCCACCTTTCTTGTGACAAGAAGCATTATCCCCACCATGAGGAGCGTCACCACAGTCAGCGGTATACTTAATATTATCATACTAATCAGTACACTTACAATAGTAATTGCACTGTTAAACACTTGCGGCATGCTCTGGCTGATCATCTGCCGCAAAGTTTCCGTGTCGTTAGTGTAAGTTGACATAATATCGCCATGCGCGTGTGTGTCAAAATATTTGATCGGCAGCGTCTCCATATGGGAAAAAAGATCATCCCGCACGTTTCGCAGGGTTCCCTGCGTCACATTAATCATAATGCGGTTCCAGGCGTAGGACGAAACCACGCCGATCAGATACAGGCACGCCACTCTCGCAATCGCCCCCGCCAGCGGGGAAAAGTCAGGCACATCCTGCTTGAGCATGGGCGCAATATAATCGTCGATCAGGCTCTGGATAAACATGGTTCCCTGCACGTTGGCCAGCACACTCACAAAAATCAGCACGGCCACCGCCACCAGATGGGGGCCGTAACTCTTCATCACATACCGCATCAGACGCTTAAATACTTTTCCCGGATTCTCTATTCGCTTTCCGCCTTTCATTCTTCCATGTGGTCCCGGCATTATATGTACCTCTCTTTCCATTATTTACGGAGTTTGTGGCCGCCTTGCAGACACGAACTCCCACGCGAGACTTAGAACTTCTTTGTAAGACAGCCTTTGCTGACGAGCAATTTAAAGTCATACTCGCGTTGCTACTCGTCAAAATCCCCGCCGCCGTTTGTCTGCGACTCGTAAACTTCCCTGTAAATCTCGTTGTCACGCAGCAGCTCCTCGTGCGTGCCGAAACCGTGCACCCGTCCGTCGTCCATTACGATAATGCGGTCCGCGTTCATCACACTCGCCACGCGCTGCGCGATAATCAGCTTTGTCGTATCGGGAATCTCCTCCGCAAATGCCTTTCTGATCTTCGCATCCGTCGCCGTATCAACCGCGCTGGTGGAATCGTCCAGAATCAATACCTTCGGCTTTTTGAGAAGCGCCCTCGCAATGGTAAGGCGCTGCCTCTGTCCGCCGGAAACATTGGTGCCGCCCTGCTCTATATAAGTGTGATACCCTTCCGGCATCTTCTCGATAAATTCATCCGCACAGGCAAGTCTGCATACCCTCCTGCATTCCTCCTCCGTGGCGTCCGCGTCACCCCATCGCAGGTTATCCAGAATCGTCCCTGAGAAAAGTACGTTCTTCTGTAAAACAACCGCAACCTCGTTCCGCAGTGTCTCAATGTCATATTCCCTGACATCTCTGTCACCTACCAGCACCGCACCGTCAGTCACGTCATAAAGTCGGCTGATCAGATTGACCAGGCTGGTCTTTGCGCTGCCGGTGCCGCCGATGATGCCGATTGTCTCCCCGGCGTGTATTTTCAGGTTAATGTCATGCAGCACCGCCTCACTGCTGTCTTTATTGTATGAGAACCGCACATGCCGGAACTCGATGTCCCCGCTCGCCACTTCGTAAACAGGATCGACCGGATTGGTCAAATCGCTCTTTTCGTTGAGCACCTCGCAGATACGTTCCGCGCTGGCGATACTCATGCTCATCATCACAAAAATCATGGCCACCATCATCAGGCTCATAAGGATATTCATGCAGTATGTAAGCAGACTCATCAGCTCGCCCGTTGTCAGCGTGTCCTGCACGATCTGTTTCGCGCCCAGCCAGCTGATCAGCAGAATACAGCCGTAGACGGTAAACATCATAACCGGCATATTTAACACCACATGTTTCTCCGCCTTGCTGAAAATATCGTAAATGCCCTGACTTGCCTTCTTAAACTTCATCGTCTCATGCTCTTCCCTGACATAAGCCTTCACCACCCGGATCGCGCTCACATTCTCCTGCACGGAAGCGTTCAGTTCGTCATATTTCGGAAAAGCCTGCTTGAAATACTTCATGGCGCCCCTGATAATGAAGAACAGCACCACACCGAGCAGGACCACCGCCACCAGATAAATTCCCGCAAGCCGGGCATTGATGAGAAAAGCCATCGCCATGGCGCAGACCATGCTGACAGGCGCGCGGAAGCAGATCCGCAGGATCATCTGGTACGCCATCTGCATATTGGTCACATCCGTGGTCAGCCTGGTCACCAGACCCGCCGTGCTGAACTTGTCAAGGCTTGCAAAGGAAAAGGTCTGGATGTTCTCAAACATGGCCTGCCTTAAATTTTTCGCAAAGCCCGTGGACGCCCTCGCCCCGTATCTGCCTCCCATGACGCCGCAGAAAAGCCCACAGAGGGCCGCCGCAATCATCACCGCGCCGACCGCGTAGATATGCTGCATATTGCCCGCCTCCACGCCGTCGTCTATGATGGACGCCATCAGAAAAGGGATCAGCATCTCAAAGACGACTTCCAAAACCATAAAAACCGGCGTTATGATGGAAACTTTCTTATACTCCTTAATTTGTGCCGCAAGGGTTTTAATCATTATCATTCCTCCCTTAATGTTGTCGTTTCTATTTTTCTACAATAAAAATTTAATGTCAACGGGCTTTCCAAAGTTTTCATAATTTTTCACAAAATGTTCACAGACAAAACTGTACAAATAACAGCAAATGCCAATTTCAGGCCGTACGCACCTACACATGGGATGTAATGAAATCAGAGCAAGATATTGCCAAAGCTTTTGAAAAAGCCGTAAATGCCGATAAAGCAATGGGATTGACAATAACCAAACTCGCACTGTTAGGAAATGAACACGCTATCTCTTTTACTTTTTCTAAAACACTGATAGTCAGGCAAAAAAGGGACGGCGGCACTTTTGCCAGAGAACTTGCACAGGATTCCAGCGGCGTCCGGGAATTCTTTGCCTGGGCAGTACAGATTTTCAGAGTGGTATATGAAAATAAAACCGTCTTTGCAGACGAAATGGACCGCGTACTGAACCCCGTTTTATCCGACAGGGTCATTTCCTTCATCTGCGGAAAAACGCACTATGGTCAATTTATCTTTACAACACACAATATTTTGCATCTCGACCTAAAAAACTATATGAAGGAGCAGATTTATTTTATCACCAAAGACGTGGAAACTTTGGATTCCGAATTGTATTCTCTGGCGGATTTTCCCGAAATACGGTACGAGACGACTAAAATATATGAATTTTACATGAAGGGTATTTTGGGAGGTACGGCTGTTGAGTAGAAAAATGCGTGAAACACAAAGTTTCCACTACCTGCAACTGGGAAAACTTGTCAAGAAAAGGTTCCAACATCAATGAATTTTTTGAGGTGGTAACCGGTTTCAATACATAAACTTCCATATGCGGATTTTCGCAAAATAAGAGGGCCGCCCACCCGGGCAGCCCTCCGCTTTGTTGTCATAGTATCAGTCTTTCGTCTTATCCCTATTATTCATAATCTCGAACACAACCGCCGCCAAAAGCACCACGCCTTTAACCACCTTCTGCCAGTTTGCGTCGATACCCATAAGGCTCATGCCAAGGTTGATAACGCCGATCAGCGTCGCGCCGACTACCATGCCGAAAACCGTGCCGGAGCCGCCGTATGCAGACACGCCGCCCACCACGCAGGCGGAGATGGCGTCCATCTCGTAGTTGGTTCCGGCTGTGGGCGTCGCCGCCGACAGTCTCGCCATGGTCATCCACGCGCTGATTACGGTGAGCACTGCCATGTTCAGGTACGCCAGGAAGAAGATCTTCTTCGTGTCGATGCCGGAAAGTCTGGTCGCCTCCACATTGCCGCCGATGGTGTAGAAATAGCGTCCGATGGTAGTCTTTGAGGTGATGAAATTATAAATCAGGACGATCACCGCCACCCAGATCAGATTATTCGGAATACCGCCCGCCTGCGCCAGCTTGAACGCAAACAGCAGGATTACCGCGCTGACAAGCACACAGCGCACAATCACACTTGGCATACTCTCCGCTTCGTAGCCTTTTTTCACCTTGTCGTTTCTGCCCTTTAACTGTAAAACCACGAACAGCACACAGGCAATCACGCCCACCAGCAGGCAGGTGATATTCAGCCCCGCGCCGCCGAAAACATCGGGCACATTGCCGTTAAACATCTTACTGAAACCGTCCGGCATGGGCGCGATGGTCGCACCGTTAAGGAGCGCCGTACCCCAGCCGCGGAATGCGAGGTAACCGGCAAGTGTGGCAATCCACGGGGGAATATTGATATATGCGATCAGGAAGCCTTCCACTACGCCGTAGATCACGCCAGCGCCTACCATAAGCAGCATTGCCAGAGGCACCGACATGCCGCCGCGCACCATCATATGACCGCCAATCGCGCCGATAAAGCATACAAAGGAGCCGACGGAAAGGTCGATGTTACCGCCTGTCAGCATACACATCAGCATACCTGTCGCCAGCACGAATACATACGCGTTCTGCGCGATCAATGCCTGGAAACTGGATGCCGCAAACATCTGTCCCTTCGTCATCACCGAGAAGAATATCACGATCAGGACAAGGACTATTTTCATGGTATGTTTTCTAAAAATTTCCATTGCTTTGTTCATTTTCATCCTCCTCCCTTATTTCTTCTCTCTCTTGGACAGTACGTCAAAGGCAACCGCGATTAAGAGCACCAGACCCTTGACTACCTTCTGGTAGTTCGCGTCCATACCCATGATACTCATACCCTGGTTGATAACGCCCATCAGGGTCGCGCCGATGACCACGCCGGCTACGGAGCCGACGCCGCCGTATGCGGACGCGCCGCCGATAAAGCACGCGCCGATGGCATCCATCTCATACCCCTGCCCATATGTGGGCTGTGAGGAAGTCAGTCTCGCAATCGTCAGAATACCGGCGAGAGCGGCGAGGAATCCCATATTTACATAGGCGATAAAGTACACTTTCTTCGTGTTGATACCGGAAAGTCTGGTAGCTTTTTCATTGCCGCCCACCGCGTACAGATAACGGCCGATTCTCGTCTTCGTGGTCAGGTAACCATAAACCAGCAGCACCAGAAGAATCCATATAAGCGCTGTCGGAATACCCTTGTGGGAAGAAAGCTTATAGGAGATCCACAAAATCACGGCACTGATCACCGCCAGCTTAACTACAGTGCTGCCAAGGGGCGCCGTCTCGTAACCCCTGCTCTTATTGTTGATGCGGCTCTTTAACTGCGCCGCCACCAGAACAACCACCGCGATACATCCGGCGATCATACATGTCATATTGAAGCCTTCGCCGCCAAAGAAGTCGGGCACATAACAGTCCGCGCCGCCGCCGAACACCTTGATAAAGGCGTCGCTCTTGATGGAGACCGTCATACCCTGCAGCACCGCGTTAGAAAGTCCGCGGAACGCGTACATGCCAGCCAGCGTAGCGATAAAGGGCGGTACTTTCACATAGGCAATCCAGAAGCCCTGCCACATACCGATCAGAATACCGATCACCAGCATGGCGAGAACCGCTGCCACTACATTCACGTTTTTATCCATCATCATCGCGCCCACCGCGCCCGCGAAACAGACAACGGAGCCTACGGAAAGGTCGATGTTGCCGCCCGTCAGAATACAGAGCAGCATACCTGTCGCCAGCACGAACACGTAAGCGTTCTGTGAGATCAGGTTATTGATATTCTGAGGGAACAGAATTTTTCCCTCTGTCGTAATGCTGAAGAAAATCACCACCAGAACAAGGGCGATAATCATGGTATATTTTCTTAAGAATGCAGAAACATTTGTCTTTTCCATATCCTTACGCCCCCTTCCCTGATGTCACGATGATGGACATGATCTTCTCCTGGGACGCCTCCTCGGCGGAAAGCTCCCCGGCAATCTTGCCCTCGTTCATCACATAAATCCTGTCGCTCATGCCAAGCACTTCCGGCAGCTCCGAGGAGATCATCACCACGGATTTCCCTGCCGCCACCAGATCGTTGATGATACAGTAAATCTCATACTTGGCGCCAACGTCGATACCTCTCGTCGGCTCATCCAAAATCAATACGTCGGGATCTGCAAACATCCATTTCGCCAAAAGCACCTTCTGCTGGTTGCCGCCGGAGAGGTTACCCACGTTCTGCTCCACCGTCGGACATTTGGTTTTCAGCTTGCCGCGGTACTCCTCCGCCACCTGATACTCTTTATCCTTGTCGATGATCTTGCGCGGGCTGATGCTGTCCAGATTGGCAAGCGTCGTGTTAATCTTGATCGGGTTGGAGAGCACCAGCCCGTTGCCTTTTCGGTCCTCGGTCACATAGGCGAGTTTGTTTTTGATCGCCTGTTTCACGGTCTTTAGCTGTACTTCCTTGCCATCCAGATAAAGCTGCCCGCTGATGTTCGTGCCGTAGGACTGTCCGAAAATACTCATGGCAAGCTCGGTACGCCCCGCGCCCATCAGGCCTGAAATGCCAACTACCTCGCCCTTTCTCACCTTGATGGATACATTGTCGCACACCTTCCTCTCCGGGTAGAGCGGATGATGCACCGTCCAGTTCTTCACTTCCATATTTACGTCGCCGATCTTTACGCCGTGACGCTTCGGGAAACGGTCAGTCAGCTCACGGCCAACCATGCCCTGAATAATTCTATCCTCTGAAATCTCCGTGGTATGCTTATCCATCGTCTCGATGGTGGAACCGTCACGGATAACCGTAATCTTATCCGCCACATAAGCAACCTCGTTTAATTTATGAGATATAATAATCGACGTCATGCCCTCTTTCTTAAACTTTAACATAAGATCGAGAAGCGCCTGGGAATCCTTCTCATTCAATGAGGAGGTCGGCTCATCCAGAATCAGCAGTTTTGCATGCTTTGCCATCGCTTTCGCAATCTCCACAAGCTGCTGCTTGCCGGTACCGATATCCTTAACCAGCACTCTGGAAGATTCTGAAAGACCTACCATCTTCAAATATTTGTCAGCTTCCCCGTAAGTCTCGTTCCAGTCAATCGCCGCGCTTTTTCCGCGCTCGTTTCCAAGGAACATGTTCTCTCCAATCGTCATATAGGGGATCAGCGCCAGCTCCTGATGGATGATGACGATTCCCTTCTCCTCGGAGTCCTTGATCTTACCAAACTTACACACTTCACCGTTGTAGACGATGTCGCCCTCATATGTACCATAGGGATAAATGCCGCTCAACACATTCATCAGCGTGGACTTGCCCGCGCCGTTCTCACCGACCAGCGCGTGGATTTCACCTTCCTCCACCTTTAAATTTACGTTGTCGAGCGCCTTGACACCGGGGAACGTTTTGGTAATATTTTTCATTTCCAGTAAAACTTTAGCCAAAGTGTATTCCTCCCAACATAGTTTCTTGTAACCTGCCCACTTCTCTATACCTTTTAAAATCGGCAGGCGGGAAATCCTGCCTGCCGGTTTCATTTAATTATATCATACTTTTGATACGCGGAGAATGCGCTTTTTGCGTTCTCCCATGCGAAACTTAGTGTTTCTTGGCGAAACGCCCTCATTTCACGCAGAGAACGCGCTCTTTGCGTTCTCTCATGTGAAGCTTGAAATCACTTAGTGAGGTTTTTTCGAACTTAGTGATTTCCTTCACATTGTTACTGGAGATCTGCCTCTGTGTAGTAACCGGAGTCGATCAGCAGTTCCTTGTAGTTGTTAACATCCGCGAATACGGGCTCGCAAAGGTAAGAAGGAATCACGCCTGTGCCGTTGTCATAAGTCGTGGTGTCATTTACCTCTACGGTCTCACCCTGCAGGATCTGACCAACCATCTTAACAACCTGGGATGCCAGAGTACGGGTATCCTTGAATACGGACATGGACTGTTTGCCGTCGATCATGTTCTTCACGTTTGCGATATCGCAGTCCTGACCGGTAACGATCGGGTACTCGCCTGTGTAGTTAGCTGCCAGAGCGTTCTCTACACCGAGAGCGGTGGAGTCGTTGGAGCAGAGGCAGATGTCAAGCTGTGTGCCGTCGGAGTAGTTGGAAGAAAGGATGTTCTCCATTCTAGCCTGTGCAGTCTCGGTAGCCCATGCAGGCGTACCAACGGTTGCGAAGTCAATCTGGCCGGAGGGAACAACGATCTTGCCAGCATCCATGTAAGGCTTTAACACATCAACTGCGCCGTTGTAGAAGAAAGTTGCGTTGTTGTCATCCGGGGAACCGCCGGTGATCTCCATGTTGAAGGGACCCTCTGCGTTGTCCAGATCCAGCGCGTCAACAATGTACTGACCCTGTGTCTGGCCTACCTTGTAGTTATCGAAGGTAGCGTAGTAGGAAATCGCATCCGTGTTCTTGATCAGACGGTCATATGCGATAACCGGGATGTTTTTGCTCTTTGCGCCTTCCAGAACGGTGGTCAGGGACTCGCCGTCGATGGAAGCGATAACCAGTACGGAGCAGCCGCCGTTGATCATGTTCTCGATCTGGGAAACCTGGGTAGCTACGTCGTTGGAAGCGTACTGAAGGTCAACCTCATAGCCTGCTGCCTCGAGCTCTGCCTGCATGTTGGAACCATCCTGATTCCATCTCTGAAGGTCCTTGGTGGGCATTGCCACGCCAACCTTGTTGCCGCTGGGTGCTGCCGCGTCTGCTGCGGGAGCCTCCTCTGCTGCCGGAGCTTCTGCCGCAGGAGCTTCCTCTGCTGCCGGAGCCTCCGCTGCGGGCTCAGATGTAGCTGCCGGAGCTGCGTCGCCGCCGCCACAGCCAACCAGTGTAGCTGCAACCATAGAAGTCGCAAGTACCATACCTAATACTTTTCTTTTCATGTCTTAGTTTTCCTCCCTTTTCTTAATATAGATGAGTTCGCGAATTTCTTTCGCACCTCCAATATACCACAAAGAAAGTAGGAATAATTTATGACATTCTGTACATTTTCACCATACTGAAATTTTATGCAGGAACTATACTAGCATATTTTTGCAATCCGTTTCCCTCTTCCGCAAAATAATGCTATTCCGGCATCTGTCCGGGCACATTCAGGTACACGTCCTCTTTCAGATGGAAACCGCTGCCGATAACAACTTCGTCGATATTGTCACGGTTCACGCTGATCGGCTCCAGCCCGATATAGGGTATTTTATACGACCCGCTGCTCATCAACGTCACGTCGTCGCCCGCAATCTCCTCGCCCTTCGCGAGCGCCACCGCTTCCTCCGCCGCCCGGGTCGCCAAGCGCTCCACCGGCTTGTAGACCGTCATGACCTGCGTGCCCTCCACGATCCGCTGGCATGCCGCCAGATCCGCGTCCTGTCCCACCACAAGGATATCTCCCGCCTGTCTCGTCTCCGCCAGCGCGCGCACCGCCTGCGTCGCCAGATCGTCATTGCCGCACATGATGGCGTCCGCCTGAGACACTTTATCCGAATTGTTGTAAATATAGGCTGCCGCCTCCTCCGCCCGCCAGTTGTCCGCATGGATGGAGTCCAGAATGCCCACATGATGCTTGTTCATCACCCGCTTAAACGCCCCCTCCACCAGCGGCACGTTATTGTCCGTGGGAGAGCCGCCGATCATAATCACACTGCCTCCGCCAATGCCCTCCGCCAGAAGCGCCCTCGCCATCATTTCCCCCACCATCTCATTATCGAAGGAAATATAGAGATCCACATCCGCATCGTCAATCAGCCTGTCGTAGGAAAGCACCTTGATCCCAGCATCCTTCGCCTTCTTCACCGATTCCCGCAGGGAAGCCGGGTCGATGGCGATTATGACGATCACGTCCATTCCCTTCTGGATAAAATAGTCGATCTGCCTTTTCTGCTCTTCCACCACGCCGTTGGCGTTCTGCACGTTGACTTCCGCCCCCAGCTCTTTTGCCACCGAGACAAATACATCCCGGTCCCGCTGCCATCTCTCAATGACAAAGGAGTCGAAGCTCATGCCGATCTGGATTTTTTCTTCCTCCCCGGCGTCACTCTCCCTGCTGCTTTCCGCCTTCCCGCAGCCACAAAGAGTAAGGAGCAGAATAAGCGCCGCGGCTAGATATACGATTTGTTTTTTCATACGTTAATCTCCCAATATCTTCTGCAGAAGCTCTTTTCGCGCTATCTAAAGCTGTTTATACTCCGTAGGCGTCACGCCCACATTCTTCTTAAAGGAACGGCTGAAATAGTTGGGGTCCGCGTACCCTACCATGGAGCAGATCTCCTTCATGGAATACTCCGTGGTTGTGAGCAGCTCCTTCGCCCTGTCCATACGGATCTTGGTCAGATACTCCACAAAACCCTCGCCCACATCCTCCTTAAATATCTTGCTGAAATAGTAAGGGCTGATATTGACCGCCTGCGACACCTCGTCGAGCGAAATATCTTTGCTGTAATTATTTTGGATATAAGCCTTCGCCGCCTCCACCGCTCCCAGGGACTTCTCGGACGCCTTTGCGCTGACATTCCGGCTGGCCGTCTCCATTTTATCTATAAACCATCTTTTTATGGACTGTATGTCATCCATCTCCATAATCGTGGGCAGATAGTCCGACCTGGCGCGGAACTCGTAAGTCATACCGCCGGAATTATAGGCGAGGTGCTCCGCATAGAGCACAAACTCCAGCACTTTCAGGCGGATGTTCATCAGATAGCTTCCGTGCAGCTTCGCCACCAGGTCAAAATACGTTTCCGCCGTGGCAACGGCATGATCCGCATCCCCGTTTTTGACCTCCGCAAAGAGTTTCTTTTCCAGATCGACAGGATACGTTTCCTCATGGGCGCAGCCAATCGGCAGATCATCCACATGCGCCACGCTGCCGTTTGTCATAATCAGGGCGTTTATCGCTTCTTTGTAGGCCTCTCTCGCCTCCCCGAGAGGCGCGATGGCGCTGATGCCGATGCGGAAGCTGATCTGCGTCCGCCTTTTCAGTTCCCGGACAAGCTCCCTTGATTTCTCAATGAGGGCGATCCGCTCCTCATAAGACATCTGCGTTTCCTCGCAGGGCACCAGCCCCGGCAGCTTGTTCGCCATGGACATTCCCAGAATCATCCCGGGATAAGCCTCCTTCAAATATTCCCGGAGCAAGTCGCCGTACTGCTGCATCTTCACGCTGCTGCCCACCGCGTTGGTCATATGGTTTCCCTCCTGCGTGTCCCCGCAGACCACCGCCAGAATATAGGCGTAATTCTGGTCAATGCCCAAAAGCTGCTTGTAATTTTCGATGTCCTCCGTAAAATGCTCCTGAAAGAGCAGATTATAGAGAAGCCCGCTCTCTATGATGGGCATCACGGTTTCCAGTTTTTCCCGGATCAGCAGGTCGTTGCTGCGCTTGTTGCGCTCCCTGTCAATCTGCTCCATCGCTTTCCTCAGCGCCGCAATGATCCGCGTCTTTTCCATGGGCTTCGTAATGTACTCCAGAACGCCGAGTTTGATCGCCTCCTTCGCGTAATCGAACTTGTCGTAGGCGCTCATAACGATAAAGACCACGTTTGCGTTCGTCTCCCGGATCTCCCGCATCGCCTCGATGCCGTTGATGCCGGGCATCTGGATATCCATAATCGCGATATCCGGGCGAAAATTTTCGGCAAGCTCGATCACGCTCCTGCCCGTCTTCGCAAACTCAATCGCACACAGGTCGCCAAACTCCTTCTCTATGATAAATTTCAGGGAATCAATCACGATTCCCTCGTCGTCCGCCAGCATAATCTTGTAACGACTCATGTCTTCTCTCCTTCCGGGACTTCCCCGGCTGCCCCGCCGTTCCCCTTTTGTTCCCTGTCATACCGTTCCAGACAGAGGCACACCTCCGTGCCCATGTTCTCTCCCTCGCTCTTCACCGCCATCACGTTTTCATTGCCCGTAAACAGCCTCATACGGGAAATCACATTGTCCATGCCGACGCCGTTTCCGCCCGACGTCATATCCTCATCCCGGTAAGTGCCGCTCATCACCTTTTCAATGGTCTCCGCGCTCATGCCGACACCGTTGTCCTTCACGCTGATGCAGGCCTGTCCGGCCTTTTCATAGAGGGAAAGCCGGATCACGCCCCGGTCGCCCATCTCGCGTATGCCGTGGTTGACGCAGTTTTCCACAATAGGCTGCAAAATCATACCCGGCATTTCCGTGTGCAGGAGGGATTCGTCGATATGCTTTTCATAATGAATGTCCCCGGCAAACCGCACGTTCAATATGTAGATGTAGGAATCCACCATCTCCACCTCGTCGGCCACGGTCACCGTCTCCTCGCTTTTCTTCATATTATATCTGTAAAACTGGGCTACCTTCTGGATATAGTCGTATGTCCTGTCCGCCCCCTCCATCATGGCAAGCTGTGCGCCCGCGTTCAGCGTATTGAACAGAAAGTGCGGATTGATCTGTGCCTGCAGATACTTGAGCCTCGCGTCCTTCAAATGGCCTTCCATCAGAAGTTCTCTCTCCTTCAGCGCGCGCTCCGCCTCCATGCTCTCCCTGATACGCTCGATATATCTGCCGATGCTGACCACCATGGAATTGAATGCGCCCGTCACCACGCCCACCTCGTCCTGCGACTCCACCGGCAGAAGCTCAATCTCAAAATTGCCCTTCGCCACCTCGTCCGCCTGCCCGGCAAGCTTCTTCAAAGGGCGGATCAGCGCGCCCACAAAGCTGATAATGATGCAGACATTGCTGAACATCACGAGGATGATGGCGATGACAGACACGATCTCAAAGAGGCGGAACCGCTTCTGTAATTCGCTGTAACGCTCGGAGTTGCTGCGAAACTGCTCCATGTTCAGATTGGAAATGTAAGTGCAGATGTAATCGTACATTCTGGTGGCGTTCTCATAGTGGAAGCGGTATTTTTCCACGTTCCTTCCGCGCTTCGCCTCGATGGTCTGCGCCACCTCCGCAAGATACTCTTCCGTCATATGCCGGATGTTCCGCTCCATCCGGTCGAAGGACTGCCCCGTAACCTCCTCGTTCAGTTCCGACGCCATATTCCTGCAAAGCGACTCGCTCCGATAATAGTTTTCCAGCGAATCGCTTGTTTTTACGTTCAGATAGTCCGTCATGTTGCTCTGCAGGGCGTTGACCGCGTCGGAAAACTGATTCAGATGACGGTTGTCCTGATATACCATATCCAGCCTGCCGGACATACTGTTGATGCCGATAATCAGGAAAATATTTACCATCACCACAAGAATGTTCGTCACAATGTAAATACTGCTGATCTTAAACTGTAGGGAGAAATCGCGCAGCTTACTTATCATATTCCGGCTCCTCTCCCCGCAGATACTCGTCCACATTCTCCTTGGTAATCAGACTGATATCCGCCGTAAAATACTGGCTGGTGTAACCCAGATCGTGGTATTCCTGCAGAGCGTCGATACAGAACGCCCCCATCTGCGCCGTGTCAATGTCCACGGTAGCATATATGACACTTCTGTCAATAGCGTTGAGAATCGTGTCGGAAACATAATGCCCGAGAATGCTGACCGTGCCCACTTTATTATAGTCCACCACCGCCTGATAGGCGCAGGTGGTGTTCAGCTCGTTCAGGCAGATCAGAATATCAGGAATCTCCCCTCCCATAAAAATGTCGCGGACAGACTCCTCCACCGAGAAGGCGTTGGTGTCGTCCACCGACTGCAGGGAAAGCTCCACTGCCATCTCACCCCGCTCCTGCTCGATTGTCTCCTGAATGCCGGAATAGAGGATATTCTGATCCAGACTGTTCGCGTATGAATTGACCAAAAGAGTCACCCGAACCGGACGGTCCGCCGTGCCGACTAAACGCTCCCGCATAATTTTGAGCGCCTGTCTGCCGTACTCCCTGCCCAGATTGTAGCTGCCCACGCCTACGAAACTGCAGCGCGCACTCTGTGTATTATCCCCGTAAAGCGTCACCACGGGAATCCCCGCCGTATCAGCCCGGTCGATTAACGCTGTCATTTCCTCCTCTTCGCTGGCTGTCACGATAATGCCGTCCACGCCGGAAGCAATCGCAATCTCCATCTGTTCTTCCACACTGTAGTCCTGAAAGCGGTCATTTCCCAGCCAGTCCACGTAGACGTTTTCCTGAAGCGCCCGCTCGTACGCGCCCTGATAAACGGACTGCCAGAAAACGGATTTCCCTTCCCGCGTAATCATCATGTAATATCTGTCGTAAGTCTCTCCCGCCGTCTCCTCCTGAAAGCTCCCCTTATAAAACCATAGGATATAGCCCGCCATCAGCACCGTGAACAGGATGCTGACCGCCGTCAGAAATACGGGAAGAAACATAAGCCCCGAAAATTTTCTTTCCGGGGCTTGGTTTTCCGTGTGCTGTTGTTTACTTTGCTTAATTATCTTCAATGCCTTTCTGCGTATCATCAATCAGTTTCTCAGTCATTTGTAATATGTATCGTAGTTCACAAGCTCATCTAGCAGCTTCGGAAGCTGCTCATCCATGGTCTCATCCGAGAACTGGCATGTTCCCACCGCCTTGTGTCCGCCGCCGCCGTACTTGAGCATCAGGCTTCCCACGTTGACGTTGGAGGTACGGTTTAAAACACTGTAACCCACCGCCGCGGAACAGCCCAGGCCGCCTCTTCCATTGACGATCCACGCGGAAATATTCTGCTCCGGGTACATGCTGTAGATGAGGAAACGGTTCCCGGAGTAGATCGGGTCAACGCCCCGCAGATCCGAAATGATAACGTCCTTCTCAACCCTCGTGTGCGCTTTCACCATCTCCCTGAATTTCTCATCCTGCTCGCGGTAAATAGCGATACGCTCCTGCACGTCGGGCAGCTCCAGAATTTCCTCCGTGCTCATGGTGCGGCAGCACTCCATCAGCTTCTCCATAAGCTGGTAATTGGAGATCGTAAAGTTGCGCCATCTGCCGAGCCCCGTGCGGGGGTCCATCAGAAATCCGACAAGAATCCATCCCTGCGGGTTCTGGATCTCATCTATGGTCAGATTGCCGGAATCTACTTTATCCACAGCCACCATCATATCGTCAAAATGGGAAAACCGCTCCTGACCGCCGTAATACTCATAAATGATACGCGCGCAGGAAGGTGTGATACGGCTCTCTCCCTTGTATTTACCTTTTAACTCATTTCGCTCATGCTCGCTGGAATGATGGTCAAACCAAAGCCCGCACCCTTCCACAAAAGGCACGTTTGCCAGCACATCGTTCTCTGTAATCTCCACAAGACCGTCCTGTAAATCCTTCGGATGTGCAAATTTCCAGCTGTCAATCAGGCCAACCTCCTTCAAGAGAGCGCCGCATGCCAGCCCGTCAAAATCAGATCGTGTCACTAATCTCATCGCTTTTCTCCTATCCCATCCCAAAGTTTATGTCCCATAATGTGATCGCGTCAGGTGAAATCAGGTAACTTCGCTGCAGCCGCCTGATTTTCCGTTGACATACTATAGATTATAAAGGATAGCACCCCGCTTTTCAAGAACAAAATCAAGCTCAGAGCCAGATCGACGCCGGTCCGTCCTGCGGCGCAATCACGGTGATCTCCTGTCCCAGTTTAAAGGAATAGAGAATCCGCTCCTTCACCGGCTTGCCGCCCATCCCCGGCTCATAGCCGTAAATCTGTGCAAGCGCCTCACTGTAATAGGCAAGCTGCACCTGATAGCGTTTTACAAGTTCCTCCGCGCAGGATACGGCATCCGTCTTGTAGTCTAACACCACAAAGCCGTCCTCCTCCTCGAAAAAGACGTCGATAATACCCTGGATCAGCACTGTCTCCTCCGCCGGGAAGCTGCTCCGCAGACGGTTTGCCGCAAGCCCCATCACAAAAGGCTGCTCCTTAAACAGTTTCCCCGCACGGGCTGCCTCTGCCATGCGAAAGGCTGCCCTGCCAGTCAAAAAATCCACAAGTTTCGGCACGGACACTGCCTCATAGTAGCTAAGCGGCAGCCTGCCTGTCTGCAGCATCCGTTCCATCTGCTCTCCCAGAAGCGCCTCCGCCGCCTGCCGATTTTTGTTGACTTCATCGGTCACTTTGCTGAAGTCAAACAGTTCCATCACCTTGTGGAAGGCGCTGCCACGCATGGAACCGCTGACAGTCTCGTCACCTCTCAGGAATTTCGGCAGATAGGGAACCGCCGGTTTCTCCTCAAAGAGCTTTGCCGCGGCCTCATCCGTTTCCTGCATGCCGGCAATCTTTAATTCCGATACAGTAGTCTTTGTATAGAGATCGCGCAGATTTTCATGCGGATATTCATAGGAAAACCGTCGTGACAGCTCTGTCATAAGGCCTTCGTCCACCGCCTGCCCGGATTCGGAAGAAAGCAGCTTTTTCTTCGCCTCCATTCCCAGAACCGTCTCCTCTATCTTTTCCCCCACTATATGGTCCCAGCCGGTCAATTTTACCGCAAAAGCCATATCCGCAGCATAATCAGAAGCGTCCGGCGCCGTCTCCATCCCGCACGCCTCATAGAAGCCGTCCAGACACCGGCTGCCGGAAAGCGCGGAGAGCAGCAGTGACAAAAAGCTTTCCTGTCCGAGCAGAACGTCATAGGGGAGCAGACTATTTTTCCGGCGGCGCAGCGGAAGAAGCGCCGCCGTCTTCTCCGGGTTCTTGACCATCCCGGTCATAATCAGTTTCTCCTCCGCCCTGGTCATCGCCACATAGAGAATGCGCAGTTCCTCCGCCAGACTGTCCCGCCGCAGTTTCAGCGCGACGGCGTTTTTCCGCAGATTCTTTCCCTTCACCCGCCTTTCGGGGTCTACAAAGTCCACGCCGATTCCTGCATCCACATCCACCGCCAGAACCCCGCTGCCCTCCCTTTTTCGAAAGCCTGCCGACAATCCCGACACAAAGCAGATGGGAAACTCCAGCCCCTTGCTCTTATGGATGCTCATAATCCGTACCACGTCCGCATTCTCATCCTGCATGGCCGCCTCGCCGTAGTCCACTTCGTACTTCTCCAACTGTTCCATGTAGCGCAGGAAATGATAGAGCCCGAAGTAGCTTGACTTCTCGTAGTCCGCCGCCTTCACCAGAAGCATCTCCACATTGGCACGCCGCCTGCCGCCCTCGGGCCTTGCCGCCACATAGTGCAGATACCCCGTCTCACGCAGGATGATCTGCAAAAGCTCATATACAGAAAGGTAGACGGACATTTTTCTGTAAGCCGCGATTTTTTCAAGAAAGGCGGTGATTTTTTCCCCGCCATACGCCGTAAGCGCATCGTACAGATATTTCTTCTTCGGGTACGCCGCGCGCACAAGGGCGATCTCCTCCTCCGAAAAGCCGCCAAGATACGAGTGCAGCACCCCATACAGTGGAATGTCCTGCAGCGGATTATCCAGCACCCGCAGGAAATGCAGAAGTTCCTGCACTTCCGATGCCGCAAAATACCCGGTTCTCGACGTCACATGGACAGGAATCCCTTCCCCTTCCAGCACATTCTTAAAGACCTCGTCCCATCCCGAGAGGGTGCGCAGCAAAATCACAATATCGCGGTAAGACGTCCGCCGCAAGGTTCCTGTCTCCTTGTCCGTCACCCGAAACTCCCGAAGGAGCGTCCTGATCTGCGCCGCCACGCCGTATGCCTCCTGTTCCTTCACGGAGAGTTCTGCCTCTTCCTCCTCCTGAAATAAAAGCAGCTGGGTCACATTCGAGGCGTCCGCCGAAAGCCCTTCCTCCTGCTGCGGGTAAGCGGCCCCGGCATGCAATGCCGCTTTTTCATCATACATGATGCCGCCCATTTCCTTTCCCATAATACGGGAAAAAACGGCATTCACGCTGTCGACCACCTCTTTTCGGCTCCTGAAATTCTGATGCAGGTCGATCCGCTGCGCGTTTTCTGCTCCCTTACCGTAAGCCTCCTGCTTTTCCAAAAACAGCTCCGGTCTCGCCAGACGGAACTTATAGATACTCTGCTTCACATCCCCCACCATAAAGCGGTTGTACCGTCCCTCGGACTCCCCGCTGATACAGGATAGCAGATATTCCTGCACCATATTGCTGTCCTGATACTCGTCGATCAGAATTTCGTGGAAACGGCTCCGATAGGCGAGCGCCGTCTCCGTGGGCGCATAGCCGTCCTCCTCCCTGCGCAGCAAAATCTGCAGGGCAAAATGTTCGATATCGTCAAAATCAAGAATATTTTTTTCCCGCTTTGCCGCATCATATGCCGCCTTAAAGGCTAGCGTCAGGTCCACAAGCGCTTCCACCGCCGCCTGACACCCTTCCATCTGCCGACGCACCTGTCCTGCCGAACCGCAAAAAAACTGTGCCCGCAATTCAGAAAGAGCTTCTTTCACTTTGTCCCGCAGACTTTTCGCTGCCTCCCTCTTCGACGGTGAGACAGAGGCGTCCCGCTTGGAGGGAAGCCTGTCAAAGGCCACTGCGCCAAAAGCAGCGCAGAGGCTGTCATAATCTGCTGCCCCCTGCCCTGCCGCTTCTGTCTGCGCGCCGCCTGACTGCTGCACCTTTGCCGCCCCGCCGGAACCGCTCTCCTCCTCTGGGCCCGCACAGCCCCCACCGCACAGCCCAAGCAGCCTCTCCGTCATCTCCCTCTCTTTTTCAAACAGCTCCCCATAAAAATACGGACCGTCCGGCTCCTCGCACAGGCGAAGCGCCGTCTCCAGTTTATCTGCGCAGCCCTGCAGGACAAAACGGGCGTGCTCCATAAACAGGGCAGTCCACGGAAGGGCCAGCAGGTCCTGCGCTGTCTCCTCTGCCGCGCCGAGACGGTAGTCCCCCTTCCGCGCCGCAAGCCACTCCTCGGGGAAAGGCATACTCATAGCGAAATCGTAAAGTTTTAACGCCTCTTTTTCCACCGCGTCATCCCTGCTGCCGACGCTGAAATATTCCATACAGTGCAGGAACGCCGGATCTTCCTTCCCGTAAGCGTCCTCAATCACTTCCGCCAGCACATCCGAACGCAGAAGCCTAAGCTCCCCCTCCTCCGCGATCCGAAAGCCGGGGTCTAACCCAATCGTGTGAAACTGGTTTCTCAGGACAAAAAGGCAGAAACTGTCTATGGTGGTGATCTGCGCGTTGTAGAGGAGCGTTGTCTGCCGCTGTAAATGCTCGTTAGCCGGATCGAGGGCAAGTCTGTCGTTCAGGGCGCGGCTGACCCGCTCCCGCATCTGGGCGGCGGCCGCATTGGTGAAAGTCACCACCAGAAGTCTGTCAATATCCACCGGGTTCTCCCCGTCGCATACCATCTCCACGATCCGCTCCACTAAAACCGCCGTCTTGCCGGAGCCCGCCGCCGCGGAGACGAGAAGATTACAGCCCCTTTTCTCGATCACCTGTCTCTGCGTGTCTGTAAATGTAATTCCCATGATTACTCCGTTTCCTCCCGCATCTTCTCAAGCGCTTCCTCCGCCTTCATCTTTTCCAGTTTCCTCGGCTGATAGCCTGCCGCCCCGGCGTCGAAACCGCAGACATGCTTGTATGCGCAGTAGGTGCATGCCTTCTCCGCACCAAGCTCACAGGGATTGACCGATATGGTTCCATCCAGGATCTCCCTTCCCAGACTGCGGATCTTGTGGTTTACATAATTCGAAACCGTCTGCATGTCCTCCCTTGAGATGACACTGGAAGCCGCCGAGAAGCTGCCGTCCCTTTTCCGCTCTAACGGCAGTATATCGGACTTAACCGTAAATTCGCCGTCAAGCATTCTGACAGCCTCATCATCGTTATTGACTATTCCAGTCATTTTTAATTCCTGTAAAATACGGCCGTTTATCTCCTCCGGCGAAAGCTCCTCGCCTTCCACCACGGGGTCCGCCACCCGGTAGTAGAGCATGGCCGCGGGCACCGCCTCCTTATCGGGGTACTTCCTCTGCACCAGTTCCACCGCCGCGTTCATATATACCACAAGCTGCAACTGCAGCCCATAATAGAGCGCCGCCAGGTCAAAGCGCCTGTCCCCGGACTTATAGTCGATGACTTTCACATAAACCCGCTCGTCCGTCTCACCGATATCCACCCTGTCGATCCTGCCGCGCAGGCGCAGCTTTTCCTTTTCACTGAGTGTTATATTCAGGGAATCCAGATTTTCCAGCACGTCGAAGGAAACCTCAAAAGCCTCCGGCAGAAATTGTCCTTTTCGAAGCTGTGTCTGAAGCGTCTCCACCGTACGGTTTAAAATCCGCTCCATCCGCGCAAGCAGATGCCTGTTCCTCGCGCTGCTGTAAAGTATCGTCTCCCCGTAGGACGCAGCGCAGGCGGTAAGCGTCTCTTTCACAAGTTTACGCCCCTCTTCCCTTGGAAAATCAAACCACGTATAGCCGTGTTCTTTCAGTCTTTCAGAAAAGCCCTCCAGCACGCCGTGAAACAGGTTTCCCATATCCGCCGCCTCAAAGCTGTACTCGCCCCGCTCGCGCAGCCGCAGCCCGTACTGCAGAAAATGGGCATAGGCGCAGGCCGCATATTTTTCCAGGCGGCTGACGCTGTTTAAGAGAGACGCGCCGTACAGGGCCGTCGCCGCCGCGCGGGAAAGCGGCGTATCCTCATGTCTTTCAAACGCTGTCTCCACCAGATTTTTGACCTGTCCCCGGTACTGCGGATTCTTTTCGTAACAGCGGTAAAACGTGACAAGTGTGCGGCTCCCCTCTTCTTCAAGCCGCCCCGCCGCGTACTCCCGCAGCATATCCGTGAAAAATCCCACGCCGTCCGCACCGCACATCAGCTGTTCTTCCACCGCATCCCGCTCCGGCATTTTGGCGGTAAGCCCGGGAAACAGCCCCTGCAGAAGTTCCACCAGATAGGCGGGGCGCAGAGACCTGCCGTCCTCCCCCACTCTGGCGTAAGACAGATAGAGCGCCTCAGAGGGCTTCGTCATATTCAGGTACAGATAGAGCCTCTGGATGTACATCTGCTCCCTGGGAGAAGGGGCAAGCTCGATGTCCGACTCCCGCAAAAACTCCCTGTCAAGGTCCGAAATGATCCCGCCGCCGGAACCTTTCGGAATATTGCCGTCGTTCACGCCAAGGAAAAAGAGAATCTTTACCTGCTTTAACCGGGTCCTCTCGATATCTCCCACGAGAATACGGTCCACATTCTGGGGAATCGTCCCCACCGTGATCTCCGCAAGCCCCGAATCCAGAATATCCGCAAACTCCTTAAGCGTCAGTTCCTCCTCCGACAAAAGCCCCTCGATCTGATCCAGAAGGTCGATCACCAGCGGATAAATCTGGCCATACTCCTTGGCTCTGGCAAGCTCTCCCCTCTCCTGAAATTCTTTTTCAAAATCCGAAAGCTTCCGCTCTACCTCGTTTGTCACAAGAAACTCATAGAGCGCGCGCACCATATCCCCCGCCGTTTTATGCGGCGTCAGGAAGGGCGCCATCTGCTCCATCAGCCGCTCGCGCATGGCATTGCAGGCTGCAAGCGACGCCAGGGATGCCTCCTCGCCCTCAGGCTCCTCCTCCCGGTAAGTAAATATGTTGCTCCAGCGCTTCCGTCCCCTGATCCCGAAACGGCGCGCATAATTTTCAAGCCTGTCCACTTCCTCCCCGGTAAAGCCTGCAAGCCCCGTGCGCAGATAGTGGAAAACCGCTTCAAAACTGAAATCCTGCAATATAATCTGCAGGGCGCTGCGCACATAAGAGGCAAAGGGGTTTCCCAGAATGCCCCTTGTCTGGTCAATATAAACAGGGATGTCAAAGCGGTCGAAAATCTCTTTCGCCTCTTTCCCGTATACCTCCATGTTTCCTGTGACCACGGCGATATCCCTGTAACAAAGCTCCTCCGACTCCATAAGCTCCCTGCGGATGGCAATACAGGTCTGCCGCAGTTCCTCCCCTGGCGTGGACGCCTCGACCAGACGTATCCTTTCCGCCGCCTCCCCGTATGCGCAGGGCGGATATCGGAACAGGTTCCGCTCCAAGTGGGCAATCTCCGGGTTATCTGCAAAGCGTGGCAGCCTTCCTTCCTTTTTCTCCTTGCACCAGACAGGCGTTTCCTCCTCAATACCCGCCTCCCCGGCAAGCCTTTTTAAAACCGACACCGTTTTCTGGCTCAGGTAAAACAGCTTCTGCTCCCCCTCCACACGATAGGGATTCTCCCTCTCGTCCATGGTCAGCGTGATAATGACTCTTTCAGTCAATCTAAGTAAATCCTGAATCACCCGGTTCTGGATCGGCGTAAACCCGGTGAAACCGTCAAATGCGATCACACTGCCCCTCACAATTTCGGATTCCGGCAGAGCTGTCCGCAGCCTGTCAAGCGTCCCCTCCGTGGTGATAAATCGGTCACGTATATAATCCCCGAACGCCCGGTACAAATGGCGCAGATCCTGCAGCTTGTAGTAGAGCGCACCCCGTTCCTTCGCATAGTCAATCAGCGTTTCCAGCTCTTTCTCCCCGACGCCGTACTGCATAAACTCGGAGAGAGCCGACTTCACCTCGTGAATATAGCCGATCTTGTGCAGATGGCTGCCAAGAACCGTCAGCTTCTCCCTCTCCTGCCCGGCTACTTTGCGAAGCACCAGACTTTTTCCCGTATCGTCCAGAACCGGCAGTTCCTCTCCGCCCACCTCCTCAATGATCCGATGGGTCAGTCTGCCGAAACTCAGCACGTCGATATTCATAATCGCGTGGCGCGGATGCTCCACCACCAGATCCATCTGCGTCTGCATGGTGAACTGGTCCGGCACAATCAGCAGATAGTTTTTCTCGGGATGGCGCTGCGATTCCTCTATGATATAGTCATGCAGTTTTCGGCTTTTGCCGGCGCCCGAGGCGCCGAAATAAAATTGCAGGGACATACTATTCCTTTCATCAAAACGCTATATCGTTATCGCAAAACTGTCTTTACATCCTAAAGGGGAATTTTTATAATGATATTATAGCATATATGAGAATCATTAAGAAAGCAGGTGATTATATGCCGACCAGTCTCGATATCATAAAAGCAGTTATCGACGATTTCAAAAAGATTCAGAAATACATTGACAAGATTAACGAATAAACGCCATGCGGAGAATGCCTCTTTTCAGACATTCTCCGCATGAAACTTAGTACTTCTTACTCTGTGAACGGTATCACACCGCCATCATATGTATTGTTGATGTACTCCTTCACCGCGTCGGACTTAAGAGCCGCCACAAGCGCCTTGATCGCCTCGCTGTTCTCATTGCCTTCCTTCACCGCGATCACATTCACATAGGTCTGCGCCGCCTCGGAATCAGACTGCTCATACGCCACAGCGTCCTTCGCCACGGAGAAACCCGCCTCCATCGCATAGTTGCCGTTTAAGACCATAAACGCCACCTCATCTTTCACGCGGGGCACCTGTGCCGCTTCCAGCTCCTGAATCTCCACATGATAGGGATTCTCCTCGATATCGCGCACGGTTGCTTCCAGGCCTACGCCCTCCTTTAAAGTCAGGATGCCGTTATCCTGCAAAAGCAGAAGCGCTCTCGCCTCGTTGGTCGTATCGTTGGGAACCGCAATCACGTCCCCCTCCGCAATCGCGGAAAGATCGCTCTTTGTGCCCGGGTAAATCCCGAAAGGCTCATAATGAATACCGCCCGCGTTTACCAGATGCGTCCCCTGCTCCTCATTAAAGGAATCCAGATAGGGAATATGCTGGAAATAGTTGGCGTCAAACTCGCCACTCTCCACGACCTGATTGGGCTGTACATAGTCGTTGAAAACCGTCACTTCAAGGGTGTAGCCCTGCTCCGCCAAAATCGGTTTCACCTGCTCTAAGATTTCCGCATGGGGCGTCGCTGAAGCCGCCACCGTAATCGTGCCGTCATCCTTCTTCCCGCCGCAGCCCGTAAGCGCCGAAAGCGCCAGAGCCGCTGTTACAGCTAATACAACTACTTTCTTTTTCATAATTTTCTCCTCCTCTATTATATTACTTCCTCTTATCCAGTTTCACAGACAGCCGCATCCCCAGCGTCTGGAAAATCTGCACCAGCACTACCAGAAGCACCACCGAGACAATCATAATCAGCGTCTCATAGCGGTAATAGCCATAACGCATGGCAATATCGCCTAAGCCGCCGCCGCCGACCACGCCCGCCATCGCGGAGTAGCCGAGAATCGTGCCGATGGCAATGGTCACGCCCACCAGAATCGACGTCCTCGCCTCCACTAAAAGCACCTTCCATATAATCGTAAACGTACCCGCGCCCATACTCTGCGCCGCCTCTACCACGCCGTGGTCCACTTCCTTGATGGAAGATTCAATCATCCGCCCGATAAAGGGAGCCGCCGCAATGGTCAGCGGTACAATGGTGGCTGCCGACCCTGTGGTCTTGCCGACGAGCGCCCTCGTCAGCGGCATCACCAGAATCAGAAGAATCAGGAACGGAACACTTCGCAGAATATTCGCCAGCACGTCAAGCGCCTTATACATCACGGCGTTCGGCCGAATCCCCGTCTTATCCGTCACGGCAAGCACAATGCCCCATGGAAGCCCGAGCACATAGCCGAAGAAAGTTGACAGCAGTGTCATAAGTAAGGTGTCCCGCACACCCTCCAGCATCATCAGTGTCAGGTCACTAGTCCACATAGCCGTTCACCTCCTCCACGGCAAGCCCTCTCTGCGCGAGATAAGCCTTCATCTCCTCCTGTACTTTATGGTCGTCCGGCAGGCTCAAAATCATCTCGCCCCTGGCGATTCCCTCCACATTCTTCGTATCCGCCCGCAGAATGTTGATGGGCTGTCCGAACTTTAACACCATATTCGCAATCACCGGCTCGAAAGAAGAGTTGACCGAAAATACAATACGGACACAACATTTTCCTTTCATCAGTTCCTTCTGTCTGTCCTCGAGCGTGCGGCGGTCCGTGCCGCTGCCCTTAAGGATCAGTTCTTTCGCCTCCGCCGTCTTCGGGTGCGCAAAAATTTCCGAAACACGCCCCTGTTCTACCAGATGCCCCTCGCCGATAATCGCCACATGGGAGCATATTTCCCGGACCACCGACATTTCATGGGTAATGATCACTATGGTAATACCGTATTTTTTATTGATTTCTTTTAAAAGCTGCAAAATGGACTGTGTCGTCCGGGGGTCTAACGCGCTTGTCGCCTCGTCGCACAAAAGAATCTTCGGGTTAGCCGCCAGCGCCCTTGCAATCGCCACCCTCTGCTTCTGCCCGCCGGAAAGCTGGGACGGATAGGCCGACGCCTTATCCGCAAGCTCCACGATCTCCAGAAGCTCCTTCGCGCGCTTCTTCGCATCCTTTTTCTTCATGCCCCCGATCACCAGCGGGAAACAAATATTATCAATCACGTTCTTCTGCATCAGCAGGTTAAAATGCTGGAAAATCATGGAAATCTCTCTGCGGGTCTCACGAAGCTGTGCCTCCGTCATTGCTCCCAGATCCTTTCCCTCGATCTCCACCGTGCCGGACGTGGGGCGCTCCAAAAAGTTCAAACACCGCACGAGCGTACTCTTACCCGCACCCGACATGCCGATAATGCCATAGATATCGCCCGCCTCAATGGACAGCGTGATATGCTGCAGCGCTTCCACTTTTCCGTCGTCGGTCTCAAAGGTCTTGCTTAAATCCCGCACCTCGATCATTTCCGTACTCACCTCCCGCTTTTATCCCTGCTCACTATAGTATGAATCCCATGAAATGTCAAGATTTTGCGAATGGCGCGGGCTGAACAACTACGCGAACATCGGCGTAGACAGATATCTGTCCCCCGAATCCGGCAGAAGCGCCACAATCACCTTTCCCTTATTTTCCGGGCGTTTCGCAAGCACTGCCGCCGCATGGAGCGCCGCGCCCGAAGAAATGCCCACCAGCACGCCCTCCTGCGTGGCAATCGCCCTGCCCGCCGCAAAAGCGTCCTCATTGGAAACCTTTATGATTTCATCGTAAATATTTGTATCCAGAATCTTCGGCACAAAATTCGCGCCGATTCCCTGAATCTTGTGCGCGCCCGGCTGTCCGCCCGAGAGAACCGGGCTGCTCTCCGGCTCCACCGCCACCACCTTTATGGCGGGATTCTTTTCCTTTAAGTAAGAACCGACACCCGTTATGGTGCCGCCGGTGCCCACGCCCGCCACGAAAATATCCACTTTGCCGTCCGTGTCCTCCCAGATCTCCGGCCCTGTGGTCAGCTTATGTATCTCCGGGTTCGCCGGATTGTCAAACTGCCCGAGAATAATCGAACCGGGCGTCTGTGCCTGCAGCTCCTCCGCCTTGGCAATGGCGCCCTTCATACCCTGCGCACCATCCGTCAGCACCAGCTCTGCGCCGTATGCCTGCAAAAGTTTGCGCCGCTCCACACTCATCGTCTCCGGCAGCGTCAGCACTGCCCGGTATCCCTTTGCCGCCGCCACGGACGCAAGGCCGATCCCCGTGTTGCCGCTTGTGGGCTCAATGATCGTGCCGCCGGGCTTCAGTTTCCCTTCCCGCTCCGCCACCTCGATCATATGTAAGGCGATGCGGTCCTTCACCGAACCCGCCGGGTTAAAATACTCCAGTTTCACCAAAATCGTGGCATCCGTGACACCATTTTTCTCCTCATAATGGGTCACCTCCATAAGTGGCGTATTCCCGATCAGCTCCGATGCACTCCTTTTAATGTCTGCCATTTCCTTCATCCTCCCTTTTGCATGCCCCACCCCACGATCTCTCCTTTTAGGGATGCGGCGTTTATTTCATACTTATTCGGTATGATTAATATGGATTGATAATACATCAGTTTACCTTCCGTGTCAACCATTATTTTCAAAAAACGGACTGCCTCCGGGGGCGAATTGTGGTATACTCGACACAGACTCACTACAAAAATAAGAAAGGATCGCCATGAAAATACTTTTTATTGAATGGGCAAGTTTCGGAAATGCTGATATAAAGGACGCCTTTGCCAAAGAAGGCCATCAGGTTGTCTGTTTCCCCTTTTCCAATAAGGATCCCCGCCGGGGCGCCGAGATTGAGGCCGGTCTCACAAAAAAACTGCGCGAGACAGTTCCCGACGCCGTCTTTTCCTTCAACTACTTTCCTGTGGTCTCTAACGCCTGCAAGAAAGAAAGCGTCCGCTATATTTCATGGATCTATGACAGTCCCTATGTGATGCTCTACTCCTACACGGTCATCAACCCCTGCAACACCATTTATGTCTTTGACCGGGATCTGTACGAGGAATTTCACAGCGCCGGCATACATACCGTCCACTATCTGCCCATGGCGGCTAATACGGACCGGTTAGACCGTATCGTATCGGAAGCTTCCGGCAATCCGTATCTGTACGATGTGTCTTTCGTCGGCTCCCTCTATAATGAGGACCACAACTTTTTTGACCGCATGACAACCCTGTCGGATTATGCACGGGGCTATCTGGACGCACTCATGGCCGCCCAAATGAAAGTACAGGGCTATAACTTTATTCAGGAGTCATTATCTCCCATTATGGAAGAGTTATATCAGGCGCTTCCCATGGATCCCAATCCGGATGGCGTGGAGACAAGGGAATACCTCTACGCCCAGTACGTAATTAACCGAAAACTCACGGGACTGGAACGGCTGGAATTAATAGAAGCAGTAGCCGCCCGTTTTCCTCTCGACCTGTTCACCCCAAACAGCGGCTTTTCCATGCCAGGACTCTCCAATCATGGTACAGTTGATCCGTATACTGAGGCCCCACTGGTCTTTCACCGAAGTAAGATTAACCTGAATATCTCGCTCAGAAGCATCAAAAGCGGCATACCGCTCCGCGCCTTCGATATTATGGGCAGCGGTGGGTTTCTTCTGAGTAATTATCAGGCGGACTTTTTAGAAAACTTTACCCCAGGGGTAGACTTTGTGTGTTATGAGAGCAAAGAAGATCTGCTGCAGAAAATCAATTACTATCTGATCCACGAAGACGAAAGAACCGCTGTCGCTAAAAGCGGCCACGATAAGATCGCCAAAGCGCATACCTACCGTGACCGCGTAAGGGAAATGCTGTCCGCCTTATAACTGTATATTACCCTGTTCGTCCACTTTTCCGCAGATTTTCGCAGGCACGCCCTTTACAAGGCAGTAATCCGGCACATCCTGCGTCACTACGGCTCCTGCCGCCACCATTGCGTATCTGCCCACCGTATGCCCGCACACGATTGTCGCGTTTGCGCCGATGCTGGCGCCCTTCTTTATCAGGGTTTTTTTATAATTCGCCCGCCCTTTCGGGTAAGCCGCCCGGGGCGTCAGGTCGTTGGTAAACACACAGGACGGACCGCAGAACACATCATCCTCCAGTTCCACGCCCTCATAAACGGAGACATTGTTCTGTATTTTGACGCCGTTTCCGATCTTCACATGGTTGGAAATATTCACATTCTGCCCAAGCACACAGTTCTCGCCGATCACCGCACCCGCCTGCACATGGCAGAAATGCCATATTTTCGTGCCCTCGCCGATCGTCACGTCATCGTCTATATAGCTGCTCTCATGGACAAAATAGTTTTGCGCTGCAATCGTTTCTTTTCCCATCTATGCAGCCCTCCCCATCGGAATGGCCGCAAAAACGTATTTAGTTTTTACCCCCCCCCCTTGATTTTTTCCTTCAAATTTCCGCGCGGGATTCCCCACTACCGTAATCCCCGGCTCCACACTTTTTGTCACAACCGCGCCCATACCGATCAGGCTGTCCGCCCCTACCGATACCCGGTTGCGGATAGCAGCGTTTAAACCGCAGTATGCCCGCTCCCCTATCTGATCGAATCCCCCTACTATGGCACCCGCTGTCAGCTCCGCATTTTTTTGAATGTGGGCGTCATGCCCGACGTGAATCAGCACATCCAGTTTTACATAATCGTCTATGACTGTATCCCCGCAGCTTCCCACGGAAATATTATCCCCTGCGCCAACCTCCACAAAGTTACCGATAACCACTCTGCCAAAAGATGGGATGCGCAGCTTATTTCCTTTCTCATCCTCGCACATGGTGAATCCCGGCGAACCGATTACCGCATGGGCATTACATACAAAATCATTTCCGATCACCGCATTTTTAATCACTGCGCCCGCCCCGATACAGGCATTATTTCCGATTACCACATCATGCCCAATCAACGCTGTCGGCTCAATATATGCATTTTCCCCAATCTTTACATTTTCTCCAAGAAAATACCCGCCTTCCGTATACGTATATTTCCTGTTTCTCTCTGCAGCTTCCCTTTTCTTTGCCAGACTGCCGGCAAACCTCACATAGGCAAGCTGCGGATTTTCTGAAAATACTATACAGTTCTCTTTCCACAGCCCGGGGTCGGCCTCTATCCCTTCCTCAGCAAACACAAGGCACCCGCAAAGCCCCCTGATATTTTCCAAGAGATATGCAACCTTCTTTGTCACATACATAGCCGTGTTTGGCATGGGACTTCCTATATAGGAAACCCCCTGTATTTTAAAATCATAATTCTCGTTTATCTCATGCACATTATATTCCACAAATCTTCCCCCTTACATTCTCCCTTTTCTCTTCCCGCACCAGGCCGCGCGTCACACCCCGAACAGCGCCGCGAGCCTCTGCTGATAGGAAAACTGCTCCCGCACCTTCCACTGCCCTACCTGTGCGATCTTTCTGCGCTCCTTCTCGTGGGACAGGTAGTAATGCACCTTGTCCATACATTCTTCCACACTGTCAAAAACAGCCAGGTCAACGTCCGCTTCAAAATATTCCTCCAGCTCTGCCTGCCGGTTGGTCAGCACGAAGCCGCCGCATGCCATAATATCCAAAACCCTGAGCGGTATCCCCGAATGGATGGAGCGGAGGGATATGTTCAAGTTGATTCTGCTCCCGGAAAAGACAAGGGGCATCTGTGTCTTATAGTCAACCACACCGCAGTTACAGTCATTGAGCTTAGGCAGCTTTAATGTGGAGGAACCCGTGTACAGCCGAAAGTCATACTGTCCGTCTGCGTCCTTTGCCATACAGGTCAGCAGCCTCCGCCTCTCCTCCACCGTCACCTTCTTTTCAAGGACCGCAGCGAGCAGAATATCCTCCGGCTTTGCAAAGTAATCCTCGCCAAGCATAAGCCCTTCCTTCTCCATCGCCGCCTTAAGCGGGGACACGTCAATCTCTCCCGAATCCACCGCCTCTCTTAAGAAGTCCCTGTCATAGGAAAAGCACTGTCTCTCGACCAGCGTATCAAAGTCCCCGGCCCCGCCTTCCGAAAACAGCAGATCATAATAATTATGTTCCCCCGTATACAGCGAGCCCACGAAAGAGACATCGCACCGATACCGCTCCCTTTCTTTTTGGGACGCGCCGTCTATCACACGTCCGAAATATTCGGTATCCACCGGCAGCGGCGCATGGAAAGCCGATTCCACGCCATACTCCGCAAGACGCCGCACCATCTCCCGGTCAAAAATCCCGATATAGTTACACGGCATATTGATCTGTTTCGCATACAGCGTAAAATGCGGGCAGTCATACACCCACGCATAATAGGGAATGGCACATGTATTGCAGATCATGGAGACAATCGGAAAATAATTGAAAGAAATGACCGCATCCATATCATGCTTATGGATAAACGTTATCATCTCCATGGACAGTTCCATATCCCGGGTGTAATGCTTACATTTCCTGCGAAACCAGACGACTTCAAAACCCATTTTTATTAAGTTATCCGCCAGTACCTGTTCGTTGTTGGCGTTCCATGCATATAATAGCAGGCGCATTTGACATCATTCCTTTCTGCATTCTTTATCAGGCCGGTGTAAACCGGGCCATCACACAAAACCGTTTTTCACCCACTCCACCGCTCTCTCATAATCGTGGATCGTATCAATCTCCCGCGTTCTAAGCTCCATAAACGGCACCGGTAAATGGGGCTCGATCAACTGGAAAACATGCCCGTTTCCATTGAGCATCTTGGCCGAGAGCATCTGCGTGACCCCGTTCCACTCATAGTTACCCATACAGTGCGAAAAGGCCCCGACCATTTCCTTCCCATCCTGTTCGAATGTCTGCAGCATCCAGGGATCATCCGATTCAATCGGGTTTCCGCCGACAAACTCATGCCTGCATGCCAGTATCTTTTTCATATCTTCAGGATGAATGAGCATGTCCCCGTCAAGGGAAAGAATATACTTGTTGGCATATTTGGACGCCAGGGCCACGCTCGCGCCGGTCCCCGTGTTCTTAAAGTCGTGGTTGAACACGAACAAAATATCTTTTCGGTATTGATTGACCGCCTCGATCACCTTTTTGGCCTGATAGCCAACCACCACCCGGATGTCCGGCTCTTCCTCCAGATACTCGAGATGTCTGATGATAAGCGGTTTGCCGTCCACTTCCACCAGAGCCTTGGTCGTCCCCAGCCCCAGACGGTTTCCCATACCGGCGCAGCTTATGATAATCGTTCTTGAAAAATCCATATGTCCCACTCCTACAATAATTTATTAAGGAAATCTACCAGCTTGTCTTCCTGGTACACCACATGCGTCGCACACTCAAGGACGGATGCCGCCACCGGGCGTACGCCGCCATAGCCGATCCCAACCTCCGCCGCCTCAATCATCTCCGCGTCGTTGTTTCCGTCTCCCACAGCCACAAAGGGCAGTACCATCTGCCTGATCACCGCATCCTTGTCCACAATGTTAAATACATCCTGTATGTGGTCGCCGTCCAACAGCGCTTTGGAACAAAACAGGTTTTTCTCCATCCCAAGCTTCTCTATCAGACCCTCGATCCAGACGTCCAAATTTCCGGTGACAATATAACTTCTGGATTTATTGGCCTGTATAAAATCTACCAGAGGCTCATTTAACTCTATATTTGAGACAATTTCCCGTATCTGTGACACAGACGCACTTTTCAGCAGTTCCACTCTCTGCAGAAAGCTCTGCTTAAAAGGCACCTCACCCCGCATACTGCTCTCGGTCAGGTCCTTCATCTGCTCATACACACCGATATGGCTGGCTATTGTCGGAAGGATTTCCTGCCTTGTGACTGTGGAATCCAGGTCAAACAAAAATATATATCTGCTCATAAAATTACCACCTACTTTAAGATTTTCTTTAATCTCTGTATCGTCAATTCCAGTGGATCGTAAAACCTGTACCTCTTGATCTGCCCCTCAAATCTGCTGTTCCCTACCGCCTCCACGAGAGCAGGGAACTCCGTACACCCTAAAACGACGTCCTCACAGTGAAATCTGTCCAAAAGAGCTATAAATCTCTGATACGCATTTTCCCCAAGCGTATTCTGTTTCACGCTTTCAATCAAAAAACGTATTTCCCCGTAGTATTCCTCTGCCGGACTGAGACACTTTACCTGTTCCAGATATTTCGGGTATATGCCTTTCTGCAAAGTGCCTTCAGCCGCAATGACCAGCACTTCGGATACCGCTTCCGCATACAGGCTGTCCCTCAGTATTTCGATGATGTGCAGGACTTTCTCCCTCGCTTTTGGGACAAGTTTATATACATCCGGCAGGAATGCGTGGGCCGTTCCACATACCATCACGATATGATCCACATCCATCCCGACCATTTTCCTCATGGACTGTGCTATCATTTCCACCACTTCGTCATAGTCATCCCCATACAGTAATGCCCTTGTCCTGCTTGGCATGGTAAAATCATTATCCATATAGATATGTGGATAGTTTCTCTCGCTTTCTGACGCAAACGCTTCCAGCATGCGCCGATAAAACCCCAGCGTTGCGTATGCCCCGAATCCCCCGATCAGTCCGACTGATTCTCTATACATATACTACCTCTCCAAAATAAAATAATACTGGGCCGTTTCCCTGCGGTTATTTAATCCGTCTTCTGAAAAGAGGAATCCGCTTTGTGTAATCTCAAATCCCGCTTTCAGGAGAGTCTTTTCAAGTACATCCGTCAATTCTCCCCGGGTTCTGTAGATCGCGTTATAGTCATCCCTTAATTCTTCCGAATAAAATCCCTTCAATGTGAGTCTCTCGTCTATGCCAAGCGGTTCCCTGATACATATAACGGCATGATCTTCCGCTGTGTCACACAGCTTTTCCATAACGTGAACCAGGTCCGCGTCATTAATATACAGGAGAATCCCTATCAGGAGTATCCTGTTATACTTACCTCTGCCGTTTTCCCTAAGAACTTCCTGAAATTCATTTACAGCGCCCACATAGAAGTACCGGTTCGCTTCATGCGGCCGTTTTTTTGCCAGCTCAATCAGATTCCCGCTGAAATCAATCCCACAGTATTCGTCGATCTGCGTCATGACCGCGTCAGACCATCTCCCGATTCCACAGGCGAGATCCAGAATTCTCGACTGCCCGTCAAGCTTGAGAAGGGGCAGCAGTTTTTCAGTCTCCGCCCGGTTTCTTTCCTCGACAAGCGCCGGATTGTTGTCCTGGTACATCGTCACGGAGTAGGGGTGGTCTTCCGCATATTTACCCGCCCTCTCATTAAAGAAATGCAGGGTCTGTCTGTAGTCGATATCCGTGACGGTCTTTCTGATCCTTGTGTCTTCCCTTTTATGTCCCGGTTCCTTTTCATCCGCAAATTCATTCATTTCTCTTTCCCCACCTTTTATCATCTCTATTGCAGCAGCCCACAGATGTCCCGATAGATATACTCACTCGCCATGCAGTTATTCAGACTCGCATAATCCAGATGTTTCTTCCAGACTGATTCCCGGAGCGTCTTTCTCTCATCCCTGCCGCCAATAATGGTATCCTGCAAAAAGCTCTCCATCGCACAGTAGTCCTCGCCCCAGACCGTGTCATACGCCTTCATCAGCTCCGTCCCAAGCCGGTTAAAAGCCTGTCCGTTCCGCTTTAAAAAGAGGAGCGGTTTATTGACGTACAGATATTCAGCGATAAAGGAGCAGGAGTCCATAATCATGCCGTCTGACGTTTCAAAAATCTCCATATAACTACTCTCATTAACCACTCTCGCATTGGGAAGCGAATCCCATTCCCTCACATACGCATCATACGCCTCGTAGCTTTCAAATACGCCGGCTTCCACCGCCCGCAGGCGCAGATTCGGATGCGGTTTATAGATAAACGATACCTTATCCCGGTATTTTTTTGCCAGATATAGGAGAAAGAAAGCGTTTCTCGGAAAAGTGGAATACAGGATGCCCCCGTATCCGGCTATCGCGTGATGCGGTGCAATGATCACTCTCTTCATCTTTGCCGCATCCTGCCCTTCCGGTATTTTCCAGAGACTCCTTATCTCCTCTTCGCTGTACTTTCTCTTTTCATAGAAGGGGTCCATCTTTGCATAGCCGGAAAAGGCTGTGTTTTTCCCTTTCAGCAGGCCGTAGATCTGATAACCCTCCCGATTTTTCTCGGAATCCACATATACCTTCCACATCATATTGACAAAGCCGCAGTTATATACACAGTTCACGGCAAAACTTCCGTCCGCGCTGTCAGCCACATAAATCCCGTAAGGAATATAGAGCTGGATGCAGCGAAGCGGAAAAGACAATGGCCAGCACGGCTGCGCCGAAGCAGAAAACCATGTTGTAAGATGGATCAGGATATCCGGCACGCCTCCGATATCCGACCACTCCAGACATGTGTCGCTCTCTGCATCATAAATTTCGCGGACGGCATAGCCGTTTTTCACAAAGTAATCCCTCGTCTGTATATAGGAATCCCTGCGGCTCTCCACATCCCTGTCCATAAGCGGCACTACCACGATATCGCACTCTACCCTGTCGTGGGCCTCGAGAAGACGGTACACGTCCTCCGCCGGCCATTCCGCCGCCGATATTGCCAAAAATACGATTCTGACCTTCTCCCTGTTTTGTACCTTCCTTCTGACGCAGCTGCGTCCGTGCGAGATGGCGACGTCATAGATCTGGCGGTACAGTTCCTGCCCGTCGTCCAGCTCGTCAGCCAGCCGCAGCAGGGAATACAGATGCAGCCAGGTATACCGGTCCGATATTTCCCCTGCGTGATTAAAGTCCCCCGCGTCTATGCCCGCAAACAGTTCCTCCACATTTTTTGCATGTTCTGTTTTCCAATTATCCATCTTGAATCTCCAGTCTGCCCCTACTTCGCACTTCCGGCCTGTAAAGCCTCCGCCAGTTCCGCGTTCGCCTGTTCGACAATCCCTTCTGTCAGTTCCGTCCTTAAAACATATTGTATAGCGCTGTCCCAATTCCCCGCTCTCGCAGCCACATACGGGTTTTCCAGTATCTGCGGGAAACATCCAAACAACACTTTTTTCAGCATCTGCAGCTCCTCAAGCGTTAACACATAGCCTTTCTGCAGCATCATGCGGACGCTCAGGCTAAATCCCCAGTCGTACATCATACACGCCAGCTCTTCGGGATAAACCGTCAGGAATCCCCTGCGGTCCAAATCCTCCATCAAAAGCATCCACACCTTAATATTGTCCCATTTTCTTAAATCCCAGTTGCTGTGCATGGTACTGTCCGGCCTCAGCAGATAATAATAGAGCGCCGCATCGACAAAAACATGCTTCTTCTCATATAAACGTACGGGCAGGGTAAAGGAAGGTTCCTCGCAGATCAGATTTTGTGCAAAACGGATCGAATGTTCGCGGATCAGGGCCGTCCGATACAGCTTTCGCATACACCCCAGGGAAAAATCGTCCGTCGATCCCATAAGCAGTTTTCTCTTCATGTCTTCCCGGTCCAATTCCCTGTAATAGCTTCCGCTTCCCTGCTCTATGGTTTTTCCTGACTCTCCCGTGTCAGTCACCGTTTTATACCGATATTCCACCACGTCCGCATCATATTCCTTCGCCGTCCCATACAGTATCTCCATCGCCCTGTATGCAAGCCAGTCGTCCGCATCGCAAAACATCAGGTACTCCCCGCCTGCATAGGACATTCCCACATTCCTTGCCCCGCCCTGCCTCAGATTCTGTTCTAAAAATATAGCGGTAACCGTGTCCGGGAACTTTTGTTCATACCCGCTGATCTTTTGTCTCGTCGCCCCGTTATCCGTGGACGCGTCGTCAACAAGAATGATTTCCATTTCCCCGGTTCCGATTGTCTGCCCCAGAAGGTGCTCCATACAGCGATCCAGATATACAGCCACATTGTAGCATGGCACAATCACACTTATCTTTTTCATCCGCCCACTCTCTCATCTTTCCCATGATGTATTCTATACGTCGCGCAGAAACGCATTTAAGATCTTTGACGCTTTTTGGGCTCCCGCATCGTTTAAATGATCCGTGTCCAGGAAGTCCCCGTCATGGAAGCAGTCCAGCCCATTCATATCCAGAAACTCCACAGGCGTCTTAAGTCCGTCCAGCGCCCGGTAAATATCTTCCCTGTACTCCGGGTTGATATACTGATTGTACCATCCTGTAAAAGGAAAAATTACGAAAATTATCCGAATATCCCGTTCCGCAAGATACGCCGCCATTTCCTCTACCAGTCTGCCGTTTTCTGTCCTTGATTCCTTGTGCGCAAAAAGGCGGTTATGGTCCGCAGCCCTTTTCCGGGCGTAGGCATCCTTTTCCGATTCCGAAAGCCTCTCCCAGACAATTCCCTTAAGCGAAACGACATTATTCTTCTCCCTGCTTATCAGTTCTCCGTAGTAAGAACCCTGCTCAATCAGAACATTTCTGACCCATTCCCTGCAGAAAGTTTCAAGCAGTTCTGCTGAAAAAACGTCTCTTCCCGACTCTATTGCCTCCTGCATGGGATGGTAGGGACTGTCAATCTGCATGAAATGGGAATCGTGAAAGAGCGGCTCATAGACCGTCCTTACCAGATAATTACTGTTTTTGCTAAGTGACAGGTCCTGAAAAAACATATAGTAGCCTACGTTGATAATGCAGTTCTTTATGGGCTGCTTACCCTCCCGGCAGGCCTTCTTTATATGATGGAAATCATAATAGATGTCCTGTGAGGACACGGAAAAATTAATGATCTCCGTGTCAAAGCATTTTTCCAGTATCCCGTTCATGGCATGCGAGGAGCCTGCCACGACCGTGTCCGCACCGAGCCGCCTGTTCTTCTCATGCATCGAGTCCAGATAACAATAGTCGTAATTGCGCGTCAAATAAGCAAGCGCCAGTCTCCTCAGTTCTTCAAAATACGCACCGCTGAAATATTTCATATGCCGTCCCTGATCCCTATTCCAATTCTGCGAGTTTCTCAAGAGCCATCGGAAAATCGCCGCACTTTCTGTAATACTTAAGCGCCATCTCGCGCTCCCCCATCATCTCGTTGATCAGTCCGAGATTATAGGATGGAATAAAGCTGTTAGCCCCGACCACATGGGCCGTTTCACATGAGAGCGCTTTCACAAACTCCATCATCGCTTTCACATACTGCCCGTTCCTTAAATAAATCAGCCCCATCAGATTAAGAAAATCCGCTGACACCGCAAACTCGTCGTAAACGCCGTCAAGCCCCAGCGCCTCCTCATGCCGCCCCAGATGCAGCAGCGCGTAGCCGTAGCCGATCACCATCATCTGCACATACTCCGCCGCCGGGTCCACATCATAGGCAAGCCCCTTTCCATAATACAGGCAGGCATTCTCATCGTCATGGATCATATTGTACGCCTGCCCAATCTGGAAATAGGTATACGGATTTTCAGGATGCTCTTCCAGATCCTTTTCCAAAAGGGAAATGTTTCTCTGCGCCTTTTCCTTAAGCGCCTCCTCATCTCCTGCATAGCCGGAATGGTCGAGAACGAGAGGAATCCTGAAAGTATCGTAAACATGCTTTTCCGGCTCCCTCAAAACGACCTGCTCGTGGATCGTTCCGCTGTAGCAATAGTATCTGCGGTCAAAAAAGCGCTCCACCAGATCCGCATAGACACTGTCCGTTCCGTTCATCTGATAGTGGTTATTTCTGGACAGAAGCCCCAGCGCGGCAGGGTGCGCCTTTGCCAGCGCGGCCATGGCGTCCACATCTATCTCCTCCAGGTACTCGTCACAGTCAACGACCAGAATCCAGTCATGGGACGCCTGTTCGATAGAAAAATTTCTGGCCGCGGCAAAATCCTGTTTCCAGACATAGTCCGCCACCTTATCGGCATAGCGGGACGCAATCTCCTTCGTGCGGTCTCCCGATCCCGTATCCACCACCACGATTTCCCAGTCATACGCGCGCAGCGGCTTTAGGCATCTCTCGATATTTTGTTCCTCGTTTTTTGCTATCATGCAGACCGATATGGGCAGCATCCTACACTCCTCCTTCTGGTCAAATACCCTTTGAGCGCCGGTAATACCGTATCAGCTCATTTAAGTCCGTAGAGTAGTCGAGCATGGAGCTGCCTTTCTGCTCCTTCTCCTCCTCTTCACAAATATGGATAATGCGCAGGATTATTTCCAGTTCCTGCCCAAAATCCGAACCGGCAAGCATCACATCCGGCCGTGTTTTCACTGTATCCAGAAAGAGCTGGTGCGCCTGGGTTATCTTGCGCTCCCTAAAAAGTTCCGCCAGCCGGCCTTTTAAAGAGAGGGTTTCTGCCTTCTCCTGCGTAAATCCAATCGGCGCCTCATAATAAGTCAGATTGCGGTAGCGGACCCACACATACAGAAGCTGCTCGGAAAGGAAGCCGTAAACTCTCTTGTGGTAATCATCATAGGCGCTCACGTCTATCTTTTTTTCGACCACGTCAAAAATGGAAAACAGCCATGCCGCATATGCATCAAGCCATTTCTTCGTAGTCACCATAAGATTTCCACAATACAGCTTTTTCCCGTCCAGTACTTCCTGAAAAATCGGCGCACAGTCCGGGTACAATACGGAAATCGCCTCCCCCACCGCTTCCAGGTCATGTATATTATGAGCCTCCGCATAGATATCACGGTAGCGCTGGGCAGCCATGACAGGTTTTGATATAATAATATCATACTGTTCTAAAATCGGCAAAAAATCTGTTCTGGACATTATCCTGTTGTCCTCGTTCAGAAAATACCTTCGATAGTGGCACAAGCCGATATATTCCGTGCTTCGGATATTTTTCCACAGCCAGTACAAACCCGTCAGTTCACTGTAATACGGGTTCTTTGCGGAAATATTGTCCCCAACATCGTCTCCCATATAGCCCAGATCATCCTTCAAAGCCCTTCCCACCTGCATCGGATGATAAATCGGATCCGGGGGAACTTCAAAAGCAATATGGGTCATAACATAAATCTGCAGAATACCTTTGCTGTGTTTTGCGTTAATGGCGCTGCAGACGGCGCATAAATCCTCCTCACTGATCGGCAGCTCCAAAAGTTGAAGGACCATTTGGTCCATCTCGCCCAAGTACTCCTTTATATATGGGTTGCTGCGGTAATCCGGGACGCGCCTTACCGTCTCCTCCTTCAGCTCCAAAAAGAATCCATAAGGAACCTTCGTCATGCGCAGGCTGATCATCTTCATCGCCACAAGATAACAGAGCGTCAAAAAAAGATACTCCATTTCCTCCCTGTAATCCGCCAAAAGCCCCCGGCTTTCACACTCAGCCCACATCAGCTTATCCGCCGCCAGTACGTCAAAGTGATGCGGCGAGTCCGGCTGAAGGACAGTGGACGCCGGATTGACAAAATAGTGATACAGTTTTTCTTCCGTCACATATACCCTTACGGCATAAAAATACAGGAGCGTCACAAAAAAGTGATCCTCGTACGCAAGCCCCTCCGGGAAGAAAATCTGATTGTCCTGCAGAAATTTGCCGGAATATAGCTTATCCCACACCCGAAAACCAATCGAGCCGCAGGCAATAAAGGTCTTTCTCTTTTCGACATTGTCGATGCAAAACAGGCGTTCCGATGCCGCCGCAGATCCTGAAACGCTGTGCAGGTTTTCTACCCCTGTGTCACGCCAGCTCTGGCACATGGCGATATCACAGTGATGCTCCGTCATCTTCCCATATAGCTTTTCATACATATCCGGCTCGATCCAGTCGTCGGCATCCACAAAACCGATATAGGGAGCCGAAGCGTACTGCAGCCCGATATTCCTGGCGCGCCCCTGACGTCCGTTCTCGTCACAGTGGACGATCATCACCGACTCCGGGCAGGCTTCCTCACATTGAACCAGCTTCTCCCATGTGCCGTCTGTGGAGGCGTCATCCACGAAGATGAGCTCCAGCTGCTCCACGCCGACCGTCTGTGACATAAGGGAGCGGAAGCACCTGTCAATATACTTTTCCACATTATAGCAGGGAATAATAACGCTGATCTGCTTACTCATGAAACCTCCTTCGCCGCTCCGGCATATAAACTGAAAAAGAGCCACCCGACCGGGTGGCTCTTGATCGCCAACTAAGCAATATTCCTCTTTATCAAGCCAATTAGCCGAGTAAGGACAGTGCAAGCTGATTGCCCTGGTTTGCCTGGGACAGCATGGATGTGCCCGCCTGCTGCAGGATGTTGTTGTTCGAGTACTTAACCATCTCTGTAGCGATATCGGTATCACGGATCGCTGCCTCTGCACTCTGGGTGTTCTCTGTGATGTTATCCAGGTTGCTGATCGTGTGCTCAAGTCTGTTCTGCACTGCACCCAGCTCGGAACGCTGTGCGGATACAACCTTGATCGCCTGCTTCGCATATGTGTTCAGCTTACCAAACTCTTCGTTGGTAGGGATCGTATCAACATCGCTCAAATCATCTTTCTTGAAGTCTTTGTAGAACGTATCTACAATGGCATTCATATCAGCTGCCGTACCGCCGAACCTATCCTCGATTTCCTGGCTAATTCCGGAAACGCTCATATCCTTGATGGTGATAGCGATGTGCTGGCCTGCCTCTGCGCCTACCTGAAGGCCTACATTCGTGAAAGTACCATCCAGAAGGTTCATCTCGTTGAAGGTCGTGGTGCTCTGTACGCGGTCGATCTCGCTCATCAGCTGGTTGATCTCCATCGCGATGTACGCACGGTCTGTGCTGGTCTGTGTGCCGTTCTCACCCTTAACTGCCAGCTCGTTCATTCTCTGGAGCATATCATGCACTTCGTTCAGTGCGCCTTCTGCAGTCTGTACTGCGCTGATACCGTCCTGTGCGTTAGCGGATGCCTGGGTAAGGCCTCTCACCTGACGTCTCATCTTCTCGGAAATCGCAAGACCTGCTGCATCGTCCGCCGCACGGTTGATCTTGTAGCCGGAAGACAGCTTCTCGGTGGACTTCGCCTGAGAGCTGGTGGTCAGATTGAGCATTCTGTTAGAGTTCATTGCTGTGATATTGTGTTTAACGATCATAATGTTACCTCCTTGTGGTTGCCGGCGGCAAATCCGTTTACCGCCGTTTGTTTGTTTGCCAGTTGCCATAACTCAAGAATCCAGCCGCTGCGCGTCTGCCGCGCTGCGTACTCAAAGATTCTTTTGTTATCATGTCAGGTGAAATCAAATGTCTGCTTCGCAGCCGCCTGATTTCCTGCTGACATGATATATAATATCCCAAGGCCCCTAGGATAGCCCCGGGTTATTACCGTTTACCTCGACGCGGCCTTCACCCCGTCATTTACGACTACTTTCTTTCTGCGGTACTTCTCCTCCAGCTCCGGCGCCGCATGGTAACGCGCAATCTTTTCCTTCTCCTCGTCAGTCTCCGCCCGTTTTTCGAGCGCGCGGCTTCTCACCACATTTACTTCCTTCGGAATATCCAGCATCACCTTTGTATGGTTCCTGCTGCCTCCAAGAAAAACGATACGGATATCGTCGCCGATCTGGATGTACTCCTCTGTGTTTACCGTCATTCTAAGCATTTTGGACCTCCCTGCCTTCCCCTCTTTACGAGGGCGCCGCCTTGCGTTTCCTTATGCAACTTTTTGTATTAAAATGTTGCATGTAGGAATACTCCACTAAACTTATCATTAAATACCAGCCAAAAGGAGGACATTTTATGAGTGAGACATATCCGATCAAAGACAAAGAGACACTGCATTTTTTCCGGGATTATTACAAGGATATACAGCCGAACCCCCGCAACTACTCCCTGATTGTCACAGGACTGAACACGGCCTTCCGCATCGGCGATTTATTAAAGCTGCGTTGGCAGGACGTCTGCAGTGCAGACGGTGTTCTGCAAAAATATATCAGCATAGCGGAACAGAAAACAGGAAAAACCCGCGAAGTTCCCATCAATGCCGTGCTGCGTCAGACTCTGGATCGCTACAGAACCCTCTGTCCCGAAACCGCTCCACAGGATTTTCTGTTTCCAAGTACCCGCTGTAAAGCTCAACCGCTCTCCCGCTCGCAGGCTTACCGTATTGTTCGGAAAGCCGCGGAAAGCTGCGGCATGTCCGAGCACGTCGGCTGCCATTCCCTGCGGAAAACCTTCGGCTACTACGCATGGAAACAGGGCACGCCGCCGGCCATGCTGATGGACTTGTATAATCATTCCTCCTACCAGATCACTAAGCGCTATCTGGGTATCGGGCAGGATGAGCGGGATCAGGTGTATCTTCAAATAAATTTATGATTTTTTTAAAAAGGGGGTTAAGTATTTGGAGAGAACTCCGATATATAAATTGAACAGAAGAGGATGCAACATTTTAATACAAAATGTTGTGTCTTTTTTGTTTTCATATTTAAGGATAACAAAAAAGCCGAGCTTTATACGCTCAGCTTTTTATCAGCCCTACTTATTTCCCGGCTATCTTATACCAGCTCCAGAACTACTTCCATCGCCGCGTCACCCTTACGGGGACCGATTTTGACGATTCTGGTATAGCCGCCTTTGCGGTTCGCATACTTAGGACCATACTCGTCAAAGAGCTTATCCGCAAGATTGATATTCTTCGTGTTTTTCTTACGTCCTGCCGGTGTGTTCGGCACCTCCTTGACAGGATAAAGCACCTTCAGCATCTGTCTTCTCGCATGAAGTCTGGAAGGCATATCCTTCTTGATCTCCTTCTCCACCTCATCATATACCGTAACGGTCATACCGTTTTCAATCTTAAGAATCTTGCCGTCCTTATCACGGTGTGTCTCGGAGAGCACCGCCTTTGTGTTTTTATCCACAATCTGCTTCACCCTCTTGCCGTCCTTATCCTTACGCGCTACTTTCGCAGTCACCTTAACGGTCTCAAAATTGTCCTTCTCCTTGACAGCAAGTGTGATCAAAGGCTCGACAATCTTACGCACTTCCTTTGCCCTCGCTTCTGTGGTCACGATCTTTCCGTTATATAAAAGAGCGGTAACCTGATTTCTGAGTAATGCTTTTCTCTGGTCAGATGTTCTGCCAAGTTTTCTGTATTTTGCCATGATCGGCTCCTTTCCGAGTGCTCTTCGGTCTTACCTCTATATTACGCCTCATCGCTGGGATTCAGCTGTAATCCTAATTCCTTTAATTTTGCAAGAACTTCCTCCAAGGACTTACGGCCGAGATTTCTCACCTTCATCATATCCTCGGAAGTCTTGTTCGTCAGCTCTTCTACCGTATTGATGCCCGCCCTTTTCAGGCAGTTGTAGGAACGAACCGAAAGCTCCAGTTCGTCGATGCTCATTTCAAGCACCTTCTCCTTCTCGTCGTCCTCTTTTTCCACCATAACCTCTGCAGTCTTGGCATTCTCGGACAGATCAATGAAAAGGCTCAAATGCTCGCTTAACACCTTTGCAGCCAGGCTGACAGCCTCGTCGGGCACAAGTGTACCGTTCGTGTATACGTCCAGCGTCAGCTTGTCATAATCGGTAATCTGGCCTACACGGGTATTCTCCACGGTGACATTGACTCTCTCCACAGGTGTGTAAATGGAATCAATCGCGATCACACCAATCGGCAGATCATCCGTCTTATTCTTGTCAGCTCCCACATAACCCCGGCCTCTTGTGATGGTCAGTTCCATATAAAGCTTGGTATCCTTGCCGCTCAGGGTCGCGATCACCAGATCGGGATTTAAAATCTCGATATCCTGATCTACCTGAATATCGGAAGCCCGCACAATACCTTCGCCCTCGTACTCGATGTAGGCAGTTTTCACCTCGTTCGCATCGCTGTTATTCTTGATGGCAAGGCTCTTAACGTTCATGATGATCTCCGTCACGTCTTCCTTCACGCCGGGAATCGAACTGAACTCATGGAGGACACCCTCGATCTTAACCTGGCTTACTGCCACGCCGGGCAGCGAAGACAGCATAATCCTTCTAAGTGAATTGCCGAGGGTAATGCCGTAACCTCTCTCTAAAGGTTCCACTACGAATCTGCCGTATTTTTTATCTTCGGAGATCTCAACCACTTCTATATTCGGTCTCTCAAATTCAAACACCCAAGCACCCTCCTTTTGAGAATACATCCATTACTTTTTACTTTGTTATTTGGAGTACAACTCGACAATAAGCATCTCGTTTACCGGAACGTCAATCATCTCTCTGGAAGGAAGGTATTTCACGGTTGCCTTCATGGCCTCCTGATCCACCTCAAGCCACTCAGGGACAAGTCTGCCGCCGGTCACCTCGAGAATATCTTTATATCTCTGCAGGGATTTTGCTTTCTCTCTGACCTCGATCACATCACCCGCCTTAACCAGATAGGAAGGGATCTGCACCGGCTTGCCGTTTACGAGAAAATGCTTGTGTCCTACGACCTGTCTCGCTTCTCTTCTTGTTCTGGCAAAACCCATTCTGAACACAACGCTGTCCAGTCTGCTCTCCAGCATAACCATCAGGTTTTCACCTGTCTGGCCCTTCATTCTGTCGGCTTTCTCATAATAGTTTCTGAAAGGCTTCTCCAACACGCCGTAGATAAATTTCGCTTTCTGCTTCTCGCGCAGCTGAAGGCCATACTCGCTGATCTTCTTACCCGCCCTTGGGGATGTTCTGTTAGATTTCTTGTCATATCCTAAAAATGTAGGATCAAGATCAAGGGATCTGCATCTCTTTAATACTGGAACTCTGTTTACTGCCATGATTCTGGCTCCTTTCTGTTTTTGTTTACAGTGCGCCGTCTCAGGCTGCACCTTCATCCAAACTGTTTTCCATATATACGGAGAATCGCTTGCGATTCTCCCGATCAAAACATAGAAAATCTTCACGAAACGGCCTCTGCCGTGAGCGATTAGATTTTCTTTTTGATCTGCTAGACTCTACGTCTCTTAGGCGGACGGCATCCATTATGAGGTACAGGCGTCACGTCGCGGATGCTGGTCACTTCCAGACCGCATGCCTGCAGTGCACGGATCGCAGCCTCACGTCCCGAGCCGGGCCCCTTCACCATAACGTCCACAGTCTTTAAGCCGTGGATCAGAGCGGCCTTTGTCGCCGTCTCAGCAGCCATCTGTGCCGCATAGGGAGTAGATTTCCTTGAACCTCTAAAACCAAGACCGCCGGCACTTGCCCAGCTTAACGCATTACCCTCGTTATCTGTCAGCGTAACGATGGTATTGTTAAAGGAGGACTGAATATGTGCCTGTCCATGTTCAACGTTTTTCTTGACACGCTTTTTTGTCACTTTTTTGGTAACTTTCTTTGCCATAATAAACTAACCTACTTTCTCAGACTATTTAATCTTGTTCCTATGTTGTTACTTCTTCTTGTTTGCAACAGTTCTCTTAGGACCTTTTCTTGTCCTGGCGTTGGTTTTTGTCTTCTGACCACGAACCGGAAGACCCTTCCTGTGACGGATTCCCCTGTAGCAGCCGATCTCCTGAAGTCTCTTGATATTGAGGGCAACCTCTCTTCTCAAGTCACCTTCCACCATGTAATCCCTTTCGATTACCTCTGCCAGTCTCTTCACCTCATCATCGGTCAATTCTCTGACACGGGTATCAGGATTTACGTTTGCTGCCGCCAGAATCTTGTTGGAGCTTGTTCTGCCGATCCCATAAATATAGGTCAAACCAATCTCCACACGCTTCTCTCTCGGTAAGTCAACACCTGCAATACGAGCCATTTACATTTCCTCCATTTCCTTTGCATTTTCATGCGTTTCGCGTGCACACGGCACGCGTGACACTAATTGATTGAGGCAAAATACTTTGCCCAACCGGATCAGATATCCGATCTTTCCAAACATATAAGTTGGTATCAAAAAGTGGGCTCTCTATCTATTAACCCTGTACCTGCTTATGTTTCGGATTTTCACAAATAACTCTGATCTTTCCTTTTCTCTTGATGATCTTGCACTTTTCGCAAATCGGTTTTACTGATGATCTAACCTTCATCTCAAACCCTCCTTTCAAAAAAGACCGTTTTACATTATAACACCAAATCCTGCCATTGGCAAGACTTTTTGTAAACTTTATATATCGTTCAATCATGCCATTCATAAGTTGTCGTTTGACGCTTTCATCCATATTATTTCTGCATGATTTTACTTGTCTCTCCAAATGATTCTGCCCTTGGATAAATCGTACGGAGAAAGCTCCAGCGTTACCTTGTCGCCTGGCAGAATGCGGATGAAATTCTGGCGCAGCTTACCGCTGATATGCGCCAACACCACATGACCGTTTTCCAGTTCCACCTGAAACATGGTATTGGGTAACTTCTCAATTACAGTTCCTTCAATCTCAATTACATCAGCCTTTGACATTTCTTTCCTCTCTTTCTCTCAGATATTCCTTGATGATTCTCTTCATTTCCAAATCGCCAAAACCGTTCTCCGGCTCCGCCATTCTTTTCTTTTTAATCAATTGCACATGTTTCTTATTTTTCCGCTTCGGGCGTTTCGCCGTTCTGGTTTTGCCGTCAGCTACATATATATATTCGCCGTCCTCCCGTATGATAACATACACGGAGTCCTTATCATGCCCCGCCTTCGAACTGGCGAGCATACCAACGATATTTTCTTCCATATTTGAACTTCCGTTTCTTCTATTTTAAAGCAGTGTCAAGATCTCCGGCTCTCCATCCGTGACCAGCACAGTATTCTCATAGTGTGCGGAGAGCGAATGGTCCGCCGATACCACCGTCCATTCATCGTCAAGCCAGTCTACCTCGCCGGTACCGATATTAATCATCGGCTCAATCGCCAGCGTCATACCTGCCTTTAGCCGTATCCCCCTTCTTCTCTGGGGAAAATTCGGTATATTCGGCGGTTCATGGAGCTTCGTGCCGATCCCGTGCCCCACCAGATCATGTACAATCCCGTAACCGTAAGGTATCACATAATCCGCTATGGCATTGGAGATATCATGCAGATGTTTTCCGGCGCGCGCCACCGTGATTCCCTGAAAGAAGCTCTCCCTCGTCACCTCGATCAGTTTCTCCGCTGACCGGCTGATCTGCCCGACGCCATAGGTCCTCGCCGCGTCCGAATGGTAGCCCTGATAGATCAGTCCTGTGTCAAGACTGACGATATCGCCCTCTTTAAGAATCCGATCCTGCCGGGGAATCCCATGCACGACCTCCTCGTTTACGGAGACACAGACGCTTGCCGGGTAGCCCTGATAATGTAAAAAGTTCGGTGTACAGCCATATCCCCGGATCAGCTCCTCGCATACCGTGTCGATCTCCTTTGTGGAAACGCCGGGGCGTATCGCCTTAGCCAGTTCCTCATGCACCCGGGCAAGCAGTCTGCCCGCCTTACGCATCTTTTCGATTTCTTCAGCCGATTTGATTGTGACCGCCATAGTCCTGCCTCTATTTCAGTAGCTCCGTAATCGCCTTAAATACATCCTGCATATCCTGCGTGCCGTCCACGCTCTTCAGTACGCCTTTTGCCTTATAAAACTCAAGTAACGGTGCGGTCTGCTCCTGATATACCCGCAGACGCTTCTCCACTGTCTCAGGCTTATCATCGTCGCGCAGCACAAGTTCCTGGCCGCACTCGTCGCAGATTCCCTCCTTCTTCGGAGGAACATGCTCGATATGGTAAGTCGCGCCGCAGGATGTGCAGGCACGCCTGCCGCCCATTCTGCGGATGATATTCTCATCCGGCACCTCCACATCAATCGCGTAATCAATTTTGTCTCCCAGCTTATCAAGCGCCTCTTCCAGCACCTCGGCCTGAGGGATCGTTCTCGGGAATCCGTCCAGCACATAGCCGTCCTTACAGTCATCCTGCGCCACCCGGTCAAGGAAAATACGCACCGTCAGCTCATCAGGCACCAGAAGCCCCTGATCCATATACTCCTTGGCTTCCATGCCAAGCTCTGTCCCGTTCTTAATGTTCAAACGGAACATGTCGCCCGTCGAAATATGCGGAATCTTATAGCTCTCGGCAATCATTTTCGCCTGTGTTCCTTTTCCTGCGCCGGGTGCGCCCAGCATTATAATCTTCATCTCTTATCTCTCCCATAGCAAATGATACAGACGCAAGGTTAGGGACGTGCCGATTATCCGCCGTCCCTACCGCTCTTGTCTTTCCATTAGTCATTTAAAAAGCCCTTATAATTACGGACAAGCATCTGTGACTCGATCTGCTTAACCGTCTCCAGCACCACGCTGACAATGATGATAAGGCTGGTCCCACCGAAAGATACCTGCGCGCCAAACACACCGTTAAAGAAGTAAGGCACCACACATACGATGGTAAGACCAATCGCTCCGATAAACACGATATAGTTAAGGAGCTTTGCCAGATAGTCGCTGGTAGGCCTGCCGGGTCTGATACCCGGAATAAATCCACCCTGTCTCTTCATGTTATCCGCAATCTCCATCGGATTAAAGGTGATGGACGTATAGAAGTAGGCAAAGAATACCACCAGTACAACATACACCACCAGACCGATTGAATATACGAGATGTTCCGGATTACACCAGTAATTAGAGTTCAGCCCCTTGAGGATTTCTCCCCAGACGCCGGCGCCGTTCACATTAAACAGGGAACATATCACCACCGGAAGCTGCATCAGGGACGACGCAAAGATGACAGGGATAACGCCCGAGGTATTGACCTTCAGCGGAATATTCGTCGTCTGTCCGCCCACCATCTTTCTTCCCTGTACCTTTTTCGCATACTGTACCGGGATCTTGCGCACACCGTCATTTAGGATAATGACAAGCACTACCATCAGTACGATGATTGCAATAATAATGATCGCAGCCACTACACCCTTGGCAATGGATCTGCCGATCACGAACTGTTCAAAGAGCTGTGCGATATCCTGCGGCATGCGGGAAAGGATATTGATCGTCAGCACAATGGAAATACCGTTGCCGACACCGTTCTCCGTAATCCGCTCGCCTATCCACATCAGAAACGCGCTGCCTGCCGTAAGCGCTACTATAACCGTAATAATGTTTATCACATTATAGGTCTCAAGCAGTCCCTGCCTTCCGAAACCTATCGCCATAACGCCGGCCTCGATCAGTGCAAGCACAACTGTCACGTATCTCGTAATAGCCGCAATCTTCTTCCGTCCGTCCGCACCGTCCCTCTGCATCTCCTCCAGCTTCGGAATCGCTATCGTCATAAGCTGCATAATGATAGAAGATGTGATGTACGGCGTAATGTTAAGCGCCAGTACAGACATATTCAGGAAAGACCCGCCCGTAAAAGCATCAAAGAAATTAAATGCATCGCCGGTCTGGCTTTCGAACCATCTTGCAAAATAAGTTCTGTCCACACCCGGCACGGGGAGCTGTGACCCGAGACGGATCACAACCAGCATGAGAAACGTGAAGAAAATTTTATTTCTGATCTCTTTGATCTTAAATGCGTTTTTTATGGTTGTAAACATTAGATCACCTCTGCTGTTCCACCAAGCGCCTCGATTTTCTCCTTTGCGGATGCACTGAAGGCATTTACCTTCACGTCGAGTTTCTTAGTGAGTTCTCCGTTTCCAAGGATCTTCACACCATCACGGGGATTTTTTACGATCCCCCTTTCGATCAATGCGTCCACGTCAACCGTTGCACCGTTATCGAATACCTCGAGAACGCTCAGATTAATGGCAACGATCTCTTTTGTATTTCTGTTGGTAAAACCTCTCTTGGGGAGACGTCTGTACAAGGGCATCTGACCGCCCTCAAAACCCGGTCTGGGCGCCCCGGAGCGAGCCTTCTGGCCCTTATGCCCCTTGCCGGCTGTCTTCCCGTTTCCAGAACCGTGTCCACGGCCCCTTCTAAAATTATCGCTGTGGGCAGAGCCCTTCGCAGGTCTTAAATTCGATAATTCCATCTATCACACCTCCTTTATGCCTCTTCCACTTTGACCATATGTCTTACTCTCTGAATCTGACCTCTGGTCGCCGCATTGTCAGGCAGTTCCACTGTCTGGTTGAGCTTGCGAAGTCCCATAGCCGCCACTGTAGCGCGAGCCTTGGGCACCTGGCCGATTGTAGATCTGACTAATGTGATCTTTAATTTTTTATCTGCCATTTTAATACCTCCTGATTGTAAAACTTCGAATCTGTACAGAGAATGCCCTCATTCTGGCATTCTCTCATGCGAGACATAAATGTTCTTTGCGATGCAGTCTCTGCTGCAGGCATTAGAACATCTTCTCTCGTACGAAACTTAGATATTCTTTGCAAAGCAGCCCTTGCTGCGAGCATTAGAATATCTTTTCGTACTGGTTATGCTCGGATCTCCTCTACGGATTTGCCACGGTTTTTAGCCACTTCCTCAGGAGTCTTTAACTGGCTTAAGCCCATGATCGTAGCCAACACTACGTTCTGCTTATTGTTGGACCCCAAGGACTTTGTACGGATATTCTTGATGCCTGCAAGCTCGCACACCACACGCGCAGGGCCTCCGGCGATGATACCGGTACCTTCCGGGGCTCTCTTTAATAAAACAGATGCAGAGCCGAATTTTCCGACAAAATCATGTGTGATACTGTTCTTTTCATCCAGTGCAACGCAAACCAAATTCTTGATCGCATCTTCCTTGCCTTTGCGGATCGCTTCAGGGATTTCAGTCGCTTTACCGAGGCCTGCGCCAACATGGCCGTTACCGTCGCCGACTACCACAAGCGCTGTGAAACGCATGTTACGACCACCCTTGACAACCTTGGTTACACGCTTGATTGTCACAACTTTTTCAGTGAGTTCTAACTGACTTACGTCAATGATTGTACGTCTCATGTGATCTTCTTTCTCCCTTCCTAGAATTCTAAGCCAGCTTCTCTGGCTGCGTCCGCTAATGCTGCAATCTTGCCCTGGTATATGAAGCCGCCCCTGTCAAAGACTACGGCCTTGATACCCTTCTCAAGCGCTCTCTTAGCGATCACTGTTCCTACATATGCTGCCGCCTCAACGTCATTGGTCTTCTTAAGCTCGCCTCCCACACTCTTCTCAAGAGTAGATGCAGAGACTAAAGTATTTCCCACCGTATCGTCAATAATTTGAGCATACATATGATTATTGCTTCTGAACACAGCCAGACGCGGTCTCTCAGCGGTGCCGCTGAAACGGTTGCGCATTCTGTTATGTTTCTTTACGCGAACTTTTTGTCTCGATTCCTTCTTAACCATTTCCACACTCTCCTTATCTGTTATTTCTTACCGGTCTTACCAACTTTACGTCTGATTGTCTCATCAGCATACTTGATGCCCTTGCCCTTATAAGGCTCAGGACGTCTCTGGTCTCTGATTTCAGCCGCAAACTGACCTACTTTTTCTTTATCAATGCCCTTGACGATGATCAGATTCTGCCCTTCCACAACGGTCTCGATACCCTCAGGGTCTGTCATCTCTACGGGGTGGGAGTATCCTAAGTTGAGTGTCAGCTTCTTGCCGGACTTAGCGGCCCTGTAACCAACGCCGTTTACCTCCAGCTTCTTCTCAAAGCCGTCTGTCACACCGACCACCATGTTGTGGATCAGTGTCCTTGTCAAACCGTGGAAAGATTTCATCTTCTTTAAGTCGTTCGGCCTGGAAACCAGAATCTGATCGCCTTCCACCTTAATTTCCATTTCTGCCGGGAGCGTTCTCTCAAGCGTTCCCTTGGGACCTTTCACAGTCACTTTATTATTTTCTGCAATCTCCACAGTCACACCTGCGGGAATCGCGATTGGCATTCTTCCTATACGTGACATGCCCGTACCTCCTGTTTTATTTGCTTAATTATCATTTACTTCCGAGGTCGCGAAGCGAACTCGCAAGCGAGACATAGTATTTCTTAGGCGGCGTTTTTTGACACCTTAGAAATTCTTCTCGCTTTGTTACCATACAAACGCAAGAACTTCTCCGCCTACCTGAAGCTCTCTTGCCTTCTTATCAGTCACAACGCCCTGATTTGTGGAAATGATCGCCACACCGAGGCCCCCGAGCACTCTGGGCAGCTCTTCCTTACCCGCATACACACGAAGACCGGGTTTGGAAATCCTCTTGATTCCTGAAATGATCTTATCGTTCTTGTCCTCTCCATACTTTAAGGTGATATGGATAGTCTTGAAACTGCCGTTCTCGATCACATCAAATTTTCTGATATACCCTTCCTCTAAGAGAATCTGCGCGATAGCCAGCTTCATCTTGGATGAGGGCACATCTACTGTATCATGCTTTGCAGTGTTCGCGTTACGGATTCTCGTAAGCATATCTGCAATCGGATCGCTCATTGTCATGATTTTTCCTCCTATTATACTATACTTGACATTTCTTTATCGGCGCTTTACCGGCTTAGAAATTCTTTTCACCACCGAGACTGCGAAGCAGACTCACAAGCCAAACTTAGCATTTCTTAGTCGACGTCTTTTGCCGGCTTAGAAATTCTATACCGCTCTCTCAGCCCACGAAGAATGACGAAGTCATTCTTCAGACCGAACTTGTTCGGTCGGTTACCAGCTGGCTTTCTTAACGCCGGGAATCTGTCCCTTATATGCTAACTCACGGAAGCAGATTCTGCAGATTCCGTACTTTCTCAAATAAGCATGTGGACGACCACAGATTTTGCAGCGGTTGTACGCTCTCACGGAGAACTTCGGTTTGCGCTGCTGTTTGATCTTCATTGCTGTCTTAGCCATGAACTTACCTCCTTCTATTTGGCGAATGGCATATTAAATAATCTCAACAACTCACGGGCTTCTTCATCCGTCTTGGCTGTGGTGACGAAGATGACATCCATACCTCTCACCTTATCAACCTTGTCGTACTCGATCTCAGGGAAGATAATCTGCTCCTTGATACCGAGCGCATAGTTGCCTCTGCCATCGAAGGAATTAGCGCTTACGCCTCTAAAGTCACGCACACGGGGAAGTGCCAGATTTACAAGTCTGTCCAGGAACTCGTACATCTTGTCGCCGCGAAGCGTAGTCTTACAGCCAATCGACTGTCCCTCTCTGATCTTGAAGTTTGCGATGGAGTGTTTTGCCTTTGTGACAATGGCCTTCTGACCGGTAATGGTCTCCATGTCACTCACAGCCGACTCCAGCACCTTCGCGTTCTCCTTCGCTTCACCGACGCCCATGTTGATGACGATCTTGTCAAGCTTCGGAACTTCCATGATATTTTTATATCCAAACTTTTTGATCATAGCATCTACGATCTCGTTTTTATACATATCTTTAAGTCTGCTACTCACGCTTATGGATCTCCTTTCTCAGATTTAGTCTACGATATCGCCTGTGGACTTTGCGAAACGTACTTTCTTGCCGTTCTCGATCCTAAAACCGATTCTGGTCGCCTTGCCCTTGTGCACATACATCACATTGGAAGCGTCGATGGGAGCTTCCTTCTGAACGATACCGCCATTCTGGTTTGCTACGGAAGGCTTCTCGTGCTTGGTAATCTTATTGATGCCTTCCACAAGAACCTTGTTTTTCTTCCTGTCTACGGAAATAACCTTGCCTTCTTTGTCTTTATCCTTGCCGGCGATCACCTTAACGGTGTCACCCTTCTTAATCTTAAACGTTGACATACCGGCACCTCCTATAATACTTCCGGAGCCAGTGAAACAATTTTCATAAACTGTTTATCACGAAGCTCTCTTGCTACTGGTCCAAAAATACGGGTTCCTCTGGGAGTCTTATCATCTTTGATGATAACAGCAGCATTTTCGTCAAATCTGATGTAAGATCCATCCTTACGTCTTGCGCCCTTCACGGTACGCACAACGACAGCCTTCACGACATCGCCTTTTTTTACAACGCCGCCTGGTGTTGCATCTTTGACCGTAGCGACAATCGTATCACCTATACGCGCATATCTTCTTGTAGATCCGCCCATAACCCTGATGCACAGGATTTCTTTCGCACCGGTGTTATCAGCAACCTTCAATCTGCTTTCCTGTTGAATCATGCTATCTATCTCCTTCTTTAATAATCATTTCACTTTCTCAACGATCTCCACAAGTCTCCATCTCTTATCCTTGGACAGAGGTCTGGTCTCCATTACCTTTACGGTATCGCCGATGCTGCACTCGTTGTTCTCATCGTGCGCCTTTAACTTGTAGGTTTTCTTCACGATCTTCTTGTAAAGCGGGTGCTTTACGTGATCCTCTATCGCTACCACAATGGTCTTATCCATCTTATTACTTGTAACCTTGCCGGTACGAGTTTTTCTCAGATTTCTTTCCACGATTGACATCTCCTTTTTATACAGTCTTTGCCTTCTGTGTTATCACAGTCTGGATTCTGGCGATATTCCTTCTCACTTCTTTGATCCGCGCCGTATTGTCCAGCTGGTTTGTCGCGTTCTGGAATCTCAAATTGAAAAGCTCTTTCTTAGCGTCTACCAGCTCCTGTGCTAATTCAGCATCTGATTTCTTATTTAAATCTTCCAAATATTTATTAGTTTTCATTTGCCACACCGCCTTCCAAGTCTGCTTTAGAAACGATTTTACATTTGCAAGGAAGTTTATGGGTTGCAAGACGCAGCGCCTCTTTTGCCACATCCTCCGCCACTCCGGCGATCTCGAACATCACGCGGCCGGGCTTAACAACTGCTACCCAGTATTCCAAAGTTCCCTTACCGGAACCCATACGTGTCTCTGCCGGCTTCGCAGTAACGGGTTTATCCGGGAAAATCTTAATCCAAACCTTACCGCCACGCTTAATGTGTCTTGTCATAGCGATACGGGCAGCCTCTATCTGATTGGATTTGATCCAGCAGGGCTCCATAGCCACGATACCGTACTCACCGTAGGTAATTGTGTTGCCGCGGGTCGCTTTACCCGCCATGGAACCACGGAACTGTTTACGACGTTTTACTCTTTTTGGCATTAACATTATTTATCGCTCCCTTCCTTGTTAGATTTAGTCGGAAGTACCTCGCCTTTGTAAATCCATACCTTTACGCCGAGCTTACCATAAGTGGTATCTGCCTCAGCAAAACCATAATCAATATCTGCTCTCAAAGTCTGCAGCGGAATCGTTCCCTCGCTGTAAAATTCGGTGCGGGCAATATCCGCGCCGCCAAGACGGCCGGAAACGGCTGCCTTGATACCTTCCGCGCCCGCCTTCATGGTACGGCCCATGCAGGACTTCATAGCACGTCTGAAGGATACACGGTTTTCAAGCTGCTGCGCGATATTTTCCGCAACAAGCTGCGCGTCCTTGTCAGGTCTCTTGATCTCCTTGATGTCCACAAGAACCTTCTTGCCTGTCATCTTGGAAAGTTCCTTCTTGGTTACCTCGATCTCTGCACCGCCCTTGCCGATTACAACGCCGGGTTTCGCGGTATAGATGATAACCTTCACTCTGTCAGACGCTCTCTCGATCTCAATCTTAGAGATGCCTGCGCTGTATAACTTCTTCTTTAAATATTCTCTGATGTTGTAATCCTCTACTAAAAAGTCAGCAAACTCTCCGTCAGCATACCATTTAGAATCCCAATCCTTTATGATACCGACTCTCAATCCGTGCGGATTAACTTTCTGTCCCATGTTGTTCTCCTTCCTAATCTGATCCTATCTTGCATCGAGAACGATCGTGATATGACTCATTCTCTTCTCAATCCTGTAAGCTCTGCCCTGTGCTCTGGGCTGAATCCGCTTCATGGTAGGTCCTTTATTTGCATAGCACTCTGCTATATAAAGATTTTCCGGATTCGGATACTTTGTAGGGTCCTGACTGTATTTGTACTCAGCGTTTGCGATAGCCGACTCCAGCAGCTTCTTGATAATGCTGGACGCATATCTGGGATTATATGCAAGGATTCCGAGCGCTGTCTCGACATCCTTCCCCCTGATCGCATCTAACACGAAACAAGCTTTCTGTACAGACACACGAGCGTAAGACAACTTCGCTGAAGGTCTGACATCCTTGTTCGCGTTTCTCTCTCTCTTTATCTGGGATCTATGTCCTTTAGCCATAGATTGAAGCCTCCTTTCAAATTAGCGAACTTTGGACTTTCTCTCGTCCTTATCATGTCCTCTATAAGTTCTGGTCGCCACGAACTCGCCGAGCTTGTGTCCAACCATATCCTCTGTAACATACACCGGCACGTGCTTTCTTCCGTCATGCACCGCAAAGGTGTGTCCCACGAAGGAAGGGAAAATCGTAGACCGGCGGGACCAGGTCTTGATAACCTGCTTCTGTCCCGACGCATTCATAGCATCTACTTTTTTCAGTAAGCTCGCATCCGCAAACGGTCCTTTTTTCAATGATCTTGCCATGATCTATCTATCCTCCTACTCTACTTAATAGCTCTGCCGTCTCTTCTTCTCACAATCAGCTTATTAGAAGCTTTCTTTCTCTTACGGGTCTTAAGACCGAGTGCCGGTTTGCCCCAAGGTGTACACGGGCCCGGGCGTCCAATCGGAGCGCGGCCCTCACCGCCGCCGTGCGGGTGGTCATTCGGGTTCATAACGGAACCGCGGACGGTAGGACGGATACCCATGTGGCGCTTACGGCCTGCCTTACCGATCTTGATCAGGTTGTGGTCCGTGTTGCCGACCGTGCCAATGGATGCCCTGCATACCATCGGAACCATTCTCATCTCGCCGGAGGGGAGTCTCAAGGTCGCATACTTACCTTCCTTAGCCATCAGCTGTGCGCTGCCTCCTGCGGAGCGAACCAGCTGGCCGCCCTTGCCGGGATATAACTCAATGTTGTGTACCAGTGTACCTACCGGGATCTCGGACAGAGGTAAGCAGTTGCCCACTCTGATTTCCGCCTCAGGTCCGTTCATAACCTTCATGCCGTCCTTCAATCCATCCGGCGCAAGGATGTATGCCTTCTCGCCATCCTCGTAGCAGATCAGCGCGATGTTAGCCGTCCTGTTGGGATCGTACTCGATGCCGATCACCTTTGCACTGATGCCGTCCTTATTTCTCTTAAAATCAATGTTTCTGTATAATCTTCTGTTTCCGCCGCCGTGGTGTCTCACCGTGATCTTACCCTGATTGTTGCGGCCCGCGTTCTTCTTTAAGGAAGTGCAGAGCGCCTTCTCGGGAGTCTTCTTCGTGATCTCGCTGAAATCAGAGCCGGTCATGTTACGTCTCGACGGTGTATATGGGTTATATGTCTTGATTGCCATGATTCCTTATCTCCTTTTCTAAATACTTTCATATACCGCAGAGAATCGCTTGCGATTCTCTCAGACAAAGCTGTAGTTGTTCTTAGGCGATGTTCTTTATCGCCTTAGAATAACTCTTTGTCTTGTTAGAGTCCTGCAAAAATCTCGATATCCTTGCTGTCCTCGGTAAGCTGCACGATCGCTTTCTTGGTCTTTGCGGTCTTGCCGTAAACCATGCCGCGTCTCTTGGTCTTACCCACCTGATTCATGGTGTTGACCTTCGCCACCTTCGCCCCCTCGAACATCTTCTCCACAGCTTCCTTGATCTGTGTCTTGTTTGCCTCCGGATGAACTAAGAAGGTGTACTTCTTTTCGCTCATGCCTGCCATACTCTTCTCGGTAATCACAGGTTTGAGGATCACATCATAATACTGAATCGCTGCCATTATGCAAACACCTCCTCGATCTTAGCTACGGCATCCTTGGTGAGCACCAGCGTGTCGCCCTTGAGGATGTCATATACATTGATATTCTCAGCTACCGCCGTGTTGACTGTGGGAAGGTTTCTCGCGGAAAGAATCACATTTTCGTCCTGTCCGCCGATCACCACCATCGCCTTGTCAACTTTTAAGTTATCCATAACCTTCTTGAAATCCTTTGTCTTGATCGCGTCGAACTTCAGCTCGTCAAGTACGATCAGTTTGTTGTCCTGCACTCTGCTTGTCAGAACCGACTTAAGCGCCGCCCTCTTCTCCTTCTTGTTTAACTTGAAGGAATAATCCCTGGGCGTAGGGGCAAACACAACGCCGCCGCCTTTCCACTGGGGCGCCCTGGTCGAACCCTGTCTCGCATGACCTGTGCCCTTCTGTCTCCAGGGCTTTCTGCCGCCGCCGGAAACCTCCGAGCGGGTTTTGGCTTTCTGTGTGCCCTGACGCTTGTTGGCAAGGTTCTGGACGACTGCCATGTGTACCAGGTGTTCATTGATCTCGACACCAAACACCGCATCATTTAAGTCCATCTTGCCGACTTCTTTACCTTCCATATTATAAACAGATACGTTTGCCATCTGAATGGTCCTCCTTTCATCTGTGGCCTGGCCACTATTTCGCATCAACCTTAGTTGTCTCTTTGATGGTTACTAAGGCTTTTCTGGGACCGGGCACCGCGCCCTTTACCAGAATGAGGTTCTTGTCCGCGTCAACTCGAACAACCGTGAGGTTCTGTACCGTAACCCTAACGCAGCCCATGTGTCCCGGCATCCCCTTGCCCTTAAACACTCTGCTGGGTGAGGAGCAGGCACCGTTGGAACCCTGATGGCGATGGAATTTAGAACCGTGTGTCATAGGTCCTCTATGCTGGCCGTGTCTCTTGATCGCGCCCTGGAATCCCTTACCTTTGGAGATCGCCGTCGCGTCCACTCTGTCGCCAGCCTCAAAGATATCCGCCTTGATCTCGCTGCCGAGCGTGTACTCGTCCGCGTTCTCAAACTTAAACTCTCTGATAAATCTCTTGCAGGAAACGCCTGCCTTATCGAAGTGACCCTTCTGCGCCTTGTTTACGCCGTGACGGTGAATCACTTCCTTATTGCCGCCTTTGTCCTTATTGACAATTTTTTCCTTCTTGTCCACAAAGCCTACCTGTACCGCACTGTAACCGTCGTTCTCCACGGTCTTAATCTGCGTCACTGCGCAGGGACCTGCCTGAAGTACGGTAACCGGTGTCAGCGTGCCGTCTTCGTTGAAGATTTGAGTCATTCCGACTTTTGTTGCCAAAATCGCTTTTTTCATTTTCCTTCTTACCTCCTGTTGTTCTACAGCGGATTTCCCTTCTGCTCTCGATGAATCTTCTCTGTGCGAAGAACCGCCTGCGGTTCTTCAGACGCTAATCCCAACGGGATTTGCGTCGGTTAATCCTGCAAGGATTTACTTCGGATAATTCCATCAGAATTTGCGTCGGGGAAATCGTCCTAGTAGGGGTCTTATTTGTTCTTCATCTTGATGTCGATATAAACACCCGCGGGCATCTCCAGTCTCTGGAGCGCATCCACCGTCTTGGGGGTGGGGGTGATGATATCAATGAGCCTCTTGTGGGTTCTCTGCTCGAACTGTTCTCTGGAATCCTTGTACTTGTGAACCGCGCGCAGGATCGTGATGACTTCCTTCTTAGTAGGAAGGGGCACGGGTCCGCTCACCTGAGATCCGTTTTTCTTAACAGTTTCGATGATTTTCTTCGCCGATGCATCCACCAGCTGATGGTCATAGGCTTTCAGGGTGATTCTCATTACTTGACTTGCCATAAAAAAAGTCGCCTCCTTTTCGCACTTTTAATGAATAAGTACGACAAGCGGTGACTGTACACTCTCCCGTGTGTGTCCTAAATGTTTTCATATCGAACTACTACACGTCGTTTCCGGCTGACCGGACATTTTGTCTGTACAGTGACTTGTCGTCAGTTTCCTAACTTGACATTCGCTCCACGGAAAACCTGCCACGTGGGCAGCAACCTCACGCTTCATAGCTATCATGCCACAGCACAAACTAGTATATAGGATGTTTTCAGGAATTGCAAGAGAAATTTTACTTTTTTTTCGTTTTTTTTAATACAGCTTCTCTACCACGGCCCTCGAGGTTTTCTTGTTATTCTCCACGGATACCTGTTTATTGCGGGAATAATACTCATGAAACAACACGTCGATCACATAAAGCTGGCTCAGCTTTGTTCCCATAGCTCCCCCGTCCAGCGGACCTTCGTTGGATCCGCAGACCAGAAGGACATCCGTATAGCCTGTCAGCGGGGATTTGATGAAGTGGGTTATGCCTATCACCTTCGCCCCCGCCTTCTTTGCGATCTCCGCCACATATACATTGTCCTTGGTTGCCCCGGAATAGGAGATGATAAAGATCAAATCCCCCGGCCCTGCCATGGAAGCCGTCATTGCCTGCATATGGGGATCATCAATGGAATTTACCTTATTACATATCCTTAAGAATTTATTTCTGGCTTCTTTGGCGGTCAGCAGGGAATCCCCAATCCCAAAAAAGTATATGTTTTGTGCCTCTTCCATCATCTGCAGTGTTTTTCTGATCGCCTCCTGATCTATCAGCATTCTGGTCTCCTTTAACACGCTGATGTGCTTGTGCAGTATTTTATCCAGCGTATAGTCCATGGAATCTATCTTAAAATTTTCCGTCTCCGTCTCGGAAATCTCATCCGTCGATACGCTGAAGGACAGTTTCATCTTAAAATCCTGATATCCCTGCGCGCCCACACTCCTGCAAAACCGATACACGCTTGCATCAGCCACACCGCTTGCCTCTGCCAGGTCTGTAATGGACATGAACAACACCTGGTTCGCATTTCCGATCACAAAATCAGCTATCTTTTTTTCCGTTTTCGTAAGCTGATTATAGTTTAATTGAATATCCTGCAGCAAGTTAGTCGTATTCACCATAGTTTGTCCCCTTATTTTGGCTAAAAATAGCATGGTTACCCATGCTATTTTCAGCTGCCTTCTTAACAGTATTTCTGAATCGTTTCCGCAATCATATCTGCAGTTTCCTTACAGATCGCCCGGTCCTCTTCCGTAAGGTCCGCTAACGGCGCTTTTACGCCACCTACATCGGGTCCGCCCTGCAGACGGATAATCTCCTTGATGACAGCATACATATTGCCGTGGGCAGAACACATCTTATAGATAATCCTGCACGCCGCATTCTGTACTTCCCTTGCTTCCTCCGTCTTTCTCTGGGAAAAAAGCTCAAAAATTTTCAGATAAATTTCCGGCATCGCGCCGTAAGTGCCGCCGATCCCCCCGACAGCCCCCATGGCAAGCCCGGAGACAAGCTGTTCGTCCGGTCCGTTAAATACAATAACGCCCTCGTCCCTGAAAAGCTGGATATCCTGTACCGGCATAGAAGAATTTTTCACACCGACCACTCTCGGATTTTTTTTCATTTCCCGCAGCAGACCAAGTGTGAGGGAAGTGCCTGCCAGCTGTGGTATGTTATAAATAATAAAATCCGTATTCGGAGCCGCGGCGGAAATATCGTTCCAATATTTCGCAATGGCATGCTCCGGCAGATGGAAATAAATCGGCGGTATCGACGCAATGGCATCTACCCCAAGGCTTTCCGCGTGAGCTGCCAATTCCTGGCTGTCCTCCGTGTTATTGCAGGCAACATGGGCGATAATCACCAGTTTCCCTCCTGCAGTCTCCATCACAGCCTCCAGCGTTTTCTTCCTGTCCTCTTTGCTCAGATAGATACACTCTCCAGAAGAGCCGCCCACATAAAGCCCCTGAACCCCTTTATCCATCAAATACTGCGTAAGAGCCTTCGTCCTGTCGGGTGAAACCTTTCCGTTTTCATCATAACACGCATACAGCGCGGGGAAAATTCCCTGATATTTTTTCGTGTCCATTTTCACATCATCCTTTCTCTATACCAGACCACAAGCTTTCATAGGTTTACATAAATCCAGCGCAGCATCTGTGATCAGCCCTTGACCGCTCCCATCGTAATACCCTGGGTAAAATACTTCTGGAAAATCAGGAATACGATAATGATAGGAACGGACGCCAGAGCCGCGCCTGCCATCAGCATACCCATGTCCACAGAGGTTTCTGCCTGTAACGTAGCAATACCCAGAGGAATCGTATAATTTACGTTGCTGCTCACCATTACTAACTGCATGAAGTAATCGTTCCATGAATTGATAAAGGTGAAAATTGCCAACGCCCCCACACCGGGCTTTACCATCGGAAATACAATCGTCACAAACGTATTCCATTCTCCCGCCCCGTCAATGCGTGCGGCTTCCAGAATCTCCCCGGGAATGCCTTCCGAGAACTGTTTCATCAGAAACACACCAAAAGGCCATCCTACCGTCGGAAATATGATCGCCCAAATGGTATTGTAAAGACCAATGGCGGACATCTCCTTGAGCAGGGGAATCAATACTACCTGTTTCGGCAGCGCCATAGCGCATATGATGAGACCGAATAAAATACTGCGTCCGCGAAAGCGTTTCTTCGCCAGCGCATAGCCGGCCATCGTAGCGGTTAAGCAGGTAAGAAGCATTGCGGATACCGCCATGAAAATCGTGTTCAGCAGCCACCTGAAAACCGCCGGAACGGTAGGTCCCGTAGAAAGCGCAATGCTTTCACCGCTGGAACTAAAAAGCTTACTGAATGGAACATAAATCTCCCACATAGGCGCAGAACGCTTATTCATTAAATTGCCAAAGTTCGTCGTCACCCATTCGCTGGGCCACCAGACAGGTTTCTGTGCATAGATATCCACTGCCGGCTTGAACGCACCGGTGATAATCCAATAGAGAGGGAATAAGAAAAGGAGCGCCAAAATCACCAGCACAACGAGTGAAATCATTTTATAAACTTTACTGTTTCCTGTTTTATTTTCCATCGCTTCTCCTCCTCTACTTCTCTTTTGCCAGCCGCATCTGAACCGCCGACAAAATACCTATGAAGATAGCCAGTATGACGCCCATTGCATTCGCATAACCGAAGTGTCCTGACTGCTCGGTAAGCTTAAAGGCTGTATAATAGATATAGTACATCACCGTCTGGGTCCCGGAGCCGCCCTGCGTCAACAACTGAATCAGCGCGAAACACTGGAAGGAGTTAATCGTGGTGATGACCAGAATGTACAGGGTGGTCGGCATAATCTGCGGCCATTTGATTTTCCAGAAAGCCTGCAGATCCGTAGCGCCATCCACCTGGGCCGCCTCCACCAGGGATGCGTCCACGTTGCCAAGCGCCGACACATACAATACGATAGGCTGACCTACCGATGTGGTAAACAGGATCAGGATAATACACCAGAGCGCATATTTCTCATCCCCCAGCCAGTTAATGTTTGCGTCGATGGCGCCGGTCGTCTTTAAAACGGAATTCAAAATACCCGTGTAATTGTCAAAGATCCATTTCCATACTACCGTTACCGCTACGGAGCCGGTAACAACCGGCAAGTAGAAAATACACCTGAATGCCGAAAGAACGGGCATTTTCAGTTTATAGATCGCAGAAGCCACCCACAAAGAGAATGCCGTTACGGTAGGTACGCTCACAAATACAATGACAAACGTATTCCATAAGGCATCCAGAAACACCTCATCCTTAGCCAGACTGATAAAGTTCTTTAATCCTATAAAGTTGCCGCCGCCCTGCGTATGCATGTTAGAATCCGTCAGACTCAGCCAAATACAAATAACCATCGGAATCAAAACAAAGCCTACAAAAAAAATCAGACTGGGCAGCATGAAACTATAACCGGCTATATCTTCTCTTCGCTGCAAAGCCCGGCTTCTTTTCTGCGTAACCTGCTTACTCAAGAAAATGCGCCCCCTTTCCCCATTGTCCGTAAAATATTGTACCATTTACATGTTATTCGTTGAAAATGCCCCTCCCACTCCCGGTGGAAGGGGCATCCTGACCGAACCATCTGTGCGAAACCGTATGTCGCCTGATTATTCAGCCGCTGCTGCGTTAGCTTCACCTTCATATTGTGTAATTGCTTCCGTCACATCTGAGCCGGATCCAATCTTCTGGAGCATGGTCCACCATGCGGTACGCTGTCCTGCCCAGCCAGGAGTAACCTGATAGTAGTCGCCCAGATAAGGCATCAGAACCTGATATTCATTCATAATGTCATTGTCAGCCCAGATTGCGGATAAGTCTGTTCCCTCTGCCGAGGAGCGAACTGCGAAGTAATTAGCTGCTATCACCGCATCCTTCGTAGCTTCGGAGTCAGCCATGTACTTGATAAACTGCTTGGATGCCTCGATACGAGCCGCATCGCCGTTATCAAAGATACCGAAGCCCCAGATACCGCCCTGAAGTTTGGACTCGCCCGTCTCAGAAGGGAAGCTCATGAATGCGATCTCGTCACCTGTAATCGTGAGACCTGCGCCTGTGCCAGCTGCATTAGGGTCTAACTGCTGCGCGATATTCCAGCAGAACGCCATCTTCAAAACGCCCTGATAGAACTTAGCGATCTCGTCGCCGCCGGCAAGGGAAGCGTCAAACGCGATACCGTCCATGCTCTTCAACTGCTCCAGAGCCTTCACGTTCTCAGGAGAATTCCATGTGTAAGCGGTGTGCGCCGCGTCTGTGTAGGAACCGCCGTACAGGTTGTTCACCAGTGCGCGGGTTCCCTGGTCTCCGCCCTGTCCTGCGCAGTAAACCGCTGCCACCGTATCACCGTAGTGCGCATAGAGCGCTTCCACAGCCTTGATAAAGTTTTCGGTTGTCCATGTATGTGTCTCCAGATCCAGATACTGGTCAGCGCCCGCTTCCTTGAAAGCGTTTAAGTTAACTGCCATGCAGTGCGCCGTCATAACAAGAGGATACTCATATACTTCGCCGCCCGGCGCCGTACATGCTGCAAGCGGCGCTGCCTGGATTTCCGACTTGTCGGTGTCGTCCAGCATATCGGACAGGTCAACCATGTATCCGTTTGCTCCCCAGTTTGCAACCAGACGCTCAGGTCCTTCCATAATGAGGTCAGGCGCCTGTCCTGCCGTGATCGCTGTGTTTACTTTGTCATCACCGTCAGCATAAGCAAGGAACTCTACGTTTACAGTGATACCTGTCTTTGCCGTAAATGTATCGGTGAGAGCTTTTACAGTAGCCTCGTCTCCCCATTTGCCGATAGGGTAAGTCCAAAGTGTGATGGAAGAAGCTGCATCGCCTCCTGCGGGCGCCTCCTCCTCAGCTGCTGCCGCGGGCGCCTCCTCCTTGGCAGGCTCAGCGGGAGCTTCCTCTTTGGTCTCCGGTTGCGTTTCCCCAGCAGCCGGCGCGTCAGAACCGCCGCATGCCACTGTAGAAAAGGTCATAGCTCCAATTAAGAGTAACGCTAAAAACTTTTTCATTTTCCTCTCCTTTCATGTATGCAAAAATCATTGACGATTGCTTATTTAAATTCTACTGTTGATCGGATGCTTTGTCAATAAAAATTTAAAAAAATTTTCATTTCTGATTATAAAGTGAATATTTTTTTATTTTTTCTTGCCTGAAAAATTTTTTCGTGTTATAATGGCCGCAGGAAAATACAATACTATTCAACCAAAATTGAAAGAATGGAGGAAACTATGAGAGCATCTTTAGCAGACATACTCACAGCCACAAAAAGTTCTATTATCGTCTCCTGTCAGGCTCTGCCGGATGAACCTATGTACTGTCAGGAAATGTCCCTCATGCCTTTTTTTGCAGACGCCGCCAAACGGGCTGGCAGCAAATGCATCCGCACCAGCAGCATCCGGGACGTCGTTGCCATCAAAGAAGCCACCGGTCTACCTGTGATCGGTCTGGTGAAACGCGTAGTGGAAGGCTATGCTTCTTATATCACTCCAACCATGAAAGAAATAGATGAACTGGTCCATGCCGAGTCGGACATCGTTGCGCTCGACTGCACCATGAGGACGCGGGGAGACGGCAGTACCATCAACGAATTTATTGCGCAGATTAAGGAAAAATATCCTGACATTGTTTTGATGGCGGATATTTCCACCGTTGAGGAGGGCGTGAACGCCGCCAACTGCGGTGTGCATATTGTAGGCACCACGTTAAGCGGATACACGGACTATTCGCCCAAAACGGACGGTCCTGATTTTGAACTGGTAGAGAAACTGGTATCTGCTCTTTCGATTCCCGTCATTGCCGAGGGCAAAATCCATACTCCCGAACAGGCGAAAAAAATGCTTGCGCTCGGCGCACACGCAGTAGTGGTAGGCGGCGCGATCACCAGGCCCCTGGAAATCGCCCAGCGGTTTTATAACGGTATCAAATAGGAGACGCAGGAATGATTTATGATAAAATGTCTAATCTCAAGTTGTATAAAGGTATGAACAGGAATCTGGATACCGCCATAGATTTTATTGTTTCCCATGATCTGAACACGCTGCCCCTCGGCAAAACGGTTGTGGATCAGGACAATGTCTTCATCAATATTATGGACACCTCCGCCGCTCCCGTCGAGGAAAGGCAGTATGAATTTCACAAAAACTACATGGATATTCAAATGGACCTGATGGGAATAGAGATAGTGGACACCGGCGACAGCGCGCAGGCAGAATATATCAACTATAACGAGGAGGGCGACGTAGGCACTGCAGTGACGGCCAAATTGGGAAGCTGCCTGATCGGGACGGAAAATTTCATCATCTGCATGGCCGGGGAACCCCACAAGCCAAACATCGCTGCAAACGATGACCTGTTCCTGAAAAAAGCAGTCTGCAAGGTCCATATCTAAAGGCGAGGAGAAAAGATTTATGAAAAATCTTGTATTCGATATCGGAGGCACTTCCATCAAATACGGTGTCTGTCAGGACAACAGGCTGACTGATACCAGGGAGGTACCCACCCATGCAAAAAAAGGCGGCGCACACATACTGGAAACTGTAATTTCCCTGATTCAGGCCCACTCCGATTATGACGCCATCGGCATCAGCACTGCCGGGCAGGTTCACGCCAGGGAAGGGTATATCATTTATGCCAATCAGAACGTCCCGGGTTACACGGGCATCCAATACAAAAAAACGCTGGAGGAACTTTTTCATGTCCCTGTCGCGGTGGAAAATGACGTAAATGCTGCTGCCCTTGGAGAAGCGGTTTACGGCGCAGGCCAGGAATATGACCAGTTCCTGATGCTGACCTATGGAACCGGGATCGGCGGCGCCGTCATAAATGACAAAAAAGTCTTCCACGGTTCCAGCTATTCCGCCAGCGAATTTGGCGCCATCATCACACACAGCGACGCCAGACTCTCAGGCGATGATTTCTTTGACGGGTGCTATGAAAAATACGCGTCCACTACAGGGCTCCTGCAGATGATGAAGCCATACCGCCCGGAGCTCGACACCGGCAGAAAAATATTTGAGGCGCTCGAGGACGATACGGTCGCCCGCATCATTGACGGATGGGTGGATGAAATCATGCTCGGACTTGCAACGCTGACCCACATTTATAACCCTTCCTGCATCATTCTCGGAGGCGGCATCATGTCCCAGCCGCTTATCATGCAGAAGATTGAGGAGAAAAAAAGCCGGTTCATTATGCCCAGCTTTTCCCATGTACATATTGCCGCCGCAGCGCTCGGCAATTCCGCCGGCATGTGGGGCGCCAACTATTTGGCATCGCAGTCTGCGACCTGATATCTGTATTATTTTGAAACCAGCTGCGGAATTTTCTTTGCCAGGAACTCCGCAAACACGCCGTGCGCCTGCAGGCTCAGGTGCATAAAGTCATAGGGATTCATCTCTACTCCCGGAATCTGTCCGGCATCCAGATAGTGACATCCCAAATTCTTTGCAACCTGCTCATACAGGGGCGCAAGCGCACGGCTTTTCTCATCACAGCCATCTCCCATCTCGCCGTAAACATCCGTGTCACGATAGCCCGCTTCAATCGCAGGCGGCGTAATCAGCAAAATATTGGGCACGCCATCCCTGAAGGCAATCCTCGAGTCAATGGCCTTCTGTACCAGTCTCTCCATTCCCTTACCCACATTCGCCGGCGTACAGGAAAAGCGCTGCTTCACGTCATTGGTTCCCAGCATAATCAGCAATAAATCCACCGGCTTATGCGTCATGAGACACGGGTATAAATACTGAAAACCGCATAAGCCCTCAAACAGCGGATCTTCCAGACATGCCGTCCGCCCCTCCAATCCTTCTTCCACCACATGATAGCCCTCGCCCAGATGCTTCGCCAGAAGGCAGGTCCATCTTTCCTCCTCTGTAAAACGGTCAATCGTCCTGGCATTATAGCCGTACGTATTAGAATCCCCAAAACATACTATTTTTTTCATATGCGTTTCCCTCCATGTCATCTATTATACTATACGTCTACCCTGTTGTGCAAACACGCAAAATATGCTATCCTATGGAAAATGTACAGAATTACACCAATCATTTCACGGGAGAGGACATATCATAATGTGGATCGCGGACAACTGGAAAGACTATGAAGTGATAGACTGTTCAAAGGGGGAAAAGCTGGAACGGTGGGGGCAGTATATTTTGGTGCGCCCCGACCCTCAGGTGATTTGGGATACTCCGAAAACAGAAAAGGAGTGGAAAAAGAAAAACGCTCATTACCACCGGAGCCAGAAGGGCGGCGGGGAATGGGAGTTCTTTGATCTGCCCAAGGAGTGGAGCATCCGCTACCGGGACCTTACTTTCCACCTGAAGCCGTTCAGCTTCAAGCACACGGGGCTCTTCCCTGAGCAGGCAGTCAACTGGGATTGGTTTTCTTCTATAATAAAGAAGGCAAAGGCGCAGGAGTCCGGCCGACAGATCAAAGTCCTGAATCTTTTCGCCTACACGGGCGGCGCAACCCTTGCCGCCGCGAACGCCGGAGCGGCTGTAACCCATGTGGACGCCTCCAAGGGAATGGTCTCATGGGCGAAAGAAAACGCCGCAGCTTCGGGGCTTTCCGACGCGCCGGTCCGCTGGCTGGTGGACGACTGCGTCAAATTTGTGGAGCGGGAAATCCGCCGCGGCAACACATACGACGGCATCATCATGGATCCGCCTTCCTACGGGCGCGGCCCCAAAGGCGAAATCTGGAAGATCGAGGACAGCGTCTTTGCGTTAATCGAACTTGCCGCAAAACTGCTGTCAGGAAACGCCCTGTTCTTTCTTGTCAACTCTTACACCACAGGACTGCAGCCTGCGGTGCTCACCTACATGCTGCACACCGCGCTGGTTCCCCAATTCGGCGGACAGGTGGAATCCTCGGAGATCGGCCTCCCCGTCTCGTCAAACGGGCTTGTGCTGCCATGCGGGGCTTCCGGCAGATGGTTTACATAATTCCCGTCACTTTCGCGATCCCGAACAGGATCAGCAGATGTATCGGATAGAAACCATAATAGAAAGGCTTTGGAAGCTGCCGCCCCTTCTCCCCGTTATAGAGAAAAATCAACGGAAAAGCGAGAAGACCGTACATCTCCCTCAGAGAAAACCGAAACAGGTAGCCTGCCGAATAGATGTCCCCATAGCGGATCAGGTTAGAACCCCATGTGCCAAGCAGCATGACCAGGCCTGCCGCCATAAACTGATCTCCCCCGTCCTTTTCCCTCGTCCGATACATGGCAAAAATCAGAAGGACCCCCATAAACCGATAGTCCGTGGAACAAAGAAACGCGGCAAGACAGCCGGCTGCCAATATCAGATAGCGTCCTGCCGTCGCCAAAACACTCCCGTAATGGGAGAGATAATCCCACAGCGTCAATACCAGCACGCCCAGAAACAACGTCCAATACACATTCTGCCCGCTCCAGTCAAACGCAGTTCCCGACAGCGCCAGATCAAAAGGAATCTCTGAGAGCAGGGCAAATACAAAAAGCCGCATCAGGAACCTTACTCTGCTGCTCGTATAAAAAAATCCCTCCACAATCAGAAAAGTGAAAAGCACGAAGGAAATTCTCCCCACAGCCCTGCCTGCACGGTAAATCGGCTCAAGCTGCGGGGCCCATCCGCCATCCACCAGATTCCGCTGCATATAATTCAGAAAGAGAATCGCAAAAAAGTGATCAATCAGCATGGTGGCATACGCTGCATTCTTTAGCACCGCACCCGTTATTCCATATTTCCTTTCCATTTTCTGCGAGCCCGTCATTCCCTCCTCCTTAACTCTTTGCCCTCTATGCAATCTAGTAGGGAAGATTTTCTCCCTACTCGCCGCGCCGCCCGCATGCTGTGAAACAGCAAACTTCCATATGCGGGCGTGTGCATAAATAAGAAGCCTCTGCTATCTGTTCATAGCAAAGGCTTTCCTGTTTTGTCTCCTACGCCATCGCATCCACGTTGGCTCCCTGCACCAGCTCCGCGCCAGACTGTCCTGTCTCCGCTGAAACCGGAATGTCCACCCCTTGAAGTTCCAATGATACCGCCGGATTCGTCTCCTGCTGAAATACCTGCTGGATTCCCGCCTGCTTCTCTCTCTCCAATTTATTGAACATCGCTTTCAGATATTTCATATCCGCCTCTACGATATCCTTCATCTCATCGGCGCGATGCTTCTTGCGGAGGTTTTCCACATCCTCCGGCGACATATCCTCCACCGAAGCGCCCATATACTCTTTCATAATATCGTCGACGCCGCCGGTCTCCTCCAGTTCTTGCATGAGCCGCTCGTACTCTTCCATCAGCTCCTGCATCCGCTCCATTTCATCGTCTTTGAGGTTCTCCATGGACTCTTCGAGCTTCTTCATCTGTTCGTTCTCGCCCGATGATGCCCCGTCTTCCACAAGCCCCTTGCCTGTAGCCTGGGCTTTCTCTTCTTCCTCGAGATGCTTTTTCTTCCTGCGGGCGACGCGCTCCATCTTTCTGGCATGAATGATCGCATGACGGACATCGGTCTCGTCGTAATTCCCGCTCATCTGCTTCCGCAGAAGAGAAACTACCTCCTCGCGCGCTTTCGTAATAACCCTGCGCGCACCCGTAGAGGTATTGTTCATGGTAATCTGCCTCGAGATCTTTTTATAATTGTAATTCAGCTTTTTCTTTTTCTGCTTCGCCTTATTTTTTTGAATCCTGATGGCTTCGGCCGTCTTTTTCGCCGCAATGCCGGCGCACTCGTTCTTAATGTCCTGCTTCGTTCTCTGCCTGTAGGGATCAGACGTCGCAGCCTGACTTGTTCCTATCTCCATGCCCATACTCATATCCTCCATGATGCTGTCTGCGCGGCAAATCCTTTTGCCACAATTCCCCGCAGCCGTCCGCCGCCCTATGCGGCTGGTAAGCTGTTATCATATATATCGGACAGAAGGGCATTTTTGTTAATGCTAAAAACGTAACTTCCCATCAGCCAAGCGCCGCATCCAACCTCTTTTTCGAAAAACAATAAACGAAATCAGCAATCTGATGATCTCTTCTAAAGATAGCACCATGTATACCAGTGGAATCGGCAGTTTCCATGTAAAGGCTGCCAGAAAACCGAGCGGCACGCCAAACACCCATGTACCTATCATATCAATCCACATAACATAACGTGTCATGCCTCCGCTTCTGATAATGCCTCCTCCAAGAATCATATTTTGTACCTTAATAGGAGAGATTATTGCAAAAGCCAATAAAATCTCGTAGGTTATCTCCTGCACTTGTGGTTCCACATTGTATAGTGATACATATGCCCTTCCCAGCCAGACCAGCAGGAAGGATAAGACCACCGACCCCAGAAATCCGCAGCCCATCAGCTTTTTGGCATCTTTGTAGGCTGTCTCATACTCGCCCTTTCCCAGATTCCGGCCAATCATAATACCTGCCGCCTGTGAGACGCCGCTCAGAAGCCCGATTGTCAGTCCCTGCAGTGGCCCCGTCATTGTCATCGCCGCACAGGGCGCAGTTCCCATGCGCCCATAGATCACAGCATACATATTCTCACCCAGACTCCATACAAACTCGCAGACGAGAACGGGCGCAAGAATCCCCAGATACTGCCTTGTCTCATCTCCCTTTATCTGAAACACTCCACGTATATGCCCTGCCCTGCCATATTGACAAAACCTCCTGTCCCGGAAAAAATAGAAAGCCGTCACTCCAAAAGCCACCGCCTGTGCAATCACACTGGCTATTGCCGCCCCCTGCACACCCATGGCAGGAAATCCGCCCCTCCCAAAGATCAGTAGATAATTCAGGCCGGTATTCAGCAACACAGAGAGAAAACTTGCTACAAGAGGAAAAACCGCTTTTCCAACACAGCGCAGGAACACTGACATAATGGTAGATATTGCCACAAAGGGAAAGGAAACCGCATAAATCTGAAGATAAACCGCAGCCTGCACACACACCACTCCATCCTGAGTGTACAGAGACATAATTCCCTCGGAGAAAAGACAGCAAACCGCCAGAAAACCGCCCGCCAGAAAAATTCCCACAAACAGATTCAGATAAAAGCTTCTCCCGGTTCCCCCTTCATCCCCGGCGCCCACATGCTGCGCCGCCATAATGCCCGCCGCCGCAGCCACAGCTCCCAGCGCCACCGTATAGAGAGACGCAAACTTTCCTCCAAGCCCGATTCCCGCAATGCTCCCGCTTCCGAGTTGTCCAATCATAACCTGATCCACCATACCGAAAGAAGATTGTAACAGCGACTGTAACGCAACAGGCAGCGCTATGCTGATTAAATTGGAACGAAAACCATTCTTTACATCCATATCTCTCCTCCTATGTCATAGTTTGCTCAACGTCTTGAGAATGACCTTTCACGCTTGTTGTGCTGTCCCTGATAACAAGTTTCACCGGGAGCACCTCCACCATCGGCTCTATGCATCCATTCTGCAAGTCTTTTAAGGCGCATACAGCCACCTTTGCCCGCTCGCCCGCATCCTGCCCTACTGTCGTCAGTCTGGGAAAGCAGCTTTCGCAGAGCGCATTGTTATCAAATCCCACCACCGACATTTCCTCCGGCACAGAAATTCCCCGTTCCATCAGAAAGTGAATAAACTCCGCCGCATAGACGTCAGAAACCGCAAATGCCGCCGTACACATCCGTATCCGCTCCAGATTCTCCTGATAAAGCAGATACCGCCCCGCCCTGTTCATCGGTACTTTGAGAAAATCCGTCTCCCCGTCCAAAAAACCGGCCCGAAAACCCGCCATCCGTTCAGCGTCCACACATATATCATTATCCGAAAGAAGCAGCGCGCGTCCATGTCCTATCCACCGCAGATATTCCCCCACCTGTCGGCCGCCGTCAAAATTGTCGATTGTCAGATTGCAGATGCCTTTGTCCTTTTCAAAGAAACCGTCATAAACCACAAACGGAATCCGCATTCTAGCTCGGATTTTTTCATAATCGCTGTCGCAAAACCCCAGAAGCACCATTCCATCCATATTCCACATGGAGGCAAACCTCTCCACCTCATTCCAATCCCGCGTTACCTTTATCATCATAAAATACCCTGCCTTTTCCAGTTCAAACAGCAGGGCATTCAGGGAAGCGGACACAAAAGCATCCTCCAACACCTTTCCCTCGTATTTCTCATGGTTGTTCACCACCACGCCGATGATACGGGAATCATTTCTGGCAAGCAGCATCCCTGCCATACTCGGAATGTACCGCCTCTCCTCCAGAAGCGCCTGCACCCGTTTCACTGTCTCATCTGAAATCTTTTTTGTCTTTCCGTGGATCACATTGGAAACCGTAGCCGTGCTTATGCCCAGTTCTTCCGCAATGTCCGCAATCCTTACCCTCTGTTCCATAAATCCTCCGTCCGTTTTCCTTATCTCATCCATGTCAAAGCTGTTTACTGTGAGGACACGCAATGTATATTCCCAAAAGCTTACCCGCCTGAGCTCAGTGTAATCTCAAAATCCCATAAACACAATAGGTTAATCGCGTAACCCGTGCCAAAAAAAGAAGTGCATTTTTGGCACTTTTGCCTCCAATGCACTTCCTGCCTGCCAGATCAGTTATTCTAACGGTTTCGCCTTCCTCATTTTTTCCACGCTCTGCTCCCAGGTGTCCGGCTCTTTCCTCCGCTGTTCGGGAATCCACTTCTTTAGCGCCTCATTGAGCGCCTTTTTATCTAGCGGCTTGGTGATAAAATCCTGAAAGCCGTTTTCCAGAAACATTTCCCGGACCCCCTCCATGGCATTTGCCGTAAGCGCGATAATGACCGGCAGCGTACCGTTCTCCCCGCACTCGCTGCGGATGATCCGAACCGCCTCTATGCCGTCCATCTCCGGCATCATATGATCCATGAAAATAATGTCATATTTTTTCTGTTTGACACATGCAATCGACTTCGCACCGCTCTCCGCCTCGTCGATGGCAAACCCGTACGGACGCAGAAACCCTCTCGCCACTTTTCGGTTGACCAGATTGTCATCCACTACCAGAACACGGCAGCCCTCCGCTGTGAACGCCTGGATTTCATCCTCTTTCCTGACGGTCTCCCTGGGCATCTCTGTCAGGCTCCTGTGATCCACGATCTTTTGAGGAATATCCAGAATAAAGACAGTGCCTTCCCCATACACGCTCTCCACCCGGATCGTACCATTCATCAGTTCCACCAGATGTCTCGTAATGGAAAGCCCGAGTCCTGTTCCCTCCACGCTGCGATTACGCTTCGCATCCACCTGACTGAAATTTTCAAATATCTTTGCAAGGTCCTCTTTCTTAATACCGCAGCCGGTGTCCCTCACCTCTATATGCAGAAGTTCCGTATCCGCGTCCTCCCCCGCCGCGCCGCTTACAGACAGCTTCACATAGCCTTCCTTCGTAAATTTCAGGCCATTGTTCAGAAGATTTATCAGTATCTGCCTGACTCTCCCCTCATCGCCATGATAGCGGCATGGTATGGACATATCGTACTCGCATTTAAGCAAAATCCCCCGCTTTGAGGCCGCGCCGTCCATCATATTAATCACTTCGTCCACGATGCCCTTAATATGATAATCCGTGCACACCAGCTCCATCTTCCCGGCCTCCACCTTTGACAGGTCGAGAATATCGTTGATGAGCGCCAGTAAATTTCTGGAAGCCGACTTGATGTCACAGGCATAATCGTAAACCTTCCTGCCCTTGCTTTCCTCCATAATGATATCGCTCAGACCCACAATAGCATTCATTGGTGTGCGGATTTCGTGTGACATATTTGCCAGGAACTCGCTCTTCGCCTCATTGGCCTGCTCAGCCTGTATCCTGATACGCTTGATCTCCTCGATATGGTTTCTCATTTCCGTCATATCCAGAATGAGAACGACATAGCCTTTGACTACCCCGAACCGATCCGTAATCTGCTCCACATGGCTCTGGTAAAACCGCTCCCCCAGAAAAAATTCATTCTGCACATCCTCCCCGAGTGTAATTTCCGGGAAATCTGCTATCTCATCGACGGTCCTGCCGACCACACGGCTGCTCAGTCCCGTAAAGATAGTCGCGGCCGCCGGATTGTAGTTCACAATCCTTCTCTTCTCATCCAGCGCAACCACACCGTCGCTCATGCTGTTTAACAGGGCGCCCGATGCGAGACTGCCAAAGTCATAGACTTTCCTGCTCCACACAAGTATCACCACGAAGGAAAGCACCAGCCCCAGCACAACCGGCGTAAAATCGAAAGCGCGCGTCAGCTTCGTGACATACGCATAAAGGGCGATTACCGGCAAAACAGAGAGCGCCAAGATCAGTCCATACTTCCGTTCCACTGCATCCTCGCCCTTCCTGGAACAGGCACGGATCAGCACACGCAGGGACATCACATAGGGAATGAGTGTTGCGCACACGATAAATGCCACATAGCCCATCCCATACTCTAAATACAGGTAATGATGGCCCTCCTCCGTCGCATGCCAGTCCAGATACCTGTAAAAGAGGCTGTGGTGGTCGCACGTCAGTATCAGTACGAGAAGCCCTGCATCAATCATTCCCAGAAGTCTGAGCATCTTGAGGGGCGCCTCCTCGAAGCAGTAAATATAAATAAAATAGCAGTAGCATACCGGTATTGTCATTGTCCCCAGATGCTGCATCTTTACCGCCACCAGGGCTGCCTCCATCGTTGGCGCCGTCAGCTCCAGCAGATACCCTATATTCTGTATCAGGGCCCCAACCAGAAAATACTCCATCATTTTCTGTTCCCTTGAGCCATCCCCATTCAGCAGAAGCGCCAGCGCAAAAAAGATGGCACATATTCCCAAGACCTGAAGTCCGATAAACGCAATACTCATCTCACACTCTCCTACCGTGCACCTTTGTCATAAATGACGCCAAGCGCCCGCGGCGAATGGTTCTTCCTGCCGAAGAATACAAGCATCAGGAGCGTCAGTACATAGGGCAGCACCATAACCAGATCCTGATAACTGCTCGGCATTTCCAAAACCTTCACCAGTTCATACCCTCCCGATCTTGCAAATCCGAACAGCAGGCATGCCCCCAGCGTTGGCAGAATCTTCCAGTTGCCGAAAATCAGCGCCGCGATGGCAAGATATCCGTATCCCGAATAAATATTCGATGAGAAGTTCGCGGAAATAGAATAGGCAAAACAGATACCCCCAAGTCCCGACAGGGCCCCGGAAACCAGAACCGCAACAAGCCGCACCTTTCCTACCTCGATGCCTGCCGCGTCCACCGCATGCGGGTTATCCCCGCAGGCTCTCAGATGCAGTCCGAAAGGCGTCCTGTAAAGCACATACCATGCGATGACCGCGATCAGCGCTATCACCGGCTCAAAGGGGTACAGGTTCGTAAAGACCGCCCCCAGCACAGGAATTGACGAAATTCCCGGCACAGTCATGCGGGCCGACACACCCAGCACAAACTTGTTGGAAGCCGCCTTAAAAATACTGGCATTGATCTGCTTCGTCATAAACTCGGTCAAAGACATGGCCAGAATATTGATAACTACACCGCTTATTACCTGATTCGCCTTAAAACGGATGCAGAGCATCGCATGCAGAAGGGAAAAAAGCATACCGCCCAAGAAGGCAAATACCATCGCCAGATAAAAGGGCACCGGCGAATCTCCCGCAAAATACGGCGCAATACAGACCGCAAACAGCGCGCCGCAGAAAGCCCCAAACCCCTGAAGTCCTTCTATCGCCAGATTTGTCACACCGCTCCGCTCACAGTAAATACCGCCGATTGCCATGATAAACAGCGGAAGCGCAAAAGATAAGCCGTCAATTATGATCGTATTCATATCATCTGTTCTCCTTCCATCTGTCTAATCTCTCTCTCACATAAGCGCCGCAGGCACTGATTAACAGGATGATTCCCGTGAGGGCGGAAGCCATCTCCGCCTGCACCCCCGCCGTTGAACTCATGTAGGTGCTTCCCTTGGAAATCACTGTGATCAGGAAGGAGGAGAAGATGATACCTATCGGGGAACTGTTGCCAAGCAGCGCCACCGCAATGGCGTCATATCCCGTATTTGCAAGCACCCTGGGCTGCATCGAGCAGAAATACCCCAGATAATACGTCACGCCTGCAAGTCCGGCCGCCCCTCCCGAAAGCATCATGGCAAGCACCCTGGTACGTCCCACGCGTATTCCCGCGTATTCCGCTGCCCGGCTGCTGCTTCCCACCGCCTTGATCTCAAACCCCAGCGTGGTTTTCCCCAGCAGGAAAACCGTAGCCGCGACCGCTGCCGCCGCCACAAGAATCCCCAGGGGAATATCCATCTTATAATCCCCTACCGCCACGTCCACAAGCGTCAGCCTGCTGGCCGCCCCTATGTTTTTGGACTGTCTCGATACCGGGTCCACAAAAAATACATTGATAAAAAAGCTGGCTATGTACTGCACTATGTAGTTGCACATGATTGTGGACACCACTTCATTGATATTGAACCGATGGCGCAGATATCCGACCAGTCCGCCCACAAGCGCGCCCACTGTCACGCCAATCAGAATCACCAGCGGCTTTGCCAGTACGGCCGGCAGCTCCGAGTAACCGACCAGAACCGTCGCCACGAAGGCCGCCGCCAGCATCTGCCCCGAAACGCCGATGTTAAAAAGCCCGGCCTTCAACGCGATCAGCACTGACAGCGACGCCAGAAGCATCGGCGTCAGCGCATTTAGGAAGCTGGTAAAGTCCGTAATCATTCCCTTGTGGCCCGCGTAAGACGCCTTGGGCGCGAGCCCTGACCCCTGCAGCAGGTTGTAATATGCCAGAAACGGGTTCTTCCCCAGCAGCGCGATCACCACGATTCCGAGAACCAGACTTAAAAGAACCGTTAAAAATGGTATCAGATCATGTTTTTTCATGGCGTCCTCCCACTCCCATCATAAATTCCCCGACCTCGCCCGGGGTCAGCGTTCCGGCATCGGCAATCTTTTCGATTCTCCCGTTATAAATAACGCCGATCGTGTCCGCAAGATTCATAACTTCATCCAGTTCCAGGGAAATCAGCAATACCGCTTTCCCTTTGTTGCGCTGCTCCACAATCTGCCGGTGAATGTTCTCAATCGCTCCGATGTCCAGTCCTCTGGTCGGCTGGACGAAAATGAGAAGAGAAGAATCCAGCTCTATTTCCCGGGCAATGATTGCCTTCTGCTGGTTTCCGCCGCTCATGGAACGCACAATGGTTTCACTCCCCTGCCCGCTTCTGATATCGTACTTTTCTATCAGCTCATCGCTGTATCTGGTAAACTCGTCGCCCGCTATCACAGCCCCCTTAGAAAACGGCGGCCTGAAGTAGTTTTTTAACGCCAGATTGTCCGACAGGGACAGATCCATCACCAGCCCCACATTCTGCCTGTCCTCCGGGATGTAGGATATGCCTTCCAGGTTTCGGCTGCGGATCGCCGCATGCGTGATATCCTTTCCGTTTAAGGTGATTTTGCCGCCCGATGGCTTCAAAAGCCCCGCCACCGCATCTGCCAGCTCCACCTGTCCGTTCCCGGAAACGCCCGCCACAGCAAAGATCTCTCCGCCGCGCACGGAAAAGCTGACGTCCTTCACCACCTCAAATTTGTCCTCATTCTGCACCGTCAGATGCTCCACCTTAAGGATCTCTCCTCCATATTCCGGCGCCGGCTTGTCCACGGAAAAGTTGACTTCCCTGCCCACCATCAGATTGGCCATGGTCTTTGTATCCGTCTCCTTCACATCAAGCACGTCAATCAGCTTTCCCCGGCAGAGGATGGCGCAGCGGTCCGCAATCTTTTTGATCTCCTCCAGCTTATGGGTAATCAGTATAATCGTCTTGCCGTCTTTGCGCAGGCTCTCTATGATCTCCAGAAGGAACTCTATCTCCTGCGGTGTCAGCACCGCCGTCGGCTCATCAAATATCAGTATCTCGGCCTCCCTGTACAGCATCTTTAATATTTCCACCCTCTGCTGCATGGAGACATTGATATTTTCAATAACCTTTGTGGGATCTACTTCCAGACCGAATTTCTCAGACAGGGCCCGGATCTCTTCATTGGCCCTCTTCTGATCCAGCGTCTTAAAGATGCCAAACCTCTTTTTGACAGGCTCCATCCCCATAACAATGTTCTCCGCTATGGTGTAATTGCTCACCAGCTTAAAGTGCTGGTGTACCATACCGATATTCAGCCGGGTGGCATGGTTGGGGGACGAAATCTTTACCTTTTCCCCCCGGATGATGATCTCTCCCTCGTCCGGCTCATACATACCGAACAGCATACTCATCAAAGTGGACTTTCCCGCCCCATTCTCCCCCAAAAGGGCGTAAATCTCACCCTTTTTTACCTGAATGGAAACGTCGTCGTTGGCGACAATGCCCGGGAAACGCTTCGTGATATGATTCATCTCAATAATATAATCAGACATATGCGGTCTCCTGCCCCTCTCTGTAACCTAACGCGTATCTGCTTATAGTATACGGCAAAGTCAGATATCCCGCAAGATATATGCTTGTGACTGCGCTTATCACAACAAAAAGGGCTGCGGGGAACTCCCCACAGCCCTAAATTTTATTGCCATTTTATTTTGCCCTGCTTCCTACCAGGTGAAATCTTCCGGTGTGATGCCGTTAAAGTTTGCCGCCGGAACGATCTTACCACTCTTGATCGCCTCGTAAGCCGCATCCATCTTTGTGACAGAGTCCGCCGAGAGCTGATGTCTGCCGTCCGCATTGATATATCCCGTGGAATCTGTGTCAGCCTGCAGCACAACATTGCCGCCCTTAAAGCTGCCATCCACAACCGCGTTCAGCGCACGCTCCACGTTCAGGTGCATCACCTTCACCGCGGAAGTGAGAACCACGTTGGCATCCCCGTTCGCACCGTCGTCGTACTGGTCCACGTCACAGCCGATGAAGTAAACGCCGTCAGCTTCCTTCACCGCCGTAAGGACGCCGTTGCCGGATGCGCCTGCCGCCACGAAGATAATATCCACGCCCTCAGCGATCAGCGCGTTGCCTACTACCTTGCCGGTCGCTTCATCTGCAAAGGAACCTACGTAGTTGCCGCCCACATCTGCGCCGGTCACGTCCGTACCCGCATAGGAGGGAAGCTCCACGATCTCCACTGACTTTCCTTCTGTCTCATTGATATACTTCACGCCGCACTCAAAACCGTACTGATAATTCACGTTCGAGGGATAGGCGATACCGTTCACCACAGACACCTTATTGGATTTCGTCTCCAGCGCCGCTGCCATACCTGCAAAGAAGCCGGACTCCTGCTCCGCGAACTGCATCGCGTAGATGTTGTCCACCTCTGCGTCACTTCCATCCTCCCCGGAAGGGAATGAATCCACCAGCACAAACTTCACATCAGGATTTTCCTGTGCAATGGTGGTAATACCCGCAAACTGGAAACCGCAGCACACAATCACATCATAATCCGCCACGATGTCAGCCACCGCCTGTACGGCTGCCGCAACATCACCCGTTGTCTCCTGCACAGGCGTCACCGTGCTGTCAGGGTGGCTCTCAATAAAGGTAAGGATACCGTTGTAGTTATCCTGGTTAAAGGAACCGTCATCCACGCCGGATGGGCTGGACACAATCGCGATCTTAAGTCCCGCCGCCGTCTCGCCTTCCGCTGCCGGAGCCGCCTCATCCGCTGTTTCCGTCTCCGCCGCATCTGCCGCAGGAGCCGCTTCCTCCGTACTTTCCGGCGCCGCCTCAGGCGCTGCCGCTTCATTGCCGCCGCCGCAGGCCGCAAGGGAACATACCATAGCCGCCGCAAGCATTACTGCTACAACTTTCTTTTTCATAAATTTCCTCCATTCCGTACTCTTTAGCTTAATTCGTGTAACGCATTTATATTAGCATTCCCGCGCGGGAAATGCAATGGTCTGTTTCTATTCCACCTGAGATCTCAAAAAATTAATAAATTCCGGTTTTGGAAGCGGCTTTGAGAAGAAATACCCCTGAATAAAGTCGCACTGCAGCTCCGTAAAGAAATCCAGCATTTCCTGTGTCTCGATGCCTTCCACCACAATCTCCATATTCATATCCTTTAACATGGCTACTGTATTTTTGAGAACCACCCGCATTTTCGGGTTGTCCTGTTCATCCACAAAAGTTTTGTCCAGCTTAATGATTTTCAAAGGCAGCTGAATTACGCGCTTGATATTTGAATAACCTGTCCCGTAATCATCCAGCGAAAAGGAAACGCCCGCCTGTGTCAGCTTGTCCAGATTCTCCGCCATGACTTCCTGCGTATGGCTGGCCGCCGTCTCCGTAATCTCCAGATTGATCAATTCTGAAGAAACCTGATGTTTTCCCATAATCGCCATCACATTTTCCGCCAGGTTGACACGCATACACTGTGTCACCGACAGATTCACCTCTATATACTCCAGTCCCAGCGAGTGAAATTCCCCGCTGGCAATAAATTTGCAGACTTCCTCCAGCACATAATCCCCGATCCTGTGAATCGCGCCGCTTCTCTCAGCCGCCGCGACCAGAATTTCAGGGGAGATGAACCCGTAGGTCGGGTCGAACAGGCGAAGCAGCGCCTCCGCAGAGATAAACCTCCCCTTTTCAATCGAATAGATGGGCTGATAATACACCTGAAACCGATGAAATTCCAGCGCTTCCTCAATGATCTGGTCAATATTTTTCTGTATCTCAAACAGCCCTTTGTGATAGACCTCATCCACATGCATGACACGCCCCTCGTACTTGAGCTTCTCATGGAAGTCCGTTCCGAAGATCATGAGCGTTTTAAAATCAGGAATCTCCTCAGGGCAGTGCGCCAGCACCACAAAGGGATTCAGGGTCACATCCAGATTGTTGAAATCCGACTTTTCCTTCAAAGTCTCCACCAGCAGCTCAGCCGCCTGGGCCGCCTTTTCCCGGTTCTTCTCCTCAAACACCATACGGAACCTTCCCCGGTCCAGATAGTACAGCTCCCCTTTGTTATACAGAAGCTTATTCACCTTACGGATTCTCGCCACCACATCATTTAATACAAGCATGGCAAAATCATACCCCATCATGGCGTTGATGGAAGAAAAACTGCCCAGATTGAGCATAACTACATCCACATGCTTGTCGTTTCTGTAATTTCTCTTCATATCCGTGGCGTAAGCGCCGTACTTCATAAACTGCGTGTCCGAGTCCACGATCTCTTCCGGCTTTTGGACGCCGATACTTATAAGAAGCAGGCTCACCGCCGCGCTGAACATCTCGACCAGCGTGGTGGGAGACACCATCTGGATCAGCATGGCAGCGACGCCGATCGGTATATAGGACATAACCGCAATAATCTTGGAGCGCTCCACCAGCCTTCGGTAACGGAACATATATCCGATCACAAAAACCGCATAAACCGCAACCGCAATATAAATCAGGAAGAACCAGGCCCCGCGCTGATAACCGCCCTCCACCAGAAACATTTTCTTCGTAAGCGGATTGGTAAGAAGCGCCGCAAATACTGCCAAATAGGGCGCCCACAGCACAAACTGGGTCCAAAAGCTCTTCCTGATCTTATGCCAGGTGTCCGTGAGGCTGATCACAAACAGCACGTACACAGGCACTGTAAAATTGTGTAAAATTAAATATCCTGAATGCGCCGCATAAAGCGCGAGCCGGTTCGTACTGGCCGCATTGTCAAGAGCAACCGCCCAGATATCAAAAACCGTTGCAAGCAGATTAAAGGAAATAAATGCCAGAAACAGCCGGTTTGGCGTACCACTGGTCATCTTCCTCACTATGCACGATACGAGAAGCAGCGTCAGGATTAAGAGCGCCGCAATATCAAAGCTAAGACTTTTCCCCATTTTTTCCCCTTTAAATGCCGCCGGAATATAAATGACGCTTTTTGTCGCCCGTCCTTCTATAGCGGTTACTTTATTATAGCAAATTTAGAAAAAAGTGGAAAGTCTTTCTTTTGCGGGTTCCGCCCCTGTTTACTCTGCCAGATAAATACCCAGCCTCGTCTCGATTGCATTCATCACTTCATCCAGCCCCTTATCGCCCCGGATATAGGCCTCCCCCTCCTCGTAAACTACATTCTCAAAGGTTTTGTCTTCCACATAGGCGGTGTCCATAGATTCGATCCACGCGATCAGTTCGTTTACCTGTGTCTCATCAGGCACCCGTATCAGCATCAATATCTCCTCCCCTTCCAGGTCCGCCGTGCCGCCCTGCCCGGAGACATAATCATTGTCCTTGTAGACTCTCCACTGATCCTCATAGTTATTCCGAATCGCTTTTGACGTTACCGGGAATCCGTCCAGGACATCGGTCTGCACCTCGTTTCCCAGGGCCGTCTTAATAAAATCCTGCGCCTGATTTGCGTTCTTTGAGGAGGCATTGATCCCCAGAATCGTCCTTGCCCAGAACACATTTCCATCCTGGCCTTCCATGGGAACGCTCACACAGTCTTCAAACCCTTCCACCTTTGAAACAGACAACTGGCTGTTATATTCCCATACGTCTTTTATGGCGCCTGCCACAAACTGCCGCCTGCCGCCCAGCAGATGAATCGCCTCATGTCTCGTCCGCATTGCGTCCATATCCTCCAGCGGTTCCCCGTTCGGGCTTTCAAACTCCTGATAATATCCCGCGTCTGCCTCCCAGGACTGCATTCCTTCCTCGGGAAGTCCGTTTACCTGCGCGTCATACATCCGTTTTATCTGTGTCAGGAAATCAGAAACCGCCTCTTTGTCAAGCGAACCTTCCTCCGTCCGCCACGCCGGGACACATGACGGAGAGAATATGCGCATAAGGCCCTTCGCCGACGGAACGCACATCAGATACGCATCCGGGTCGTTCTCCCGCATCAGCTCCATCTCATCCGCTATATCTGACAGTCCTGTCATTTTTGTCACGTCGCCCTTTTTCCCGCAGACATAGGGAAGCTGTATTCTGCAGGGCGCCGCATAGACATGCCCGTCATTTCTAAACGCGTCCACCAAATTCGCAAAAACCGCATCCTCGCCGCCCTGGCCATCCAAAAGCGGCGCAATATCCATGAGGATCCCCTTCTCGATATAGGACTCCATCGGTAAATTATCCAGAACAAGCACATCCGGCCCTTTCCCCGCCATGGTGCGCGTATTCAGATTCTTGATGGCATCCTCCCTTGTCATGGAGTTTCCTGCAAGGCCGATCTCATACTCCACATAGACCGCCGGATTGTCCTTCTGATACTTGCTGATCGCCTGCCGGACCACCGCTTCGTCCTCCAGACTCCACACCTGAAGCTTCTCATCGGGCCTGGAAGGCACATTCGGATCATAGACAAAACGGGTCATCTTTTCTCCCGTAAGCACAATCAGAAATTCATCGTCTTTGGCAACAAGCATATCCATTATTTTGTAAGCCGGATTCCCAAGGATATTCAGGCTTCCGTCAATCACCTGTTCCATGGCGCTGCCGCCCAGCACATGCCGGTAGACGCCGGAGTTTCCTGCCAGATAAATGGCGTCTTCTCCCCCGGAAAGCAGAAACAGGTCGTGGCTCTTACCCGCATATCCATCCCTGTCCTGAAAATTTTCCTGCACAAACTTTGTCAGTACCTCGTCCTCTATATATTCCCGCTCCTCCATGTCATAGATTAGCGGCACATCGACGTTATAACCGTCCAGCAGCATGATATTGCCGTGAAACTGCACCAAGTCTATACTGTAACCGTCTACCGTCAGATATTTCTCACTGCTGCCATCCTCCTTCACCTCATACAGATTCGCCCCGGACGCGGTGGCAAAGATTCTTCCGTCGTCCGATATGTACACGGCATTGATCCACCACTCGTCCTCTCCCAGCTTTATTTCCACCGGAATTTCCGTGCCGTCGGGCTTAATGAGCGTAAGCTGCATGTCCATCTTAAGCTGTACCCCATTGCCGCTGTCCTCCGTCCCCTCCTCAGGCTCTGTCCACACCACCGCGGCCGTGCCGTCGAGACCAATCGCCATGGTCAGGATATATTTATTCTCTTCCTTCATTTTTGCAAGCCATGGCAGATCCGCTTTGGTCCAGCTCGCCCCATTATCCGTGGAGCGAAGCACAAACCCGCTGTTATCCGCCAGAAGGTAGCTGCCGTCCTCCTGCCTAAACAGCCGGCTGTTCCAGTCGGTAAGGGCGCTGCCGTTCAGTTCCACATCCTTCTCCACATAACGTCCCATGGCAGTACCTTCATTTCCGCCCTGCTCCTCTCCGTCTGCCGTACTGTCCGCCGGACTGCCGGCGCCGCCCTTTCCGCTGCACCCGGCAAGCATCCCGGCGGCTAACGTAAACGCCATCAGCCACACGGCAATCCTCTTTCCTGTCTTAACCCCTCTCATACAAACCTCCGTTCCGAAGCGCCCAACATGGTCCACGCCTCTGTAAAGATTAAAGAACACATACGATTCCATTTATTATCATAACAGCTTTATCTCTAAATTATCTCTAAAAGCAAAACGCCTCCTGCCTGTCAGATGCACGGACCGCAAAATGGCCCTGCCCCTTATACAGGCAGAAGGAATTTATAATTTCTCTGTTATTCGGCTGTGATTTTTTAATACACGCTTTACTGCTTATGACAAACTCAGTTCTCGTCGGGGTACATGGCAAGCAGATGCTCAAAGCTCGGCTTCACCTCGGCAAACGCCTTCAAAAGCTTCGGTGAAAAAGTGCCGCTGTGCCCGTTTAAAATCATCTGGTACGCCCTGTCAGGTTCATACGCCATCTTGTAGACACGCTTCGAGGTGAGCGCGTCGTACACATCCACCAGAGAAACGATCTGTGCCGCAATGCTGATCTCGTCCCCCTTCAGGCCGTCGGGATATCCCTTCCCGTCATATTTTTCATGGTGGTGCCTTGCTATGTCGTACGCATAATCGTAGATCGCCCTGTCATTCAGACGCACCCTGTGCTGTATAATCTCGGCGCCCTTGGTCGTATGGGATTTAATCAGTTCAAATTCGTCGGGCGTAAGCTTTGCCGGTTTCAGTATGATGGTGTCCGGGATGGCAATCTTGCCGATATCGTGCAGCGAGGACGCCCAGCCGATCTGTATCAGTTTCTCCGGCGTCAACTCGTACTCCGGGTACAGCTTCATAACGCTTTTGCCAAGGCACATGGAAAATTCCCGTATTCTCCTGATATGCTGCTTGGATTCCATGTTTCTGAATTCCACAATATTACTCAGGGAATCAATCAGGATCTCGTTCACATGATTCAGCTTTTTCGTCTGCTGCCGCAGCACGCTGTTTTGCTTCTGGATATTGATGTTCTGCTTTTTCACCATCATTTCCAGCTGCATTTTATACTGGAACCAGCCGACCGCATTGTGGACTACCTGTTTTACCACATCCACCTGATAAGGCTTTTTAATGTAACTCACAATTCCATACTCGTAGCCCTTTGTCTCCAGCTCCGGCGAAGTCTCTCCCGTAATCATAATAAACGGTATTTTATTTAGGACGTTTTTCTCTTTCAAATTCTCTAACACCGTAAACCCGTCCATGACAGGCATCAGATTGTCCAGAAGCACAATCGCTATGGACGCGAAATTCGCGTTTAAAAGCGCGATTGTTCTTGGAGCAGCTCCCCTTTTTGATCATGACGTTTCCGCCCGCGATCAGTTTTGCCGTCTCCACATTATGCTCAATAATGATATCCCCCGTAGCCTTGATGTAGCCGCCCGAATAAATGCTGCCGACCACATAGACCGAACCGTCCACTTCCAGCTTGCCTGTCACCGCAGTCACGTCCTCGCGCACCACCAGCATATTCGTAATCAGAATGCGTCCCGCCGTATACTCAAATTTGCCGTTCATTTTGGAAACATAGGTAACGCCGTCCGGCTCGATGCGAAAGCCGATGCCCCTGATCGGTTTCTTCTCCATCCCGCTTTCCGCATGTATCGTTTCCCCGTATATATTTTTCCCGCTGATACCCGCTTCCGCCCGGTGATAGACGGCAATCTTCTCGCCCTCCTCCACCATCTCAAACGCCTCTATATTGACATAGTCAACGCCGCCATCCGGCAGCGGTGCGGGAATGCGCGGCAGATCCAGCCTGACGAACCACTCGAACCAGCCGTCTTTGCCCCTTATCGCCGGAATGCCCTCGGCAATCAGTATCTTTTCATTCTGCCTCCTCTTGTCAATCATATCCGCAATCGCTTCATGTTTGATCCCGTATACAATTTCCCGCCTCTCCAGATCCTGGTATATATCCTCTTTCTTCACTATATTGCCGGGAATCCACGGAATATACGCATATGCCTTATTGCCGTTTTCTTCTATCGAAATGGAAAACTCTTTCTTTCTGAGAGAAGCTGCAGGGGACGCCTTTTCCTCCCTGTCCTTGCTTATCCTTTTGCCGCTCACGGCCTTCTGCCGCTTTTCCTTCATATCCGTGGCAGAATAAACCAGACTGCAGTAGCCCGAAACGTCAAGCCCCGCCTCCAGTCCCAGACGGATCTCCCGCATCTGCGCGTGGTTGTACAAATAATTGGAATAAATTGACACATCGAGCTTCTTTTCAATCCCGAGGCGGATTTCCCGCATCTGCATCCAGTTGTATTTGATGTTGGCGTACGGAGCGATATCTATATCCTCGCAAAGCCCGATACGAATCTCGTGAATCTGCGGCGCGCACATAGTATCCTGCAGCCATTTGTCTAACGGCAGCCCCTTCGCCAGCGCAAACCGTATCTCCTCCAGATCATCGTCCACAAATCCCCTTTTCAGATACGGTACCAGGTCTATCGACGCATAGAGAGACAGCCGCATCTGCCGCATGGTCTCATAATTGTATGCGGGGTCCGCATAGACAGAAACATCCAGGTTATCCTTCAGCCCCATGCGGATCTGCTCCATCTGCAGCCAGTTAAACTCCGGGTTGGAATAAAGGGACACATCCAGTCCCGCCTCTTTTCCCAGTTTAATCTCCTGCTGCTGCGCTTTCAGGTATTCGTCATTTTCCATCATGCGAAAACGCAGCTCCTGCTGTTTTGTCCCATCCAAATCGCCCATGTCTGTTACCTATCCTTGTACGCCCCCATATTTACGGGTAAAATAATACGTCTATTTTATCAAATTTATAGCAAAAAGTCTACCGCCTATTCGGGCAGGTGATGATCCATGTGAACCCGAAACGGTCTTTTAACACGGACCCGCAGCCATCATCATCAGGCGCCGGATGCGGCGCCAACGGGGAAATCACGGTTCCGCCTTCCGCCAGTACCGATATGGTATGCCGCGCTTCCTCCTCCGATTCCATATGAATCATCAGCTTTATGTCCGTGTTCACGTCATTGCAGTCATAACAGTCTCCTGCCGCCATGCGCGATGCGCCTATCGTAAACTCTACATGCATGACCTTCCCGATCTGCTCCGGCGTCATGTCAAAATTATTTTCATCCCAGCGGGAAATAAAAAGAATCTCGCCGCCAAACGCACTGATATAAGTGTGGACCGCCTCCTCGCAGTTTCCTTTAAATGACAGATATGGGATAACCGATATTTTCTTTTCCATGTGCACTCTCCTTTCCATAAGTCTAATCATACCATTTCCACTGACTGCCCGCCACCATTTTTCAGCATAGCAAAACCATACGCCAAGGACTGATTTTCCAGCCAAAACAAAAAGGGCTCCCGGATCAACTTCCAAAAGCCCTGCATGTATCAAACTGATTATGTATTTTATCCTTTCACCGCGCCAGCCACCAGGCTGTTCTGCACCTGGTCGCTTAAGAGCAGATAAATGGCAACTGTCGGCACCGTCGCTATCATAAGCCCCGCGCCGATTTCACCCCACTTGGTCGTGTAGGCTCCCACCATGGACATGATACCCACGGTCAACGTCTTATACTCCTGCTTGTTGATAAAGGTCACCGCAAACATCAGCTCATTCCATGAGGATATGAACGTAAAGATACTGACTGTCGCAATCGCCGGCCTGATCAGAGGCAGCATAACGCGGAAGAACAGCTTGTAAATATTGCACCCGTCAATCGCCGCCGCTTCCTCCATCTCCCTTGGAATGGAGACCATGAAGCTGCTGAACAGGTACACCGCCAGCGGCAGTCCGAACGCCACGTATGGGATGATTAATGCCCAGTAAGTGTTTAGCAGTTTTATCTTGCTCAGCACGATAAACAGCGGGAGCAAAACGGCATGAATCGGAACCATCATCCCTACGAGGATTCCTTTCATGGCAATATTTCTGCCCTTCCATATCATTCTCTGGATGGCGTAGGCAGCCGTCGCCGCAAGCACAATCGTGATTAAAATAGTCGCCGCCGTGACCAGAATACTGTTTACCAGATACTGCAGCACATTTGCCTGGTTAAAAGCCGACGCATAGTTGGAAAATCTCCAGTTTTGCGGAAGACCCGCGATATTGCCCCCAAAAATTTCATTGTTGTCCTTCAGCGAAAATCCCAACAGCCAGAACAGCGGAAATACCTGAATGACGGCAATCGCCAGCAGACAGATATGCAGGGCGCCGCTCTTTATATTTTTCATTGTTCTCATGCCTGCTCCTCCTTATTCCTGAAAAACAGCTTCAACAGCATCGTAAAGACAAAGCACTCCAGAATAATAAATATGGAAATCGCGCTTCCATACCCATAATGGAAGGAGTCAAAAATCGTCTTATACATGTAGATGGTCGGCACCTCTGTCGTAAAGAATGGACCGCCTCCCGTCAATACATAGATCAGGTCAAAGATTTTCAGGGCGCCGATCAGGGAAAACGTCACGCACACTTCCAGCACCGGCTTTAACAGCGGGATTGTCACCTTAAAGGCAATCTGCCTGCTGTTTGCCCCGTCAATCGTAGCCGCCTCATAAATCTCCGGCGAAATGGACTTGATGCCCGCGTACATGATCAGCATATGGTATCCCACATACTGCCACAGGTTTGGAATAAATGCAGCAATAAGGGCTGTGGACTCCTGTCCGAGCCAATCCTGCTGTAAATGTTCCAGATGCAGACTTCCCAGCAATGCGTTTAACAGGCCGTAATCCCCATTGTAAATCTTCTGCCACAACTGTCCGATCACCACGCCGGAAATGATAACGGGAATAAAATATGTCGTCCGGTAAAACTTCTCCCCGCGCTTTACATTCGCCACAACAATTGCCAGCAGCAGCGATATCGGAAGCTGGATAAACAGGGAAAAGAACACATACAGAAGTGAATTTTTAATGGAATTAACAAAACGTTCGTCCCCCGCAAGCTCCATATAATTGCGCAGCCCGACAAACGTCCCCTTGCCAAGCCCATCCCAGTCCAGCATACTGTAATATGCGGAAATAAAAATCGGCACAACGACAATGATCAGCATGATGAGTATCGTCGGACATACAAACATGGCAATCGCTTTTTTGTTGGATAATATTTTTTTCATTGTCCCACCTGTCTCATAAACTGGTCGTGGGCAGCCGTCAAACACGACCGCCCACAACGTTGTCAGTAAAATGCTTTAATCAACCTCAGCCGGCTGCAGTTTAGACATCTGCTCCGCAAACTCTTCCGGCGTAATCTTGAGAGCCATAACCTGTGCAACCAGATCCTTGTAAGTCTCGGAATCTTCCGCCGACAGAATGTTATCCCACCAGCTGATATAGGAAGTCCCTGTCTCCATCAGCGCCGCCGACTCTGTGTCAAGCGGTGTCAGGCTCGACGTATCCACGCCCGTGGTATCCCAACAGGGAAGACCTGCGCCCTGCTGATAGCCGACGATACCGATCTTCTCACTCAGATATTCCAGATATGCAACCGCTTCCTTCGGGTGCTCGCAGTTTGCATTGATATAGTAACCGTCAGAGCTTCCGCCCGAGAACTCCGTAATGCTTCCTGCACCGCCCGCAATAACCGGGAAAGGCACACATGTCACTTTGCCTTTGGTTGCCGCCGTATCTGCCTGAAATGCGGGATGTACCCAGTTCGCCTGGAATACCATAGCTCCCTGTCCTGCCGCAAATCCCTCGATCATCTCATCATAACTCATACTCATCATATTGTCGTTGAACGCATTTGCCTGAACCAGCTCCTGCAGCTTCTCCGCGCCCATGATAAAGCCCTCGGAGTTAAACTTGGTCGGATCGCCGAACGCTTCCATGATCGCCGCATTGCTTGCCGTTCTCGCAGAAATGATATCGTACCAGTACATGCCCGGCCATCTGTCCTTCTCCCCCATAAGGATCGGTGTGTAGCCGGCCGCATTCAGCTTATCCACCGCATCTAAAAGCTCATCCCAGTTGGTGGGAATTTTTGCCCCCGCCGCATCGAACATCTCCGTGTTGCAGTAAAGGTTCGCAAGGAATGTAATGGTGGGCAACGTGTACACCTTGCCGTCAAACGTACATCCGTCCAGCGTGCCGGGAAGCACCTTGCTCTTTGTGTCCGGGCTTAAATACTCGTCAATCGGAAGCAGATAACCCGCGTCAATATAAGGTTTTACAAAACTGCCGCCGCTGAACATATAAGAGATATCCGGCGCCTCGCCAGCAGCAAAGGCGGTCTTAATCTTCGTCTTGTACTGTTCTCCCGTAACACCGTCCTGCTCAATTGTCACATTCGGGTGAAGCTCGTGGTACTCTGTAACGGACTCCTCGATAATCTTCTTGACAGGATCTGTGTCCGCCACGGACTGGTGCCAGATCGTGATCGTAATTTCCTCTTCGGACGCTGCCGCCGTATCATCCGCTTTCGCCGGCGCCTCCGCCTCTGCTTCCTGTGTGGCTGCAGACGTATCCGCTTTCGCTTCGTCCGCAGGGGCACTGCCCGTACCGCCGCAGCCCACAAGCTGTACGGCCATGGATGTCGCCGCCAACAAAACAACTAACTTTTTCATCCTGTTTTTCATTTTACCCTCCTTATCAGAACAACACTTTTTATATTGCAAAGGCCTTCTCTGTTTACTATTGTAAAACCTCCCCCGCCAGAAAAAAATTCACAATCACATATATTTATTTCATTATTCCTCTTTTTTACATGCTAAGTTTCACTTTTTTAACATCACTTTCATTATCCTGCAAAAACCGAGTGCCGCCGCGCTCGATTCAGAGAATGCTTCGTATTCTCCTTCAATGGTTCACTCTATCGTGCTTTTCCCATAGAGCCAAAAAATCCCCGCAGACGCCTTTCACAGCCTGCGAGGATTCCCGTTATACGCTCCTACAAACACATCTTGCGGTACTCCGTCACGGAATACCCTGTCATTTTCCGAAACCAGATACTCAGATAGTGCGGGTCGTTAATGCCGATCCGATTGCCGATATCCCGGTCCAGCATCTCCGCATCCGTGGCAAGCAGTTCCAGCATCTTCCAGAACCGAAGCTCAGACAAAAGTTCGCTGTAGGACTTTCCTGTAAACCGCTTGAACATTCTGCTTAACAGACTGCCGCTGATCGCATATCTGGATGCCAGATAGTTCATATTGATATCCGGGCTGCCCAGATTCTCCTGCAAGAAGTCTATCAGCTCCTTCATGGTGCGTCCCTTTTGCTGCTCCGCCTGCACCGCCTTCTCCATGGCAAGGACTGCCGTTGTCCTCTCCAGACACCTCGCCACATCCGTACTGCACCGGCACCATGTGAGAACCTCTTCCACATGAGCCAACTCTTCCGTCTGTCCCGTTCTGATACAGATACGCTTTAAAAGCTGTTCCGCGCCCTGTCTGGAATACACGGCCTCCGTGCCCGCGTCTTTTACACAATCCAGAAAACAAGCCAACGCGGAAAGCGCCTCCTCGGTATTTCCGCCGTTAATATATTCCACCAGTTTCTGAAACTCGCCGTTCTCATGGACTTCCAAATTTTCTGCCCCACATGCCGCCTGTTTGCCGCCATACCTCTGGTACATATCTTCCAGCGCCGATACATACAGCGCCCGGATGCCGTCTGCATCAGCCATGCCCGCGCTTGTCCCATACCGAAAATGATACTGATATTTTTCCCGCAAGAGCTGCAGCAGCAAGTCAAAGCACTCCCAGAAGGATTCGTTTTCGCCAATTCCCAAAAAGATGATCCTGCCCCACGGATCAACCACCACATGAATTTCCTGTTCATCCTTAAAAAACTGCCGTGATTCCTCATAGATATGCATCAGACACTCATGGTCGCTCAAGCTTTCCTGCACCGTAACCACGCCAAGCTTAACTTCTTCCTCCCCTTCCTTCGCAAACCTCACGCCATATTCAACCAGCTTCTGCCTGACTTCCTCATTGATCCCGTCACTCAACAGCAGCCTGCTGATATAAGTATTTCTGAGCAGCGGAATATTGCTCTGCCGTTCCTCCACCATCTTACGATGGGCCTCCTTTTTCTGCTTTTCCTCCCTGATCTGATTTGCCAGACGCTCTACGGACGCATTCAGCTCCTCCGTCTGCACGGGTTTCATCAGATAGTCATTGACGCCCGCTTTCAGACTCCTTCTGGCATACTCGAAGTCATTATATCCTGTCAAAATGATGATCTTTATATCCGGCAGAATCCTTGTGCACTGTTCGCTGAAGCTGATGCCATCCACCCCCGGCATACAGATATCGCTGATGATAATGTCCGGCTTCAGCTCCTCAAGCTTTTCCACCGCCATTCCCGCGCTGGAGAACTCCCCAACGATTTCCAAATCAAGCGCTTCCGTATTCAGTTTCATCCGAACCAGTTTTCTGATCAACACCTCATCATCCAGAAGTATCACTCTCAGTCTGTCCATCTTCCTGCTCCTTCAATTTACAAAGCCCGATCTGCAGATGTATCTCCGTACAGGCCCCATTGCCGACCGCAAATGTAAAGTTTTCATCATACAATAAGCGCAGCCTCTCAATCGTTCCGCGAAGCCCCAGACTCTTTCCCCGTTTGGGCTCCTCGCTCCGATGCAGGTCCCGGATCACCTCATCCGGCACTCCCGCGCCGTTATCCTTTACCACAATATGCAGATTTTCTCCCTGCGCATAGGCCGCCAGACTGATGATGCCATATCGCTCCTCACCCCTGATCCCATGCTGAAACGAGTTCTCAATGAGCGGCTGGATCGTCAGTTTCGGCAGCAGATATTTTTCACAGGTCTCTTCCAATTGAAACTCACATTCAAAGGAATCTTCAAACCGTATCTTCATAATATCCACATAATCCTTCGCGATCTGAAACTCTTCTTTTAAAGACAGCATCTCCCGTCCGCCGCTGACTGATTTACGGTAAAATTTCCCGAGCGCTTCCACAAGCTCACAGACCTTCTGGCTCTCTCCCATCATGGCAAGCGCCTGTATGGAATCTAACGTATTATAGAGAAAATGCGGCTTCATCTGCTCCTGCATCTCGTTCATTTCTACCTGCCGGATTCTTCTCTGCTTGTCAATCGTGCTCTGGATCAGCCGCTCGATCTGTTCCACCATACGGTTATATCCCTTAAACAATATCTGAAACTCATCTAACAGCGGTTTGCTTGTAATGCGGCCAAACCGCCCATGCTCCGTCTCCTCCATCGCCTGCACCATATCCTGGATCGGCCCGGTAAGCATAGTGGAAATCGCTGCTGCACCGATCAGAATCAAAATACCGATGGCGGCAATCAGCCCGATATTAAACCTGACGATTTCACTGGCGTCACGGTTCGTCTGCGCCTGCGTATACCGAATAATCTTCCACCCGCTGTAGGGCGCCAGAACACCCGCTGCCGTGTACTCCCTGCCATGGATCGTCGTCTTACGCAAAAACTCCGTGCGCCCTTCCGACAGTTCTCCTGCAATATACCGTATCTCGTCCTCCTCAGAAATATTTCCCCGAATCAGAAGAATGTTATCCTTCTCATCCAACACCACAATTTCCTCAGACTCCATATCAATGACATCCTCCAGAATCTGATTCAGGAACTCACAGCTTAAGTCCACGCCGATTACGCCGAGGCTCTCAAAATTATCCAGGCTGTTATAAGATCTGACTAAAGAGATGCTGTTATCGTCCGCCGACTTACTGGTATGTATCTCGTACTTCCCGTAAGGTTTCCTCAACTCATCGTATTCCCTGCTGGCATCCTCCATATGGAAATTCGCGCTTCCGCCGACTGTCAGTTTCTGCCCCTTCCCGTCAATCAGCCAGACAGCTTCCACATAGTCGGAGAATTGAAAAATGGAATATATCTTTTTAATCACATTGGACTGTCCCGACACGTTGGAGAGCAGGTCCCCGCTCCCCATCTGTGTCTGGACGACGTTATCCGCTATGAGCATTTTGGAATAATCGTCCGCGTTTTTTAAAATAGAATTTAACGACGTTTCCAAGGAATGAAGTACCTTGATATTCTCCTCCCCCAGAATCCGTTCCTCGTACTTCTTGTAGTGGAAGTTGAATACAAGGGTATATATGATAATGATGGTAAAGATAACAAATCCCAGCGCGGCAATAATCTTCCTGCTTAACTTGTGTTTCATCTTCGGTTCCCCGCTCCCCCTCATATCTATAAATTCACCGAAACACATTTATTGTAACATCAGCCATATGCCTGTTCAATGATCTGATTATACTATTTTATGCCCGCCCTATATGTCAGTCTGACGTATAATCCTCTCCGCTATGGCATCAACCATACCAGTACAATCATTTTGCATATGGAACACTTCCTATAATTATCAGCCATATGTAAAATATTGTCTACCGCCAGCATTTTCCTAAAAAACTGCGTTCCAAATTTTTATATGTCAGTTAGAAGAACTAAAACCGAGTTCCTTTGATCCATATAGCAGCCGTAACATATTGGCATAATATTTCATTTTCCCATTCTTTTCCTCAACTGCATGTTTGTATACCTCTTCTAAATAGTTAAATCTCTTTAGGTTTCCCTCATTAATTAAGGCATCACTTTTTCTATAATTAACAGATTTTGTAAAATACCCTTTTATAATTGCGCGGATAATATCATCCTCATAAGCTTTCCTCAACTCAATTTCATTCAATCTGTGAAGTTCACTGTATTTAATACGGACCATGTCTGCCCCTATATTTGAAACAATACCGTTCTTATAATAATCCAGCTTTTTTTGTTCATCCATATCATGATTGGGACCATCAAATTCTACCACTGCAACAGGAACATAATGCATCCTATTTTTATACTCGTATACTTCCTCAAAAATGAAGTCAAATTTCATCCATTTGTACTTATTCTTGTAATATCCCTTAAACTCTTCGTCTTTAACTTCCACATAATTCTCCAATGCTTGCTGTGGCGTAAGGCGTATCTGCATATATTTTTCCAGATCATAATCGTTCAAAATACGGTTTAATATTAAGCATACTTTTTCTTCACTCTTGCTGTCAAAACGGCTTGTTCTGACGCTTGCGTATGTACCTTGCCTGAAATATTTTTCATAATCTGTACTCATAATATTCCCCTCTTCTAAATAGCAAGTTTCAGAAAAAAAATCTGATACAGCATCCCACAAATTTCTCGACAATTCAAATATAGCATTTCTGCTTTGTTGATTTTCAAGGCTTTTTCGGTGATATGCACCCTGTATCTGAGGTTTTGCGGGTTTTTGTTATCATGGTGTTATCACGAAGCATTAAATATCCAGTAAACATACCAGCTATCCCCTCATCAAAAAGCTAAACGCTGTTTCGCTTTTTGAATTTCCGAAACACTGTTTAGGCAATTGTTTTTTAACATTTTAATCTTCTTCTGACAAATTTACATCAATACGATAAACTATATTGTTGACACTCCCCTCTGCCACTATATATCTTGTACCTGTGAGCATCTTAAAATATCTTCTTACAGTTGCGGCAGACTTGCCCGTAACTGCTTCTGCTTCTTTAGGAGTGATTTTTCCATGTTCTTCCATAAAACCAACAAACCCGAATCTCTACCGGCACATCCTCTTTATAATTTTTGTGTATCTCCTCTTATTACATGGTGCTAACACCATGTATAAATAACATTAACAAGGAAAAATCAATTCGTTGTTCTCCACCACTCTAATCAGCAAACTGAAAGTTATAGTAAATAACCCATAGCGATGAAAAGATAGCTATACAAGCATTTTCTATTTAATCTTAAATACATTACGCCACTAAGAACAGAAAATATCATAGTAGAAATTCCGTTCCAAATTTCAAGTCCTACTCCTCTTGATACGAAATGAAACGCTCCCCATGTCATAGCCAAAATAATACCACCAAAAGGAATGGGGCTTTCTTTTTTCAACAAGGTTTCAATCGCTTTTTGCCCATATATTATGATTAGAATAACAAGCAGCACTTCAAATATATAGTATAAATATTGCGCGCAAAATTGGAATACAGTTTTACCCTGTGCTTCTCCTACAATCTTTAATGTATGCCAATCAATGAAAGTCATAATTTTGCAGCCAATGAAACAAGCAAGCGTAACGATCCAACTTTTCGAGGAAATCTTATCCCTTTTGTTCCCCCTTTCCGGGAAATGATAATGCTTTCTTGAAAAAAGCAGGAGAACACCAATGAAAAACGCCCACATAAAAACCATTATGATACAATGAATACTTCTTTGGTGCGTTGTGTAATTCTGTATATCTACATGTAGAAATGTAACTTCAATTGCAAATATTGACAGATATTCAAGCATAAACGCTCCAAATGAGAGCAGGCTCATCCATAAATATTTTGTCCATTTTACTTTTCTAACCATTATCCTCACCTTATAAAATTCAATTTCTTATTATACTTGACTTCCCGACAAATTGGAATTCTGATAAGACATAATTTATAGCATTTATTAACTGTTATATCTTATCTTCAAAAAGTTCGCAAACCCTTGAAAATGCTAAATTTATAGCAAGTGAGTTTGCCCCTATGCTTTCCCTCGTATTATATCCTTTTCCCTCATATTATGAACTCTCATAAGGGCAAAAATAAGGGAAAGAAAAACCTATAACAAATTATAACACAGAGTAAATTTGGCAGGAAGAACTGATTGCAATGCTTTCACAATATTTTAGGGAAAGGACAAATAAGATGAATATCATATATGCAGAATACAACATACACCACGACAGTATAGACATAGCAACTACCGCAGGATATCTTCTTAGGATTGACTGTTGGGAAGCTGAGAAAAAATTAAAAACTACTCCCTGCTCTGAATATGCTTTAAATGCCCTTGCTATTGATGAACCATTAGAATATGCTCGTCTTTACCTTGAGGGCAATATGCAGATGTGGGTAGATGCAGAGGATTCTCTGGAATTATGGTAATAGACAAGACTTTAGGGATAGCACCCTATTTTTTATAATACAGAGGGGCGGCAGCACTTTAGGCTGTCGCTCCTTGATTACCCACCAGTAAAACCAGACGGAGCTGTCAACGGCGGCGCGAAGCGGCGTTCATTTTACCGTTGACTGATCCCGCTGGTTTTGCTATTTAGCTTTGTATAAAACCTCATTTACACATAAAGATAAACTGTCCCTTATTTGTTAGATAGACTGGAGATTAATCAAAAAACTTTCCCCGAAAAAAATTCTTATTACCCAACGGTTTTGCTGTAAGCCTAAATAGAACACATCCGTCTGGACACATAATAACTTTACTGAATTTACTATCACCACCTATATTTTCCAAATTGCCGCCACTTCTGACAGCTTCCATAATTGGATACATCATCATCATTACTTTGGAACATATACCCAGTCCCTGTGAATTTACAGGACATCCATAGGTGCAAGTATATTTATCTCCGATTTCCTCGCCATTTCGGCAAAATCTTTCTGTTTCTTCATTATCTTTATTAAAACCTATTACTTCAATTTCCCATACATATTCCTCGTCATACCATTTTTTCATAATAATTTCCTCCGTTGAAATTTACATTTATATTTTCAAGAACATACAAAACATGTTCTTTTATAAGACATTAACCTTTTGGGAAATATCAAATCTCATAATAGCTAAAAAGCAATCATAAAAAAATCTACTTGCGATATATCTTTCACTGTTATTTGTATATGATCTATAAACGGTTGAATAATCTTTACCTTTTAATCTATCAACCAATACTTTGAACCGTCTTTGGCACGCTCCATAAATCCGTACATAATCAAATAGCGTCTAAGCGTCATGTAATCTTCATAAATCGGTTTTAAAATTTGATTTATTTCTTTTTCGCTATATGTTTCACCCTTTTCAAATTGCTCTGCTATTTTAGTGAGAATAACCACTTTATTCTTTTCTTTTGGTGAAAACGTTTTTAAAACTAGAGGGTTAAAACTGCTAAAAAAGTTTTCTAATATACGCAGTCTCTCCGGCTCGGTTATTAAATAGCGATCATCAACATAGCTGGCATGGTTGTGAATTGGCATAATTGCATTTTCGGAAACTTCTTTTAATCCTAATGATTGTTCATATATAGCCAAGTAATATTTTGCTTGCTTTGCTTTCTCACGAAATGTAAAACGGTGCCGTCGAATTGTAGCTTCCGTAACACCTAATTTGCTTGCCATTTCTTTATCTGATATACCAGAAGCAAAAAGCAAAATTAAATCTTTCTGGTTTTGTGTCAGAGTATTATATTTTGTGTCAGCAGAAATTAATTGCGACAAGTTACTACCGTGTATAATTTCAATATGTTTTGAAACAGCATGTTCAGCTGTATAAAAATTATTGCTGATTGAATAAATTTGTCCCACTTCAAAATTCTGCGCACAATAGTTACAAATATAAATTTCATGCTCTTTATCATACCTATATCCTTTTTTCAACTCATCTAAAGTAATTTTACTATAGTCCATATCTCACCGTCCTTAATGTTTACCTATTTTGTAAACATATTATATTATTGTTTATTTGTTTTGTCAATATTTTTAAATTATATAGAATTTTTCTTCTCATTCAAATAATATGTTCTATATAAGCTGCTAATAGTTACTGTACAGACATATTCAAAAGGAATAATGAACTGTAGCGAATAACTATGGCAAAAAATTTGTACTACTTTACGACTTCAAGGCTTTTAGATAAGCCACGAAGGCATTACAGATAGCATGCAAGAAGGGCGATTATCTCGCCCCTTTGTCTTTTCCTTGCGTAGTTTTATCAGATTGTCTTTCTGCAACCTCTTTTTGATAATTCTGTAGTCTCTTATACACACTGTCGCTTTTTGATTTGTTTTCATAGTTTTCTTTCCACTTGGTTACTTTATCCTGATAGTCTAAGTAAGCTTTTTTAGCTTTCTGATATGCTTGGTAAAACTCCTGCACATTCTTATAACCGTGTCTTTTGGCAATACCGGATAATCCGATTTTCAAAATGTCAATTTCCTCATTCTTGCGGTCAATTTTGCTTTGCAGTTCGTCTTTCTTAGTAAATTTCGCAAGCCCCTTCAGGTCGTCACGCTCAAGTTCCCAAACATTACGTTCCTTTTCTGCTTCAAAGATGATCTCATTCTGTTGTTTCAGTTCCTTGTAAATCTTAAATAACTTTGGATAGACGGCTGCTTCTGCTGGCATGACAGGCTTGGGTGGTATCTTCGGCTTGGTCTGTGTTTCCTTTTTGGGTGATTGGCGGACAGGTTCTTGCACTGACATCTGCGGCTGTATCTGCTCTGTATTAAAAAGTTCTGCAGACAGTTCCCTTGCCTTTTGCAGCACCTTTGAAACCAGCATTGCCAACACCGCAACAGCACTCATAAGGATAGTTCCAAACCTTTCCGGACGACTGCCGAATATATCAATGGATTCTTTGATACGGTCAGAGATGTACTCTTTTTTTATCTGTTGTATCTCCGTTTCTGCCACATCGCTGACGATTGCCCTGTCAACTTCACGATTCCAACGCATACGGTATCCGTTATCCGTCTGTATCTGTTCCGCTTTTGGGTTATTCTTCCCTATCTTCTTGGTAGCAAGGTACAGACCGTTTTCATCAAAAACGTGCAGTTTCTCTTTGTCGTCCTTTACCAAAGTATTGATAAGGTCGGTATAAAAATGCTTTACCTCGTCTACAAACTCGTCCTGCTTAAACAGCTTGTTCTTGGCGGTAAAGAGGTTGCGCTCATATATCTCACCTTTCTTCACAATCTTACAGCCTTTGCGGATATCCCCGTTTTCGTCAAGTATCTCTTTCTTGGTGCGGACGTGTTTCTCCTGCTCGTCATAGAACATATTCCTTGTTGCGGTCTTTTCAATGGGTTCAGGCAGTCGTTCCCTCTCCGAAAAAATAAGGTGGATATGGTAATTTGTCTTTTGTTTGTTATGGTGTAAAGCCGATACGCACTCCACACCATACTTTTCCTTAAAGCGGTCTGTGAACAACTGTAACAGCTTGTCCGGCTCATAGAGATTTGGGAAGGATTCAGGCAGGGCAATGATAAATTCCCTCGCTTCGATACATTTCCCCTCTGTACCGCTTTTTTGAAATTCCTGCTCGCTGCATTTTGCAAGCTCCGTCCAATAGCGGCGGTCTGTTGTTTCATAGACCGCATACAGATTCTCCTGCTTCGCATGGCTGGATATATAAGTGATCCTGCCCCTGACATCGGGCAACTTGCTCATGCGGATAAATGAATGTCTTTGTATTGTGCTTTGTCCTCCCTCCTGCAAATGGCAGTAACTGATTTTGAAAAGAAGTGGTGCTGGTATGGCAGGCTGTGAGTGGGCAGCATAGGCGGCACGTTTACGAACATATCCGCCTTTTGGCGGTTGTTACAAATGCGTCAGCATTTGCTAAGTCACGCTAGCGTGACTTATGCCCCCTGCAAGGGCGAAATCCCCATTGCATAAACGAAGTTTGTGCAATGGGTGTATTTCGCTCTCAAACGCCGAGGGCTTAAAAGAGAGAAGAATCACTCCCGAAAATGTTCGTTAAAATATCAGATGATAGCGGAAAGTGATGCCACATATGATAGTAAAGAATGCCACCATGACCACAAAAATGCCACAAAATGCCGCCATATTTCAAAAATCGGTTGCATATCAGACAAAGCACATGATATAATCTATTTGCGTGTAGGTATATCATGGCTTCGGTCTGATACATACCATTGGGCGGTTTCTTTAGAAGCCGCCTTTTATACTGCTGATTTTCTTGTAACAGCTTTTACATCGCTCTTATCCCGCAAGTTCTTCCCCTCGTTCACTTCCATGAATTTTTCCAAGATGTCGCTTTTGACAAGTACCTTTCTCCCGACTTTGAGGACGGGCAACTTTTCCCATTCTACAAGATTCCGCAGGGTATTCCTCCCGATACCCGTATAGTCGGCAGCTTCTTCAATGGATAGTGCGATTTTCATTTCGGTCATTGAATCACCTCCTTCTAATTGCATAACGCAATTTTAATAGTATGATTACTATAACGCTTTTATATCCACTTGTCAAGCATTATGATAATTTAAAAATTATTTTTAAGTTGCATATTGCATTACTGTTTTTTCTGTGCTATACTTTGTCCATACCGAAAAAGGGAGGCAGCGCCTCCTAAAGAGCAGGAGGCGTATCAGTATGAAAGATAAAGAATTACGCAAGCTGATCGGTAGCAGGGCAAAACAGCGGAGAATTGAGTTGGGGCTGAACCAGCCTTATGTCGCAGAGAAGATGGGGGTAGCCACTTCCACAATCGTGCGTTACGAGGCGGGAACAATCGACAACACAAAGAAGCTGGTCTTGGAAGGTCTTTCAGAAGCCCTTCATGTGTCTGTGGAGTGGCTGAAAGGGGAAACAGAGGAATATGAAACAGACATTACGGATAAAAGGGAATTATTTATTCGTGATGCGATGTCCTCCATTCTCTCAAAGCTGCCTTTTGATATGGAACAGGCAGAATCAGACTTTACAAAAGACTTACTGCTGCTGATGTTAAGGGAGTATGAACTGTTCGTGGATTCTTTTCAGTTTGCCTGTAAGAATTTCAAGGACAATGCGGAAAATGCCGCACTCGCCCACACAATGGGGTTTGAATCAAACAAGGAATATAACGAGATTATGTTTCTCAGGGAAATCACCCACACTGTAAATATGTTTAACGATATGGGCGATATTGTGAGGCTCTATTCCAAAAATCCCGAAACAGCCACCGTAAGGCTTGAAAATCTTCTTTCTATGGTATCGGGGGAAGAATCCGAATCGGTATAGTGGAACAATCGGAGTTATGATATACTTACACGCAGAAAGCATTTCATCAGTTCCGATTGCTCGTTATCGAAAGGAGAACGGATTATGGCAAAAGGTTCTGTAAGGAAAAAAGGAAAGAAATGGTACTACCGCTTTTATGTGGAAGATGCAAGCGGGAACTTGGTACAGAAAGAATGTGCAGGAACAGAGAGCAAGAGTGAAACGGAAAAGCTGTTAAGGCAGGCAATGGAGGATTACGAAAGCAAGAAATTCATTGCGAAGGCGGACAATATCACGCTTGGGCAGTTGCTTGATACATGGGCGGAGGAAGAATTAAAGACAGGGACATTGAGCAATGGCACTGTCGGTACTTATTTACAGGCAATCAACCGCATTAAACAGCACCCTGTAAGCAGACGAAAGCTAAAAACGGTCACTTCGGGGCATTTACAGCAGTTTATGGATTTGCTCTCATTCGGCGGAACGGTTGAGGACTTTGTTTCAAAGGGATATTCCATTGACTATATACGGTCTTATTCCGCAGTATTGCAGCAGTCCTTCCGTTTTGCAGTGTTCCCGAAGCAGTACATCACATTTAATCCCATGCAGTATGTGGTTATGCGGCATAAAAAGGACGATATGGATTTGTTTGTGGAAGAAACGGACACCGACAACGGCAACGTCAAACCGCTGTCATTTGAGCAGTACCAAAAGCTGATTGCACAGCTTGGCAAGCGGAGCAAGGACGCAATCCTGCCCGTACAGATAGCCTATTTCACAGGTCTTAGGCTTGGGGAAGTAGCAGGGCTGACTTGGCAGGACATCAACTTTGAGGAACAATATCTGACAGTCCGCAGGAGCGTCCGTTACAATGGGGCTACCCATAAACATGAGATAGGTCCTACAAAGCGGAAGAAAGTGCGGATTGTTGATTTTGGAAACGCCCTCGCTGACATCTTGAAGAAAGCAAGAAAACAGCAGCTTAAAAACCGTATGCAGTATGGCGGACTCTACCACAGAAATTTCTACAGGGAAGTTACAGAGAAAAACAGGGTGCATTATGAGTATTACAACCTACCAATGACAGAAGATGCGCCGGAGAATTATACGGAACTCTCCTTTGTATGTCTGAGGGAAGATGGCTGCATGGAACTTCCTGCCACCGTAGAAACAGCCTGCCGGACAGCGGCAAGGAAAGTGCCGGAGTTAGAGGGTTTCCACTTCCACACATTAAGGCACACCTACACAACAAACCTGTTATCAAATGGGGCGCAGCCAAAAGATGTGCAGGAGCTTTTAGGGCATTCGGACGTAAGCACCACCATGAATGTCTACGCACACGCCACAAGGGAAGCTAAGCGGGATTCCGCTAAACTCTTGGATAAGGTTGTGGGAATGAATTAAGTAATGAAAACTGAATAACAAAAACTTTCCCTTGTAACTTGCTGATAAGGGCAAAAACAAGGGAAAAGGATACATATTTTGAGGCTAGGCATACCGCAAAGCCTTGAAAATAAAGGAAGGTTACGACAGTTAGTAGATAAACTGGAATTTTACGGGACTATCCCAAAGTTTGTGTAAACCTCCAGACTGATGTAAGATAAAACTACAC
>CAJTTZ010000008.1 GCA_910579505.1 uncultured Lachnospiraceae bacterium
AATCTTCTTTGGAATCTTTTCAGGGTTGCATTACTGTTTATTTGTCAAGGTTCGTCGAAGTAAATCCTTTTGGAATTTACTTCTGAAGAATGCTGCACATTCTTCTGTCTGTCGCCATGCTCAAAATCATCTCACACAAGCGACTTTCATATAATAGCAGAAGATTTCTCCTCTGTCAACGGCAAATTCAAATTTCTTACAAATTTCTTTTTTCTCCTACAAATATGCCCATTTTTCGCGTCGCGGATGTCCGCTGCTTCTACTGGAGATGAAGCGTTCCGTCCTGCTCACCGCCCCGGAGAATGAAGTCAATCGTATTCGGATTTGTCCCCTGCGGCACCTCCACGATACTCACCATATCCACAGAAGAGCCTGCCGGTATTACGCTGTCAAATGTCTGCATATCATTCACCAGCATTGTGGCAAGCGCGCCCTTGCTCGCTTCTCCATTTACGGATATCCGAAATGTCGCCCGGTAACCCATCATATTCAATGTCTGGTCTTCTCCTGTCAGATTCTGTGCGTTAAACTTCAACACCAAAAGCTGCATTCCCTGCGACGCATCCATGGAGAAAAACGGCGTCTCGTCTTCTGCCTGCGGCGGGTAGGAATCAACCATCTCCCATCCTGTATAGCTTATCATTATATTGGGAATACCGTAATACGCTTCCACTGAAGATGCCGCAGGCTGCGCTGCCTCTTCATCCTGGCTTACATCCACCACCTCGGGCGTCTCCTCCACTTCGGGTTCCTCCGGCGTCTCTTCCACAGGCGGTTCCGGTTCAGGTTCCTCCGTCTCCTCCACCAGGTCATACCCAGTAGTATCCACCAGTCTTCTTCCGTGACCTTTGTCATATTTCAGCAGCACACCCACTGCGTACTCCGATATTAATTCCGTCTCTGTCTGTGTCAGATCAGGCACCGTAGCGCATCCTGTCATCAGAAGGGCCGCCGCTACACTGCCCAAAAGAACATTCGCCTTTTTCACGTCAGTATCTCCCTAATTTGAATAATAAATGCCGCTGCAGCCGCAAAGTCTTTGTCCTGCGACAGTGCTTCGTTTTTCCGCTGCGTTATTATATTATACCCTACATTTTTTATTCTTACAAGTCAAAACCAATTCGGTCCGGCCAACCTGTTATGCCATATCCAGCTGAAACCAGAACTCCACACCGTTGTCATAGTTGATCACGCCATATTCCCGGTTCATGGATTCCATAATCGCCTTTACGATGGAGAGACCGATCCCGCTGCCGCCGTACTCCCGGGTTCTGGCCTTGTCCACCTTATAAAACTTCTCCCACAAATGCGCCACACTCTCTTCTGGAATGGGGCTCCCGGTGTTAAACACCGACACCCGCACCCGCCCGTCGGACCTGCGTATTTTTACATCAATGATCTTATCGCCCCCGGCGTAATTGATAGCGTTTGTGAAATAGTTCATAAACACTTCCTCCACCCGGAACTCGTCGCCCCAGACATAAACGGGCTCATAGTCGTCCATGCGGACAGATATCTCCTTTTGCCGGATTAAGATATCGGCGGAGGCAATATAATTTTTTATCAGGGCCGTCACGTCAAAGCGCTCCATATTGATAATCTCATTGCCCGCCTCCAACTGGTTGAGGGTAAGGAGATTTTTTACCAGGGCATTCATTTTGGAAGCCTCGTCCATAATGACATCGCAGTAAAACTCCCTGCTTTCAGGGTCTTCGTTTATTCCCTCTTTCAGCCCCTCCGCATAGCCCTGAATAAGCGCAATCGGCGTCTTGAGCTCGTGGGAAACGTTTGACAGAAACTCACGCCTTCTCTCGTCCACCCTGTCCTTTCTTTCGATATCCTTCAAAAGCTCATTGTTTGCCGTCCGCAGCTCGGAGATGGTTTTCTCGAGCGCCTCCGACAATTCATTGATATTATTGCCCAGTATGGCTATCTCATTCTTGTCGTCCCCTGCATACTTCGCCTCAAAGTCCAACTCCTTCATCCGTTCCGAAATCTTTGCCAGCTCCATGATCGGTTTGGTGACACGGTTCGAAAGCCAGATCACCAGAAGAATACTGACCATAATAGCGACCAGGCCAACATATGCCAGAAAGTGATTGGATATGGACACGCTCTCCCTGATCCCCTCAAGGGCGCTGCGAAGCATGAAAAGATACCCGTTATCCAGCATCCCCCACATTTCAATATACTCCGTCTGGGTCCTGTAATCCTCCACCACCCGCATTTTATAATCGGCCGTGTTTATGAGAAGCCCCTCCTCGTCCACACCCAGAAAAATATTGTCAAAAAGCTGTTTCAACACGGTGCGGGGGTCGTTCATGGAGTACTTGACAGCCTCCGATTCCCCGTCCGCCACCAAAACCTGAATATTGTACTTTTCACAGATCTTCTTCAGTTCGATATCGTACTCCTCACTGGTAATATCACCCGCCTTCGACGCCTCGTTGATACTGTAATAGGCGCTCACCAGCGCGTTCTGCTTCTTATTAAGGTAATAAGTGCCAAGAAGGGTCGAATTGAGAATCAGACAAAGAAGGATCGTCCCGGTAATCAGCGTTATGAAAATGAAGGCAAACTGCCTCTTCATGGAATATTTCATAATGATATCAATTTTATCCTTTCCTGATAAAGATAAGGGTGCTGTAAGGTGCCTCGACACCCTAATCCGATAAATAAAGTAAGATTGGTAACACGTTAGCATCCCGCCCGCCGTTTGTCAATAGAGTCCTACCTTGACTTTCCGGGTGCATATGATAAAATTATGTCAAGTATTGTTGTGGGAAACCGAGCGTTTTTATCTTTTCCCGGGGGAGGACTTCTAGTGAAAGCAAAACACCGTTATATCTGGGCGAACATAAAACTGGTCTGTACCATCGTACCTATCGTTCTGGTGATGATTTGCATCTACTTTATGCTTGTCAGACGGGAAATACTGACCCTTTCCAGGGAAAAACTGATTCTGAAGTCCAATTACTATGCGGAGGAGATCAGTGCATGGGCAAAATCCGTTCTGAACGAAGTGACTATTTATAAAGACATGATTGAAGAGCTGGGGCTTGAGAACGAGAATACCTATGAGTTAATGCGTACCAGTGTGGACGCGCATGACGCCTACCCCTTCGGGCTGTACATGGGTGACGATCAGGGCAGATACTTTGACGCCTCAGGCTGGGAACCCGGAGAAGATTTTGTCGTGACAGAGCGGGACTGGTATAAAGAAGGGCTGGCCCACGACCAGTTTGCCTTTGGCGAGCCCTATGTGGATGCCATGACGGGCGGTACGTGCGTGAGCATAAGCAGCCGCCTAAGAACCGGCCCTGCCGTAACAGTCCTGTCTGCGGACGTATATCTGGATTATGCCTCAAGACTGGCCGAAGCCATCACCACAGAAAAAATAGAGCACGCTTTCTTTGTCACTGCGGGCAGCCGGCTTATCATTGCGGACTCTGACGCTTCAATGATCGGCATGACCCTGTCCAGCGAACACGAATCCATGCTGTACCAGAATGTGAACAGGCTGCTGGACGAGGGAAAAACCGGCCAGTACGATATTCTCGGCGACGAAAGCGTCTATTTTGTAAATATCACTACGATCCCGGACACCGACTGGTACTTCATCACCTGCATGAACCGCAACGAGGTGCTGAAAGATTTATGGGGTATTGAATTTCCCATGCTGATAATCGCCGTAATCGCCTCTCTCCTTCTCTTCTTTTTGACGTCGCTGTTTTCGAAGGAAATGAGTTCCATCCGCACAAAAGCCAGGATGGACCCTCTGACCAAGCTGCTCAACCGGGAAGGATTTGAAGAGCTTGTACGGATGTCGCTGTCGGAACGCCCCGGACAGGGTCTGCTGATGATTATGGATATGGATAATTTCAAGCTGATTAACGACCAGCTCGGACACCCTGTGGGCGATCAGGTATTGCGGAAGTTTTCCTCCATTCTGGAAAATTATTTTAACCGCAATAAAGATATCGTTGGCCGTCTGGGCGGCGACGAGTTTGCCGTGTTTGTCGGACGCGGCATTTCCACCCAGGAGACGGAGGGCATGCTCAAAAAATTTATTTCCATCGTACACCAGAATTTTGACAGCGAATACCCCGATCAGAAGCTCTCGGTCAGCATAGGAATAGGTCTCGCCGCCAAGAGTGAAACCTATGAACTTCTCTACCAGAATGCCGACAAGGCGCTCTATGAAGCAAAATGGAATGGAAAAGACCGGTTTCAGATGAAATAATCTGCCGGACCGGTCTTTTTCTTATCTTTTATTTATCCTTATCTTTCTCCTCTTTTCTTGCCCTCTTTTCCGCTTTTTTCTCTTCTTTCCTAAACTGTCTTTCCTCTTTTCTGACCAGTCTTTTCGCCTTTCTGCTCCGCTTGTCTATGATGAGGTAGAAGGTTGGCATCAGTAAAAGGATCAGCACGGTGGAAGCAACCAGTCCGCCAATGATTATCATGGCCATACCTTCCATCATCACCGAGCCTTCCCCAATCCCGAGAGACATCGGCACCATGGACAGAATCGTCGTCAATGTCGTCATCAGAATCGGCCTCAGCCTGAGCTGCCCACTCTGGATCAGCGCCTCCTCCAAAGACATTTCTTCCCGCAGACGGTTCGCCGTATCTACGTACAGAATACCGTTATTCACCACGATACCTACAAGCATCAGCACGCCCATAAGGGACACCATGCTGAGTGTTGAACCTGTTATATACAACAGTCCGAACGAACCGATCAGCGCGAAGGGAATACTCATCATCACCATCAGGGAAAACCGGGGTGACTCAAACTGCATCGCCATGACAAGGAAGATCAGGAATACTGCCACAAAGATAGCTGTGATAATCGCCTTGAACTCGTCGATCATCATGTCATCCATCATACTTGACGCACGGGAAACACCCCTGGGGAGCACCATCTGCTCCATCGCCTCGTCCGCCGCATCCTGCGCCGTAAATCTCGCTTCCTCTGTAGTGCTTGCGGTCACCGCCACCTGATAGATACCGTCCACACGGATCAGCGTTACCGGGGAATCCTGATATTCCACCGTCGCAATCTCAGACAGGGGAATCTGCGTGCCGCGCGCTGTGGTGAGGGTCATATTGATCAGATCGTTCATACCCTCGTACTCGCCCTCAGGATACTCCACCCGCACCTCGTATTCTTCGCCGCTTCTCTTAAGCGTGGCCGCTTTCATGCCGCTTAACGTATTGTACATCTCTCCCGCCACCTGTACTGGCGGAAGTCCGGCTGCCATACTCTTTAAAGGATCAATCATGATCTTTGCCTGTGTGGACGCTTCCGCCAGGTTGGATGAGGTCTGCAGCACACCCGGTATTCCCTGCAGCATCTCCTGCACCTGTCTTGCCGTCTGCCTCAAGTCATCCAGATCACGCCCCTCCAGGTCAATCTCAATGCCGCTTCCCATCATACTGCTCATGCTGGCGCCGCTTGCGCTGATACTGATATCCATGTTGGTCAGTCCGTCCAGTGCCTTCGCGTACTTCTCAATCACCTGTCCCGTGGACAGTTCGCAGTCATCAGGAAGATACCCTGTCAGAGTTGCCCTGTCTCCTGAAACACTGAAAGAATAGTGATCTACATTTTCATCTTCTTCCGCCATTTTCTCAAGAAAGTTCGTCTGTTCCTCAATCAGCTCCATCTTCGTGCCGGAGCGGAAACTTGCCGTGACGGAAAATGCGCCCTCGTCCATACTGGGCATCAGCTCCGTATGGATTTGGCTGACTAACATAAACGCCGCAACCAGAAGGAGCACTGATATCACAACCACCAGCACCTTCTTCGGCAGAATTTTGCGCAGCACTTTGTCGTACCCGGCGTTGATTTTTCTAAGAAGTTTATTGATCGGCAGATCCTTTTTCTCCACCGGTTTAAACTTACGGAAAAGCAGCGGAATAATGGTCATCGCCATGACAAGCGAAGCCAGCATGGCCATGATTATCGTCATACCAAGCTGTGAAAACATCTGCCCGGAGAGACCCTTCATCGTACTTAAGGGCGCATAAACGACCACCGTGGTAATCGTGGACGCGATGATCGAAGCCGTCACCACACCCGTACCCTTAAGCGCCGCGTCATAGTATTCTCCCGTCTTATCTTTCAGGCGAAAGCAGCTCTCCAGCACCACAATCGAACTGTCCACCATCATACCGATAGCGATGACTAACGCCCCCATCGTCACCACATTGAAGGTAAATCCAAGCATATTCATGCCGATCATCGTCGCAAACAGGGAAATCGGCATGGCGCTTCCCACAATCAGGCTGGCCCTGAAATCGCCAAAAAAGAGGAACAAAACCAGCATGGAAAACAACACACCCAGCGCCAGTGTGCTTCCCACAGAGGAAAGCGAAGAGATAATCATATCGCTGGCGTTGTAGATCGTGTCTATCACGACCACGTCATTGTCCGCCTGCAGCTGCTCCAGCATCCGCTCCACATCTCTTGTCACATCCACGGTGCCGTAACTTTTCTTTTTCGTAATGGCAATCGTTACATTGTCCTGCCCGTTATAGCGGCTTATACTGGACGCCTCTTTCTGGCTGTCGCTGACCTGGGCAAGTTCCGATAACGGTATCACCTGTCCCCTCGCTGTGGTAATGGGTATATTCTGGATCTGTACCACCCCGGAAATATCCGCGCTGCTCGATACCGCGATATCCTGGGAGCCCTGATTCACACTGCCCACAGGCACTGTAAAATCCATAGCCCCGATGGTCTGGGCAATGCCGCTCATGGTCACCCCGTACTCCTTCATAGCCTGGGAGTTTAGCAGCACACGGATATAATTTTCCCGTCCGCCGTATACCTGGACATCCGCCACCCCGGAGATCGTCTCCAGTTCTGTCACCATGGTATCGTTCACGTAGCTCAATACATCGCTGTCGCCTACCGCCGTGACCGAAATGTCCATGGTTTCCACCTGATCCATTGCCATCTCTATCACATTCGGTTCCTGCACGTCATCCGGCATGGACGACTTAGCAGCGTCAAGCGCTGTCTTCAAATCCATATAAGCGTCATCCAGATCTGTACCGTATTCATACTGGAACATGACCATAGACATGTTTTCTGCCGACTGCGAGGTGTAGGTCGTCACACCGCTCTGTTCTGACCCTGCCGCCTCTATCTCTTTCGTCACCAGCTCCTCCACGCTTTCCGGGTCCGCCCCCGGATAAACCGTATAGACGAGAAGCATCGGCATCTCGATATCCGGCGTCAGTTCCAGCCGAAAGCCCGGTATCGAGGAAAGGCCGAACACCACCAGGGCCAGAACAACAAGCGCCATCGAGACAGGACGCTTCAGAGCTAATTTTGTCAATCCCATATCGCTGCCTCCTACTCTCCGCCTGCAGTCTGCGCGCCGTCCGCTTCCCCTACAGCAGTTGTCTGCCCATCGTCCGCATCGTTTGCCGTCTTCATCTGAACGGACACCTCCGCCCCTTCCCTGAGGTTCGCGGACCAGCTTGTGATCAGCGTATCCTCCGTGGAAAGACCCGAGAGCACTGTGATCGTATCCATGTCAAAAATTCCTGTCTCCACATCCTTACGCTTAGCCATCCCGCTCTCCGCCACATAGACATAAGGCTGGCTGTCGTCGTAATACACCGCGTCATAGGGAATCAGCAGGGCGTTTGCCTGACTGTAAGTCTCCGCCGTCACCTTCACGCTGCTTCCCGTCAACAGGCTGTCATCCGGCGTACTCACACAGGACTTAATCATAAACAGGCCCGTAGTCTGGTCTACCATGCTGCCAATCTCGGTGATCGCCGCATCGTAAAGTTTGCCGTTCCTGTCCACCGTGAGTTTCTGTCCTACCCGCAGTGTACCGCGGATGCCCTCGCTCACGCCAAAGGTGACTGTCATTGTCTTTTTATTGGAAATAACAAAAGCCGGCGTCTGGGGAGACGCTAAATCATGCTCCTTCACATTCACAGCCTCAATTACGCCGTCTATCGGCGCCGTCAGCGTGTACATATCAAGCTGGTACTCCGCACTGTCGATAGCCACCTCTGCGCCCGCCGCGCCGACTTTCGCGCTGTTTACCTGCGCCGCCGCGGAATCCACACCCAGAGCTGCCGTCCGTTTACTGATATCCTGCACTGCCTGCGTGTCTATATTAAGCTGTGCCTCCGTCAGGTTTTTGACGGTCTCTGTCTGTTCTTTTGTCCTATATGTATCAGAGAGGGAGTCCTCAAGCTTTTCCTTCCCGTCGTCTATGGATTCGATGCCGGCCTTCGCCTGTTCGTAGGCGGAATCCATCTGAGACGCCGCCGTCTGGGCTGCCTGTAAGGTATCCGCATGGGGCTTCATATTCTTCTCTGCCTCCTGCAGTGCCAAATCCGCCGCCTTCAATTCATCTTTAGCAGCCTGTAAGGCCGCTTTATATGCCTCTTCGTCGCCATGCTGCGTCTTATCATAGTCAGGCGATTCCATCATCGTAACTGTCGCGACCGCCGCCTGATATGATGCCTGGGCCTGGGGATATCCATAGGCGGAAGCCGCTGCCTGATAAGCAGACTGCGCCTGCTTCACATAACTGTTCGCCTGTTTTCTCGCCTTATTCAGATCATCCCGCTGCTCCTTAGCATCCTCCCTGTCCTCATCCAGTTTATAAATCTGCTCGTTGATATCGTCGATTCCGTCATTGATCCCGTCGATCTGCATCTGCATTTGGTACATGGTCAGATCCTTCTGTCGCTGGGTCTGCTCATTCTGCACATCAAGCTGCGCCACAGCGCTGTCGTACTGTGCCTGTGCAATCTCATATCCCACTTCTGCCGCCTGTACGCCCGCCGCCGCACTGTTATACTGCGCCTGCGCGCTGGCAAGCTGTAACTCCGCCGCCTCGGTATCGAGTTTACATAACTCTTGCCCTGCCGTTACCGTATCACCCACGCTGATACCCGTGCTGAGTACTTCCGCCGTCACCATGGGAATCACATAAACCGATTCTTCCGGGCTGACCGTCCCGACAAACTCATTCTTTAAGGTAAGTGTTCCCTCTACAGGCATCTGCGCCTCTACAGGAATCACCTCGCTCAGCGTCTCCTCCTCCTCTATCGCCGCCGTATCTCCACATCCCGCAGACATTATGGAAACACATGCCGTGATAAGCAGTACTGCTACGGCCCTGCGCCCGGATTTTATGTATCGTCTTTTCATCCCGTCTCCTCCAAATTCTAAATCCCAATATCCGTTTTTTAGAATACAACCTTTTGTCCGTAAAAGTAAAGTGTGTTTCCCCACATTTAAGACTTTTTTTATCTTTCTTAAAATTAGAAAAGTGCCGGTTCCCTATTCCCGGGGAACCGGCACCTTTTTATGCATTTTTGTTTTGCCTGGAAAGCCACCTTGCCAGCATCCGCTGAAGCTGGTCAATATCCAATGGCTTTGACATATGTTCGTTCATACCGCAGGCTTTCGACTGCTGTATGTCCTCCAGAAAGGCATTCGCAGTCATCGCCACAATGGGAATCTTTCTGGCGTCCTCCCGCTCCATGGCACGAATCGACGTCGTCGCTTCATATCCATTCATCACAGGCATCTGCAAATCCATGAGAATCAGATCATAGTAGCCTTCGTCAGAAGCAGTCACCATGTCCACCGCTTCCTTTCCGTTCTCCGCCGTCTCAACCATTGCTCCCGTCATGGAAAGAATTTCCGTGGCAATTTCCCTGTTCAGGTCATTGTCCTCCACCACCAGAATCCGTTTGTCGGAATAATCCGCCTCCCCGATCTGCTCAAGCGTCTCTTCCGCCTGTTTTACTACCTCCCTGGGAATAAAATTGCGGAACGCCGTTAACAGTCTGGTCTTATCAAACGGTTTCCTGATAAACGCGTTTACGCCTGCCATCCGCGCTTCCACTTCGATATCCACCCATTCGTGGGCCGAGACAAGAATAATGGGAATTTCCACACCTTCCTGTCTGCGTATCGCTTTCGCTGTCTCCATACCGTTCATACCCGGCATGTTCACATCCAGCAGGATCGCAAAAACGTCTTCCCCTTTCCGCCGTTTTTCCTTCATATAGTCTAACGCTTCTTCTCCGGACTGCACCCACTCGCCATGCATACCCATACTGCTTAAAAGGACATTGGTTGTCTCCCCGGCAAAAGGCGAATCATCCACCACCAGAACCGTTCTTCCGGCGAGATCTTTCCTGTTCACCACGCCCGGCATCTGATACTTTAAAGGTACGGTAACCGTCACAATCGTCCCGACCCCCGGCTCGCTCTCGATCTGGATGTCCCCGCCCATCATCTGTATAATATTCCGGCTGATGGTCAGACCAAGCCCGGTACCCTGAATCTTGCTGGTACGCACATCATCCGCCCGCTCAAAGGGATCATAAATGTGCTGCAGGAACTCCTCCGTCATACCGATGCCGTTATCCTTAAACACGAACTCAAAACATCCGACATGCTCCTGCTGCGAGGGCTTTTCCGTAATTTCTATGCTGATTGTCCCGCCCTCTTCCGTATATTTGATGGAATTGCTTATCACGTTGGCGAATATCTGCTGCAGCCTTCTCGCATCTCCACGCACATTGGTATTCTGAACACCGTGGGCGCGAAATTCTATCTTCTGCTTCTTTTCCCGCGCAGCATCAGAAAGCATATTTACCATGCTGTCTATAATATTCAGAAGGTTAAACTCCTCCTCGTCCAGAGTGAGCGCACCCGACTCTATCCTGCTCATGTCGAGCACCTCGTTTATGAGCGAGAGCAGATGTTTGCTCGCAGCGGAAACCTTTGCAAGGCATTCCTCCATCCCGTCAGGATCGTGAAGCTTGGTGCCCGCGATAGCCGTCATGCCTATAATCGCGTTCATGGGTGTCCTGATGTCATGGGACATTTTGGAAAGGAAGTCCGTCTTGGCACAGTTGGCACGGTCCGCCGCCTCGTAGGCGTCTAACAGCGCTTTCTTCGTCTCCCTGTCCTTTGCGCGGATATCCGTGATATCTTTGGCATTGTTGAGGGCCAGTATGTCGCCGCTGACACCGTCCTTCGTGAGCAGAATGGTGTGCCTTAAGACCACGGGCTGTTCGTCTGTCCCGGAAGTCTCAATTTCCATAATCAGCTCGTTTTCTCCCCGCTCATAGGCTTCTAACAGATGCCTCGTGTTTATGGTCTGCACGAAAACCTCTCTGTCCTCCGGGAATACCCGCTCCTTCCCCCAGCGCAGGAAAAAATCGTCCGCGTTGCAGGGCGCCTGCATGCCCATCCTGGCTAACACCGGCTCCATCTGCCCGTCTACAATCTCATAAAAATCTTCCTCGATCAGATTCTTCGTCACATTCACATTGAACACGAAAACCGCCTCGGAGACAATCGCCTGCCGATACTGTTCCTCCACGCTCAGCGTACGGCGCAGCTTCTGGTTCGACTCCCTGATCTTCGCATTCGCCTCCTCCAGCTCCTTCTTCGCCTGAAACAGCTCCGCGTTTTTTCGCAGTATCTGATCCGTCATTTCCGTCTCTTTCGCCTTCTCCTCCGTGATATTTTTCACATACCACATGACCCTGGCGTTTTCTTCACTGAAATTTTCCACGGGAACCAGATCGGTCCGCACCCACTTCCACTCGCCCTCCACCAGACGCAGATAGCTGAAATGGATGGATGCACCGCCATCCATAAACACTCTCTTTAGATTCTCCGCCGACATGATGTTGGCAAAATTAACCCGGTCCTTTTCCTCCACGTGATTCTGCGCACAGGATGCGACGGTCATCCTGTAATCGCCGTTTAAGCGCTCCACCTCCAGCGCTTCGCTCTCCACAAACTTCAAATCCACAATCGTATTCTTATTGAGATTAATCTCACTGATTCGGAAATATGTATCCCGAAGCATCCGAAACGCCTCGTTCGACAGCTGACTGTCCCTGCGCTCCTCATCAATCAGCCTCACCGCGCTGATCCAGATCCTCCTGCCGTCGCTGGCAGAGGACTGCGTCCGTATCTCACGCACCCAGACCGGCTCCCCGCTTCCATTCAAAATGCGGTATTCCCTGCTCTCCTCCTCCCCCGGGAGAAAGACCTCCGTGAATATCTTCCGATCCGGCTCATACACAGCTTCCAGTACACGGCCGCCTGTTTTTTCCATAAACTGCTCATAAGTCATGCCCATATTATTGAGCGCAAAAGAACTGATAAAATAAACGGGAAATCCTTCCTCATAGAATCCGCCGACCACTCCAACCGCCACATTTTTGCCAAGCAGATCAATAATCCTGTCCTGATTTTCATCGGAAAGGCTCGTTTCCTCTGTACTAAGGAATAACTCCTCCTTGTAAAACCAACGTTTGGCCATTTCTACCTCCCGTCATATCCGTCTGCCCAATCCAGACTAATGACTTGATTTATTCTCCTTCAAACTTATATCCCATGCCCCATATTGTTTTTATCAGTTCGCCCTTATCTCCCATCTTGCTGCGGAGTTTTTTTACGTGGGTGTCTATTGTTCTGGCATCCCCGAAATAGTCGTAATTCCAGACGCTGTTCAAAATCTTTTCCCGGGAAAGGGCAATCCCCCTATTTTCCATGAAGTACGCGAGCAGTTCAAACTCCTTGTAGCTTAAGTCAACCGGCTTTCCTTCCACCATTACGCTATGCGCCTGTTTGTCGAGCCGGATTCCGCCCGCTTCCACGATCATCTCCGCAGCCGCCTGTCCTGTTCTGCGCAGAATGGCTTCCACCCGCGCCACGAGAATTTTCGGGCTGAAGGGCTTAGAAATATATTCATCCACCCCCAGTTCAAATCCCAGAAGTTCATCTCTCTCGTCTGATTTGGCTGTCAGCATAATAATAGGAACCTTGGAGTACGCGCGTATTTCCCGGCACACCTGCCAGCCGTCCATCTTGGGCATCATCACGTCCAAAATCACCAGATCCATATCGTTTTTTTCAAAAAAAAGGTCGAGCGCCTCCTCTCCGTCAGCCGCCTCTACAACCTCATAATTATTCTTTACCAGAAAATCCCGAACCAGCTTACGCATACGGCTCTCATCGTCCACCACAAGGATCTTCGACTTATCCATATACCGCCCTGCCTCTCTTCCTGTCCTTGAACCGAACTGTTACGTCATTGTTCATTTAACTGCCCGGTCTCCAGCTTACGCTCTGCCTCCCGGACGGCATTCTCCCGCCTGGTAAGCTCCTGCTCCCACTCCGAATATTCATTCACCACAGCCTGCCTGTAATTCACAATATTGGGCGTATCACTGTTCCACGCTATGACAAGCATCGCCGCAACAAGAAATACAAGCACCACATTGATCAGCACCGAAGTCACGAACCGCCCCTGGTATTCCGGATGCCGTTTCGCTACGCTCATCCTGATCGAGCGGCTGTTTGCCGTCTTGTTGCTGAATGTCCCCCGAAGCGGAACCGGCTGTATCTTATCCGCCGGCACACCCCATTTTTCCATTTCCCTCTGCATCTTCTGCAGATAGCTTAATCCGATGGGTGTCAGGAACACTTGATTTTCCACCGCCCGGTTATAGACGAGCAGTACGTTCTGGGGCTTACGGTAATCAAGCCTCTGCTCCAGATTCTCCACCTTCTTTATTTCCATTCTGGCCGTCTCCGCATCCGCTATTGTCGCAAAGCGGTAACCGCCGACGACCAGATCATCCTCGCGCTTTTCCATAAATACTCCCCAAAGACATCCGTCAGATTTTGAAGATACTCATGCTCTGTTCCAGATGCTCCGCCACCTCTTTGAGCTTCGTCGCATTCTCGGAAATACTGTACACAATGGTACTTACCTCCGTGACGGAAGCGGAAGTCTCCTCCGTGCTGGCCGCATTCTCCTCAGCGATAGCCGTCAGGTTCTGCACAACGTCCACCACGTTGACTCTCGCCTCATCCAGTCTCTTCGTCTTATCCGCAATCTGATTCACACCGTCAAGGGACTGGGTAATGCCGTTTCTCACCTGTGCAAAGCGCTCGTTCGTCCGGCCAACGCTTTCGCTCTGGCTCTCCATGATCTTCTTCACATCCTCCATCGTGGCCACGGACTTCTGGGAATCCTCGATCAGGGAATCAATGATATTTTCTATCTGTCTGGCGGATTCATTGGACTGCTCAGCCAGCTTCTGTATCTGGCTTGCCACCACCGCAAATCCTCTGCCCTGCTCGCCGGCCCTTGCCGCCTCTATGCTTGCATTCAGGGAGAGTAAATTTGTCTCCTCCGCAATGGAAGTAATGAGCGAAGTAGCCTCCCTGATCTTCATGGCGGATTCGTTCGTCGTGTTGGTCTGCTCGTAAATCACGTCGATGGCTTCTCTTGCACGGTCGTTGATCTTCTCCAGATTCTGCAGTGTCTCAAACGCCTCGTCGCTTGATTTTCTCATATCGTTGGCATTGTCGGTAAGCTCCTCCACCTGTCTGGTAGTCTCCTCCACCATGCTGCCCATCAGTATCACGTTCTCCGTGGCTTTCTGTGTTTCGTCCGCCTGTGAGGACGCGCCGTCGGATATTTCGGAAACCGCTTTCTCCACCTGTTCCACCGTCGTCGCCGTCTCAGAAGCGTTCACGTTCAGGACATCGGAAGCCTCGTACAGCTTCTCGCTCTGCTTCCGCAGATCACTCACAACTTCCACGAGCTGCCTCCTAAGCTCCGCCACCGCCCGGCTCATCTGTCCTGTCTCATCCGCCCGTGCCGTCAGCTTCGCCTGCCCTTCGATTTCAGAGAAGTCCATGTGGGCAAGCTGCCCCACCACACCTGTCACCTTAATGATAGGTTTGATAATCCTGCTCACAAAGAAAAATCCGATAATGCTGGCAATGATAACCATGACAACCGTACACACAGTTCCTGTGAGCGTAACCCGGTGCACGGTGCTCATCAGTTCATCCTCGTCCACCGAGATCACCAGTATACAGTGTCCTCGCTCCGTCACATAGTAGGCCGCATACTTTGCGGAACCTTTAAACTCATACTCCACAACATCCGGCTCGGGAACGGTGCCGCTTGCTATCTCCGCCGCCACACCTTTCACCACCTCATTCTCTACCGGCTGCCCCACTTTATCCTTTGTCGGGTGATAGAGCATCGTTCCTTCCGCTGAAACCAGGTAGGCATAGCTGGAATCCACGCCCTTCAGGCCAACCCCGCCGAGGGAATCGGCCAGACTATTATAATGGGTCGCCGTATTATATCCTTTCTGTTCAATCTCTGACTGCAGCTTTTCGCCGTATGCCAGCGCCAGGTCGTAGAGATAACTCTGGTTCAGATTCATCAGCGGAATCCTCAGATTCCTGATCAGCACAACAGAAAGGCATACCGACAGAATAACCATCGCCAGTACCATGACCCCAACTATCTTCGTCCTCAAAGAATTTAGGACATTCCCCTTTTCACCGCTTTTCACAACCCTTTTTTCTTCCGCCATAATGCGCCCTCTCTCCCCCTGGTAAAAGTACACCATATTTCTTTATATTCTACAGCCAAATGATAACTATGTCCAGTGAATTGTGAAAGAGGCTGTATATACATGGCCAGCGCATATTCTGTTTCCCGTATAAAAAAAGTTCTTAAAACGCCAATTTAAAAGCATTGTAAGAACTTTTTAAAAGTGGACCAGACGGGAGTCGAACCCGTGTCCAAAAGCCCATTCCCTGTCCTTCTACTATCATAGTCGCTCATTTCGGATTGCTCCTCATTCCCTCCTCCACCGGGAGACCGACACCCCAGTGGATTCAGTAGCCTCTGATACGCCCGCAGGTAAGAGGCGTCCCCTGCGTCGTTTCCTACATAGTCGATGCCCGGATCTTAATGTGTAGGTGCACTAAGGCGGACAGCTGCCTTTAGGCAGCGTATGCTAAATTATCTTCAGCGTTTGTGTTTAAGTTTGCGATTTGACGCATCAGCCTGCGGATAGCTTCTCCAGCTGCAAGACCCCTGTCGAAACCTTGACTGGCCCATATTGATACCATAAAAATTGTATGCCCGGAATTACGAAGTAATTCTTTGGACACAGGATACTAATCCTATGTTTAGTATATCATTATTTTTTATACTATGCAATCTACAGGTTTTTGATTTTAAATTCTCTCTCATGCTCCCTGCGCATGTCTTTCTTCGCGATATCCTGCCGCTTGTCATAGAGTTTCTTACCCTTGGCAAGACCGATCTCTATCTTCGCCCTGCCGTCCTTAAAGTACACCTGCAGCGGGACAACCGTATAGCCCTGCTCGGCCATTCTCCCCGCCAGTTTTCTTATCTCAAGCTTATGAAGCAGAAGTTTCCTTGGACGCAGCGGGTCTTTGTTGAAAATATTTCCCTTCTCATAAGGGCTTATATTCATGCCGTAGACAAAAGTCTCCCCGTTCTCAATCCTTACATATGCCTCCTTGATGCTGCACTTGCCCATGCGCAGGGACTTTACCTCCGTGCCGTGGAGCGCAAGGCCCGCCTCATATTTTTCCTCTATAAAATAGTCATGGTACGCTTTTTTATTATTTGCCACCAGTTTCATGGCTTCTTTTGCCATACTTCCACCTTCTTTCAATCCTCTTCGTGAAACACAAAGTCCACCGTTCTCGCCAGACGATCCACACCCTTCACCTGTATGGTTACGCGCTGCCCAAGCTTATATGAGACGCCGCTCTCCTTGCCGACCATCTCGCAGGCTTCCTCATCATAATAAAAATAGTCTCCTGCCAGCGAGGACACATGGATCAGTCCCTCCACGGTATTTTGCAGTTCCACATAAATCCCCCACTGGGTAATGCCGCAGATCACGCCATCATAGATCTCCCCGATGCGCTCTTCCATATATTCCGCTTTCTTAAGCTTATCGGTCTCCCGCTCCGCCTCAGCGGCGCGCCGTTCCATCTTAGAGGCATGTTTTGCCACCTCCGGCAGTTTTTCTTCATAATGACTGATACGCTCTTCGGAAAGTTTTCCCCGAAGCTGTTCTTTGATGATGCGGTGGATCTGCAGATCCGGGTAGCGTCTGATGGGCGAGGTAAAGTGGCAGTAATACTGGCAGGCAAGCCCGAAATGCCCTGTGCACTCCACCGTATACTTCGCCTGCTTCATGCTCCTGAGCGTCAGGCGGCTGATCAGCGTCTCCTCGTCCGTGTCCGCAATCTTATTAAGAAGTTTCTGCAGCTCCTTCGGGTGAATTTCCTCCCCCGTCTGCTTGATATGGTAACCGAAATTTCTGATAAAGGTCGAGAGTTTCTTTATTTTATCCGGGTCAGGCTTCTCATGGGTCCGATACACAAAAGGGGTCTCCAGCCAGAAAAAGTGCTGCGCAACCGTCTCGTTGGCAATCAGCATAAAGTCCTCAATGATTTTCGTCGCCACATTGCGCTCATAGGGTTTGATCTCCACGGGACGCCCATCTTCATCCAGGATGATCTTGCTCTCCGCGAAATCAAAGTCGATGGAGCCGCGCTTATGCCTTTTCTTTCTGAGAAGCGACGCCAGTTCCTCCATGTCCTCAAACATGGGCACAAGCGTCCCATACGCTTTCCGCTCCGCCTCGTCCTTGTCCTCCAGGATCTTTCTGACAGAAGTGTAGGACATTCTGCGGTCAACCCTTATCACGGTTTCCTCGATCTGATAGTCTGTCACTTCACCCTTCCCGTTGATCGTCATCAGACAGCTCAAGGCAAGCCTGTCCACTCCCTGATTCAGGGAGCAGATGCCGTTTGAAAGCTTATGCGGCAGCATGGGGATCACCCTGTCCACGAGATAAACGCTTGTCCCCCGCTCCAAAGCCTCCCAGTCAAGCGCGGAATTTTCCTGCACATAATTAGTCACATCCGCGATGTGGACGCCCAGATGGAAAAGTCCTCCCTCATCCTTAAAAAGGCTGACCGCGTCGTCTAAATCCTTGGCGTCCTCCCCGTCTATGGTCACCATCTGCAGGCCGCGCAGGTCCGTGCGCCCCGCCCTGTCCGCCTCCGACACGGTTTCCGGCGTCCGGTTCGCCTGGTTCATCACCTTCTCGCCAAATTCCGTGGGGAGTTCAAAGCCGCGCACAATGGACATGATATCCACGCCGGGATCATTGATATGCCCGATCAGTTCTACGACTCTGCCCTCCGGCTTATGCCGCTCATCCCCGTAAGAAGTCAGTTCCACCACGACCTTGTGCCCCGTAACCGCCCCCTTGGACCGCTCCTTCGGCACAAAGATATCCGTTCCTATCTTGCTGTTATCGGGTATCACAAAGCCGAAATTCTGGGACTGTTCGTAAGTGCCCACAAGCTGCTTCGTGCCCCGCTCCAGAATACGGACAACCTCTGCCTCCCGTCTCTGACCCCGCCGTCCGGGCAGAAAGGCGATCTGCACCCTGTCCATGTGAAAGGCGCCGCCCGTCTTGTCTTCGGGAATAAAAAAGTCCTCCTCATATCCCTCGACCTCCACAAAGCCGAAGCCTCTGGCATTGCCGATAAACGTGCCAACGGGACGGTTCACATCCGGCTTCACATATCTGCCCTGCTTCGTAAGCTGTATTTTCCCTTCCGACAAAAGCGCGCCCAGCACCTCCCGGAACGCTTCCCTGTCCGACGGGGCTACCTGCATAAATGCAGCCAGCTCTTTTTCCTTCATCGGCACATACTGTTCATCCGCCACCAGTTCGCATATTAAATTTTTACGTTTTTCAAATTGTGTGTCCATTCGCCTTCCGTTTCTGCTGACTCTGCTTATACGCGCAAGAAAGCACCCTTACGCATGTGCAAGAGTGCTTTTCGTTCTTTCCGCTTTAGAATCTTTTAGAACAAAGTCAGGTTTAAAACAACTGCCAGTAACATGAACCCGACCGCAAGCCCCGTCGTGATCTTGACGAGCTTTCCCTCCATGGAACGGCCTTTGTTCTTACCCCAGTAGGTTTCAGCCGCGCCGCTGATCGCGCCAAGACCGGCTGCCTTGCCCTCCTGCATCAGCACTAATACTACCAACGCTACGCATATTAAAATATAAATCACAGTCAGTATGATTCTCAGTACACCCATTTTTATCCTCCATTCCGAAAAAACCGAAACTGCTTCCTTTATTCAAGCAGATTTCATAATACCACAGAACCCGGTATTGTGCAAGCCTTAAATTTCACAGCGCAAACGCATCAAAAGCATCCTCCGTCCCATGCTGCTCCCCGTGGTATTTCATCAGGTACGCCTTCATCTCGGTGTGGTCCTGCCCCATATCCTCCATCATGGGCTGAAAGTTCTCCTTCGTGACGCCGCCGAGTTTTGTCAGAAACTGATAGTATCGCAGATCGTCCCCGTACTCCTCCAGCACCACCCGCCATGTCTCCTCCGTCTCGCACCCCTTGATGTGGGATAGGAGATACTGTTCCAGCTTTTCGCGCACAGTCTGCGCAAGACCGTAGTCGTGCATCAGCCGCAGCATGGAAAGCCGCACTTTTTCACGCCTTCGCTGCTCCGTATAATAATCCAGATTGTTCTCCCTGCTGCCGTAATCCTCCTCCCCGCACAGCAGCATTTTCGAGAAGCCTTCCGCATCGCCCCTCCCCATCAGCGTCTGCATCCGCCCGTCCCACTGTGCGAGCCACTCTGCCGTACCCGCGCTCTCAAAATCAAACAGGTAAAAGGCGTCAAGCCTGCTCATCACCGCCGCCAGCAGAAAGGCCGTGTCCGCCGTTTTTTTCTCTTCCGCATCCGCCTCCTCATCCACGATCTGTTCCAGAAGAAAACAGTCCCTGAAAATCCCCTGTCCGATCTCCATACGGTGATAGGGCAGGATAACGCGCTGCAGTTTCGCGCAGTAGGCGAAAGCCCAGTCGTCGATCCTTACGACTGACTCCGGCAGGGAAATCTCCTTCAACAGCTTATTGCTCAAGAATGCCTTCTTCCCGATACAGGTTACGGGACAGCCGCCTGCCACAGGCGGCACGGCGATCTCTGTATCCTTCCCCCGGTATCCCGTAATCTCCGCCGCCTCCCCGTCCGTCTTATACGACAGGACGCCCTGCGGCATATTCAGTTCCCCATATTTTATCTTTCTTTCCATCCCTTTACCCAAACCGTACGTTTATAGTTCCAGTTCCTCAATCCGTGCCGTAAGCTGCGCACCCCGCTCGGTGATCATCAGCTCCTCGTTGTGCCTCTGATAGTCCTCGCATCCGTAAAGGCTGATAAATTTCGCGCAGTCTGCCTGGACCGTGCACTCCGTCACCAGAATCAGCATCTCATTGCCGGAACCGAAAGTGTCCTCCACAAACTGAAAGAGAAAATGCAGCCGCTCCTTGACCCGCTCCGTGTCCTTTTTGTAGTCGGACACTTTCGCGTCAAACTGTTCTTTCACCCGCGCAAACCCAGCCGCGCCGTCCGCCGCCTCCGCAAGCCGCAGACTCTTCTCACAGGCGGAAAGAAAGCCCGCTATCGCCCTGTTCAGCCGCTTATCCCGCGCGGACAAAGCCCCTGCCTTCTGCAGGGATTCCATCGCTTTTTGCCTGCCCTGCGCCTGTTTTGCGGCAAGCGCCGAAAGTTCCTGCGCCGTCTCTCCCGCCTCCGCCTTTGCCTTCAAAGCCCTGAGAGGATTCATCAGTTCGCTCAGGATCTGGGATTCCAGCATATTTTCACGGATGTCCTGCTGCATCCTGTCAATCAGCATCCCCATCAGAGAAAGCCGCTCGTCGAAATCCGCCTTTCTCGCCTTATCCTTCGCCTGTTCACTGACTAACCCGGTCAAAATCTCTTCCGCCTTGTAGTCGTTCCGATACTTCCGATACAAGTCATAATATGCCGTAAACTCCTTGACAATCCGCTCATTCCTCAGATACTGCCCGACAAAAGACTCCTCCACCGCGATCTGTTCTTCCTCATAGAGCGTCAGCATCTCGGAGAGGTCTTCCCAGCCTCTCGCCGTAATATAGCTTCTGCCCTTCACCGTAGTCTCCACCTGATAGAAATCTTCCTTTTTCATATCCAGATAGTTTAAAATCGCCGTATGCACGCCCCGCTCCCTCGCGTACTCCCGCCATACCGCATAGTCCGCCTCCACTTTCAGAATCTTCAGCCGGTCCAGCGTCACGATGTCAAACTCCCTCACCGACTTATTGTACTCCGGGGGGTTACCCGCCGTCACGATCACCCATCCCTCCGGCACCTGATGCCTGCCGAAAGTCTTGTACTGTAAAAACTGCAGCATGGAGGGCGCCAACGTCTCCGACACACAGTTGATCTCATCCAGAAACAGGATGCCCTCCCGGATGCCGCTTTCCGCCATCACATCGTAGACGGAGGCGATAATCTCGCTCATGGTATATTCCGACACGTCGTACGCCTTGCCCTCATACTCCTTATGCACAATAAAGGGAAGCCCCAGCGCAGACTGCCTCGTGTGGTGGGTCATGGAGTAGGACACCAGCGCGATCCCCAGCTCCTGCGCGATCTGCTCCATAATCGCCGTCTTGCCGATCCCCGGCGCACCGAGCAGAAAAATCGGGCGCTGCCTGACGACGGGAATCCGATACTCCCCCTCCTCATCCTTCTTCAGATATATCCTGACTGTATCCTTGATATAATTCTTCGCATCCTTAATATTCATATCGTTGTACACTCCTATACTTCCGTTTAATCAAGCATTCAAAGCCCAGAACAGGCAGGCCCGTCTGGAGAATGCCGCATTTCAGACATCCTCCCGTGCGTCACTTAGTATTTCCTCTTCCTCGAGGACAAGCCTGATCGCCCATGGCGGTACCTTCGGCGCATTTTCATCGTCGTGGAGGAACACAAACGCCACGTCGTAATCCGGCATCTGCTCCGGGTAAATCCCATACCCGTCGGTAAAGTAGATCATCCCTTTCAGCCGCGCAAGCTCCCCTTCCTCCCGCAGCTTTTCCACATAGGAAAACACCGGGCGAAAATCCGTGGAGCCAAAACCCGTCAGTTTCCCCCGCTCCATAAAACGGTCAAACTCTTCCCGCTCCGTAATCTTCACATCCTGCTGCACCTCGCTGTCGCACTGGATGATGTGCACATTGATCTTCGTAAAAAAGCTTTCCGTATCCTGCATGATATGGTAGGTCTTTTGCAAAAAAGCCTGCACAGTCTCCCCCCTGCAGGAGGCGGAAGTGTCAATCGCAATCACGAAATCCCGGATTTTATTGCTGTCCTTGTACTCCAAAGGCTCCACCAGAGGCATATTGCCGTAGGTGTCCAGCCCGTAAGTGTAGTAAATATAGTCAAACTCGTCGTCGTTGACCTGTATGGACTCGCCCATGACCATGAATTTTTTCAGGAAACCCGCATAGTCGTAGCGCTCCCTTGTGGCCTCCTTCAGATTCTCCTCTATGCTCTCCGCCCTATTCTTGTCACGGCTGAAGCTCTTTAAGTCCGCCTTGATGCGCTCGCTGATCTTTTGCCACTCGGCCTGGGACAGTTCCAGTTCCTCCCGCCTGTCCCAATAAATATGCTCGTCAAAGTGGCACAGCTTATGCCATTCCTCCACCGCCTTCCCGGACGGCTCCTCCACCCGGAAATGCCTGTAAATCTTCTCCGCCGTCAGACCTCCCGCCTGCTTTCCCAAAATCTCCAGACGATTCTTAAGCGTGTCGTCCGTCTGCAGACCGGTCAGATGCAGATTGATGTCCAGAATCGTGTTCTCCACGGCAATATCGGTGGCCATATCCCAATACAGCCTGTTCAGCTTATCTGTCCCGCTGCTGTGGAAAAAGATACAGTGCAGGAGCGTGTGCAGATAAAGCCTCGCTGCGTAGTTCGGAGATATCTTATACTGCCTTAACAGCCTCACCGGGTCATAGAAAAGCGTGGCCCCGTCAAACAGATGCGCTCCCGTCTGCTGCCTGCACGTAAGTTTCAACTTCGACAACGCCACATCCAGAAACCGCATATTGATCAGAAGGCCGTCATGGGCGAGGCCCATAATCTCCTCCGCCAAACTCTCTATTTTCTGTTGTCTGTCAGAAGTTTCCTGTGCTCCCACGCCTCCTCCTTTCCCGGTGCCTGTCCTTTATCAACATTATGTAAACCTTCTTCGTCTCACCAATTCTTCTGCGGATTGACTTTATGTAAACCATAAATACATATACATCATAATTATTGGAATCCATCTGTTTCAATTTATGTAAACTTTCAGTTTTCGCATATTATTCACATACCAGCATTTTATATATTATGTAAACTAAGTTTAATCAAATATAAAACAAGAAGATGCGCGGGATAAAAAAGATAGAAAAACCACTTAGAAAAATTTCTTCCCTTTTCCGCACGCTCACCATTGTATAATTTCAGAACCACCAGCGCCGCCGCAAGGACTCCCACCCCGGAAAGCGCAGCGTGGGCGACGGCATACAGTGTCCAGTCCCCCTGCTCCCCGAACATATAATTTTGTGTATTCAGCACCGCAAAAAGCAGATAAACCACGCCGAAGCTCACCGCCTGCCCTCTTCGGTTCCCTGCATTCCTGCAAAGCAGAAATGTCAAAAGCGGCGCGATAATCGGCCAGTCACCGATCACCGTGGCTAATATCAGACAAAGCACGCATACCGCCTGCAAAAGAGGACTGCTCACGCGCTCCATCACCACAAGAATCAGGAAACAGCAAAACAGCGTATAGATCATATTGAACCCGCGCTGTCCGAAAACAAGCTGAAAGGGCAGCTGTGATAAAACCGCAAATATAAACAGTCTAAATCCATACTTTGCCTTGGACCTGGTATGGGCATAGCCTTCCACCAAAAAATAACACATGACCGGCGCTGTAAAGAACCCGATATCCTCCAAAATCTCATAGAGCGGCATCCCTCTTGTAAAGAACACATGCCCGATGTGATTGAGAAGCATGGTCAGCATGGCCATATATTTGATTACATCACGGTTCAGTACCCGCAGCCCGCTTCCAGAAACCGTCTCCACCTTTTCTTCTATCATTCCAATTCCCCGCCTCTATATGCCCGTTACGTTGAGATAGGCGATCCACAGTCCCTGCAGTCGCCCATCCTTCGTTACATCATATCTTCCTGCTTTCCATTTCAGAACATTTGCGCAACGTCCCTTTGCTGACAGCAGTTCCTTTCCTTTTCTCCGTCACTGCACGAAAGGATTATACATCTTCTCGTGCCCGATTGTCGTGGATTCCCCGTGCCCGGGATAAACTTTTGTCTCGTCCGGCAATACAAACAGCTTGCCCTTGACCGATCTGATCAGCGCGCACATGCTGCCCGTAGCCAGATCCGTCCTGCCCACCGATTCCTGAAAGAGCGTATCTCCTGCAACAAGTATCCCCGCCTCCTCAAAATAATAGCAGCAGCTCCCCACCGTATGCCCCGGCGTAGCGATCAGCTTACAGGTTATATCCGCAATCGTAATCTCCTCATTCTCTCTCAGATATCTGTCCGGGATCACCGTGTAGGGACGTCCCACCTGGTCGGAAACATTTGTCACCGCGTCCTCACAGAGCGGTTTTTCCTCCTCATAGGCATAAACCGGCGCGCCCGAAAGCTCACGCAGCCTGTTGCACCCCCAGATATGGTCAAAGTGGGCGTGTGTCAGAAGAATCCCCTTCACCTGAAAGCCCTTCTCCCGCAATGTCTCGTAAATATAGTCGCCCTTGTCAGCCGGGTCGAAAAAAATCACGTCCTTTGTGCCTTCCTTATATACAAAATAGCAGTTCGTCTGGCAGATGCCAAGCATCAGTCTCCCAATTTTTAAATCGGACATTTTCGATCTCCCTTATCGAAGTTCTTTTCGCTTTGTTAGCCGGTGGTTCTCTCGATATCTATAATGCTCTCAATGGTTCTGATCTTATCAATGATCCGCTGCAGTTCCTCTTTGCTGCCGACCTCAAAGCTGACCATGATAGTAGCCGTCCCCTGCTTGTTCACCCTCGTATTCAACGCCTGAATGTCAATCTCTTTCTCCGTGAGCGCGCGGGACACATCCGCCAGAAGACCGTTTCTGTTGTTGGCGTAAATACTGATTTCCACCAGATACTTCTCTCCGGCTGCCGCCCCTTCCGGCTGCTGCCACTCCGCGTCAATCAGGCGGTTTCTGTCGATCTCCGGCAGATTCAGCAGATTCACGCAGTCCGTCCGGTGAATGGAAATGCCCCTTCCCCTTGTGACAAACCCCACGATCTCGTCGCCGGGCACCGGACTGCAGCATTTGGAGAAACGGACCGCCACATCATGAATCCCCTTCACCACGATAGCGCTGGTGTTCTTTCCCGGTTTTGCACGGTTGATGCGGACACTCTCCTCAATCTCCGCCATCACCTCGGCGTCGGTCATCTCCCGTTTATGGTCCTTTTCATAAAGTTCCTGCATACGGTTGATGATCTGCCCTTCCTTGAGGGCGCCGTGCCCGACTGCCGCAAGCACCGATTCCCAGTTCTGGAACCCGTATTTCTTGATAACAGCCTCCTCATACTGAGGCGTCAGGACATCCGCGGTATTGATCGCTTTTGCCTTACAGTAAGCCTGGATCAGCTCGCGGCCTTTGATGATATTGTCCTCTTTCAGTTCGTTTTTAAACCATTGGTTGATTTTGTTTTTGGCCTGTGTGCTCTTTACCACGTTCAGCCAGTCGCGGCTCGGCCCCTTGGAGTTCTGGGAAGTCATAATCTCCACCCGGTCGCCGTTTTTGATCTCATAGTCTATCGTCACAAGCTTGCCGTTGACCCGCGCGCCGATCATCTTATTTCCCACCGCACTGTGCACGCTGTAGGCAAAATCAATGGGCGTGGAACCCGCCGGAAGGCTTTTCACATCCCCTGTGGGCGTAAAGCAGAATACCGTGTCGGCAAAAAGATTTAAGTCGTCCTTTAACAGATTCATAAACTCTTTATTGTCCGTCAGGTCCTGCTGCCATTCCAGAATCTGGCGCAGCCAGACAAGCTTCTCTTCCTCCTGCGTCTCCACCTTCTTCCCGTCGGAAGCCTCTTTGTATTTCCAGTGGGCCGCAATACCGTACTCCGCCGCCTTGTGCATCTCATAGGTGCGGATCTGAATCTCGAAAGGCTGTCCACTGGCGCCGATCAGCGTGGTATGGAGGGACTGGTACATATTCGACTTCGGCATGGCGATATAATCCTTGAAACGGCCCGGAATCGGCTTATACATCTCATGGATCACACCCAGCGCGGCATAACAGTCCTTCACTGAGTCCACAATGATACGCACCGCAAACAGATCATAGATCTGGTCTATGGACTTATTCTGGTTCTTCATCTTCTTATAAATGCTGAAAAAATGCTTGATGCGTCCGTCGATCTGGGATTTGATACCCGCATTTTTAATATGCACGCTGACCTCGTCCACAATAGCCTGAATATAACGCTCCCGCTCGCTCTTCCTGACGGCAATTTTATCCACCAGATCATAATAAGCTTCGGGTTCCAAATATTTTAATGACAAATCGTCTAATTCCACCTTAATCTTTGAAATGCCCAAACGCTGGGCAATGGGAGAATAAATGTCGAGCGTCTCCCTCGCAATCTCCTGCTGCTTCTCCGGCCGCATATGCTGCAATGTCCGCATATTGTGCAGGCGGTCCGCCAGCTTAATCAGTATGACACGGATATCCCTCGCCATGGCAAGGAACATTTTACGCAGATTCTCCGCCTGCCTCTCCAGCTTCTCCGTGTCCTTATCGTAATTTCCGTGTTCACCATGAAAATTCAGCTTATCCAGCTTCGTGACGCCGTCCACCAGATGCGCCACGTCTTTTCCGAACTGTTCGCTGATCTCCTCGTCCGTCATAATGGTGTCTTCCACCACATCATGCAAAAGCCCCGCAACAATCGTCTCCTTATCCAGCTCCAGGTCCGCAAGAATAATAGCCACATACAGCGGATGGATAATATAGGGTTCCCCGGACTTTCGCGCCTGTCCCTTATGGGCGTCAGACGCAACCTGATAGGCCTTTTCGATCAGACTAATATCCGTCGAAGGGTGGTATTTGCGCACACGGGCAATAAGCTCCTCGTAAAGCTGCCCGGGAGTCTGAAATTCTTCTATGGATTCTATTCTGCCGTCGTCAAAAATCAGCTCAGTCTTTTCTTCTGTCGCCATACGTTCACCAATCCCTTATCGGATTACATAATATTACATACTAGCAATTTTACGCTATTCTCGTATTATTTGCAAGAAAAATCAAAATATTTTACGAAACACTTCCTCTATTCTTCCTCACAGATTTCGCCTTGGAGCTGCCGTTCCAATACCCGGTAAATCTTAAACACATCGGGAAAATCTATATAATATTGGTCCGAAAGAAAATATAACTGAGCCTGCTGCATAAAACATCCCATTTTAAAATATTATAATACACAGCACAAATAACCATGTCAAATAAAATAACTTTCATTTTATGCCAGCTTTATAAATCAAATTCAGGTGACAGCGGCAGAACAAAACGAAGCGGAGGGCGGAAGAAATTTGATAGAAATATAAGCGAGATTGTGGTATTCTGTTAGCGGTACAAATCGGGATTTTCATATGACAAATTATGCATTTTAGGAGAAAACTTGGTGAATAATCAATTTATACAGGGAGTCATGTTTGATTGGAATAAAATAAATAATGACAGTTACCTGAAACAGATCGAAGCATTCAAAGGGATTGAGAGACTTGATTTTTATAGCCCAATCACTTTTTTTGTTGGAGAAAACGGAAGCGGTAAGTCAACATTACTGGAGGCTATTGCAGTGGCTCATGGATTTAATCCAGAAGGTGGAACAAGGAATTATGTTTTTTCCACACACGACACCCACTCTGCATTATGTGACGCAATAAGGATTGCCAAGGGATATAGAAGAGAAAAATGGGGGTATTTTCTTAGAGCTGAAAGCTTTTACAATGTTGCAACCCAGGAGGAAGAATATGCAGATATGGAGCACCCCTCAGCTAAATATCATGAAAAATCACATGGAGAGAGCTTCCTGGCATTGGCGCAGAATAATCTGCGGGCAAACGGTTTATATCTTTTTGATGAGCCGGAAGCAGCATTATCACCACAAAGGCAGCTTACATTGTTAATGGAAATACATAGATGTGCCAAAGAAGGGGCGCAATTTTTTATTGTTACACATTCACCCATTTTACTTGGAATCCCAAATGCTGATATATACTGTTTTGATAATGGAAGCATCCATTTATGTGAATATGAGGAAACTGAAAGCTATCAGGTTACGGAAATGTTTATAAATAACAGGCATACATTGCTGAATAGACTTTTGGCAGAGTAGTTCATAAAGAACCTGACACACTCTCTAAGCCACCTATTCCAACTGTCCAACAGAAGATGCTGACGGGCATTTATCTTGTCAGCCGCCAGATCAGCCACTCAAAAAGGGCATAGCCCCTCAAGCAAGCTTGGGGGGCTATGCCCTTTTCTCGTCATCACGTTATACTCGCAAAACCGCGCTTCTGCGCCTTACATCATCCCCATGCCGCCGCCTGCGCCTGCGGGCATTGCGGGTTCGGGCTCTTTGATGTTTGCCACTACGGACTCAGTGGTGAGCAGGGTGCTTGCCACGCTTGTCGCGTTCTGCAGTGCGCTTCTGGTCACCTTGGCAGGATCAAGGATGCCTGCCTTCACCATATCCACATACTCCTCGGTCAGCGCGTCAAAACCTACGCCCACCTCGGACTCTCTTACCTTATTGATGATAACGGAGCCTTCCAGACCCGCGTTCGCCACAATGTGGTACAGGGGCGCTTCGAGAGCTTTCAGAACGATCTGTGCACCTGTCTTCTCGTCGCCTTCCAGCTTCTCAGCCATCTTCTCCACTTCCTTGGCAGCGTGCACGTATGCGGATCCGCCGCCGGCGATGATGCCCTCTTCCACAGCAGCCCTGGTCGCTGCAAGCGCGTCCTCCAGACGAAGCTTCGCCTCCTTCATCTCGGTCTCAGTCGCCGCGCCCACACGGATCACAGCCACGCCGCCTGCCAGTTTTGCAAGACGCTCCTGCAGTTTCTCTTTATCGAAATCGGAAGTGGTCTCCTCGATCTGTTTCTTGATCTGGCCGATTCTCGCCTCGATCTCCTTCTTATCGCCCTCACCGTCCACGATAACGGTATTCTCTTTCTGCACTTTAACGGACTTCGCACGGCCGAGCTGGTCGAGGGTTGCGTCCTTCAATTCTAAGCCAAGCTCGGAACTGATCACCTGGCCGCCTGTAAGGATAGCGATATCCTCAAGCATTGCCTTTCTTCTGTCGCCGTAGCCGGGCGCCTTAACTGCAACCACATTGAAGGTGCCGCGCAGCTTATTTACGATCAGGGTGGTGAGCGCTTCGCCCTCCACGTCCTCAGCGATAATCAGCAGTTTCGCGCCGGACTGTACGATCTGCTCCAAAAGGGGCAGGATTTCCTGGATATTCGCAATCTTCTTATCTGTAATCAGAATGTAGGGATTCTCTAAAACCGCCTCCATCTTATCCATATCGGTTGCCATATACGCGGAGATGTAACCTCTGTCGAACTGCATACCTTCCACCAGATCCAGTTCTGTGAGCATGGTCTTGCTCTCCTCGATGGTGATCACGCCGTCGCCGGAAACTTTCTCCATAGCGTCCGCCACCAGCTTACCTACCTCGTCGTCTCCCGAGGAAACAGCCGCTACTCTCGCGATATGCTCCTTGCCGTTTACCTTGGAGCTCATTTTCGCAATCGCGTCCACAGCCGTCTCGGTCGCCTTCTTCATACCCTTTCTCAGGATAATCGGGTTGGCGCCTGCAGCCAGATTCTTGATACCCGCATTTACCATAGCCTGTGCCAGCACAGTTGCCGTCGTGGTGCCGTCGCCGGCAACGTCGTTGGTCTTGGTCGCCACTTCCTTGACAAGCTGTGCGCCCATATTTTCAAATGCGTCCGCAAGCTCGATCTCCTTGGCGATGGTCACACCGTCGTTTGTGATGAGGGGCGCGCCGTAGGATTTATCCAGAACTACGTTTCTGCCTTTCGGTCCAAGGGTCACCCTTACGGTGTCCGCCAACTGATTTACGCCAGATTCCAAAGCCGCCCTGGCTTCCGCGCCATACTTAATTTCCTTAGCCATAATTTTATGTCCTCCTGCTTTTCGATTTTGATTACTGCAAATTTATTCACTGCGGAGAATGCTTCTTTTCAAGCATTCTCCTGAGTGAGATTTAGTACTTCTTGGCGTTCCATCCTATGGCAGAACGTCTTTAGAAGTACTTCTCACTCTATGACCGCCAAAATATCATTCTGTCTCACGATAATGTATTCCTCATCCTCGCCGAGTTTCACCTCTGTGCCCGAGTATTTGGAGTAGATGACCTGATCGCCAACCTTTACTTCCATCTTCACTTCCTTGCCGTCCACAACGCCGCCGGGGCCTACTGCGATCACCTCAGCCTGCTGCGGTTTCTCTTTGCTCTGTCCCGGCAGAACAATGCCGGACTTCGTGGTCTCCTCCGCTTCTAACTGCTTTAATACAACTCTGTCGCCAAGTGGTGTTAACTTCATGATAACTGCCTCCTTCTTAAATTATGTGATACATTTTATGCTTATCCTTTTGTCTGTTAGCACTCGTCTCTCATGAGTGCTAACTCTGGAACATATATTATCTTCATATGCGGGCGTTTGCAAATGGTTTCACATGAATATACATGCATTTTTCTCTTGTTTTCCCTTCTATTCTTTCATTTTCTCCGATTATCTCGTTTTTATCCAGAAAAAGGGATTTAATACTTATTTTATATTTTCCTTCTTTGCACATAGAAAGAGGCTGGCATTTCAGCCGGCCTCCCCGCTCTCTCTCAAAAACACTACTTCTTCTTTTCCAGCCGCTCCCTGTATCCGGGCGCGTTCTTGATCTCAAATTTATTATTGAACATTTCGTACTCTGCGTCGTCGAGTTTATCTTCTATCTTTTCCTCAACATTTGTCTTGTAGACAACGCCACAGGCAACGGAGGGTGCAAGAATCTCATCCTCATAGGAAAAGCATGCCTGCTGCACTCTCTGGCAGTACTCTTCCGCCTCGCCGTCCTCCGCCATGGGAATCAGCACGATAAAGACGTCCCCATCCACACGGCCGATGACATAATCCGGCTTCTTCTCCTGCTTCAGAATGTCGGCAATGGTCTTGATCAGCCGGTCGCTCTCCTCGTCGCCGAAATTGTCGTTCACATACTTCCAGTCGTTGATATTTACATTGATCACAGCCACAGGCACCACTTCCGCCCTGTCTATCACCCTCATGCGCTCCTCAAAATAGAGCTTATGGTACACACCGGTAAGCGCGTCGTCGTTCTCTCCCTTTGCCGTCTGCACATGCTGCACGCCCAGCTTCTGTTCCAGCTCATCCGCATAGATCGCCGTCTCCGTATGCAGATACGTCTCCTCTCCCCAATGGGAAAGCATGGCTGCAAAACCGTCCAGCATTCTCTCCACAGCCTGCCTCTTTTCCTCCGGCACCTTACCTGTCTCGGCATACAGATGCGCAATCGTCCTGCCATATACTCTGACCTTGCGCCCCGGCTCGCCGACCACGTCCGGCGTAAAGCCCGCAAATCCTCCTACCGACACGATCTTTTCCCCATGTCTTTCGGTAATCAGGACCGCCACATCAGCCACTGCGCAAAATGCCTTACAGTACTCTGTCAGCACATCCAGCGCATAAAGATTGTCCAGTGCGTAGCTTCTGATATTCTCCTTAATTTTCTGTTCAAACGGAATCGACTTATAATCCATATGTCCCCAATTCTCCTGTCCACGCTTTTTCGATATGCACTTCCCATACCCCGTTCAGTCCACACCCCTATTCTAACAAATATCGCCGCGCTTGTGAAGTTGAAAATGAATGGAATCCCTATTAAAATTTATCTGTAATTCCGACTGTGGTAAACATGCTCCTCTATCCCTTCCATGGCATTACATTTCAGTGCAAGCAAAAAGAAATAGCCCGAGAGCAGATTGGCAAGGTCTAAAAGCCCGTTCGGAACGCTGCCGCCCCGCTGCAGATACCTGTATAGAAGACGCACCAGACATTTCGCCTTTACCCGGAGAAGGTGCGCTGCGCAGGCGCACTGACAGCCGCAGGGGAGCACAAAACCGTGGACGCTGCTTTCCGCCTGCAGCCTTTCCACGGCGGCAGCCAGACGGGCAATCTCCTCCTCCGTCACCGTAAAGGAAGTGCGCAGAGTCGGATTCATATGGTAAATCAGTTCACAGACCCACAGGAGTTCATCCGCCAGGGCCGGTTCCACGATCTGGCTTCGAAGCAGGCCCGCGCCGCTCGCCAGTTCGTCCGTGAGCAGTTCAAAATCGCAGCGCAGATCTTCGTCCGCATCGCACAAGAAAGGGTATGCCTCATAAGGGCTCCTGTATACCGCCATATTCTATCCTCCTCATGTCCACCTTCCGTACATCTTACTCATATAGCTGCGCACATCCATGCCGTAAAGCCGGTTGAGCAGCTTTTCATCCAGTTCCTCCACAGGACCGCAGACAAGAACCCTTCCCTCCTCCAGAAGGAGCGCCGTATCCGCAAAGGCGAGCGCCAGACCGATATCGTGGAACACACCCGCCACACACCGCTTCCCGTCCGCCGTCCAATCCCGCAGACTTTCCAGAAGCTCCGCCTGATAGCGCGGGTCCAGGTGGTTCGCCGGTTCGTCCAGAAGGATAATCTGCGGCTCCTGTGCAAAGGTCCTTGCCAGAAACACCCGCTGCAGCTGCCCGCCGGAAAGCCTGGTCACCAGCTTCTCCCTAAGTTCCCATACACCAGTGCGCCGCAGGGCGCTTTCCACAGCGTCACGGTCCGCCGCCGTCTCTGATGGAAACAGTGAATCGCTCCGATGCGCATACCGCCCCAGCATCACCGCCTCGTAGACTGTATAGTCGAAAGCCGCCCGGGAAAACTGGCTCATCAGGGCAATCTTTTTCGCCCGCTGCTTCGGGGACAGCCCGCGCAGCAAAACCCCATCCGCCCACACACTGCCCTGCCAAGGAATCACTCCCGCAAGGGCGCGCAGAAGCGTCGTTTTTCCGCAGCCGTTCGGACCGAGAATGCAAAGCCGCCCACCCGCCTTCACCCGAAAGGACAGGTCGTGTATCACTTCTGTTTTTCCGTAGCCGCAGGATAAGTTTTCTACCGCAAGCATCGCTGTTTTATCCATGCCATACCTCATTTTGTTCTGTCATACCACAAATTCCCCACCTGTACGTACGCACTCCATCAACCGTCCTTCCTCCCCGCAAAAAAGAGATAGAGAAAAAAAGGCGCGCCAAGTAACGCCGTGATGGAGCCAATCGGTATCTCGTGGGGCGGCGTGAGGGTTCTTGCCGCCAGATCGCAAAGCACAAGAAAGGATCCCCCGAGCAGGGCGCATGCCGGGAGCGTCCGCCTGTGCACCGCACCGAAAAAACGCCTTGCAATGTGAGGTACAATCAAATCCACAAAGCCGATGATTCCCACAAAGGCCACCGCTGCCCCCGTCAGCACTGCCACTGCGGTCATCAGCCGTCCCCTGACCCTGCGCAGATCCACCCCCATCGCCGACGCCTGTTCTTCCCCGAAAGTCATCACGTCAAGATCTCCCGCATAGCGCAGGAAATAGAGACAGACAAGAAGGGTGACAGGAAAAAGCACCCACACCGCGCTCCACTCCCGCATGGAAAAACTGCCAAGCTGCCAGAGCTGAATGCGCTGTGCGTGGGCGGGAGAACTTGTCGCAAGCAGCGACATGACCGCGTTGCCAAACAGGGAAACCACCATTCCCACCAGAATCACCGTCACATTTGACATTCTTCTGTCCAGCTTAGCCGCAAGAAGCAGCACGAAAAACACCGTTCCGAGCGCAAAGCACAGACTGACCGCCGGCAGAAGGAACGTTCCGAGCCCCGCCGTCGCAAATCCAAACACAATGACAAGCGATGCGCCCAGTCCCGCGCCGGATGACACCCCAAGTCCAAAAGGGGAAGCCAGCGGATTTTGTAAGAGCGACTGCATCACCGCGCCGCAGACAGCCAGTGCCGCCCCCGTCAGAAAAGCCAGCAGCACCCGCGGCAGACGCATGTCGAGCACCATGACGCTGTAGTTTGCGGGAATGTGGTCCGGCAGGGGCAGCTGGAACATACGCCCCGCCACAATCGCCAAAATATCCCCCGGCGGCACATATACGCTTCCAATCCCCACTCCGAAAAGCAGGGTCAGGAGCGCAGCCAGGAAAAGTATCCCCATTTTTGTTCCTGATCCCATGTTTATCTTCGGTCCCATGACAGTTTTTGCCCTCATTCCGCCCCGAAACGCTCGGGATAGAGTGCCCTCGCCATCTCTTCCACTGCAGTCACAATGTTCTGATCCGGCAGGGACGACGCCATATTGTCAATATAGTAGACTTCCCCACTCTGTATGGCCGAAACACCCGCCCAGCCCTCTCTGCCAAGAATTTCCGCCACAGGATCATCCGTGTAATTCACATTCGTAAAAATCACGTCCGGGTTTGCGGCCACCACGGTTTCCCCCTCCACGGAAATCCAACTGTCCTGGTCCGCCAGCACATTCCTGCCCCCCGCCAGTTCAATCAACTCATGCAGATAGGTGCCGCTTCCGCTGCTGTACAGATAAGGCGCGGGAGATATCTCAAAATAAACGCGCTTTCTCTCCTCCTTGGGGATAGCGGAAACAACGTCCGAAATCGCCTTGAGTTCCCCATCCATCTCTGCCACCACACGCTCTCCTTCTTCCGGCACACAAAACGCCGCCGCCAGAAACCGAATGTCGCTTCTCACATCTTCCACACTCTCACTGGTGGGCACACAGACCACGCACACACCCGCGTCAATCAGTGGCTGATAGGGCGCTTCCTGATCGTAGAGGGAAAGGTTTGACACCAAAAGAATATCCGGCGCAAGAGCAGTCAGCTGCTCCACATCGGGGTTCACCGTGTCAAAGGTGGGAACATCCTCCGGCAGCCCCGCAAGACCTACACTCTGTAAATCGTAGCCAACGATCTTCTCCTCCAGGCCCAGGGCCACCAGCGTTTCGCAAAACGAGGGCGCAAGCGCCACCACGGTGTCCACCTGGTCGGGGATCGCGATGGACGCGCCGCTCGGGTCTGTTGTGGGGAGCGCCGCAGGAGATTCCGCTTCCGCCGGTTGTGCATCAGGCGCCTGCTCTTTGGTTTCCGAATCCTGCACGGCTGGCGTTTCTGATTCCGCTTCCGCCGCCGGCGTTGTCTGTGTCCCCGATGCTGTCTTTGGCTGCGCGGCCCCAGTTTTCCCGCCGCATGCCGTCAATGTAAACAGCAGCATACCCAGCAAAAGTGCCGTAATTTTTGTTTTCACTCTACTCTGTGTTACCATTTCTCTTTTCATGTTTCTCTCCTCGTCTTCTTTCTGATCGTACTTTCAAGACGCCGCCGCACACAGATTTCACGTGCCTTCCGACTCTGTTTATACAACCGGGCAGGGTTTCCTGCCAAACACGCCGCCCGCATACTGCGTCAGCAGCCGTATGCCCTGTGCGGGCCTGTGCATAAACAGAGAGACGTCCTGCACCGAAGCACAGAACGCCAAAGGCCCCGCCGCAGACGCGGCAAGGCCGAATATCACGCAGTTCCGGTTTCGGCAGAACGCCGTCAGACTGCCACGTATCTGGCTTATCCTTCCATAAGGCTTCACAGTGACCGACTCGCAGGGCTTTTCACCCTATTCCGTGTGCCGTAAAAGCGGCTGCATCTGACGCCGTATTCAATTATGGTGACAGTCTAGCACAGTTCTTTCCCTTTGTCAAAATCATAGCGGACACCCTATCTATTTGCTATAATGTAATAAGCGCAAAAGAAAACAGGCGACTGCAAAGCAGAAAATGGCGGGAGGGGAAACATGTTTACCACAAGTCAGAAGAAAAACTATCTGTCACAGATTGAAACGGAAATTGCGCGCGGGCCTTACCACGACGACTGGGCGTCACTTACAGCATTGAACCCGCCCCAGTGGTTTTCACCCGCCAAGTTCGGCATCTTTATCCATTGGGGTCTCTACAGCATACCCGCTTACGGAAACGAATGGTATTCCCGCAATATGTACATACAGGGTACCCCGGAGTACGAACATCATATCAAAACTTATGGTCCCCATAAAAACTTTGGCTACAAGGATTTTATCCCTCTTTTTACAGCGGAAAAGTTTGATCCCGATTTCTGGGCGGAAACCTTTGCAAAAGCAGGCGCGAAATACGTGATTCCCGTGGCAGAACACCACGACGGCTTCCAGATGTACAGAAGCGACCTTTCCTTATATAATGCCGCCAACATGGGACCGCAAATAGATATTCTGGGAGAGTTGAAAAACGCCTTTGAAAAACAGGGGCTGTTTTTTGGAGCCTCCACCCACAGGGCAGAGCACCACTGGTTTATGGGCTGCGGCAGAGAGTTTGACAGCGATATCACAGGGCCGCTTTCCTGCGGGGATTTCTACTGGCCCGCGGAGCGCACCCAGCCCGACCATCAGGATCTGTTTGCAAAGCCCTATCCCGATTCGGAGTTTCTGGAAGACTGGCTGCTTCGCACCTGCGAACTCATCGACCGCTACCAGCCGGGTCTCCTCTATTTCGACTGGTGGATCCAGCATGAGGCGTACAAACCCTATCTTCGCAAGATTGCTGCTTACTACTATAACCGCAGCGCACAATGGGGACAGGAGACCGCCATCTGCTACAAGCATGACGCCATGGCATTCGGCAGCGGCATTGTGGATGTGGAACGGGGTAAATTTGCAGATGCCAAGCCCTATCTCTGGCAGACCGATACCGCCGTGGCCCGTAATTCATGGTGTCACACAACATCCCTCGATTACAAGAGCAGCCGCGAACTGATCTGCTACCTGATCGACGTGGTGAGCAAGAACGGCAACCTCCTGCTAAACGTGGGGCCTAAAGCGGACGGCAGCTTTGCTGATGAAGATTTGTCCATCTTGCGTGATATGGGTGACTGGCTTTCCGCAAACGGAGAGGCGATCTATCATACAAAGACGTGGCGGTATGCGGCAGAAGGGCCCACCATAGAGACGGAAGGACAGTTCTCAGATGCCTCCGCCCCCGTATACACCTCACAGGACTTCCGCTTTACAGCAGGCAATGGCTGTATCTATGCTGCCTGTATGCGCTGTCCCGAATGCGGTTCTGTCACCATCCGTTCCCTCTCCACCTCAAATGATCCCAACAAACCGCATTTTCACGGGATTATCCGAAATGTGGAGCTCCTTGGCTTTGATGAAAAACCGGCTTACACAATCGACGCGGCGGGACTTCATATCACGACGAAGACGGTGTGCAGCGATTTCCCGGTAATATATAAAATATATGTGGAATGAGCCATCCAGTTGCCTGAAAACCTTCTTCATGGTATCATATCTATATGGAAAAATTGTTTATTGCTGACGATGAAGCGTCGATCAGAGACGGGCTAAAATGCATTATAGACTGGGAGGAGCTCGGTTTTTCCCTGTGCGGGGAAGCGTCCAACGGCAAGGACGCTCTCTCCCAGATTCTTGCGCTCAAACCCGGTCTTGTTTTATTGGATGTAAAAATGCCGGGGATGCACGGCACAGAAGTGATCCGTCTCGCCAGAGAAGCGGGTTTTCAGGGCAAATGCATTATCCTAAGCGGTTACTCTGATTTCAAATACGCGCAGGAAGCCATAAAAAGCGGCGTGCGCTTCTATCTCACCAAGCCCATTGACGAGGACGAACTGATACAGACTGTCACACAGATCCGGGAAGAACTTGAGGAGGAACAGCAGCATTCCAGCCATTTCACACAATACAAAAACAAAGCGAAAAATGTGGTTCTGCAGGAGCTTTTTCACAGCGCGCCGGAATCGCCCTTCTCAGAGGCGGACTGCCTGATGTTTGGCCTGACGGCTGACGTTTATCAGGTGGTGATATGCGAAAATTATCACGCGCCATCCACTGCCGCTCCCTTTCTCTTTGCAGAAATGCTCAAAGTGTCAAACCGTGACAACATGATCTTCGACCATCTGAGCACGGACGGCAAGGATGTGGTTCTCTTAAAAGGCGTCCACGGATTGAACAAACTGCGGGAGTTTCTGGAACGACTTGAGCAGAGCGACATTCAGGATGGAAGTCCCATGGATTCCATGTTTCTTGCATGCGGAAGACCCGTTCATGCCGTGGAAGACATCCATCTGTCCTATGCGGACGCGTCAGCGCTGTTGGCTCGCCGCTTTTTCTGCCTGCCTGGACAGCACACTGCCGGATATGACGCCCTGCCGCGCACGAATGAAAATCCGGCACAGGAATCCGATACCTCCGCTTCCTTTTCATGGAATGCGGACACCGTTGCCGTCTATGCAAACCGCCTGACAGACTATATTGGTGCATATAACCGCCGCATGACCGTAGACACCCTGCAGGAAATTGAGCTGGGACTTATGACAGCGCCCAATACGATTGACGATATCCAGCTGCTTTTGATCGACTTATATCTGCAGATCAAAGAAAACCTGACGCGCAATTACCCTTCCGCCGAATTTCCTTTCCGAAACAATTCAGAGGCGATTGAGTATGTCCACAGCCGCGGTTATCTCTATGAAATACTGCGCTTTTTATCAGAGCAATTCGAGGCTGCCATGAGCGCTCTTGGCAGCTCCTCCAAAGATACGGTTTTAGCCGACGTGCTCTTTTATATCGACCACAATTTTAATAAAAATATAAAACTGGAGACCATCGCCCCGCTGTTTGGCTACAACAGCGCATACCTTGGCAAAATTTTCACAAAGAGCGTGGGGGAAAGCTTCAATACCTACGTGGATCACAGGCGTATCGAACACTCCAAAAAGCTTCTTTTGGAAAACAGGCTGAAAGTATATGAAATTGCGGAACAGGTTGGTTATAAGAACGTGGATTACTTCCACAAGAAGTTCAGAAAATATATGGAAATGAGTCCTGCCGAGTTCCGAAAAGGACAGGGACTTGACGAGGAGCCGGAAATTTACCCCCCCCCCTAGAAAATTCATAAGACGGAGTTGCATCGCAACTCCGTCTCACACTGTTATTTACTGCACAATCGCCACCTTCTCGGCAATGATATCCGACACCATTTCCTCTGCATCCATCATGCCGGTAGCCTCCAGCTCCGCGATCATCGCATCGTAGTTTGTGTCAAATTCCTCCTCGGAGCCGGTCACACACTTAATCAGCGCAGACCATGCCACCTCATCCAGCTTATCCACGATCTCGGTGAACTCAAGAGGCATAGCATATGCCCAGAGAGGAGAATAATCCGGGATTTCAAACTCATCGGGCTGCGGGAACATATCCACAATAAGATCTACGCCCCATGCCTCAACCGCCGCCTTCTCTTCTACATTGTACTCATTGATCACAGCATCCTTACTGATGGTCGTGTAGGTGCTGCCTGTAGGGTCGAGAATGCCGTCGCCGTAAGAAGGGAACGGATAATTGTGGAAGCCTACGCCCGTCTTCTTCTGGTAATCCGCATCTTCCTGCGAATACTTGATTTCCTCCTCAGTTCTGTAACGGTGCCCCTCATCATCAATAAAGTAATTCACACCTTCGATGCCCCACTTGTTGAGCACCTGGCCCTCGTCGGAGCAGAGGAAGTCGATAAATTTGATAGCCGCCACCGGATCCTTGCAGGTCTTACTGATACCAACGCCGGTACCTGTTGTCAGACCCTGATACATCAGGGACGGGCACTTCGTATCCGCGTCGATACAGGTGGGAAGCCCCGCATAGGTCAGCTCGTATTTGCCGTCCGCCTTGAGCACCTTCTCGCCGTCCTGATAGTCCCAATCTTTATCGAAAAGGGTTACCACACGCCCAGAAGCAATCTTCGCGATATAATCCTCGTGGGTCTGGGTCGCAAATTCAGGATCGAGGATTCCTTCATTATACATACGGCACAGCCATCTGAAATACTCTCTCTCCTTGTCGGAGCGGAATTTATATACACCCTTGTTTTCAGGGGTAACGATCCACTGTCCGTTGTCCGGCGCACCATCCGCAATAAATCCTGCCGGATTACCAAGTGTGATCAGCCAATGCCAGTCGGAGGTAGACAGCGAAATACCAATCTTGTCAAGACCGTCCTCGGTCGTGGGATTCTCCGCGATATAGTCCTTAATCATGGTCTCCAGCTCTTCCAGAGACTGCGGAATCTTATAATCCTTCGCTTTCAGGGCCGCCCACTGGATCTGCAGATTTCCCGCATCCTTGAACTTCGTTCCGCCGACCGCATAAGCGGATAACTGGTAGATGGACGGATCATCTGCGGACTGTTTCAGCTTCTCAAACTCCTCGCCATAGAGTTTTTTAATATTCGGGCCGTACTCCTCGATCAGGTCAGTCATATCCATCATAGCGTCCGCGTCGATCAGGTTGCCTACAGAACCTTTTGCAAAAATGATATCGGGATAGTTTTGCTCCGCAATCATCAGCGCCACCGCCTCAGACTCATCGTTTCCGCCCACAGGACGGGTTGTTTTTAACTTCACTCCTGTTTTTTCCGTAATGGCAAGCGCCACAGGATCTGTCCACGGATCATCCTGATTCGCGTCCGAGTTAAAGAATGTCAGTTCAATCACATCTCCCGAATCGCCGCTTCCTCCTTCGGTCGCCGCCGTGCCGCCGGCTGACCCGGAACCACTGTCGCTGCCGCCACAGCCGGCAACTGTGCCGACAACCATTGCCAGTGTCAGTAACAATGCACAAACCCTCTTGTTTTTCATACTTTCTCTCCCTTCTGTTTCTCACAATGCAATACAACTCTATATTGATATGGCGCATACCGGATCCCGCCATAAAAATACCGTATCAGTCCTTCACCGCGCCTACCGTCATACCACCCACAAAATATTTCTGCAGGAACGGATACACGATAATGATCGGCACTGTCGCAACAATGGTAACTGCCATTCGTATAGACAAAGGCGACACCGCGTTTTTCATCTGCTCCGCCGCATGGGGATCTATCTTCACCTGCGCCTTCTCCATGATTTCATACAACACGTACTGCAGGGTCGGAAGTTCCTTGGCGTACAGGTAAGTATCCATAAAGGAGTTCCACTGTCCCACAGCGTAGAACAGCGCCACCGTCGCCAGCACCGGTTGGCACAGAGGCAGTACAATCCTTGCCCAGATGATAAAATCGTTCGCACCGTCCACTCGTGCCGCCTCCTGTAAAGCAAGCGGGAGTCCCTCGATAAAAGAGCGCACCAGAATCATGTTGTAAACCCAGATCAGCCCCGGAATGATATAGACGAGAAAATTATTTCCCAGTTTTAAATCCCTCATTAAGAGCAGATATTCCGGAATCAGTCCGCCGCTGACATACATGGTGATGACAAACAGCGTGGTAAACAGCTTGTTAAAATAAAAGTCTTTCCTGCTCAGCACATAGGCAAGCATCGCTGTACAGATCACGCCAGCCCCCGCACCGATCACCGTCCTTAACACAGACAGGAGAAAGGCGCTTCCGAGACTGTTCTCCTTGAACACATAAATGTAATTGCTCAGCGTAAACTGTCTTGGAATGATGAAATTGATGTTGCGCATCGTGTCAATGGGATCATTGAACGAGATCGCCAGCACGTTTACAAACGGATACACCGTAATGACAATCAATAACAGAAATACCGCCAGCAATATATAATCCAGGATATTATCGCGGCTTTTAATTCGATTTGATTTCGTATTTGCCATGACTTCTCCCTCCTATATCAATCTGCTCTCGCCAAGCCACCCTGCCACTTTATTTGCAAGGAAAAGCAGGATAATGCCGACTAACGACTGGAACATGCCGATAGCGGTACCGAGACCGTAGTTACTGTTACCAATACCTCTGACATAAGCGAACCACGAAAGCACCATCGCGTGATCCTGCACAATGCCGTTGCTTAGAAGCATCTGCCGCTCCATACCTACATTTAGCGCACCGCCGATACCCATAATCAAAAGCACAACAATTGTCGGCTTAATACCCGGAAGGGTAATGTGCCAGATCCGTTGAAGACGGTTTGCGCCGTCCACCTTAGCCGCCTCATACAATCCCTGGTCAATGCCCGCCATGGCGGATAGGTATACGATGGCGTCCCAGCCCACCTCTTTCCACGTATTGACCAATACCACCGTCAGCCAGAATAACGGCGAGTTGGTACTCATCAGTCCCAACTTCGTTCCAAACAGCGTGTCTAGCATACCGCCATCGTTTAAAACCATCTTTGCAATGCTGGCGATAACTACCCATGATACGAAGTGAGGCAGATAGGAAATAGTCTGTGTCACCTTCTTAAATTTGACAAAACGGATTTCATTTAGCATAAGTGCAAACAGGATCGCCATAGCCGTTCCCACCGCAATACCCAGAATGCTGAGCCCTATGGTGTTAATCAGTGTCTGATTAAACATTCGGTCACTGAATGCCTTTACAAAATTGTCCACCCCCGCAAAAGGTCTTTCCCAAATATGTTTTGACAGATTCTTTGGCTTTACCTCCTGAAACGCCATCGTCCATCCCCAAAGGGGAATGTACTTGAAAATGATCAGCCAGATCACAAATGGAAGCGACATCAATAACAGATACCGCTGTTTGTACATAAGCTGCATACTGAACTTCTGTTTGCTTACTCTCTCTTTTCGCGCTTTTCCCGCACTCATGTTCCGCCACCCTTTCCTCACATTTTTCTGGGAAAAGAAAAATGCACCATCGAAAATGTGCCTTGCCCATTTCCCTTGATGCATTAATTATAAAAAAAATATAAATTAATAAATACCGAAAAGAATGGAGAAAAAATACTGTCACTTTTTTATCTTTTTTCATTCTCCATCTTTTTAAGCGGAATCGTCAGCCGGATTCTTGTGCCTGTCCCCAGCTCCGAATACACATGCAGACGGTGTCCCTCCCCGTAATGCAGCTTCAGGCGTTGGTTGATATTGTACAGCCCGATACTTTTGCTTCGGCTCATATCCCGGATCTCAATGTCCGTTCTCAGTTTACTCAGCGCTTCTTCCGACATACCGCAGCCATTATCATCCACATCAATCAAAAGAAGCCCGGTCTCATCCGGCATTTTCCGACAGACAGAGACCACGATCCTTCCGCCTTCCTCTGTCTCATCCAGCCCGTGAACAATGGCGTTTTCCACCACCGGCTGCAAAAGCAGCGGCAGAATATAATACCGTGTCAGGTCAAGCCCCTCCTCCACCTTCTTTTCGTAAGTGATCCGATCTCCGAAACGCAGGTGCTGGATCTTCATATATTCGTCCACATGATTGAGTTCCTCCCCAAGCGTCGTGACGGAAGTTCCCATATTCTCCAGCACATACCGCATGGACTTGCCGAGAAGCTTAATCGCTGTCGCCGCCTCCCTGTCTCCAGCCGTAAGCGCCTTCATGCGGATGGTTTCCAGGGTGTTATAGAGAAAATGAGGATTGATCTGGCTCGCCAGCATCTTAAATTCCATCTCCTGCTGTCGGATCAAAAGTTCCTGTTCCTTGATCTGCGCTTCATACGCACGAGCCTCCTGTTCCTTGATATTGCCGACCATGACCTGCAGATCCCCAAATGCCTCGGAAAGCTCGTCGCTTCCCCGGAAAGCCGGAATCAGCTCGTAATCCTGATTGCTCACCTTGTGCATCTCCTGTCTGAGAAGCCGCACTCTCCCCGTAAAGTAGTTCGTAAAAATATGTATCAGAATACCGGGAATAATAAGCGCCACGGCAATCATCGCCCCACAGATATACAGAATGCTCCGTATACGGTCGTATCCGTGTTTATCCAGTGTACAGATATAGATCTTCGAGCCGGACTGGTAGGCGTGCAGCGTGGACACATCGACAAAGCACTGATGCCCGTCTATCTTGATCCGCCCCGTGTACTGAAAATAGGATTCGTCAAAGGCAATCGCCACAGGCTGTACTTTTCCGTTTCTCGCCATATCAGAGCTGTAAAAAACGGCGCCCCGGTCTACTGACATTACACTGCCGTACTCGGTATTGTCCACCCAGACACGCAGATAATTAGAGTCAATGTGTATGACAAGCACCGCATGGTAAGGCGAATTGACAAGCTGGATCCGTTTCACAAGGCACAGATCCCAATTACTGTCCCTGTAACCATCCTCCCATGATATGGCTTTCCAGAAAACACCCGCCTGCTCCATCGCCTGCTGATACCAGACCGTACCCCTTACGCTTTCATCTACGTGCACAAACTGCTTATAATCGGACAGGGAAGGATTGTCTGTGTATATCTCAATCTTAGATACCTCAGCATAGGTTGACGCATAGCGGCTTAACACCTCGTTACTGTCCACGGCCCTCATATATTCCTGTCTGCCTCCAAAATCATCCGCAAGGATGGTCCGCACACCGTCATCGAAGGAGATATCCCGGGATATTTCGTAAACCTCTCTCGTAATATCAAAAAATATGTTTCTCACCCGGTAATTATCTGCTTTCAATAAATCCGTATAGTAATTTTGCATCATGTGATACGTATACATGAGCAGGAAGGAACCAATCAGAAGAATTGGCACCACAACCACAGCCGTATAAATTCGATAAAGTTGTTTTTTAATCGGCACCCTGTTAAAACGTGTGACTATTTTTTGTATTCCTCTCATTCTTTCACCATTACACTTTTATCCCAGTCTGACCACCGCCACACCGTCCACCAGCAAATAGGTATAGAGCATGCTCCTTCTCCCATGCCTTTTATCATACCATGTTATCCGCCGGGGCGCCACTACAAGAAAAACCGCCATAATATATTCTACCCGTGCAGATTATGATGCGGTAAAACCAATGGCTCCTGAAATCTGGCAGGCATTCTGTACGCTAAGCGCATACTCTGACTGCGCAATCGCCTTCTCAATATCCCCATACACAATCGTCTGCATTTCCGCTCTGGTATAGGCTTTCTTTTTCTGTGCCAGTACGCGCTCAGCGGTATATACCACCGCTGTTTCGAGAAGGCTTCTCGCTTCACGCCCATTGCCAAAATTATCGTCCTTCATCCGCTTCTGAAAATAGGAGCGCAGCATTTCCCTGATATCTTCATCCAGACAATACTGATTATTTTCTGCTATTCTGAAAAGGATCTGGACCATCTCATCAGGACTGTACGAATCAAAATAAATTGTAGAAGTAATGCGGCTTTTAATTCCAGGGTTGGCGTCCAGAAAATCTTTCATCTTATTATTTTTCTCATTTACTTTCTTCCCCCCATAGCCTGCAAATATGATTAATTTGTCAGTGGAATGGTTTTCCAGTTCAATGATTAACTGTGCGATAGCTTCTTTTGCAAAAGAGTCATTATCCCCGTGGTCGCCTACCAGAGAATACGCTTCATCAATGACAATAATATCGTTATCCTCAAACAGGGCCTTCGTCTTTGGCGCAGAATGGCCGACATACATACCTTTCAGCTCAGCTCCGTTTACACAGGCAAACCGGTTATCCGGCAGCAGGTGTTCTTCCACCATAATCTGTCCCATCAGCTGTGCCACTGTTGTTTTTGCAGTTCCCGGCGCTCCAAGCATAACGTGGACATTGTGATAGCAGCTCCCTGAAATCCCCATTCTTTCCCTGATCCGATTATATTTCATAACATTCACTACATTAAGTACCTGTCTTTTGACGTCTTCCAGGCCGACCAGTTCCTGCATCATCCTTTCCGCTGCTGTTCTCTGTTTCTTTCTCCTTCTATCGGGGTGCGAACGATAGGTTCTGCAAAAGCGGTCTATGAAGTCGAAATCCCTGTTTTCAATCGGACGCTCGTTTGCGGATTTCCAGTCTTTCACCGCATATTTTACGATATTTTCAATCAGCTCACACTTATTTTCCTCATCCATTGCAACAACGATGTTTACCAGCCGCTCATAGGAAAGCCCCTTTTTCACAGATATACATTTCGCGGCAAAATTGCCCTGAAACAGCAGTTTATAATACTTCTTTTCCATATCATTTTTTAAATATACAGATACTTCATCCGCCGACAAACTCAGGACAAGGAAATTCCATTTTGCCCGTGATGAGTCTACGATACAATCCTCGTAGTCGTCACAGTCTTCATTACCGTCTTCACCAGGATTGCAGCCGTAATCCTGCATCATATGATTTATACGCAGAATATATACTTTGTCATTCCCCCTGAAGTGCTTCAGGCCAAGCTCGATACCGTGTTTATCAGCAAAAACATCACCAGACCCACCGCCGAAGCCAAACAACCCATATTCTGTGGAAACAATACAGACAGAATTGTGTGTACATTTCATCCAATACGGTGTATGAAGCATGCCTTTCTGATTACCCTGCATAAAAAAATTACTCGTTGCAAAGATGTCATAATTGTTTCCGTCAGACGAAAACCGTGACAACTCACGCTCCATGATGATCGGGACAGCGGCCGGGCTTTCATTCCACTCTGTGATTTTGGTCTGTGTCCCATCAGGGCATGCATCCTGCCCAGGGCCCCAGGCAATGCCATGTTTCCTGTTAAATCCTGCCGCAAGATAAGTTACCGCAAGATATCCCTGTTCTAAATTATTGGTAGTAATCAGGATATATTTTGGTTCATTTTCTTTCACAAGCAGCCTATCCAGCTCGGAGAACTGAACGGCGCCCATTTGCACATCTGCCTTTAAGCTTTTTAAGTCTAATTCCGAGGGAACACTCAGATAAGAAACATCTTCCGCAAATTCATTGTCGATGACCGCATAATTGACATATGGCTTTAAAATTGACAGCTTTTTCCTCATAATAAAACCTCCTCCTGTAATATGCTGCACTGGTTCCTGTTTCCTTCTGTACACATATTAGCAGGCGAAGGTACGCAATATTGCCCTGTTCTCTTCCCCTATGATTTAACTGTAATACTCTATTCCGGCATATAGCCGTTTCTTTACCCTGTCACGGGATTCTTCGGGCGAAATAACCAGACAGTCGTTACAATACTGTGTTGCCCATAATTCCACGCCGCCGGGCGTAGATTCCAAAGACACCCTGAGCCACGTAATCCCCTTCTCTTCATAATATTTTCTGCTGTGTTTCAGATACTTTTCCACAAGTTCATCCGAAGCCTGCGAAACCTTCGCATTCTTCCCGAATACATCCACAATCGTATTCATGATATAATTTTTCCCTGTATCCCTGCACAACAATACAATGGTTTCCTTTTTTCCGCCAAACATGACCGGGTGCTCGTATCGGTATCTAACCGGGTTGAAATTTTCTACCCGATGCGTATTCTCTATCTCCGTCTCTTCGATATCCGTAATCCGGTCAATGCGCATGCTGACAATATTATGATACTTTTCATGGTACGCCAGAAGATAATAGTAACCATTGCTCCACATCAGGTGAATGGGCTCTACCGCCTTGGGATATCCCGGGCGGGGCGTCAGCTTTTTATCCGTATTATAATAGCAATAAGTAATGTTCGCGCCGTTCCTGTTGTTGATGATACGGTTCAGCTCTTCGATATTCATAAGAAGCAGCGAATCCTCATCCCGCGCCTCTCCCGCCACATCAAAATATTTACTCTTCGGGAAAGATTTCGGTCTGAGCTTGACAAGTTTCCGCACAATATCAGTAATATCCTCTTCACTGAAATAGCTGTAAGTTTCTATGGCGTCTTTCAAGGTCAGCAGTTCCGCGGTTTTAAGGCTGTTTTCATAATAATAGTATTTCTTCGGCGCCTGTGAACCCTCCGCCGCATGATAAGTCCTGTACACCCCACCCTTTTTCATAAGGCAGGACACACAGTATCCATAACGATAAAGCAATTCATTATAATTAAGCCCTGCCGGAAAAATGCGTTCCGTCAGTTCCTCAAGGGTACGTTTTACCGTATCAAGACTTATAACCGTGCCCGTGGAAGAAAGGTATCCAAACTCCTCATTTACCTTATCCCTGATCTCAGAAGCAGACATCGGATGTTCTTCATCCGAATAGCCGGAGAGTATCTGCAAAATATAAAACAGGTTCAGCCGCGAGCTCTCGGGTTTCTTGCTTTTTGCCATTAATCTTCTCCCCACTGTTTCGTAAGATTCATTCTCTTTCGGATTTTGGCAACGACCGTTTTGTCTTTCCTCTTGTTTTCCGATGATAATTCCTGATAAGGCCGTAAACATTTATGTATCCGCCAGACAGGATCTTTGTCGCGTCCATCCATGGGTTCACCATATGTCCAGTAATTCAGGTAATGAAACCTGCACCACCTGATATGCTCCAGTTCGGCTAAGATGTCATCATCCAGTTCCGGGTTCTGCTTTAAGAGTCCGGCAAGAACATGTCCAAAATCAGCCGAAGAAATATTTGACCATTGCAGGAATCCGCCAAGTTTATTCCAGTCTGCCTCCCCATTGTATTTTTCGGCATACTCCAGATTTTGTCTTTTTGCCTCTTCCACCAGTTTTTCCCGTCTGATATTCTCATCGGTATATATATCCGCGTCACGGCCAAATGGAATTAGATTTGTAAGCTGCAGGCTCTCGCCCACATCCCCTGCCATCTGCGAATAATAATAAATCCGCGCATTCCTGCCATTCACGGCGATAGCCTGCAGCAGCGCCGCAGAAACGCTCTCAGCTATTATCACCATATCAGCCTTCCGAACAACATCCCAGCTGTCAGAATCTTTTTCTGCATGGAATATGATCTCATCCTGGTTCATCAAAGGCATTTGCGGATGCTTGATCTGAAAGGACTCGTTTCCGACCATATGATAGGTTATTTTCTGCCTGTTGGAGTAAAGGTTTGTCAACAGGCCATAGCTTAGTATACTTTCAGCCAGATGCCCGCCGCCCCATATGACGACGGATGCCTTTTCCTTCTGCACTCTCCAAAGCGCGGCGTGTTCCCAGAGCAACCGGGAAACCGCCCCGTTTATATCAAAGAAATGCACTTCCTTTTTCTCTTTGACCAGACCGTAGTCGATCTCCCGCAAACCGATATAAACGGATCCGCCCCTTAATTTATCCTTATTTTCTTCGTAGAATTTGAGGGATGCCGTATCCGAATCCAGCATGATAATATGGGACTTCGCGGTCTGCTTTATATTCCTTCCCGCATAAAAAACCCTGGTTTTATTATCAAATGTAATCCGTATATCCGTATCCGTATAAACCGCTGCGCTATCGCCCAGACGGCTTTGCAGCCGCCACAGGATATTTCTCCCCGCCTTTTCAAATATGCGCAATATTGCAGTTGCAGTCGCAAGCGGCGCGGTCCACCTCGCTATCTCAATCCAGATATTATAGGAATCCAGAACAATACTCGTAAAATACAGTGAAAAACCCGCATAGAGAGAATCCGTAACCCGGTTCCCTTCTATTATGTACCCAACACTTCCCAACACAAACGGAACAAGGAAAAATGCCGGAGCCGCTTTTTTCCATATATTTTTCATTCCGTTTTCCCCATAAACTTATCCATCAAATCCCTGATACTGTCCCCTTCTTCATTCACCCAATAGGTAGTTCCTCTCAGTGTTCTGATCCGCTCAGGTATCCCCTTCTTTTCTCTCCTCAAATTAATCACATCAACACCTGCTGACGATGAGCTTTCATATAAACCCACGATCTGGTTCGTTTTCTCATCCCTATATGGCTGCTGCTCTTCATCCAGAACCTGCAGATAGCAATCCAGCCTGTTATCCGCGACCGCAATCCTGGCATAATATATTTCACCGTCATATTTCATCGTAAAACGCATGCCCTCTTTTACAGCGCCTTTGCGATAGAGTTCTGTAAATTTTATGATCTGGCGCTGTATCTGCGACTTCGGCGTCCTTCCATATTTTTCTTCGACGGACAGATAAATTTCATCAAAAACATTTTGATAATGCTCGTAAACCATACACGCCGGTTCTTCACTTTGTGCGATGTTCTCTGTCTTTTCCACACTGGCAAAAACAGCATCCAGCACTTCCGCATAATCGTCGTATATTTTTTTGCATAAGTCGATATTCACAAGCGCCATCGGCGTATTGGAGTTGCGTATCGTTTCCCTTAAATTGGCGGCGTACTGCTCCAATAAATATTTCCCGTCTTCCGATATCTGCGGATGCTCCATGCATTTAGAGATGATGCCGTCATATAATTCCTGATAGGAAATCTGGACATACATATCGGCATACGGCGTTTGTTTCTGATCAGCCGTAATGAAAAAATACAACGCCCTCTGCTTCGGCGATTTGTGGGCTTCCACATAATGATAATAGTCCAAAGTCTGCCCCTGCGTAGACTTATTAAAGTTTTCATGGGCGTTGACCTTGTTCTCTATCACAATGATCAGTTCTTCGCTCTCCCCATATACGTCAATCGAACGCTTTTTCCCCTCATATGACGCATCCTTCTCCGTGCAGAATTTCACGGCGCCCAGATTCCAGTTATAAATATCCCGCAAGGTAAATCCGCATTCAGGCTGCCTGATCATATACATCACAAGAAGTCTCGTCAGTGGAAAATGCCCGAGCCTCATGGAAGAATGCGCGTCAAACAGCCAGCTCATAAAAGAACTATGCCAATGTTCCGTATGGGTCTGCCCTACAATGGTAAAAATATTCGTTTTTTCCTGCCTGTACTTTAAATCCTGGAAACGGGCGTCCGTGACCAACTTTTCTATGTCAAGATTCTTAATCAAATCAGCTCTCCCTCATAAATTTCATTTTCTCTTTTGGGGCGCTTACCGAACCGCCGTTTATCAGATTCAGCAGTTTTGCCATGCTATCTGTATAGTCCTCAAGGAATATGTCATTCTCCATGATTCGTTTCTGCTTCAATTCCTCTTTTAACTTCTTTGCCCCCTGCGCGTTCGTGGCAAATTTGGGAGATTCTCCCTGTGTTTTACTTCCTTTCAATACCGTGCAGACGTTAGTGTTGAGATCGCACCTTATTCTGGCATTTTTATATATGTAGACATGCTCGCCTGACGGCTGGTTATCCGTTTCCGCCAGAGTTTCCGATTCCGGGACGGACGCCTCCCCATCTGTCCCGGCATTTGAAGAAATATCATCCGCAGAATTACCGCCATCCTCAGCCGGCACTAAATTTCTTCCTTTGATCTCCGCCGGCATACTCACAGAGCCGCCATTCAACAGATTAATCATGGTTGCTATCTTATCGCAGTCATAGTCCTCAATGAATGTAAGTCCATTGAGTATCCCCTGCGATACAAGCCGGTCTTTCAATTTCTTAGCCGCCGGTGCAGATGTAGCGAACTTATCGGATTCCTTCGCCGCCACACTTCCTTTTAAAACTTTACAGTTCCTGGAGCTTCCATCCCACAGGATATGCGCATTGGCGCCTTTCTTCGTACTGTATGTCCACTCGCGCACCTGTCCCGGAGCCGAATCGGAAACCGGCAAAATCGGATGGACCGCAGGGGCAGGATGATATTCGGAATCAGTCTTTGCTTTCTGTCCGCCAAGGGGAATGGGAGCGGTAATACCATTCGCCGGCTCTGTTTCCTCCTTTAAATCCTGTTTTGTTTCAGGCAGAACATCAGAAAAAACACCTGGACATGCCTTTTTTAATGGTTCAACAATAAATTGCTCGTAGAACTCGTCTGTATCCGAATAATCACGCTTGTTCTGAGGCTGTAGAATCGCCATGATATCTTTACAGTCACACGCACGCAGTTTAGGATTAAATTCAGGATCATAGTATGCTTCAATATTTTCATACTCCTTCTTTTTCTTCAGGAGATTGAACTCATACTGAAATCTTTTTAACTCTTTTCCCCACGCCGGATTATCCGGCTCCGGAACACCCAGTCCCGTGCTATAGTCAGACTCATCTAACTTATCCCAGTCTATCGGGAAATTGATCGCATAGATGCTTTTGCTGAGCTTGCTTTGAGGATTCATGGCATGCATCAGCTCAAGCAGTGTTGCATAGCTGGTTACATATCCCTCATCAAAGAAGCACAAAAAAGCTTTGCAGTTTTTGGAATCCATATTGCGTGTAAATTGCTCTATCCACACATTTGTTTCTGACGCAAAATTCTTATCAAAATATATTCTTAAATGATATTGCTGCTGAAGACGATAAACGATCTTAGTCAATACTTTTTTCCAGCTGCTCCCACGATAACTTATGAAAACGTATTCTTCGCCGCTCTCACAGCTTGTAACCGTCAAATCCTTGTATTTTGGATTCATCATTCGTTCTTCATTTTCCCTTTGGTTCATTTCTATTTTCTCCTATAGCCTATAAATCCTCAGCCCGTCAAACACCTTAAGCATCGCCAGCATACATTCCATCGGCTCCGTATCTTTGTCCTGTTCCGCCTTGTCGAGACGTTCGTAATTCTCCTTCGCCTGCTCAAGCGACACGTCCGCCTGCGCACCGTCAAAACCGGGTATCATATCTTTATGCTGTCTGAGCCGTTCCCTGTCTGCCCCGTCGGGCGTTCCGTATATCCACCCCATGTCCACATGTTCCTGCAGCCATCTCTGGTGCTCAAGCAGTCCGATTTTCAGCAGGTCTTCCTCCGTAAATTTATCTACAAGCTCAAAATCCACGGGCTTGTCCGTGTAGAAACATCCGATCTCGTTCATATACTTAGCGAAAGCTTTTGCCTGATTGATATTTGACAGTTTATATTCCAAGGAAAGATTCTTAAAAGAATCTTCAAAAGACCGAATTACCGACTGATCCGCAAGGAACCTGTCCTCCTGCCCGGCGTCCTTTGCCTTTTTCCAGGCGTCCCCGCTGCTCCATCTGCCATTCAGAATCAGTGCAAAACGATACAGATTGAGGAAATTGCTGTCTGATAAATAAGTCTGTCTGCCCTTTCGGACATTGTCGGAAAGCCCGACCTCCACACGCAGCTTAATCGCTGTCAGATCCACAATTCTCTCAATATCCTCCTGAAAGCCGGATACGCCGTTGCCGTTTTTGATATACATGCCGGAATATGCCTTTAACCCCGGTGCCTTGCCCTTCCTTTCGGAAAGCCATTCAATATATGCATCCTTAAATTGATTGACTTTGGAAATTTCCTTCTCATCAAACAGATAGATTGCCTTTATCGCATTGCCGGAAAAATCAAAGGTACATCCCATGGGATGCAGTTCCTTTTTGGAATTTCTTCCATACGCTGTCCGGTCCCAGCACTGTAATTCGTCACACAGCATCAGCATGTAAGCCAGAGGATGTACTTCGGCACGGAACGGGATATTGCCCTCTCCTTTATACCAGACATGCATTCCCGGTCTCTCAGGGTCCATTGTCGGATTTGCGATGCAGAATTTGTACAGACTGTTGTGCATCAGTATTGCCGTCAGCGCATCCAGATGTTCCGTGACAAGCTTACATTCCATTTCCTCAAAAAGTTTCCTGAAAAGCACCGTCGCGCTGAAATACGCATGATCCATAAAATAATTAAATGCGTCCGGCTGCGTCGGCTTATCTGTCAGATATCCAAGCAGCTGATTTTCATCACAGCCGTACACTTCTCCCAGCTTTTTTGCCAGCACACAGGCAAAAAGTTCATTCGTCGTCGTAAACTCCCGACCCGAAAAAATTTCTTTCAGTCTCGGCGTTATTGATTTCTCAATACTGATATAGCTTTCCAGAGCCTGATAGGCAATAAAAGGACGCGACTCCCTTCTATCCCCATCGACCTCAAAATAAGACGCCACCTGTTCAAACGGTAACTCAAAAGGATAGCCTATGTCGTGAAAAAGGGAGGCAAGTCCCCAATATTCCAGATAATGGCACGCCGCCTGATGCTCATCCGTCAGGTTGTATTTTTTCTGATACGCATCCCTGTAAATTGCATTGGATTCATAAATTGCCAGTCCAAGCGCAAAAACATATACCGAATGCGAATAATGGTCGCGGTGTTTCATCAAAAGCCCACTGCCGTTTGCCTCGAACTCAGAAAGAAGCTCTATCATTCTTCTTGTTTTGTCGTAGTCGCCCACAAACATTTCCAGATAGCAGAAATAAACATCGAAAGCGTCCTCTTTCTTCCCGGACTTTAAAAATCTCTCAACCGCATTTTCGAGACATAATCTGTCTATGTCCATCTGCATATCATAAGGAATCTGATTTGCTTTAATACTGCTTCCCAGAAAAGTTTTCTCTTCCGGTTTCTCACACGCGCTCTTTTTATCATCAAACCGTAAGTTTTCGCACCGTTCCCTGATAAACCGCAGCGTCAAAGCCTCCAAACTGTTTTCAGCATATATTCTTTTTCCACCAGAATTTTTAAGTGTAGGATATCCCATATGCAACTCCCGCCTGTTCATTATAATATGATATTTTTTTGCCAAAATACAATTTAATTCTACACATTCATACAAGAAAAATCAATCATTTTCGATCTGACATTGCGCTTACGGAATAAAAAGGGGTATCAAAGAACCCTCAAGCTCTTCGATACCCTTTTTATCCCATTAACTCATTACCCGGTTTTCCCGGAACTCTTTACGCGTTCACGATCTGGCCAAAGTCAGGCTTTAAGGACGCGCCGCCGATCAGTCCGCCGTCGATGTCCGGCTTTGCAAGAAGCTCCGCCGCATTGCTTGCATTCATGGAGCCGCCGTACTGGATGCGCACCGCCTCAGCGGTAGCTTCGTCGTACATCTGGGCGATGCAGTCACGGATGCCCTTGCAGACTTCCTGCGCCTGGTCGGAAGTAGCGGTCTTGCCGGTTCCGATTGCCCAGATGGGCTCATATGCGATAACCATGCCCTTCACCTGGTCAGCGGTAACGCCGGCAAGGTCGGACTTGATCTGCAGTCTGATCCAGTCCATGGTCACGTTCATCTCTCTCTGCTCTAAGGACTCGCCGCAGCAGAGGATCGGCACAAGACCTGCCTCCAGAGCCTTAAGCACTTTCTTGTTCAGGAAAGCGTCGTCCTCCTTGAAGTACTCTCTTCTCTCGGAGTGACCGATAATCACATACTCCACACCCGCGTCCTTCAACATGGGAGCGGAAATCTCGCCTGTGTACGCGCCCTTGTCCTCGATATAGAAGTTCTCCGCGCCCACATGTACGTTTGTGCCTTTGACAGCCTCAGCCACAGGCACGATATCAATCGCGGGCACGCAGTAAACCACGTCAACCGCATCGTTCACTACCAGATCCTTTAAGGTCGCGCAGAGCGCAACAGCCTCACTGGGAGTCATGTTCATCTTCCAGTTGCCGGCGATAATTCTTCTTCTAGCCATTGTATTGTCTCCTTTTTTCATTTAATGGATTACTTATCATCAGCCGCTACCACACCCGGCAATTCCTTACCCTCTAAGAATTCCAGGGAAGCGCCGCCGCCTGTGGAGATGTGGGACATCTTGTCTGCGAAGCCAAGCTGGTTGCATGCCGCTGCGGAATCGCCGCCGCCGATAATGGTGGTAGCATCCGTCTCAGCCAGAGCCTTCGCAACAGCGATGGTGCCCTTTGCCAGAGTAGGGTTCTCAAATACGCCCATAGGTCCGTTCCATACAACGGTCTTCGCGCTCTTCACCGCATTCGCGAAAAGTTCCTGTGTCTTAGGTCCGATGTCAAGGCCTTCCTTGTCAGCCGGAATCTGGTCGGAATCCACATACTCTACATCAATAGGCGCGTCGATGGGGTTCGGGAACCCGGAAGCAACGCCGGTGTCGATGGGCAGTAAGAGCTGTTTGCCGAGCTTCTCAGCCTTCTCCATCATCTCTTTGCAGTAGTCGAGCTTCTCGTCGTCTACGAGAGAGTTACCGATCTCATAGCCCTTCGCCTTTAAGAAAGTGAACGCCATACCGCCGCCGATAATCAGGGTATCGCACTTCTCAAGCAGGTTGTTGATTACGTTTAACTTATCCGCAACTTTCGCGCCGCCAAGGATCGCCACAAAAGGTCTTACCGGATTCTCCACAGCGTTGCCGAGGAAGTCGATCTCCTTCTGCATCAGATATCCGACAGCGTTCTCGCCGCCCTTCTCCGTGATATACTTGGTGACAACCGCAACGGAAGCGTGCGCTCTGTGCGCGGAACCGAAAGCGTCACACACATAAACGTCAGCCAGATCAGCCAGCTCCTTCGCGAAAGCCTCTCCTGCCTCCTTCGGCTTGGTCTCCTCCTTGCCGCGGAAACGGGTATTCTGTAAGAGAACCACATCGCCCTCATTCATAGCCTCAACAGCAGCCGTAGCAGCCTCGCCGGTCACGTTGTCGTCTTTTACGAAATTAACGGGCTTGCCGAGCTTCTCGGAAAGTCTCTCCGCCACAGGCGCTAAAGACTCACCCTCGTTGGGACCGTTTTTCACCTTGCCGAGGTGGGAGCAAAGGATCACCTTGCCGCCGTCAGCGAGGAGCTTCTTGATGGTGGGAAGAGCCGCCACGATACGGGTCTCGTCCGTGATCTTGCCTTCCTTTAAGGGCACGTTAAAGTCGCATCTTACCAGAACGCGTTTGCCCTTCACATTGATGTCATCTACTGATTTCTTGTTTAAAGACATTTGTATATCCTCCTTTTATAATTTGATTCACATGCGCTCCCGCACACATGTAAAAAAGAGACCCGGCCCAGCGGCCGAGCCTCTTTGATTTGTTAACTATATTTCACTGAGCACAGGTTTGTACTTTTCAAACCTACTAATTCTTATCGCCTTAGTTTAACTCAGAGAAGTACTTGATGGTACGAACCATCTGAGAGGTGTAGCTGTTCTCATTGTCATACCAGGAAACAACCTGAACCAGATTGTCTTCGCCAACCATGGTCTGGGTAGCATCGAAGATGGAACCATAGGTGCTGCCTACGATATCGGAAGAAACGATCTCATCCTCGTTGTAGCCGAAGGACTCGGTAGCCGCTGCCTTCATAGCTGCGTTGATCTCTTCCTTGGTAACGGACTTCTCTACGGTTGCAACCAGAATGGTGGTGGAACCTGTAGGGGTAGGTACACGCTGTGCGGAACCGATCAGCTTGCCGTTCAGCTCAGGGATAACAAGACCGATAGCCTTAGCTGCGCCTGTGCTGTTGGGAACGATGTTCACTGCGCCTGCGCGGGATCTTCTCAGGTCACCCTTTCTCTGAGGACCGTCAAGGATCATCTGATCGCCTGTGTAAGCGTGGATGGTGCTCATGATACCGGACTTGATGGTAGCCAGGTCGTTGAGTGCCTTAGCCATGGGAGCCAGACAGTTCGTCGTGCAGGATGCCGCGGAGATGATGGTATCATCAGCCTTCAGTGTCTCGTGGTTTACATTGTATACGATGGTCGGAAGATCGTTTCCTGCGGGAGCAGAGATAACAACCTTTCTTGCGCCTGCATTGATATGGGCCTGAGCCTTCTCTTTGCTGGTGTAGAAGCCGGAGCACTCCAGAACAACGTCAACCTTGAGCTCACCCCAAGGGCAGTTGTTTGCATCGGGCTCTTTGTAGATCTTTAATGTCTTACCATCAACCGTGATGGAATCCTCGCCTGCGGATACGGTATCAGCCAGAGCGTATTTACCCTGGGAAGAATCGTACTTTAACAGGTGTGCAAGCATCTTGGGGCTTGTCAGATCGTTGATTGCTACAACCTCATAACCCTCTGCTCCGAACATCTGTCTGAACGCCAGACGACCGATACGGCCAAAACCATTAATCGCTACTCTTACTGCCATTTTTCGTTCCTCCTGAATCTTGATTTTTTGTTACTTTGCTATATAATTTCGCCAATCAAATTGGATAAGATTGACAAAATTTTGTCAACGACTATATTTTACCCAATTTGTCCCAAAAATTCAAGACGTAAATCAAAAATAGTTGGGAAAAAATCGCAAAAAATTTAGTAACAATTCCGCAACTCATAAAATTCCACCGACGGCTCGTTCCCGAAGTCGGTAATGTTTCCGAAAAACGTTACATAGAAGCCGCTGCCGTCATCATTTACCGTCAGATCCGCGCCCCGGTCCCGCAGGAAATAGTACGCGTTTCCCACGGTTATCATACGGGCGTACATCGACATATTGATCTTTCCGCTGTAATAATACCCGTCCCGCCAGTTGTAGGTCGGGATAAAGAACCTGCAGAGCAGCTCTTTCGTGTCCGGGTCGTACTCCTCATGCCACTCCCCGTTCTCGTTCTCCCATTCCCCGCTTCGTTTTTCATATGCCTCTCCCCACTCCCGGTACTGTTCTTTGGTGATATTCCATGCTTCAAACTGGAACATGTAGCACATGTACGCGTCCTTCAGCTCCCTGGAAAGCTCTTTTGCCTCCACAGTCCGCAGATCATATGTCTGCTCTTCCCCGAAGGAAAATCCCGGCACGCTGCCGTATAAAAGGATTTGCGGGAACAACACGGACTCCGTGCAGACAGCCACCTCATCAATGACCCGCAGCTCCTCCTGCTCCCTGAACATCTTTACCGCACTCTCGCAGAAAGCGTCTATCTCCTCCATATCCGAATAGAGAAGCGTCGCGTATTCTATGATTTCCTGGTCGTCGTAAATGCCGCCCGAATAACTCACCAGACAACCCTCCAGACCATACTGCGCGGCGTAGTACTCAAAAAGCATCTGTCCGTAATCTTCTTTTACAAGATATACCCTCTTTCCCTCCACATAGCCGATTTCCACCTTCGCGGTAACGGGCAGTTCGGGGTGCGCCGAAGATCGCAGCGCATAGACGATGCTGCCGTCATCCTCCTTGTCAATCCGCTCCGGCTCGGAAAACGACGTTTCCGCATATTTTTTCGCCATATAGTCAATCAGAAACTGTCGCCCGTTTTCCCTCTGCCTGTGAATCGTCACGGGAATCAGAATACAGATTACCAGAAGAGCCGCCACCGCAATACCAATAAAAATACGGAGGATTTTATCATTCTTTGCCCATTTCTGTTCATACTGTATCTCCCTTTGCTGTTTCGCATACGCCGTATGCAGACTTCTATAGAGCCGCTGTCTGTCACCCTGGTACGCGTTCTCCTCGTCTCCCTGAAAGCCGTAGGCTTCCCAGAAAAGCATTTTCACCTCATCAATGCCGTAAAAACATTTATCGTCGATCTCATCCGCCAGTGTCTCCACTACCTGTGAATGGTAACGGATGTTCTGAAATTCCTCAGAAGAGAGATATTTTTTCCACCAGTCCATTGCCTCCGGATCGTGGTAGGGACCCTGAAACTCTTTCCAGTAGTTCAAAAACGCGGCAACCTGCTGCCCGTGTTTCTCCTGACTCTCCTCAAAATAAGCACGCAGATTTTCCCGCCCGGGCTCCGCCGCGGTTTCGTCAGGGTGCTCTGTCCCGGCATCCCCTTCGCCCTCCCCGGTGTGTGCTGTTTCTATTCCCCCTGCGCTTTCCCCGGCACCCGCCGGCGCCCGCTCTTCTTTGTCCCCGTCCTCACCCTCCGGCGCACTTTCTTCCGTTTTATAAAATGATGTAACGCTGCCGCCGGACTGCTCTACCTGTCTGACGTAATCCGAATACCCGAGCGCCGCCTGATACGCCTCGTGCAGCTGTTTAAACTCCTCCGGCGCATCCTCCGGGTGAATCTCCTTTGTTTTCGCCGCATAAGCTTTTCTGATGGCCTTTTTGTCGGTAGTCGGCTCTATACCGAGTATCTTCCAGATATTCATGCTTTGTCCTCCAACAGATTTCTTGCATAGTATAACAGCGCAGCCACAATCGGAACCAGCGCTCTCCCGTCGTTCATCATACAGGCGCCACAAATGCTGACAAGCAGAATCAGAATGATCGCCGCTGCTTTGACTATGCGCTTTGTCCTCTCCTGCATCCGCCGCCTGACACGTTTCGGGTGCAGATATACCCACAGTTTGTGCACTTCACCCTGATACGCGCCCATGTATGCCTTCTTATCGTCTTCCCAAAATCCATACGCCTCCCACAGGAGACCCTTGATCTCATCCGTCATATAATCCCTGTGAAAGAAATCATGCCGCAAACATCTCCATGCCCTTTCTCCCGCAAGCAGATGTACCACCCGCGGATGAAAACGGATATCCTGAAACTCCTCCGAGAGAAGATACCCCCTCCACCAGTCAAGTGTTCCCGGTCTTTCATGGGATTTTTTATAAGCATCCCAGTATCGGATAAACGCGTCCACACGCCTGTCTGCTTCCATCTGCCCTTATAACCCCCATAATTTTGCTATTCCAGCCCATCGAAAAATTCCTCCGCCAGCCGCAGGCACTCGTTAATCCGCCTGTCGTCCCCGCTTGCGATGGCCTGTTGAATCTGTCCCAGCATCATGGCAACTTCCTGACGTCTATGGCCAAGCGTCTGGGAATACAGCCGCTCTCCTCGCGCCATCACCATTTTCGCCCGGATACCGCCGCGGGGCATCAGTTTATAGGTCCTAAGCTCCGCCAGCCGGCGTTCTATTTCCTCCTCCGACAGTCTCAGGTTCTCGCTTGTCAGCACTTTTCTCTTCGCCCGCTCCACCCCGGGATTCGTGCAGTCCGTGACCTCCACTTCCAGAATACCGTTGATGTCGTATGTAAAACACACTTTCAGACGCGTCCGCCCTTCTTTGACCGGCTGGATATCCATCTCGATGGCGCCCAGCTTCAGATTATCGTTGCAGTAAAACGCCTCCCCCTGATAGATGCCCACGACGATTCTCGTCTGATTGTCGCAGGAATTTGTATACCAGTCCGTCCTGGAGCAGGGAAGCACGCTGTTTCGCTCAATCACCGGGGACATAATCGGATTGTCGTTATCCATATAATTTACCACATTGACGCCAAGCGTAAAAGGACAGATATCTGTCAGCACCAGATCGCGGATATCCTGCTTTCGCTCTTTGATCCCGGCATAAATGCCCACCCCCATGGCGACCACCTCATCCGGGGAGGCGACCATGTTCGGCTTCCTTTTCAGCTGCGTCTGCAGATAGAGGGAGATCACCGGCATTTTGGAAGAGCCGCCCACCAGGACGATCTCGTCGATTTCATCCATCGTCCGTGCGCTGTCCCTAAGCGCCGTATCAATCACTTGACTAATTCGGTCAAATAGGTTCTGGCCAAGCCCGGCCAGCACAAGATTGTTAAGCGGCATCCGTTTATCCTCCGCCTCCCACACAAGCTCTGTCTCGTCCTGACGGGTCAGTTCCTGTTTGCACTTCTCGGAAAGCCTCAGAAGCGACGCTTTCTTCTGCCTTTCCAAACTGTCATACTCTATGTGGTGGTGGGCACAGAAACTGCGCGCAATCGCCTCGTCAAAATCGTCGCCGCCCAGGCGGTTATCGCCGCTTACGGCAACAATCTCTATCACGTTGTCAAAATAGTCCACCACGGACACGTCAAGCGTCCCGCCGCCAAAGTCAAAGACGAGATAAGACCCTTCCTCCTCCCCGCTGATCCGGCTGGCTGTCAGCGCGGCGGCGGAAGGCTCGTTGACAAGCCGTTCCACATGGATACCCGCCAGTCTTCCCGCCTCCTTGGTCGCATATCTCTGATTGTCGTTAAAATAAGCCGGAACGCTGATGACAGCCTCCGTCACCTCTTCCCCCAGAAACCGCTCCGCGTCCTCCTTAAGCTGCCGCAGGACAAAGGAGGAAAGCTCCTGCGGTGTAAAAGAATTTCCCGCCAGTGTAAACACCTTGTTCGTCCCCATGTAGCGTTTGAAAGAAGACGCCGACGCCTCCGGGTGGGAAATGAGCCGCTCTTTTGCCACGGCTCCCACGCATATTTGCCCGTTTTCATCCACGCTGACCACACTGGGCGTCAGATTTTGTCCTAAAGAATTGGGAATCAAAACCGCCCTGCCATCCTGACAGACACATGCCAGACTGTTTGTCGTTCCCAGATCAATTCCAATGATCGCCATGATACGCCTCCCCTGTCTTCTCTCATTTCAAAAGCCACAAAATACCCGTATTCTTTATGATTATACACCCGGCAAAATCCAGAAGTCAAAAAGAATACCGCCGCACATCTGCCCTATAAAAACGTTTGTAATTTTTTTTAACATCAACTATACTTAAAATATCATCGACAAAAGCATTTTCCGCTTACACGGAAAGGAGTTTCCCATGCCAATCACAGCCGATTTTCACTTACATTCCTCCTTTTCGGGGGATTCCGACACACCCATGGAACAGATGGTCCTTCGTGGAATCGAACTGGGCCTTACCCAAATGTGCTTTACGGAACACAACGACTTTGACTATCCCGTGACCGAGCGCGAGACTGACGGGTTTTTCGAGGTAAACCCGGACGCCTATCTCTACGATTTCCTGGGACTTTGTGAAAAATACAGGGATAAAATCACCCTCCTTTTCGGCGTGGAACTGGGACTGCAGCCCCATCTCTCCAAAAGGAACGCGGCGTTTGCCAGGGAACACGAATACGACTTCATTATCGCCTCCTCCCACATTTGTCATGGAAAAGACCCCTATTACCCCGCTTTTTATGAGGGACGCCCGCAGGAGGAGGCTTACCGGGAATATTTCGAGTCTATACTGGAGAATCTGAAGGTTTACAGCAACTTTGACGTATATGGGCATCTGGACTACGTGGTGCGTTACGGCCCGACGAAAGATCAGGGATACTCCTACGAGATGTACCGAAATATATTTGACCAGATTTTATCCAAACTGATTGACATGGAAAAGGGGATCGAGATCAACACCTCCGCTCTCGCAAAGGGTATGCGGGAACCCAATCCCTGCATCGGCATCCTGAAACGTTACCGCGCGCTTGGCGGCGAAATTATCACCGCAGGAAGCGACGCCCACACCCCCGGGCAGATCGCCCATGCCTTTGACCGCGCCGCCGAAATTTTGAAAGACTGCGGTTTTCGCTACTATGCGACCTACGAAAAGAGGACGCCGTCTTTCCACAAATTGTAAACCGTGAGAAACACCAGCCGAGGAATTTGCCATGAAAATAAGGAAAAAACCGACCCGTAAAACCGTTATAAAGGCAGCGCTCATCGTCTATGCGCTGTTTAGCGTATATTTCACTGCACGCTTTATCGACGGGCTGTTTTCCAGTGAGTATTCCGCCATCTCGCGCTACCTTACCCTGAACGACGCATGGGACATTACCATCAACGGCGACGTCTGGCAAAATGTCTCTCTGGACACGTTTCGCTTCGCTCCGGCAAACAAAGGCGATACCATCACCATGGAGAGGACTTTCGCGGCGGACACAGACTGTACCGGGCATGCGCTTGTCCTGCAGATCAAACAGGCCGCCGTTACCGTCTTAATCGACGGGGAGGCGATTCACCAGTACGGCTGGGATCGGATGGAACGGAACAAAACGGTCGGCAGCGGCTATCTTCCTGTCGATCTTCCAGACAACTACGCGTCAAAGACGCTGACGCTGCAGTACACCGTGACGGAGGATAAGGCGTTCTCACACTTCGAACCGATCCGCATTTATGAATGGAAAAACTTTTACCGCATCATCCTTACCGAAAACAGGATACCTCTGTTTCTCGGCTGCTTTCTGACTATTTTCGGTCTTGTCACCTGCTGCATCACATTCCTTGCCATGCTGTTTTCCACGAAGTTTTCCCGCATTTTATGCATTTCCCTCTTCTCCGTCTGCATCGGGCTGTGGACGCTGTGCTACTACAATGTACTTGTGATTTTCTCCATGCCGCTCTATACGATCAGCCTGTTGGAATATCTGACACTGTATCTTGCGCCCATTCCGCTAGTCATCTATATGCGCGAGGACGTGCTTGCCTTAAACCGCCCCCTGATATCCACGGTATACCGGGCGCTCCTAGCGGTACAGCTCCTGGCCACATCCGTCTTTTTGGGGCTTCATGCCGTGGATCTGGTACACTGTGCCGCCACGCTGAAATATATGCAGATACTCATTTTGTGCCACCTGATCTTTTCCGTTATCATAGAATTTATGAATCTTCGCATCAGCCGGCAGCTTATCCACAGGCTGTTTCTGATCGGCATGCTGGTGCTCTCCGGCTGTGTAGGCTACGATCTGGTATTCTATTACTTTAACAGGTATCTCGGCGTCGCCATCTCTTCCACAAAGGGCATCGCCTCCGTGGGGCTTGTCATCTTTATCGCCATGCTCCTGATTTCGTTCTATCTCGACATCACCCAGAAAATGATGCAGGAGAAAGAGCGGGATTTTCTGATCAAAAGCGCTTACACGGACGAGCTGACGCAGATTCACAACCGCCGTTACTGTATGGAATATATGTCCCGTGTCAGGGAGATAGAAAATTTAGACTATACGGTTTTCTGTTTCGACCTGAACAATCTGAAAACCACCAACGATACTTTCGGCCACGCACAGGGCGATATCCTGATCAGAAGCGCCGCCGATGTCATCGTCAACGCTTTTGAGCCCCACGGCATCGTCGCGCGGATGGGCGGCGATGAATTTATCGCTATCGCAGAAACCAACAATTCCGAAGAAATCTCTGCCATGATAGGAGAGTTTCAGGACAATATTGCGCAAAAAAACGTGGAACTCCCGGATCTGCATCTGTCCATCGCCTTTGGCTACGCCTCCTGCAGCCCGAAAGAATATAATATAGAAAAAATATATCAGATCGCGGATGACAGGATGTATGAGAACAAACAATCCATGAAAAAATTAAGCGGCGGCGCACTCGCCAGAGGGAACGCTGCAAACTCCCCCGCTTAAACGAATTAGGTTTACATAATAGTCCCCCCGCCAAGCACGTAGTCATCCTCGTAAAATACCACAGCCTGTCCCGGCGTGATCGCACGGACGGGCTTTTTGAATGTCACGCGGATCTGGTCTTCGCCCGCCTTTTCGATCAGGCATCTCTCCCCCGCGTGGGCATAACGTATTTTTGCAGTCACCTCTCTCGGCTCCGGCAGATCCGCCATCCCCATATAGTTTATGCGGTCGCAGTACAGCACGTCGCCGAACACGTCTTCCGCCTCGCCGATCACCACCTCGTCCGTACCGGGTCTGATTTCTGTGACAAACACCGGGCGTCCCATGGCGAGGTTTAACCCCTTGCGCTGGCCCACCGTGTAGTGGGTGATGCCCAGATGCCGCCCAAGCACTTCCCCGTCCTTCGTCACAAAATTGCCCGGTTTCGGCACACGTTCCCCCGCCTCCCTGTCGATAAAGGCGGCATAGTCGTTGTCGGGAATGAAACAGATTTCCTGGCTGTCCGGCTTGTTCGCCACAGGCAGCCCTGCCTCGGCGGCAAGCTGCCTAATCTGCTCCTTCGTGTACGCCCCCACCGGCATCATTGTGCGGGCAAGCTGCTCCTGTGTCAGACTGTAGAGGGCGTAAGTCTGGTCTTTCTTTGCGGTGACCGCATTTCTGACGGCATATCTGCCGTCTTTAAGCTTCACAATCCCGGCGTAATGTCCCGTGGCGATATAGTCCGCCCCAATCTCCAGACTCCGATGCAGCATTGCCTCCCACTTCACGCGGCGGTTGCAGGCAATACAGGGATTGGGGGTCCTTCCTGCCAGATACTCCGCCACAAAGTAATCCATGACATGTTCCCGGAACTCCCGCCTGAAATTCATCACATAATGGGGAATGTCCAGCACTTCCGCCACCCGTCTGGCGTCCTCCGCCGCGCCAAAGCCGCAGCACCCGCCCTGCTCCGCCGCCGTCTCCTTCGTTTCCTCCTGCCAGATCTGCATGGTGACCCCCACCACGTCGTAACCCGCTCTTTTTAACAAGAGGGCTGCCACGGAGGAATCCACGCCCCCGGACATGCCCACTACCACTTTTTCCGCCATTCTGCTCTCCATTCCGCAATGTTTCTACAAAAGTGTGACACAAATCTGCGTCAGCCTTTCAGGAACCCTTTCCCCGGTTCTCCCCATGCGCCCAGAACTTCTCCCGTATAAGAGAGGTACGTCTCGCATGTCGTTGAGACGGGCGCAATCCTTTTTAACCGTTCCCCCACAGAACTGTTTTCATCCGTAAGCGCTTCATCATAAAGCACGTTTCTGATCCTGCACAAAAACACCTCGCCGCCGTCAAGCACCATATTCTGCGCCACTTCCAGTTCAAAATTAACAGGGCTTTCCGTCAGGATCGGCACATTCAGGACTTCGCCTTTGCCGATGTCCGCCTGAAAATTCATTTTATCCGCATCATATCCCGATTTAATTCCGAGATAATCGGCCATGGGGAGCAGTTTTTCCGTGACAAGGTTTGCCGAAAAGACATGTCCCGCCTTGATCCTGTCCTTAGTCAGCTTTTCCCCGCCTATGCACACCATCACACCCAGCGTCTTGTCCCAACAGTAGCTGAACCAGCAGAACAGACCGAAATCCGGCGTCCCGTCCTCCTTGTATGTGCCATATAAAAACAGCGTCTGCGGACAAAAATCATTGGTCTCCTGCCTCGATATCTTCGCCATAGCTACAATTCCTCCTTCACATTGTCGAGCACCCGCCGCAGATACCCCTCAAACGCAAGTATCTCCTCCGAGCTGAAATTTTTGAAATATACCTCGTGCATCTCCACGGAAACCTTGTCGTAGCATTCTTTCAGATTCTCCGCCTTCCCTGTCAGCGCGATCAGGTTCTTGCGCCTGTCCTTTGGGTCAGGCAGACGGCGAAGCAGCCCTGCCGCCTCCATCCTGTCAAGCATGCTGGTGAGCGTCGTGTTCGCAAGCCCGGTCAGCCTCGACAATTCTATGATCGAGATATGGTCGTGCTGCCAGAGAACATAAAGGATCTTGCCCTGCGCCCCGTTAAACTCACTGATGTTTTCTTTCTGTAAAATTTTATCAAACACCCGTCCGCCGATCTGCTTGATCTGTGTGATCAAAAAGCCCGCCTGTGTTTCCATCCTCATTCCTCCTATGTAATATAATACTATATAGTATTATCTATGTCAAACAATATATGATCACAAAATTCTATTTTCCATAGTTACAACATAAACATAGACCATATCCCATACGCAGATGGTGTTCTATGACGTTTAAAAGATGGTCTCATCCTTTGGTAACAGGAACCGTTATCCTGACTTTAACCGGATTAGTCAGCCGATTCATCGGCTTTTTTTACCGTATTTTTCTCTCCAATGTATTCGGCGCGGAGGGCATGGGCCTCTACCAGCTCATCTCCCCTGTACTCGCCCTGTCCTTCTCCCTCACCGTGTCCGGCATTCAGACCGCCATCTCCAAATATGTGGCCAGCGAAACGAGCACACACGATTACAAAAGTTCCTTCCGCACACTCTGGACCGGCTTTCTTCTTGCTATGGCGCTCTCCGCAGTCTGCGCGCTCGGCATCTATGTGTATGCGGAACCCATCGCGGCAAACCTCCTGCTGGAAGCGCGGACGGCGCCGCTTCTGCGCATCATCGCGCTCTCCATCCCCATGGCAAGCGTGCACTCCTGCATCAACGGCTATTTCTACGGCATCCGCAAAACAGGCATTCCCGCTTTTTCCCAGCTTGCGGAACAGGTCTGCCGCGTGGGGAGCGTCTACCTGATTTATTTTGTCTGCCAGAAACACGGGCTTACGCCCACCATCAGCTTTGCCGTGGTAGGGCTTGTGATCGGCGAGAGCGCCTCTATGATCGTCTCCGTGGTGGCGATCCTGGCGCGCGCTCATCAGGTGTTCCCGACAGGTTCAAAACATACGTCTGTATTTTCCCTCCGGCGCGGTATTTTCGGTTATCATAGCAGCCGTTCTGCCGCAGGGCTGGCCGGGATATACCGGCGCATCACCGGGCAGCTTTTGCAGCTCGCCGTCCCCCTGTCAGCCAACCGTCTGGTACTGAACCTTTTGCAGAGCGTGGAAGCGATCTACATACCAAACCGCCTGATGGCATACGGCTTAAACAATGCCGACGCCCTGAGCGTCTACGGCGTGCTGACCGGCATGAGCCTGCCGCTAATTCTTTTTCCCTCTGCCATCACAGGCTCCGTCTCCGTACTGCTTCTTCCTATCGTGTCCGAGGCGGATGCCGGCGGCAACAAAACGGCGGTGCGGCGCGCCATCTTTACCTCGATCCGCCTCTGCCTCCTGCTGGGCTTTTTCTTCACCGCGCTGTTTCTGCTCTTCGGAAGACTTGCCGGGCGTCTGCTCTTTCACTCGGAACTGGCGGGCAGCTTTATCTTGACGCTCAGCTTTCTGTGCCCGTTCATGTACATTGCCAGTATGCTAAACAGCATCCTGAACGGACTCGGCAAAACCATCCGCACCTTCCTTTTCAGCGTGGCAAGCCTGCTGCTGCGCCTGTTGTTCGTATTCTTTGCCATTCCGCGATACGGCATACAGGGATATCTCTGGGGCATGCTCGCCAGCCAGATGCTGCAGACACTGCTCTGCACCGTGTCGGCGCTCCGCTTTTCGCGCACTTTTACTTGCGATTCTCCACCCAATATACTATAATATATGTGTTTTTGCCAGAGAAAATATAAATACGATACAGACGAAACGGTAAGCCCGTTTCCGCCGGGAGGTAACTATGTCATTTCAATATGTAGCCAAATTACCCACCCCCGACGAGATCCGCGAGCGTTTTCCCATGCCCGCCCATCTGGTGGAGGTCAAGAGAGAAAGAGATATCGAAATCCGGGACGTGATCACAGGAAAGAGCAAGAAATTTATCGTGATTATCGGTCCCTGTTCCGCAGACAACGAGGAGGCCGTCTGTGATTATGTAAACCGATTGGCAAAGGTCAACGAGAAGGTGAAGGACAAGCTGATCCTGATTCCCCGAATCTATACAAACAAGCCCCGCACCACGGGCGAGGGATATAAAGGCATCGTAAGCCAGCCCGACCCTGAGAAGAAACCCGATTTTACGAGCGGCCTGATCGCCATGCGCAAAATGCACATCCGCGCCATAGAGGAGACGGGACTGACCGCCGCCGACGAGATGCTCTACCCCGATAACTGGGGCTATGTGGAGGACATTCTCTCCTATGTCGCCATCGGTGCACGCTCCGTGGAGGACCAGCAGCACCGCATGACCGTCAGCGGTTTCGACGTGCCGGCGGGTATGAAAAATCCCACCAGCGGCACCCTCTCCGTGATGCTCAACTCCATCTATGCAGCGCAGCATCCCCACGACTTCACTTACCGGGGATACGAGGTCAGCACAGGCGGTAATCCGCTGGCCCACGCGGTACTTAGGGGTTCCACGAACAAGCACGGCAGGAGCCTCCCCAATTACCACTACGAAGACTTAAACACCCTGTATACGCTGTATCAGGATTACGATCTGGTCAATCCGGCATGCGTCATCGACGCAAACCACAATAACTCCGACAAAAAGTATGAACAGCAGATCCGCATCGTCAAGGAAGTCATGCACAGCCGCAAATTAAACGGCGACATTCACCGCATGGTAAAAGGCGTGATGATCGAGAGTTATATCGAGGAGGGCTGCCAGAAAATCGGCGAGGGCATTTACGGCAAGTCCATCACCGACCCCTGCCTTGGGTGGGAGGACTCGGAGCGGCTGATCTACGATATTGCGGAATATGAATAAAACATCCATCCAATTATCAGACCACTTTACCTACAATAAACTGCTGCGCTTTACCTTCCCCTCCATCGTCATGATGGTATTTACCTCCATCTACGGTGTGGTGGACGGTTTCTTTGTGTCCAACTTTGCCGGCAAGACCGCCTTTGCCTCCCTCAATCTGATTTTTCCCTTTATCATGATTCTGGGCGGCATGGGATTTATGATCGGTACCGGCGGAACCGCCCTTGTCTCCCTGGTGCTCGGCACCGGCGACCGGGAAAAGGCGAACCGCTATTTTTCCATGATGGTTTATCTGACATTGATTCTCGGCCTTGTCCTGTCTGTCGTAGGTATTGTTTTTACGCGCCCTATGGCTGCGTTTCTGGGCGCGACGCCGGAAATGATGGAGGACTGTGTCGTTTACGGGCGTATCGTGTTCTTTTTCCTATCTACGTTCATGCTGCAGAATGTTTTCCAGAGCTTTCTGATTGCGGCGGAAAGACCGAAACTCGGCCTTGCGGCAACCATAGGCGCGGGCGTGACCAATATGTTTCTGGATGCCCTCTTTGTGGGCGTCTTCCGCTGGGGCGTTGCCGGAGCTGCCCTTGCCACCGGTGCCAGCCAGTGTGTGGGCGGCCTGCTTCCCCTGCTCTATTTTATCCGTCCCAACACGAGCCTTCTGCGGCTCACCCGGGCAAAATTGGAAATAAAGCCTATCTTACAGGCATGCGCCAACGGTTCCTCGGAACTGATGAACAACATTTCTACTTCCATCGTCAGCATGATATATAATTTCCAGCTTTTACGGTACGTCGGCGAAAACGGTGTATCGGCATACGGCGTGCTGATGTATGTGCAGTTTATCTTTATCGCCATCTACATCGGTTACTCCATCGGGGCCGCGCCCATCATCAGCTACCACTACGGCGCCGGAAATCACGGAGAGCTAAAAAGCATGCTGAAAAAGAGCGTTCTGCTGATTGCCTGCGCAAGTATTGTGCTGACTGCCGCCGCCTTCCTTCTTGCCGCCCCGCTCTCCCATATATTTGTCGGCTACGACGCGGAGCTGTTCGCGCTGACCTGTCATGCGTTCCGGCTCTTTGCCTTTTCGTTCCTGCTGGCCGGTTTCAATATTTTCGCCTCCTCGTTTTTTACCGCCCTCAACAACGGCGCGGTTTCGGCGGCGATTTCCTTTATGCGCACGCTGATTTTCCAGAATGCGGCCGTATTGATCCTTCCCCTGTTTTTTGATGTGGACGGCATCTGGTGGGCAATCACGGTGGCTGAGGTGTTCGCCTGCGTACTCTCCGCGGCCTTCCTTTTTGCGAAACGTGGGAAGTACCAATATATGTAGGGGTGGGCTGGTGCGCTGCAGAAAAATCACCCTGCCGGAAGAAGGACGCTATCTGTAGGGTCTCTCATCCAGTTTCCCCTTACAGCCAAGCCATTTTGCAACCCAGTTCACAGACCATTTTTGCGTGTATTTCCCAAATCCCTGAAAACTCCGAAGCTGCTTTTCTGATAAATACTCGGGGCTGGCAAACCGGGAGATGATTTCCGCGTCAAAATACCCGTATTGTCCAAATAAATGTCCGACATCCACAAAGGGCGCAACCATTTTTGCCCCAATCTTCTTCCCTAGCAGCCCGATGCCAAACATACCTCCCCTGATGAAAGTTCCTCCATACACGCATCCTAATTGATCCGGCAGGGTTTTCAGAAACTTTTCACAGCACCTGCTTTGGGATGCTTCCGGGAACCCTCCCTGCACGAGAAAGGACAATCTTGTACCCGGTTCTATTTTCGGAGACAAACTTTCCAAAAATTCAAGCATGATGCCCGGTACATTTTCCACATAGAGGGGCAGGGCAAAAAGAATATCCCTGTTATTCCAAAAAGCGTTTCGCGCCTTATCCCACTGTTTTCTGTCCGAGAGATACCATACTTCAACGGTATTGCTGCCTGTCTGAAAACCGTTACAGAAAGCGGCGATAATTTTTGCGGTATTGCTTTTTGTCTGTGAACGTGTGGCGCCGCTGATGACGGTCAAATGCATAACGATACCTCCTCACATCTTTCGACAGGGTATACCCCCATACTGATTCCGTCAAAGTTCAAGGCAACCCGTTCCAGCCATTGCTCCATATACGACACATCCGCCGTACCCGAATATACAATCCCCAGCCGGTACTTCTTTTCATACCGCGGCACATGCCGCATCTGCCCATCTACAATACAGGTATACATGGTGGCAAGCGGCAGCATGCGGTCAACAATATTCTTAGCCCTATAGCGGATAAAGCCCAACGAGGTGTCCGTAATGATAACTGTCGCATCATGCTGCAGATAGGCTATCAAAATCTGCTCATAGTCATCTTTCACCGAACAGACGCCCGGCGTCTTCAGCCAGCAGGCATTACACCCGATACATGGGGAAATTTTCATTTTAACGGTGTGAAAAACGGTAATCGAAGGCGTTTTGGCTGTCAGCACACGGATGGCGCCCTGCGCTGCGGGGTCATTTTCTTCCAAAGTATTGATAAGCAGCAGACTCATACTCTCCCTCCCTTTTCGTATTCTTCCTAAACGATTCAAACCGTCGCCATTTCATCGCAATGAAAAACGGTCTGATACAGAGTATAAGACTGGTGCCGGCCCCCATGTCAACCGAAAACAGGAATCCTTTTATTCCCGCAGAGGCGCCCACATTTCATGGCAGTACTGTTCCTTACGCCCCTGCAGCATAACGAATCGGATAAAGATGTACACGACTCCCCGAAAAGCAGCATGATGCTGCTTCGCCCACTCATTGCATATTGTAAACATCCTTTTGGGAACAGATATATCGTCGATATCGACAGCAAAAGTCGTATAGAGACATTTTCCATAATCAAGGAGTGTTTCCTTCCTTGACTGCTTTCCCGTCCCGCCCGGTTTTACGACATACACTTCTGAGGACAGATAGCCGTTTTCGTCAAAAGTCATGGCACGGACCATATTTGATAGAATATCTTCTTTTATTGTATTTACGCCACTTAGCACTTTATCTTTGTATTCGATAAAGGACATCGCTGAATCGAGCCTTTCCTGAATATAGTAAGGCGGCATTTCTCTGACCGTAAATTCCAAGGGATGTTCCAATGCAGTAAGAAAATTTTGGGCTTTCTGCAACTTATCCAATGTCTCATTTAAATCATCCATCCTTTCATGCAGGTCATTTATCTTCTCCTGTATGGCTTTGCTGTATTCATCCGTTTCCTCCGTCTCCTGCAGGTCTCTGATTTCAGCGGCGCTAAAACCTCTTTTCCTCAAAAAGTCAATCGCCAGAAGCCTTGATATATCATAAAGGTCAAATGCACGATACTGACTGCCTTTACTCCTCTTGGGGGCAATCAGGCCAATCTCCTCATAATAACGCAAGGTTTCTCTCGTCGATCCAAGATTATGACAGACATCACTGGTGTGATATATGGCGTCACCGACAAAATCTTCCCCATCATATGGCACGCCCTGTATCTTGTTTCTATTTTTTACTTTTTGTTTTGTGAAACGCCTGTCAGCAGGTTTCTCCGCGTTGGCTGGTATCAGCCATACTTTGCCCTTTTTGACCGCATCGGGAATCCTGCCACCCTCACAGTAATACGCAGCCATGCGGCTTGATATATTCCAAAGTTTAGAAATTTCAACAGCAGTTACATATTCCATATACAGCCCCTCCCACCAATAGTATATTTCAGATATCGGAAATATGCAAGCATGGCACATTCTTCGGATTTCTTCTGTCTCTGCCTTTTCCTATGAGCAGACTCGAAATGCTCCGCATTTCTCGTTCGCGTTGCTCGTCATAAGACATCCGCCGCATGTGCTCATGCAGGCATGGCACATTCTTCGGATTTCTTCTGACTCTGCTCATACGCGCAAAAAAAGCACGGGGTGTTTCTATGAAACAGTCCCATGCCTTATAAACATATCTATGAAATCTCAGATCTGTGCGTCAGCCGCGCGGATGCGCCTTCGCGTACACTTCCCTGATATGATTATGATTTAAATTCGCGTAAATCTGTGTGGTGGAAATATCGGAGTGCCCCAGCATCTCCTGCACGCTCCGAAGGTCCGCGCCGTTCTCCACCAGATGGGCCGCGAAGGAATGCCGCAGCGTGTGCGGCGTGATATCCGCCTGTATATCCGCCTTCTTCGCATAATGCTTAATCAGTTTCCAAAACCCCTGTCTGCTCATGGGCTGTCCCGAACAGTTCGCGAACAGCACCTCAGACTTCTTATTTTCAAGCATTTCTTCCCTTGTGCCATCCAGATATCTGGCCAGTGCGTTCTTGGCCGCCGCACCGAAGGGAATGATCCTCTCCTTATTGCGGTCACGGCAGAGAATAAAGCTCATCTGCATATTCACATCGGAAATGTTGAGCGTAATCAACTCTGTCACACGGATTCCCGTAGCGTAGAGCAGTTCTAACATGGCCTTGTCCCGAATTTCTTTCGGGCTGTCCCCCGAGGGCTGCTCAAGGAGTCGCACTACCTCGTCCGGCGACATGATTTCCGGCGCCTTCTTCTCGATCTTAGGCGCTTTGAGTTTATCGGAAATGTCTTCCTCCACTAATCCCTCCTGCACCATATAGTGATAAAATGCCTTCAGGGATGCAATATTGCGCGATACCGTAGCCGCCGCAAACTTACTGTCCTCCAAATACTTCACATAGTCAGTCAGATCCTGCGCTGTCATATCCTTCGCCTCATGGATACCGCGCGCTTCCATAAAATGCGATACCTTCTCCAGATCCCTTCTGTAAGACATCTCCGTATTTCCGGAGGTATTCTTCACATTATGTAAATACGTGATAAATGCACCAATTTCTTTTTCCATTTACTTGGAGGCCCTTCCCTGTGCGTTCTCTTTATGTAAATCAAATCACTGTCTGAGTACCATTATAATCAGATTTTTTTAGAAAAGCAAATGGAATTTTTCTTGAATTTACGGGCATTTGCGCCCTTTTTTCCCTTAAGCACAACATATCGTCCATATATGATTTTATGTCTACTACATCTTGAAAAATAGAATAAAAAAATTTTTTTAGAAGATTTTCAGAACAAAATGTAGAATGCTGGGATTGACATAACTCTCCAACAGGCACCCCATTATGACAACTGTCATAATACTGAGAATCTGCGCACCCTTTTTCAGATAAAAGCGGCTGCTATAGCGCTCATATCCTTCCAGCTGCGTCCCCCTCGCGTAGAGTGTTCGGTTTAAATCCGCCGCCCACAAAAAAAGCAGAATATAAGCAGGCACAAGCAGGAGGGCCTGCGGAAACAGGACAGCCGCCATAAACAAAAGCCCCCTGATCCCATAGCGGACTACCGCCACAGACAAAAGACAGCCTGCCGAAAGCCCCATATAACAGATATAGGCGCAAAGAAACGGCATACCGATCAGGGTCGTGGAAACCAGACATAAAAGGCAGCCGGTAAAGAGCCGGTGCCTGAGGACATATCCCACAAGTCCCTCTCCTGCCGGTCTGCTGCTTTTCAGTCTGTTCATCATCTCCGTCCCTAACAGGCTGCCGTTTTTGATCCAGGTTTCATGTCCCAGATTGACAAGCAGTATGCCTATAAAAAGACCAATCATAAACAGGTATGCCATATAATAGCCGTTTTTGATCCCAAACTGTCTGCGCAAGACCGCACCGCCTCTTCCAAGCTTCTATAGGACAGTATATGTCCCAAAAGGGCGAGGCATGACAGTATCTATGTTTCACACTGTTATCTGCCGTACTTTTCCTTATATGCAAGAACCGCGGACACCGTCTTTCCGTCCTGAATTTTACAGTCGTAGATCATCTGCACCAGTTCGTCAAGATCATGGCTCTCCACATTCAAAAATTCGTCTTCATCCAGATGCTGGCTGCCGGGCTTTAAGTCGGTCGCCAGATACACGTCTATCTTTTCATTGCAGAAGGCAACTGTCGTCCGCAGTGTCAGCAGAAGCTCCAGCTTCCCCGCCACATAGCCGGTTTCCTCCTCCAGTTCTCTGGCCGCCGCTTCTTTCGTCGGTTCGTCCACACTGTTTAAACCGCCCGCCGGGATCTCAAGCGTCTCCCTGTCCAGCGCGTTTCGGTACTGTCTCACCATGAGAAGTTTCCCGTCATCCTTTACCGCCACAACAGCCGCCGCGCCCTTATGGTCTATCAGGTCCCACTTGACTACATTGCCGTTTTCCACACGGATCGTGTCCTGATAATAATCAATGATCGCACCCTTGTGAATCAATTCCCTGCCTAAACGCTCGTAATGATTGTCCGCCATTTTATCTGTACCCTCTTCTCAAACAATTACACTTTTTTGCTCCCAAATCTCTCGCTAAACGGGCTGTCTTCCCGCTTCCCTTCAAGCCGTCTCGGCAACCGCCTCCTGCAGCAGCTTCTCCACGCTGACTAGCTTTACGCAGAGTACGAACACATCTGTAGCCTGCGCCATCTCTTCCGCCGTCGGATAAGTGGGCGCAATTCGGATATTGCTGTCTTTCGGGTCTTTGCCGTACGGGAAGGTCGCGCCTGCGCCTGTCAGGACCACACCCAGCTCCTTACATTTTGCCACGATCTCTTTTGCGCAGCCTTCCATCGCCTCAAAGGAAATGAAATAGCCGCCAAGCGGTTTCGTCCACTCGCCGATCCCCAGACCACCGAGCTCCTGCTCCAGAACCGAGAGCACTGCCTCGAACTTGGGTCTGATGATATCCGCATGTTTCTTCATATGGGAAAGCATCCCCTCCAGATTCTTAAAATATCTGGCATGGCGAAGCTGGTTTACCTTGTCATATCCGATTGTCCGCAGCGTCAGAGTCTTTTTTATATCCGCCAGATTAGCCGGGGAAGCCGCCATCGCCGCTATGCCTGCGCCGGAGAAAGTGATCTTGGAGGTAGAGCAGAATTCATAAACCATATCCGGGCTGCCCGCCTTCTCACATTCGCTCAAAATCTCCAAAAGCGTATCCTGCTTATCCTCATACAGATGGTGTATCGCGTAAGCGTTATCCCAGTAAATACGGAAGTCCTCCGCCGCCGGTCTAAGCGCTGCAAACCGTCTGACTGTCTCGTCGGAATAGGTAATGCCCTGCGGATTGGAATACTTGGGCACACACCAGATTCCCTTCACCGCTGCATCGTTTGACACATATTTCTCCACCAGATCCATATCCGGCCCCTCTGCTGTCATGGGAATCGGAATCATCTCGATTCCAAAATGCTGGGTGATCGCAAAATGTCTGTCATAACCCGGAACGGGGCATAAAAACTTTACTTTATCAAGTTTACACCAGGGGGTAGCTCCCATCACCCCGTGGGTAACAGACCGGGAAACCATATCGTACATAATGGAAAGGCTGGAATTTCCAAAAACAATCACACTCTCCGCCGAAACTCCCATGACATCTGCCATCAGATGCTTTGCCTCTGTGATGCCGTCCATCAGGCCGTAGTTTCTCGTATCTATGCCTTCCATGGACTTCATATCTGAACCGGAATTGAGCACATCCAGCAGACCCATTCCCATATCGAGCTGTGCCGGTTCCGGTTTTCCCCTGGACATATCAAGCTGCAGTCCCTTTCCCTTCGCCTCGGCATACTGTCTTTCAAGTTCCGCCTTCTGCGCCATGAGTTCTTTTCTGGTCATCACATTGTACGCTTTCATAGTACCCTCCTGCATCCTTGTAATCATGCTATTGAATAATTGTATACAATCATACACCGATATTTATTCTACTATAAGTATGCCAATTTCACAAGTATGCATATACGACAATTTTCATTGTTTCTAAGGCCATTTTATGGTAAAAATGTTAAATAAGTACCTGTCCATATGCGCTGAAAAACCCCGCAGAGTAAAATCTACGGGGTTTTGTACTATTTGGCATAGTCTATGACACGGCTCTCTCGAATCACATTGACCTTGATCTGTCCAGGATATTCCAACTCAGCCTCAATCTGTTTGGAGATATCTCTTGCGAGCAGTACCATATCAGAATCGCTGATCTGTTCCGGAACTACCATTACACGAATCTCTCTACCAGCCTGAATAGCAAAAGATTTGTCCACACCTTTGAAATTGTTTGTGATGTCTTCTAATTGTTTCAGTCTTGTTGTATATGTCTCTAATGTCTCTCTCCTTGCGCCCGGTCTCGCCGCGGAAATCGTATCAGCCGCCTGTACCAGACATGCAATCAGCGTCTGTGCTTCCACGTCGCCATGATGGGATTCCACCGCGTTAATAACCACCGGTCCTTCCTTATACTTCCTGCAAAGCTCTACGCCGAGCTGGATGTGTGATCCTTCCATCTCATGATCGACCGCTTTACCGATATCATGCAGCAGCCCTGCACGCTTTGCCATTCTGACATCCAGACCCATTTCTGCTGCCAGCAGGCCCGAAAGCTGCGCTACTTCAATGGAATGTTTCAGGGCGTTCTGACCGTAGCTGGTTCTGAACTTCATCTTACCAAGCAGTCTCACCAGTTCAGGGTGGATACCATGTACGCCGACTTCGAGGGTGGCAGCTTCGCCCTCCTCTTTCATCATAACTTCGACTTCCTTCTGCGCCTTCTCGACCATCTCCTCTATCCTGGCGGGATGAATACGCCCGTCCACGATGAGCTTCTCGAGTGCGATCCTCGCTACCTCTCTGCGGATCGGGTCAAAGCCGGAGAGAATAACTGCTTCGGGTGTATCGTCAATGATTAAGTCCACGCCCGTCATCGTCTCAAGAGTTCTGATATTTCGTCCCTCTCTTCCGATGATCCTGCCTTTCATTTCATCATTGGGAAGCTGCACCACGGAAATCGTGGTCTCGGACACATGGTCAGCCGCACATTTCTGAATGGCCGTAACGACATACTCTTTCGCCTTCTTGTCCGCTTCTTCCTTCGCCCTGCTCTCCATCTCCTTAACCATGACAGCAGTTTCGTGTTTCACTTCATCTTCAACAATTTTCAACAGATAATCTTTTGCCTGTTCGGAGGTTAATCCAGAGATTCGTTCCAGTTCCTGTAATCTTTGTTCGCTCAGTTTGGAAATTTCTTCGCGCTGCTTGGCAAGAGCTTCTTCCTTCTCCGCCAGGCTCGCCTCCTTCTTCTCAATAGCGTCCGCTTTCTTGTCGATGTTCTCTTCCTTCTGCTGTACACGCCGCTCATAGCGCTGCGCTTCGGCACGCCGTTCCTTGATTTCCTTGTCCAGCTCGTTCTTTGTGCGAATGGACTCTTCCTTGACCTCAAGCAGCGACTCACGCTTCTTCGTCTCAGCAGTTTTGAGAGCTTCGTCAATAATCTCTCTGGCTTTCTCGTCCGCATTACCAAGCTTTGCTTCCACCATCTTTTTCTGATAGTTTATCGCTATCAGCGCGGAAACGGGAACGGCGATCACCATCGTGACGACTATTGCTACCACAACTTGCCACATTACAGGAGCACCTCCTTATTTAGTTTTCATTGTACATTACCAAATCTATTGACGGCTGTCATTCATTTCCAAATAATTACAGCCCGATAGTTAGCAAAACTACAACAAATTAATTCTATACTGAATTTTATGTTATGTCAAGCAAAAGAGCTCTGCTAATCGCTTCGGAATGAAAGCCTTTTCTGTATAGGTAAGCGTAAATTCTCTGTTTTTCCTGTATGTCCGCTATTTTGGCGTCGTACTTTTTCTTTTCCAGCAGGCTTTTTATCATAGCCATTTCATCCTGCTTTGTCCCCTCTTCTTCCAGCTTTTCAAAGACGGCGTTTATCGTATCTTTAGAAACCCCTTTTCTGAGAAGGTCCTGCTCAATCCGCGTCCGGCTCTTTCTCTCCAAATTATAGACAATGAAATCTTTGGCGTAGCGCAGATCGTCCACATACCCGTAGGATTCCACATAGGCGACCGCCTCCTCAATACAGTCCTCGGGGTACTCCCCGTCCCGCAGTTTCTCCCGCAGTCCGGCCGATGTATATTCCCTTTTCTGCAAAAGATTCATGGCCCGCTTCTTCGCACGCAGCGGCAGAATCTCTTCCCGGATTTTTCGCAGGCTCTCCTCTGTGATCTCTTCCCCTTCCCGGATTTCCAGACGGTTCAATTCACCTCTGTAAAGCGCAAAAGCCGGGCGCTCCTCTATGTATACCTTATAACGGCCTCTCCCCATATCCGTAAGCTGTGTTACTATCATCGCAATTTCCCCTGCGGCACGGGCGCTGATCCTGTCTCCGTTCCCGCCGGGTCATCTCCTTTTACTTTTCTGTCTCCTTAGCCCCTTTAGAGGCTTTTGCCGGTTTCGGCGCCGTTTCAGAAGCCGTTCCGGCTGCAGGGGTCTCCTCGGCAGGGTCTGTCTCCATATTGAAAAGTTCTCTGACTTTCCGCTCCACCTCCGCACAGATTTGAGGATTGTCCTTCAGATACTGCTTCGCATTCTCCCTGCCCTGTCCGATCTTGTTCCCGTCATAGGCATACCATGCGCCGCTCTTATTGATTATATTATTCTCTGCCGCCAGATCCAGAATGTCGCCCTGCGTGGAAATCCCCGCGCCGAACATAATGTCAAATTCCGCCTCCTTGAACGGCGGCGCCACCTTATTCTTAACGACTTTGACCCGGGTTCTGTTTCCAATCACCTCGCCGCCCTGCTTAAGCGCCTCGATCCTTCTGACATCAAGCCTGACGGAGGAGTAGAATTTGAGGGCGCGGCCGCCCGTAGTTGTCTCCGGGTTTCCGAACATAACGCCCACCTTCTCGCGAAGCTGGTTGATAAAAATAACCGTACAGTTGGACTTGCTGATCACCGCCGTCAGTTTTCTGAGCGCCTGCGACATCAGTCTGGCCTGCAGTCCCACATGACTGTCACCCATGTCACCGTCAATCTCCGCCTTCGGCACAAGGGCCGCCACCGAGTCCACTACGATAATATCCACAGCGCCTGAGCGGACCATCGTCTCCGTAATCTCCAGCGCCTGTTCCCCACAATCCGGCTGGGAAATATAAAGGTTATCAATATCCACACCGATATTTTTCGCATAAACAGGATCCAGAGCGTGCTCTGCGTCGATAAACCCTGCAATGCCGCCCCTCTTCTGCACCTCCGCAATCATGTGCAGGGTAACCGTGGTTTTACCACTGGATTCGGGGCCGTAAATCTCAATCACCCTCCCCTTCGGGATACCGCCGAGTCCCAATGCAATATCCAGACTCAGGGACCCCGTGGGTATCGTCTCCACATTCATCTGCACGGAAGGATCGCCCAGCTTCATAACGGCTCCCTTTCCGAACTGTCTCTCTATCTGCCCTAAGGCCGCATCCAACGCTTTTAACTTTTCATCTCTTTCCATGTTTCCCTCCATGCCAGGGCGGTTTCCCCGTCCTTGTTTGCAGAACATTTGTTCTTATCATAGAATAAAACAAATGTTCGTTTTTGTCAACTTCAAATTTGATAAAACAATCTTACCACTTTTTATGTCCCATAAACGACACTCTGCCCTCCTTTCCCCTTTCAAATTTGAAAACAATGGAATTCGTGGCGAAATGCCGGACATGCATGTGCATAACAGATTCCACTTTCTCAGATAAATCCAGTCTACCAGAGAAACCGTGAACCCGCAAGCGTTTCTTTATAAATATCCGGCATCTGCATATATGCCGTTAAGGCACTTGCGTCTTTTCAGTCGATGCATCCTCCCATAACATCAAAAACCCCCGAAACCTTAACCGTGTCTCAGGGGTCTTTCCATATTTTTCCGCTTTTTCTGTCAGATCGTCCGTTCGTAAACGCCGTTCTCTTTCACAAAACCAACCTTTTTTAAGTAATCCTCATGCCCGCCCGGCGCGTCGGGGAAAGTAAGCTTCGCAATTCCCTGCCCGCCAAGCACGCCGTACAGATACCGTCCCACCGAGCAGTCACGGTACTGCGGCGTAGTGTAGTCCAGTGCGATTTCCAGACCGCCGTCCGCTTTCCTTTTTCCAAGCAGTACGCCTGCGGGAACCGTGTCGTGCACAACCATATAGGCGGCGTCCGCTTCCAGCTTTCCCGGCTTAAAATCCGGGAAAAATTTTCTGATATCTTCCTCATAATACTTAAAGAAATATTGCAGTCCCGCCGCTTCCGGCTCCTCCGTTATCACCTCGTATCTCTTCGGGGATTTTAATAGCTTATACAGGTTGTACATGTTAATTCCAACCAGACAGAGGTTCATAAGCGCTGTGGGATAAGATCCGATAATGGTCGCATACACAGTAAAAATGATCGCGCCTATGGAATTTACAATCCTGAGCCTGATTACCGAAGTCATAAGGAAGGATACCAGCACGAGCAGAGAAGAAAAATAGCCGATCAGCTCCACAATCATATGTGTATCCATTTCCGTTATACTCCTTTCGCCAGACGGCTTGTCCCCAGCCTGTCCGCGCCGAGCCTGATAAACTCCTCCGCGTCGTCAAAGGATGCGATACCGCCCGCCGCCTTGATCTTCACCTGTTCCCCCACATGCTCTTTCATGAGGGCAACATCCGCAAAAGTTGCGCCGCCCGTGGAAAAGCCGGTGGATGTCTTTATGTATTCCGCGCCAGCCTTTGTGACGATCTCACACATCTTCTTCTTTTCCTCTTCCGTCAGAAGACATGTTTCAATAATCACTTTTAAGATCCTGCCGTCACATGCCTCATGCACCTTGCGGATCTCCTCTTCCACCTCGTCATAGAGACCGTCCTTCAAAAGCCCGATGTTGATTACCATGTCGATCTCGGCCGCGCCGTTATCAACGGCGTCCTTCGTCTCGAATACTTTAACAGCCGTTGTGCTGTAACCGTTTGGGAAACCAATCACGGTACAGATGGGCAGCTTCCCCTGCACATAGTCCGCTGCCCGCTTTACATAGGAAGCCGGGATGCATGCGGACGCCGTCCCATACTGCATGCCAGCGTCCAGGATTGCCCTGATTTCCTCCCATGTGGCCGTCTGCGCCAGCAGGGTGTGATCTACCTTCTTTAAAATTTCTTTCTTGTCCATAACGCACCTCTTTCTACATATATTATGATATATTTCATTTCTCCTACTTCAATTCCCCAAGCACCGACTTCCCTATCGTCCCCTCCGGCATCTGAATGCCAAAATTGTCCGCGATGGTTGCGCCGATCAACGCAAAGCAGTCACCGTCAGGCAGCTTGCCCGCACCCTGCATGGACGGGGAATACGCCAGAAACGGCACCCTCTCCCTCGTGTGGTCCGTACCCGTATGGGTCGGGTCGTTCCCGTGGTCCGCCGTGAGTATCAGCAGATCATCCTCTCCAAGAAGCGGCAGAAGCTCCCCTAACTTCTCGTCGAATTTCTCAAGCTCTTTCGCGTAGCCTGCCACATCCCTGCGGTGTCCCCACAGGGCGTCAAAGTCCACAAGGTTTACATAACACAATCCCGTAAAGTCCCTCTTAGCGATCTCGATGGTCTGTTCCATACCGTGCACGGAGCTCTTGGACTTGTTGGACTCTGTCAGCCCTTCCCCGTCAAAAATATCATATATCTTACCCACGGAGATAACCGAGAGCCCGGCGTCCTTTAAGGCGTTAAGCGCCGTCCTGCCAAACGGTTTTAGCGCGTAGTCATGGCGGTTGCTTGTGCGTTTAAACTCGCCGCGCTTCTTTCCCACATAAGGTCTTGCGATGACCCTGCCAACCTTCCACTCGTCCCGCATGGTGAGTTCCCTCGCGATCTCGCAGCAGCGGTAGAGCTCCTCAAGCCCGAAAGTCTCCTCGTTGCCGCAGATCTGCAGCACGGAGTCCGCCGATGTATACACGATCATATGCCCTGTGGCAATCTCCTCCTCCGCAAGCTCCTCCAGAATCTCCGTTCCGCTGGCGCTCTTGTTGCCGATGATGGTACGCCCGGTTCTTTTGGACAGTTCGTCGATCAGCTCCTTTGGAAAGCCCGTCTCCGTAAATGTCTGGAAAGGTGTGGTGACATGTAGCCCCATCATCTCCCAGTGCCCGGTCATCGTGTCCTTGCCTGCGCTCGCCTCATTCAGTTTCGCAAAGTACGCAAGCGGCTTCTCTACAGGCTCCACTCCTTTGAGGGGATGGAGGTTTGCCATGCCGAGCTTTTGCAGATTGGGGATGAGGAACGGATCGGTGTTTTCCGCAATATGTCCGAGCGTGTCCGTTCCCGCATCGCCGTATGCCGAAGCGTCCGGCAGGGCTCCCACGCCGAGCGAATCAATCACGATTGTAAATATTCTCTTATATTTGCTCATTTTCTACCTCTTTCCTTTCCGCGGGATATTTTTACAAGATCCCGCGGAAACAACAGTCATATGACACCATACTTACCTTCTTCCCTTCACATAGGGCACGCCGTCCGCCTTGGGGGCAACGGACTTGCCGATGAAGAGAATCAGAATCACAATGGTCAGCACGTAAGGCAGCATCGCCAGAATTTCCGTAGGCACCGCAACTGCCCCGCCGCCAAGCACCACAGTCAGCGCCTGGGAAAATCCGAAAATCAGACATGCCCTGTAGGCGCCCAGCGGCTTCCACTTACCGAAAATTACGGCAGCCAGCGCAATAAATCCCTGCCCCGCGATAGACGTCTGGGTAAACTGCGCCACAATGCCAAGCGTTACGGTGGCGCCGCCGATTCCGGCCAGGATACCTGACAGAATCACACAGACATAACGGGTTTTGTACACGTTGATACCGAGCGTATCCGCCGCCGCCGGATTTTCACCTACCGCCAGAATCCGCATCCCCCATTTGGTACGGTAAAGCACAAACCACATAGCCGCCGCAAACACCAGCGCCACAATCACCATGATGTCCACGTTCAGGTTTGCCCATATCCCCTCCACACCGCTTCCGAATATCTTTGGCAGCTTATTCGCCACCGGGTAAGACATGGTAGCGCCGTCAAAGGCAAGCCGGCAGAAGAATACGGCAAGCGCCGGGCCGAGCAGGTTGATCGCGACACCGCTTATGGTCTGGTCCGCCTGACAGGTGATTGACGCCACCGCGTGAAGCAGCGCGAGTATACCGCCGGCTAAAGCCGCGCACAGCACGCCGATCCACGGACTGCCGCTGTAGTATCCGGCCGCCGCCCCGGCAAACGCGCCGAAAGTCATCATGCCCTCGATGCCGATGTTGACGACGCCGGAACGCTCCGACAGGACGCCGCCCAGCGCACCGAACACCATCGGCGTCGAATACAGCAGCGTGACACCAAGTAACAACGTAATTGTATTCAACATCATTTTACACCTCTTTTCCCCATTTTTTCAACAAGTACAGGCACCATATCTTTGAGCGCGATCAAAAATACAATCGTGCCGATCAGAATACTGATAATCTCCGACGGCGCGCCTACCACGTACTGGATAGACTGTCCGCCGTACAAAAGGCCGCCGAACAAAAGCCCTGCGAAAATACATCCAATCGGAGAGCCGCCCGCGATGAACGCCACGGAAAGTCCGTTTAAGCCGTTGGACTCGAATGCGGAGAGCTGTGAAATCCCATGGGGATTGTTGCCCGCTATGGCGATGGCCGCTGCGATTCCGGACAGTGCGCCCGCAATCAGCATGGTCTGCACCATATTTTTCCCTACGTTGATACCCGCAAACTCCGCCGCGTCCCTGTTGCTGCCAACAGCCCTGAGCTCATACCCCTTCGTTGTCCTATAGAGCAGGAAAGAAACCGCAAAAGTAAGCGCTATGGCGATCAGGAAACCCGCGTTTGCATCCGTCCGCAGGATATCGCCGATCATGGGATGCTCCTGTACAAACTCCGCCGCCGCTTCCGTGGTCTTCCATTTCGTGAAAAAGGAGATAAATCCCGATTCGTTGATCGCGTAGGTGCCGTCAGAATCCGGTTTATGAAACCGTTCGATGTTGCACACAAAGTTGGAAAAATAGAGCGCCATCCAGTTTAACATGATTCCGACAATGACTTCGTTGATATTGTACTTTGCCTTCAGCCACCCGGCGATCCCGCCGTAGAGCGCGCCTGCCGCCACACCGGCGGCAAGCACCAGCGGCACCTCGATGAAAGCCGGAAAATCACAGACAATGCCAACCACATTGGCCGCCACCGCGCCCACGATAAACTGTCCCTCCGCGCCGATGTTAAAGAGTCCCATCTTATAGGCAAAAGCCACGCTGACGCCCGTCAGTATGATCGGCGTGCTCTTGATAATCACGTTGGAGATATATTTCGGTCTCCCGAATATGCCGCCAAGCAGCGCTCCAAACGCCTCAAAAGGATTGTAACCCGAAGCCGCCAGGATAACCGTCGCCACAAGAAATCCACAGAATATGGCAATCAGGGTAGCGGTAATCGGTTTCTTAAAAATCTTAACTGTCTTTTCCATCTAATGTTCCTCCTGCCATAATTAATCCAATCGTCCTTTCATCCACCTCTCCCTGCCTGAAGGTACAGCGGATGGCGCCGTCGTATATCACCCCGATGGTATCGGAAACATTCATCACCTCGTCTAACTCCAGAGAGATGAGAAGCACGGCTTTTCCCTTATCCCGCTCCCTGACAAGCATTTTGTGGACATACTCAATCGCTCCCACGTCAAGTCCCCTGGTAGGCTGCACCGCGATCAGAAGATCGGGATTGTTGGCGATCTCCCTGCCGATAATCACCTTCTGCTGGTTACCTCCTGAAAGCCCTCTGATGACCAGCTCCTCGCAGGAATCCGGGCGCACATCGTAATCCTTCAAAAGCCCTGACGCAAAGTTGCGGATTTCTTTTCTGTTTAAAATACCTTTCCCGGAAAACGGCTCCCTCATATAAGTGTCGAGCACCGCGTTGTCCTCCACCGAAAAGTCCAGAACCAGCCCGCGCTTCTGACGGTCCTCATGGATCGTGGCAATGCCGGAATCCATGGTTTCCCGCGTCGTTTTGTTTTCAATGCTTTTTCCGTTAATACGGATGGTCCCGCTCTCCACCCTGATCAGATTGGTGATGGCTTCCACCAGCTCCTTCTGTCCGTTCCCGTCAATTCCCGCAATGCCGAAGATTTCTCCTCTCCTTACCTGCATGGACAGATTTTTGAGCACATACACGCCCCTGTTGTCCTTCGCCGTCAGTCCGTTCACCTCGAACACCACGTCGCCTGGCTTCGCCTCCTCCTTATCCACCACAAGCTTCACACGGTGGCCGACCATCATGTCCGCCAGTTCCTCCTGGGACACCCTGGAAACCTCCACAGTGTCTATGTACTTTCCTCTGCGGATGATGCTGCAGTAGTCCGCGGACGCCTTGATCTCTTTCAGTTTATGGGTAATGATGATAATCGTCTTTCCATCGTCCACCAGCTTGTGCATGATGTCGATCAGGTCTCCGATCTCCTGCGGGGTCAGCACCGCCGTAGGTTCATCCAGAATCAGTATGTCAACACCCCGGTATAACGCTTTAAGAATCTCTACTCTCTGCTGCATGCCGACGGAAATATCCGAAATATATGCATCCGGGTCCACCTCGAGTCCGTACTTTTTTACGATTCCCATGACCTCTTCCCGGGCTTTTTTCAGATCCACCACTCCCCCTGCCTTCGTTGTCTCCTGGCCGAGAATGATGTTCTGTGTCACCGTGAAATTATCTACGAGCATAAAGTGCTGGTGCACCATGCCGATCCCGTGGGCAATCGCCACATTGGGATTTTTCATCTCCACCTTTTCCCCGTACAGATAGATGTCTCCCCCGTCCGCCTGATACAGTCCGTACAAAATATTCATAAGCGTAGTCTTACCCGCGCCGTTCTCTCCAAGAACCGCATGGATAGAACCCTTTTTCACATCGAGCTGTACCCCGTCCAATGCCGTGTAGGAGCCGAATTTTATCGTGATATCATGCATTTGCACCGCATAGTCTTTTCTTACTTCCATATGTCCTTCTCTCCTATTTCCCCAACCCTTCCACAAAAGATTGGTAAGTTTCCTCCGATACAGGGGGCGTCAGTTCCTCGTCTATTATCATCTGCTGCAGCTCCATCGCCTTCTCATAAACCGCAGGGTCCATGATCCTGTTCTCCTCGGGAATGCCCACGCAGCCTTCTTTGAGCCCGTAGCTGTATGTGTTTCCGCCGATCCGCTCTCCCTCCATTGCCATGGTGGACACAAGTTCCACCGCAATATTGGTATTCTTCATGCCGGAAGTCAGCACATTGTCCGGCGCCAAATGGGACTGGTCCGTGTCAACGCCTATGACAAGCTTCCCATTCTCCTTCGCCGACTCAATCACGCCGTAACCCGCGCCTCCCGCCGAGTGAAAGATGATATCGCAGCCGTTGGAATACATCTTGTTGGAGATCGCCTTCGCCTTTGCCGCATCGGAATAACTCTCCGTAAACTGCGACTGCACCTCGATCTTGCGCCCCTGCACATACCCGGCATAGGCCACGCCGCCCATATAACCGTACTGGAACTGGTCGTTTATAAAGCTCTTCATGGGGCCAACATACCCCACCTTATCCGTCTTCGTGGTGAGTCCCGCTATGTATCCCACAAGAAAGGAGGATTCCTGCGCCCGGAAAACCACGCCCGTACAGTTCTGGGGACTATCTTCGAACGCATAATCCACGATGGCAAAATTGATATCGGGATTCATCTTCGCGATAGTCAGCATAGGGTCCGCCAGCGAATAACCGAGCGCCCATACAAGATCGCTGTAGGTATCCGTCGCCCTGTCAATGTTTGTCAGGTAGTCTGACGCCTGCTTGGATTCCAGCACCCTCACATCCGCGCCTGTGTGCTCCCCAAAACTCTGCAGCCCCTCCCATGACAGCTGGTTAAAAGACTGGTCGTTGATGCCGCCCGTTCCCGCCACCATGGACACTCTGTAAACCGAATCATCTTTTTCAGCCACGCCGCAGCCCACAAGCATACCTGCCATTAGGACTGCCGGCATCACCTTTTTCCACTTTTTCATCTGCCCACCTACTTTCTTTCTACGTTAATCTTCATGATTCCGCTCTGCGGAATCTGATATCAATGCGGAGAATGCCGTATTTTAGGCATTCTCCTGCGTAAAACTTAGTGCTTCTTGGCGTCCCATCCTATGGCGGGACGTCTTTAGAAGTACTTTTTACGCGATCTCCAGCGCAATCTTCATCATATCCGTAAAGCCTGTCTGACGGTCCTCCACGGAAAGCGATTCCCCTCTGAAAGGCGCGTCGGAGATCGTCAGCATACAGAGCGCCCTCCTGCCGGCGCGCGCCGCATTCATATACAGGGCAGCCGCCTCCATCTCCGTGGCGAGAATGCCCATCTTCGCCCATTTGCGCAGCGCGTCCTCATCGTCATTGTAGAAAATGTCGGAGGAAAGGATATTGCCTGCCGCCGTCCTTATGCCGAGACGTTCCCCGGTCTCCACCGCCTTCCTCGCCAGGTCAAAGTCCGCAATCGGGGCGAAAGTGCCGGGCAGATTATACTGTGCGGCATAGGCGGAATCCGTGCTCGCCCCCACGCCGATGACCACGTCCCGCAGGTTTACCCTGTCACTCAAGGTACCCGCCGTGCCGATTCGGATGATCTGTTCCACCTCATAAAAGTGAAACAGCTCGTATGTATAAATACCCACGGACGGGATGCCCATACCGCCGCCTGCGACCGTCACCCTTTTCCCCTGATAGTTCCCGGTGAATGCCAGCATGTTCCTGACTGTGTTGACGCACGTAAAATCCGTGAGGAAATTCTCTGCGATAAATTTTGCCCGGAGCGGATCTCCCGGCATCAGTACTGTCTTTGCGATCTGCTCCTTGGCTGCTCCGATGTGTGGTGTAGGTGTTTTTCCCATAATTTATTTCTCCTTCCTCTTTTCCGATTTTGTTGTCTGTTTTCATAAAATATTTTTAAGGCCCTAGCGTATCAAGTTCTCTTCCCTGTACTCCTTAAGACGCTCATACTGCTTTTGTGAAATGCTCAGTTTACTTCCGATACAGGTAACGAGTCCATCCGCTTCCAGCTTCTGGATGCTCCTCTGTACCGTCCGCACATTCATCCCAATGCGCTGGGCAAGCTGTGCCTGCGTCTTCTGCAGAACATACGCCCCCTCGCCGTTCCATTTCCCGTAGGCCTGGGTCAGATACAGCACCAGACGGTCCCTGCCGTTTAAGAGCAGATACTTTCTCTCGTTTGAAATCTCCTGCGCCAGCGTCTGCGCAAAGATCTGCGCCCTCATAAAAAGCGCCCTGCCGTCCTGCCGCATCCAGCGCATATAGCCTGCAGTCGGAATCTTTAGCCCTTCACAGTCCGTTACGGCATGGATCGTGTTCTGGAACTCCGTCAGTCCTGCAAAGGGTTCATAGTCACCGATTATAATGATGCTAAACCCCGAGCTCTCCACAAAGCTATACACATTCCCCAGCATCTGGATATCCGTCACGCTGATCTCACCCCTTATGATCCCCCATACATATTCACAGTCCATGCCCGCCTGCATGATCGCCTGCCCCCTGGGGATCCTTTCGTACTGTATGGCATGTACCAGCTCTTCAGGACAGTTCTCAAAAAAGTCGTTTAAGTATTGCCGCCGCTCTCTCCCCAGTCTGGTGATTACCTGTGTCAGTTCCTGCTTTGATTCCATTGTTCACCTCCTCTTTTTTTGCTTTTTTCATATGCCGTTTTTAAGAAGCCTCTTTCTCATTCATCATATTTACCATTGTGCCCGCACGTCATATCTATGTTATATACAAATTTTCCAATGCAGGATACGACACGTGTCGTATTTTATACAGTTCCTTTTCCATTCTCTGTTTTATACAATATAGCTGACATCAGATTGTCTACTTTGCACAAATGGTGTATGAGACGTCCTGCTTATATGGAAAGCGTCTGCCTGTCGCCCGTCGGCACATGCCAAAGGCACAAAAAAAGAGCACCGACATCTACCGATGCCTGTGCTCCCTATCCCGTTCTTTTCTAAAATACCTTTAGGTACTTCTCATATTCCTCGTAGGTGACCGTGACCCAGCCCTCCTCATAGTTAAATCCAATCTCCATGCCCTTCGGGGTGTAAAATACAATGATATCGTCGGACTTGAAGTAATTTGTGATCTGCTGGTCCGTCATGTATGTAAGGTAGGAAATCTCTCCGTTCTGCTCATCGCTCTTCTGGCGAAATTCCACAGAAAACTCGTCGTCAACCGCAAGGATATCTTCATTGTCCAGAATCACGCCGTTTTTCATATCAATATTTATGCTTTGCAGATAGACGAAACCGTCCCTGTCGCTGTACATCTCCTCCTGCCATGCAATACTCAGCTTATCTTCATCCATATAAGCCACATAGCCGACCAGTGACGCCAGAAAATAATTCTCCTCGCTCTCCTTGATATGGGATTCGTATTCCGCCTCAAAGAGCGCCGTCATCTCATCTACTTCTTTTCGGATATCCTCGTTGATCTTATCCAGGTTCGGCACATCCTCCCCGGAAATAACCGGAATGCTTGCTGCAATGTAAGCGTTACTGTAGTCCGATTCATACTCAAAGTCTTCCAGATCCACCTGATAGGAGAGATCCGACTGGATTTCATTATGCAGGTTGTAGTATCTGTCGTCATACTCTGCGTCATCATAGTAGTCATAATCGTAAAAATCGTCGTCACTAAAGAAATCGCTATAATCATATTCGTACTTATAATCATAATCTAAGCCGTCATCATAATCATCGTCATGATAATTATAGTCGTAGTCGTCATCAAAATCGTACACATCCCGGCGAATCTCTTCCTTCTCCTTCTCGGAAAGCATATTCACCGCCTTGCTTGCCAGCGCAAATACCGCCACAAGGAAAAGAACGATAATGCCGATAACAATACCTATAATGAGCCCCGCGTTCTGCTTTTTCTGCGGCGCGGCATATGGGCTGTAGGGGTTATCGTAAGGCGGCTGCCCGCCAAAGGGAGGCTGCCCGCCATAACCGCCGCCCGCCTGCTGATTCCCATAAAAGGACTGTGTACCGTAGCCGCCCTGCTGATTCTGATTCCCATACGGAGGCTGTACCGGGTAGCCGCCCTGCTGATTCTGACTCCCATACGGAGGCTGTACCGGGTAGCCGCCCTGCTGGTTCTGACTCCCATACATAGGCTGCGCCGCGTAGCCGCCCTGCTGGTTCTGATTCCCATACGGAGGCTGTACCGGGCAGCCGCCCTGCTGGTTCTGATTCCCATAGGGAGGCTGTGTCACATACCCGCCCTGCTGGTTCTGATTCCCGTAGGGAGGCTGCGCCCCATAGGCGCCATTCTGATCCCCGTAGGGAGGCTGTACGCCGTAGCCGCCCTGACTCTGGTTCCCGAAAGGAATCTGTGTGTCCGCGTGATTCCCGGAAAAGAGACCGTGCGTGTCCGCCACAGCCGGCTCAGACTCCGTCTCTTCCACAACAACGGCTGTCTCAACCACTTCCGGCGTTGTGTATATATCATTGCTGCTCTCGGATACATAGGGATCTGTATAGACGTCGTTGTCCCTGCTTTCTTTCTCCTGCAGACCTTCCCACTTATCAGGTTCGTTCATTCTTCTCTCCTTTACTATTCAGCCTTGGGCCTCATAGTTACTGAATCTTTACTTGTTTTCACGGCTAAGCTGATACTCTTTTACTACTTCTCCTTGCCGCCGAAAGTCACTTCACTGTAATACTGTAAAATACATTCCCGCATCAGGGACAGCGCTGCAGATACCGTGCTCTCCCGGATCTTTTCACGGCTTCCGTGGAAATGACACTCCTTCACAGTAACCCTGCCGCACACATTGCAGCCGATATACACAAGCCCCACCGGCTTCTCCGGCGTACCGCCGTCCGGTCCCGCAATCCCTGTGGTGGAAACGCTCACATCAGTCCTTGCAAGGGTCGCCGCGGTCTTTGCCATCTCCCTGGCAATCTGCTCGCTGACCGCCCCGTGCTTCACCAGGATATTTTTCTTGATTCCCAGAAGCTTTCGCTTGGATTTATTGGAATACGTCACATAGCCGGACTTAAACACTTCCGACACGCCGGGCACGTTGATCAGTCTGGCGGAAAGCATGCCGCCCGTGCACGACTCCACCGTACACGCCGTCAGCTTATTTGCCATGAGCAGGTCCACCACGGCTTTCTCCAGCGTCACTTCACTGTCTGTCGTGTAAACATGGTTGCCAAAACGTCCTTTCAGCTCCTTAACCATGGGCTTCACGAGCTTTTTCGCCTCTTTCTCATCCGGCGCCGTGGCTGTCACACGAAGATGCACTTCCCCTGTCTTTGCGTACGTCGCAATGGTAGGGTTATCCTGCGCGTCAACCAGATCCTCCACCATGCTCTCCGCCTTGCTCTCCCCCACGCCGCAGATCTTCACGGTCTGGGAATAGATAACGCCTGTTGTTAGTCCCGCCAGATAAGGCATAATCGACTTCTCAAACATGGGGATCAGCTCCCCGGGCGGTCCCGGCATCAGCACCACATGCTTTCCATTCTCCGCTATAATGATACCGGGCGCGGTGCCGCCTGGATTTTCCACCACGATACAGCCTTCCGGCACCATTGCCTGTTTCCAGTTGTTTTCCGTGATCTCCATGTTCCGCTCCGCAAAAAACTGCCGGATCGCCTCCTTGGAAGGCTCATGCAGATACAGTTCTTTTCCCATCACCTTCGCCGCCGCCTCTTTGGTCAGGTCGTCCTGCGTGGGACCTAAGCCCCCGGAGAGCAGAATGATATCCGCCCTCGTGAGCGCCAGACGGATGGTTTCCATCAGTCTCTCCTCGTTGTCGCCGACCACGTCCTGATGATAGCAGGAAAGCCCGAGTCCCGCGCATTTTTCCGCGAGATAGGCAGCGTTCGTGTTCACAATGTTTCCGAGCAATATCTCTGTTCCGACTGCAATAATCTCAACTGTCATAGTATCATCCTCTTTTTTAAACCATTACACTTGTTATTAATTGCCGTGTTCCTCTGTATTCTATTTTTGGTTTTCCCGCATGACATTCTTGTTTTTAATCAGGTAATCCACGAGGGAAACCACTGTCAAGGCTACCGCCACCCACATCACAATCTGCGTCACGAGGGCAAGCGAAGAAAGGTCCGCAATCATCAGGCAAATCATAAGCATCTGGAAAACCGTCTTAAACTTCCCCCAGTAGCTCGCCGCGATCACCACGCCGTTGTCGGAAGCTACCAGACGGAATCCGCTGATGATAAACTCCCTCGCGATGATGATGATCACCACCCATGCCGGGATCCTCGAAAGCTCCACCAGGCAGATCATCGCCGAACAGACCAAAAGCTTATCCGCCAGCGGGTCCATAAACTTTCCGAAGTTCGTCACCAGATTGTATTTTCTCGCGATATGGCCATCCAAAAAATCCGTCAGGCTTGCCACAATAAATATCGCAAGCGCGATCCACTTGTCGTAAGCCGTGATATCGAACAAAAGGAGCACCACAAAAAAGGGGATCAATATCACGCGGAAAATCGTTAATTTATTCGGCAGATTCATCTTCCAACTCTCCCATCAAATCATATTCACAGGAACCTGTAATCCTCACCTTTACAAAATCACCGGTCATCAGTTCCCTATCCGTCTGTACAAACAAATATCCGTCCACATCCGGGGCGTCCTTGTAAGTTCTCGCCACATAGACGTCCTCATCCGCCACTTTGCCTTCGACCATCGCCGTCACAAGACGTCCTTCCATGTCAGCCGCCGCGTCAAAGGCGATCTCCTGCTGCAGCGTCATCAGCGCATCACAGCGCGCCTGTTTCACCTCTTCCGGGATCTGGTCCGGCATGTCTGCCGCCGGCGTATCCTCCTCCTGCGAATAAGGAAAAACACCCAGCCGGTCAAACGCCGTCTCCTCCACAAAGGAAAGGAGCGTCTCGAAGTCTCTCTCCGTCTCCCCCGGAAATCCCGCAATCAGCGTTGTTCTCAGGCAGATATCGGGAATCTCACGCCGCAATTTTCTGACTATATCAGTCAATTCCTGCCGGTCCGTCCGCCTTCCCATACGCTTTAATACAGAGTCGGAGGCATGCTGCACCGGTATATCGAGATAATGGCAGATTTTTTCCTCCTGCCGGATGACCCGGATCAGCGCGTCATCTATCTCTTCGGGATAACAGTAGAGAAGCCTGATCCATACAATCCCCTCTATTAGGCAGAGCCGTTCCAGAAGTTCCGGCAGAGCCTTATGCCCGTAGAGATCCTGTCCGTAAACCGTCGTCTCCTGCGCCACCAGAATCAGTTCTTTCACTCCCTGGTCCGCCAGTTCCTGCGCCTCACGCAGCAGGCTATCCATGGGGACGCTCCTGTAAGGTCCCCGCACCTTCGGAATAATGCAGTAAGTACAGCGCTTATCGCATCCTTCCGCAATTTTCAGATAGGCGAAGTGACCGCCCGTAGTCAGGATGCGTTTCCTGTCCGTGAGCGGTTTCTCGTCCAGCCCGTGATAACAGTCTTTCGCGTTTCCCGCGAAAGCGGCTTTAAGAACCGCCGGCAGTTCCTCTATGGCGGAGGTGCCGACCACGGCGTCCACCTCCTCGATTTCTTTCCGAATCTCTTCCTGATATCTCTGTGCCAGACATCCCGTCACAACAAGCGCTTTGATCTGCCCGCTTTTCTTAAGCTCTGCCATCTCCAGAATCGTGTTGACACTCTCCTCCTTGGCATCCCCGATAAAGCAGCATGTATTCACCACAACGGCATCCGCCTCGTTTTCGTCATCCGTAAAGCAGTAGCCGTTCTCAGCAAGCATACCGAGCATCCTCTCGGAATCCACCAGATTTTTATCACATCCCAGAGACTGGAACAGTACCTTTTTCATCATAATAGTAAATACCTAAGCCTTATTCTGCATCCGTCTCTTCTGCCTCAGGGGATTCTGTAGCAGAAGCCTCCGCCGGGGTCTCCTCCCCGGAAACCTCTTCCGTCTCCTCCGTTACCTCGTCGGTCAGAATCTGTATTTTGCCCTGATTCAGCTCTTCCACAGCCACGGACAAAGGCTTTTTGCCTCTGCCGTCCACCAGCTCGTCATCCCCGGCAATGATCTGTCTCGCCCTCTTGGATGTCGCCATAACGATTGAGTAACGGCTGCTTACTACCGGATCTTCCCCCTCTTCCACACCGCTGTTCACTACTTTAATTAAATCTGCATAAGATGGATGTAACATAGATTATTCTCCTTCCAATTCTCTCCTCATTTTCTTTATAAACTCTCCATTCCGCCCGGGCGCGTGGTGCGCCGCGGCGATAATTCCATGAAGCTCCTTCACGCAAGTCTCTAAATCGTCGTTTATCACAATATAATCGTATGCCTCTATTCCTTCCGCCTCTTTTGCGGCGCGGCAGAGTCTCTTCTGTATGACATCCTCTGTCTCCGTGCCCCGCCCCGAAAGCCTGCGCCTCAGCTCCGCCGCATCCGGCGTCGACACAAACAAAAGAAGCGCGTCGGGATACTGTTCCTTTATCTTAAGTGCGCCCTGAATCTCAATCTCCAGGATCACATCCCTGCCTGATGCAAGCTCCTTCTCCACATAGTCCCTCGGGGTTCCGTAATAGTTGCCGCAGTATTCCGCATGCTCGATCAGCGCATTGTCCGCAATCCGTTTCTCAAACTGCTCCCTGGACAGGAAAAAATACTCCCTGCCATCCTCCTCCCCCGGACGCGGCTTCCTCGTGGTCGCCGAGATCGACAGGGCATAGCCGTCATACTCCTCCACCAGTCTCTTCATCAAAGTGCCTTTGCCCGCCCCCGAAAATCCGGAGACAACAATCAATATCCCCTCAGTCCTCATCTGTCTGTCCATCCCCAGTCTGCGCCCTGCCCGATATGGTTTCCGGAAGAAGCGCCGAAAGCACGATCTGGCTGTTTTCCATCACCAGCACCGCCTTCGTCTTTCGCCCCTGCGTCGCGTCAATCGCCATTCCCGTTTCCTTCGCCTTCTGCACCATGCGCTTCACCGGCGCGGAATCGGGGCTGACAATGGCAATAATCTTCCCCGTGTTTACCACATTGCCAAAGCCTATATGAATCAGTTTACCCATAACAGCATTCCTATTCGATATTCTGTATCTGTTCCCGCACTTTCTCGATCTCTGTCTTTAGTTCAATCGCCCGGTCCGAAGTTTCCAGATCCGTGGTCTTTGAAAGGATCGTGTTTGCCTCGCGGTTCATCTCCTGCGCCAGGAAATCCAGTTTGCGCCCGATACTGCCGCCCTCCGTGAGGTCTCTCTTCATGGTCGTAATATGGCTGCGCAGGCGCACCAGTTCCTCATCCACGCAAACCTTATCCGCAAAGAGCGTCACCTCCGTAAGCAGTCTGGATTCGTCGATCTGGGTATCCGCCAGCAGTTCCTTTACCTTGTCCTTCAGCCTCTGCCTGTACTCCGCAATAATCTGCGGCGCCCGGTGCTCGATAAATTCCACCCCTGCAAGCATCGCGTTCAGCTTCCCCAGCAAATCGTCGCGGATGTTTTCTCCCTCTTTGATTCTCGTGTCCACAAAGGACTGCGCCGCGCCGCGCACTGCCTTCTCCAGAAACTGCCAGAGCTCCTCTTCATCGACCGTCTGTTCTTCCATGGTCAGCACTTCCGGGTAGCGGGACAGTGTGGATACCCGCACATCATTGTCCAGGGAAAAGTCTTCCGACATCTGCCAGAGATATTTCATATACTCCGCCGCCAGTTCCCTGTTATATTTCACACAGAGATTGGTCTCCGTCAGATCCTCATAGGTGATAAAGACATCCACCTTTCCCCTCTGAATATAATTTTTGAGCTCGCTTCTGATCGCCGTCTCAAAAAAGCTCAGTTTTTTGGGCATTTTAATGTTGACATCCAAATATCTGTGGTTGACGGACTTCATCTCCACGGTGATCTTCCGCGCACCCTCCGCCACCTCACATCTCCCGAAACCGGTCATGCTCTTAATCATCGCCATAATCTTCTTTCTCTTAAAAGTAAACTTTGCGCTTGCCATACATAAGCAGATTCGAGATGCTTCGCATCTCTCATTCGCGTTGCTCGTCATAAATCGTCGCAGGCATATCTGCATGCAAGCATGCGCTCTGCCTGGGCCGATTTCTGACTCTGCTTATGCGCGGAAAAAGGACCCACGCATACAGTCTTTATTATAGTGTAAAGAGAAAAAATAGTCAAGAAAGAGAAACTGCGCCGTTTTGACATAAATATGGACGCCGGAAACCCGCCGGCGATTGAAATGCACCTCCGTTTGTGCTATAGTAGGGAGCGCACAGGAAAATAAGATATAAAGGAAAAGGCAGGGAAAATCATGGCATTTGACGGCATCACCATCGCAAATATCACAAAGGAGCTTTCAGAACTGCTTCTCGGCGGGCGCATCTACAAAATCGCCCAGCCGGAAAGCGACGAGCTGCTTCTCACCATAAAAAATAACGGCAGCCAGTACCGTCTGCTGTTGTCGGCGGACGCCTCCCTCCCCATGGTCTACCTGACAGAAAATAACAAGCCCAGCCCCATGACCGCGCCGGGCTTTTGTATGCTGCTGCGCAAGCACCTGCAAAACGCCCGCATCACCGCCATATCGCAGCCCGGACTGGAGCGCGTCATCCACCTGCGCCTTGAGCATTTGAACGAGCTCGGCGACTTATGTGAAAAGAAACTGATTGTGGAGATCATGGGCAAACACAGCAACATCATCTTCTGTGACGATAAGGACCAGATCATAGACAGCATCAAACATATTTCCGGCATGGTCAGTTCTGTGCGGGAGGTGCTGCCCGGCCGTCCCTACTTTATCCCGCAGACCCAGAATAAATGGAACCCCCTGCGTTTTTCCGCCCGGTACACGAAAGAGGGCTCTCCCCTCTTCATCAAATCGCCGGAAGACAGCGAGGAGTTAACTTATGTAAACCTTTGTGCCCACCTGAAGGAAAAGCCCATGCCACTCTACAAGGCGCTCTACACGACTTACACGGGCCTGTCTCCCATCATGGCGCAGGAGCTTTGCTACCGGGCAGACATTGACGCGGACATGCCCGCAAACGTACTGGATGAGCCCGCTTTACAGGCAATATACAAAACGCTTTCCGACCTGATGGAGCGTACCGCTGCAGGCAGTTTTTCCCCCGTTATCATCTATGACGGCAGGGAACCCCTGGAATACGCGGCATTTCCCCTGACGCTCTACGGCGACAAAACTTCGCAGGCCTTTCCCTCCATCAGCGGCGTGTTGGAACGCTACTACGCAGAGCGGAGCGTGGTCACCCGCATCCGCCAGAAATCCGTGGATCTGCGCAAGATCGTCCAGACAGCCCTGGAACGCAATGTGAAGAAATACGATCTACAGATGCGGCAGATGAAAGACACCGAAAAGCGGGACAAGTACAAGGTTTACGGCGAACTGATCAACGCCTACGGCTACAACGTGGAGCCGGAGGCAAAATCCATGGAAGCGCTCAACTATTATACCAACGAGACCATCACGATCCCTCTGGACAACACCCTGACACCGCAGGAAAACGCGCAGAAATATTTTGATAAGTACGGGAAACTAAAGCGGACCTACGAGGCGCTTTCGGAATTGACCATTCAGGTCAAAGAGGAGATCGAACATCTCGAATCCATCCTTGCCGCGCTGGATATCGCCATGCAGGAGGAGGATCTGGTACAGATTCGGGAGGAGCTGATTGAGAGCGGCTATATCCGCAGAAAAGGCGGCGCCAAAAAAGTTAAGGTCACCAGTAAGCCTTTCCACTATATAAGCAGCGACGGTTTTCATATTTATGTGGGAAAAAATAACTTCCAGAACGACGAGCTCACCTTTAAGTTCGCAAACGGGGGCGACTGGTGGTTCCACGCCAAACAGATTCCCGGTTCCCATGTGGTTTTAAAGACCGAGGGCGCCGAAGTGCCGGACCGCACCTTCGAGGAGGCCGCAAGGCTTGCCGCCTACTACTCCAAGGGCCGCGAGCAGGACAAAGTGGAAATCGACTATGTGCAGAAGAAACACGTGAAAAAACCTGCCGGCGCCAAGCCCGGCTTCGTGGTGTACTACACCAACTACTCCATGGCGATTGACTCTGATATCTCCCATTTGACGGAAGTCTGACAATGCCATATATTCTCTGAAAAAGCCGCCCTCAGAAACCGTTCCAAAGCGTTTCCCAAGGCGGCTCATTCTGTTTTAACATCCGTCTGCCCAATCTTTATACTCTTACCGTCGGAGACAGCCGTCACGACACCTTCATCCGTGTAATACACCTCGCACTTATACTCATTTAGCAGCGACACCGTCTCCTCCTCCACCCGCAGACGTTCCGGGTCCGCGGTAAGGACGGCATAGCGGGGCTTCGCCGTCTCAAACAGCGTTTCCAGATTCTTTGTGTAATTCCCGTGGTGGGGCATCTTGATCAGGTCATACTGCTCTTTTGCCGCAGCAGATGAAAGAAACTCCTCCGTCCGTATTTTCTTGGCGTCCCCCATCAGCAGAAACCGGGTTTCCCCATTCGTAACACACGTTATCAGCGAATAATTGTTGTCATTCTCATAGACTCCCTCGTCAGGCGCGTCCACGTAGAAGGAAACGCCTTCCACCTTGAAGGAAACATCCCTTTTCAAACGCTCATACGCCGTGTCCGTCTCCTTTAGCGCCTGCATCAGCGAAAGATACGCATCCGAGTCCTCCTCATAGTCCGGCATCAGCACACATCCCACCTCGTACCGGGAAATAAGGGCCGCCGCACTGCCGATATGGTCCTTGTCAAAATGACTCAGAATCAGATATTCGATCCGCGTCCTCCCCCGCTCATCCAGATACGCGCAGATCGCCGCCGCGTCGTCTAAGTCCGCCGTGTCGTTCATCACAACACTCTCTCCCGCCTCTATCACGATACAGTCCGATTTGCCCGTATCCAGAAAGGTCAGTTTCAGGGAAACGCCACTCTCCTTCTCCCCGCTGCAGCCTGCCAGAACAAAGGCAAGGCACATAAGAAGCAGGAACAGACAGTTCTTCTTTCTCATCCGGGCATGCGCTCCTTTTTCCGCTTTTTCTTCTTTTTTCTCCGCTTCTTTCTCTTCTTCCTCTCCGGCTCATCCGATAACAGGTGCAATTTTTCTGCAATGTGCACAAGCGTATGCCCTTTGGGGAATGCCAGAAGCTCCTCCCGGCTCACGCCCCCGACCAGAAGCAGTACCGCGCCGTAAACGCACACACCGATGCCGATGGCGATTAGCAGCACCACCCGGCTCACCGGGATCAGCAGAATCAGTCCGTGGTATATGCCAAAAACCACGGCTCCCATGATAGCCGCCGAAAAGAGCGGTTTCAGAAAGAGTTTTACCACATCCATACGGTATTCCAGATGCTTTCTCACAGACAGATGGTTTAAGACACACATCACAAAGGAATAGATGGCGTTTGCCGCCGCCAGCGCATACAGCTCCAGATCCGTATAGAGCAGAAGCGCGACCAGTCCCGCCACCTGAACCACCAGCGCGACCGACGCATGGATCACCGGCGTATTCACCTTCCCGATGCCCTGTAAGATCGCATTGGTCAGCGTCGAGAGACTGTACAGCACGACTGTCACGGCAAGGGCAGCCAAAAGCCCAGACGCAATATCGAGCGATTCCCTTTGCGGGAAAATAAAGTGCATAATGGGCTTTGGCAGCACGGCGATCCCCACAGCCGCCGGAATCGCGATCAGCATGGTCATCTGGAGCGCCCGCGTCACCTGTTTTCTCGTCTGCGCCACAGTACCCTTCACATAGGACGCCGCCACACCCGGAATGATTGCTGAGGACATGGCGGAGGCAATGGCAATCGGAATGTTTACCACCGAAACGGCGAGCCCCGAAAAGATGCCGTAATGATTGCTCGTCAATATCGCGTCCACATTCTTATAATCCACCATGACATGGGAATAGATGGTCATATTGACTACCGTCGTACAGTTATAAATGAAGGTGCTCAAAATAAAAGGCGTAACGATGGTGAAAATCACCTTGAAAATTTCCCCATAGCTCTCCTCATGCCATGTTTTGTCCCGCTCTACCCTCCTTTTGATCACGCCGCTGTTGAGACGGTACATCCCGAACATGAAAAGAAGACCGGCCAGTACGCCGGCACCCGTTCCAAGAGCCGAGCCCGCCGAGCCGTAGATGGCGCGCGTGGTGGCGTCCCCGTCCGCGACAAACCCGATCAGGAGCTTCGCCGCCAGAATGCTGACCGCCGCGTTTAAAATCTGTTCGAGCACCTGGGAGATGGAAGTGTGCACCATGGAGCCGTGCGCCTGAAAAAAACCGCGCAGCACGCCGAGGAACCCCGAAAAAAAGATAGTCGGCGACAGCACCCGTAGCGCCACCACCGCATTCGGATTCTCCCACACGAGAAAAGGCGCTCCCACGAAAGTCAGTATCGAGGCAACGCCGCCCACCACCAGAACATAGAGAAGTGCACAGACAAAAACCCTCTGTGCATTCCGATATTCCTTAAAAGCAAGCCGCTGGGCGATCACCTTGGAAATCGCCGAGGGAATGCTGTAGGAGGAAATCAATAATATAATTGTATAGATGTTGATCGCCGCGTTGTAATACCCGTTGCCCTCAATCCCTATAATGCTGAGAATCGGGCTTCTGTATATCAGGCCGATCACTTTGACGAGCATTCCGGCTGCCGCCAGAATGCCCGCCTGAAACACAAACGTGCTTTTTCTCTTCGGATCTTCCATGTCCCTATCCAATCAGCCAGTCATACATTTCCTGATATTTCTTCGCGGATACATGCCATGAGAAGTCTGCCGCCATGCCTCTGTCCACGATTTTATTCCACTCCCGCTTCTTATCGTAATAGATATGCTCCGCGTAGCGGATCGTGCCGAGCATCTCATGGGCATTGTAATTCGTAAAGGAAAAGCCTGTACCTGTGCCTTCATACTCATTATATGCCTGTACGGTATCTTTCAGACCGCCGGTCTCACGCACAATCGGCACCGTGCCGTAGCGCAGGGACATGAGCTGGCTTAAGCCGCAGGGCTCGAAAAGCGACGGCATAAGGAACGCGTCGCTTGCCGCGTAAATCTTGTGGGACAGCGCATCCGAATAGTAAATGTTCGCCGACACCTTGCCGTGGTACTTCCAGTCAAAATGGCGGAACATGTTTTCATACTGCTCCTCGCCTGTGCCGAGCACCACGATCTGTACATTATCCTGGCACAGTTCATCCATGATATAGGCAATCAGGTCGAAACCTTTCTGTCCCGTCAGTCTCGATACGATACCGAGCATCATAGACCTGTCGTCCTGGTTTAAACCGAGCTGCTCCTGCAGCGCGCGCTTGTTCTTCACCTTCTCTTTTCGGAAGTTCGCCGCGTTGTACTGGAAATCTATGTGTTTATCCGTCTCCGGGTTAAAGTCGTCATAATCAATGCCGTTCACGATACCGCGCAGATCTCCAGCTCTCGCACAGAGCAGGCCGTTTAATCCCTCGCCGTAGAACGCCGTCTTGATCTCCTCCGCGTAAGTATCGCTCACCGTGGTGATGGCATCCGCATAAACCAGACCGCCCTTTAAAAGGTTCGCATCCTTGTATGCCTCCAGCTTATCCGCCGTGAAGAAGTACCCCGGCAGTCCCGTGATCTCCTTGACTTCCTTCACGCTCCACTTGCCCTGGAATTTCAGGTTGTGAATCGTCATAACGGTCTTAATGCCCCGGTAGAACTCTCCGCCCTGGAAACGCTCCTTTAAGTACACCGGAATCAGTCCGGTCTGCCAATCGTGGCAGTGAATCAGGTCCGGCCTGAAATCAATCACCGGGAGAATGCAAAGCGCTGCCTTACAGAAAAAGGCATACTTCTCAATCTCAAACAGCGCGTTGTCGCTGTAGGGCTGAAAGCCATTAAAATAGCTCTCGTTATCAATAAAATAATACTTCACCCCATCGACTTCCGCCTCTAAGATTCCCACATATTCCTCTTTCCAATGGAAATCCATATAGAAATGAGTCTTGTAGGTGAGCTTATCCTTCATCTCCTGCTTCATACAGGTATACTTAGGCAGAATCACCCGCACGTCAAAATACTGCTTGTCAATACACTTGGGCAGAGAGCCGACCACGTCCGCCAACCCGCCTGTTTTGATAAAAGGTACGCCTTCCGACGCGACAAATAAAATTTTTTTCATGACAACCCTCCAACTGTAGCTTGCTATTCTTCATACAGGCAGTCCGTATGAACTTCTAAACAACAGTATACAATATTTCGGGTGGCAATAAAAGGATTTTTTTTAACGCCGGTACTGCAATCGTATCTTGTCCGCGATCAGCGCGATAAACTCCGAATTGGTCGGCTTGCCTTTTCCCGTATTGATCGTATACCCGAAAAGCGCGTCAAGCGTCTCCATCCGTCCTCTCGACCACGCCACTTCTATGGCATGGCGTATCGCGCGCTCCACACGGCTCGGCGTCGTCTGATATTTCTTTGCGATAGTGGGATAGAGAATTTTCGTAATGGAGCCGAGCATCTCCACGTCCTCCACCGACATCATGATCGCCTCCCGCAGATACTGGTATCCCTTGATATGGGCGGGCACACCGATCTCATGGATCATGTCCGTCACATCCTTTTCCAGATCCCGCGTCCCGGTTTCCGGCATATCCTCGGCTTTTTCCGCCTGCTCCGTTCCCTTCTCCCCCGAGGGGACCGTGATCAGTATCCGAAACTCCTTGTTCGTACTGATCAAATTATCCAGAATCCGATAAAACTGCTCCTGATCCCTCGCAGCTGTCACATTTAATGTCTCCATTCTTTTCCTCCATTCCCCTTTTACGCGGCGTTTTCTATCTGTCCCGCTTCACACTAAGCGTCATGTTTCCGCTGTGCAAAGAATACCTCTCTTCAGGCATCCTCCCATGTGAGACTTAGTACTTCTTAACGAGGCAGCCCCTGCTGCCGAGTTTTAGAAGTACTTCTCACATTATTATAAACAATAGTTGGGAAATGTGGAATATTTAGGCATCGCATTACACTGTGATCCGTTTCACTGATTCCCGCTCAATCAGCCTGCATGGAATGCTCCTCTCCAAAACGCCCTTCGGCAAATTTTCTTCATCCGATTCCAGTCTCTCTAACAGAATGGCCGCGGCTTCCGATCCTATTTCGGCAAGGGGAATTTCCATCGTGGTCAGTCCCGGACTACAGAATTTGGCTAAATCGTGATTGTCAAACCCTACCACGGAGATGTCTTCCCCTACCCGGATTGCGCGCTCCTCAAAATATCTGTACATGCCGCCCGCCATCTGGTCATTCATGCAGAAGATAGCCGTCACACCCTCCTTTACCAGACTGCCCGCCAGCTGATAGCCGGAATTTTCCTCCCAGTCCCCATAGCGCACCCATCCGGGATTGTACAGAATATTTTCCTCAAAAAGCGCCCTCTGATACCCTCTCAGACGGGTCCTGGTATGTATGTTGTTTTCCCGGCCTCCCAGAATACCGATCCTACGGTGTCCCATGGAAATCAGATATCTGGTCATCTCACAGGCCGCCAGTTCATCATCAATGACTACAGCCGGCGTGTGCGCCGAGCGGGTATATGCGTAAGCCATCACTGTCGGAATCGGCATGGCGTCGGAGAAATACCTGATATTTCTGGCATGTCCCGCAATATAGAGCAGACCGTCCACCCTGATCGACAGCATCTCCTGCATAACCGCAGTCACTACGGAGCGGTATGCGCTTTCGTTGTCAAACCAGCTTTCACCCCATCTGGCATACAGGCGAAGATTCTGTATCATCGTCCTGTATTTTTTCTCTTCACAGTACGCCATAGCCCCTTCCATGATGGCCGGAGTGGTAAACTGTGAAATGTCCTCCGCAATAATTCCGATAATATTGGTCTTTTTCTTTCTCAGGCCCCTTGCGACATAGTCCGGCCGATAGCCCTTCTGCCTGACCGCCTCCAACACCTTTTTTCTCGTCTCCACGCCCACGTTGGCTCTTCCGTTTATGACATTGGATACCGTTGCAACAGAAACGCCGCACTCCCCTGCGATCTCCTTGATTGTCACCATAACCCCGCTCTGCCTTTCTCAACTCTCTTGCTGTCCCATAAAACGCTTCCCCATAAATAACGGCAAACGGACGCCGGTTTCACTCCTGCGCCCATTTACCATCGTAAATCTCCCTGGATTTATCTGTGGAATTTTCCCACAATCTCTCCGAGATGATCCGCCATCTCCCTGTTTTGTATGGACTGATCCTGAGTCGTTCCCGCGATCTCTGCAGTCGTCGTATTTTTCTCAACAATCGTGCCGATGGCAGTCTGGTTCTCCGCCATGATTTCGCTGACAGAGCTGGCATTTTCCGAAATCTGCGACACGGACCTTTCCAGTCTCCCTACCGCGTCGAGCATCTCGTCAAGCTTTGCCTTGATGCCGCTCACTGCCTCGCTGTAATCTGTAGATTTCTCCGCAAAGCCCTTAAACTGCACCACCACCTCCTGCTCAATAAAGGAAATGATGGATTCAAAGCAGGTGTTTACGGTAGCGATACTGCTGTTTGCCTCTCCGCATATATCCTGAATGGAAGAAGCCGTCTCCTTGGAGGTATCCGCCAGATTGGCGATAGAACCTGCCACTACCGCAAATCCTTTTCCTGCCTCGCCGGCTCTCGCCGCCTCAATCGAAGCGTTGAGAGACAGCAGATTCGTCTTACCCGCTATACTTAAGATCTCAGCCGCCAGCTCGTTGATCTTGGTCAGGCTCTTTAACTTCTCAATCGCCTCCTCGACAGCCGCCTTCGTCTCATTCAGCTTTTCTTCCCCGTTCCGATAAGCAAAGTTCGCCTCGTCCTTCATGTCTATGGCGCTGCCGATCACCTGGTCGCTTGTGCTCACGGAAGCTTTGATTCCCTCCAAAATGCCGTCCACCAGATGGTTGATGCTGTCAATTTCCGTATTTACATTCCTGACAATCGTATTCGTATTCTCCATGGACGCCGACAATTCCTGCGTAACCGCAATGTTATCCGATGTGCCGTCCGCCAGGGACTCCGCGGAATCACGCATACTCTCGGCCTTCTCATTGAGGGAACGGGAGCAGTCGTTTAACGTATCCGATATGGACTGCAGTGAATGGATCAGTCCGTCCGTCGCCTCCGCAATGCTGCCAAGCTCGTCTCCACGCTGAATATGTTTCTGTATCACCGGATTATCCGCTATGTTAAACTTCTGCAAGGCCACGATGCTCTCCTCAATGGCTCTCAGGGGTTTCATAAGTCCACGTATGATCACGCCGGATACAACTAACAGAACCACAAGCGCCGCTGCCGCCATATACAGCATGATCTGTTTTAGTCTCTCCGACGTTGCAAAAATCTCCGCCGAACTGTCGGAAACGATGAAAAGCCAGCCGCGGTTCGCCATATAGTAATAGGTAGCGATATTGTCCTGCCCGTTTTCCGTATACTCTGTAAATCCCATGCTGTTTTGGGCAGTCCCGTTATATTTTTCGCACAGGCTGCGGATATATTCCTCTTCCACCTCCGTCGCCACTTTTTCACTGTCCTCGCAGAATATGTACTGTCCGTTTGTCACATTTACCATGCGGTATTCCGCATTTTCCATTCCCTGCATGGTAAGGGAATCCAAAAGCTGGATCAGCCCTGTGGTAAATACGCCGCCGCCCACCAGCCCGATGGGATTTCCGCTCTCGTCAAAGACCGCCTGATACAGGGACACAATCTGCTGCCCGCTTGCCGGTGATATGATAATTCCAGTATTATATACGCCGTCCGCCGCAAGCAGGGCGTCCTGCAGTGCCTTAAGCGGATCGCCCTCTCTTGTAGTGATACCCACCACCGCCGCATTGGTATGCGCCAGCACATGGGTATTCCATTCGCTCACATAAAGCCCTTCCAGATTGCTCACGTCCGCCGAAAACTTCTCCGTGTAAGCCTGTGCGGCTGCAACCGCCGCCTCATCGGTGGGATTTTTCAACACATCCCGTATCTCTCCCGCCCGGCTGTATGCCGTGAGCGTCTTCTCCACTTCCTGTACATAATTCTCGATGATCCGGCTGCGTTCCTCCACTACCGTCTCCATATTATTCGTGGTGCTCTTTCTCGTGTTGTTGGTAACCGCATTACCTATAAAGAGCACCATAACTGCCAAAACAACAATCTGCACCGTTAAAATACATGCCGTAATCTTCGTACTTAATCCAAATTTCATTCTCTTCATAATCTTTAGCCTCTCGTTCTGAATGATTTTTTCATACTGTATGACATAATATTAAACGTTTTACTATAATAAAAAATTATATAAGGAAAGTTCTTTCTTTGTCAATGGTAAGTTTTCCTTTCACCGCGCGTCAATGTGTCAGCATTTCCTCTATGAATATGCCGTACCCCTTTGTGGAATCATTTACCAGCACATGGGTCACCGCCCCCACCAGTTTCCCGTTCTGGATAATGGGACTGCCGCTCATTCCCTGAATGATCCCGCCTGTCAGCATCAGCAGCTTCTCATCCACCACGCGGATCACGATTCCCCTGTTTACATTCTCATGCTCCAGATTGACCTCCACGATCTCCACATCATAAAATTCCGGCTCCCCGGAGACAGAGCAGATAATCTGTGCCGGTCCCAGCTCGATCTCCTGCTTTAGGGCAATTGGCACCGGCTCGTAAACGGAATCTGCCACCAGTTTCTCATCGCAGATCCCAAAAATTCCCTCCGCCGTATTTTCCGTGATTTCCCCGATCACATTATCGCTGTCATATTCAATGTATCCCGTCAGCTCCCCGGGCGCGCCGCCCGTGCCTCTCGTAATGCCTACAATCTCCGTTCTGTAAAGCGTCCCCTCATCCAGATTCATAAGGATTGACGTGTCCACATCGTTGATGCCATGCCCCAGCGCGCCGAAGGTGGCGTCCGTTCCCTCGTAAGTCATGGTGCCGATTCCCTGGGCATTGTCACGTATCCAGATTCCCAGCTTCCACTCTTCCATCCGATTTTTTCCGGCATTTATACAAACATCCGTTATTTCATTGTTCCGCCTGATCGTAAGCACCATATCTTCGCCTTCGGATGCTTCCACCATGCTGATAAACTGCTTCTTATTCTCCACAGGTTCCCCGTTGCTCTCCAAAATATAGTCGCCCTTCTGCAGCACATATCTGGCGGGGGATATGGTATCTCCGCCGCTGCTCTCGAACTCTCCGATCCCCACCACCAGCACGCCGTCCGTCTTTACATAAATGCCGATGGGAATACCCGAAGGAATCAGCATTTTATCCTGAATCACCTCGATATCCACATTTTTATAAGGAAACACGCCAAACAGCTTCAGATCCATCTGATAAGTATCAATCTCATTCGCCTTCAGCTTGACAGTCCGCGCGAAGTCCACATGAATACTGTCCGTGCGTTTTTCCTCCCCGGCAAGAAGATACGCCTCGTCCTCCTCATCCACATCCGTCACGGACGCCACCGGCGCCGCTTCCTCGGCGGTGCGGTAAATCTCCCCCGACACCGGAATCCGAAAATCAAACTCCTGTTCCACCCCGGCGCGAATACGGATCTGCGACGGAATCTTATCCAGATAAGAAAAGTATATCGTAAAAAGAAGCGCGGTTATGCCCGCCAGAAGCAGCATCCACAAAAAACCCCTGTATTTTCTCTCCTGTTGTTCAGTCATATCTATTGAATTGCCCACTCTTCACATTCCTCTCCTTTATAATGTGTGTAAAATATAAATGATAAAAGGACACACTTTACAGTATGTCCTTTCTAGTATGTGAAGAATCTTATTTTTTAATTTTGTATTATTTGGTTTTTGCTGCCAATTCTTTCATTTCCTCGGCATTTTTTATAGCGCTCTCCGTAATCACGTCGCCGCCCAGCATTCTTGCGAGCTCCTCCACGCTCTCCTTTTGTCCAAGTTCTTTGATCCGCGTGATGGAACGGTTATCCTCCACCTGCTTTTCTATGACAAAGTGCGTGTCGGCCATGGCGGCAATCTGGGGCAGATGGGTGATGCAGATCAGCTGATGCCCCTTTCCTAAAATTCCCATTTTTTCCGATACTTTCCACGCCGTTCTGCCGCTGATCCCGGTGTCGATCTCATCAAAAATCAGCGTCTCTATCTCGTCCTTATCCGCCAGGTGCGTCTTGAGCGCAAGCATAATACGGGAAAGCTCGCCGCCGCTGGCCACCTGGGATAGTTCCTTTACAGGCTCCCCAGGGTTTGTTGAAATCAGAAAGCGTACCCTGTCATAGCCGTTTTCCGTAAGTTTATCCTCATCGGCTTCCACCCGGATCTCGAAAACAGCCTGCTCGAAATTGAGATCCGACAACGCCTCCCGCATATTTTCTGCTAATGTCTGCGCGTTTTCCTTCCTCAAACCAGAGATTTCCGCAGACAGTGCAAGCGCTTCTTTTTTAAGCGCCGCCGTCTCCTCCTCAAGCGCCGTCCTGTAAGCATCGTAGTCCTGATACTTTTCTATGATCTCCAGGGCGCGGTCCCTGTAAACAAGAATTTCCTCCACGGTATTGCCATATTTTGACTTTAAACGGTTCAGGAGGTTCAGACGCGTTTCCGTCTGTTCAAACTGCCCGGCGTCAAACTCCAGCCCCGAAAGGTACTCTGCCATCCCCCTGTTGTAGTCGTTTAACAAACTGTCAATGTCCAGAAGCTGTTTCTCATACTCTTTAAGCGTATCGTCGTATGCGGAGACAGACCTGATTTCCTTGATCGCCCTTGCGATCACGCTGCCCGCCCCGCTGTTCTCATAGCCGCACAGGGCGTGGGCGTTTAATGCCGCCTCCTCGATCTTTCTGGCATTGTTCATACGCTGGTACTCGCGTTCAACATCCGCGTCCTCACCGGGTATAAGCGCGGCCTCCTCGATCTCCCGGCATTCAAACTCGGCCAGTGAACACTCCTTTTTCCGCGTCTCCTCGTCCGTCTCGTTCTCGGACAACTCCCTGCATTTATCCCGGTACTGCCGGAAAGTCTCTCTGAGCCGTTCCTTTTTTTCTGTAAGCCCGCTCCCCGCGTAGGCATCCAATATCTCAAGCTGTTTTGTTTCTTTCAAAAGCGACTGGTGTTCATGCTGCCCGTGAATGTCAATCAGAATCTCCGAAAGACGTCTGAGCTGTTTCGCGGTCACCGTCTCTCCGCATACCTTACACTGGCTGCGGTTTTCCATGATCTTCCGCTGCAAAATGAGCTGCCCGTCCTCCAGCGGAAGTTCCATATCCTGTATGGCTTTTATCTGCGCGGGATCCTCCACGGTAAACACCAGTTCCACCAGCGCATATTCCGCGCCCGAGCGAATCATCTCCTTATCCGCCTTCGCACCCAGCGCCAGATTGATGGAACCGATGATAATGGATTTTCCGGCCCCGGTTTCCCCCGTAAGGATATTGAGCCCGCCGCCGAACGCAACCTCTGTCTCGTCGATCAAAGCCAGATTTTTCACATGTAAACTCTGTAACATTTTATCCCACCATTCTACCGATCTTCTCCATCACAATCCGTGCGTCCTGCTCGCTTCTCATAGCCATCATCACCGTGTTATCCCCGGCGATGCAGCCCACGACTTCCTCAATCTTCATGGCGTCCACCGCCGCAGCCACAGCCATCGCCATACCCGACACAGTCTTTAACACGAGAAGATTCTGCGCCAGTTCCATGGATACATACCCTTCTTTCAAAACTCTGCCGTACTTGTCACCCAGATGCACTTCCTCCCCGCCGAAGGCCACATATTTCTGCCGCCCTCTGCCGGTGGGTATTTTGGAGAGCTTTAATTCCCTGATATCCCTGGACACGGTGGCCTGCGTGATCTCGTAACCGTCAGCGCGCAGCCGTTCTACCAGCTCCTCCTGCGTCTCTATCTCATGCTGTGTAATCAGTTCTATAATTTTCTCGTGTCTTTTCTTTTTCATAACACGTCCAAATCCTTCTCTATGTTTCACTCATTTTTTTATGGAGCACCGTCAGAAAGCTCTCCGTATTCAGCCTGACAATCCCGGTTGTCCTGTCAGCGCGGCGGATCAGGATGCGGTCGCCGGTCCTAAGCGTTATTGTATTGCTGCCGTCAAAATTGGCCTCCACCACCTGCTCGTTCCCGTCCTTCCCCTCGGGAATCTCCACCGTGATCTCATCCTCCGGCGAAAACACGATACTGCGGGTATTTAACGTATGGGGACAGATCGGCGTCAATAGCAGAAGTCTTGCCGACGGTTCTACAATGGGCCCGCCCGCCGAGAGATTGTAGCCCGTAGATCCTGTGGGGGTGGCCACAATCACACCATCCGCACAGTAATCATTCAAAAACCGGTCATTCACATAAATGCGGACATTGAGAATCTGCAGGGATCCACAGCGGGAAATCACAATATCGTTCAGGGCGTACCGCTCCTTCCCATCTCCCGTCTGCACCCTGCCAGTGAGCATCATCCTCTCCTCCCTGACATATTCATCCCGGAAAAGTTTCTCCACCGCCTCCTCGGCACAGGCGCTCTCCACCTCCGCCAGATATCCCAGCGTACCCAGGTTGATTCCGAGAAGAGGGATATCGCTGTCCATCATATTTCCGGCCGCCCGGAGCAGCGTCCCGTCGCCGCCGAGCACCAGCGCACAGTCCACACCGTCTGTCCCCTTATCCGCAAACGCCTGTCTCTCATTTTTGACACAGACTGCCTCTCCGCCATGCTTTTTTATAATAGCTGTTATTTTATTTGTAATCGCCCCAACGGGGTCTTTCGCCTCGTTGGTAATCAGAAAAAACTTCTTCATCCGCTATTTCGCCTCATCCAACGCGCCGTGCGCCTCCTCTACAAGCTCCACAATCCGCGCTGTCCGCCCCTCTTCGCAGGAGGCGCCTTCCCCTGCCGCAGTCAGCCCATGGAACGCGTCAATTGCCTCTTTTTCTGACATGCCCAGAATTTCCTTCGGAATTTCAGCGCGTTTCTCGATCCACATCAGATACTCAATGTTTCCCTCGGGTCCCTTAATCGGTGAATAAGTAAGCCCTTTCACAGAAAAACCGATCATATCCGCATAATCGACAATGCGGCGCACCACCTCGGCATGTACCTGCTTATCCCGCACCACGCCCTTTTTTCCCACCTTGTCGCGGCCTGCTTCAAACTGGGGCTTAATCAGACAGACCATCTCTCCCCCCTGCCGCAAAAGATTTCTCGCGGGAATCAGTATCTTGGTAAGAGAGATAAAGGAAACATCCACCGACGCAAAGTCGATGAGTTCCCTGATATTTTCATCCGTCACATAGCGGAAGTTGGTCTTTTCCATACAGACTACCCGCTCGTCGCTTCTGAGTTTCCAGTCAAGCTGCCCGTGCCCCACGTCTATGGCATACACCTTCCCCGCGCCGTTTTGCAGCATACAGTCCGTAAACCCGCCGGTAGACGCGCCGATATCCATGCAGATCTTATCCTGCAGGCTGATCGGGAACTGCCCGATGGCCCGCTCCAGTTTCAGGCCGCCCCGGCTCACATAGGGCAGCGGTCTGCCCTTCACCTCAATCTTTATTTTACTCTCGTCAAACAGCGTGCCGGCCTTATCTTCCCGCTGGTTATCCACAAACACGTTCCCCGCCATGAGAAGCGCCTTCGCCTTCTCCCGTGAGGGCGCATAGCCCTGTCTGACCAAAATTACGTCCAGTCTTTCCTTCATATTCCCTGCTTATCTGTCTTTCATCTGCCATGCCGCGGCAACCTTTTCCTCCACGGACACCGCGTCAATGCCTGTCTCCTGCTTCAGGAGTTCTACATTGCCATGCTCCACATACTCGTCAGGAATGGCTATTCCAAGCACTTTCGTCTCAGTGTCCAGAGAATCCACAAACTCCCTGACCCGGTCGCCGAAACCGCCGCTCGCCACATTCTCTTCCATGGTAACGATCAGTCTGTGGGTCTTGCACGCCTCGCGGATCATCTCCTCGTCAATCGGTTTCACAAAGCGGGCGTTTGTCAGCGAACAGGAAAACCCTCTTTCTTTCAGTTTCTCCCGCACGGTAAGGGCCACCTTCACCATACTGCCCACCGCCAGGAGGAGGATATCCTTCTCCGCAAAAAGCGGCTCGCTCTTCCCGTAGACAACGGGCGCCCTGTATTCCTTCAGCCCGTCAAACGCCTCGCCTCTCGGGTAGCGGATGGCAATAGGCCCTCCGAACTCCACCGCAAACTTTATCATGTCGGAAAGCTCCCATTTATTTTTGGGCGCCATCACATGCATATTCGGTATGGACGACAGGTAAGACAGGTCAAACAGTCCCTGATGCGTCTCCCCGTCGCTCCCCACAAGTCCCGCCCGGTCGATACAAAACACCACAGGCAGATTCTGGATACAGACGTCGTGCAGTATCTGGTCGTAAGCCCGCTGCAGGAATGAGGAGTAGATCGCCACAATGGGTTTCAGACCTCCCGCCGCCAGCCCCGCCGCGAAAGTCACCGCATGCTCCTCCGCGATCCCCACGTCAAAGAACCGCTCCGGATACATGTTCCGAAACCGCTTAAGCCCCACGCCGTCCGGCATAGCCGCCGTGATTGCCACCACCTTCTCATCGCGCTGCCCCAGCTTGCACATAACCGTGGAAAAAATATCCGTGTAATTCGCCTTGGCCTTGGGGGAACTGGGAATACCCGTCTCGATATCAAAAGGTTCCGCGCCGTGGAATCTTGCCGGATGCCGCTCCGCGGGCGCGTATCCCCTGCCCTTCTGTGTGATGACATGGACAAGCACCGCCTTTTTGACCTTCCTTGCCTCCCGGAATATATGTACCATCTCGTTAATATTGTGACCGTCCACGGGGCCCAGGTAAGTGATACCCATGTCCTCAAAGAACATGCCCGGCACAACCAGATGCTTAAAGCTGCTCTTGGCGCGCCGGATCTGGCTTACCACCTTATCCCCGTACTTGGGCTTACCTCGCAGTGAATTATAAATTCCCTCCTTCAAGTCCAGATACATGTCCGCCGTACGGATATTATTAAGATACTTGGAAACCCCGCCCACGTTCTCAGAGATGGACATGTTGTTATCGTTTAAGACAATGATAAAATTCGTTTCCAGACGGGAAGCGTTATTCAGCGCCTCATACGCCATGCCGCCCGTGAGCGACCCGTCCCCGATCACGGAAACAACCGTGTTAGTTCCGCCCTGAATGTCCCTCGCCTTCACCATCCCGAGCCCTGCCGATATGGATGTGGAGCTGTGTCCCGTGTCAAAGCAGTCGCAGTCGCTCTCCTTCCTCTTCGGGAAACCGCTCATACCGCCAAATTTACGCAAATTTACGAAACCGTCCCGACGCCCCGTCAGAATCTTATGGGTGTAGGACTGGTGTCCCACATCCCAGATCAGTTTATCCTCAGGCAGGTTTAAAAACAAATGGAGCGCCATGGTCAGTTCCACCGCCCCAAGATTAGACCCAAGATGCCCGCCGGTCACGCTGATACTCTGAATCAGGAATTTCCTGATCTCCTCCGCCAATACGCCGTAATCCTCCGGCGCCACCTGTTTGATGTCATTTGTCTGCGTTATCTGTTCCAGTAACATAAGTATACCCCTTATTTTTCTCTGTAGATCAGCTGCTCCACCAAAGCTTCCAGAAATGCGTTCCTGTGCGGAAAACCCCTCAGTATACCGACCGCCTCCTCGGAAAGCGCCTTCACCTGTCTCTTTGACTCTTCTATACCGTGCATGGCCACATAGGTCAGTTTGTGGTTCTTCTCATCGCTCCCCGTCGGCTTTCCAAGCACTTCCTGACTGCTCGTCACGTCCAGAATGTCGTCCTGAATCTGAAAGGCGACGCCGATATTTTCCGCGCACCGCTCCATCTGCGCCACCGCCTTTTCATCGGCTCCCGCAAGCACGGCCCCTATCGTCATAGCCGCCTGGATCAGCGCGGCGGTCTTATTTTTATGGATATACAGAAGCAGTTCTTCCGTCACCGCTGTCTCCGGCTTCTCCGCCAGAAGGTCCGCGCACTGGCCTCCAACCATGCCGTAAACGCCGGCTTTACGTCCTAAAATGTTTAAGGCGCACTCTGTCCGCTCATAGTCCTCCAACGTCACCGCTTTGCGAAAAGCGCGAAAAGCCGTCTCATACGCATAGTTTAAAAGCCCGTCCCCCGCGATCACGGCGATGTCTTCCCCGTAAACCACATGAGTCGTTTTCCTGCCCCTGCGGTAGTCGTCATTGTCAAGAGCCGGCAGATCGTCGTGTATGAGGGAATACGTGTGAATAAATTCAATCGCCGCCATAAAACAGGACAGGCCTTCACCCGCCCCGCCAAACAGGGCTGCGCTCTCCTGCATCATCAGCGGGCGCAGTCTCTTTCCTCCCGCTGACACCGCATAGTTCATGGCTTCTGTCACTTTACTCTGAAACCCTTCCGGTTTTGGCAGATACGCACCGAGTATCCGCTCCACTTCCCCGGTCTTCTTCTCCAGTTCCTCCTTAAAATTCATCCAGTCCACCGTCCTCGTTGATCTTAAGCACTTTCTTTTCCACCCGGTCTATGGTTTCATTACACTGGGCCAAAAGCGCCATCCCCCGGTTATATTCCGCAAAGGACTGCTCCAGTGTAATATCCTCCGTCTCCAGCCGGCCTATCACTTCCTCTATCTGTGAAAACGCATCCTCAAGGGATAACGCCTGTTCTTTTTCTGCTTTCTCATCCAGCTTTTTAGCCATTTTGCTTCTCCTGTACCTGTGCCAAAAGACTTCCGTCCTTCACGTAAACCCGGATCTGTTCTCCTACCGCCACCTGCTCCACTGAGGATAAAGTCCTTCCCGCCGCATCCGCCGCATAGGCGTATCCCTGACTGAGCTTGTCCAAAGGCGACAGACCTTTCATCTGTGCAGCATATAGCGCGAGCCTGTGTCTTGCCCCCTGCAGTCTTCTCTCCATCGCCGCCTGCAGACGTTCTTCCAGAGATACCGACTGCGTCTTTTTTGTGCGAAGGATGTACAGGGGACTTAAATAGCGCAGCCGCACACCGTACTGCTCTGCCCTGTTCCGGCAGCCCTGTACCGTTCTCCTGCACAGGTGCTGCATGGTTGTCCTATACTCTTCCATCCGCTCTTCCAACTGCCTGAAATCGCAGACCGCAAGTTCCGCCGCCGCGGACGGTGTGGGCGCACGCAGATCCGCCACGAAATCCGTGATGGTCACATCCGTCTCATGCCCGACCGCCGAAATAATCGGGACGCCGCAGTCGAAAACCGCCTGCGCCACCGCCTCCTCATTGAATGCCCAGAGATCCTCGATGGAGCCGCCGCCCCGCCCTACAATGATCGTATCTACATTTAGTCTCTCCAGCGCATGAATCCCGTTAATAATACTGGGCGCCGCCGCCTCTCCCTGCACGATTGCCGGATAGAGGACCACCTGCACATAAGGGTTCCTTCTGGTCGCCACATTGATGATGTCGCGCACCGCCGCCCCCGTCTCAGCCGTCACCACGCCCAGCACTTTAATATAGCGCGGAATCGGACGCTTGTACTCTTCGGCGAACATCCCACGCTCCGCAAGTTCCGCTTTCAGCTGCTCGTATCTGACGTATAAAGCCCCGATACCGTCCAGTTCTATCTGTCTGGCGTACAGCTGGTATTTTCCGTCGCGCTCATAAACGTCCACGCTTCCGCTTACAATAACCTGCTGTCCCTCCGTCATACGAAAAGGAAGCCCTCGCCTGTCAGAAGCAAACATAACACATGATATCGCGCTTTTTTCATCCTTCAGCGTAAAATAAATATGCCCGGAGGTATGATATTTACAGTTACTGACCTCACCCCTGATCCGGACTTTCTGCAGCATGAAATCCTGTGTGAACATATTTCTGATATAAGAATTGACCTGCGCCACTGTGTATACATTTTGCATATGAATCCTGCCTTATGCGAACTTCGCCAGAACGCCGTTGACGAAGCCGTAGGAGGCATCCTGCCCGAATTTTTTGGCAAGTTCCACCGCCTCATTGATCGCGACGCCGGTCGGGACATCCTCATCATAACAGATCTCATAGACCGCCAGACGCAGGATCGTCAGGTCAACTTTACTCATTCTTCCCGTGTCCCAGCCCGACGCTTTCTCGTTTAAAAGCGCGTCTATCTCAGTCAGTTTCTCCGTAATTTTATGGTATTTCCCTGAAATATAGTCGGCGTCCCCGTCCGTTGCAGCGTCTTCATCCTCAAAGAACAGTTCCTCCTGCTCCGGCATATCTTCCATCTTATTAAATTCTACCCGGAACAGCAGCTTAAATATCTGTTCGCGCAACTCTCTTCTGCTCATAAACCACTCGTCCTATTTTTCTTTTGTCACGTTGATGCCTGCAATACGGATGTTCACATCCGTCACTTCCAGACCGGTCATATTCTCTATCGCGCCCTTCACTTTCGTCTGCACCCTCTGGCAGGCCGCCGGAATATTGTAGCCATATTCCATAATGATCGCAAGTCCTACCTTGACCTTTTTCCCGGACACTTCTACCTTCGCCCCTCTGGAAAGACCTCTGACGCCAACCCGGCTCAAAAGCTCATTGGTGAGATTGCCTGCCATGGCATCCACCCCATCCACCTCTGTTGCTGCCAGCGCGGCAATCATCGCCACTACATCATCCGCGATCTTTACCGTCCCGGCTTTCTCCTCCTGTGACTCATATCCTCTCTTTGTCTCTTCCTGATCCATAGTTTTCCTCATTTCCGCGCCGTTTCCCGCGCATAATGCAATATTTATCCATATTGGCTTAAGTATATCAAAATTTCTCGTTCTTGCCTAGCCCCATCAAAGCCAGAAGCTTAAGCTGTACTGCTTTTCGTTCTCCACATAGGATACCGCTTTGTCCGGGCAGTTCAGGTAACGGAAAACACCCTGTTCCCCGATCAGTGTCTCCTGCATCTTTCGGTAGATATCCGGGCCGTCACATTTCAGTGTCACATAGGTATCTCCCCGCTCATAGCTCTCCGTGAAAATTTTCTCAATCTTCTCCTCGTCAAAATCCGTAAAATAAACGCCCTCCCTCACATAAAAATTGGCGTCCATGGAGGTACACTCGGGCATTTCCACCACATTTTCCTGCGTGTGCGTCATCTCCATCTGTTCTGTGGTCACGCAGAGGTAATCGTAATTGATGGTCGGTATTTTTTCCACGGGATAATCGCCGCCGCCCACCGCCTGATAGGAAGCGTCTCCCCAGGTTGTGTCCACATAATAGTATTCCCCGTCGATCCGCACCAGATTCCAGGCGTGCCCCTCTCCGCCAACAACCCTGCCAAGCACCAGCGTCGCAAAGACGCCCGCCCGGTTCAATAGATACTGCGTCGCCTTCGCATATCCCTGACATACAGATTTCCGTTCCAGAAAAACCGAGCATATATTCTGGCTGTCCTTTGCCGACGCGTCGTAATCAGTATGGTGAATCAGATATTCGTAAACATACTTCACCTTCTCGTATTCATCCGCGTTCTCCGGCATTCCAGCCAGACATTGGTTTACATAATCTTCTATCTGTCTCTGTTTCTCCTCCACTTCCTCCGAACTGAACTGGTAGCTGCCGGTAAAAGTGATCTTTTTTAAGATGCTGCCGAGCGTGTATTCCGTATAGCTGTATCCATCCACATAGAAAATCTCGGGATGGTCGTTCAACACACACTGGAACACACGTGAAATGAGCTCCTTATCGCAGCTGGAAAGCTTCACATTTTCCTTGAAATGGATCAAGGCCTCCAGAATTTCCAGATAAACCTCCTGCTCTTCCTCCGACAGCCTGCCAAAAGCATAGCAGTCCTCCTGCTCCTCCCGCAGCTCTTCGTCTGTCCGGGTGAGCACCTGTTCGGGCAGATTCCGCTTCGTGCCTCCCGCCCCCATATCCTCCTGTCTGTAGAGACTGCTCTCACTCCGGGAAAGACCCTGCCCTGCAAAATAGAGGGCGCCCGTTAAAACCAACATGCAAGCCAACAATATCCCTGCCTTTTTCATACGCAGCCACCCTCCTTCCCAAAGCCTGTCCCAATCGGTTATGTTCTGCCAAATTCAGACAGAATCAGTCCTTCATTTCTCTCCACCGTCATTCCGATGCTCCACTGGTTGACGAAAAGCAGGAGCGGATTGTCTTTCAAATCCTTGATTTTCTTCATATCTGAGGTTCCAGTCAGCTTGTCCAGGTCAATGTCTTTATTCTCTATCCACCGAATATATTCGTAGGGTAAGTTCTCCAGCTTAATTTCCACATTGTACTCATTTTCCAGCCGGTATTTCAGCACGTCGAACTGCAGGACGCCGACCACGCCGACAATGATCTCCTCCATGCCGGTATTAAACTCCTGAAAAATCTGTATGGCGCCCTCCTGCGCTATCTGCATGATGCCCTTGACAAACTGCTTGCGCTTCATGGTGTCCACCTGTCTGACCCTCGCGAAATGCTCCGGCGCAAAGGTCGGAATGCCCTCGTACGCAAACTGCTCCCCGGGCATACATACCGTGTCGCCTATCGAAAAGATCCCCGGATCAAACACGCCGATAATATCTCCCGCGTAGGCCTCGCTTAAGATTTTGCGCTCGTCCGCCATGATCTGCTGGGGCTGTGACAGGCGCATCACCCTGCCGCCCTGCACATGTCTGACTTCCTCGTTTACATCAAATCTGCCCGAACAGATGCGCATAAACGCAATCCTGTCACGGTGCGCCTTATTCATGTTTGCCTGAATCTTAAAGACAAAAGCAGAAAAGTCATGTTCGACCGGATCAATCAGGCCGATATCCGCCCTGCGGGGCAGCGGCGTAGTCGTCATCTTTAAAAAGTGCTGTAAAAAGATTTCCACACCGAAATTCGTAAGGGCTGACCCGAAAAACACCGGGGTAAGATCACCTGCCTGGATCTGTTCCAGGTCAAAAGAGGCGCTCGCGCCGTCCAGAAGCTCGATCTCATCGGTAAGCTGTGACATAAAGTCTTCCCCGATCTGCGCCGCCAGATTCTCCCTCTCAGCAATCGGAATCCTGGTGGCATGTCCTTCTTTCGTTCCTTTCTCCGTATCGGTGTAAGTGATTACACACTCGCTCTCCCGCTCATATACGCCCTTAAAATTCTTTCCAGAGCCGATAGGCCAATTCACCGGACAGGTGGCGATCCCCAGCTCCTTCTCGATATCGTCCAGAAGCTCAAAGGTATCGTTGGCATCCCTGTCCATCTTATTGATGAAGGTAAAGATCGGAATGTGGCGCATCACACATACCTTAAAAAGTTTGCGCGTCTGCGCCTCCACGCCTTTCGAGGCGTCTATTACCATCACCGCCGAATCCGCCGCCATCAGTGTCCTGTACGTATCCTCTGAAAAGTCCTGATGTCCCGGCGTATCCAGAATATTGATGCAGTACCCATCATAAGAAAACTGCAGCACAGAGGAAGTGACGGAAATACCCCTCTCCTTCTCAATCTGCATCCAGTCGGAAACCGCATGCCGCGCCGTGGCCTTGCCCTTGACGCTGCCCGCCAGATTGATCGCTCCCCCGTATAACAGAAATTTTTCGGTAAGGGTTGTCTTTCCCGCATCCGGGTGCGATATGATCGCAAAAGTTCTTCTTCTGTTTATTTCGTCCGCATAATTTCCCACGTTTTTATCCTCCAACCGCTCTTCTACAGCATAAATGCACCGGCATACCCGGGGCGCGCGGCCCCGGCCGCCTAAAATCCATACTTTACTATAGTACCATAAAACCAGCCGCAATGCACACAGGAATTCTTCTGCTTTTTCTAATTTACCGTGCTGATCACAACCGCGTCCGCACTCACGCCCGTCTTCCGAATGACAATATCCTCAATCTGGGCGCGCTGTGCCTCAGAAAGCTCAGCCGTATTCACCACCACGTCAACACTGTCCCCGTCTATGCTGACAATGGCGTCGTCAAACCCTTTCGCCTCCAGCAGGATCTCCGCCGCCGTCTCCTTCTCCGCAATGTCCGTCATGGAGATCATGCTGCTGACGGCTTCCTGCTTCTGGGTCTCGCTGATATTGGCATTATTGATAATCTCCAGCAGCGTTTCCTTATTCTGCATCCTCGTCTGTTCTTTCTCAAACTTCGCGCCGGATAAGGCTGACGCTGTCTCTGCCGATGTAAAGACCGCCTCGCCGGGCACTTCGTCCATCTGCTCCTCGGCAAGCGCCTGTGCCAGTTCTTCGTCCACACTGCCGCTCTCAGCCATGGTCACGTCGCTGTCCAGACTTTCTATGTCGCCGGACGCCTGTTCGATATCTTCCTCCGACAAATCCAAAAGCGCCGCGTACTCTGCTTCCGCGTCCTCCTGCGTAAGCCCGGTCGCCCCCATTTCCCCGCTCACGCTCATCAGATCCTCGTCCGTCACCTTGGTACCCGCAAAGTTCAAGTACCCCGCCACCGCGATCATAATGGCAAGCGCCGTAATCATCATCTGGTTCTTCTTAATCATATTCTTCAATTTCTTCTCCCCTTCACTGATTGTTTGTTTTCATTTTAATTATTGATATTCTATTCATGTCTACATCAAATAATACCTGAATTGCTTCGATTATGTCCCTGCGCACCTGCGCCCGGTCCGCCCCCTGCGCGATCACCACAACGCCCTCCACACCGGGGGCTTTCGTTTTGACCACAAGAGGCACGTTCTGCCCCCGTTCATCCACCGTGCAGACCACCGTCTTATCCAGCCTGCTCTCTGCAATATGCCGGCTTCCCCCCGCCGCATCCGTCTCTGTCGTATCTGAAAGCTCTTCTACGCCATCCCTCGCCAGAATCATCTCTTCCGATTCTCCCGTGTAAATCAGCACTCTTACCTGTCCTGCCCCCTCCACGCAGCGCAGGCTTTCTTCCAGCTTTTCCTCCCAGTAAGTCACATAGTCCCTGCCCGCCTCTTCATCAGCAAACGTATGTTCGTTTTCTATTGTAGTGCCGGATGTGTCCAATAAGCCGGACTTTGATTTTTCTTTTTCCACCGGCAGGGAAATCACGCAGAGCAAAACGCCTGCCAGAATCAGGATCAGGCATTGATCTTTTCTGAGCTTCTTTGCGCCGCCTATCCGCCCAAAAAACTTCTTAGCCTCTCCCATCCGGCCTCACCTCCACTCTCTCTTCCTCCATCTCCAAAAGGGCGGCAAACCGCGACCGATAAGACAAAAAGGGCTCGCCCTGATCCGTTTCCTGCGGCTTTCCGACCACTATCTCCTCAATCCCGATCTGCCCGCTCTCCTCCTCCCCCGTCCTTTCTCTCAAAAAGACAGTAATCTTTGGCAGGAGCGTCCCCGCCTTTTCCCCGGGGACCTGTACAAAGCGGATCGAAACGCGGCTCACATAGTATGCGTCCTTTTCCAGTTCCCCGTTTAACCGCTCCCTAAGCTCCGTCTCCATAAGGGCGGACACTTCCCCTGCCGCCCCGCCCTTTTGCATAGTTACTGAAAAGTCAGGCATATCAGCCAGCTCCTCCCATTTCTCCAAAAGAGCCTGCGGCTCCTCCCAGTCTGCGCCGGCAAGCTGCAAAACAGGTCTCAGAAAGAGAATCAGTATGATTATGCCCGATACGGATTTAATATACCTCTCATACTGTTTTCCCGGCGCAAAATGCACGACCGCCTGTGCCGCTATCATAAAAACACCGATCTGCCTGATCGCATCGAGCATTCCGCCACCTCCATTCACCGTATGGCCTGTCCCGTGGAATAACTGATGACAGCCACCTGAATCATAAACATCCCTACAGAAGTCAGCGCAATCCGCAAAAGCATCAGATTGCCCTCCCCCACCCTGCTTGCGCAGTTTGTCAGCCTCCTGTCGCTTATGATACCGATCAGCGCCGCGCTGAACTTAATCACACATGCCGTCATGGCTATTTTTAAAATCGGCGCTGCGCAGAGCGCGATAAGCGTGAACGTCATGAAAAGCCCAAGACTGTTTTTGACCAGTACGGCCGATCCCAGAACCATCTCAAACATTCCCTCCGTCAGCCCGCCGATTCCCGGCATGGCGGAAAGCGCCTTCTTTACTGCAGACGACTGCATGGAATCTATAACAGGCGATATCATTGACTGCAGAAGGCTGAATCCTGTAATCAGCCAGACGGAAAATTTTAAGCTCCCCTTTATCACCTTTTCCAGAAGTTCTAAAAGCAGCGCCAGTTTTTCCTCCATCCAGATTCCATTGATCACCGTCAGCAGAATATAGACATAAACAGAGGGAATCAGCACCGAAAGATACCCACGCTCAATCAGATAGACCGCAACAAGAAGGAGCTGATAATACACCGTCGCCGAGGCGGCTCCCGTCGAGCTTCCCACAGCCAGTATATAAGTCGGAATATACAGCCTGACAAAGGTAACAACACCGTTTAAAATTTCCTTCACCGCCCCCGCCGTCTGGGCGAAAAATTTTAGAAGTACCGCAATCAGCAGCAGATAGACGAAGTAAAAGGCGATGTCCGACACCTGATGATCCCGGAACAGATCGGCAAAGTTGGAAAATAGGGCCGCCGCCACGCCCAGAACAAGAATTGTAAAAAACAACATCCGAAATTCGTCTTTCTGAAACAAAACCGCACCCGATATGCCGCCGCACAGCTTCTTAACCGCCTCCCAGAGCTGGCCCCCCATAATATCGGCAAGCACCGCCTTCCCATCAAAAGAATAAGAGGGAAACAGTCTGTCAAAATCTCTTGCCACCGCATCCATCTCCATCTGCTCCCACACAAGCGCACTCTCCTGTGGTCCCATCCTTAAACCTCCTCTTACTCAAATCCACACAGAGAATGCTGCTGTTCAAGCATTCTCTTATGCGAAACTTAGTACTTCTTGGCGTCCTGTCTATGGCAGGACGTCTTTAGAAGTACTTTTCGCATTTTACATGATTGATTGTATGCTCTCCATCAGAGATAGCAGAATCGGCATTCCCATAGAAAGAATATAGAGTTTACCAAGCATCTCCACCTGTCCCGCCACGCCGGCGTAACCCGCGTCCTTACATATTCCCGCGCAGAACTCGCAGGCATAGGTAGCGCCCACAGCCTTCAAAAGCAGCGCCAGATAACTGTAATTCTCTCTCAGATACCCTCTAAGCGCCTCCATCCCCGATATGATCTGCATAAAATAGCGCATGATATATTCCAGTATCACAAAGCAGACCGCAAGCGCCACATAAACGCCGTATTCCGCCTTATGACTCTTTAGCGACACCGCAAGCAGTACTCCGACCACGCCGACGATCCCCGCCTTTACCATATCCATATCATTCACCCTCCACGCCGAGCCTGCGAAGCAGCGCCCACGATTGCATCGCTGCATGCGCTCCTCTACAGTTCAAATAAATTCTGCATCATGACAAACAGATCATATATATACGGAACAATCCAAGTTAAAACAAGAATTAACCCTGCAAGGCTGATTAGAAAAGCATGATCCTCCCTCCCGCTATGTTTTAAAACTTGATTTAATATTGTGACTAAGATACCTACCGCCGCTATCTTGAAAATCAGACTAACGCTCATCCTTCCTCCCCTTGTCCGTCACAGCAACAGAATCGCCAGGAGCAGCCCTGCCAGAATGCTTACGCTGTGTATCATTTTTGATCTGTTTTCTAAAGTTTCCTCCGCCTGCCGGTATCTGCCTTCAAAAAAAGCCTCCGCCTGCCCGACGCGCCCTGCCTGTCCGCCCTCTTCCCGAAAGCGCAGGCTTTTAGCGAGCTCTGCCATTGTCCTTCTCTCATCCTCCCGCAGGGGCAGCGGCTCCAGGCACTTTCCCAATTCCTCCTCCCAGACTTTCGGAAAATCCGTCCCGCCTTTCTCTGTCGCCCCCTTGTATATACGCTCAAAGCATTCCGAATAGCATCCGTCATTTAATTCCGCAAACAACAGGCAGATTTCCGGCATCGTGTGCTTTCCGTATGATATCTCGCTGCGCATCTGAGACAGCATCTGTGTCAGCATCCTCAGATGCCGCACCCGCTCTCTCTCCTGCCCCGCCAGACTGTGTCCCCATCCGGCACAGCCGGCGAGAATACACAAAAATCCTACTGCCTTGTACATGGTTTCCCTTCCCTGTCGCAAATTTCCACGATTCTACACGCGCCCCGCCTGCGGTCCAGCATCACATAACGTTCAAACAGCCCCTGTTCCATGATATAACGCATGTAATCTTTCTGCCTTACCTCCTCCATGGAGCCGCCGTGAACCGTGGCAAGCAGCTTACAGCCGCAGCCGCCCGCCATCTGCAGCGCCTGCGCGTCCGCCAGACTTCCGATCTCATCTACCGCCAACACCCCCGGCGCCATGGAGCGGATCAGCCGCATCATGCCCTCCACCTTCGGACAGCCGTCCAGCACGTCCGTACGGATTCCCACATCGTTCTGCGACACGCCGAGATAACTTCCCGCTATCTCCGAACGCTCATCCACCACACTAACATTGACCCCTGCCCCATATGCGGTTCCATCTGATATCTGTCTTATGATATCCCGGAGCATTGTGGTCTTTCCGCCGCCCGGCGGGGAGATCAGAAGCGTGCTCAACACCCTCCCGTCCTCAAACAGACAGGGCATGAGCAAATCTGCTGCTCCCCTTATCTGATGCGCGATACGGATATTTAAATAGCGTATGTATTTCATATTCTTAATCCGGCCATCCCCATCCAAAATCACCTGGCCGGCCAGACCGACCCGATGACCGCCCTGCACGGTCAAAAATCCCTGCCTGATCTCATCCGCAAAGGCATAGATGGAATATCTGCACAGATGCCCCAGCATATTCTCCAGTTCTTCCGGCGAAGGTCTTGCCGCTTCCTCCGGCCTGTCCACAATCATCCCCTGCCTGTCCACAAACCGTTCCCCGTTATCGACCAAGATGGTCAATGGCATGCCTGCCCGGAGCCTGACTTCCTGAAGACGCTTTGCCAGTTTTGCCACTTCCCGCCATCTGCCCCTGCTTTCCTCTGGAAACAGTCCCAAAAATTCCTCCGCGCGCATTCCCATCCCCCCTTGTCTCATTACAATATATGAAGCTTTGTCCAAGTTATGCTTTAAAAAAATTGGGTGTCTGCACGCTCGGTTCAGAGAATGCTCCGCATTCTCCTTCCATGGTTCACGCTGCTGCAATTTCCTATCGAATGCAAAAAAAACCAGTGGCATTTCCATAAAAAAAAGGGTAGAATAGATAAGGAAAAACGGTAAAAGAGGATCAGATATGAAGCTGGACATGCACTGTCACACAAAAGAAGGATCTCCCGACGGGAAACTGGAACTGCTTGAAAACATTTCCATTTTAAAACAAAAAGGCTATCAGGGAATGCTCATCACAGACCATAACTCCTACAAAGCCTACCGCTACTATAAAAAATGTAAGGAAAAGCCGGACGATTTTGTTGTCCTGAAAGGAATAGAATACGATACCATTAACGCCGGCCACATGCTTATCATCATGCCTACCGGCGTCAGCCTGCCGATTCTGGAGCTGCGGGGGCTTCCCATCATCCTCCTCATAGAAATCGTTCATTTCTACGGGGGGATTATCGGACCCGCGCACCCTTGCGGCGAAAAGTTTTTAAGTATCTGCAACACACTGCGGGGCAGATTCTACGAACACATTTACCACAAATTCGATTTTGTGGAAGGCTACAATGCCTGTGAGGATGCCGATTCCAACATGCGCGCCATGTCGCTTGCACAAAAGCACAACTTGCCCTGTTTCGGCGGCAGCGATTCCCACAAGGAAGACTGCGCCGGTTTCGGCTACACGGTCCTGCAGGAAGACATTACCTCCGAGACGGAGCTGATCAACTACATCCGTTCGGGCAAACCCACCATGATCGGCGGGCGCCATTATATGCATACCACGAAGGCAAAACTCGGAAAAGTGAATAACGTACTGGTGTATTCTTTCTGGCTCTACAATAAGTTCCTTGCGCTGTTTCGCCGCAAGGCGCGCAATTTCGAGCTGATGGAAAACCAGCTTCTCGATTCCATACGCGCCGGGAAGCGCAAGGATCCACGCTATATTCCACTGGGAGACGAGTAAAATACCCCGCAGAAAACTACGGGGTATTTCACTCTTGCGGCTGTCGCGTCATCTTTCTGCCTTATCGTTCGCCAATTCTTTTAATTCCTCAAACTCGCTCTCATACTCCTCGCTTCGCATGGTCGGGTTATTCCGTATCATGTCACGTTTGTAAAAATCAAGAAGCCTCCCATAGCCTGTCTCACGCTCCAGGTATAGGCTGAACTTGCCGCGCAGTTCGGCAATTTCCTCCCGTACGCTCTCCCCATATGCCGACGGTCTGCTCAACAGCGTCTCCTTTATCATGGCAAACCCCTGCTCCAGCCCGGCGGTCAGGTCTTTCACACGAGTCCCCCTGCGTTCCTCCCTGTCTAGACGCTTCTGCTCTTTCTCGTCGTTGCTAAACGCAATCAGCACATCCAGGCGCTTCTGCATGCGCAGCAGTTCCTCCTTTATGCCCACGAGCCTGACCATAAGGTCGCGCAGATCGAGCGCCGCCTTGAAAGACAAGGTAAAATCCGCGACGATATAAACCGTAAGCACCACCGTCACATGATGCATCACTTTTTCCGGCATGGAAAACATCAGCTGCTCGATGGGCCTGTGTATCACCCTTGTCATCAGAATGGTAAAGAATCCCCACGCAATCGAGGAACGCAGGCAGATATGCCCCTTGTAATTCATGAACCTTCCCGAATAATCCCAGTACCTCATCTTGAAAAGAGCTTCCATAGCGACACCCGTCACATACTCTAGAGCCGTCGCCCCGACCACCCCCGCAAAGTAGGTAAGCAGTACATTGTCCGCAAAGGGCATGGATACCACCAGCATCATAATAGCCCCCGTACCGTACAGCGGCAAAAAGGGGCCTCTCATAAAGCCCCTGTTTACCCATTTCCGGGATTTAAGTGAGACGAAGACCGACTCAAAACACCAGCCGCCGAAACAGTAAAAATAAAACAAAAACAGCCATTGAAATCCTGTATAACCAAACATAACCTTTAACCTTTCATACATCAGACAAAGCTGATGATCTCCTCTTTCGGCGCCCTCGACCGCTCTACGCTGAGGGCATGCAGTACCGGGCCTTCCCCCTGATACTGCTCAAAGTACGACGTCTCCACCCTGGCAGTGACCTTTACCCACTGCTGGTCCTCCAGTTCCTGCGCCTGCCCGTACTCACAGGCATAACCCAGAAAAGCCATATCCTCCGCACAGCAGGTCATCGCCATGCGTCCCGGCACAAAATAATCTTTCGGGAACTGTTTCGGCTTTAACACCATCCCCACAAAAGAAACCGTCTTGCCCTCATAGCGTTCCGGGTGATCCATGGTATCCAGATACCAGATTCCGTAACGTTCATTGTCCAGCTCTATCACGGGCGCTTTCAGATCATAGGGCAGATCCTCCTCCATAATCTCATTGATCTCCCCGTTTGAATCCTCAAACACAATCTCTGCTTTTGGATTGATCGCCTTAACGTTCCGCTTGTAACTGCCAAGATCCTCCACCCCGTCGCAGCGGTTAAAGATAATAAGCTCCGATTTTCGGATCTGCTCCGCAAGCAGAGACTTCATATTCGTAAAATACATGGGAAACGTGGAGGCGTCAATTGTAGTAATCTGCTGCTCTATCTTCCAATGCCAGGGCAGTTTCATCTCCTTGTAATTCCACATGCCGTTGAACTCGATGATGATGCGCTCCGGCTTATGCTTTTTCTCCAGCTCTATCAACCTGTTCGGCGTAAATTCCTCCTCCCCGTCGATCAGCTCAAGCACCGTGCGGCTCTGCCTAAGGAGCGCGGGGTCATACTCGTTTTCCCCCTCCTCGCAGAGGATAAGCAGCGTTTTTCCACGTACCTGAAAATAGGGCTGCGCCAACGTATAGGTGATAAACTCTGTCTTGCCGCTCTCCAAAAAGCCGTTAATCATATAGACCGGTTTCAATCTCTCTTCATCCCTTTCTCGATTCTTTCCATATATAAATATCACATGCTATTTATTTTTCAAAAAGCGCCGCCAGCTTCTCCTCTTTCAGCTTGGAGCCGATCACACAGAATTTTCCCGTCACGCCGGGTTTTCCGTCCCTGACATTGCTCTCCTCGGGCACGTAATCAAAATAAATCCAGCCGCCCTCTGCACCGGCAACCATACCCTTTGCGCGAAGCACCATGCCGTACTCCTCTTCCTTATCAAGTTCCTCCAGAATATGCGCGATCTCCTCTTTCGTATAAACCGCAGGCGTCTCAAGCCCCCAGCTGGTAAACACCTCGTCCGCATGATGATGATGGTCGTGTCCCTCATGGTCATGGTCGTGATGGCAGTGCCCGTGCTCCCCATCCTCATGGTCATGATGGCAATGCCCGTGTTCCCCATCCTCATGGTCGTGATGGCAGTGCCCGTGCTCCCCGTCCTCATGGTCATGATGGCAGTGCCCGTGCCCTTCGTGCTCCTCGTCGTGGCAGCAATGCCCGTGTCCGTGCTCTTCATGCTCCTCGTCGTGACAGCAGTGCCCGTGCTCCTCATGCTCATGGTCGTGGTGGCAGTGCCCGTGCTCATGGTGATGATGTTCCTCCTGCATCTCCATCACTTCCCGCATCAGCTCAGCCTCCAGATCCTTTGCGCCCTCAATGGTTTCCAGAATGTCCTTCCCCTCAAGCGCATCCCACGGCGTGGTTATGATCGTTGCCTTCGCGTTATGCTCACGGACAAGCGCCACACAGGCGGAAAGCTTCTCCTCGCTAATCTTGTCCGTCCGGCTAAGGACAATCGTCCCGGCGTGTTCAATCTGATTGACAAAAAATTCCCCGAAATTTTTGATATACATCTTACATTTGCAGGCGTCCACCACGGCAACAGCGCTGCTAAGCTGCACGTCCCTGTCGGTCATGGCGTCCTGCACCGCCTTCATGACGTCAGAAAGTTTTCCCACACCCGACGGTTCGATCAGAATGCGCTCCGGCGCATAGGTGTCCAGCACTTCCTTTAAGGATGTGCCGAAATCCCCCACAAGGGAACAGCAGATACAGCCGGAATTCATCTCCTTGATCTCAATGCCTGATTCCTGCAAAAAGCCCCCGTCTATGCCTATCTCGCCAAACTCGTTCTCAATCAGCACCACCTTCGTATCCGCCAGCGCCTCCTTTAAGAGCTTGCTGATCAATGTGGTTTTCCCGGCTCCGAGAAACCCCGAGAAAATGTCAATCTTAGTCATGCTTCATCCTTCCTTTCCATCAGTCCAAATTTAATTTTCTGCCCATCACATACCACGTCAGCAGATAGTACACCACGCAGCTCAAAATACCCGCTAGCAGTGACGTCTCCCACTGGTTATCATAATAGGAAAAGTAATCCCAATAATCCTTCCTGGACATCATTTGCTGGATATAGATCGTAATCGCAAAATATACCCCCTGAAACATCTGCTCTACCACGTAAATTCCCATATACCATGCAAAGGCAAGCATCAGCTTGTGGTTGGAGGAGAGCTGTCCCAGAGAAATACAGGCCCCAACCTTAAGCACTTTCGCAAACACAGAAAAAAGAAATGCGATTACTGTCATAATAACTGTGAAGGCAGTAATTTTTTCCGCCCCCAGATACTCAATCATATCCACCATCCCCTCCATCATGGATTCGAAGATTTCGCTTGACGACGCAAGCAAAAAGATGACGGACAAATAAATAAACACAATGTTAATGATTACCCAGGCAGCGCTGACCAATACCTTCGCGATAATAATATGATGCGTATCCACCGGCAGAGTATGCAGAAGATACCCCTGGTCTCCGTATGTGGAAGTATAGAAACGGTAGATCAGGTAAATCGTCGTGCCAATGCACACCGCAAACATACTCCCAACATAAGTGACCAGCACCATGACTGCCATAAAATCCACCATCTGGAAATCATTGTAGTTAGTCTGCCCCATCAGATATACCATCCAGCGGGCAAGTCCCGTCATCACCACAGTCAGGATGTTCGCAGAAAGAAGCAGCTTCCATGTGGCCTTCCACTCATACTTCATCAATTTGCCTAGCATGCGAACACCTCCCTGAAAAACTGGTCTACGGACTTGCGCTCGTTTTGCCTGATCTGCTCCGCGCCCGCCTGCAGCACGATACTGCCGTACTTGATAAACACCACTTCATCCAGAATGTTTTCCACATCCGAGATCAGATGGGTGGAAAGCAGAATGGAACCGCAGCGGTTATAGTTGCTCACGATGGTGTGGAGAATATAATCCCTGGCTGCAGGATCTACCCCGGCAATCGGCTCATCCAGAATATAGAGATCCGCGTCCCGGCTCATCACCATGATAAGCTGCACTTTCTCCTTTGTCCCCTTGGAAAGGTTTTTCAGCCTCTCCTGCGGCGGGATCTGCAGTCTCGCCAGCATGTCATAGGCTCTGTCAACCCGGAAGTCCGCATAAAAATCCTGAAAATACTGTATCAGCTCAAGCACCTTCATGCCCGGCTGTAAGTACGTCCGCTCCGGCAGATAGGAAATACGCATCTTCGTTTCAACCCCCGGATGCTGCCCGTTGATCAGAATTTCCCCCGCCGTCGGCTTTAAAAGGCCGTTCATAATTTTAATCAGCGTGGTCTTTCCGCTGCCATTAGGTCCTAAAAGACCGATGATCCGGCCCCTCTCAAGGTTTAAGTTTACCTGATTCAATGCGATCTTTCTCCCGTAGGTCTTCGTCAGGCCCATACACTGCACCACAGGCGTCATAGTATTCCTTCCTTTCCCGGTCTCACGAAACCGTGATCCGATAGGACGCCTCGAAAGCCGTCCCTGACAGTTTTTGTCCCCATTCCCGTTCCTTAAAATCGCCCGTAAAATCTACGCTGTCGCACCGGCCATACCACGGCTCAATACAGATAAACGGCGCCTTTTTCTTCGGCGGCGACCAGATGCCGAAAAGCGGCGCGGCAAACTCCACTGTCAGGTAAGGCGTTCCATCGGGTCTGGCAAGCGCCACGCTGTGCGCCTGATCCCCCTCTATCACAAGCGCGTCGTTGTCAAAAAGATCGGCAGTGACTGCAAGCGCCCCGTCACGCAGCGCGTAGGTCTTCTTCTCCTTACCCGCCAGTCCCCCATCAATACAGGTGGCTGTCACCTGATCCTTCACATCAAAAAGCAGCTTATACTGCGTCTGGTCCGTGCCCGGGTCAATGGGACACATAAATCCGGGGTGTCCGCCTATGGAAAACCAGACAGGCTCGCCCGACTGGCTGGCCACACGCCACTTCACCACTACCGTTCGCCCTACAAGCTCATATCCGATTTCCAGGAGGAACGGATAGGGATACTTCTGTAAAGTCTCCTCATCAGAGCTTAATGTAAACCAGATTTCCGAAGCCACCTGACTCTTTAACTGAAACTCCATATCCCGGGCAAAGCCGTGCTGGCCCATGGCATACTCCCTGCCATCCACCCGGTATGTACCGTTCTTTAAACCGCCCACAATGGGAAAAAGCACCGGCGACGTACGCCCCCAGTAGGCAGGATCACCGTGCCACATATACTCTCTTTGATCTGGCAGGCTCTTTAAAGACTTAAGCTCCGCCCCCAGACTGTCCACCTGTATCGTAATTTTGTCGTTGCTGATCTGGAATAACGCCATAACCTCCTCCTTTTCATGTCGGAGAATGCCATACCCCAGACATTCTCCCATGTGAAACCTAATCTTTCTTTACAAAGCACCCCCTGCTGCTGCGTCCTTTAATTACTTCTCACATTATTGTACCACAGCTTTTGTGAAAAGGGTATCTTTTAAACCCCCGTAACCTCCCAATATGCCTCCAGCACCTGGACAACGGACACTCCCGCGATTTCATTCTGATAAGTTCCCCCGGTCAGCAGCCCGATCAGCCGCCCGCAGCCGTCAAACATACCGCCGCCGCTCATCCCCTCTCTGGCAAATCCATGCCCGTAAAGCATTTCACTGCCGAAAGTCTCGATATATTTATCGGTCTCCTCCAAAACAGCCACCTCAAAGATTATCTCTTCTTCCTCCCGGCCCGCCCCCAGACAGAAAATCTCCTCATCGACCCGCAGTCCGCCATAAATACCGTCCGCTAAAGCGCTGCGAAGCTCGGAAAACGCCTGCAGACCGATCTCCTCCTTCTCCACGAGCAAAAACCCGACATCGCAGTTTTCCGAGCTGCCAAGCATGCGGGCGCTTGCATAATACCCTTGCGGAAAACGGATCACCCCCGACTCATCCTGCCAGTAGGCGAGCACATGCCTGTTTGTGGCAATCACCGCGCCTTCCGCCGTCATCCAGCAGATCACGCCGCTGCCGTACGCCTTTCCCATATCAATCCGCACCACGCTGTCTTTCACATTCTCACAGGCAGCTTCCAGGTCCGGCTCTTCCAATATGGGGCAATGGAACAGGTCGAGCGCGAGCATACCCTCAACGATATCCTCCTCGCTCACGCTCTGAATCAGGTGGGGCGGCAGGGACGGTTCCTCTGCCATAACTTGCGGCGTTTGAAAAAAGCAGCCCATAAAAAATATAATAGCAGTCGCTATTTTATTTGTTCTTCTACCTTTCGCCACACGCCTCTCCTCGCCGGCCATACTTCTCACAGGGGCACGTGGAGGACTGCGCGTCCTTCCCCGTGCCCCTGTCTAATGCCTAACCAATTGAAATCTTTTCAGTCTAATATGTGCCGAGAATGCCGCTTTTGGACATTCTCTCAAGCGAAACATAGAACTTCCAAGTCAACTGCGTTTACTTTGCGAAGCAGCCCTTACTGCGATTGGCCGGAAGTTCTTTTCGCACTGTGAGCGGAACGATAAGCCGGGTTATGTCTTGAATGATCATCTATCTAGGAGTTTCGTCGCCGAAACCCTCCAGCAACCTACCTGAAAGCGGACCGGGCCGGTCATTGCTCTCTGCTTGGTCTTGCTCCGGATGGGGTTTACACAGCCCGTCCCGTTACCGTGACGGCGGTAGTCTCTTACACTGCCATTCCACCCTCACTCAGCCTGTGGCTGAGCAGTTTCTTTTCTGTTGCACTAGCCTTGGAGTCACCTCCACCGGATGTTATCCGGCATCCTGCCCTGTGGAGCCCGGACTTTCCTCACCTGCACCCTTTCGTCTGTGCAGCCGCGATCATTTGTTCCACTCACCTTTTTGCTTTACACCTCAAAACAACTCCCGCCTACAAACTCCCTGCAAAGGGAATTTTTCGGCAGCTCCTCGCTGCTGATCCCGAGGAAATATTCCAAAAACTTGAGCAGCCGCTTCGCCTCATGATACCCCGGCTCCCCCTTCTGTATGCCGAAAAGCAGAGGCTCTGCATACTGTTTGAGAACCGAAAGTTCGAAAAGCATCGCCGAATTGAACATGGCGTCCGCCTCCTCCTGGAACGGGAAAATATACTTTTCTTCCCCCCTCCTGACAGAAGGCCACATGGAAATGGTCTTGGCTGCGGAGGCGCCCCTCGTCCTCGCGTCCCGCACAAGGCGGCGAAGGAGCCTGTTGTCCGTGGTGGGAATCCTGTTGTGCTCATCCACGTTCAGGGTAGTCAGCGCGCTGATATAAATTTTATATTTACTCTCTGCCGGCAGGGAATAGGACATCTTCTCATTCAGTCCGTGTATCCCCTCAATCACAAGAATGTCGTTCTCGCCAAGCTGCGTCGTTTTACCACTGTACTCCCGCTTCCCGGTCTTGAAATTAAAGGTGGGCAGCTGCACGCTCTCCCCCTGCAGAAGCGCCGTCATGTCTCTATTAAACTGCTCCACGTCCAGAGCCTCCAGACATTCATAATCCGGCTCTCCGTCCTCATCAAGAGGCGTCCTGTCGTGATCCAGATAATAATTGTCGAGCCCGATGGGATGCGGCAGTAATCCGTAAGTTCTAAGCTGGATCGAAAGTCTGTGTGAAAAGGTCGTCTTGCCGGAGGAGGAAGGCCCTGCAATCATAACAAATTTCACGCCCTCGCGCCTTGCAATGTCCCTGGCAATCTCGCCGATCCGTCTCTCCTGCAGCGCCTCCTGTACCAGAATCATGTCTGCAATATTGCCGTCGCAGATCTGGTTATTCAGATCTCCCACCGTATCAATCCCGATATCGCGCCCCCACTCTCCCGTGGCGAGAAGCGTCTGAAACAGCTTCTTGCGCGGTTTAAACTCCGGCAGCGTTTCCGGGTCCTCCTGCTCGGGAAGCAGCAGAATCATCCCGTCCTCATAGGCGAAAAGGTCAAACAGCCTGATGTAACCCGTACTGGGCAGCATATATCCGTAAAAATAGTCGTAATAGTCCCCCATGCAGTACACGTTAATATTGGAACTTCTGCGGTAGCGGAACAGGGAAACCTTATCCTTCATACCGTTCTCCGCAAAGAGCGCAACCGCCTCCGCCGCCGGATAAGCCTTCTTTGTCACAAGAAGATCCATGTCCACAAGCTCACCCATGCGGTCTTTCACCTTCTCGATTGTCTTTTCATCCAGTTTCAGACCGTTTCTAAACGCACAGTAGTAGCCTGCCCCAATGGCAAACTCCACTTTCACGTTGGCGGCAGCCTCCATGCCGGCTACATCCTTGATGGACTTTAACATAAGCATGATCGCCGTCCGCACATAGGTCTTGTGCCCGATTGCATCCGCATAGGTGATAAAGTCAAGCTCACAGTCCCTGTCCACACGTTTCATCAGCTCCTGGATCTTGCCGTCCACCGTCACAAGGGCGATCTGGCTGACAAAGTCATTCTGGTGTGCCTCCGCAATGATCTCGTACTTGATGCCGTCCTCGTAACGTTTCTCTTTTCCTCCGATCATAATCGTAGCCATAGACTTTCCCCCTCCTTTTATTGATATGATAACCGCATGATATCAGGAATCTTTTCCCTCTCCTGCGATTTATCTTATGTAAACTATATTACAAGGTTCCTGCAAGGCGGTTTTCCTCAAGCAGCTTCTCCACCTGCGCATATCGTTCCCTTCTCTTTTCCTCCGTCAGTCCCTGTTCCCGCAGATTCGCAAGAATCCCCTCATAGACAGCGGCCTCACGCTCCAGAAAAGATAAGAAAACAGGCGTTCTTTTTTGTAAAAGTATTGGTCCATACCTGTCTTCAAGTTTACATAACTCCCATTCGGATAGATCGCCTGCCGGATTATGGCAGTGCCCAGCCCGGATCACCTGATAAAACTTTCCGTCCTCCACAAGCATCTCCTCGTCGAGAATCCTGTATCCGTTCTCCCGGAGATACCGCCTGAACCGTTCGATCTCCGACTGGGGCTGCAGGACCAGCTCCTGAAACGAGTCCGTCTTTTCCCGCTCCGTCTCCAGTATCCGCATCATCAGGCCGCCGCCCATGCCTGCGCAGATCAGCGTGTCCGCCTCACCTGCATTATAATTATGTAAACCATCGGACAGTCTGGTCTCAATCTGTCCTTCCAGTCTGTATGCCGACACATGCTCCCTCGCCGCACGCAGAGGTCCTTCCCTCAAATCCATGGCAAGAACGCCGGGGCTGATGCCCTGCTGTACGAGATAAATCGGCACAAACCCGTGGTCACAGCCCACATCGCAAACCCGGTTTCCTCTCGTCACCATACCCGCCACGGTGCGAAGCCGCCCGGACAAAGCCACATGCCGCATCAGTCCAGATAATCCTTAAGCTTCCGGCTTCTGCTTGGATGGCGCAGCTTTCTGAGCGCCTTCGCCTCGATCTGCCTGATACGCTCACGGGTCACGTTAAACTCTTTTCCCACTTCCTCAAGCGTTCTCGCCCTGCCGTCATCCAGCCCGAAGCGGAGCCGCAGCACCTTCTGTTCCCGTTCGGTCAGCGTTCCAAGCACCTCCACAAGCTGCTCCTTCAGCAGAGTAAACGCCGCCGCATCCGCGGGAACGGGCACATTGTCGTCCTGGATAAAATCCCCCAGATGGCTGTCCTCCTCCTCGCCGATAGGCGTCTCCAGAGATACCGGCTCCTGGGAAATCTTCAGGATCTCCCGCACACGCTCCACAGGCATATTCATCTGGTCCGCAATCTCCTCCGGCGTTGGTTCCCTCCCCAGTTCCTGCAGAAGCTGTCTGCTCACACGAATCAGCTTATTGATCGTCTCCACCATATGCACCGGTATACGGATCGTTCTCGCCTGATCCGCGATGGCTCTCGTAATCGCCTGTCTGATCCACCATGTCGCATACGTGGAAAATTTATAACCTTTGCGGTAATCAAACTTTTCCACAGCCTTAATCAGACCCAGGTTACCCTCCTGGATCAGGTCGAGAAAGAGCATGCCGCGCCCCACGTAACGCTTGGCTATGCTGACTACCAGCCGGAGATTCGCCTCCGCCAGACGCTGCTTCGCCTCCAGGTCGCCCATCTCCATTTTCTTCGCCAGTTCAATCTCCTCCTCAGCGGAGAGAAGGGGGACTTTTCCGATTTCCTTCAGGTACATTCTGACGGGATCTTCAATGCTGATGCCGTCCGGCACGGAAAGGTCGATGTCTTCCACATCCACTTCGTCCTCTTCCGTCAGGATGATCTCCTCGTCATCCACGTCGTCTTCCTCGGTGATGCGCAGCACATCTACATTATTCTGTTCCAGCGTCTCCAAAATTTTGTCAAACTGTTCCTCCTCCAGTGTAAGATCAGCGAAAAAATCATTGATCTCCTGGTACTCCAGAACGTTTTTCTTCTTCTTTGCAACAGCCAGGAGATCTTTTAACCGCTCCTCAAACTTTGCCTGTACATTTTCATCCATGAATTGCTCCATCCTTCCTATGTTTAACCTCTGTCCGATTGTAAACGTGCCTTTTTTCGATTAGCTTACCCCGATCACAAGGAAATATGCGTTTTCTTAAGCTCCTCCAGCGCCTTTTTGCCGGATATTACCTGATTTAGCGCCTCCATATCCGAACCCATTCTTGTCGAATAATAGTTGAAACTGTTGTCCTTCACAGCCACCAGCACGTCATGGAGCGCCTTCTCTCTCTCCTGTTTCGTTTCAAGCCTTTCCAGCTTCGTGTTAAAGATCGCTGCCACTTCCCGCTGCTCCTCTTCCTCCTCAAACGCACTGACAACGGACGCCGGGGAAAAGCCCCCCTGTTCCAGTCCTGCAAACAGCTTGTCCGCCACCTGACGGTAAAGCTCCTGCGTAAAGTCAGCCGAAGAAATATAGGCTTTGATCTTCGGGTAAATCTCCGGCTCCTCCGAAAGCCACGTCAAAAGAATCCGCTGTGATTTCCTGATATGGTCCTCCGGCGTAGGCTTCCCGGCCATCGTGGATTTTGGTCTCTCCACCGGTTTTACAAGCCCTGTTCGCGCCGCATAGCTGTTCACCAGTTTCCGAAGGTTCTCGTACCCGATATGATACCGCTCTGCTACCGATTCTATATAATTTTCCCGCTCCACCTCTTCCTCAAAGCCGCAAAGCTTTTTTGCGATCTCCCGGTGGAAAGCGGTTTTTGATTCCGGGTCCTCCATGTGGTAATCCCGCTCAAGCACTTGCAGTTCAAAGAAAAAGCCGTTCTGTGCCTGGTCAATCCGCTTCTGGAACTCCGGCGCGCCAAGATTTTTTATAAATTCATCGGGGTCTTTGTAGGGCTGCATATCAATCACCCTTCCCCTAAGCCCTGCCTCCCTCAAAATGCCGAGCGCCCGAAGAGCCGCGTTCGTGCCTGCACCGTCGCTGTCATAGGCAAGCAGCACCTCCTCGCCGAAGCGTTTTACCAGCCCGGCCTGCCCCGCCGTGAAAGCGGTGCCAAGCGAAGCGACAGCCTGTCCAAAACCCGCCTGGTGCAGGGCAATCACGTCCATATATCCCTCGCACAAAATCAGATTTCCCGTCCTTGACGTCCGGGCAAAATTCAGACCGTACAGATTCCGGCTTTTGTCGAAAATCGTTGTTTCCGGGGAATTGAGGTACTTAGGCTTGGCGTCCCCCATAACCCTGCCGCCGAAACCGATCACGCGGTGGTTGCCGTCCTGAATCGGGAACATCACCCGGTTCCAGAACTTATCATGAACGCCCCGTTTCTCGTCAAACCCTGTCAGCCCCGCTTCCGTAATCAGATCGTCTGCGTACCCCTTCGACCGCAAATACGCCGTCAGGTCGGAACCCGCCCCGTCCGCATACCCCAGGCCAAACTTTTTCATCGTCTCGTCCGTCAGTTCCCGCCTCGAAAGATAGCGGTAACCTGTCTGCCCTTTTGGGGAGCGGAGCAGATAATAATAGTATTTCGCCGCCTGTTTGTTGACCTCCAGCAGTTTTGCCCGCCTGCTCTCCCTGCGGCGCATCTCCTCCGAGTACTCCACCTCCGGCAGAGCCACGCCCGCGCGGTCGGCGAGCATTTTAAGCGCCTCCTGAAAAGTGGCGTTCTCATATTCCATCAGAAAAGTGATCACGTTGCCGCCCGCCCCGCATCCAAAGCAGTAGTACATCTGCTTGCCTGGCGAGACGGAGAAAGAAGGGGATTTTTCATTGTGGAACGGACAAAGTCCGAAATAACTGCTCCCTTTCTTCTGCATACGCACATAGCCCGAGATCACTTCGACGATATCGTTTTTCGTTCTGATCTCCTCGATCAGCTCCTCTGGATAACGCATGTTATCCCCTTTCTCAATCATTCATGCAAATCATGCGGAGAATGCCCGTATTTTGGGCATTGTCCTGTGTGAGACTTAGTAATTCTTCGCGAAGCAGCCATTGCTGCGAGTGATTAGAAGTACTTCTCACACTAGCCATGCCATGTCTTTGGAATAAACAGCCGCTCATACTGGGCTATGGCAAAACGGTCTGTCATGGAACTGATGTAATCGCACACGATTTTCTCAAGCGGCTCCCCCGCATCCAAAAGCTTAAACAGGAAGTTCGGCAGCTGCTCCGTGTGCACAAGATAATGCTCATAGAGCGTAATAATCAGGTTTTCCGCCTTGCCCTCCTCGCTCTTTGCTATGGGGTTCCTATACACATGCCGGAACATAAATCCACGCATCTTCGTCATGGCATCCGCCACCTCCGGCGACATACACACATCATCACGGTCACGGCTGTTTGTCACAATATTATGGATAAAGAAGTCCAGACGCTGCCCGCAGCTGTAGCCGATCACGCTCCCGATCTCCTTCGGCACATCCGCTTCCTTCAATATCCCGGCGCGCACCGCATCGTCCATGTCATGATGAATATAGGCGATCTTGTCCGCCAGCCGGACGATCCGTCCCTCCAGCGTCTGCGGCATGCCGGAAGTCTGGTGATTCAGGATACCGTCCCTCACTTCCATGGTCAGATTGATGCCCATACCGTCCTTCTCCAGCAGATCCACGGTACGAACGCTCTGTTCATTGTGCTTAAACCCATAGGGGCACACCCTGTCAAGCGCACGCTCTCCCGCATGTCCGAAGGGCGTATGCCCCAGATCATGTCCAAGTGCAATCGCCTCCACCAGATCTTCATTCAGTTTAAGAGCCTTGGCGATAGTCCGCGCCGTCTGGCTTACCTCCAGCGTATGCGTGAGCCTTGTCCTGTAGTGGTCTCCCTCGGGCGTCAGAAACACCTGTGTCTTATCCTTCAGCCGGCGGAAGGACTTGCTATGTATGATCCTGTCCCTGTCTCTTTGGAACACAGGCCGGATATCGCACTGCTCTTCCTCCTTAAGTCTTCCCTGGGAATTCATGCTGAGCATGGCATAAGGACTCAGGTACTCTTTCTCCCACTGTTCCAAACTTTCCCGTATATTCATGGCCGTACCCTCATAAAAATCCGTTCTACTACTATTATTCGCCCCAAATCGCTTAAATCCTTTTTTTTATCTGCAAATATCATATATGAACTCCGCATTCTTATCCATTGCCTCATACGCGGTCTTAAAGGGCGACATCTGGAACACATGCCACATCCCCTTAAACACGTCCATTTTCACGCTGACATTATCTTTAAGCAGCTTTTTGTAGAGCAGCGCCGCATCATCGTGCAGGATCTCATTGCTCCCCACCTGAATATACGTGGGCGGAAATCCTTCATAATCCCCGAACAGGGGCGAAATCAGCGGATCCGTCAAATCCTGCCCCGCCGCGTAGTTTTCTATCATCTGCTCCAGATAAGCCGCATTCAGGACAGGGTCTATCTCCGCCTTGGTCACATGGGACTTGCCGGAGGACGTCAGATCCGTCCACGGCGACATGAGGACAAGACCCCTGGGCATAAGTCTCCCCTGATTTTTTAACTGCAGACAAAGCGAAAGCGCCAGATTGCCGCCCGCAGAGTCCCCCGCCAGAATCACATCCCTCGCGCCGTACCCTAAAAGCATCAGGTAATCCCAGATCTGCATGGCGTCCTGCGTCGCCGCCGGATAGGGATTTTCGGGTGCCAGCCTGTAATCAAAACTTAACACATCCATGGAAGTGGAGGACGCCAGTTTCGTCGTCAAAGTTCTTGCATACAGGCTGCTGCCCGTGGAATAGCCGCCGCCGTGGCAGTACAGAATGATATATTTTTTCATATGCGCCCGGTTTACATAAATCCACTCTCCATGAATCGTACCGCCCTCCTCCCCACGCGCGGCAATCTCCACATCCTCCACAATCACATCCTTGCTGTTCCCCAAAAGGGCACCGAAATGATCCTGCGACTGGCGGTGCTTCTCGATATCCACATTCTCCACGACGCCGTGCATCCGCTTAATCAGGTTCATCAAACCGGCGTTCTTTTTATCCGTCTTTCCCATATTTCCTCCGTTCCTTATTTTTCTTCCGTTTCCCGGCAGCGCGGCCAACCTGTCACGCGCTCCCTAATCTGCAACAATTTTACCATAAATATGGGAATTTGTGGTATACTTATTCCATGTACAGACAAGAGACGAAAAAACAAGTGAATAAACCGGCCGTCCGAAACAGGAAGGACGTCTGGTATAAGCTGGATCTGTCGGCGACCGTTTATCCCACCCTGCAAAGGCGGGATTTTTCCTCGGTGTACCGCCTCAGCGTCAAATTGAAGGAAGAGGTAGACCCTGCCCTTTTGCAACAGGCGCTGGACCTTACGCTGCCGCGCTTCCCCACCTACAAGGTTGCGATCCGAAAGGGGCTGTTCTGGCGTTATCTGGAGCCGAACAACAGACCCGGTCCCTTCGTGCAGGAGGATATCAAAAATCCCTGTATGCCCATGCACTTTAAAAGTAACAATCGTTATCTTATCAGGATATACTACTATGGCTGCCGCATCTCCCTTGAGGCGCACCACTGTCTCGGAGACGGCACGGGGGGCATGAGCCTTTTACAGACGCTCACCGCCGTATACCTTGGACTGCAGGGGCACAAAATAGCCCCCTCCGGCTTTGTGTTGAAGCTGGACGAAGAGCCTGATCCGGGCGAACTGGAAGACTCCTACATGCGCTATGCCACGGCAAAAGTTAAACCGCCGCGCCCGGCGGAAAAGACTTACCGCGTCCGGGGCACGAAGGAACCCTTCTACACCCTTAATATCGTAAACGGGGTCCTGTCCGTCAGAGAAGTCATGACGGCAGCCAAAAAATACGGCGCAACCATCACAGAATATTTAAACGCCGTGCTGCTCTACGCCCTGCTCCAGAAGCAGCAGCAGGAATTTCATCTGACATACAGACCCGTTCGGATTGCCATGCCTGTAAATCTGCGCCGTTTTTTTCCTTCCAGAACCCTGCGCAACTTTATCACCATGGTATATCCTTCCATTGATCCACGTCTCGGCGACTACACGTTTGAGGAGATCGTGACCGAGGTACACAATTTCATGCGTTATTATATAAACGCAAAGTTCCTGTGCGGCGATATCACCACCAACGCCGCAACAAAGCATAATTTTCTGATCCGAATTGTACCGCTCTTTATAAAGGATTTTGTGGTGCGTACCTTCTACACCCGCGTACAGGACAAAAATTCCTCCGCCGGGCTCACCAACATGGGCGCGCTGGCGGTGCCGGAGGATATGAAACCTTTTATCGACCGTTTCGATATCTACATGGGACAGCCTTTTTCCTCCCGCACCAACTGCGCCATCATCAGCTTTGAGGATATCCTGACCATCAACTTCGCAAGCAGTATCGTAGAAAGCGACGTGGAACGGCATTTCTTCCGCAAACTGGTACAGGACGGCATCCATGTAAAGATAGAAAGCAACCGCTCGTCGGAGACATTATAACACCCGCTATGAAACATCCGAAGCTGCGTTGCATACAATTTCATCGCGATTTAAGAAAGGATAATCTATGTCATACTGTGTAAACTGCGGCGTGGAACTGGAAGCTTCCCTGCGGGAATGCCCTCTGTGCCACACGCCTGTCATCAACCCGATTGAAGCCGGAAAAGAATTTCCGCCTTCCCCCTATCCTGTCAACAAGGGACAGGTAGAGGTCGTCAAAAGAAAGGACCTCGGCATTCTGCTCTCGGTTGTCCTGATCGCCACGGGCGGTACCTGCCTGCTGTTGAATCTGCTCGTATTCAACCGCTCCCTCTGGTCCCTTCTGGTAATCGGCATCTGTATCTGCCTGTTTGTATTCACCTTCCCGGTGGTATTCTACAGCAAAATGCCGTTTTTTGTCTCTCTCTTTGCGGACGGGATGGCAGTGGCGGTATACTTGTACATGATCGCCTATCTGACCCCCTCCACCACATGGTTCTGGGAACTGGGGCTGCCCATAATCGCCCTCGTCACGCTCGGCATGGAAATCTTTACCCTGCTTGCAAAAAAGGTGCCTTTCACGATTCTTTCGGGCGCCCTATGTCTGTTTATCGAAATTCCGCTGTTCTGTACCGCCCTGGAGCTGATGATCCGGCGCATGATCCAGGCGCCGCTCGGTCTCACATGGTCCGCCGTGGTGCTGACAGTCTGCGTCATCATCGACGTGGCCCTCGTCACGATCCTCGTAAAAAAACGTCTGCGCAACGAGGTGCGCAGACGCTTACACTTTTAGTTAGCGCAGCAGATATTTGTTTCCCTTGCGGGTCCTGCTCAGCCGCTTTCCCCCGCATACCTCTCCTCCGCATCTTCCAGAGACTTGTATCCATAGAATGCGGTCTCATTGGCGATGGTCTGTTTCAACAGGCTCTCGCCCTTTTCTTTTGCTTCCTCCGTCTCCTTTAAGATAAGAGAGAGCGTCTTCATGGAATAAGTATAAAGCTCGCCGCGAAGGTAACTCTCCATGGAGGAGCCTGCCATAATGCCGTCTTCCGCAGTGGTTGCCACCCGCCCCCGCCTGCGCAGGTTCGGATACTCTTCCGCCATTTCGGCATCCCATTCCAGATTTACCGCTATAATCTGTTCCACAATCTCCTTCTTTTCGGACACATCAGGAAGATGCCCCTTAATTTCCTCAAATTCTTCCGGGTAAGTGCTCTCCATCATCCAGCCGTATTTCTCAAAAATCGGGTTCCGGCCTTCTCTTACGGCATCCTGACAGTCCGTCTGGTAGCTTAAAAGCACCTCGTCAGAGTAAACCATCCACTGGCTCATGCGCATCTTAAAAAAGGTGTCGGGATCATCCTGACAGGAGGCTCTTCCGCCTGTATTGTAGACCTGTTGAAACAACTCCCACTCCATCTGCGCAATGTCAAATATCAACTGTTCCCGTTCACTGACCTGCGGCACGCTGCCAAACCCCCTTTGCTGTATAATTACTGTTTTTCCGAGTCCGCGTCTTCCTCGTACCCTCCGTCTTCTAAGGCCGTCAGATACGTCATCATCTCACCGGGCGTATACCCGGCCACCGCTTCCGTATACGCCGCGTTGGATGTCACAAGCGTCTCACCCTCCACCGTTATGTACACTGCATCGGCGTGATAGTTGACCGTAAACGTATTGACTATGGAAGACATAATAATGCACTCCGCCTCCATGGACATGGTCATCAGATATTCCCGGAAGCTCCCTGAAAGATCCAGATATATAAGCTTCCTCCCATCCTCTTCCCTCTCTTCCATAGAGAGCGCCTTCGTGTCCAGAAGCGGCACAATGTTATGTCTCGCAAGCGCATTCAAAAGCACATCCGGCGTGATATGTTCGGCTGTGATCACCTCCTCGGTCAAACCCGAATCCATATCTTTGCCGTAACAGATCACCGTGGCCTTCTCCTCCTGTGCCCCTTCACTCTCGGTAACAGGCTTATCCGCCTCTGTCTGCTGCTCCTTTTCCTGCGCCGCTTCCTCCTCTTTACCAGTTTCCTCTTCCGGCTCTTCTTCCAATAAATATTCTAAAGAATTAACCAGCATATCTTTTGATGACAGCTCCGGCACGACAATCTCCGTCGTCGTCACCGCCGCGTCCGGCACCCTGCCGCATGCTGTCAACAGCATGGCAGCTAAAAGCGCAGACGCAGCCATGTTTCGCTTTTTCATAATGATCCTCCCCGAATGCTAATCCTCTGAATCGTTTTATTTTATCACACCGCATCCGAAAAGTAAATTAACTTTTTATCCCTTTACCGTGCGCCCCGACTTAATCACCTCAAGAAGCGCAAAATCCCCGTCCGTAATCAGGATGTCTGCACGGCGTCCCTGCTGGAGAACCCCGCACTCTTCTTCGAGCCCAACCGCTTCGGCCGGATTGCGCGTAGCCGCCCTGACCGCCTCCTCTTTCGGAACGCCCATCTGGATCGCCGTCCTCATGCATCCAAACAGATTGGTGGCGCTGCCCGCAATAGTGCCGTCTTTCAATAACGCCCGGTTGCCCTTGACGATAACAGGCTGACCGCCCAGCGCGTACTCTCCGTCTTCCATACCTGTCGCCATCATACTGTCGCTGACAAGGACCATCCGCTTAGCCCCAAAAAGCTTGAACGTGCTCTTAACCACACAGGGATGGATGTGGATACCGTCGCAGATCAGCTCCACCCTTGTATCCTCATTCTCCGCCGCCGCGCCGATCACGCCCGGTTTTCTGTGGGTAAAGGGCGGCATCGCATTGTAGAGATGGGTCACATGGTGCGCCCCCGCCTCCATCGCCTCCTTTGCGGTTTCATAATCCGCACAGGTATGTGCTATGGAAAAACGAAACGCATCCCGGCACTCGCGGATGCAGTCCATCGCACCCTCTGTCTCCGGCGCAATCGCCACCATCCGAATCATCCCCTTCGCCGCCTGCTGGAGCTTCTCAAGCATCTGCCTGTCCGGCGTCCTGATATAAGCCGGATTCTGCGCACCCTTCTTCTCCTCGGAGATAAAAGGCCCTTCCAGGTAAATCCCCCGCAAAACATCTTTTACGGGAATCCCTTCAGGCAGGACTGCCGTCTCCGCAGCCGCTGCCCCCGCAGCGCATATCCCCAGAAGCTGCTCCTCAGAAAGCGTCATGGTAGCCGGACAGATCGTGGTCGTGCCGTGAGTCATCTCATAGGAAGCGATAGCGCGCACCGCCTCCGCCGTGCCGTCGCAGAAATCGTAGCCTGCACACCCGTGAAAGTGGATGTCAACCAACCCCGGCAGAATATAAGTCTCCGCCTCCTGCGCTGTAAGCTCTGCCGCATCGCAGCTTTCCACGCCCTCAATCCGTTCTCCCTCAATGGCAACCTCCCCCGGTTCAAAGCACATCCTGTCGGTAAAAACCATTCCTCTGATCTTACGCATACCATTTTCTCCTTTCCAACGTTTACTTGATACAATTTAAGCGAACCTGCAATGCTTCGCATTCCAAGTTCGCGTCCTGCCCCTGCCGGTTTCTAACTCTGCCTATCGCGGATTCAAGATACTTCGCATCTTTCATTCGCGTTGCTCGTCATAAACTGCCATCTCCAGTCCTGCATGCAAGCATGCGTCCTGCCTCTGCCGGTTCCTGACTCTGCCTATCGCGGAAAATCTGTAAGTGCGGGCTCATCGCCCACTAGAATCACATCGCTGTGAAGCTGTAATATGGAGGCCGGTACCTCGGGAGTCACCGGGCCGAGAAAGGCCTTCTTTACAATCTCACGTTTGCTCTCCCCGGTGACGATCACCACGATTTTCCTCGCCCGCATAATGGACCCAATACCCATAGTATACGCCTCCGTGGGCACTTCATCCATGGATTTGAAAAAACGTGCATTGGCCTCCCTGGTATTCTCCGCAAGCGTCACACAGTGTGTCTCTTTCTCAAAGACACTTCCCGGCTCGTTAAAACCGATATGTCCGTTATGCCCGAGTCCCAGAATCTGGAGATCAACGCCGCCGTGCGCCTTTATGATCTCCTCATAATCCCTGCACGCCTTCTCTTTGTCCGGCTCCAGACCGTCAGGCACATAAGTGTTCTTCTTATCAATATTAATGAAATCAAACAGATGGGTATTCATAAAATACCGGTAACTCTGGTCGTTTTCCGGCGAAAGCCCCCTGTACTCATCCAGGTTAATACTGTGTACCTTGGAAAAATCCAGGTCCCCCTGCTCGTAGCGCCTGACCAGTTCTTCGTAGGTGCCAATGGGCGTAGATCCCGTAGCAAGGCCCAATACGCAGTCCGGCTTCATAATCACCTGGGCCGAAATAATATTTGCGGCCACACGGCTCGCACGACCATAATCCGCTGCACAAAATACTCTCATTCTTTTCCTCCGTTCTGCTCCGCTCCCCAATAGGTGTTTCGATACTCCCCGGCGGACATTCCTTCCATTTTCTTAAATACGCGTGAAAAGTGCGCCAGATCCTGAAATCCCACCTGTTCCGCCACATCGCAGATCCTCAGGGAAGGATCTTTTAACAGCTCCTTCGAGCGGTCCATGCGGGCGCCGTTTAAAATATCCGAAAAAGTCTTTCCCGTATGCTTGTTTAAAAGTTTCGACAGGTGCCACTGGCTGACATACACCTGATCTGCCACATCAGAAAGACGCAGCTTCTCCTTTGAATTGCTCCGAATATATTCTAGGGCATTGCTGACTATAAAACTGTTGGCCTCGCTGTTCTCCTCGGTTTCCGGCTGCCCTGCAGGCGCCTTCCCGCTTTCCCCCTGCGGCACAAACGTCATTACCGGCACATGCATCTGATCCAGCCGTCTGGTCGCCGTATCGACCGCTTCCTCCAGTTCGTTCATTTTAGAAGGTTTTAACAGAAACCTGGATACGCCCAGTTCTATCGCCTGTCTCGCGTATTCAAACTCCCTGTATCCCGTCAGAATGATAAGCTGCATGTCTGGAAACTCTGATTTCAGGCCCGCAATCATCCGCAGTCCATCCATCTTCGGCATACAGATATCCGTGATCACGATATCCGGCCTCTTTTCGCGGATCAGCTCCATTCCTTCCCTTCCGTCCCCTGCAGTCCCTATTACCTGACAGTTCCATTTCTCCCATGCCATTGTCTTGGACAATCCCTCTACGATCAATGGTTCATCATCGATAATTGCCACTTTGTACATTCCTGTCCCCCACATGGTATCACTATTTTAATGATACCCAAATTTCTTCCAAATGTCTATTCGTTCTTTTATCCTACTTCCATATATTATAATCTTCATCCACTGCGGAGAATGCTTCTTCTCGCATTAACCTTTGACCGCTCCTGCAGTCATGCCTTTGATAATCTGCTTCTGCAGGCAGCAGTACACGATGATGACGGGAACGATGATAAGCGCTACCACAGCCGCCATCAGACCATAGTCGGTGCCCTCCTTGGCGCTGATGTTGTTGAGCATCATGGTGATGCTGTACATATCCGGCCTTCTTAAGAAGAAAGACTGCGTGAACAGGTCGTTGTAGCTCCACAGGAAGGAGAAGATCGCCACCGTCGCAAAGGAAGGCTTTGTCAGCGGCATAATCACCTTAAAGTAGATCTGGAACGCATTGCAGCCCTCCATGTAAGCTGCCTCCTCAAGCTCGATGGGCAGTCCCTTGATATAGCCGGTCAGAACCACCATCGCAAATGCCATATTGCCTGCGATCTGCGGCAGGATTACCGACAGCATGTTGAGGAACCAGCTCCCCGTGCTTGCAATGCCCCATTTAAACTCCATCTGGTATACCGAAATGACCGTTGCAAAAGCCGGAAACATCATAGCGCCTACCACAAGGGAATTGATCAGATTGGAACCGCGGAACCTGTATCTGGCAAGAGCATAGGCACCCATACCCGCAAGCAACACCACCATAAGCGCAACCATGGTGGAGATAAACAGGCTGGTCTTATACGCCCCGAAAATATCCGTTGTCTCAAAGGCTTTCCTGAAGTTCGCCGTCGTGAACAGGTCTCCTAACGGAAGCGCGAAAGAGTTTTCCAGAATCTTATTCTTCGCCTTAAATGAGTTCTGTATGACCCAGATGATGGGATAAACCGTTGTCAGCGCCCAAAAAATCAAAATCACATACACCACGACCAGTCCGGGTGCCATCTTTTTTTTCTTTGTCATAGTCTATCCCTCCTCCTAGTAATCTTTCTCTTTGAAAATGGCGTTGACCACCTTGGAGAGCACCACGCCCAGCACCACGATCAGAACCGCCAGCGCCGCGCCGTAGTCCACGTTCTTCGTCTCCATCGTCTGATAGTACATGTACGTGCCGGTCAGGAAAGTCGTCTTAAGGGGCATCCCCTTGGGGAACATGACCCACGGCAGGTCGAACACCTTGAGCGCACCGGTAACCGCCAGGACGCTGCAGGTACAGATCACATTGTGGAGCATCGGAACCGATATGTAGCGCACCCGCTGTAATGCCGTCGCGCCGTCGATTGTAGCCGCCTCATACAGCTCGTCGGAAATATTGTTCAGTCCCGTCACAAGGATGACAAAGTAAAATCCCACGTACTGCCACATAACCGGCGCCATCATCGTGACAAGGGCGATTCCCTCCGCCTTCCAGTCCGTCAGGTCCTGTTTCCCCAACACTTCTAACAACTGGTTGATCATGCCTTTGTCATAAAGGAAAATCAGGTTGAACATCAGGCCTAATGCCGTGGCGGAAATCACGATGGGGAAGAAAAAGAGCGTTCTGAAAATCTGTTTTCCCCTGCCGATATTGTCCACCATCAGCGCCAGCACGATGGCAATTCCCACCTGCCCCACCAGCGTGACAAGCATCATGATGATCGTATTCTTTACGGAAGTCCACACGTTCGGGTCGTGCAGCATCTCCTCATAGTTCGTATACCACGGCGCGTTAAACTCGGTTGCCGTCGCGCCAAGCTGTTTCAGGTGCATAAAACTGTTAATGATTGTTTTAAAGAACGGATAATAGAGGAACAGCACCATGAACAGAAACGCCGGAAGAAGAAACGCCAGTGCCGGCTTTTTATTGCGATATATATTAGCTCCCATAAGCCACCTCCACACTTTTCCAAAAGTTTTTTAAGGAAAGGGCAGGGTAATCCCCTGCCCCTTCAAACACTCCCCTATGTGTTTTTACTGATTGTGATATGCGTCTAAGCCTTCCGCTACCGCATCCTCTGCTGCCACTCTGCCTGTCACGATCTCGGGCATACCGTCGAAGGTAGATACGCGGCAGTCGCCTGCGAACAGATCCTGTACCGCACCCGTCAGGGACGTGGTGCCTGCCATCATGTTCATCGCCTTAATCTGCAGAGAGTTGAACTGTGAGGAGTCAACCTCCGGTGCATTTTTCAGTGCGGATGCGCCGTGCTGCGCAAACTTGGGAACCTGCTCGTCAGAAGTCAGGTACTCTACAAAGCTGACTGCTGCAGCTCTCTTAGCCGGATCATCCCATGCCTTTCTTGTGATAAAGTATCCAGAGGACAGACCGCCTACCAGATCGGTTGCCTTTCTGCTGCCCTTGCCGGGTACATAGGTTACATCAAACTTATCTAACTTTGCGGAATCCAGAGTTGCCGGATCGTTAGGGTCGGACTGGCATGCGCCTACGATACCGCCCACTTTCCAGGAACCGTCGATCAGGAACGCAGCCTTGCCTTCCGTGAACATTGCGAAGGTCTCGTCGTCGGTTGCGGAGAGCGTGTTCTCCGGGAAGTAGCCCAGCTCATACAGCTCCTTGATGTCGTTCATGCCCTGCACCCATGCCTGGCCGTTCTCGTCGCCCGCGTTCTCCGGGATCTCCAGATGCGTTGCGGGAGACTGGTTGTTAAAGATTGCGAACTCCCACCAGTAGTGAGGGATGTTGCCAAGCGCTGCCGCGATAGGCGCGTAGCCTGCCGCCTTGATCTTCTCGCAGTCTGCCTTGAACTGGTCCATGGTGTAGTCTGTGCCGGGCATTGCCACGCCTGCTGCCTCAAGAATCTCGGTGTTCACAAACATTGCCTCCCAATAGCCGTTTGCAGGTACCGCGTATTTCTTATTGTCCACCAGAGAAGCTGTGATCAGATCCTCGTTCATGTTGGACGCGTAATCAGGATACTCTGCGCGGATCTCGTCGATGGAGACCACCTTGCCCGCCTCGATGAAGCTGTTGGAGTCCGCCCCGTTGAAGAAGAACAGCACATCCGGCTCGGAACCTGTCTCAAAGTCCGTCGCAACCCTCGTCTTGAAGGTCTCGTCGGCGGTTGCGGAAGTGTCAACTACCGAGTTGCCTGTCTCTGCCTCCCAGCCTTTCACCGCATCTTTGTAGTTCTGTGCGTTGGAATCCTCGCCTGCGAAGGTGGTGGTCACGACCAGCTCCACGGGGCCTTCCGCCGCTGCGGGCGCTTCCGCTGCCTCCCCTGCGTCTGCCGCCGGCGCTTCCGCTGCCGGAGTCTCCGCTGCAGCGTCCCCTCCAGTACCCGCTGCGTTTCCTGCGTCACCGCTATTTCCGCATGCTGTCATGGATAATACCATGGCGCCTGCCAGCATTGCTGCCATCATTCTCTTTTTCATCATACCCTTATCCTCCCTTTCGTTTACATCCAGATCGCTTTCGTCTGTTGTTTTTGTTTATGTACTTATCATACTCCGTAGGGGAGAATCAGAAAATTGTTGGGATTGTTCTTTTTTGCCTTTTATTGTTCGCTTGGCACTTCCATTTTGAGCAATATTGTGCTGACTGTATGATCGTTTTCATTACTTTCTATAAATAGTCCACAATCCACCCCGTATATCATCTTCAGTCTCTGGTCAACATTACGAATCCCAAGGCTGACGCGCTTCTCCTTTTCAAGCTCAATGTCCTGTGACAAAATCCTGTCGATCCTTTTCCTGTCTTCCTCTGTCAGATGTCCGTTATCCTCCACCTCGATACACAGATACCCGTCCTCACGCTTAAACAGCCGGACTTCCAGCCTTCCCTGCTCGGTGATATCTATGCCGTGCTCCACCGCATTCTCCACAATGGGCTGGATAATCAGCCTTGGCACCTGTACATTGAGAAGCCGCTCGTCGATTCTTTCTTCGCACTGGAATTTCGCCCCGAAACGCTGGGATATAATGTAGAGATAGGCGTCCGCATATGCCATCTCCTCCGCCACGGAATGAAACTGCGCTTCCCTTCTGTTCATAGTCTCCCCCAGCATGGTGGAGAGGGCTTCAATCATGCCGCTCACCTTATAGTTGCCGTTTAAGCGTGCCTCCCAGTTAATGATCTCGAGCGTATTATTCAAAAAATGAGGGTTAATCTGGGACTGCAGCGCCATGATCTTTGCGTCCCTGAGCGCAACCTCCTCCAGATAAATTTTGTCAAACTGATTTTTCAGCTGCTTTGACATATGGTTGAAGGACTCCTTCATATGATAAAACTCCTCATTGTCCTCCTCGTTTACAACCTGTACGCCCAGATTCCCATCCCTAACCATATCTGCCGCCGCCATCAGCTCTCCCAGGGGCACCGTCACCTTGTTGTGGAAAAAACGCATCATCTGCACCACCAGCGGTATCATGAACAGGAACAAAATCAGGAAAAAGTACCACATGACTTTCATCTCCGCATAGGTCACGCTGTTGTCGAGACTGACCAGAAGCACCATCGTTCCGTCATACATTTTGATTCGCCGGTACGCGTGGGAATAGCCGCCGCCCTTGTACTCATACAGCGCATCACGTTCTCCCAGCGCGCTTTGCATATAATCGTAGCTGTGTTCCGGGTGATCCTCATGCTCCTGTAAACCCGGCACAAGCAGTTCACCGTTCCAGTACAGGGCGGCGTCCGCATAACCCCATATACCCGCGTAGCTTTTCATCAGAGAATCCTGATCCAGCTCCAACGCAAGCACCGCATAGGGGACAAACTTGGATGTCACAAGATTCCTGACCATATAAATCCTGCCGTCAATCCCCACGAGCGTCGTTCCCGTATCAAGCGTCTCTGCCACCTCCAGTATTTTCTCCCTCGCTCTGGTGTTGAAGAAACGAATGTCCTGATAGGTTCCGCCGTTGCTCTCGTTCAGCGCATAGTAGCAGCTTCCCGGCTCATTTAACACCACCAGCTCCGCCGTTTTGCAGTTATCGTCATAGGCATACTGCTGCCTTAAAAACTCCTCCACGCTTTTCTCAAATTCTGTGCGGTCTTTCTGCCCGAAATACTGCCTGTAATATTTTGAAATCATCGCCATATAGGAAGCGTTTTTGGACGCCGTCTCACAATCCTTGATCTGGATCTGCATGATCTCCACCGTCTTGTCCACCGAAGACTGAATGGTCTGCTCCACCTGTCTGAGCACATTTTTCGTCATCAGTACAATAACCACACAAATCATAATAAGTAACGGCAAAAACCACCCAAACATGAGCCGCCTTACCATGCTCCATCTGAGTGATTTTTTCCGTCTGTGTTTTTCCACAGCCTTATTTGTCATACTGTTTATGATACCCTCCGTTTTTTCTTATCTTATCATAAACCCAGATAATCCTCAAACACCTTACAGAACGCCGCCGCATCCTGCTTCTCCTTCATCTCGCAGAAGATGCGGAGAAGCGGCTCCGTGCCGGAGAACCTGACGGAGATCCAGCCGCCGTCTTTTAAGTAAATCTTTAAGCCATCCAGATAGGAAACATTCTCCACCTCATAGGGAATCTGCGGCAGCTCCTTATCCTGCAAAAGCTGCTTCTGGATCGCCTCCTTTTTCTGCGGACTGAAACGGTAGTCCCGCTCCTCCAGCGCCATACCGCCGTACTCCTTCCGAATCGACTCCATGATCTCGGAAAGCTTCATGCCGGTCACCGCAATCATCTCCACCAAAAGCGCGGAGGCGTAAATGCCGTCCTTACCCTTAATGTGTCCTCTCACCGCCATGCCGCCGGAGGACTCGCCGCCGATGATGGCGTCCGTGGCAAACATCTTTGCGGAAATATGTTTGAATCCGACAGGCACCTCGTAGCACTTCTCCCCGAAACTCTCCGCCACCCGGTCAAGCAGATGGGTAGTACAGATATTTCTCACTGCCGGGCCGTGCCAGCCCTTATATTTCACCAGATAGTAGTACAGCAGCACCAGAATATCGTTGGGATGCAGGAAGTTCCCCTGGTCGTCGATCACGCCGATCCGATCCGCGTCGCCGTCCGTGGCAAGCCCCAGGTCGCAGCGTCTGTCAATCACATAGTTTTGCAGCGCGCGAAGCGTCTCCGCCGTGGGCGCGGGAAGCTTGCCGCCGAAAAGCGTGTCGTGCCTCTCATGGATGGTCTCCACCTCGCATCTTGCCGTCATCAGAATGGTTTTTAAGGAAGTCTCGCTCACCCCGTACATGGGGTCAAGCGCAATGCGAAGCCCCCTCATCTTGATCTTGTCCATGTCCACCGTGTCGATGATACTGTCCAGATACTCATTGAGCGGGTAGATCTCCTCGATCAGCCCCTTCTCAATGCCTTCCGCGTAATTCATCTCGTCCACGGGGATATCCGTCACCTCGTTTATGTACCGCTCGATATCCGCCGTCTGCACCTCGTCCGCATCCCGTCCGCCGAAAGTAAACACCTTGATGCCGTTGTAAACTGCCGGATTGTGGCTTGCGGTAATCATCATGCCGTAGTGGTACTCATGCTTCATCACATAGAACATGACGAGCGGCGTGGGCGCCGATTTGTTGATGAGGCTTGCCTTGATCCCTTCCGCGGCAAAAACCTGCGCCGCCCACTGCATCGCCTCCTTGGAGAGGAAGCGCCTGTCATAGCCAAGCACAATACCCTCCTTCTCCACCTTCTCCTCCCGCATCTTATCGCAGATCGCCCTCGATAAAATCTGGATGTTCTCCTTCGTAAATTCATCTCCGATCACGGCTCTCCAGCCGCCCGTCCCAAACTTAATCATTGTATACCCTCCTTTTTCCTGCCGTGGCTTAAACCCGCCTGTTTCTCCTTCCAGCCCGCCGCAGCCTCTGTTTCTATTCCGATTCGCGAAGTGCTTTCCTTAGTAAACTCGATTTCTCACAATTTTTCAGGTTTTTCTTCGCCGCACATTATTTCACTCCCATCGTTACCTCAACTACATGCCTGCTGCCCGCTTCCATAGGCAGAATCTTGTCTGTCGCAACGCCGTCCACCTTGATTTCCTTCACGCCCTTCATCACGCCGCCCGGGTTGCTCACCCGGATCTCGTAGACCGCGCCCCTCCATTCACGTACCGCGTCAAACGCCTTCCAGTCCGCCGGAATACAGGGATCAATGGTCAGGCTGTCATAGTCGGGCCGTATTCCCAACATGAACCTTGTAGCCGAGAAATAGGACCAGCCGCCGGAACCTGTCATAAAAGGATGCCTCGCCCTGCCGAACGCGGTGTGGTCCCTGCCCATGACAAACTGACAGTAGGAATACGGCTCCGACTCCCTCATCTCAATCTTGTCATTCTGGTGATAAGGACAGAGCGCGTCGTAAAATTTCATAGCAAGATCGCCTCTTCCCCTCATACATGCCGCCGCCCATGCCCAGGGATTCGGATGGGAGAAAATCGCCCCGTTCTCCTTTACCCCCGGATACACTCTGGTGACAAAGCCGATATCGTCATCCGGCACGGTATAAGACGGAGTGTTCAGCAGCAACCCGTAAGGTGTGTAGAGATACTGGTCGATGGCAGCAAGCGCCTTATCCGCTTTCTCCTCATCCGCCGCGCCCGACAGAACCGCCCAGGCGTTGGATTCCAGATGCACCCTGCCCTCTGTGTCCGCCTGCATGCCGATCTTTTTCCCCTTCGCCGTGATACCCCTGATAAACCACTCGCCGTCCCAGAGCTGCGTATTGCACACTTCCTGCACCCGCGCCGCAATCTGCGCGTATTTGTCTGCATCTTCATCCCTGCCCAGACGCTTGGCGAGACCGATGAACTGTGTCAGCGCCCAGTAGTGCAGGAAACTTACCATGGCACTCTCGCCGCCGCCCAGATTCAGGCAGTCGTTCCAGTCGGCGCGAAGCCCCTTGCAGATGCCCGTCTGCCCCACCTGCTCCGTGGAGAAGTCCAGAATCCGTTTCAGATGCTCATAGACCGACTCCGTCTCCTTTTTCCCTTCCAGAAACGTGTCCGCATAAGGCAGCTGCAAAGAAGCAAAATCCTGATCCCCCGTCTCCTTGATATACTCCGTCACCGCAGCCACAAGCCAAAGGGCGTCGTCTGAGCAAGCATCCTTCAGTCCGTGTATAATGCTGTCTTTATCCGGCTCCGGAATCACCGTCGGGGATTTAAAAGGCTTTACGCCCGTATCTTCCATAAACCACTCCGGCTGGAACAGGTGCAGCCCGTAGCCCGCGCTCGTAAGCCCTCTGAGAAGCTGCTCGATCCGCTCCCTGCACTTGCCGGGATTTGAGTGGGGAATCGTCATGGCGTCCTGCGCCGTGTCCCGGTAACCCAGCCCCACTCTGCCGCCTACCTCGATAAAGGAGGCGAACCGGGAAAACATAACATTGATCTCCGACTGGTACAGTGTCCATGTGTTGAGCAGGGCGTTCATCCCCTCGTTCGGCGTCTGCACCTGTAATTTGGAACACTTTTCCTCCCAGAAATTCTTAAGATCCTCACGCGCCGCATCTACCGCGCCGTGATCCGCGTACTTTGCGCGGATGCGCCTCCCCTCGTCCCTTCTGCCCTCCCCGAGCATAAAGACAAAGCGGGCCTCCTCCCCCGGCTGCAGCGTCAGATTCTTCTGCAGACTGCCGCAGTGGTTTCCCCCTTTTTCATACGAAGAGAAGCACTGGCCCGCGATCACCGCCGCCGGATTTGTCTCCGTATTGTATGTGCCGAGGAATTTGTCCCGCATACAGTCAAAACCGTCCGGCGTAAAGTCCGCCGTAAAATACTGGTACCCTTCCTCCTCATAAAACAAATCTTCCTCGATGATCCCGTCTTCGTAAGACGCGCCTGCGCAGTACAGGCTCATCTGATAGTTCTGGTTGTCAATCATGATATGGTGGAACGAAAATTCCAGATAGGAGAACAGACTTAAGTTTCTTGCCCTGTCTCCTGTGTTCTTCACCTTCACATCCCAGAGCTGCACCGCTTCGCCCCTGGGAATAAACATGGTCTGAGATGCCTGTATCCCCTCATACTCGCACTCATAGACCGTGTAGGACATGCCGTGGCGGCAGGTGTACTTCGCCTGATCTAACGGCTTGCCCACCGGCTGCCATGATACCGACCAGTAATCCGCACTGTCATTGTCCCGCAGATACACATAAAAACCCGGTCTGTCCATGGGCACCGCATTTCCCCGGAAGCGGCTGATCCTGTGGTACTCCGGCGTCTTGTAGAAAAGATAACCGCCCGCCGTGTGGTTCACCACCGCCGCCATATCCTCCACGCCGAGATAGTTCGTCCATGAACAGGGCAGATCCACCCTGTCAATGACATACTCCCTGTTTTCATTGTCAAAATGTCCGTATTTCATGTAACCCCTCCCCGTTTGCGGCGCTAATATCCGTCCTTGCGCCTTCTTATCTTCCATTATAGGGAGGAAATGTTTCCTTGGAAATAGATTAAGATGTGATAATTTGCCTTTTCTTGTGATGGTGGACAATGGCGGTCAAACGTGAAAGGACACCGCCGAAGCGATGTCCTCTGTGCGTGCAGGAAAAGAGACTTGAACTCTCATGGTATTGCTACCACACGGACCTGAACCGTGCGCGTCTGCCAATTCCGCCATTCCTGCGAACAAATGTTATTTTATCTTTTTTTATGTCGCATGTCAACCCTTTATCTTAAAATCTTTCAAACATTTTTTTGCCAAAAGCACTTGACTTTTTCCCTGTCAAACATTATTATATTAAATGCGTTGTGTAACGTATGCGGAAGTGCTGGAATTGGCAGACAGGCTAGACTAAGGATCTAGTGATGGGTTCATCGTGTGGGTTCAAGTCCCATCTTCCGCAGCGAAAAAGGAAACCTTGTGAATGATGGGGTTTCCTTTTTTATTGAATCTTATACTATTTTATAAAGACGCCTTCTGTAACTTTCTTTCCTGTATCTGCCTGTGTACTTCCATACCACGTTCATTATAATAATTTTGCCTTTCCCGTGGATTCATATCTTTAGTAAGATAGTAATTGTACTCTCTTAACTTATGAATATCATCAATCGTAAAATCAGGACTTAAAATAGGCTTTTCCATAATTATCCCTCACTTTCTAACAGTACGGATGGATTTAGAATCTCAATAGGTTTATAGCCTTTTAAATTGGTAATGGCTCTTACACCTCTGATTGTTTTGATATTGACAATATGCTTAAAATTCCAAGATATGATACAATCACATCCATAAATAATCGCTGCTGCAATATGTTGACAATCATCAAAACTCTTCTTTGTCAATATACCCATATCAATAATTTGTTGTGCAACATCTGACATATCATCTGTTATTCTAATAGGTGTATAATTTATCTGCTCTAAATAATCATACATTTTACTCTTTTTAGGATCCGGACAGTCTGAAACTTCCTCTAATGTCACCGTTGACAAATAAACATCATATTTTCCATTCTTAAACATTTCCCATAATTGCCGGGTATCAGCCATTTTCTCAGGTGCATCTTCTTGTAATAGATGGCTGATAACCGATGTATCTAAGTATACCTTTAATTTTTGCATAATTCCTCCCTAATTCTGTCTATATTGTTTCCTCTATACAAATCTTACCTCTTCTCGGTTGTTCAATCAACATCAATTCTTATAATTGTATAAATAAATCATCTTGCATGAGTAAGAGAGATGTCTTCTTTTATCATAAGGATACTATTATCCCATTTAAAACTGATGGCATAATACTTAATTTCTTCTTAAACTTAACTTTCGAACATCAATAAGAGGTTCTCCATAATAGTCAATTCGTACTATCTCACTTTCCTTTATGCGTATTTCTTCATAATAATCTTCTATATATCTGTCAACATATATCCAGTTCCCATTTTTCCTTATACTTCCTGCATAAACACACTTAACTGTTTCAGCACCATTGACATAAATATCAGCACATGATTTATCCAGAATATAAACCATATCCATACATTTGACTAATAGTAAAGCCCAAAAAAACAGTGACATACCAAACGTAAGTGATACAATATATTGATATTTTCCGAAAGACGATGTCCAAAATCCAATACTAAAAATAAGGTCTAGCATAAATAATAATAACTGCTTAATTCGCCCATCTGTGTAAAGTTCAATTCTTGTCTTAGGCTTTTTCACTTCACAAATTACTATTACACTATTAACTATACTACATATAAATCCACAAATAATATATGTTAATCTCTTTTCTAACCAAAAAGAAGCCAATGTTTTTATTACTCCCACAACAAAAATATTTATCATCATGCGTATATATGTTTTCAGTGCAATATCATAAAATGACTCGCTTCTTCTATATTTGATTTTCCAATATCCCATTGTTCTATTTTTTACTTTTATATCATGCCAGTTTTTTATCCAACCCAATATTGGTAAAGAAACAGGTACAACTACATAGTACATAATTTCATTTCTCAATATCTTTTGTATAATTTCTTGCATCTAAAAACACCTCTCCTTATTGAACAAAAAATAATACTTCAAGTCCCATCTTCCGCAGTCAGAAAAGGAAACCTTAAGGTGAATGAGGTTTCCTTTTTTAATGCATATCTATAATCGACTATTCATCAAATAAATCCGCATGTGTGCCAGTGTCAATCAATGTCAATGTTAATATATCATCTTCTATCAAATATATTAATAACCAATCTGGCTGAATATGACATTCTCGATACCCTTTATAGTTTCCACTAAGAGCATGGTCTCTATTTTTTGCTTCCAAAGGAATTTTGTGTAGTAATCGTTCTACAATATCCTCCAATAAAGAAATATTTAATCCCCGCTTTTTAGCAATTTTCAATCCTCTTTTAAATTTTCCGGTAAGGACTAACTCATATTTCATAAATCAATGTCCTCCAGCGCCTCCGCAAAACTGCCGTATCTCTTTGTTTTAGGATCTCTGCTGATTTGTTTTGCTTCTTCCATAGCTTCTATCACCTCCTGCTTATATTTAGGAAGTTCCACACTGAAAGGAAGTCCGCCGCGCATAATCGCCTGTCTCAAAAACATATTTACAGCACTGGACATGTCAATTCCAAGTTGATTAAACAATTCTACTGCCTGTTTTTTCACATCTTCTTCTATTCTTATTTGTGTTTGCACAGTTGCCATAAGTTCACCTTCTTTCTTTTATGATTATTATATATCATATCGTTTACATTGTCAATCAATCATTCCATTAACATATCGTTCCCATACTTGCGGCAATTTTTCTTTTATGAAAGAAGCATAAGAGCATTCCGGGGTTTCTATCATATGCTTTTCCTCTAAATATTCGACACAGCATGAATACCACCATTCCAACTGTTGCTTTGATTTATCTTCGAAATGACTCACTTTCATTTTTCCCTGCTTCACATATTCCATAAATAAAACATATGCATTTTCTACCTTAATACACTTCATTACTTCAATGGGTTCTGTCGCCAATCTTGCGCATGGAATATTTTTGAATGGAATGATTTGATTTTCTTCTGCAAGGACTTCATAGATATATCCGCTGACGCCTTCCGAAACTTCTTTCAGCGCATTCGGGTACAGTTCATGATAGACAGGTATATTACTGCCGCCTTCAAAACCATAAGGGAACCAATAATAGGGCCTTTCTACCGCATTGCATAAATAGAAAGCGGCAACCACATCGATTGTAGTCATATATACATAAGGTCGGTCATGGTCAGCCTGATTTGGTCTTAAAACTTTAATATTTGCAATATTGCTTCCATGATACAGTACCATCATAATACCCCCCAAGCTTCTGCTTATCTTATTGCATCATTTTACCATATGTGAGAATACTGCACCATATAAAACAGTTTTTACATTTATGTTGCTCCTCAATGCGTCAGCGGAACTTTTAGTTACACTCTGGTTACACTACGAAGATGATGTGTCGGAAAGCCCCTTTCTATCAGTATTTTTAAAAGTAACAATACTTCAAGTCCCATCTTCCGCAGTAAAAAAGGAAACCTTGTGAATGATGGGGTTTCCTTTTATATTGCCTTTAAACTTGTACTTTCTGAAGCTTTCTCTTTTCCATCTCTGCCAAAAAGCTCTTCCACCTTCATTATAAAAATTGATTTTCTCCTGCGCTGTCATATCCTTTGTCAGTTCATAATGATATTCCCTGATTTTATGAATATCTTCAATCGTAAAATCAGGACTGATATTCGGCTTCGTAATCATAATTATCCCTCGCTTTCCAATAATACAGAAGGATTCCATGTCTCTATCATCTTATATCCTTCCAAGTCTGTAATTGCTCTTACGCCCCTGATTGTCTTTATATTTACAATATGTTTAAAGTTCCATGAAATATTATTTTAATTTACTATATGTTCACCTATTAGCAATAGAAAATTCAGCAAACTGGAATTTTTAGCCAAACATTTTTAATAAACAATCATCTATATCAGCTCTTGAGTGAAAGATATAAATACTTTTTTTGCTTTTGTATCTGTCAAGCAATTGATATATAATTGGCAATTCATTTTTAGGGAAATCAATAATCCATTGTCTAAATTCCTCATCAAATTCTGTTTCTATCCATGGCATATCTGCACGTTGTTTGCCTATGCGTGATTCTGCTCCAGCCAAACATTTCTCTACTGGAAAATCCAGTAAAAATATAGTTTCACACGCTTGAATACGCATTTCAAGTGTTCTTCCGTAATTTCCGTCAATAATCCATTTGTCCTTTAAAAGAATTTCTTTTAATTTCTTGTCAAATGTATTTCTGTCAACAGTCGTCCTGTCAGACTTGTGCCATAACATATCAAGATAATATAACGGTAACTGAGTTTTTTCACTCAATATTCTTGCAAATGTGCTTTTTCCTGCGCCTGGACAACCGATTATTATTGCTTTTTGAAACATAAGAAGGTCACCTCCAAATCAAACTATCTGACTGATAAATTCCAGCTTGTTGTAGAAACGCATAAACAAGAGGTTTACTGTTCTTTCCCTTTTTCTGTTTATATCATCGAATATTTCCAAAATATATTATTTATGATAAATCAGTGATACGTTTTATCATATCTACACACCAGTCTTCATACTGCCCCTTATCGCCCGCCTCGTCCGTATATTCATACACACCGTCCAAGTGTATTTCACCGACTGCATGATAACCCAGTCTTTCATATAATCTTTTCGCGGCAGAATTATCTGCCGGATTCACGTCAAGTCCTAAATAGGAAATCCCATTTTCTTTGCAGCATTTCTCACAAGCCAGGAGATCACGTCCTTCTCCGTGTGCTCCAGACCATTCACACGCATATATTCCATAAGTGTTTTATAGCCGTTCGGAATGGTCGCGAAGGGATTGTCAAACGGCTTTTCCATGTGGACTGCGGCAGGCTTCAACCAATCTATAGGCGCTATTTTTTTGATTCGCGCAACTTCAAAGTGCGGAGAATTTTATTTTAATTTGATGTAAATCCCCACAAAACAAGTATAAGGCTTAATGAGCGTTTCATAATATTTCCTGTCCCCGCGCGCGTATTCATTATCTGTCGCAAGCCACTCCGCCCATGCCTGACTGAAACAGTCCATCTCCCATGTTTTCACCTCTTTGATCCTGTCGCCGCCGCCAATCAGTTTTTTCCAGCGTTTCGGGTTTTTGAACATATAAGCGTCGTCTCCGAGCCAGTCAGAAAGAAGCTCCTCGGCGCGGTCTGCATAGGCATCCTTTAGACCGGGGATTCCGATCAGGACCTCTCCGCCGTCTTTCATAAACGGCAAAATCTTTTCCTGAAAAAAGCCCTCGTTTCCCGCAAAATAATGATAGGAGTCGATACTGACCAGCGCACAAAACTGTTTCTTTTCAAAATGAAGGTCATTCGCATCCTCACAGACGGGCGTTATCTGCTCACTGGCGCCCCACCCGGCAAACCGCTTCCCATTTTCTTCTGCGCTCACCCATAAATCGTTCGCAAAGACTTTCGCCCCTGTCTCCCTGGCAATGATCAAACTTGTCAGTCCCGTCCCGCATCCAAGATCAAGAACCGCATCGTTCAAAGTAAGCCGCAAAGGATACTTGTCAAGCAATTCCGCCAATATCCTGACACTGTTTGGTCCCATCATCGTTTCCGCCGAAATATATGGTTTATAAGTATCAATATTCATTCACCCATTCTCCTTTATATCCTAAATTTGCCGATTGCTTTCTCTTGTCCTACGAATTTTTCAGGCACCACACCATCACAGCCTGTTGAACCACAAGCAGGCTTTTCTTAAATCCATACCCGACAAAATAACCCGACTCAACCGCGTCGGCAGAGACCTCCTCCCCGCGGTAAAAGGGCGGGCAGGGATTTAAGAGCGCGTTTTTGTTTGCCATATCCATCACTCGCTTTGTTACCTGACAGTTCTTAAAATCCCTTAGCTCATCCGCCGACAGGGAATCCGTACATATAATATCCTTTCCTTTGACCGCCGTTTCTATCTCATGGTACACCCTCACGCCATCTATTTCATAGCCCGCGCCGCAGCAATGTGACAGTTCAAATCCCATCACTTCGGAGGCTTCCTTCCACGCAAGACCGATATTGCCGTTTTTGCCGCAGAACAGGTATTTATCCTCGATAATATTCTCCCTGATCTTTGAAAGGGAATACAGGTCCGCCAATATTTCACAGGGATGATTCACATCGGTCATGGCATTGATAATCGGAACGCCTGCGTACTTGGCAGCCTCTTCCAATAACCGTATCTCTTTATGACGGATAACAAGCAAATCAGCCCAGTTATTTAAATAGCCGAATACATCCTTTGTCTCTTCTCTTTTATCCAAAGCGTCACTGGGAAACAGGACCGGCTGTCCACCCAGCAGATAAATTCCCTTTTCAAAAGTTACCCGCGTTCTGATGCTTGTAGCAGGGAAAAAGAGGACCACACTTTTTCCGCCAAGAAAACCACTATATTTTCCCGCGCTGATTTCATCCGCAATCTGAAATATTTCATAGATATCGTCTGCCTGCAAGTCAGTCAGCCTAATCAAATTTTTCATGCACTCCACCTTTTCTCTCGTACTCCTATTTTTCATATGCAATCCGCAGAGAGCCATCCGCAACATATATAATGCCACATTTCAAAAAACCGTTCTTTTCAATGAGATGCTGCATCACTCTATTATTTTCGTGCGTGTTAATCCGTAATTGCGATACATTCCAAAGCCTCACAGCAGTTTGTCCAATTCTTCCCTCAGCCTTGCCTTTAACTGCTCCAGCTCCTCCCCCGTCGGCCGATACTTTTCATCATTAAGTTCTTTCCCAAGCTGCCACACGGGACCGGGGTTCGGCGTGTCGCCCTCCCTTCTCGGATAGATATGCCAGTGCATATGCAGACCGCGCCCCACGCCAAGCAGCGCATAATTCAGTTTATCCGGCAAAAAAGCGTGGTAAACCGCCTCCGCCACGACTGCCATCTCGTGCAGAAATTCGTCCCTGAAATGCGGTTCCAGCTCGTGCAGTTCATAGGCATGCCGTTTGCACAAAAACAACGTGTACCCCTTGATCCTCTGGCTGTCGCCTATGACCACATATCCCGTATGAAGTTCCCGGACAAAATAGGGATTTCTGTTTTCCCTGATCCATGCGATTCTCTCGCAGATTAAGCAGTTATCCATGTTTTCCTCCCTGATGTTACATCGGTGTTCCCACTTCGATCAGATTGCCGTCCGGATCATAAAAGCGAACGACTTTCTGTCCCCAGCTATGTGTCATAAGCCGGTTGACATACTGGATTTCAGGATATAGCCGATCCAGTTTCTCGATAAATGCTTCCAGATCACGTTCCTCAAAATATAGTTCGCTGGCATTGCTTTGTGCAGTAATGTCTCTTCCCAGAAACTGCTTCCAGATTTTCTCGTCCTGAAGCACAAGCCCCTCCGTCAGAATCATGTTGCCGTCATTGTTAAGCACCAAATCAAGCCCGAACAGGTCATGGTAAAACTGTCTTGCCTTTTCCATGTCTTTCACAACGATCAAAACATTCTTTAATTTCATCCCTCTGTCTCCTAAATTCCGATTTTACCTATAGTTTACCTAAGACTTAAGTATCCTGCAATACGGATTTCCGATTGATGGATACGCATCCTTTCTCTCACAGAGAAAGCCTGTACGTCCCCTTCCCCGTCTTTCTGACCGCCCCGTCCGCCTCGCACCGGTTCAAAATCCGTTGAAGCTGTCTCGGACTGCAGTGCAGATGAAAAGCCGCCTGCTCCACTCCCTTTAAGGTCTGCCCCTCGCATTTATATTTCATATAGGATAAAACCCGTTCCGTAAGGGACGCGGGAGCCGCATCCATCGTGGTGATGGCGCCGATTTTCGCTGACAGGCTCCTGCAGATAAACGTGAGAAACCCGCTGTCTGCAAGAAGGGTTTCCCTGTGTTTTTCAATGGAGAATGCGATGCAGGTCAGGCTTTCGGCCGCTTCCGCATAAATGCTGCCGCTTTTCGGATAAAAGAGATCCATGTCCCCGAGAAAGTAGTCGGCTGTTCCATTCGACAGGGCATAACGCGTCCCGTCATCCCGGATAAAATAAATATCAATGGACCCCTGCTCCACAATCTGAAAGAGAAGCTCCGTCTGAAAGGGAGAACATACCAACTCTCCTTTGTCGTATCTGATCAGATAGAAATCAATGTCCAACGCCCCAAGCACATCCCGATATTTGCTTCTGGCAATACTGTCCGCTATTTTTTCGTTGTCAAATATCCGTTCCATAAAACTTTCTCCCAACAGGACATATGTCCTGTTTTTGAAATCTATTTTACCCTATATTGATTAGGGTGTCAAAAGGTGCTCTTTGCAAAATGAAACTGCATATTGCCGAATCAGGTTTGTCAAAGCACCTTTTTACACCTTACTCCTTATTGTAAAAAACAGCGCGGAAAGGAAGAGGACTATGGCATCCGTATACGAAGAAAAAAAGATTTCAAAAGCGATCATGCGTGTGGGGCTTCCCTCCATGTTAGGACAGCTCACAACACTGATTTACAATATCGCGGACACTTTTTTTGTGTCCCTGACCAAAGAGCCCGCGACAATCGCCGCTGTAACTCTATGTGCGCCAATCCTGCTTATCATCATGTCCATCGCCTGCATCTTCGGCATGGGCGGCAGCAGCGTCATTGCCCGATTACTTGGGGAACAGAAAAGGGAAGAATCCGGGGCAGCCATGAATTTCTGCGTGTACGCGATGGCATTTTCAGGCATCGCCACACTTGTTCTGGGTCTGGCATTTCTGCAGCCGCTGGCACGGATATCCGGCGCAGATGCGGACAACATGGCTTATACTTGCGATTATCTGAAATGGATTTTTGCGGGCGCTCCCTTTATTATGCTGGCAAATGGTTTTGTCCATCTGTTCCGCTCGGTCGGCTTAATTAAGGAGGGGACTGTGGGACTGGTGCTCGGAAATGTGATCAATATGGTATTGGATTATGTGTTTATCGCGATTTTCGGCTGGGGAACGGCAGGCGCCGCGCTCGCCACATCTCTGGGATTTGTCTGCGCGTCGGTCTACTATATCATGTGCATGATCCGTGAAGAACGCCGCGGGAATCAACTGGTACCACTGTCTTTCAAACGGTTTTCCCCAAATGCCGCCATGATACGCAGGGTCGTAAGTATCGGCATACCGGGCGCACTGATCACCGTACTTATGAGCGTTTCCAATATCGTCCTGAACAACTATATCGGCATATACGGTTCCGATGCGGTGGCTTCTTATGGCATTGCCTATAAACTGGATATGATTCCCATTCTTCTCTCGGTAGGATTGTCGCAGGGCGTCGCCCCTCTGGTGGGCTACTACTACGGCGCAGGCGAGAAAAAGCGAATGTCCGATACCGTAAAGTATGCGGCACTGTATGGAGTCCTCATGGGCGCCGTATTTACTGTTGTCTTTATCCTTCTCGGAAAACCGCTCGCCTCGGTCTTCCTGCAGGATGCCGCTTTGATTGCACAGACGGGGGACTTCTTAAAAATTCTCTGTCTGTCGGCTCCCATGCTCGGCATCATCAATATGGTGACCAGCTATTTTCAGGCGCTGGGAAAAGCAGTCAAATCGCTGGTCATCACACTTCTCAGAAATGCGGTGCTGTTTATACCGGGCGTCATCCTCTTAAACCATTTCTGGAAACTGGACGGCGTGATTGCGGCACAGCCCGCTGTGGAGGCGGTTTTGACAGTTATCTGTTTCATTATGTATATCGGAGACGACAGACCGGGCAGGCATTAGTCCGCCCCTGCACCACTGCCTGAGATACAAATGCTCTCCCCGTCGTCGGGAACCCACAGGTTCCCCGAAAAGAACGCTTCGCCTTCCTCTTTGTACAGCCGCTTCCTGTCCTGTATATGGCTGTCCTCCGTGTGCATGAGAACCAGATTTTTTACGTGCAAGCTCTCCGCCGTCTGGCAGACGTCCCGAACCGTGCTGTGATGCTTTTCGTAAGGTCCAAACTTCTCTTTCTCAGAATACAGACAGAACGCCTCATGGAGCAGCCAGAAAGCCCCTTCCGCCTCCGAATCAAATGCCCGGTTCAGCGGTTCGTCTCCGCAAAAAAGCAGTTTCTCCTCTGCGATTTTAAATCCATACTGGACCAATTTGGTTGACATAATATTAAAAAAGGTGATTTTTCTGCCAAGTATCGCATGCGAATCCCCATCCCGCAGCCTGACCAGACGTATCCTGCCGCCAAACAAATCTGTCACCTTTTTCATCAGAACAATCCTGCAAATGGTCAGCAGATTCTCCATCACCTCATCACAGGCATAGATTCTAAACTCGCCGTCGTATTTCCCTGCAAGCATCAACTGCCCGACTCCTCTCACAATCCACACCGCCCCGAGGATATGGTCGGAATGGGAATGGGTGATAAACAGGTCATGAATCTGCGCCAGGGCAATGTCCTGCTCTTCCAGGATGCGGAGAATCTGGTTCCCTCCGCCGCCATCCACCAGAAAGCACCGCTCATGCTCCCGCAGGACAAAGCACGTATTATAGCACTTCGTCACCGTGGCCTGCCCGGTGCCCAACAACGTAACAAATAAGCCTTTCTCATTCATAAAGCTTTATCCCTTCACCTATTGTAAAGCTGTTCGTCCGCCATACATTCATGGATGAAGTACAGCGCCATTGCCTCCATCCGCCGGTTCCCGTCCTCCGAAAACCCGTGCGGTTCTCCGTGAAACAGTTCCAGTCGGGCATTCGGATATTTTTCGGACGCCCATTTTGAATATTCCAGACCCACCACCTCATCCTCTGTCCCGTGCATCAGAAGAACCCGTCCACCGAATTTCCCGATCTGCTCTCTGATTCGGAAATCGCGGATGGATTCAAAAAACCTGCGACCCAGCGTCATATCCCACAAAACTTCCGTATCGGGAATATCCTCCGGCTTTTGAAAGCGCTCGTTCCAATTATCCGCAATACAAAAAGCCGGATACAATAAAATAAGCGCACGAATATCCCTCCCTCTTTCTTCCGCCGCCAGCGCGGAAACCATGCCGCCCTGACTGGCGCCGAACAGATAGATCTGGCTGCTGTCCACCCACGACCACTGCTTCGCTTCATCAACAACGGCAAGCAGATCTTCTCTCTCCGTAAACAAGGTCATCTCCGTGGTCGGAAAACCGCTTAAATCCCTCAGACTTCCGCCGCAAAAAGTAAAGCAGACCGCACCGATCCCGCTTTTTGCAAAATATTTAGCCGAAGGCGCCACATCATCCTTGTGCCCGTTATAACCATGGCTGAAAATCACCAGCGGAAAGCTGCCCTCCCCATCCGGCTTATAGTACGCTGCATCGACTGTTCTGTTATGGTGTGATATAGTTATATTTTCAATCTGCATGTTTTTCCCCTTTTCCCTATCCGTTCTCTGGTCTGCGGGCAACGATTTTATTCGACGCGTGAAGGTGCTTTGGCACGCCGGGATGCTCGTCCTCAAAGGTATAGGACTTAAACTGCAAAATTTCCCAGTCGTCATATAATTCTTTGATTTCCCCATCCTTCGCAAGCCCCACCGCAAATGGTGCGATGTCCGCCGAAGCCGGCACCGTATCGGTAAAGATCTGCATGATGTGTATTCCGCCCACATTGGTATGTGCTTTCGCCCTGTCTATCATCGCCTTCCATTCCGATTTGGGGACAAAATGCAGCGTCCCGAAGGACATCACGCAATCATAGTTTTTCTCAAACCGATACGCCGTCAAATCGGCGACAAACGCATTGATCTGCAAATTTTCCTTTCCGCATCTCCGCTTTAGTTTTTCGATCCCATGCTCCGACAGGTCAAAGGCATCCACATGGCAATACCCCTGCCGCGCCAGATAGAGGACGTTCTGCCCCTCGCCGCATCCGATCTCAAGGATACGCGACTGCCTGTTAAGCAGCCCTTCAAACTCTTTCAATGTCGCATTCGGTTCCACGGAAAAGGCAGCCGTGTCTTCCCTTTGATACGCTTCTTCCCAAAAGGGCATCAAACCTTTCTCCATAAAATAATTTCCCCCATTCTGTCAGCTTGCAAGTCCTTTCCCCACTTTTCTGACCGCTCCTGCCGCCCCGCTTCGATTTAAAACCCGTTTCGCTATCCATTGCTTGAAACGCCATAAATACGCTGCAAAAGCTCCTTCCCCGTCTTCGTCCGAAAAACCTGCTCGTACATATTTCTGATATTGTTCTTATCATAGTGGCTCTCATCCGCGTTTACCAGATAATCTGCCTCGATCAGAATCTGGTAATCCATGCCCTCAATCTGCGTCAGCGTGTGGTGGTGTCCCACCAGATAGGAAACCCGCTCGATCAGCGTCTCCGAAAAGCCCGAATCTTTCAGAAAATCCGCCGCCAGCACGGCGCCCTCCTTCTCCTGATATTTACCGTCGGTACTGCCATACTTTTCACGGCACAGCGGACAGGCGATATCGTGTAAAACCGCCGCCACCTCCAACGTGAGCTGCGTATTCTCATCCAGATGCTCGCATTCCCCGATTGTCTTTGCGTAAGCGTACACTTTCAGGAAATGGGCAATGTCATGCAGATTTCCCTCCGAATACGCAATCATCTTCTTGATCAGTTCCGAAACTGTCATCTTCTCCTCCCCCTCCCGTCCGATTTCACAATGACTGCATTTATTTTACTTCATAACAGGGCAAAGCACAAGGAAGGGAAAACATGTCTGGAACATCTTTTATTATAAATGCAAAATGTTCCCCCACTGACATTCATTATAGATTATACTATTCTTATAATTTATGGTATAAGGAGAATGTCATGGAAAACAAAATAATCGTAGCAGAATCAGAGCGGTTGATTTTAAGAAGATACATAGAAGAAGATATACAGGACTTATTTGAATATTTGTCCGATCCAGAAGTGGTGAAATACGAACCCTATAAACCGCTGACTTTTGAAGAGACAGAAGATAATCTGAAATGGCGTATAAGTACAGAGGAAATGATTGCCGTCGAGTTGAAAACCTCTCACAAAATGATCGGCAACGTATATATGGGAAAACGCGACTTTGAATCGCTGGAAATCGGGTATGTATTTAATCGGAACTACTGGGGAAACGGTTATGCCGCCGAGAGCTGCAAGGCTTTCATCCAGCAGGCATTTGCAGACGGCGTACACAGAATCTATGCGGAATGCGACCCCGACAATAAGAACTCATGGAAATTGCTTGAAGCGTTAGGATTTCAGCGGGAAGCCCATTTTAGGAAAAATGTTTATTTCTGGAAAGACGAAGCCGGAAATGCGATCTGGAAAGATACCTATGTATATGCTAAATTAAATACAAGAGCGGAGTTGTAAAGCCGCCTGCATTGGCAAGCGGCTTTCCGTTTTACCCCTATTTCGCGGCAAGCTTTTTCCAGTTATAATATCCGTACACGGAGTTGAGCAGGTAAGCAACCCACATCACAACCATGGTAACCGCCGAGGAGTCCTGCCCGATCAGGAGCACCCACATAACGACGGACACCACGTTCACGATAATCCACAAAAGCCACTGTTCCGCGTATCTGGCCACCTGCATGATGAGAGCCACCACGGAAAACACGGTGGACATCGCGTCGATCAGGGCAAGCTGCCCGCCGATCCGGCTTAAAATCTGCCAGTAGACCACCACCACGACCGTCACTGTGATCAGTAAGATAATGGTCTGCTTTAAGGAAAGCATCTTGCCCTCCACTTCCCCGCTGTCCTGATCCTTATGTCTGGACCACAGATAAAATCCCACAAAGTTCATCGGGATATAATAAAAGGCGTTCAGCATAAATTCCCCATACAGATGGTTGTTGAAAGTCAGGTAGGCATAGATTGCCACATTGACTGTTGCAAACACGTAGGTGCTGACCTTTCCTTTCGCCGCCAGCACCACGCCCAGAATCCCCGTAATGCCGCTGATTAGCGCAAGCAGATTGTCTCCCCAGATAATACTGAGCGCCACCATAATAACCGTTGACAATAACAGCCAGCTTATCTCAAATTTACTCCATCCCTCAAAAAATTTTTTCACCTTATCCATCAATCTTCCTCCCTTTTTCAAACTCTTCCTCCGTTAACGCCGGTCCCTTCACACCAACTACCATGGCGGACACCCGGTTCGCCGCGCGAAGCGTCTCCTCCCAGCCCTCTCCCGACTGCCGCAGGGCAATCACCGCACCGATGTGGGAATCCCCCGCGCCGATGGTATCCGTCACCTTTGCCTTCTCCGCGGGGATGACTCTTCCCTTACCGTTTTCCCACAGATATACGCCTCTTTCGCCGAGCGTAATCAAGACCGTATTCTGGCTCCGCCGCGCAAGTTCTACAGCCGCCTCCTCAGCCGTCCCTTTCCCGGTAAAGTCCAATGCCTCCCTCTCGTTCAGATGCATCACCGGAGCAAGCGCCATCATTCTGTTTGTCTTTTCTTCCGAAATATACGTGATCCGCGGACCGGGCGCATAATATACCGTGAACTCCGGGTGGCTTTCCAAAAAATCCAGAATCACGCTGCCCCCTTCACCTTCCAGTTCGTAGCCGGAAACATACACGGAATCATACCTGTCAGTGTCCAGACGCGCAAACCATTCTTTCTCAAAACGGCACTCAATCCCCGGCAGCGTGAGAAACGTTCTCTCCCCGTCCGCCTCCACCAGACACAGGCAGTATCCGTTGTCCGACGTCTCGGATTTCACCGGGCTTTCATGTCCGCTCTTTTTCAGTTCTTTTTCTATAAAACTCGCATACATGCCGGTTCCCACCGGGGCAAACAACGTGTACGCTGCCCGAAAGTGTTTCAATATGCCCGCCACGTTATAGGCGCAGCCTCCCACCGTCATACTCTGCGTTTTGGCATACATGTCCTCGCCGGACAGGGGCAGCCTGTCGATTTCCATGATAATATCAAGCATGGCGGCACCGATCACCAGACATCCTTTTCCCATTTATACCCTCCCTCGTTTTTCTGCTATGACTTCCGCATACCTTTTCAAATCCGCTTCGTTTGCCTTATTAATCTGTTCCACATACGCTTCCGGGATCGCCCGGAATCCTTTGGCGCCGCCGCAGACTGCCGTCGCCATGGCGCCGATTGTGTCCGTATCACCGCCCAGGTTGGCACAGAGCAGCGCACATCTTTTCACGTCGAAACTGTAGTAGGCGATAGCCAGCGCCGCCGGTACAGATTCCGACGTATTGACGCCCGCCCCCACCAGTTGATAGAGCGTTTCCAGAAACTTCTCCTCATCGGAGGCGTAAGCCTGCGCCAGCCTGACGCCAAGTCTCGTCCTCGCCCCCAGAGACGGGCTGACCGTGGATGCCCCAAGGGACAGGGCATACGCTTCCACCGAGAGCGCGTCCTCAATCATGCGCTCCCTGTCCCCATATGTGACAGCCGACGCCACAGCCATGGCAATCATCGTCGCCCCCGCAACCGTCACGTCGCTGGTGTGTGTCACCTGGGATACCGAAGCCACATATGCGCACAGCGCCTCCCATTGTTCCGGCATAAACAGCGCCCCCACAGGTGCGATTCTCATGGCCGCGCCGTTGGAGACCGCCTCGTCCGAGAACTCCCTCGCACACTTTCCCTCCTCAAAAAGTTTTAAAGCAACCTTAGAGGTAGGTCCGAGAATATTATTCTCGAACGCATTCTCCCTTTTCGCCCACTCCAATATATGCTGTGCAATATTCTTTCCCGAGGGGACAAAATCCGTCTCCATAAGGCTGTCCAGAATCGCCAGCGCCTGTCCTGTGTCATCCGTAAACTGCCCCGCCTTATACTGGTAAGAAATCGCATTCTCGGGACACCCGTCGAGAAAATCCGTGATCTTCCCATAGTGCGCCTTCACCCGCTCTCTGCTCCAAAGCTCCGGCGGCATCCCCATGGCATCCCCAATCGCCATTCCGTATAAGACCCCCAACACTTTGTCTATCATATCGCAATATCTCCTTTCACTTATTATGATAAGTTATTTTATGTATTATATCAACTCGGGGTTTTATCAAAACCGAAATTGCTATTCTTATGCATATTTCACAAAACTAGTTTATAAATTTCCCCCTTTTATGGTTATTCTTCAAATACGCGTTGCGCAGAGCAGACAAATATTTTATAATGAACGAAAGAAACATGGTAAAGAAACAACGTATAAGGAAATATGGTAAACATGGATCATAACACGGAAAAACACCTGCCCAAATATGCTGTGATCGAGCAGGATCTGGCAGAAAAAATAGAATCCGGCGAACTGCCCTGCGGTTCGGAACTTCCCAGCGAGTCCGACCTGATGAACCTGTATCAGGTGAGCCGCGTCACCGCCCGGCGCGCAATTGATGAACTCTACCATCACAGTTACATCGAAAAAATGCAGGGGAAACGCACCAGAGTCAAAGGACGCGCACCCCTGCAGGAACTTACATCCGTATACAGCTACACCGAGGAAATTTTACGGCACGGCATGACGCCGGGGCGCAAGGTGATCTCTGCGCAGATCCGCATCTGCACACAGGAGGAAAGCGAGCTTTTAAAGCTTCCGAAAGCCGACCCTGTCTTTCACATGGACCGTGTCTACTACGCGGACGGTCTTCCCCTGTGCTTTACACAGACGACGCTGCCTTATCGGATTTTTCAGGACATCGAAACCCACGATTTTAAGGAACTTTCCCTCTACCATGTTCTGGAAGCGGATTACGGCGTCACCATCACCAACACTTCCTTAAAGTTAAAGGCGGTTTCCGGTCCTGTCAATGTGGCAAAATATCTGGATGTGGAGGAAAGCACGCCCTTGCTTTACTCAAACGGGCTGACTTACGGGATCTGTCAGGACGCGGAAATCCCCATAGAGATTTTTACCTCCTACTATCTCACCACACGCTTTGAATACACGCTGGTGCAGAAGCGGGTGTAATGGAAAGCCTGTTATTTCTCTTTTACCCCTGCTTGGTAATCACCGCCACCGCGCAGGGCATCCTCCCGTCAACCACAAAATAAGTGACATTCTCATAGCCCGCGTCCGCAAAAAACTTCCGATAGGACTGCAAATCATACTGCCTCTTAAAGTTTGCGCCCGCCATTTCAAGCAGGCGAACCGCCATCCTGTTCACGCCTGCCGACGCGTTGATATAAGTCGGAACGATAATTTTGCCGCCCGGCCTGCAGACCCGTTCCAGCTCCTTCAAGGCGGCACAGGGATCGTCCAGCAGATGTATCACATTTCCCGCAACGACCTTGTCAAATCTGTTGTCGCGGCATTTCAGATGCGTCATATCCGCGCGCCTTACCCTGACATTGTCACAGGCGCGGCAGTTTCTTGCCGCCTGCTTTAGCATCCCCGCGGCAAAGTCCGTTGCCATGAGTTTCCGGCATTTCGGGGCGATGGTTCTGCTGATCGCGCCCGTCCCGCAGGCACACTCCAACACCACGTCATCCGGCTCAATTTCCTCCGCCACTTTTCTGCCAAGCCCGCGGTACACCTTTCCGTTATAAACCGTTTCAAACACATCATATAATCCCGACACATTATCCCAAAACATAGTTGCTCCTTTCCTCTCCCAGACATCATATGGACACTAATACCGCTGTTCCTTTTTCATCGTTCCCCCTTTTCAATATTGTCATTATACACCCTTTCCCGCCATAAAGAAATTCGTTCCTCAATCTGTTTGCCCCTCAGGTCAAAACCCCCACCGCAGGCAAGGGGCATAAAACATATCATTGTAAACCCGTCCGGGGATATGATATAATTTCGGTGTCACAGATATCTGTGCCCGGATTTATCCGGCGAAAAAGGGAGACACTTTGATGAAAGAGGGTTTTTACTGTTATAGAGACAGCATTTATTATGGTTTATACGATGAAAATCAAGTTTCGGGATGGTCAAGAATTTCGGCAGCCAAGCCCGAATGCATACAGACCGACCATCCGTTCCAAGAAGGTGACCGGGCGGTTCAACTGTGGGACAATCACCGATTACTTGAGCCGGAGTATGCGGATTTACAGACGATGCTTCAGAAAGTGGAATCGTTTATGCCTGCCAGCCCGGGACAGGCGGTTGATTTTTCTATCGCTGAGGAGCGGCTTTCGCTCTCCCTGCCAAGAGAACTAAAACAAATTTACGCGGCGATTCACAACCATGAGGTATATTTTACCGGCGCAGAGCATTTTCTGCCGCTGGATAAAATTTACACGGAACAGGGAATCCTTGTTTTCTTCAAGAAAAAGCGGACGCCGGTCGCAGGATATGACATGGCGAGCGGATGCCTCGCAGGATACTATAAAAAAGAGTGGTTCATAGAACAGGGCGATGTCTGCTGTTACCAGTTCTGTGTGGGCAGAATGTTTACCATCGCGCTGGAAAATAAGCCTGTTACAAGGAAAGGAAGATGCAAGGGCAGCCTCGTGACAACCCTCAATATCGAAAGAGAATTGGAGCGTTTCTGCAATGATAAATATCATCTTTTGTCAGAGCTCAACATGTACGGCATTGCAGTCATGTACTCGGACGAAAAGCTCCTTGCATGGATCAGAAGCAATGGATTTTATGCGGACATTCATGTCGGAGCCGATGATGAGGCGCATCTGGATGCACTCGGCGAACATCTGGGACAGGTCACGTGGAAGCAGACGCCGCAAAAATAATAGGAAAACATTCTGATACGGAGGTAACAATGATTAAAAAAACAAATCGTACCAAAAAATATGCCGCCCTGTGCGCTGCCCTGCTTTCCATGGCAATCATAACGGGCTGCGCAAGCTCATCCGCCGACGGCAAAAATAGCACGGACAGCGTGACGTCCTCTCCTGCCACCGAAAACGCTGCAAACGGAGACACACAGGCGCAACAGACAGATACCGCCGCGTTTCCCGCTTTCACGGCGACAGACTTGGACGGCAGCACAGTCACGGAAAGCATTTTCAGCGAAAAAGACCTGACTGTGCTCAATATCTGGGGCACCTTCTGCGGTCCCTGCATCGGGGAAATGCCGGAGCTTGGCGAATGGGCAAAAGAAATGCCGGATAACGTGCAGATCGTCGGCCTGATTATCGACATCAACGGGGAGGAAGACACCGAGCACCGCGATCTCGCAGTTGACATAACACAGCAGGCAGGCGTTGACTTTACCAACCTGATCGCCAACGCGGACTTTGCGCCGATTTTAAAAGATGTAATCGGCGTCCCTACCACCCTGTTTATCGACGGGGAGGGGAATCTTGTGGGCGACCCGATTGTGGGCGCGAATGTGGACGGCTATAAAACCTTTGTGGAGGATTATCTGAATGGGCAATAACACGAATTTGAACTCCGAATCGCTTTGCCATACAAAATATTTTGAAATACCGAACCGCATGAAAACACCACTCAGAATAGCGGGGCTTCTCACCGCCTGCGCCTTTGTCATCTACGGCTTTTCAAGGGGTGAGGCGGTCGTTGTCCTCAACAAAGCAGTCAACATCTGTCTGGAATGTATCGGACTTGGATAACGGCTGTGAAGGAAATTAAGAATCCTCACTCGCTGCAGCACACGGAAACAAACATGAATGGATAGAGATATGAAACTGAAATTTGCAATCAAACGAAAGCTGCTCCAATTCATCGCCTTTGGCTGTTCCAACGCGCATCTTCTGAATTTTAGAGGCGGCAGAATCTATACGGGAAAATGGAAACAGTTCTGCAATCCGGGACTCAACTGCTACTCCTGTCCGGCGGCGGGCTTTGCCTGCCCCATCGGCGCTTTGCAGGCTGTGAACGGTTCCAGACAGTTTTCTTTCAGTTTCTATGTGGCAGGACTGCTCCTTGCCTTCGGGGTACTGCTTGGCAGGGCAGTCTGCGGTTGGCTGTGCCCTTTCGGCCTGCTGCAGGAGTTGATCCACAAAATCCCCTCGCCGAAGCGAAAACTCAAAAAAGGATTTCTATCTATTAAATATATTGTCCTTGTGGTCTTTGTCCTGATCCTGCCTGTCGCAGTCACAGACTATATGGGCATGGGCAAACCCGCCTTCTGCCAGTATATCTGCCCGGCAGGAACGTTAGAGGGCGGGCTCTTTCTTCTGGCGGCACATGAAAGTCTCCGAAAAGCAGTAGGCGCACTATTCTCCCTGAAAATGACGATTCTTGTTTTGACACTTATTGGCTGTGTCTTTTTCTATCGCTTTTTCTGCCGGACACTCTGTCCTTTGGGGGCGATTTATGGACTGTTTAACAAAATCAGTATTTTTCACCTGGAAGTGGACAGCCACAAGTGCGTCGGCTGCGGAAAGTGCAAAGTGGTGTGCGGAATGGAAGTGGATCCCGTGAAAACACCGAATTCCGCCGAGTGCATCCGATGCGGCGCCTGTGTAGACGCATGCCAGGCAGACGCTTTGCGCCTCGGAATTTCGACAAAATGCAAGAAAAATCTACCACGATAGAATAGTTTTTCTTCCTTACTCTGGTGCTCATTTACTCTTCTCTCCCCTTCACAGCTTCTTCTCCATCAGATAAAACCTTCCCATCCGCCAGTCCGCGAAACCTCTCTTTTCATAACCGTTCCCTGTATACAGCGCAATGGCTGTCGGATTTTTGGTAAATGCATCCAAACGAACTGCGCCGACCTTCTGTCTGCGCAGTTCTTCCTCAATATGCCGCAGGGTACGCCCTGCCACGCCCCTGCCCTGAAATTCGGGATTCACACAAAGCCTGTGGATGATGCGGTATTCTTCATTCGGATACTGCCAGTCCCCGTCATCATACTCAGGTTCACAGGTCTGGTTCACGGTGAAAGTGACGGCTATCTTCCCTTCTATCGTTCCCACCGATAATGTATTTTCCTGCAAATCATTCAAAAAGTCTTCCCTTGTGGGATACTTTTCGTCCCACTGAAAAATCTTCTGCTCCTGCATATGTAAGATCGCGGATGCCACCAGCGCACAAATCCCATCTATATCCGCCTGCCGTGCCGGTCCAAATTCCAGTTTTGATTCCATACTTTCACGCTTTCCATGCGGAAAATGCCATACTTCCGGCATTCTCCTGTGTGAGATTTAGCACTTCCCACACTAATCGGACTTTTTCTTTATTCCTTCTTCCCGGCAAGATAACAGAATCCGTATGCCGGCAGTGATAGCTTCTCCGGGGATATCTGCTCCCCCGTAATCATATCCGTGTACGTTCCTTTAACGCCGTCTACGGACACTTCCTTATTATACTCGCTGAAATTAAAGATGCCAAGGATTTCTTCGTCCTCGTATACTATGCCGATTCCAAGCACGTTGTCATCCCCGGTAGTAAGCGTCCTCGCGTCCGCCTCCACCGTAAACGCCCGGCTGGATCTTCTGATTTTTTCCAGCCGGTCAAGCTGCCAGAAAATCTGTCCCGCCACACTCTTCTTATCGGATATCTGAGCTGCCAGCTTCCAGTCCATTTTCCCCCGGTGCAGATAGCGGGAATCCGCCGCCTTGTCCGGGTCATCCTTATAGCTGTAATCGTTCACCTGCCCCACCTCGTCCCCGCTGTAGAGCACGGGAATCCCTGACTGCATAAGCATGTAAGCGTGAAGCGTCACATCCCGCCTGACTGCCCGCTCCATGGCCTCTTCGTCCTGCTGGGAACCCGCTTTCTCAATGCCGCACATGGAGGCCGTGGTGCCGCAGAATCTGGCATCCCCGGAAATGGGATCGGCATTGTAAAGTTCCCCGCGGCTTACGCTTTCCCCCTCATACCCCTGAAAATAATTGTTCAGGTACTGCTTGTGGGCGCGCTCCTCGAACCCCCAGAGGCGCAGGGTATCATAATCCAGCCCCCAGCCAATGTCATCGTGGCAGCGCAGATAATTTAAGAACACGTACTCCTTCGGCAGACCGTTCACAATGTCGAGCTGCTTTTTAAGAAGCCTCACATCCCGCGTCGCCACTGTATGCCATGTGGTAGCCATGGTTGTCACGTTATAGAGCATATGACACTCAGGCTTTTCTAGTGTTCCAAAATAGGGAACGACTTTCTCCGGCTCCATCACCACCTCGCCAAGCAGAATCACACCCGGACATACAATCTCGCCTATCATGCGCATCATGCGCACAATCGTATGTACCTGCTTCAGGTTGCGGCACTGGGTATGCAGTTCCTTCCAGATATAGGGCACAGCGTCAATGCGCATAATATCAATTCCCCTGTTCGCAAGGTACAGGAAATTGTACATCATTTCATTAAACACCCTCGGATTTTTATAATTCAGATCCCACTGGTAAGGATAAAAGGAGGTCATCACATAATGCCCCGCGTCGGGAAGCCATGTGAAATTGCCCGGCGCCGTGGTTGGAAACACTTGCGGAACCGTCTTCTCGTACTCAGCCGGAATGGCGGCGTTGTCAAAGAAGAAATAGCGGCTCATGTACTCGCCCTCGCCAGCCCTCGCCCGCTTCGCCCACTCATGGTCCTCGGAGGTATGGTTCATCACAAAATCCATACAGACGCTGATCCCTTCCTTCCGGCATGCCGCCGTCAGGCTCTCCAGATCGTCCATGTCTCCAAGCGCGGGCTGCACTTTCCGAAAATCCGCTACCGCATAACCGCCGTCCGATTTTCCTTTCGGCGTATCCAGAAAAGGCATCAGGTGAATATAGTTGACATTGCAGCTTTTGATATAGGGAAGCTTCTCCTGCACGCCCTGCAGATTCCCCGCAAAATTATCAATATAGAGCATCATGCCGAGCATATCGTTGCCCTTGTACCAATCGGGACACTTTTCCCGCTCAATGTCCTTCTTTTTCAGGTCTTTTCCCCGCTCCTCATAAAATTGTTGAAGGGAATCGCACAGCTCCGCAAACATGGAGCCATTGTCATAGAGCTCCATATACAGCCATCTAAGCTCCTCCAAATGTCTGTCAAAACGTCTGCGGTAAACGGCCTGTGCCCTGGAAACTTTCTCCTTCGCCTGCGCAGTCTTTGTCTGTGTTGTCTCTGCCTTTTTGCCTCTCATATCCGCCTCCCGGAAAATCTCATTTTTCTTTTCGCAGCTCGATCTGATACGCCGGATATTCCTTTAGCTCCACCGGCATCGGAAGCCCCGCCGCCATCAGGTCCGCTCCATAATAACATCTGCCGCTGTCTATATCGCGGTATACAGATTCTGCATCCAGCCCCTGCATTTTCACATAACTCACCGTCATATTTCCGTGCGTCTCCAGCATGACCACGCTGACCAGCGCCCGGTCTTTCTCCTCCGAAACAAACATCCATGCCGCACAGGCGTCCGAAAAGGGATCTGTCAGCCGGTAATATCTGCCTTTGCGGATCAGCTTTTCCCAGTCCTTATACTGCCTGATCTGTTCCCTGACAGCCGTCTTTTCCTCCTCCGTGAGCTTTTCGGGATCAAGCTCATATCCCAAAACTCCCGCCATAGCCACCGTGCCCCTGGTGTGCATGCACACGCTCCTGCCGGTCTGGTGGTTCGGCACGGCTGAAACATGGGAGCATACCGTAGACGCCGGATAAAAGAAGGAAGTGCCGTACTGGATCCGCAGCCTGTCCAGCGCGTCCGTGTTGTCGCTGCACCAGATCTGGGGTGTATAGTAAAGCATACCTGCGTCAAATCTTCCGCCGCCGCCGCTGCAGCCCTCTATAAGAATATCTGGGTACCTTTGCAGCAGCCTTTCCAGAAAATCATATACCCCCAGCACATACTGGTAAGTCACCTTTCCCTGCGCTGTTTCTCCTGAAAACACGTCTACAATGCTGCGGTTCATATCCCACTTGACGTACTCTATTTTTCCCTGGTCAAGAATCCCGCATATCTGCTCAAAAATATAATCCCTGACCTGTGCTCTGGAAAAATCAAGCACAAGCTGGTTCCTACCCCTGACAGGCTCCCTGCCCGGTATCCGCAGTGCCCAGTCAGGATGCTGCCTGTACAGTTCGCTGTCCTCAGACACCATCTCCGGCTCAATCCAGATACCGAATTTTACACCCTCGTTATTTACCTTTTCAATCAACTCCCGCAAGGTACACCCCAGCTTCTTCTCATTGACATGCCAGTCTCCAAGGCCGCTGTTGTCGTCCTCTCTTTTCCCAAACCAGCCGTCGTCCATGACGATCATGTCAATGCCGAGCGCTGCAGTGTTCTTCGCCAGTTTTAATATGGTCTGCCCATCGAAGGTAAAGTATGCCGCCTCCCAGCTGTTTAGCAGCACCGGCCGAGGCGCGTCCTTAAATTCCCCCCGGCAGAGATGATCCCTGATACAGTCGTGAAAACGGGCTGAAAGCGTTCCCAGCCCCTGATCGGAATAGCACAGGATCGTCTCAGGAACCGTCAGCTTCTCCCCCCTCTCTAAGGGATAGTGGAACAGGTCGCTCTGCAGTCCCATCAGTACTCTCGTCTGGTCGTACTGATCCCGTTCCGCCTCGCAGAGAAAGTTTCCGCTGTATACAAATACCATGCCGTAGCATCTGCCTGCATCCTCCGTTGCGTCCCTGTCCGCAAGGATCACCGCCGGATTGTACTGGTGGCTGGAAGTGCCCCGGCGGCTTCCGATGGCGTAGACGCCGTGCCGGATCTCTTCCCGCTGCAGATTTCTCTCCATGGTATGTCTGCCGTAAAAGCTTAGCATGTCGTATCTGCCGGTAACAAAATCCAGACAGGCCGACGCCGCTTTCTCAACAGTCACACCCTTTTCACCCCGGTTTTCCAGGACAACGCTTCTTGTGATGATATCCGCTTCCTCCAGCACACCGTACAGAAGCGTCACCCGCACGCCGCTCACCTTATCTTCCAGATAAATCTCCAGTGTCTCCGCTTCCCCGGAGTCAGCATAGACTGCCGGAAGTCCCGGCAGTCCATACTTTTCCTTTTTCGTCTCATGTCCGACGTAGCGTAAATCACAACAATCAGATCCATCCGCGTTGCGAATGATAAGGGCGCTGTTTCGAAAATCTCCGATGCCCATAACCGGGTATTCCTGGGGTAGAACGTCCATGGAGTAGGTTCTGTCATTTCCCACGTCCGAAGGATTGCCGGAAAATCCCCTGTCGTAGCACGTCAGCAGATAATCCATATTTCCGTACACACGCCCTCCGTAATACAGATGCAGTAAAAAACCGAAGTCATCCACCTTCATCTGATAAGAGGTATGCGCCGTATCCAATGTGAAAATCCGATTTTCAAGCTGATATCCAATTGCCATAATCTATACCAAATCTGTTCCTTTCTTAAAGTTTGTCACACTTCTTTTTCACGAACCGTTCCTAATTGTACCGAATTTCGGCACCATTTTCCAGTCCGTCTGTTATTTTACAGCCCCATTTACAACACCGTTCAAAATCTGCTTCTGACAGATCAGATAGAAAACGAGTATTGGAATCAGTGACAGCAGGTAAGATGCAAACGCTAAATTATAGTTGGTCCCAAACTGTGACTGGAAATTCAACTGGGCAAGGGGAAGCGTGTTCTCGGAAGAACCCGCCATGATGATTAGCGGCGTCATTACATCGTTCCATACTGCCAGCGCCGTGATGACTGCAACAGTAGCATGCATCGGTTTCATGATCGGAAAAATTATTTTCCAATAAGTCAGCCATGTGGATGCGCCGTCTACCCTCGCCGCCTCCTCCAGTGCCAACGGGATATTGACAAGATAACCCGAATAGAGCATGATGTTCATCGGCATGTAAAACACCACATAGAGAAGTATCACGCCGAACCAGTTCGCAAGGCCCATCTCCGCCGTCTGCTTTGCAAGCGGCATCATCAGGATCGCAAAAGGTACAAACATACCGCTGACGATAAAGAGATAGACAAAATTATAAAACTTGTTGGATTTATTCCGTCCCAATGTATATCCCATCAGGGAATGGATCAGGATGGAAAGCCCTACTGTCAGCCCGGAGATCAGCAGGCTGTTTTTCAAAGAGTTCCAGAAATCCGTCACTTCCATCGCTTCCTTGAAATTCTGCAGGCTCCACACCTTGGGAAGCGACAGGATACCGCTTATGCTGTTTGTCATCTCCGAAGGCTGTTTGAACGCGATCACCACAGTCATATACAGAGGAAAGATAATCGTGGAAAGCCCGAGAATAAGCAGCACCATAACGGTTTTGTTTGATTTTCCGACTGTCGATGTTTGCTTCATAACTGCTCCTCCTTTGAACTGGAAAATTTCATCTGCGCAACAGAGATCACTACAATCACAATAAAGAATACAACCGCGTTCGCGCTCTGGAAACCGAACTGTCCGCCCGACATACCGTTATTGTAGATCAGGTAGGAGATGGATTCCGTGCTCTGCGCAGGACCACCCTTCGTCAATGCGATGATCTGGTCAAACACCATCAGGAAGTTTTTCACACACAATACCATATTGATGGAGAAAAACGGAATAATTAACGGAAACGTCAGGTGCTTGAACTGTTTCCAGCCGGTCGCGCCGTCCAGGCCGCCCGCCTCGTAGACATCCTCGGGCACCGTCTGCAGTCCCGATATATAGATGATCGTATTCATCGCAATCGCCTGCCATGCGCAGACAATCATGACGCCGATCCACGCCTTGTTCGGACTTGACAGAATGCTCGAGCGCAGTCCCTCCAAGCCGGTCATGTCCGCAAGCGCCGGAACGATATAAGTAAAGAAGTAGTTGAAAATATAACCTACTACCAGTGCTCCCAATATGTTCGGAAGGAAATAAGCGCCGCGGAAAAATCCCTTTGCCTTGATCTTGCTGTTAAGTCCCAAAGCCAGAATCAGGCTGAGCACATTTACCACCACCGTCGTCACAAGCGCCAGCTTGATCGTGAACAGGTAGGATTTCCCTACACGTGCATCCGAAAACAGGTCAATATAGTTTCTAAGCCCCACCCAGTCATGGCTGCCGAACCCTCTGGAATTGGTGAAGCTGTACATGGCGCCGCGGATCAGCGGAATCGTGTTAAAGCAGATAAACAGCGCCAGAATCGGTATCGTAATCAGCAAAAACGTTCTCTTTCTCTCATTTTCATGTTTTGTCATCACTTTTACCCCCTTCCTACTGTGTACTTCCGTTTGCGGCTTCATATTCCTGCACCATACGGATGATATCCCTGTTATATCTCTGCCAGCTTGTATCAAAGTTTTTCAGGAACGCATCCTTATCCTTTTCGATGAGGAACGTCTGCAGGAGGGCATCCACTGACATCTCGGACGGATAATAGTGATCCTGATAGTCCGTCATGTTGCCGCTTGCGATAAATTCCGTCATGCCGTCAAGCAGCGTGGATAATGTAAAGTTTCCCTTTTTACACGGAACAGATGTCTGTGCGTCTATATACTTCTGCAAGGTATCGTCCGCATACAGGAAGTCTAACACCTCGTAGGCGGCCTCCTTGTTTTTGCAGTCCTTTGTCACACAGAATCCCAGGTCGATACCCGAGTTCAGCGTCCGGCCTTCCTTCTCGTCGCTGGCCGGCATAACGAAGGAATCCATTTTCAGATCCGGATTCACCGACAGAATCTGGGGCGCCGCATAGCTGCCGATAGGGTACATGGCGGATTCCCCTCTGGCAAAGGCCGTACAGGCGTCATTATAGTTGTAGGCAAACGGATCGTCCGGCCCGTAAGGCAGAAGCGCCATATATTTCTCCGCAAGCTCGCCGTACTCGTCCGTAAATGTCGTCTGTCCCTTATTTACCTGCTTCGTCGTGTCCGACGGTGCAAGCTCCACTGCCATCGCATTCCACGGCGCAAGACAGGTCCATGTGTCCTTGAATCCAAAGTAGAACGGCAGGATGCCTTCCGCAGAAATCTCATCGCACAGTGCGAGCATTTCATCCCATGTTTCCGGGATCTGCCAACCGTGCTCCTCGAACATTTCCCTGTTGTAGAGCACGCCCGCCGCGTTGGCCGCATAAGGCAGAATGTAAGTGCCGTCCACAGGGACAAGCTCCAGCGCCTCAGCAATTTCCAGATACCCTTCGTTGACATCTTTCATCCCCTCATATCCAGAGATGTCCGCCAGTATGTCGGCGTCCACAAAATAGGAATAGTTGATGTCGCCGCCAATTCCGATGATATCCGGGTAATCCTCCCTGATAAACCTTGTCTTCAGAATCGCCATCGCATCGTTAGGCGAGCTGATGGTCAGGTGGATGTCATCGTGGGAGGCATTGAATGCATCCTCCACCGTCTTAAAATAGTTCGCCGCCTCCGGCTTATACTGCACAATCTCAACTTCAATCTTTCCGTCCGAGGCATCGCCACAACCCCAAACGACCGGCGCCAGCGCTGTAAGACATGCTGCCAGTGCCAGACTCCTCAATCCCTTTCTCTTCATTGCCCTTCTCCTTCCTTTTTGGAATATAACGTGTCAAAAGCAGATCTAAGTTGATTCGTTTTATCCATTGTAACATGCCCTAATGCCGCCAAAAATATCGTGATTTTGTGCTTTTTATATCTTTATGCGATTTTTCCGCCCATATATTGAAGTGACCACGCATTTTGGTATATACTAAGGTGAAAAGAAGTTCTAGCCGCTCACAGCAGAGGCTGTTTCGCGGAGAACTTCTAGGAGTTGCTTCACAACTCCGTTTCACCTCGAAAAACGCCAAAAGCGGGCGTTTTTCATACTGGGTGAAAAGAAACTCCAGCAGCTTACAGCATAAGCAGCATAAACCTGATTCCTCAAATGGAGGGTACTCATGAGCGAAGTTATCTTCTCGGTGTTTCCAAGTGAAAATTTTGTGGATCTGGGGCTTTATCAGTTTGGCTGGGAGCAGTGCGCACCCTCCCACTCCTTTGGTCCGGCTTCCAGAAACCACTATCTGTTCCACTACTGCCTCTCCGGCACCGGCACGCTGTTCGCTGATAATTCCCACGGTGAATCCGTCCGATACCAGATCAAAAGCGGGCAGGGCTTTATGATCTTCCCTAATCAAGTATGCATGTACATCGCCGATTATGACATCCCGTGGGAATATACGTGGATTGAATTTGACGGCCTGCGTGCCAAGGAGACGGTAAACCTGGCAGGGCTGACTCCCGACCAGCCCGTTTACCGTGCGCGCTATAAGGACATCGCCGAAACCATGAAAAATGAAATGCTCTACATCGTAAACCATAAAGAGGAGTCCCCCTTTCATCTGATCGGGCACCTCTATCTGTTCATCGACAGTTTTGTCCGCGCCTCCACCTCCACTCAAATCGGAAAGGGGAACCGTCTTCGTGACTTCTATATTAAGGAAGCCTTCTCTTATATCGAGCAGAATTTCCAGAACGACATCTCCGTGGAGGATATCGCTGCCGCCTGCGGGCTGAACCGAAGCTATTTCGGAAAAATCTTTCACGAGTGCACGGGAAAATCCCCCCAGACATTTCTGATCTCCTACCGTATGACAAAGGCTACGGAACTATTAAAACTGACGGAACTGTCCGTGGCGGATATCGGAAACGCTGTGGGATATCCGAACCAGCTCCACTTCTCCCGGGCCTTCAAAAATGTATATGGAATTTCGCCGAGACAGTGGCGCACAGAAAACAGGCCGATCATTTGCTGACTTGAAATTTTAAATTCCAGTGCAGAAGTAAATTCTACTGCACTTTAAAATTTACAGAAATTTCAAGATTTATTGGAGTTAAAATGCCGGGTTTCTGTTATAATTAAGACAGCTTCTTACAAAATATCTGATTTTCGGGTATAGAAAACAGACCGCTGGAGAGTTAGTGTGCCTGACTAAATTCCACCGGCAGCATGGTAAAAATGTGAAAACCTGAATTCCATCCTGACAGCAGATTTTGTGAGAGTGTTAACGGTTATATTTGATCAGCTTAGGCGTCAGGTTGACTTCATCAGGGTCGACCGGTCTAAGCTGAAGTGCTTTCAGGACATCTTCACCGTACACTTCCAGTGCGGCAGCATAGTCTCGATCACCGCCGTCATGCTGTGCATTCCCAGACCAAATACAAAA
>CAJTTZ010000009.1 GCA_910579505.1 uncultured Lachnospiraceae bacterium
AACGTGTAAACAAGCTGTTTCCTGTGTCTGAAGAATGGTCGATAAGTTGATTCATAGATGTGTTTTCCTTTCATAGAAAAAATGACGGAGCATCGCCCCGAAGAGTTGAGGAACCGACAGATAAAAAATCCGATTCCGGGTAAAAGAAATATGCAAATAGATCATATGTTAAAACAGATATACCACAGCGGAATACAAATTGCAAAGACTTTTGTAGGAATAGGTTGTAGAAAAATAATAAACGGAATATCAAACATCTGCTGTTAAGACCAAGATATGGAGTAGAAAAGCAGAATATCAGAAAAGTCAAACAAGATATAGTTTGTCTATATTTCACAAAACAGGGGGAAGAAAATCGGTATCTACCCCCTGCTTGCACATCATGAGAACATGTATTTTACTTCCGCCTGTGGTTTTACCCTCAAAACCCAAACACATCCTTGATAAACAGATATGCCACCGTCAAAATCAGTCCGACGCAGAAGAGCAGCAGCCCGAAGGACATGCTTCTGGTGATCATCATGGTATTTTCGCTCCACTCCTCATGCATTAGTGCCAGTTTATGCTCATAATCCTGCTTTTTCGGGTTTTTGCGGCGCAAAACCAAATTGCCGAGGCCTTCGAAGAAGGAGGCGGCGCAGGCGGCAAGATGCGTAAACACATTGCCTTCAGGACGTTCGTGGGGCAGTTTTTCATCGCGGTAGACAGTTTTTCTGAGCACAACGACAATCGTATCGACCAGACTGTCCAGAAAGCGGCAGAGCACACCGAAGGCAAAAGGAAGAATCTTTAACAGCACAGGGCGGTAGATCAGGTTTTCCAGATCCAGCCACACTGGCATACGGTTAATATAATATTTTTCTCCGCAGCCAGATTCCTTCTTCATCAGCAGAAAACGCACAATAAGGCAGTAAATCAATGCGCCAAAGGCGAGAGAAATCAGCGAACCCTTTATATTACCCAAAGAGAAGTAGGAAACTTTTTCCATAACTTCTGTGTGCAGGAAGTTTTGACCCATATCGGCAATGCCGTCCATGACTATTCCCGGAAGGGAACCCATAAACGGCAGCAGGACAGCGCTTACGGAAAGGGCAAGGGCGCTTGCACGGTTCATATATTTACCCTGCAGTGCGTCGTATTTTTTCTGTATTGCTTCGTCGGCATTTTTTTCAATGAAGAGACAGACATAAAGTTTAGTCATATAAGCGATGGTCAGGCCGCCGCTTAAAAGGAAAATCCATTCGACGGCGTGCATGAGCGAGGTGCTGAAAAACGCCGGTATCACGTTCGCGTTGATCAGAACCGTGTACTCTACAATGCTTTCATGGAGCAGGGTCTTGCTGATGTAGCCGTTAAAGAGCGGTATGCCGCCGATCCCCAGTGCACCCATAAGAAAGATAACGTTTAAGAGAGGCTTTTTCCGCCCAAAACCGCGGATTTCATTCAGATCCAGTTTATGCACATTCATAAACACAACGCCAGCAGCCATAAAAAGCACCAGCTTGATCAGGGAGTGGTTTACCATGTGCAGAAGGCTGCCGCGCAGCGCGGCTGCGTTTTCCTTTCCTAACAGCCCCGCCATGCCTACGCCCACGAGAATAAAGCCGATCTGGGAGACCGAAGAACATGCGAGCGTCCGTTTCAGGTCAACGGAGAAAAGTGCCAGCAGTGCACCGATCACCATGGTAAAGACGCCTAAAATGAGAATCATACCGCCCCAAGCCGCATTTTGAAAGAAGATATAGGCGGTCAGAATGAGTATGCCGTACATGCCCGTTTTGGTCAAAATGCCGGAAAGGAGAGCCGAGGCGGGAGCGGGAGCCACCGGGTGCGCCTTCGGCAGCCAGATGTGCAGCGGGAAGGCGCCGGCTTTGGCGCCGAAGCCGAACAGCAGGCAGAGCCCCGCTGCCCAGATTCTCCTTTCTGCAAATCTGCTGTAAGTCGTGAGTACATAGTTATCATAGCAGCCGCTCAGTTCTGCAAAGTTTAGTGTTCCTGTCAGATCAAATAAAAGGAAAATGCCCATCAGCATCACCAGTCCGCCCATGACCGCCACTGCCAGATAGGTCGCGCCGGCACGCAGGGATTCGGGCTTCTCGTCGTGCACCACCCATACATAAGAGGTGAACGACATCATTTCAAAGAAAACAAAGGTGGTAAAAAAGTCTGCAGAGAAAAATACGCCCTCGGTCGCGCCAAGCGTCAGCAGCAGAAACAGATAGTAACGGTTCCTGTTTCTGTAGTGGCCGAAGTATTCGCTGGAAAAGAGCGTGGTCATAAACCACATGAAGGCGGCAATGGTTCCATACAGCGCGCGAAAACCGTCTAAAGTAAAATGCAGGCCAAAACCGCAGACATAGGGGATTTCTATGACCGGTCGGGAGCTGCCCGCCGCGCCTGTCAGCGTCTGCACCGCCAAAATGGCGCAAAGAATAAAGGTAAGACCTGTTATGATATCCGCAAAGATGCTTCGAGTATCCTTACTCTTCCGCCCGATGCCGTAGCTTACAAAAGCCGCAAGTATGGGAAAGAAAACAACAGCTTCTACAATGATATTCGTAGTGGTGTACATAATGACCTCCAAAAAAATGTGGGAGTGCAGACACTTTCCTGTCACGGCCCGACCATGAAAAACAAAGCATCTTCGAGGCGGGCTGACATCTGGTTAACATTATCGTTTTGTAGCGGCGGCGCATATCGGACGACTTACACGGCGCCTGTCGCGACGCTCATAAAAAAGTCCACAACTGGCTGGGAATAAACGCCGAACAGTATGATAAATACGGTGAACACAAACAGCGGCAGCAGCATCTTCCAGTTGGGATCATGGATATCGGAAACTGTGCCGTAGTCAAAATCCTTTCCGGGAAAGAACGCCCGCACCACAATCGTCAGCATATAAATTGCTGTCAAAAGCGCCGACACCAGCAGACAGGCAATACCGCCCCATGCGAGAGGATTGCCGCTTTCCACTGCCGCTCCTGCCAAATTCCATTTGCTGACAAAACCGGCAAGCCCCGGAACGCCCATGAGCGCCAGTGCAGAGATTGTGAAAATGCCGAATACACGGGGCATTTTATATCCCAGTCCGTTTAGTTCATGCACATAATGGCGGTCGGTCTGGTGCATGATTGCGCCTGCGCAGAAGAAAGAACTGATTTTCATAACCGCGTGGAATACGAGGTGGGTCAGCGCGCCCACAAGGCCCAGGGGCGTCATAATGACTGCGCCGAAAAGGATGTAGGACAGGTTGCTGATGGTGGAGTATGCCAGCCGCCTTTTAAGGTGCGTCTCTTTCACAGCACGGCTGCAGCCGTATACGATGGTAAACATGACAACAGACATAACCGCGTACTGCGCCCATGTGCCCTTTAGGAAATCTGTGCCGAAACTGTAATAAGTCAGCCTTATGATGGCGAATGCGCCGGATTTTACAACGGCGACCGCATGGAGCAGGGCGGTGACGGGTGTGGGAGCCACACCTGCCTGCGGCAGCCATGAGTTGAAGGGACAGACCGCCGCTTTTACACCAAATCCCATAAACGCCATCACATAGATCAATAATAAAATATTTGTTTTTCCGATGGTCTTTGCCGGGTCGAGCACACCGCCCAAAATAAAATCCGTTGTGCTGCCGTAGACAATGACCATAATCAGACCGAGGAATGCAAAAGCCGCGCCGCCCAGCGAATAGTAAAGGTATTTTCGGCTCGCCAGAATCGCTTCGCGGGTCAGCGTGTGCATGACCAGAGGTACCGTGACTAACGTCAGCAGTTCATAAAAGAAATACATGGTAAGCAAATTGGCGGCGAGGGCAATGCCCAGTGTTACGCCGTAAGTCAGCGTATAGAAGAGGAAAAATACATTTTCATGCGCTTCCTTCGTCATGTATTCAAAGGCGTAGAGTGTGGCAAAGGGCCAGAGGGCGGACACAAGCCCGGCAAACACCATACTCATGCCATCCACACGAAAACTGATATTCAGATTACCCGTAAAATGCGCCAGGAGAAAGGTGCTGTCCGAGTGGTGCAGGAGCAGATACCAGACAAGGATGCTGTTTAACACCACCGCCGTCTCCAAAAATACTTCTTTCTGCCATCTTTTCTGAAATGGGATGACGGGAACCAAAATCCCCGTTATCAAAGGAATCAGGATCACGGAAATTATCATCATATCACCTCCCTGTAACTGCGAAATAAGCTAAGAAAATGGCGAACGGAAAGATGCCTGCTAAAACGGATAAAGCTGTCAGCATCAAAATGGGCACTCTCATCAGTTTACACGGTTCTTTCTTTTGCAGCCTGTTGTAATCGTAATCCGCTCCAGGGAAAAAGCCGTGTATGGTCAGCGGCAGCAGATATCCTGCGGTAAGCAGCGCGCTTACCAGAAGAATCACCGGGCCAAGCACGCCAAAAACAGGAATGCCACTCTTTAAGGAGCCGAGAGCCAGAAACCATTTGCTGAGAAAGCCGCCTGTAGGCGGAATACCGATCAGTCCAAGGGAAGCGACCGTGAAACACCACATAGTGACGGGCATTTCCTTGCCGATACCGCGCATTTCCTCCACCCGTGTTTTTCCCGTTTTGTAAATAATGGCTCCGGCACACAAAAACAGTGCCGCTTTGATAAATCCGTGCGCCAATACATGCAGAAGAGCGCCTGTAAAAGATGTCTCGTTCATAACGGCGAGACCAAACAGAATGTAGGAGAGCTGGCTTACCGTGGAGTAAGCAAGTCTCTTTTTCAGCACAGGTTCCCGATAGGCGAGGAGCGATCCCATAAATACTGTGATCAGCGTCAGACAAAGCCATGCGGTCTGCACCCACGTTCCCTTCAGGAAATCCGTGCCGAACATGCCGAGTACGCGGATAGTGGCGAGCACGCCCGCCTTTACAATGACGGCGGAAAGAACCGCTGAAGCCGGCGCCGGTGCGACGGGATGGGCGGTGGGCAGCCATGCGTGCATGGGAAACATGCCCGCCTTGACGCCGAAACCGAGGAGCATAACAAAAGCCACAACCAAAAGGAAACCGCCATGTTCTGCTATGGCGGAGGCACGAAGCGCACCATCCATGGTAAAAGTCAGCGAGTCACAGTTCCGATAGAGGAAATAGATGCCGAACAACGCCGCATATGCGCCGCACAGGGAATAAAATAAGTATTTCAGTCCCGCCATAACTGCCTCTTTGGAACCGTTATGCAGGACGAGAGGCATGGAGGACAGGGTTAAAAGTTCAAAGAACAGATAAAAGGTAATCAGGTTGCCCGCAAAGCAGAGTGCGTTCAGTACGCCGAATACCAGCAGATAAAAACCGTAGTAACGGCTCTCGTGTTCTTCGTGTTTCATGTACGCAAAAGAGAAAAACCCCGCGCAGGGAATGACAATCACTGCGAGCAGTGAAAAAATCCTGCCAACACTGTCGACACGAAAATAAATAGGAAGGCTTGGCGTCAGATAGAATAAGGTAAAGCCGTTTTCGGCAAACAATGCAGCGATAACAAATATGGCTGTGATGATAAGGGAACAGCCTGTCAGAGCTATAAGCGATTTCCTGTCAGTGGGGGTTTCCCCAGACAGGGGTGTCCGATGGCGTACCAGCAGAAACAGCCCTGCCAGAATCGGAAAAAGGATGGATGAAAGAATCAGATACATATTATCACCTCTTTGTAAAGCATGTAAAAAGCCGGATTGCCAGATACCACATTACAAATAATAATCGACAGCCGGCGGTCAGGCGAACATGGCAAGTCCCTGACCGATCATATCTACAACCGGCTGGGAGCTGACGCCCAGAATGACATTTAACAGGATAAAACAGACAAGCACCACCGCATAGGCTTTCATGTCCCGGAAGGTAATCCCTTTATAGGGAGCGTCCGGGGCGTAAGCATAAATACGGATCACGGTTTTCATAAAGTAGACTGCGTTTAATACCGTGCTTATTCCCAGTACAATCAGCGAAGCAAGCATCTTGCCCTCCACCTGTACGGCTGCCTGCGCAAAGAGCAGCTTGCTGATGAAGCCGGAAAAGAGAGGAATGCCTACCATGGACAGCGATCCAACCGTGAAGGCAGCTCCCGCCCATTTATTGCGGTATGCAGCTCCTGTCAGGTCGATAAACTTGCGGCTCCCGCCGGACACGTCCGTAAGGCCGATAGCGGCGATAAAGAGCAGAGATTTGGTAGCCGCATGGGATAAAATATGGAAAATACTTGCCACCATGCCCGCCTGTGTGCCCATGCCAAAGCCCATGTAAATATAACCGATCTGTGCCACCGAGGAAAAGGCGATCATCCGCCGGATATCATTTTCCCTGATGGCGGAGAGGGAGCCAAAAATCATGCCCATCAGGCCGAAAACAAAGAGCACGTCAATAATTCTGGTGCTGTTAAAGATATCAAAACCGATGACACGGTAAATGATCTTTATCAGCAGGAAGATATACCCCTTGGACACCAGACTGGATAGAATCGCGGCGGAAGATACCGTAGAGTATCCGTAGGCGTCCGGCAGCCATGCGTGAAAAGGGAACAGCGCACTCTTGATACACAGACCGATACACATAAGCGCCACCGAGACAATCAGAGGAATCTGGTATTCGCCGCTTGCCATAATAAGCCCCACCGACTCCTTGATATTGCTCATCAACAGGTGCCCTGTCAGGTCGTACATGATACAGAGCCCGAAAAGCAGAAGACCTGAGCCGAGCAGGCTCATAATCATATAGCGGACGGCAGCTTCAATCGTCCGTCCAACCTGTCTTATCATAATCAAGCCGCAGGCGGAGATCGTGTTAATCTCCACAAACACATAGGCTGTAAACATATCGTTGGTGTAGACCAGCGCAAGCAGGGAGCTCAACAGGAGGTTCACCAGAATATAGTACAAATTATGTTTGCTCTCCACCACCTCACCGGGCAGTTTGTGTGCGCCGCCCGCCATGGACAGATACATGATGATGCAGAAGAAGAGCGCCATGCCGGCTTCCAGCACGCCGGCGCGGATCTCATTGCCCCAGGGCGCGGGAAAGTGTCCCATCCAGTAAATAAAGGATTCGCCTGTGGCGAGCAGATACAAAAGAAGAACAGCCGACATCAGTCCGACGGCGATTATGACTACGCGGTTTACCACTTTCGCTGCTTTTGCGGGCAGAACAGAACAGATTGTGCCGGAAAAAAGGCTCAAAAGGATGGAGAAAAAGGGAAAATTGCAGATAAAATTCATATTATTTTCCCTCCTTCTTCAACTGCGTGGAAATTTCGTCCAGATCCAGCGTATGGTATCTCGTGTAAAGCCGGATCGTCAGCGACAGCATAAGCGCGGTCACGGAGACGGAGACCACGATACCTGTCAGCACAAGTCCGCTGGGTATCGGATTGATGTAGGCTTCCGTACTGGTGACGCCGTTCACCACAATGGGCGCAACCCGTCCGGCGATATAGCCTTTTTCCGCCAGAAAGAGGTAAATCGCGCTGTCCATGATATTCAAACCGATAATTTTCTTAATCAGGTTGGTCTGCAGAAGCAGATTGGTAAAGCCTATGCAGAAGAGAATTGCTGAGACGGCTTCTCCGTAGTTTGTAAATAAATTCGGACCCATCCTAAAATCCCCCTTTTCGGAACATGGCGTAAAAAGCGTAAATCGTGCAGGCAACCACAAGCCCTACCGCGATATTTAAAGGCAGGATCAGGCCGCTTGACAGGATTGCGCCGGGCGTCCCTTTCGGTATCACGCTGTGGAGCTGATTCGCGCCTGTGTAGAAGGAATAGCTTTTTGCCAGACAATAAAAAGAGAGGGAGAAAAAGCATATCCATTTATAAGTCTTTTCCGTAAAAAATTGTTCTGTTTTTTTGAAGCCGAAAGCATTCAGGTAGAGTACCAGTCCCGCGCCGATGACCGCACCGCCGGAAAAACCGCCGCCAGGTCCGAGGTGTCCGTTTAAGATAATATAAATGCCGAAAATAATGATAACCGGCACAAGGAATGTCGCCACTAGCTGTAAAATCGCGTCATTTTTCGGCTCAAAACGGCGGTCGTTTACATCCGCTTCGTCTTTTTCGGTCTTGTTCAGACGAAGCAGGATCAGAACGGTGATGGTTGCCACAAACAGCACGTGGGATTCGCCCAGCGTGTCAAACGCCCTGTAGTCAAGAATCATGCCGGCAACGATATTGACTGCGCCCGTTTCCTCCAGACCTTTTTCAATGTAACGTTCAGAGACCTCGTTGTTGACTGGTCTGGCTACTGACCCAATGGCAGGAAGATGCGAAACTGTTACCAGAAGCAGCGCGATCAGAAACAGGCAGAAGAGAATGCTTGTTGCCTGATACAGCCGGTGAAAAAGGTGCAGCCATTTATTGTGCTCGGTATCATAGACCTTGTCCATGATCGCGTCGTGTTCTTTCTCCCGGCGCAGAGCCGCCTCCGGGTCCGGCTGGTATTCTTTCTGGGGATGCATCTCCACTTTTCCGCTATAAGGATCTTTTTCGCCGGAAAGCCAGCGGAAGAAACGGAAGGCAAAGGTTTTTTGATATTCTTCTGTGCTCTTTTTCTTACTCATTTTCCTTCTCCTCCTCTGCGTCGGGCTCCGACGCGTCGATTGCATGGATTTTTTTGAGAGTCACAAAGAAAAGAACGCTGGTGATTCCCGCGCCGACGGCAGCCTCCGTAATGGCAAGGTCAGGAGATTCCAGACAGATCCAGAGCATGGACATAACCAGGCTGAAAGACATATAAATCAGGATCGCATTTAAAAGGTTTTTGGAAAAGCTGACGGAGACTGCGCAGATGATTAACAGTCCCATCAAAATGACCTGAAAAGCTGTCATAACGCTGACGCCTCCTTTTTTTCTGTATCGTTGTTGGCGGCGGTGGCAAGTTCCTGCTCAAGAATTTCCACATCCTCATATATTTCACAGTGCGCCGCAAGGTTGTCGTTAGTGGCGGCCTCCAGTCTCGAAAGCACATGGGAGGAGACGGGCGAGGCGAACCACAAAAAGACAATAATTAAAAACATTTTCAAAGTCGTAAAATTTAACCCAGAAAAGACCATCAGCCCAAGCAGGCACGCGCTGATGCCGAGGGTATCGCCCATGGCGGCGGCGTGCATTCTGTTCAGCACATATTTAAAATGAAAAACTCCGAACAGTTCCGTGAAGAAAATGACCATTCCGATTAAGATAAACAGGCATCCGATGATAAGCCTGATCCATTCAGCCGCGTTCATCCACATTTCCCCCTTCCGCATTTTCCTGACTGTGGTGCTGCTCCTCGTAAATACCGATGTAGACCTTGGAGATGACTACCACGGAAAGAAAACTGATCATGGCATAAATCAGACAGATATCCACCAGATAGCCTTCCCGCAAAAGAAGCGCCAGAACCGAAATCATAACCATAACCATGGTACCCATCATGTTAACGGCCATCAGGCGGTCGGCAACACGGGGTCCCTTCACGGCGCGGATCAGACATACCAGCAGCATAAAGGAAAGCACAATCAGCAAAAATATAAAAAGTGGGTGGTAGATCAGTTCTTTATTCATAATTTCCTCCAGTTCAGATTAGTTCTGTCCTTCGATTTTCTTCAATAGCTTTACAAACACGGAGGAGGAAATGCCCTCCGCCAGTTCTTTGTCAAGACAGTGCACGGTATATTCATTGCCCGTTAACGCAACGGTGATTGTACCGGGAGTCAGCGTGATGGAATTTGCTAAAAGCACCCGCGCAAAAGTGGAGCGCAGATCGGTCTTAAAATGTACGACTGCAGGCTCCAGTTCATACTCCGCGGTGTAGATCAGCTTGAAAACAGCCGCATTTGCTTTCAGGATCTCTAACACTAAGGTAAAGAAATAGTGAAGTAAAAGAGGGGATTTTTGCAATAAAAAAAGGTCGTATCGGGGGCGGTAATTGAAAAACCGGCATAAAAACCAGTACATTACCCCTGCAATAACGACTCCAAAGGCAGCGATTTCCGCTGTAAGCTGCCCGTTAAATATTACCCAAACCAGAAAAAAGAGAATAAACATGTTTACACTCCGTTCTTCCCAAAATATAGTTTTGCTTTATAACGGTGTTTCTTCTTATTAAAAAAGGGAGCTTATTTGAACGGTAATATTATGTATCTAAAATGCGGAAGTGTCAAGAGGGAGTTGGGAGGCGGCTTTTTCTTCGCACTTGTTTTTCATATGGGAATCGGATATCATGTGATTAGCGGTAAGCCATTTAAATAATAAAATGTTATTTGAATGTGATGACTTGCTGCCGAAAGATAAGTGGCATGACGGTATAAATAACTGAAACGGAGGCATACATGAAATATCTAGTAATTGGCGCAGGCGGTACAGGCGGAAGCATCGGCGCGTATATGACAGAGGCGGGCAAGGATGTGACCCTGATTGCGAGAGGGGAACACCTGAAAAAGATGCAGGAACAGGGTCTTAAGATGGAGACCACCCGGAAAGGGAACTATACAGTAAATCCAGTCAAGGCGACTGATATGGCGAATTATGGCGAACAGCCGGACATTATTTTTGTCTGTGTAAAGGGCTATTCCCTGGAGGAAACGATTCCATTTATCAGGCGGGTGGCGAAAGAGACGACGATTGTGATTCCTATCTTGAATATTTATGGGACGGGCGGCAGAATGCAGGAAAAACTGCCGGAGCTTCTGGTGACCGACGGCTGTATCTATATAGCGGCGGAGATTAAAGAACCGGGGACGATCTGGCAGAACGGGGACATTTTCCGTATCGTATACGGCGTTCGCAACAGGGAAGAACTTCGCCCGGCGCTTTTTGAAGTGGCGAAGGATTTAAAGGACAGTGGGATTGAAGGCGTGCTGTCGGAGAATATTCAGAGAGACGCCCTGCAGAAATTCGCCTATGTGTCTCCCATGGCTGCGTGCGGCCTCTACTATCATGTGAGCGCCGGGGAAGTACAGGTAACCGGGGAGCCGCGGGACACCTTCGTGAAGCTGATGCGGGAAGTTGACGCGCTGGCGGTGGCGATGGACGTACCTTTCCTGATCGACATCGTGACGACCAATTTACAGATTCTGGATGCGCTTAATCCTACGGCAAGCACTTCTATGCAGCGCGACATTTACGCCGGCAAGGCGTCCGAGATCGACGGACTGATTTATGAAGTTGTGCGGATGGGAAAGAAATATGGTGTTCCCACACCGACTTATGAAATGATTGCGGATAAGGCGAGGGAAGATGGATTGAAATAGAGACAGAATGGGGTTTAGTGCAATGACATTTGCCGGCGTGGGAGGAAGAAATGGCAGAAAATACGGAGAAGAAATACAAAGAGAGATATCTGGCTGGAGAAATTGAGTTCGAGGAGATCGACGACTATAGTCAGGAGTGGGGGTTTTCCGATACTACGGACACTTTACGGGAGTATCTGGGCTTAAATGCCGAGGAAGAGGACGCATGGGTGAGTGTGGGGGAAGAGGCGCTGAAAGAGATTTTGGACAAGCAGAAGAACTGACGGAAAAACGATAAAATAAAGAGGAAAGTAAGATGAACAAAGAAATGCTGACCAGCATATGGGCGGTCAGCGTTTCTCTATATACGGTCCCGTATAAGATATTGTTCTTGAAAGGAACATGTGCAGGAAGTCAGTTAGCAGCTATTTCACGCCTGCGCAGATAAAAGACGGACAGCGCGGCAAAAATAATCATATATCCGACAGAATTGACTATCAAGGTCAAAATATTGATTTCCATATTCGGATTATTAGCCCGCATTCCCAGACAGTAGATGGAATAGGGATAATCCATGCCATAGTCGTGGTTGGTCATATACAGACCGAAAATGCCTCCGGCGAGGGCTATGCCGATTGGAACGGCAAAGGAACGGATCACCAGGGAGAGGAGAAGCTGCACACAGCAGATCACCACTGCGCCTAAAGTACCGCAGAGAAACCACTCAAAAGATTCTTTTGGAAAAGAACTTTGAATCCCGGCGAACTTACCGCAGATAAAGAACAACAGGAAAATCCATATATTTCCGAGAACGGACACCCGCACCGCCTGCGTCAGCTTGCCGAGATAAAGGCTGGATAACGGCAGGGGCGCGGTCAAAAAGCTGTTCCAGTTGTGGCGGGTGTGCTCCAGCCGCCAGAGATAGGAGCAGTACGTGCCGATCAGTGCTGGCATGAACAGATAGCAGAGAAAAAGCGTATGCTGGCTCCAAAGGCTGTACCATTCAGACTGCAAAACACCAATATTCATTTTGTAATTCATAGTGCCGAAGAAAGCGGATATCATGGGGAGTGCGAAGAACGCCAGCCATACCGGGCTGCGCTTCAGCTTCAGGGATTCTGCTTTGACGGCTCTGATGTAAGATGTATGCATGTTGTTGATCCTCCTTGTCAGGTATTTATATTTTCGGATGTGACAATACTTGAAACAGATGTTTATACTGATAATTCACACATGCGGCAGATTGTACGGTTATTCATTGTTATACAGTGTAAAGGGTAATTTTTATACTTCCTTTCGCGTAAATAATATCCGTCCCGCCGCATAAAAAACTACAATCCAGACGAAAATAGCAGCCACCGCGCACAGTTCAACCGGCGAATATTCCCGGTAATAAAAATGTATGACTCTCGTTTTCGGGTTCCAGTCCATAGCCACCTGGGCAGCGGAGAGGAAACCGCCCCACGGAAGAAAAGAGTACATTTTGATATACATTAAAATCAGCCCGAGCATGGAGCCGCCAAGTCCTGCCACAAGTGGAATCATCTGGTTAAAAAACAGCATGGATAAAAGAAGCTGCAATAAATACAGGGACAGGCAGCAGGCAAGATTCAGTGCAAAGGATGTGGCATAATGTTTCCATTCCGGGTGTCCTACATAGCCGCGGGCATACCCTAAAGCGATGACAAAAATAAACTGCGCGGCAGATAGTGCGAGAATAAAGAAAAGACCGCAGATTACCTTTGCATGGTAAAGCGCACCCGGCCGGCGCAGCGTGTTTAACAGCTTATAGGTATTGCCCTTATGCTCGATGTCAGCAAGCCGTGAGGCAAGCACGGACATAATGGTTGGCATCATAATCACGTTCACCAGAGGAAGGGAATAGAGCGTTTCAATCCAGCCCTGCAGCCTCTCCTTTTCGTCCGGGTGGCTGCCTGACCAGAGAAGCCATGCGAACTGGACGCATATGAGGACGAACATGGTCAGTCCGATTTTCTTTCTTTTAATCTTTTGAAATTCCATCCGCAAAGTAATCATAAGCTGCTCTCCTTTCCCGTCAGAGATAAGAAAATATCTTCCAGACTTTTCTCTCGTTTTTCAATGCGGTAGAGTGATATATTCTGTGCTACAAGCAGCCTGCAAAGATTTGCCACATAGGCATCGTCAACCATAGGAAGCAGGAGGTAGCCGCCTTCTTGTGTGGCTTCGATTCCCTCCTGCCGGAGCAGGTCGAGGGCAAGCGCTGTGTGACTGACACGGAGCGCAATCTGTTCTTTGGAGTGGGAGTGCAGGGACTCCAGCGTGTTCTGATAGACCAGCTCGCCTTTTCGGATGATGCCCACATGATCCGCCATCTGGTCGATTTCACTGAGCAGATGGGAGGAGACCAGAACCGTCATGCCGAAAGTTTTCGGCAGAGAGCAGATCAACTCACGCATTTCCTGAATGCCCGCCGGGTCAAGCCCGTTTGTGGGCTCATCCAGAATCAACAGCTTCGGAAAGCCGAGCAGGGCTGCGGCAAGCCCGAGACGCTGTTTCATGCCGAGGGAATAGTGGTTGACCGGCTTTTTTCGCGCGTCGCTCAGGCGGACGATTTTTAATACCTCGTTGATATCCTTTTCGGAACAGCCTTTGAGCGTCTGGAAAATGCGTAGATTTTCTTCTCCCGTCAAATGACCGTAGTAACTGGGTGACTCGATTAATGAGCCGGTTTGCGCGAGGAGCTTCATGCGGTTTTTCTCATTGACTGGTGTGTCAAATAGGGTAATGCTGCCCTCCGTGGGTCTGGCGAGCCCGAGAATCATCTTTAAAGTGGTGGATTTTCCCGCGCCGTTCGGGCCGAGAAAGCCGTAGATTGCGCCAGACACCACCTGCATGTTGACGGCGTTTACACAGCGGATTTTGCCGTACTGTTTTGTGAGGTTATGAGTTTCTACCAGATTTTGTGTTGGCATAGCGTTTTGTCCTTTCCTGTATATATTTTTGAATTTCTGCATTGGCGGGCGGGATTCTCTTGATGGCGGCAAACTTGCTGCAAAGGCGTGGTATTTGCTATCGGAGCAGTATATTTGACGCGTATGTCTGCCCGCTATAGACAGGATAAGGGGGCGGGATTACGTGGGAATGAAGGGAAGATTACATTTACCTTAAGAAATGAAGGTTGCTTTTTTGTAAAAAAAATCGTATAATACAAAAAAATCAAAAAAATACATTTTGTATTTTTTTGATTTTCAGGAAATACTATTAAAAAGGGGTATGTAAAATGGAAAATGTGTTTTACCTGTTAAATATCAGTGTTTCCGGGATTAAATGCATTAAGGAAGAAGTGCGCTTGGATTTCTATAAAAAAACCATAGACAAAAAATTTGATTCGGAGAGATATCGGGTTAAGGCGATTTATGGGGAAAACGGATCTGGAAAGTCTGCGCTTGTTACAGCGGTCAAAATATTTCAGGATTTGATAATAAATGATAATTATTTAAATGAGTCAAAGACACAGGAATTTTTAGATGAAATAGTCAATAAAACGACAAAAGTATTTCAATTTCAGTTAGAGTTTTTGGTTAATTTTGAACATGAAAAATTAGTATATCAATATTCGGTGCAGATAGGTAAAGGCAAGAGCGGATTATACGAAATCCAGTATGAAGGTCTAAAATGTAAAAATGGAAACTATGCAAATCATAAATATTATACAGTATTTGAGAGTCAGAAAGGTAAGTTAAATTTTGTGTCTTGTACAGAGGAGGAGAAAGAGTGGATAGGGCAAAAAACAGCTAATTTACTTTCCTCACATTCTTTCATATATCTATATATAATGAATATGAGGGAAGAGGCTTTTTCTAACGAGGATGATGGCAGCACCTTATTTATTTCTGTATTTGTATGTTTGGTTTTGTCGCTTTCTCTAAAAGTGTATCTTGCAGAAGAGGATCAGCATGAACTATATTTTATGCAGAAAAGATTAAAGGAAAGCAGAGCTGATCAACAGACATTTATAGAGACCTTTTTCGGGCGTGAGAACAATTTGGCTTCGGCTTTGGGTGTTAATGAAAAATTTGTGGCTAAGGAATTTTTTGACACATATAGGGAACAAGTAGGACAGCTGTCACAATTTATTAAGATTTTCAAACCTAATTTGATATCCATAGATATTGACGCAAAAGAAGATGGCGAGCGATATATCTGTGACTTGAATCTCAATTATGGCGATTATGTAATTAATAAAGAGTTTGAAAGCACGGGGATTAAGAAGCTGATACGGCTGTTTGACTGTTTTGCCGCTGCCAGCAGAGGGGCTATTGCTTTTGTCGATGAAATGGATGCGAACTTAAATGATGTATACCTTTGCAAGCTGATTGAATATTTCATGTATTATGGAAAAGGACAGCTATGCTTTACCACGCACAATATAGGGCCGATGAGCGCTTTAAAGGAAAATAAAAATTCCATAGACTTTTTATCCAGTGACAATCATTTGATTCCATGGACTTCCAGAGGGAATGCCACACCGGAGAACTGCTATAGAAACGGGATGATTGAGGATTTGCCGTTTAATGTTGAAGCATCGGATTTCGTGGGCATTTTTGGGGAGTAACTGGTATGGCGATACAAATGATATTCTGCTTAGAAACAAATAGGAGAGCAAACACGGATTATATCTATATCAAAGAAACCATAGATTATCTGTATCAGACAAATAACCAGATTAAAATAAGCCCTATTTATATGTGTACAAAAACAAAATATAAATCCAAGGATGTGTTGAGAGAGATTGAGAAAAAGGTAAAAGCGTTTACTATTGGGCAAAGTAAAGTATTTTATTGCATTGATACGGATGGTTATGAGATAAGCACTGAACATGAGAATGCACTTCGGGATATTAGGAAATTTTGTGATGAGAAAGGTTTTGAATTTATATGGTTTTGCCATGACGTAGAAGAAGTGTTTCTGGGAAGAAAAGTCCCTGATTCGCAGAAAGTGCAGGAAGCAGGTGTATTTAGAAAAAGAAACGGTATTAAAGAAGTGTCCTTAAAGAAACTGTCTGAGAAAACCTGCAGGCCATGCACAAGTAATATTATATGTGTACTCGATACATATTTGGACAGAAAATAGCGCTGGCGGTGGTGCTATTTTTTGTTTGTGTATTGCAGGAAAGTACAGTTAAAAATATAAGATTACATTTACCTTAAGAATCCCGCAGGAATCTTTTCAGAAGAGGAGGGAAGCAATATACTGATACTTAGATAGAAAAATCTTGCTGAATAATAGTATAACGCATGTTAAAAAATAGGAAATATCTTTAAGACGAGGAAATACGCTTATGAACTTATACGACTGTAAAATCCTGCTGGTTGACGACGAGAAAACATTGCGCGATATGGTAAGCGGTTTTCTTCGCCGCGCCGGATTTCATAACGTGACTGTGGCGGCAGGCTGTCTGGAAGCTGAGGAACTGTTTGCACTAAAAGAACCGCATCTTGTGCTTCTGGACATCATGCTACCTGACGGGGATGGATTTTCCTTGTTAAAAAAGCTGCGGCAATTGTCGGAGGTTCCCGTGATCTTTCTGTCGGCGCGGGATGAAGACGAAAGCCGACTGCGTGGGCTGGGGCTTGGCGCGGATGATTATGTCACGAAACCTTTTTTGCCGGAAGAGCTGATCCTGCGGGTAACGGCAGTGCTGAAACGGGTGTATCGGGTAAAGAATATGCAGGATGCAGAAATAATTGCGCTTGGCAGATGTACGGTTGACCTGGGCAGCGGAGTCGCGCATTGGGACAGGGAAATAGAAAACGGCGTGGCGGCGTACGGTGACGGCAGAGAAGAGGGTGCAGAGGAAAAAACAGGGGACGTTACGCTGACAGCGAAAGAATATGCCATTTTGTCAAAACTTGCACAGGAGAGAGGGCGGATTGTGACTATTGATGCACTGTGTGACGCCGTCTGGCAGGAAGAGAATTTTGGATATGAAAATACGCTGGTCGTCCATATCCGCAGACTACGGGAAAAAATTGAGGAAGATCCTTCCCGTCCCAAATATCTGCTGACGGTGAGAGGGCTGGGGTATAGACTGGTATGAGAAGTTATAAAACAGAGCGGATCAATTACAATTATAGAAGAGCGGTACGTCTTTTACTTTATTGGATGCTGGCAGTCTTAGGAATTGCGGTCCTGACATTGATGCTCAATATGGTGTTTCTGCTGGCGTCGGCGTTCGTCTATGCAGACACGGATGCGCCTTATATTGATGGGGGAAGTGTCAAGGAGGCACTTACGCTTACGCAGAACGGTTATGTGCTTGACAAAGCGATGGAGGAGGAGCTTGCAGAGAAAGACCAGTGGGCGATGCTTCTTGATGAAAACGGGCAGGTGATCTGGAGCGTTCGAAAGCCGGAAGAACTGGAAGACGAGTACAGCAGATCGGACATTGCCCGTATGAGCAAATGGTACCTGAAAGGTTATCCCGTGCGGATGCGTGTGTGGGATGATCGGATTATGGTTGTAGGCATGCAAAAAGAAACTATGTGGAAATATACACTAGAGTTTACGATCCCGTGGATGGACTTTGTAAAACGGACAATTCTTGCATTTTTCTTCATAAATTTAGCATGGATTGTCATATTTGCTTTTGCATTTACAAGACGGCTTACTAGAAACAGAGAACGGGCGCGCATTGAGTGGATTGCCGGTATTTCCCATGATATCCGCACGCCTCTTTCCGTGGTGATGGGATATGCTGATGCGCTGGAACACAATGCAGAACTGCAGGAGGATGCAAGGCAGCAGGCTGCGGTAATCCGGCATCAGAGCGTGGTTATGAAGGAGCTGGTAGCCGATTTAAACCTGACATCGCAACTGGAATATTCCATGCAGGCGCTGCGGAAGGAAACGGTGCGCCCGGCGGAGATTATCAGGAGCGTTGCAGCTTCCTTTCTTAACGATGCCATACCGGGACAACTGGAAATTGATGTGCAGATAGAACCGGGGGCGGAGCAGACCTGTGTCAATGCAGACAGGAAGCTTTTTGAGCGGGTATTCCGCAACTTGATTAATAACAGTATAAAACACAGCGGAAAAACCGAATCGGTGAAAATTACAATCACCATGTGGGGAGAAAAAAGGAAATGCCATATCTGTTTAAAAGATAATGGCGTGGGTTATTCCGAAGAAGTTTTATGCCGTCTGTGCAGTAGAAAGAAGGATACAGCGGGTGAAAATATCCGGGGGCTGGAGATTGTGAAAAAAATAATTCTGGCGCATGGCGGGAAGATTCGGTTTGGAAATGGAGAGGAAGGCGGGGGATACTGCATAATGGCGGTTCGCAAAAGGGGTTGATTTCCAAATACCATGCGGACGCGCCATGCAAGACGGGCATATGTAGTCGGAAAGTATTTGTCAATTTTTCTGCAAAACAGAGCAGCTATTTTTGGCAGCAACAGCTCAGCCCTTTTCGTCCACCTTATCTTCATGGCAAATTACGGAAATATCCGGTTCGACGTAATTACGGTTGTCCTTCTTAATATAAACGCCAAAAGGCGCGGGAAGAAGTTCGCAGTTGCCCTTATTTTTTCTAATAAATGTTTCGATCTCAAAAATAAGCTTTACCAGAATCCTCTGGTGCACTGTCATAGGTGTCGCCATCATAAACATTTCGCCATCAATCAATTCCGCCCGTTCTCCATCTGGCAAAGCCTCGATATCTGCAATCGTATATCCTTTTTTGCCTTTCTTCTCCATAAACAATTCCTCTTCTCTGATTTGTGCGTATCCCATAAGTTCGTCCTCCTGTTCTGCAGGAGAAATGGTTTTAGAATCCCCTGCTTCTAAATTGTGTTGGCTGATTTAAAAGCATAGAAATTCTGAAACACAGATTAGAAACCTTCAGTAAAAATCGGTTTAATTGACTCTGGCGTAAAATAATATTAAGCCGAATATTTGTTGTCGAGAAAGTAATATGTTTTTTGTGCATTATATGGAACAACCCATCCTATGTCAAGCACGGAAAATCGTCTCTTGTAAACTCCCTGCAAAATTTTGTCATAATTTGTGCCGTGGACTGTTATTGATGGTATGTTTGTGGCCAAGAAATGGTCAGAGAGGAGACTGTGATATGACAGGACGAGATAACAATATTATGGAACGCACAGTAAGAATACAATTTGTGGGCGAAATTGATGTCAAATTATTGCTATTTGTGTTGCATAGATGTAGAATATAAACATAATACGGCAGGAAGGGCATAACAATATGCCTGCATTGAGTCCTGGTTAAGGAATAAAGATGGTTTGCATCATAATAGTATTCCGGCTGGATAAATGTGCTGAAAATTTGCCAAATGGACAGATTCGGAATGATAGAGCTGCTGTATGTATTTTAGGGATAATTGAAAGTTATCTATCATAATACGCCAAGCCATGCAGATATATTTCTTAAGCTGCAAAATACAAATATAGCTATACCATCATACTTTTAATAGATAGAAGAAAGGCGGTTTTTTCAATATGACTACTATAGACTACTACGAAACAATTATGGGCAATGATTCTTTTTGCTTTTTACCAACATTCAATAGATTATGGCGAGATGAAATCCGTATGCAAAATCTCCCATACGATAACGCATTACAAATTAATAATGGCAATAGACTCCGCCCCCTTCTAATGGCTTGGGGATACTATGCTAATTATCCGCTTGAAAACAATGAACATATTGCTAATTACGCAATTTCAATTGAACTTATTCACAAATCTACAATTTTATTTGATGATTTGATTGACGGCGATATTGCAAGACACGGTTTAGAGACATTTCATATAGAATATTCGGAGGCAGAAGCATTATTATATGCTACATACATATTAAATAGAGGATTATTATTAATGCATGAAAAAGATATTAAATTCAATACAATGAATTCTTCTATTCTTTTAAAAACAATTGATAATATATTTAGAGGAGGTATCAAAGAGGTTAGTTCTAAAGATTCTGTTTTTAGTATTTCAGATGTTAAAGAAATAATAAATTTGGAAACAACTTCTCTAATAGAAAATAGCTTTGTTTTAGGATATATGTTATCATCTGATAATTCACGAAGTATACCGAGTGATGTATTTAACATTGGCAAAAAATGCGGATACTGTTTCCAAGTCCTTAATGATATCGAACCCTTTTCAGCACCTAATATTAACCAAAAATATAAGGGTATAACAAATTATGACTTTAGTAAACATCGTAAAAATATTGTTATCTCCTTTTTGTATGGTGCATGTACACTATATGAGCGTAAACAATTAGCAGGCACATCAGACTTTTCATATGTCCGTTTACTTGCTGATAAATACAAAATTATACAAAATCTAATTGACGACGTAGAGGCTAATATACGGAGTATAGTCCAGTCTGTCATAAATTTAGGATCCGAGCGCAATGAATTCTGCTTAGATTTCATTAGGTTTCTTGTGGATATGTTTAAAATATGCTTTGACAAATGTAAAATACCCTTAAAATATGAATTGTTCGATAATTGATATTAATGGGCTTACGGACGTTATAATTGAAAAAAATATAGTGTACGCGTTGTCAAAAATAGTACGGCTGTATTTTAGGGGATAGCACTCTGAATTAGTGATTTCGTTAATTAATTTAATTTTCATATCTATCATTTTTAAGTCTTCTTCTGTAGACTGTTGGGATAACATGTTTATCTGCTTTTTTATTGTATTAATGCTTTTGCGTTTACACATATAAATACAGTCTTTGATAAAAAGACGACTCAAAAAAATGAAGCTTGGAATCGCAATAACAAAAAGAATTATTATTCCAATCCATGTCAAATAAAAAAGAAAATTACATGGAGTGTTAATAAGCAGACTATCACTTAAAACAAATGTGCCTGGAGGAAGATTAACCGCATATATTATGCTATACATGGAACCTAATATCAAAAACCATTTTTCGATTACATTAAATTCTCTTGCCAGTTGTTCAACCCACTCTGTTAAAGCCGGAGAATAAAAGAAATACTTTTTAATTTCAAGGTTTTTTAAATCGTAGGCAAAATATAGCAGCGATAAATATTGGAAATATGATTGTATTCCTAAATAGAATATAAGCGCTCCTAATAAACCAAAGAAAAAACCCGTTGTTGTATATTCTAAGCATCCAACCATATACATGGAAAAAATATAAAAAACCACTAAAACGAAAGAAATCGTATCATTAACACCATTTTTAACAAAATTCTTCTGTTTAGCTATGAAACTACTATACACTTCTATTTCCTGACATTCTGACAAAAGCTTTTGGGTTTTCTCATTTTCCTTTTTTATCTTTTTTAATATATATATTTCTAATATAAGCATACAAATTAGAAAATATTGATTAAAATAGAAATTCTTATGTTCACAATACAAATTTAGAATATGTCCACTTAAAATTATAATAGAAAAACACATAAAAATAATTTTATTATTTATTTTCAGCAATATTTTATCAAATATTTTTTTCATGGTAGCATCTCCCCAACAATACTATGCAGAAGTAACATAAAAATCATCTTTTGTGTATTTTAATTATGGTTATCAAAAATGGAATTTATTGAGGATTGAATTATATATAGATAACTTTCAATTATTCATCAAAAAACCAAAAAGCAGCCCCTCGCGGAGCCGCTTTTCCGGCAAACAATTTATTCACTGCCCCTCACACCTGCAGCCCCATCCTTGGATGTTTTGTCCTTAAAATATCCCGCTGTTTCCCGACAGCCACATGGGTATAAATCTCTGTGACATTGATGGAACTGTGCCCAAGCATTTCCTGGATAAACCGAATGTCTACATCTGCTTCCAAAAGGCTGGTGGCAAAAGTGTGGCGGAACATGTGAGGTGTGATGTGCATTTCTATGGACGCAAGAGAACTGTATTTGCATATCATTCTCCTGACTGCCTGATCAGAGAACGCCCTGCCGGCCTGATTCACAAAAAAGTGTTGGCATGACTGAATTTCTTTGCGGAAGTCCTTTTTATAATCTGTCAGAATGTGAACCACTTCCTCGCTTCCGATCTGAATCCTGCGTTCTTTTCGCCCCTTGCCGTAAATAAGGACCGTGGCATCGTACAGGTCTACGTCACGTTCTTTCAGGGAGCAGAGTTCCGATATTCGCATGCCGGTAGCAAATAAAAGCTCTATGGCGGCGGCGTCCCGCAGCGCGTTCCTTTTCTGGTAGGCTGTCTGGGCGTTCTGCCGCTGCTGATAGATAGCGGAAAGAAACGCTTCGACTGTGTATAGCGGTATGGTTTTAGGCAAAAGAACAGGCTCCCGGAAGCGTATCTGAATTTTGCCGAAAGGGTTTCGGCTGATTATTTCCTTATATTCCAAATAGTGGAACAAGGCTTTCGCGGAGGCTATTTTTCGCCTGGCGGTTTTGGGTTTATATTGTTGATGAAGCTTTGCGATATATTTTTCCAATTCGACAGGGGTTACCTGGGAGGGCGCGGAAACAGGAAGATAGTCCGTGAATTGGCGCAAGTCAATCCGATACGCTTTCAGCGTTTTCTCATCCAGACATTTCTGTGTGCGGCAATAGTTCAGATAATTCGAGATTAGTGTTTGCAGTTCATTCATGGTAAATTTTCTCCTTTGTAAGTTTTTAAAATAATTATTGCACAGAATCCTAAAAAATCTATTGGAAGCCGCGTCCTGTCATGTTAAACTTAGAACATAACGGGCGCGGTTATTTTGGGTGTTGAGAAGGTGCAAAAACCGTCCCCCGGTAAATGTGTGCAGCTTGAAAAGCGGACTGCAGAATGGAGGATAGCATGACAGCAGAAAAAATCAAAGAGATCGTTTCACAGATGACGCTGGAGGAAAAAGCATCTATGTGTTCAGGTGCGGATTTCTGGCACACCGAGGCGGTGGAGCGGTTGGGGATTCCCGCCAGCATGGTGTCGGACGGACCACACGGCCTGCGGAAGCAGGATCAGGAGGGGGACCACTTAGGGGTTAACGACAGTATCAAAGCGGTATGCTTTCCCGCCGGATGTGGTACGGCGGCTTCCTTTAACAGGGAGCTTATCCGGCAGATGGGGGAGACGCTGGGAGATGAGTGTCAGGCGGAGGGCGTGAGTGTAATTCTCGGCCCGGCGGTGAATATTAAGAGATCCCCTCTTTGTGGACGTAATTTTGAATATTATTCTGAAGACCCGCTTGTGGCGAGTGAGATGGCGGGGGCATTGATTCACGGTGTACAGAGTAAAAATGTGGGAACGAGCATCAAGCATTTCCTGGGGAACAATCAGGAGACCAGGAGGATGACGTCTGATTCCCAAATTGGACCAAGATCGCTGCATGAGATTTATCTGGCGGCTTTTGAGGGGGCGGTGAAGAAGGAAAAACCTTGGACAGTGATGTGCTCCTATAATAAAATTAACGGTACTTATGCGGCGGAAAATCACAAATATTTGACGGAGGTGCTCCGTGACGAGTGGGGATTTGACGGCTATGTGATGAGCGACTGGGGCGCGGTCAACAGCCGTGTGAAGGATTTGCAGGCAGGGCTGGATCTGGAGATGCCCTCCTCAAACGGTTTTAACGACAGGCTGATCGTGGGTGCGGTGCAGAGCGGCGAGCTCCCGGAAAAAGTGCTGGATGCAGCGGTGGCGCGTATTTTAAACATTGTTTTCCGCTATGAGGAAAACCGGGATAAAAACGCAGTGTTTGACAGAGACAAAGACCACGAGATGGCGCGCAGGGTAGCGCAGGAGACGATTGTGCTTCTGAAAAATGAAGGCATACTTCCTTTGTCAGAACAGGATGAGATTGCTTTTATCGGAAAGTATGCGAAGACGCCCCGCTATCAGGGCGGCGGCAGCTCACATATCAACAGCCATAAGGTCACTTCGGCGTTAGATGCAGTCAGTGGCATGGCAAACGTGACTTATGCGCAGGGCTTTGATGATAAGGAGGACAAAACGGACGAAAAGCTTCTGGAGGAAGCTGTTGAGGCGGCAAAAAAGGCTAAGATTGCGGTTGTTTTTGCAGGGCTGCCGGACGCTTTTGAGTCGGAGGGCTTTGACAGGGAGCATATGCGGATGCCGGATTGCCAGAATGAGCTGATCTCCAAGGTGGCGGCGGTGCAACCGAATACGGTTGTGGTGCTGCACAACGGTTCGCCTGTGGAGATGCCGTGGGTGAACGAGGTGAAGGGCATTGTTGAGGCATATCTTGGTGGTCAGGCGGTGGGCGGCGCGGTCTGTGACATTCTGTTCGGAAAGGTGAATCCCAGCGCGAAGCTGCCAGAGAGCTTCCCGTTAAAGCTGGAGGATAATCCGTCCTACCTTTTCTACCCGGGAGAGAAGGATAAGGTGGAATACCGGGAGGGTATTTTTGTAGGATACCGCTATTATGATTCGAAGAAGATGGAAGTGTTGTTCCCCTTTGGACACGGACTCTCCTACACGACATTTGCGTACGCCAATCTGACTGTAGACAAAGAGCAGATGAAGGATACGGATGTCATGACAGTATCCGTAGATGTGACGAATACGGGCAAAATGGCAGGTAAAGAAATTGTACAGCTCTATGTGGCGGATAAGGAGAGCACGGTGATCCGTCCGGTGAAAGAGTTGAAAGGTTTTGAGAAAGTGGAACTTGCGCCGGGGGAGACAAAGATGGTGACATTTACACTGGATATGCGGGCATTTGCCTATTACAGTGTGAAGTTACAGGACTGGCATGTGGAGACGGGGGCGTTCGACATTATGATTGGCAGATCATCCCGCGATATTGTACTGACAAAAGAAGTTACAGTGGAATCCACAGTAAAGATTCCGTTTGTGTACACAACGGACACGGCTATGGGCGATGTGCTTAAGGATCCGCGCGCGAGGGAGATCGTGAAGGATCTTCTCAAACTGGATATATTTGGCGGCGGACTGGGTAAGTCAGAGAGTGATGCCGCCAATGAAGCGATATCTGAGGGAATGAGTGCGGCTATGGCTGGATTTACACCTCTCCGGGGCGCACTCAGCTTTGGCGGAGATATGAATATGGCGGATATACAGGAGATTGTGGATCGACTGAATGCGCTGGATGAAGGGTGATGTGTCTTTTCATGCGGTCGCATAGGGAAACAGATGATAAGGGACGGCTGACTGCAATGGATAAGAGGGGGCATTATTATGTTTGACGGAGGAAATTGCCGGCTGACGGGACTGGCGGCGCTGACACTGGGAGCTGTACTTACGGTGTGTGGAACTTTTCCTGCCGGGAGCGTTGTCTGTGAGGCGAAGGAGACAGGGACGGCTGCAGCCGCACAAAAGAAGGGTACGGCAGTCACGGATGAACAGGAAGTAATCGAGTTTGTCACTGCATACCGCGAAGCGTTTTCGCCAGAAGGGATTGACACGTTGGAGGGCTATGTGGATGATCCAAAGAGCACGGACTTTCAGATAGACGTTTTGCAGAATAAGGCGATGTTTAAGCTGGGTGTCAGTGGTTGGGAGAATATCAAGGTCATTGCGAAGCCCATGTCCGACGGAAAACACTGGGTTGCCTCGGTGAGCAGCGACTTACTTATAGACGATTTAGATTACGGGATACCGGGTCTGAATGTAGTGCTTGTTGAAAGCGACGATGAGGGCGAGCTGAAAATTGTGATAGGCAATGACCGGGAGGAGTCGGATGCATTTCTCAGGGAAATGAGGGAGATTGCCCTGTCGGATGAAATCGTGGATCACAGCAATGAAATTGCCGTTGCGTACAATGCGCTGCTTGCCGAGCATCCGGAATTGGTGGAACTGCTGGAAAGTATGCATATGAAGATGGAGGAAGAAGTGGGGGAGATGTTGAAGGAGCAGTCCCCAATGAAGACAAAGGCGGATTCCGAACAGCAAAAGTCCGGCGCGGACAAAGACAGCTATACCGTCAAAAAAGGCGACTGCCTCTGGCATATCGCGGAGGAACAGCTCGGGGACGGGATGCGCTGGAGCGGACTCTATGAAACCAATAAAGCGGTGATCGGGGAAAACCCGGATCTGCTGTATGTGGGAATTACGCTACAGCTCACACAAAGTTAAATGGACCCTGTTTATATTTTAAGCAGACAGACAATAAAGGAGACTCAGGTTTGATTTATTACCTGAGTCTCTTTTTCAATGCTCTAATGACGTCTAACAGATAAAGCAACTCGTTATCGGACAAATCTTTTGTGATTTCAAAAAGCTCATTTAGGATTTTGCTGCTCTCCGAAGTTTCATTATTGTAATCCATATTACCAATACCGCTTACGAGCCAATCCTTATTGATTTTCAGGATATTACAAATGGCATTGATTACAATCATCTGCGGTTCGCTTATGTTTTTTTCCAAATTATATATAACGCCGCGTGAAACGCCGATCGCAGCAGCAAGCGAGGCTTGCGTGTATCCTTTATTCTTACGTATATAGTTAAGTCTGGCGCCCAATGAATTCATATAGTTACCTCGCATAAAGTATAGAAGATAATAAAATCATTGTCAATGCATTTTTACATTGTAAATGAATATAGTTGACCACTAATTCATTTACAAGTCATTCGTACGAGGCTGTAATTCATTGTAGATGAAAATGGAAAGGGAGTGGAAGTCCTGGATCAGGCGGAGTCAACGAAAAGCTTCGGCAGTTGACAACTTGATTGGAGAAGGGAATGGGTCAATCTGCCAAAAGGATTTCCCGTGAAAATAAAAAACGGGTTTATGACCGTAGAACATAGAATGAGGGTGTCGCTCAATCAGGTGATGATATGATTTTGCGACACCCTTTTTAATAAAATTATTTTGCTTTTATAGCCGCCTCCACAAAGCCTTTAAAGAGCGGATGCGGTCTGTTGGGTCTTGACTTTAGTTCCGGGTGCGCCTGTGTCGCCACAAAGAAGGGGTGGTCTGCCAGCTCGCACATTTCCACAATACGTCCGTCGGGAGAAAGCCCGGAAAGACGCATTCCCTTTTCTGTGAGGACTGCACGGTAGTCGTTGTTGACTTCATAGCGGTGTCTGTGCCTCTCGTGAATGGTTTCCTCGCCGTAGAGCGCATACGCCTTGGAGGCCTTGTCCAAGACGCAGGGATAAGACCCGAGTCTCAGAGTGCCGCCGATATCTTCCACGCCGTTCTGATCGGGCATCAGCGCGATTACTGGGTGGGTGGTGGAAGGGGCAAGCTCTATGCTGTGGGCATCGTTGTAGCCAATCACATTTCGGGCAAATTCCACGATGGCTAACTGCATACCCAGACAAAGCCCGAGGAAAGGAATCTTATGTTCCCTTGCATAAGTGATGGCTTCAATTTTTCCTTCAATTCCCCGGTCGCCAAAGCCGCCGGGAACCAGTATGCCGTTTACGTCACAAAGGACGGAATCCACATTGTCACGCGTGACAGTCTCGGAATCCACCCACTTGATATCTACTACGCAGCGGTGGGAAATACCGCCGTGCTTCAAGGCTTCCACTACGCTGATATAAGCGTCATGGAGCTGCGTGTATTTGCCGACAAGGGCAACCGTTACGGAGTCGGTAGGAGTCCGCAGGGATTCCACCATTGCCTTCCAGTCGGCCAGATCGGGCTCCGGGCAGTCCAGCTTCAGACATTCGCATGCCACCTGTGCCAAATGCTCCTTTTCCATGGCGAGAGGCGCTTCGTATAAGTGCTCCACGTCCAGATTTTGTAAAACACGGTTGTTCGGTACGTTACAGAACAGCGCAATCTTGTCTTTTATACCCTGATCCAGTGGATGCTCGCTGCGGCAGACGATGATGTCGGGCTGGATACCCATACCCTGCAAGTCCTTAACACTTGCTTGAGTCGGCTTGGTTTTCAGTTCCTGAGAGGCGCTTAAGTATGGGATCAGCGTCACATGAATCAGAATCGCGTTCTCCCGGCCAACCTCGTGCTGGAACTGACGGATGGACTCAAGGAAAGGCTGGCTTTCGATATCACCTACGGTGCCGCCCACCTCAATAATGGCAATGCGGGTTTCCTGGTCTGTAAAGTTTCGGTAAAATCTGCTTTTTATTTCGTTTGTGATGTGGGGGATGACCTGAACGGTGCCGCCACCGTAATCGCCCCGTCTCTCCTTCTGCAGCACAGACCAATACACCTTGCCTGTGGTTACGTTGGAATTTTTATCCAGATTTTCATCAATGAAACGCTCATAATGCCCCAGATCCAGATCTGTCTCAGTACCGTCCTCCGTGACGAATACTTCTCCGTGCTGAATCGGGTTCATGGTGCCCGGGTCGATATTGATATAGGGATCGAATTTCTGCATGGTTACCTTGTAACCGCGGGCTTTTAGGAGTCTTCCCAGAGAAGCTGCCGTGATGCCCTTGCCAAGCCCTGAAACAACACCCCCTGTGACGAATACATATTTTACTGCCATCTGTCTGATCCTTTCTAAAATACGAAAAGGCAACTGTTCAGCCGTAAAATGCTTCGACCTGTACTGAATAGTTACCGTCAAAAACAATACACTGTTCATTATACAATGAAAAGACAGAAAAAATCTACTCCAAAGGTCAAAAAATGTAAAAAAATTTATAATTCTTTTACACATGTGTTCATAATTTCATAATTCCCTCATTGATTTATGATTTTTACTATCTTATAATGAGAGTACTGTAGACGAAAGCGAGGATGCCTCATGGCAGATAATGTAAATCAATATGACAACGGCGGCGGGTCCGGCCCCGGCGGACCTGGAAACGGCGGCCCCGGTCCCGGAGGTGGACCTGGCGGTCCGGGGGGAAGCGGCGGCGACCCGCGCAAGCAGAGCCTGATTATGCTCGTGGTGGCGGCGCTAATCACCCTGCTCTGCGTCAGTGTTTTTATGAAGATGCTGACGGGAGCCACCAATCAGGAAATCTCCTACAATGACTTCGTGAAGAAGGTGGAGAATGGAGAGGTAAAGAGTGTGCAGGTCGGTTCCGACCGCATCACGATCTATCCGAAAGCAGGGGAGAAGGATTCCGCATTCCTCTATGCGTACGGTATGAGCGCGAGCACTTATTACACCGGCAAGATGGAGGATGACGACAAACTGGCGGAGCGGCTTTTGGAGCACAATGTGGAGATGAAAAAGGAAGTTTCCGACAGTTCCAGTGTGATCATGACGGTGCTTCTGTATTACATTCTTCCCGTGCTTTTAATGTGGGGGCTTCTGAGTCTTCTTTTCCGGCGCATGGGCGGCAAAGGCGGGCCTATGGGCGTGGGCAAGAGCACGGCGAAGGCTTATGTGCAGAAGGAGACGGGCATCACCTTTCAGGATGTGGCGGGAGAGGACGAGGCGAAAGAGTCTCTGGTGGAAGTGGTAGATTTTCTCCACAATCCCGGCAAATACTCCAAGATCGGTGCGAGACTTCCGAAAGGTGCGCTTTTGGTTGGACCTCCCGGTACAGGTAAGACGCTTCTGGCCAAGGCGGTGGCAGGCGAGGCGCATGTGCCATTCTTTTCCCTGTCCGGCTCAGATTTTATTGAACTGTATGTGGGCGTGGGCGCGTCCCGTGTCCGTGACCTCTTTAAGGAGGCGGAGAAGAACGCCCCCTGTATCGTGTTTATCGACGAGATCGACGCCATCGGAAGGAGCCGTGACACGAAGTATGGCGGCGGCAACGAGGAGCGGGAGCAGACGCTAAACCAGCTTCTCTCGGAGATGGACGGTTTCGACGGGAAAAAAGGTATTATCATTCTGGCGGCGACTAACAGGCCGGAGATTCTGGATAAGGCATTGCTGCGCCCGGGACGGTTTGACAGGCGGATCATCGTGGATAAGCCGGATTTAAAGGGGCGCGTTGAGATTTTAAAGGTGCATTCCAAGGATGTGCTGATGGATGATTCGGTAGATTTGAACGAGATTGCCCTGGCGACTTCCGGCGCGGTCGGTTCTGATCTGGCAAATATGATCAACGAGGCGGCGATCAACGCCGTGAAGCTGGGCAGGGAGTACGTGAGCCAGAAGGATCTCTTTGATGCGGTGGAGCAGGTGCTTGTCGGCAAGGAAAAGAAAGACCGCGTGATGAGCAAGGAGGAGCGAAAGATCGTTTCCTACCACGAGGTAGGTCATGCGCTTCTGAGTGCACTGCAGAAAAATTCGGAGCCGGTGCAGAAAATTACCATTGTGCCGCGTACCATGGGCGCGCTCGGTTATGTTATGCATGTGCCGGAGGAGGAGAAGTATCTGGACACCGAGGCAGAGCTTCGCGACAGGCTAGTGAGCCTTCTTGGCGGACGCGCGGCGGAGGAGATTGTTTTCGACACGGTTACCACGGGTGCGGCCAACGATATCGAACAGGCCACAAGCATTGCAAGAAATATGATTACCCGGTTTGGCATGAGCAAAAAGTTCGGACTGATGGGTCTTGCTACAGTGGAAAGCCAGTATCTGGACGGCAGGGCGTCACTGACCTGCTCCGATGTGACGGCGGCGGACATTGATTCCGAGGTGATGAAGCTGCTCCATGAGAGCTATAAGAAGGCGAAGAAGCTTCTGAAAGAAAATCGCGAGATTATGGACAAACTGGCGGCGCATCTGATTGAGAAAGAGACCATCACAGGCAAGGAGTTTATGAAGATTTACCGCAAGGAGAAGGGCATCCCGGAACCTGCGGAGGAGGAAGAAGGAGCGGCGGAAAAAGCGCCGCAGAAGGCGGAGCAGACACAGGAAAGCACTGTGAAGCCACAGGTGCAGAGCCAGCCCGCAGCGCAGCCGCAGGGGATGGCGAATCCCATGGGACAGCCACAGGGTCAGCAGGCCCCCAATTTTCAGCAGCCGCCGATGACAGGTGCGGGACAGCAGGGGGATGCAGGATTTCAGCAGCAGCCGCCGACGGCAGGCGCGCAGCAGGGCAGCGCAGGTTTTCATGCGCCATCGGTTACAGGGGCAGAGCAGCAGGGTGAGGCGAACCCTGCAGGACAGCACGCCGCGCAGAGCGAGGCTGATGCTTCAGCCCGGAATGCAGGCAGGGACGGCGCGCCGCTGCAGAGCCAGCAGCCGGCAGGCCCCCGGGGCTTGTTTTCACAGGCGCCCGACCCCGGTCATACTTCCGATGAAAAGTAGTGTGGCTTTTGGGTACGATATGGAAAAATAAGTGCGAGGCAGAGTCTGCGAAAGACTTTGCCTTGTTTTCTTTACCCGCCTCCTGTACAATAATGGGAGAAAACCTTCGGGAATTAAGAAAATGGCGAGGATTTTTGTATGTTTGATTTCGACGAGGAATTAAAAAAACTGCCCAATTCCCCGGGCGTATATCTGATGCACGACGACAACGATACAATTATCTATGTGGGCAAGGCAGTGAACCTGCACAACCGCGTGCGTTCTTATTTTCGAAAGATCGTGGGGCGTGGACCGCAGATCGACCGAATGGTAGAGCAGATCGCGCGGTTTGAGTATATTGTGACGGATTCGGAGCTGGAGGCTCTTGTCTTAGAGAACAATTTGATTAAGGAATACAGTCCGAAATATAACACCATGTTAAAGGACGACAAGACTTATCCTTATATTAAGGTGACGGTGGGAGAGGAATACCCGCGCATTTTTATTTCCCGGGAGATGAAGAAGGATAAGTCAAGATATTTTGGACCGTATACGAGCGCGGCGGCGGTGAAGGACACCATCGACCTGATGAATAAGCTGTATCAGCTTAAGACATGTAACCGCAAACTGCCGCGTGATATCGGGTTGGAACGTCCCTGCTTAAACTACCACATCAAGCAGTGTTCCGCTCCCTGTCAGGGGATTATCAGCAAAGAGGAGTACCGGGCGCGGATCGACCAGGCGCTTGATTTTCTAAACGGCAATTATAAGCCAATGCTCCGGGAACTGGAGCAGAAAATGACGGATGCGTCAGAAAAGATGGAGTTTGAGGAGGCGGCGGGATACCGCGACCTGTACAACAGCGTAAAGAGCGTGGCGCAGAAGCAGAAGATCACGGATTCCGACGGGGAGGACAAAGACATTATTGCGTTGGCATTGGAAGAGCATGACGCGGTGGTGCAGGTGTTTTTTGTGCGCGACGGCAAGCTGATCGGCAGGGACCATTTTTATATGACCCATGTGGAGGACTGCGGCAGCGCGCAGATTCTTCTTGACTTTGTGAAACAGTTTTACGCTGGGACACCTTACATTCCGAAGGAACTGATGCTGCAGGAGGAAATAGCGGATATTGAGATTCTGGAAAAGTGGCTTAGTGCCAGGAAGGGCGGCAGGGTCTATATCCGCGTACCGAAAAAAGGCGCGAAGGAAAAGCTGGTGGAGCTTGCGGCACAGAACGCCCGGTTGATCTTAAGCCAGGACAAGGAGCGCATCCGCAGGGAAGAAGGACGGACCATCGGCGCCATGAAAGAGATAGCGGCGCTTCTCAATCTGGAGGACGCAAGCCGCATGGAGGCTTTCGACATCTCCAACATAAGCGGTTTTGCCAATGTAGGTTCCATGGTGGTTTTTGAGAAGGGGAAGGCGAAGCGCAGCGATTACCGTAAATTCCGTATTCAGTCCGTGTCTGGCCCGGATGATTATGCCTGCATGAAGGAAGTGCTGACCAGACGTTTCGTCCACGGCATGGAGGAGAAGGAGGATCTGGACCGTAAGGAGATGGATCATGCTTTCGGGAGCTTTACCAAGTTTCCCGATCTGCTTTTGATGGACGGCGGCAGGGGACAGGTAAATATCGCGCTGCAGGTACTTGAAGAGCTGCATCTGGATATCCCCGTGTGCGGTATGGTAAAGGATGACAACCACCGCACCAGAGGGCTGTATTATCACAATGTGGAAATTCCGATAGATACACGCTCGGAAGGATTTAAGCTGATTACAAGGATACAGGACGAGGCGCACCGCTTCGCCATCGAGTATCACCGTTCGCTGCGCTCCAAGGCACAGGTAAAGTCGGCCCTTGACGATATTCCCGGGGTGGGTCCGGCGAGGAGAAAGGCGCTGATGCGGCATTTCGGATCCATCAATGAAATTAAGGAGGCGTCGGTGGAGAAACTCTGTGAGGTGCCGGAGATTCCAGAACATATCGGAAAGCAGATTTATGAGTTTTTTCGGGCGGGAGAAGATATAGACAATAAGAAGTAAGCAACTATTATTAGTTGCATATTCGATATCGAAATGATACACTATACCACAGAGGAGAAACGATGGGCAAAAACAATAAACTTTCATAAGCCGCATCCGAATAGTATATTAAAACAATATATATTGGAACAGGTTATCGAGAAATTGAGAGAGGATGGTTTATTATGAGCGATTTGCTGTTTTATAAAAATTATAATGGAACCGTAGAGTATTCCAAAGAAGATGACTGCCTGTTCGGAAAGGTTGTCGGGATAAAATCGCTGCTTTCTTATGAAGGAGACTCCGTTCGGGAATTAGAACAGGATTTTAAAAACGTAGTTGATGGTTATCTGGAGGATTGTAAGGAGCGTAATGTGGAGCCGGAGCAGCCATATAAAGGAACATTTAATGTCAGGATCAGTCCGGAACTTCATCGAAATATTGCAATTTATGCGATTGAACATGGAAAGAGTTTAAACGCAGTGGTTGAGGAGGCCATTGGAAATATATGTAGGCAATAAGCAGGGCAGAGCCCGTGCAATACAACAATGAGGAGGGAGTTATGGCGAGTATCAATCTAACAAAAGTAATCGAAAAATTTAAATGGGAGAATCTGACGCCGGAAATCGACATTTCCAAAGTAAAGGTGACACAGCCGGACATCAACAGACCGGCGCTGCAGCTGGCAGGGTATTTTGAGCACTTCGAGACAACGCGCCTGCAGATCGTCGGCTTTGTGGAATACTCCTACATGAATGGTCTGGACGAGGACAGACAGCGGGAGATTTTTGAGAAACTTCTGAACAATCCTCTGCCCGGTATTCTGTTCTGCAGAGAGCTGTATCCGAATGAAATTTTCAGGGAGGTTGCCGTCAAACATGGCGTACCGCTTCTGATGAGTAAAAAGGCTACATCTGCGTGCATGGCGGAAGTGATCCGCTGGCTGAACGTAAAGCTTGCTCCCTGTATTTCCGTGCACGGCGTTCTGGTGGATGTTTACGGCGAGGGCGTCCTGATTACGGGCGAGAGCGGCATCGGGAAATCCGAGGCGGCGCTTGAGCTGATTAAGAGAGGACACCGTCTGGTGACGGATGATGTGGTGGAGATCAGACGTGTCAGTGAGGATACGCTGATTGGTTCCGCGCCGGATATCACGAAACACTTTATTGAGCTGCGGGGTATCGGCATCGTGGATGTGAAAGCACTGTTCGGTGCGTCCAGTGTAAGGGATACCCAGAATATTGATCTGGTTATCCGTCTGGAAGACTGGGATAAAGATAAGGAGTACGACCGTCTGGGTCTGGAGGAGGAGTACACGGAGTATCTGGGAAACCGCGTGGTGTGCCACAGCATCCCGATCAGGCCGGGACGTAATCTGGCGATTATCTGCGAGTCTGCGGCGGTTAACCACCGTCAGAAGAAGATGGGCTACAATGCGGCGCAGGAGCTGTACAAGCGCGTGCAGAATTCCCTTGCACACGGCAGAGAGGAGGATGAGTAATGGCGAACTATATATTTGGGGTAGACGTGGGCGGTACCACGGTTAAAATGGGGTTGTTTGACAAGGAAGGCAATGTCCTGGAGAAGTGGGAGATTCCCACCAGAACGGAAAACCACGGAGAGAAGATTCTTCCCGATATCGCGGCGAGCATCAAAGAGAAGATGGTGCAGAAATCCATTGTAAAAGAGGATGTGGAAGGTGTCGGTATCGGTACGCCGGGTCCTGTGGAGAAAAGCGGTATTGTACATCAGGCGGTTAATCTGGGATGGCCGGAAATGAATATGAAGGCGGAGCTTAGCGCCCTGCTCTACGGGATGCGCGTGGAGGGCGGCAACGACGCGAATGTGGCGGCGCTCGGCGAAATGTGGAAGGGCGGCGGACAGGGATATAAGAATCTGGTGGCGGTTACCCTTGGCACAGGTGTTGGCGGCGGTATCATCATAAACGGTGAGATTATGACGGGTTCGACAGGCGCTGGCGGCGAGATCGGTCATATTCATGTGGAAGACAACGAGACGGAAGCATGCGGCTGCGGCAACTTTGGCTGTCTGGAAGAGTATGCGTCCGCTACAGGCATCACCAGACTTGCGAACCGCGCGCTGCAGGCGAGCGATAAGGACAGCGTCCTGAGACAGGGCGAAGTGTCCGCGAAGGCTGTGTTTGACGCGGTCAAGGCGGGGGATGAGCTGGCGATAGAGGTGGCAGAGCAGTTTGGTGAATATCTGGGTAAAGCGCTGGGTATCATCGCAGGTATCATCAATCCGGAGATATTCGTGATCGGCGGCGGCGTTTCCAAGGCGGGCGAGGTGCTGTTTGACTATATTAAGCCTTCGTTTGAGAGAACCGCTTTCCACGGCTGCAAAAATGTCGTTTTTGCACTGGCGACCCTCGGCAACGACGCGGGTATCTACGGCGCGGCACGGCTGCTTTTGTGAAGCACTGAGCCATGCAGACTTATCTGGGACAGACGGAAGAAAGCTTGCTTTCAGACGGATGTATCAGCATAAGGCTATAGGGCGAAAGCCCGTAAATGAGCAAAAGGGAGCTGCGAAGCAGCGGTTTTGCGAATTGGCATGGCGAATAAGCCCGACAGACAGCAGATTTCGCGAATGGGTATAAGCCGTAAGGGATATATTATATAAATGACTATAAAAGGGTAACTGAGAAGGTAGTGAGCGGTTACTGGAGCGGGAGTAAATTTTGAGTGCATCAATGTATGACTATATCAGGACTATCGTGCCTGAGGAGAGGCTTTTGTTCCACGAGCCTATGAGCAGACATACCACCTTCCGGGTAGGCGGCGAGGCGGAGTGCATGGCTGTTGTGGAGACGAAGGAGGAACTGTCGCAGCTTGTCTCTTATCTGGGACGGATTGAACAGGATTATTTTGTATTGGGAAACGGCAGTAATCTTCTGGTGGGTGATAAAGGCTACCGCGGGATTATCTTAAAACTGGGGCCGAGGTTGAGCGCGGTCGGCGTGGAGAAAAACCATATTGCGGCAGGGGCGGGCGTACTGCTTTCCAGGGTGGCGGCGGTGGCAAGAGACGCGGGACTGAGCGGTTTGGAGTTTGCGGCAGGGATTCCCGGCAGCATGGGCGGCGCCATTGTGATGAATGCCGGGGCTTACGGCGGAGAGATGAAACAAGTCGTGCAGATGGTTCGCGTGATGGACAAAGAGGGAGAAATCCTGACACTGGACAATGATACGATGGAGTTTGGCTACCGCACCAGTATCATCAGGGACAGACCCTTTATCGTGCTGGGAGTAGTCCTGAAACTGACGCCCGGCAATAAAGAAGAAATCAGCGCCAAAATGGAAGAACTGATGAAACAGAGAAAGAGCAAGCAGCCTTTGGAATACCCGAGCGCAGGCAGCACCTTTAAGCGTCCGGAAGGATATTATGCAGGGAAGCTTATCATGGACGCAGGGCTTCGGGGCTACCGCATCGGCGGCGCACAGGTCTCTGAGAAACATTGCGGTTTTGTGATCAATGCGGGCGGCGCGTCGGCGGCAGATATCAGGGAAGTGATCGAGGAAGTGCAGGAGCGTGTGAAGGACCGCTTCCATGTCCGGCTCGAACCCGAGGTTATTTTTCTGGGAGACTTTTAGGCTTACAGTTTGGCCGGGGCGAAACAGCGGAGAGCGTCGAAGACGCGATCTTGCGAATGGGCGTGCGCTGAACGAGAGAGAAAGAAGGATATACATCTGACATGAGATTTGTGATAGTGACGGGGATGAGCGGTTCGGGAAAACGGACCGCCATGAAAATGTTGGAGGATGTGGGTTTCTACTGCGTAGACAACCTCCCGGTAGCGCTGATTGAGAAGTTTGTGGAACTGATTACGACACCTGCAAGCGAGGTCAATAAGGTGGCGCTGGGACTTGATGTGCGCGCAGACCAGTCCTTTAGCGGTGTACGCTGTATTCTGGATCAGCTGAAGGAGAACGGTTATCTGTTCGAAATGCTTTTTCTGGAAGCAGGCGACGACGTGCTTCTGAAACGGTACAAGGAGACAAGGCGCCTGCACCCGCTTTCCCCCGAGGGCAGGGTGGAAGAGGGAATCCACAGGGAGCGGGAAATCCTGAAAGAGATCAGGGAAAAGGCGGATTACATCATTGACACATCCCACCTTCTGACAAGAGAATTAAAAGAAGAAATTGATGATATTTTTGTGAGGAATAAGGAATATAATTCTCTGATAGTCACTATTCTGTCTTTTGGCTTTAAGAAAGGGATCCCGGCAGATGCCGATCTGGTGTTTGACGTGCGCTTTCTGCCGAATCCCTTCTATATTGACGAGCTGAAGCATAAGACGGGCAATGACAGGGAGGTGCAGGACTATGTGATGTCCTTCTCGGAGGCAGGCGCTTTTCTGCAAAAACTGACGGACATGCTGGACTTTCTGATTCCCAATTATGTGAAGGAAGGCAAACACCAGCTTGTAATCGGCATCGGCTGCACCGGCGGAAAGCACAGAAGCGTGACGCTCGCCAACATGCTTTATGCGGGGCTTAAAGATCATGGCACCTACGGTGTGAAACTGTACCATAGGGATGTAAATAAATAGAGGAAGAAAAATGTCTTTTTCGGGAAAGGTAAAAGAGGAACTTGCGGCTCATGTAAGCTCGGCAAGACATTGCCAGCTTGCGGAACTTGCGGCGCTCCTGCTGTATAACGGCAGCGTCTGCGACGGCGGACGGCATCTTTGTCTGGATACGGAAAATGAGGCAGTTGCGAGAAAATGCTTTACATTACTAAAAAAAACATTTAATATAGAAACTGTTATGCGGGGCAGGCACCGTCTTGTCCCCGACGACGAAACGGAACGCAGGGTGACAGAGGCGTTATATCTTGCAAGGGAAGAGGACGGGAAGATATTATTAACCGAAACGGTCAATGCAATGCTGATTAAGCATTCCTGTTGCGCAAGGGCCTGGCTGCGCGGCGCCTTTTTGAGCGTAGGTTCCATGAGCGATCCGAAAAAAAGCTATCACCTGGAGTTTGTCTGTGGGGGGAAGGCGCGGGCAGTGCAGCTTCGGGAGGTGCTCTCGGAATTTCAGATCGAGGCAAGAATCATAGAGCGCAAGAAATATCAGGTAGTCTATTTAAAAGAGGGCGAGGGCATTGTAGAGCTCCTAAATGTAATGGGAGCGCATGTGTCTTTGATGGAACTGGAAAACATGAGGATCCTGAAAGAGATGCGCAATTCGATTAACAGAAGGGTGAACTGCGAGACGGCCAACATTTCCAAGACAGTGACGGCTGCGGGCAGACAGATTGAAGACATCCTTTTGATCAGGGACAGGTATGGATTTGAAAATTTACCGGATAATCTGCGGCAGATGGCGGAAGTCCGGTTGGAATATCCGGATGCGGCGCTGAAGGAGCTTGGCGGGTATCTGGAACCGGTTGTGGGGAAATCAGGGGTGAATCACAGGTTACGCAGGCTGAGTGAAATTGCTGACAAAATCAGATCATAATACGAGGCGGAACGTCTCGGAAAGAAAAAGAGGAGGAAAATATTATGATTCAGAAGTCAATCCAGATCAAACTGGAGACGGGCCTTGAAGCGCGCCCGGTAGCCATGCTCGTGCAGGTGGCAAGTCAGTTTGAGAGCACAGTCTATCTTGGTTCCGACAACAAGAAGGTAAACGCGAAGAGCATCATGGGTATGATGAGCATGGGACTCGAGAGCGGTGCTGAGGTGACGGTTACTGCGGACGGAGCTGACGAGGAGACGGCTGTTGCGGAAATCGAGAAATTCCTGACCACCAGATAGGGATGGGTGTGACAGGATTGACATTTGATAAGGCATAATGTGTGGCTGTTCAGAATCCTGTGACGCGGTTTGCGGATGAGGTTCTGGGCAGCTTTTTTTATGATCGGGAGGAAATCTATGGCTAAACAGATGCTTTTTGTCTATAATCCCAGAGCAGGCAAGGCACAGATCAGAAGTAATCTATTGGATATCATTGATACTTTTGTGAAAGCGGGCTATGAAGTGACGGCTTATCCGACACAGGCCTCAGGGGACGCGGTTAAGGCTGTGCAGGAAAGGCGCGCCGGCTACGATATGGTTGTGTGCAGCGGCGGGGACGGTACGCTTGACGAAGTCGTGACGGGTATGATGAAGTCGGAGGAAAGGCTTCCCATAGGCTATGTGCCGGCGGGCAGCACCAACGATTTTGCCAATAGCCTGAAAATCCCCAAGAATATGCTGCAGGCTGCAGACGTGGTGGTAAACGGAAAGACATTTGCCTGTGATGTGGGAAAATTCAATTACAATATATTTATTTATGTGGCGGCATTCGGTATTTTTACGGATGTATCATACGGGACGCCGCAGGACACAAAAAATGTGCTGGGACATGCGGCTTACCTCATAGAGGGTGTCAGACGTCTGCCATCCGTGCGTTCTTACCCTCTGAAAATCACGTGCAACGACGAGGTGATTGAGGGAGAATTTCTCTACGGCATGGTTACCAATTCCCATTCGGTGGGAGGTTTCCGCGGCATTACAGGGCAGAATGTGGCGTTGGATGACGGGCTTTTCGAGGTGACGCTGATCCGCAAGCCGACGAATCCCCTGGATATCAACAACATCATCCGCGCGCTTGTGGATAAGCGCGTGAAGTCAGAGCATATTCATACTTTTACGACCCAAAAGCTGAAAGTGGAAGCGGAAGATCCCGTGGCGTGGACGCTGGACGGGGAGTTTGGAGGGGAACACCGCTCGGTGGTGATTGAGAGCTGGCATCAGGCGCTTGAAATCCGGGTGCCAGAAGAGATGGAGTGACCGTCAGAGTTGTTGACTTTCTGGGGACTGGCTGTTAAAATAAAGTTGGATTCCAGATGATGGAAAGTAATAAAAAATTTAAATAGAAAGGAAGAAAATACTATGGCATTAGTAACAACTAAGGAAATGTTTAAGAAAGCCTATGACGGCGGTTATGCTGTCGGCGCTTTCAACGTAAACAACATGGAGATCGTTCAGGGTATTACTGAGGCGGCAGGCGAACTGAACAGCCCTGTTATCCTGCAGGTTTCCAAGGGCGCGCGCGCATACGCTAACCACACCTATCTGGTGAAACTGGTTGAGGCGGCTGTAGCGGAAAATCCGCAGATCCCGATTGCCCTTCACCTGGATCACGGCGATACCTTCGAACTTTGTAAGTCCTGCATCGACGGTGGTTTTACTTCCGTTATGATTGATGCGTCCTCCAAGTCTTTCGAGGATAACATCGCACTGACCAAACAGGTAGTTGAGTACGCGCATGACAAAGGCGTAGTGGTTGAGGCTGAGCTGGGCACGCTTGCCGGCGTTGAGGATGAGGTTGTTGTAGAGGCAGGAAAAGAGTCCTACACCCGTCCCGAGGAAGTTGAGGAGTTCGTTGACAAGACAGGCTGTGACTCCCTCGCTATCGCAATCGGTACTTCCCACGGCGCATACAAGTTTACGGCTGCACAGTGCACCAGAAATGCAGAAGGCATTCTTGTTCCCCCTCCGCTTCGTTTTGACGTGCTTGAGGAGTGCATCAAGAGACTGCCCGGTTTCCCTATCGTGCTTCACGGTTCCTCTTCCGTTCCGCAGGAGTTCGTAAAGATGGTGAACCAGTACGGCGGAAACATGCCCGATGCAGTAGGCATCCCGGAGGAGCAGCTTCGTAAGGCAGCAGAGCTTGCCGTATGTAAGATCAATATCGACTCCGATATCCGTCTGGCTATGACAGGTAACATCCGTAAGTATTTTGCAGAGCATCCGGATCACTTCGATCCCAGACAGTATCTGAAGCCCGCAAGACAGGCTGTGAAGGATATGGTAGCACACAAGATTAAAAACGTGCTCGGTTCCGACGGCAAGGCGTAAATCCTATAGTAGAATGCGGATGCATTCTTATGAACTAAGTAAAAAATCCCGGCGTAGTTTTCATAGCTGCGCCGGGGTTTTGTATTATTATTTAGATTGTTATTCTCCCTTTATTTATTTGCTGTACATTTCCTTCAACTCTTCCGCATGCGTATCTTCAATATCCGGGAAAGCAGACAGCATCGGCTTCACATCCTCCTTTTTCAGCACCCGCGCCACATAATTTCTTGTAATTCTCATAACGATAGGTGACAGACTTAAGACGCCGATCAGGTTCGGGATCGCCATCAGGCCGTTGAAGGTGTCGGAGAGATCCCAGGCAAGCCCCAGATTCATTGTTGCACCCACATAGATCATCAGGACAAACACAATCTTGTAAGCGATCATAGATTTTGTGCCAAACAGATACTCCCATGCCTTAGAGCCGTAGTGGCTCCAGCCAAGCACTGTGGAGAAGGCAAACAACAGGATGGCAATGGCAATAAACATAGGTCCTGCGCTGCCGAACTTGGTAGCGAAAGCTTCGCCTACAAGTGCGGAACCTTCCGAGGAGCTTAACACTGCGCCGGTTTCCAGATCAACCAGGCCGGAGGAGAGCACCACGAAGGCGGTCAGGGTGCAGACGATCATTGTGTCCGCGAACACCTCAAAGATGCCCCACATACCCTGCCGTACAGGCTCTTTTACGTTGGAGCTGGAATGCACCATGACGGAGGAGCCAAGCCCCGCCTCGTTGGAGAACACACCGCGCTTCATACCCCATGTGACAGCCATTTTCACGCCGCTGCCGACGATACCGCCGCCCACTGCGCGCAGGCCGAATGCGCCTTTAAAAATAGCGGAGAAAATCGCGCCGCATTGGTCGATGTTCATAAAGAAGAGTACCAGAGCGCCCAAGATATAGATAATAGCCATAAACGGCACTAATTTTTCCGTAACAGAAGCAATACGTTTCAGACCGCCCACAATAACAAGAGCCGCAAGAATCAGAAGAGCGATACCTGTCACATATGTAGGGACGCCGAAGGCTGACTTCATGTTGCCGGAAATAGAGTTGATCTGGCTCATGTTGCCGATACCGAAAGATGCCATCACACAGAAAATAGAGAACAGAACGGCAAGCAGCGAGCCTATCTTCTTAAAGCCCTTGTAGGAGCCGAGTCCGTCCTTTAAGTAGTACATTGCGCCGCCGGACCACTCGTTACGCTCATTTTTACGGCGGTAATAGATGCCCAGCACGTTTTCGGAATAGTTGGTCATCATACCAAAGAACGCTACGATCCACATCCAGAAGATCGCTCCCGGACCGCCGGAAATCAGCGCACTTGCCACGCCGACGATATTGCCCGTGCCGATTGTAGCGGCGAGCGCCGTACATAACGACTGGAACTGGGAGATGGACTGGTCTTCCTTGTCCGTGTGTTTGGTGATATGTTTGTCATGAAAAATACCGCCAATGGTATTTTTGAACCAGTGTCCGATATGGGACAGCTGAAAAAATTTGGTCAGTACAGTCATCAGTATGCCTGTACCTACGAGCAGCACCAGCATAGGGATACCCCAGACAAAACCGTTGACGGCGCTGTTCACATTTGTGATCATTTCTACCATGTTACATTCCTCCTCATTTTTACCAGTAACCAAAAAGGCGCAGACATCAAGCCTAAATGTCTACGTCGACAGCTATGGAGAAGTTTATTTTCTCTGTAAAACTGTAAAGGTGCTTACGGTATTCAAGTATACCATATGGCAAAGTATCTGGCAAGAGAAAATTGTATACATGGATAATAGTGTGAGAAGTATTAAGTTGTGATAAACTGTAGTAAATGGAAAATTCCCCAGAAAAGGGAGGATGCCAAGTAAGGTCTCCCTTACTTGGCATTTATTATGAAAAAGTTTTAAATTAATCAGCTAACTTTGTTATCAGCTTGCTGTGTTGTATCTTATGGTCTTAGTATACGTTGCACAAATGTCTTAATCATGATTCTAAAATGAAATTTTTTGAAATTAATTATGAACGTATTATGAACGAGGAACCTGCTATCTGGAAAGGCGGATTACGTTCCAGCTCGCTTTTCCTAAGACGGCCTGCAGTACCCCGTCGTCCACTTTGGCGTTTCCGTCCGCCTTAGGAACGACATTGTCAGGATTTGCTTCCGTATTAACGGCTTTCAGGTCGTCGTTGTGCATAACGATATGTTCCTGAACCCGGTACCCTGCATATTGGCGAAGGTCCAGGGTTACTTCCATATCCTCGTCCAGATCCTTGTTTACCGCAAAGACAACCAGTTCTTCCTTCTCAGGATTCTCCACAACCACGCAGTCAAGGTAGGGCGCTTCGCCATACTGTTTTGCCTCATAGACGGGCGATTTTACAAGCGTGTTTAAGACAGTTCCCTGTCCCAGAGTAGCCGCATGCATATAAGGATAGAAGATCGTCTGTCTCCACGCGCCGGTATCAGAGGTCATGATCGGTGCAATTACGTTTACAAGCTGCGCAAGGCAGCCGATTTTTACACGGTCCGCGTGGCGAAGCATTGTAATCAGCATGCTGCCCACTAACAGCGCGTCCTCAAAGTTATAGATATCCTCAAGCTGATGAGGCTTCTGCACCCACTTTTCGAGCTGCTTGTCCGCCTCCTCGGAATGGAACCATACATTCCACTCGTCCAGGGAGATATTGATATTCTTTTTGCCGTGGTGCTTGCCCTTGACATAGTCGCAGATGGAGATCACCGTCGAGATAAACTGATCCAGATCTACGCTGCTCGCAAGGAAGTTTGCGGAATCATTATCACGGTTCCCATAATACTGGTGCATGGAAACGTAATCAACCGTGTCGTAACACTCGTCAAGCACGGTTGCCTCCCACTCTCCGAAGGTGGGCATCTGGGAATTGGAGCTGCCGCATGCCACTAATTCAATGGAAGGATCTAAGATTTTCATTGCCTTGCCAGTCTCGTTGGCAATTCGGGCGTACTCTACAGCCGTCTTATGCCCGGTCTGCCAGGGACCGTCCATTTCATTTCCGAGACACCATGTCTTTATGTCGTGGGGCTGTTCGTAGCCGTGGGATCGGCGAAGGTCGCTCATCAGAGTACCTCCTTTAAAGTTGCAGTATTCCAACAGTTCTTTTGCCTCCTGCAGTCCTCTTGTGCCCAGATTGACAGCCATCATAATGTCGCTTCCCGCTTTTTTCGACCAGTCGGCAAATTCATTGAGACCAAATTCATTGGACTCAACGACCTGCCATGCGAGGTCAACCTGTGCGGGACGTTTCTCTTTCGGCCCCACGCCGTCTTCCCAGCGGTAGCCGGATACAAAGTTCCCTCCCGGATAACGCACAATCGGCACATTGCACTCCCTTATCAGTTCCAGTGCATCTTTGCGGAAACCCTGCTCATCCGCAAAAGCGCTTTCCGGCTGATAAATCCCCTCATAAACCGCCCGTCCCAGATGCTCGATAAACGATCCGTAGATCCTTCTGTCAATTTCACTCACGATGTACTCTTTGTCGATAATAACTTTCGCTTTTTTCATGTTTGACCCTTCCCTTTCGTTGTTGATAAATATACTTTGTAGACTATTGCGCAAATAATATAATTATAAGCAGACCCTTGGAAAGCGTCAGTGCTTAATGAGGTTTTTTACGAATTTAGCACTGTTACGCTTGGAACGGAGCGCAAGCGCGTCTGCGTTGATTATGTTATTTGCGCAATCTCATAACATAAATTTATTCTACTTAAAGAGTATGAAAATAACCATATCTTTTCTTGCGCCATATTTGACTTTTCTTCCGATAATGGAATAGAATAAAGAACAGGGAGGTGCCCCATGTTTCACACAGGCTACTGCGACTACAACCGGTTTAACCCGGACTGCGATATCATCAATCGTCCCGAGGGAAGCGGAGATTATCTCTTCCTTCATTTCATGTCGCCCATGAAAGTACGGCTTGGCGCCAGGGTACAGACGGCAAAGGAGGGCGCGTTCCTGCTATATACGCCGGGAGAGGCACAGATTTATCAGGCGGTCGGCCGTTTTAAAAACAGTTTTGTACATTTTACATGTGACGATGACAGTTTCCTTGCCACGTATGACCTTCCTGTCAATACAATTGTTTATCCGCCCTATCCCGACGCCATGAACGCCCTGTTCAAGTCCATCTATGTGGAGAGCGTGACAAAGCAGGATTATTATCGGGAACAGATTGATAAACTGATGCATCAGCTTTTTATTCTTTTTTCCAGACAGCTTCACACATTCCCGGAGGGGAAAGGATTTCAGGCGGATCTTTTTGAGGAGTTTAAGAAAGCAAGAATTGAGATCCTGACGCATATTGACAGAAAATGGGATGCAGACAGCATGGCAGCTTTGACCAATCTCGGGACGAGCCAGTTTTACAGCTATTACAAGATATTTTTTAACCGCTCGCCCAAATCAGAACTGCTGGACGCCCGCATGGAGCGTTCTAAGTATCTGCTGCGGGTGGAAAAACTGCCGGTGGCACAGGCGGCGGCACAGGCTGGATTTGACAGCCTTCCGCACTTTACACGCTATTTTAAGAAAGTGTGCGGAATGACACCTTCGGAATATGGAAGGACATGAACGGGCAGCCGATTTATTCTTTTTTGAAAAGATGATATAATGTATCTATGTATATTTCAGACGGAAAGGCGAATGCGTAAATTACCGAATAAGAACCCTATGGAAAATAAGAAAATTAGAACGATCAGAATATTGGCGGCATCGGTGTTTGTAGTATGTATGATTCTGACAGGCTGGGAATACGGTCAGTCTTTAAGACACAGGGCTCAGCAGGACAGCTTAAAGGAGATGACAGACGAGACGGCGGTGAAGGATCAGATGGAAAGCGGCAGCGTTTTGAAAGACACTGGCGTGGCAACTCTCTCGGATCCGGGTACGGAGCATGCGCGAGACAGTGGGGAACAGGACGAAGGAACGACTAAAAACACAGCGGCACAAGAGCCGGCTATGCTGGACAGGTATGTCGAACTGTATGCGGAGAACAACGATCTTGCAGGATGGCTTTCAATTGCCGGCATGAAGATTGATTATCCTGTCATGCAGAATGAGGACGACGAATACTATCTGCACCGGGACTTTTATGGCAACGACAGTAAGTACGGATGCCTTTATGTGAGGGCACGGGCTGATCTTGACACCGGGACAAATTTTATCGTCTATGGTCATAACATGAAGGACGGGGCTATGTTTGGGGATCTGGACTCTTATTTAGAAAAAAGTTTTTATGAGAAACATTCTCTCATTTCCTTCCACACGCTATACGAAGAACGTGTTTATGAGATTATTGCGGTGTTCCGCTCCCAGGTCTACAATACAGATGACGACGTGTTTAAGTATTACCAGTTTTATGAGGCGGATACGCAGGAAGACTTTGACAGTTTTTATAACAATATTAAAGAACTCTCCCTCTACGATACGGGTGTGGAGGCGCGGTTTGGCGATACCTTTCTGACTCTTTCCACATGCGCCTACCATGTGAAAGACGGGCGGCTTGTGGTGGTGGCGAAAAGGGTGGCATAAATCAGTCCTGGAATGCAAGGCTAGATTTCGGTCTAAGGGATAAGAAGCCGGACAAACAGTACAAAGACAGATGGAAAAGTGACCATCTGTCTATTCTTGTCAATGGATATCCGTAATTTCCTTTGTACACCTCGGACCAAATTATGCGTAAAAATTCAGCTACTTACTTCCTCCTTTAAGGATAACATGTACCCTTTTTCGTTTTCTCCGATTACTCGGGCCCTTATTGTCTGGCCTCTTTTTAAGGACTGCTTTCGACCATAAGGAATTTCTGTATTATGAATAATAGCTTTATCAACATTATTGACTGTAACCAAAACACCATACTTTGCAATATAGGTTATAACAGCACTGACATATTCTCCACCGACATATTTCTTCTTTTCTATCTCATATTGTAGTTTTGAAATTTGACGTTTAAATAGGTCGCTAAAATTGGTATTTCCGTACGCAATGATTCCTCTAACCAATTTCATACCGTCATGCCCCTGAAGGCTCAACTCTAAGGCTAATTTGGCTGTATTAATAAGCGCAATAGATACATTATGCTTAATAGATGGCCGAAACTCTGAAAAATTTTTGGATATAACATATTTATACAGCTCCCGGCCATATTCGTTTAGTATTCTCTGTTCTGCGCTTTTTTTGACCTTTTCAGGGGTATTAACCATAACATTATGGCTGCAAAAAGCAACAGTCATGGCAAATAATTCTAAGTTATGCCAATGAGTTTTTCGGTTTGCTTTATTGGCAAAATATCGTTCCAGGATGTCGCAAGCCTTAGCTTTTGCTGTATCATCTAAACTCCAGAGTTGTTGCGTATATAATTTGAGGACATCTGCATCATTTTGAAAGCCTAGTCGCTGTACATAATCATCAAAAATTTGCACTGCACCTTCTATATCAAGCAAATTGATATTCATATAACTGGTAAGATTAATCAGCGCCCTTTTTTTAACGTTTTTTTCGCACATTTTATCATTCAATAGGCGCTTATATCTTTCAATCGGTATATTTACGTTCCCTTGGTTTCGGCTATTGTTGGCTTCCTCTAACATTGCTTCATATACAGTTCCCTTAATGTTGATTCCGCCAATATCTGTAATTTTTCCCTTTATCCGATCCTTAAAATTTTGCGGCTCATTGTCATAATGACCTTTCATTCTTAAAAAAAGATCTTGTGAATATACTCTGTAATTATCATCATCATATTGCTCAATGACTTTTTGATCTACAAGTTCCTGAATTGCGCTCATAACTTCTTCACTGTCATAATCATTTAGAAGAAATTCTAAAACATGTTTCTTAAAAATTAAGTCTTTCTCTTCCGCAATTTGTGAAATAATTTCAAAAGCTTTCTTTGCCACGTCACTTAGATAAGTATAAATTTTACCATATAGAAATTCCTGCGCATTTCGGCTATTTTTCAATTCCTTCAAAAAATCAATTGCCAGTCCCCGCTGTACGTATAGATTAGAAAACTGATATAAAAATATAGCACGTCCTGATGTCGCTTCATGTATAATATTTAATATCTCTTTATCTTCCAATTCATTTTTTAGCTCATCTGCATATTCCGAATATTCATTAGTAAATACACTCTCCAAAAACCCCTTTGTTTCCTGAAGACCAAATTCATCTGAGACAATCTCAACACCCGTGGACAGCCTCCTGTTTCTTGTTGTCAAAATTACCTTAAAATAGTCAATATTTAGCTGCTTGATAAAGTTCTGAATCTTTTCTTTTTCTGAATCAATAAATGTTTCATAATCATCAATAACAAGCAGAATTTTACTTCTTATTGACAAAATTTTTTCCTTTTTAGTTTCGATACTTCCTTCGGCATCTTGATCGAAGACGACCGCTATAATACTATCCAATATTTCCTCATATGTTCGTATGTTTTGTATTTCGACTATTTTTCCTGTTTTTGTATCGTAATTTCGCTCCTTTGCACTGGTAAATACAATGTAAGAGAAATCGGCATGAAGATTATCATATTTCTTCATACAAATATTTTGAACACATGCTGTTTTACCAGTTCCTCCATGGCCCCAGACTGTTGCCTGCACATTTGACCTGTTTTTATCCAAAAACTCTTCTATCTTCTTTTCGACAGGTACTGTTATAAAGTTGCAGTAATTTTTTTCAAAATAATTCATGATGGTTTTATTAGAGCTTATACGGCGACGTTCTGATTCATAGGATAAAGAAATAAATTCTTCTATCCGTATCTCTTTAGTCGCTCCTCTAAAAAGCTGATTTACTTTGACATTCCCAGATAGCTTATCCAATAAAGATTGAAAAACAAATACTTCATCTCCTTTGTTATATATGAAGATAAAAGGCGAAACTCTATAATATGTTTTGTTGCTATCATATAAAAAAACTGAGTTATCTGGAACGTGCTGGCCTAACACTGCAATAGGACACGCCCACTTTACGGGGACACCTCCACTATTCACAGAAAATCTCAATCCAGTATATGTATCCTCTTTTGACCCTAAGACACAAACCATATCATATTCTTGTTTAAGAAAATTTAATTGTATTAAATCTCTGTACAAATCATTTAATTCTTTTTCTAGTTGTGGCTCATTATCACTGTGAACATATCCATGTCCCATGGTCTGATTCCGTAAAGCTGTATATTTTTCAAAAGATTTTAATCCTCTTTTGGGAATAAGACGATAGCCATTGTCTAATTTCCTGATTGCACCTACTGCTTGTCCAATTGTTAGTTTATTTAGGTCCTCAACTATTTTGCATCTGTCATCCACACCTATAGTTCCTATATTTTCGTTCCATAAGCATCCTAAAACTAAGTAAAAAATATATTCAACTCTTTCCCTCAATAAAGTCTGCATCTCAGTCGTATTTTTTTCACTAACATTGATTAACCTGTCTAGTTTTTTAATAATGAAATCCATGTCACATCCCCCGTTATAAATTTTTTCTTGCATAGTCCCTATTATTAAATTGAATAACTTTAATATATTGCAAATTTTGACTATGTAGCATAGTCTGCCATAATGATATCGAGATTCAACGGAAATGTCAATTATTTTGGAAATTGAGATATCTGATAAATACCACATGTCAGTGACACACAGCCGGTCAGCGGGGCTGTCAATGTTCCCCCGATACTGGATGATCTCTATCTGTATCATTTTCAGGACGAGGAAGTAGGGAGAGGATGAAATGAAACGATTATGGATTCTTGAATTAAAAAACTTATGAAGAAGCGTATGAATATTGGTTTAATAACAGTCTGCCTGTTATTAGTCGGGATATTGTTTTATCTTCTGATCTATCAGTTCATTGTACTTGATACGGATGGAAAGCAGTTGAACGGCACTGCAGCGATCACTATGAACAGAGAATTTGTAAATACTCGCGCAGGCAGGCTGACAGATGAAAAGATATGTGCTGATATTGCGGCGTATCAGGCGCTGCTTCACGATCCTGAGAATGTTTCTAAAGACACGACTAAAAAACATTGACGAATCGTGCATATTTCAAATATAGCTTTCCCTATTCGGATTACTGGAAACTGATCAATGAGAATTATATTGCTCACTGCGCTAACGACTCTTCTTTTCCCGCAGTCGTAAATATGGATTTGGAGAATGGCATAGATTTTTACAGTGCCCGTAATGAAAAAAACGGCACACTGCTGAATCAGGCATATGTGGATTGGAATTTTTCAGACAGTGAAAAGGCATTTTTGGTTGGATCGGATTTCTTCTGTCACGATACCGTATGAATACGGCTACCATACAGGATGGGAAATGCTGTTTAGCTGTCTGGAATTGTTTGTCATAGGCATGATTGGCATTTGTATCTGTGTGTCAGGAACCTTTTTCGGAAAATATCAGTCCGGTGCAGACAGCATTATATTATCTTCCCGGTATGGAATACATCGGATTTTATTATGTTACATATCTTCCGGCAGAAGCTCGATCATAAGCTACATCTGAAAGTCTTTGTCCGTAGCAGCACTCAAACCTGTTCAAATTGATCAGAATAGTGTTGAGAGTATTGACGCGGGTTTCACCTTCGATTCTGCCTTCGTTACGTTCTTCTTTTGCAATCTTTTCCATAATTTCACACATAACCTGTTGTCCCTCCTTGGGCTCTTTGTACCGGCGCTTACTGCCGGAGGTGACGGGAAATATTACAGATTCTTGGAATATGCCATAGCCTTTTTGCTGAGTTCACGTACACTGAGACCCTCATCTAAAGATTCCTGATGCCATTTTGTGTAGTCAAATGGTTCACGGTTGATCAGAACGATAAATCTCTCCGCATCAACATAACCTAATTTAGAGATTAACGCGCTTATTCCTTCCTGTTTAATGACGGCATCTGTTTTCATAATCATTCCTCCATTTCATTTACAAAAGCAATAGGATCAACAATTTTTATTTCTGGTATTGGCGTGTTCAGTAATTTCTTATCGGTAGTTATATAATATTTGCAATGGGCAGCTACAGCGCAGGAGATGTGCAGGGCATCATATGTTTTTATCCCTTTTTCAGCAAGTGACTCTGCGAATAGCAGGATATCCTCTGTTTCTTCTGTGACACAAAGTGAGGAAATCTTTTTCCATGGTGCAATGGCAAGACGTTTTTCCTCATATGGATTTTTCCCATTTTCATAGTCTAAAATGTATGACCAGACTAGATCGTAGGTTCCTTCTCTGACTTTAGCCTGGATATATAATTTCGCTTGTGCTTCAAGATGAATCCGGATCTGGCTTTGGTCATCAAAAGGTCTGTTGTAACAGCAGTTATCCAAATATATTTTCAATACCATTTCACCGCCTTTTATGATTGTTCTGTATAAGTATAACATAAAATAAGTATCTCGAAAATGAGAATCTTAATATCAGCAATATCTGGAAAATATCATTAGCGGAGATGCTTATTTATATTTTTATGTTCTGTTTCATTATTTCGTTCTGCACCAAGATACTGCTCCAGTTTCTCCAGTTCACGCTCCATCTGTCTGACCTTTCCGCAATTCCGTTTTGCGGGAATCCCCCTGTTTGTCTGCTGACCATTCATTGTGCTTTTTCCCATGTTCTTTGCCTGGCATGATGGCAGACGGACGGTGTTCTTTATATAGTTCATCGCTTAGCTGCCGGATGCGGTAATAATTCTTTTTGCAGTCATTATATTTACGGTTGTTAAGGTTACAAGAAACATTTCTGTGGAAAGGATAGGAATGAGAGAAAACAAAATAACATCGGATAATGCGGAGAAGATATCTTCTGAGTTTCATGTGTTTTGCTACAAAGTGATCAGACGCAGCATCTTAAACCAGCTATGGGGTCATGTCAGATGCTGCAGGAAGTTTTCGATCAATACGACAGGCTGATTAACTACATACTTTTTGTGAAATCAGAAGCTGGCAGTTGAACCGCACACTGATGCCTATCGAAGATATGGTACAACAAGTCAAGGTTGATCTGGTGAAGGCTATCAGGAAATTTACAATCAGGAATTAACGTTGGAGTGCAGAAATGCTCCTGGATTATCTTTTCACAATACTTGTCACTCTGATAAAGTGCGCAATATTTACGAAACACCCGCAGCAGGCGTCAGTGTCTTGCGCCCTAATACATTTCATACATATAAGTATCTTTAAGAACATTATGTGGAAGATGTGTTAGGAAAGAAAAAGCTGGCAGACTTCAGATATGCGGATATGGTTCATTTCCATTTTTATCTGATCGAGGAAAAACAGCTCAAAGTTCGTACCGTTGAGCATATCCATATTATCCTTCATTCTGTATTTGAGATGGCGATCAAGGATAAGATTATCCGGCAGAACCCGACACAGGGGATCATGGCTCAGGTAAAGAAAAAACAGGGTAATCAAGGGAAACAAAAGACCCTCTGACAGTGGCACGGCAGGAAAGAGGTTTCCCTACGCCGACGATAAGCGGCATGAGCGGATTCATATTTGTAAATGAAGAATGCAGAGAACCCATTATCATCCCTCATTTCAGCTGCCACGTTTTTCGCCATACGTTTTGCACACGGTTTTGCGAAACGAAACAAACGTCAAAGTCATTCAGGAGATAATGGGTCATGCAAACATCTCCATAACGATGGATATCTATGCCAAAGCTACGGAGGAAAAGAAAAAACAAGCATTGGACGAACTGTCCAGAAACCCTAAAATTTTTTAACATTGCAATTTAATATCTTCAAGGGAGTGTCTGACGCTGTTCTTCAAGATAAAAATTGACAACAATTTTGACAACAAATTTTATAAAAACCGTGCTGAACAGTACCGAATCATACTTTTTTGGAAAAGCCTCAGAGTTTCTCCGGCTCCGGGTAATCCACCCCGAACGTCTCAACGGTAACTGTCTGCATGACCTGGTCTTCTAACGGCCTGTCCTCGTAATCAGTCGCCGCCTCGGCAATCTTGTTTACGTTTTCTAAGCCTTCAATCACTTTCCCAAACGCCGCATAAGCGCCGTCTAAATGAGGGCTTGTCTTGTGCATGATGAAAAACTGGCTTCCTGCGGAATCGGGCTGCATGCTTCTCGCCATGGAGAGGACGCCCTCCGTGTGCTTTAAGTCATTTTCAAAGCCGTTCTGTCGGAATTCCCCCTTGATGGAATAGCCGGGGCCGCCCATGCCGGTTCCCTCCGGGTCGCCGCCCTGAATCATAAAACCTTTGATGACCCGGTGGAAGATTAGTCCGTCGTAAAAATTCTTTTGAATAAGGCTGATAAAGTTGTTGACGGAGACAGGTGCGATTTCGGGGTACAATTCCGCCTTGATGACGTCGCCGTTTGCCATGGTAAAAGTTACGATTGGATTCTGTGCCATATAAAATTCCTTTCCTCTTTTCTGATTGCTTATTTAATAGTAAACTTAAATTCTACTATACAAAATACCACAGAAATTTGGACAAGTCAAAATGGATCATAAGTAGCAGAGGCTCAGAAAGAGACGGGGAAGGACAGCTTTATGTGGAAAAAAATATATTATCCGTCATGGGATCAACCGTTATATGTCACAGATCAGGCACAAGTTTATGCGGCGCTGCAAGAGAAAGGCTGTTATGTGCTGCCGTATCTGCACGAAAATAACCGGGGAGAAGCCTTTCCCGGTGCGCTCTACGCAGTGGAAAAGCTAGAGGAGATGGATGAGGAATCCTTTGATCTGGCGTACCGTCGCCTTGCAGGGCTGCCTTGGAAAATTCTTACTACAAAACGTTGTACCGTCCGGGAGACGACGGTAGAAGACGTGGATAGGTTTTATCAGATTTATGCGGAGCCTTCTATTACCAGATACATGGAAAACCTTTTTGCGGACAGGGATGAGGAGATTGCCTACATAAAAGACTATATAGAGAAAATATACATTTTTTACGGGTATGGGATGTGGACGGTACTGGAAAAGGAGAGCGGAGAAGTGATCGGCAGGGCGGGCATTACATGGCGGGAAGGGTATGATCTGCCGGAACTGGGTTTTGTGTTCGGCGTGCCGTGGCAGGGGAGGGGATATGCATACGAGGTGTGCAGCGCAGTTCTTACTTATGCGCGGGAGGTACTTTTGATGGAGCGGGTGCAGGCGCTTGTGCAGCCGGGAAATGCGAGGTCTTTGAGGCTGTGTGAAAGACTGGGATTTGTGCCGGCAGGGGAGACAGTGCTGGACGGGGAAAGGCATGTGCTGTTGGTGAAAGAGTTGTGACCCGGGAAACGGTTTCTGCAAAGTCTGTATTGACGGGAGCGTTTCGGAAGGGGTAAACTGTTCTGGATGTCCGCGAAGCGTATGAGTATGCCAATAAAGCGCGCGGGTTGGAATTATGCTGAAATGGAGAACGTTATGAAGAAACCAACGATAAATTTAAAGGTGCGCAATTCTATGCTGCTGCTCCTCACCGCCCTTGTGTGGGGCGTGGCTTTTGTGGCGCAGAGGCAGGGCGGGGCGTCGGCGGGTCCCTATACTTTTAACTGCATCCGCTCCTTTCTGGGCGGGCTGGTGCTTCTGCCGGTGATTCCTTTTCTGGACAGGTACACGGCGGGCAGGAAACCGCAGTCGGCTAAAGAGCGGCGCAGGCTGTCGCTTGGCGGGGCACTTTGCGGGCTGGTGCTGTTTGTGGCAAGTACGTTTCAGCAGATGGGCATGTATTACGGTACCACGGCGGGCAAAGCGGGTTTCCTGACGGCGTGCTATATTCTCCTGGTGCCGGTTCTGGGGATTTTTTTCAAAAAGAAGTGCGGCTGGAATGTCTGGGTCAGTATTTTGGTGGCGGTTGTGGGGCTCTATTTTCTCTGTCTGACCGACGGTTTTTCTTTTCAGTTCAGCGATGTGCTGGTGCTTCTGTGCGCGGTCTGCTTTTCTGTGCATATTATGGTGATTGACCACTTTTCGCCGCTGGTGGACGGGGTGCGTATGGCGTGTATTCAGTTTTTTGTGTGCGGCGCGTGGGGGCTGATTCCGATGATTGGCGTGGAGATACCGCAGATGGGAGCTGCGGCGTGGCTGCAGTCTCTTAGCGGCATGGACGTGTGGATTCCGATTTTGTATGCCGGTGTAATGTCCTGCGGCGTGGGCTACACGCTGCAGATCGTAGGGCAGAACGGGATCAATCCCGCCATTGCCTCCCTGCTAATGAGCCTGGAGTCGGTTTTCTCTGTGCTGGCGGGGATGCTGCTTTTGCATGAGACCATGACCGGGCGGGAGATTCTGGGGTGCGTGCTGGTATTTGCGGCGGTGATTTTTGCGCAGGTAAATTTGGGGAGACGGAGAAAAGCATAAATTGTATTTAATTGTATACAATAATACATATATACAGGAAACGCTTGACACAGTAAAATGACGGTGCTACAATGCAAGACGTAAAGCAAAGGCGCTTTGAGGAAACTCAAGGCGCCTTCTTTTGTGCGTATAAGCCTTACGGCAAGTACCGTAAACGAGAAATGCGGAGCATTTCGAGTCTGCTTATACGTCAGACGATGCTTCAATGACGAGGAGGAAAATATTATGGAAGAAATGATGGAGGTTTTAAACGGACAGATTTTCGGCGTCTGGTTTCTGATCGGCGCTGCTCTGGTGTTCTGGATGCAGGCAGGGTTTGCGATGGTGGAGACGGGATTTACCAGGGCGAAGAATGCGGGAAACATCATTATGAAGAATCTGATGGATTTCTGCATCGGTACGGTGGTGTTTATTCTGATCGGTTTCAGTCTGCTGCTCGGTGAGGACATGGTCGGGCTGATCGGAAAGCCCGGGTTCGACATTTTTACGGCATATGAGAGCTTTGACTGGTCGAACTTCGTATTTAACCTGGTGTTCTGCGCAACCACGGCGACAATTGTCTCCGGGGCGATGGCGGAGCGGACAAAGTTTTTGAGCTACTGTATTTATTCCGGTGTGATTTCGGCGTTGATTTACCCGATTGAGGCGCATTGGATCTGGGGCGGCGGCTGGCTTGCACAGATCGGTTTTCACGACTTTGCGGGTTCCTGCGCGATCCATATGGTGGGCGGTATTTCCGCATTGATCGGCGCAAAGATTTTGGGACCCCGCATTGGCAAATTCAATACGGATAAAAACGGAAAGATCACTAAGGTTAACGCTTTCCCCGGACACAGCATTCCGCTTGGCGCGCTTGGCGTGTTTATCCTTTGGCTTGGCTGGTACGGCTTCAACGGTGCGGCGGCGACTAGCGTGGAGCAGCTCGGTTCCATCTTTGTGACGACGACGATTGCGCCCGCGGTGGCGACCGTAGTGTGTATGATCTTTACATGGCTTAAGTACGGAAAGCCCGATGTTTCCATGTGCCTGAACGCGTCGCTGGCAGGTCTGGTGGCAATCACCGCACCCTGTGATGTGACGGACGCTTTCGGCGCGATTGTGATCGGCGCGGTAGCAGGGCTGCTCGTGGTGTTTGCGGTCTGGTTCCTGGACTATAAGCTGCGTGTTGACGACCCTGTGGGCGCGGTGGCGGTACATATGATGAACGGCATCTGGGGAACCCTTTCGGTAGGTCTTTTCGCGACAAATTCCGCGCCGGGATATTCCATTGCGGATGCTTCGGGAACAGAACTCGTAGGTCTGTTTTACGGCGGCGGTTTCAAACTTATGGGACTGCAGTTAATCGGATTTGCCTCGGTGGCGGCATGGACTGCGGTGACGATTACCATTGTATTTCTGGTAATCAAGGCAACGGTAGGGCTGCGCGCCTCCCAGGAAGAGGAAATCGTCGGTCTGGACGCGACCGAGCACGGCCTTGCTTCCGCGTACTCAGGATTCAGCATTATGGATGTTTCCGGTGCGATGGTTATGGATGTAAATGAAAACACCAGTCTCGGCGTGGAAGATTACGACGCAGCTTCCGCGGTACAGAAAGAAGCGGCGGTAAAGGTGGCGCAGGTGCCTATGGCTTCCGCTACGGGTATGTATAAGGTGGCTATTATTGCGAAACTATCCAGATACGATAAGCTTCGCAAGGCAATGAACGATCTGGGCGTGACGGGCATGACGGTCACGCAGGTAATGGGATGCGGCATCCAGAAGGGCGCGGGCGAGAAATACCGCGGCGTAGAGATGGACGCAACCCTGCTTCCGAAGGTAAAGGTCGAGGTGGTAGTCAGCAAGATCCCGGTGGATACGGTGGTGGAGGCGGCAAAGAAAGCGCTCTTTACCGGGCACATCGGAGACGGCAAGATTTTTGTCTACAACGTGGATAAGGTTGTCAAAGTCCGTACCGGCGAGGAAGATTTTGACGCGCTGCAGGACGTGGAGTAAGCCTATATCCCTCATTATACATTACTTACCTGAATGGATGTTTCCCCGGCGCTCCACCGCCGGGGACATCCTGTTTACGGGTTTATGCTATCTGGGGATTCCTTCGGATTGTGTTTCCTGCTGATATAGGGTATGATATAAAAATACTGATGAAATTATGGTATAGTAAAAAGTCTGGCCAGTCCGAATGGGGGAAGATTACCTATGGCGGGAAAGAAGAAAGAAATTGAATACCGATATTATGAGATCCCACAGAACGAGCCGTGCATGGCTCTTCTCGGCGAAGCGTGGGTCCGCCCGTACGGCATGGATTCCCTGCATTTTCATAATTATATGGAAATCGGATTCTGCTATGACGGGATCGGGGATATGGTCCTGGATGAACAGACTATTCCTTACAAGCCGGATATGATCACCATAATCCCGAAAAATTTTCCGCACAATACGGCGAGTGACAGCTTTTCCCTGAGCAGCTGGGAGTATTTGTTTATTGATGTGGAAGCGTTTCTGAGAGAAGTTTACAGGGAGGATTCTCTCTACGCGGAGGATCTGGGTGCGGTTATCAACAGCCGTGCATGGGCGGTGGATGCTTCGCAGTACCCGGAGACAGCGGAACTGATCAAAAGCATTATGGACGAAATGCGCTATAAGAAGGATTTTTACACAGAGAGTGTGAAAGGGCTCCAGTGGTCTCTGCTTATGAATATAGCCCGCATGAATCAGGGGAAACAGGTCAGGGTCAGGAAGCAGAGCCGCGGTGCATCCCAGATTTCCTTCGCGCTGCATTATATCGGCGCGCATTATGCGGAGGAGCTGACGATTGGGGATCTGGCGCAGGAGAGCCATATGTCGGAAACGCATTTCCGCAGGGTGTTCCAGAAGATTATGAATATGACGCCTTCTGATTACCTGAATCTGGTGCGTGTGCAGATGGCGTGTGAATATATGAAGAAACACACGGACAGTATGGAACTGGTGGCGGAGCGGTGCGGTTTCCAGTCGGTGTCCACTTTTAACAGGAACTTTAAGAAAGTACTCAATATTACGCCTTACCAGTGGAAGATCCACCCGGAAAATTATGAGGCGAAGCTGCTCGATTATAAGATTTCCGCATATAAGGGATGGTAAATTTCAGACTGATAAAAAGATTGTGTTTTTCAGTATTTTAGATAAATTCAATAACGTAAACGTTTAAGCTGGATTCAAATGGTCGAATTTGCATCTTTTTTGTTTTTTAACGATCACAAACAGACGGCGGGTGGAGTTATAATGCATATACAATCAGTCAAAAAACGCGCGATGAATATACAAATTGACGAAACGCATTTAGAGACTGAGGGGAAAAGAAAAAGTTAGTGCACAATGTGCACAAAAAGAAAGAATGGGAGGAAACAGAAATGAAAAGAAAGATTTTAGCAGCTTTACTGGCATCTACCATGGTTCTTTCACTGGTTGGATGCGGCGGCGGTTCCGCTGAGACCCCTGCGGCTCCCGCGGCGGACAGCGGTGCGGCGGAGGAAGCTCCTGCGGCGGACAGCGGCGCGGCTGAGGAAGCTCCCGCGGCAGATGCAGCGGCAGCAGGCGGCGATGAGACACTGACCGTATGGTGCTGGGACCCGGCATTTAACCTGAATGCTATGTACGAGGCAGAGAAAGTTTACCAGAAAGATCATCCGAACTTCAAGCTGAATGTAGTAGAGACCCCTTGGGACGATATCCAGACCAAGATTACCACAGCGGCTACTTCCGGCGATCTGAGCACATTGCCTGACATCTTCCTGATGCAGGATAACGCGTTCCAGAAAAACGTGCTTGCGTTCCCCGATTTATGCATGGACCTGACCAACAGCGGAATTGATTATTCCCAGTTTGCAGCAGGTAAGACAGCATACTCCGTAATCGACGGCAAGAACTACGGCGTACCTTTTGATAACGGCGCAGTTGTAGCTTGCTACCGCACGGATCTTCTGGAGCAGGCAGGCCTGACCATCGACGATTTTACAGATATTACGTTTGACCAGTATATGGAAAACGGCAAGAAGGTTCTGGAAGCAACAGGCAAGCCCCTCATCTCCATGCAGGCAGGCGAGTGTGACCTGATTATGATGATGATGCAGTCCGCAGGCGCTTCCCTCTTCAACGAGGACGGCACGGCGAACATCGTTGGCAACGATACCTTAAAGACCGTTATGGAGACTTACAAGAGCCTGAAGGATGCGGGCGTGCTTACCGAGGTGAACAGCTGGGATGAGTACGTAGGCGATTTCGTAAGCGGCAACGTAGCAGGAACCATCAACGGCTGCTGGATCATGGCTTCCATCCAGACCGCAGAAGACCAGAAGGGTAACTGGGCGATCACCAATATGCCCAGCCTTGTAGGCGCAGCAAACGCAACCAACTACTCCAACAACGGCGGTTCTTCCTGGGCAGTAACCACGAAGTGCGCGAACCCGGATCTGGCATGTGACTTCCTTGCAAGCACATTCGCAGGCAGCAACGAGCTGTATGACAACATCCTTCCCAGCGGCGCTCTGGCAACATGGGCACCCGCAGGTGATTCCAGCGCATACGGCGAGCCTAACGAGTTCTTTGGCGGCGATGCAGTTTCCGCTAAGATCGTTGATTTCGCAACCAAGGTTCCGACCAACATCACAGGCGCATACTACTACGAAGCACGTAACGCGGTTGCAGCAGCTATCACCAACTATATCAGCGGTGCGGATCTTGAGACCGAGCTCCAGAACGCTGAGCAGCAGATTAACTTCAACATGCAGTAAGCAATAAGCCGTGCAGGTTTCTAAATAAGTAACACCTAACACAGGGGAATAGCTTCTGTAAGCTGTTCCCCTTTTTTACTCCAACGATAGAGAAGGAGGGGTTTTTTTGAGCAAGTCAAAAAAAATGACGCTTAGCAAAAAACAGAATTTGACGGGATGGGTATTTCTCGCTCCTGGCGCTGTTTTGATCTTTATTATGAGTTTCGTGCCGATGTTCAGAGCCTTGCTGTTATCATTTAAGACGGGTATCGGCGCGAATATGAAGTGGGCCGGTGTCACAAATTACGTTAGAATGTTTCAGGATACGGTGTTTGTACAATCCATTAAAAATACATTTTTCTACCTGATTATTCAGGTGCCGGTGATGTTGATTTTTGCGCTGATTCTGGCGTCTATACTGAATAACAAGGATCTGAGATTCAAGGGGCTTTTTCGGACGATGATTTTCCTGCCCTGCGCGACTTCGCTGGTGGCATACGCTATTATCTTCCGTTCCCTGTTTGCCAATAACGGTCTGATTAATCTGCTTTTTGTAAAGCTTGGTATTTTGGATCAGCCCTACGCATTTCTGACGAACACGACGAGCGCGCGTATTGTTATCATCATCGCGCTGCTGTGGCGGTGGACGGGATATAATATGGTGTTCTATCTGTCTGGTCTGCAGAATATTGAGTATTCCGTGTACGAAGCGGCTAAAATCGACGGTGCGTCTGCGGTACAGTCCTTCTTTAAGATTACGGTGCCGCTCTTAAAGCCTACGATTCTGCTGACGGCGATCATGTCCACGAACGGCACGTTACAGCTCTTTGACGAGTCGGTCAACCTGACAAACGGCGGTCCGGCGAATACGTCGATCACGATGTCGCATTACATATACGATATGTCATTTAAGTATGTGCCGAACTTCGGCTATGCGGCGGCAATGTCCTTCTTAATTTTGGTTCTGGTTGCCGTTCTGGCATTCCTGCAGATGAAAGTAGGTGATAAGCGTGATTAAATTGAGAAAATTCGGTATGTACCTGTTTTTGTGTATCGTATCTTTTATCTCTGTGTTTCCGCTGTACTGGATGGTAAGCGCGGCGACGAACAAGAGCGCGGACGTTGTTTCCGGGCGGCTGATTCCGGGCGGCTATTTTATGGAGAATTTGAACAATCTGCTGGCGACGCAGAATATCGGGAGAGCTTTTGGGAACTCTTTTAAGTATGCAGCCATTTTGACGATTGTATCTCTTCTGGTCAGCTCCCTGGCAGGTTACGGATTTGAAATTTTCCATGATAAGGGCAAGGATATACTGATGAGCATTATCCTGTTGGCAATGATGGTGCCCTTTGTGGCGACCATGATTCCGCTGTTCCAGATGTGCTCAAAAGCGGGATGGTTAAATACGACGATCGGATTTATCCTGCCGACGATTTCAACGCCGTTTTTGATTATGATGTTTAGACAGAGCGCGAGATCGTTCCCGCACGATATTATGGAGGCGGCGAGAATTGACGGACTGTCCGAGATACGCATTTTCTTCCAGATGTTTATCCCGACCATGAGATCGACCTACGCGGCGGCTATGACGATCACGTTTATGAACGCATGGAATAGTTATCTCTGGCCGAAGGTAATCATGACGGATGCGACCAGTCAGACAATGCCCATGGTGGTGGCGAACCTGACGGAAGGTTATGTGACGGACTACGGTATGCTGATGCTTGCGGTGCTGATCTGTACACTGCCCACTGCAGTCGTATTCTTCTGCCTGCAGAACGCGTTCGCGGAAGGTATCACCGGCGCGGTGAAGTGACGGAAGCAATGAGCCGTGCAGATACATGGCAGATATGCCGGAGAAAGCTTGCTTTCGTGAGGCTGAATTGCTATGTATCTATAGGGTGAAAGCACGAACATGAGCAAAAAGAAAGCAGCGATTTTGCGAATGGGCACGGCGGAGCAGCAGAATGATTTTCGGACAATAAGGTGTCAAAAACATCTGGGTATTTGGGTGCTTTTGGCACCTTTGTTACAACAAATGGGAGAGGAGTAAAATAATAATATGACGCAATCTGACTATGATAAAATAAAAGATCCTCAGTTTTTTAAGGACAATGTGCTTCCGGCGCATGCGGCATTAAACCTGTATGCCAATGAAAAGGAAGCCGTGCGGGGAGAAAACAGCCTGAAACAGTCGCTGGACGGCATATGGAAATTCTCTTATGCGGAAAACATAGATTCCGCCGTGAAGGGGTTTGAACAGGAAAGCTATGACTGCAGGCCTTGGGCGGATATCCGTGTGCCGGCGCATATCCAGATGGAGGGGTACGACATTCCTCAGTATGTCAATACGCAGTACCCGTGGGACGGCAGGGAAGAACTTGTGCCGGGGGAGATTCCGGAACGGTTCAATCCCGTGGCGAGCTATGTGAAGTATTTTGAAGTCCCGGCACATATGTGCGGACAGGAAATACGCATTGTGTTTGAAGGCGTGGAGAGCGGGATGGCCCTCTGGTGCAACGGCGCCTATGTGGGCTACAGCGAGGACAGCTTTACCCCTTCCGAATTTGACCTCACACCTTATCTGAAAGACGGGGAAAACAAACTGGCAGTACAGGTTTATAAATGGACTTCCTCAAGCTGGTGCGAGGATCAGGATTTTTACCGCTTTTCGGGTATCTATAGAAGCGTGTACCTGTATGCGGTTCCCGCCGCGCATGTGGAAGATCTGACGGTGAAGACCCTGTTTGAGGGGGAAGGCTTTGACCGGGCGAAGCTGTCTGTATGCTGCAAGGTAAAAGGAAACGGCGTTTACAGATTCTGCCTAAAGGATGGCGGCGAGACGCTGTTTGAAAAAGAGCAGAAAACGGAAGCGGGCGGCGAATTTGCTTTTGAGGAAGCGGTTGAGAAGCCCAGGCTCTGGAGCGCGGAGAATCCTTGTTTATATCAGCTGGAAATCAGATGCTGCGGTGAAAGCGGCGGGACGGCTGAATATATTTCACAGGCAGTCGGTTTCCGCAAATTTGAAATGAAGGATGGCCGGATGCTGTTAAATGGGAAGCGTATTGTATTTAAAGGCACGAACCGTCACGATTTCAGTTCCATATCGGGCAGACATGTCTCCTATGAAGAGCTGGTAAAGGATGTTGTGACCATGAAGAGCAACAACATCAACGCGATCCGTACCTCCCACTATCCCGATGACGAGCGGCTCTATGAACTTTGCGACCGCTATGGGCTGTATCTGATCGCGGAGAGCAATCTGGAATCCCATGGCACATGGGACGCTTACCTGAAGGGGAAAAAGGACATGTCCTTCGTGGTGCCGGACGATAAGGCAGAGTGGAAGGAGATGATGTACGACCGCATCCGCTCCTGCTATCACCGGGACAAAAACCACCCGGCGGTGCTGATCTGGTCCGTGGGCAACGAGTCCTTTGGCGGCGAGACGATTTACGAGATGTCGGAGCTTTTCCGCAAGCTGGATGATACGAGGCTGGTACACTACGAGGGCGTATTCAATGACAGGCGCTACAACGATTCCTCCGATATGGAGAGCCGCATGTACGCGAAAGTGGCTGACATTGAGGAGTATCTGGCAAACGGCGACGGCAAGCCTTTTATCTGCTGTGAGTACACGCATGCCATGGGTAATTCCTGCGGCGCGATGCATAAGTACACGGATCTGGCGGACAAAGAAAACTCCGCTTATCAGGGCGGTTTTATCTGGGATTACATTGACCAGAGCATATACAAAAAAGACCGTTACGGAAAGTGGTTCCAGGCTTACGGGGGCGACTTCGGGGAGCGGCCTACGGACTATAATTTCAGCGGCAACGGTATCGCCTATGGCGGGGAGCGGGAAGCTTCGCCCAAGATGCAGGCGGTGAAATATAACTATCAGAATATTTCGGTGACTGTAGAAAAGGATGGGTTTGAGGTGTGGAATAAAAACCTCTTCGTTTCAACGAATGGTTTCCGCTGCGTGGCAGTGCTTTTGCGGGACGGCGTTATTGTGGAGCAAAAGGAGCTTACGGGGATCGACGTAGAACCTGAGGGCAGACAGAATTACCCTGCGCCTTTTGCCTTGCCGGAGGAGCCCGGCGAGTATGCCGTGACGGTTTCTTTCCTCTTAAAAGAAGATACGCTGTGGGCGAAGGCGGGGCACGAAGTGGCTTTCGGGCAGGCGGTGGTCGGAAAAGTGGACGCGCCTGCGGAGGATCAGAAGAAACCGCTTACCATTATACGGGGCAATGACAATGTGGGTGTCCGGGGAGAGCATTTTGACGTACTGTTCTCAGAGCCTGCGGGTGCAATTTCTTCTTTCGGCATGGTTTCCTACCGTTATGCGGGCAAGGAGCTGATTGAAGAGATTCCACGGCCGAATTTCTGGCGCGCGCCTACGGACAACGATACGGGCAATCATATGATGGCAAGGCAGGGTCAGTGGAAACTGGCAAGCCTTTACGCATCGTGCAGAAAGCCCGGAGGAAGACTGAACAAAGACGGGGAAGATTTTGAAAATCCGCAAGTCAGCGAGGAAGCGGATCATGTCAGCGTGTCTTACCTGTACGATCTCAATACGACGCCGGCGTCGACCTGTCGGCTGACGTACCGGGTGTACGGGGACGGTAGCGTGCAGACAACGCTTTCCTATGACCCGGTGGAGGGACTGACTGACATGCCGGAGTTTGGCGTGCTGTTTAAACTGAACGCGGATTACGACCGGCTGGAGTGGTATGGTAACGGCCCGGAAGAGACTTACACAGACAGGGATCAGGGTGCGAAGCTGGGCGTCTATCGCAATCAGGTGTCCGACAATATGGCGGCGTATCTCGTGCCCCAGGAGTGCGGCAATAAGACAAAGGTGCGCTGGGCGAAGGTGACAGACATGCGTGGGCGCGGTATGCTCTTTAGGGGGGATAACCTGAGTTTTTCGGCGCTGCCATACACGCCTCATGAGATAGAAAATGCAAGGCATCCTTACGAACTGCCTCCTGTGCACTACACGGTGGTGCGCGTGGCGAAAGAGCAGATGGGCGTCGGCGGCGACGACAGTTGGGGCGCGCCGGTTCACCCGGAGTATCATCTGGACGTGAGCGGGAAAGTGGAGTTTAGCTTTACGTTCTGTGGGATTTGATAAGTAAAATGACAACCGGGAGAAGGCACTGAGCGGCCTTCTCCCGGTTTTGTTTTGAAAATGTGGTCTTTATTCCGTTTCGGGAAGCGGGTCTAAAAGCAGTGTCATATCTTCATATACGGGAAGATATTCGGATACCGGCGTGCGGTCCCACTCGTAGATCCACCCGGCATATTTTTCGGTGTCGTATTCCGGCAGATCGTCTGTATGGAGAAGGGTGCCCTCCATGACTGAAAATTCTATATCGCCGCTTTCTGCTTTACACGTGATTTCGTGCAGCGTGTCGGCTGTGTCCTCATATACCAATTCTTCCATGCTGAATTTTCGGTTCAGGAAGTTCATCCGTTTTGCCAGATAGAATTTCATGTAGCGGATGTTATTGTCGAAAGAGGTGTAATGGCCGGCATGGCTCTCGGCGTAATTCCAGCGGAAACTGTCGAGGGCAACGGCTTGTTTTACATGTGCGGCGGCAGCATCAATTCGATGATACAGAAGATCTTCAAGCTGTGGCTGCATATCTTTGTATGCCTGCTTAACAACGTCCATATATGCGGGTATACTCTGAAAATCCGCCTCCCAGTTGAGAACGGCGATGGTAGAGCGGTAATCACCCATGGAAAGGACGGTGGTCTCATCGTAATTTAACCAGACATTGCCCAGTTCCTCATAATCTATGGTGTTTGATTCCCCCAGCACGGCATCGTAATCCCAGACGGGACCTGCGTAAATTTTATCGTTATTCCGCTCTTTATAATAAAAGCAGCTGGTGATAAAGGCATCCGAATTTAACGCAATTTCCTCGATCAGGTACCGTCTGGCGAAAGAGTCGGCGTCAATATGCTGCAGCAGACGCTCGTCCTGCTCGCGCATCAGGTCTTCAATGTTTTGAAAACAAGATCTGATATAGGAAACCTCCTCAAGGGAAGCGTTGTTCGGAGATTTAATGACAAAACATTTGTCGCCGTCAGTTATGAAGCCGCAGGGAGAGTCGGCAATCGTAGTGTCCTTTTCCAGAAGGTAGCCGCCGGTAATATTAGAGGGAGACTGGTCAGTAAGAAAGCCTCTTTGATTTTCTTCCACAAAGGGCTCGCATGACTGATATACTTTCTCGTTTTCCTTTTCAAGGTTGGCGATGTCTACGACCTGACTGCGGACTTCTATTTTTTCACAGACGAGATAATTGCCGCGGTATTCTCCGTTAATGTATAGATCAGCCCATTCTGAATCCACAGAATAGTGTAGTCCCGCAGCCTTCGAAAAATCATAAAGAAGTTTATTCGAAAGCTTGGTCGCCTCATAAGCATTGGCGAGAAGAATCCAGTTTTTTCCGGGATCCAGGCCACAAAGCCCGGCTTTTTCTGACAATTTCAAATAGTAAGGCTTTTTGTCCAGCTCCCAGGTAGAGTTACCACGGCCTTTTACCAGCCCGGATGCGGCGTGGCAGTTAGTGTTGCCGTCGGGGGAAAACACCGTGATCTCCGTCTCAATGAAACCGTCCTTAGTAATGGCGTCCAGCGTGTTTCCTTTTAGGTCCATAAAGATGGTATAAACATTGGAGGAGTGTTTGAAACATATTTTCTTGGAGATTTCCGCTGCCCCACCGTTGGGGCGAAGAAGAACAGTCCGGGTAATATCATACCGCAGTGTGTTGTCGTAGGTGTCGGCCCACTTTAAACCTCTTCCCAGGGAAAGCCTGTCCAGTGAAACGTAGGAGGGGAGAAAAAAGTAAAGGGTATCTTCCTTTTCCCAGCCTGTGATGATTTCTCCTTTTGGAAGGCGCAGATTCGGCAGATCGCTGTTCTCTGGAAGCAGAAGCGTTGCAGAGGCGTTGTTTTGATATTGGGGATATATGCATAACAAGAGCAGCAGGGTGAGAAAGGCAAGACATCCGAGCTGCCACCGGCGTTTGGTTCTTGTATCCAAAGTCAAATTCTCCTTAAGTCGATTTTATTCAGTCTATCACGTTTTGTTTTGATTGACTATCCCGTTTTTCCATTTCCCGGCTCATTCCCTTAATTGATTTTTGCTATGACGTCTGTTTGATGTTATAATATGGGCATGCTTTGAGAGTAAAAAACGGTTACGGGATTAGAATAGGTAATAATATAAATATAGATAAAGGAACGGAGGTAATTATGCGAAAAACAAAGATTGTATGTACCCTTGGGCCGTCCACGGACAACGAGGAAGTGCTGCGGCAGATGATGCTGGCGGGGATGAATGTTGCCAGGTGCAATTTTTCCCACGGTGTTCACGAAGACCATAAGAGAAGGATGGATGTGGTAAAGAAACTTCGGAAGGAAGTGGGTATGCCGGTGGCAATCCTGCTCGATACAAAGGGGCCGGAGGTCCGTGTAAAGAATTTTAAGGAGGGAAAGGTTGTTCTGGAGGAGGGGCAGCTCTTTACTCTGACCGCTGACGAGGTAGAAGGTACAAAGGATAAAGTGAGTGTAACCTATAACCGTCTCTATGAGGATTTGGAGGTGGGTATGCGCGTACTGATTGACGACGGCCTGATTGAGATGAAGGTGGAAAAAGTAGATAAGAGCGACATCGTCTGCCGCGTAATTAATGGAGGTGTGGTATCCAACCACAAGGGCGTCAACGTGCCGGATGTGGATCTGTCCATGCCTTATATCAGCGATAAGGACAGGGAAGATATTCTCTTTGGCATAGAGCAGGACGTGGATTTTATCGCCGCCTCCTTCGTGCAGAAAAAGGAAGACATCATGCAGCTTCGAAAGCTTCTTGAGAAAAACGGCGGCGAGGATATCAAGATCATATCCAAGATTGAAAACGCGCAGGGCGTGGCAAACATTGATGACATTGTGGCAGTATCCGATGGTATTATGGTGGCCAGAGGGGATATGGGCGTTGAGATTCCCTACGAGGATGTGCCGGTGATTCAGAAGGAGATCATCAAGAAGGTGTACCGTGCGGGCAAACAGGTCATCACCGCTACCCAGATGCTGGAATCCATGATAAAGAATCCGAGACCTACCCGGGCGGAGACTACGGACGTGGCCAATGCGGTTTATGATGGCACAAGTGCAATCATGCTCTCGGGAGAGACGGCAGCAGGCTCCTATCCTGTGGAAGCGGTGAAAACCATGGTTAAAATTGCGGAGCGCACTGAGCGGGATGTGGATTACAGAAAGCGCTTTTTCCTTCTGGAGCGGGAGGCAAATCCCGATGTGACAGACGCGATCTGCCATGCGACCTGCACAACGGCCCTCGATCTGAATGCAACAGCCATTGTGACGGTAACAAAGTCTGGCAGATCCGCCAGAATGATATCGCGCTACCGTCCAAAGAGTGATATCATAAGCTGCGCCACCACAGAAAAGGTGTGCAGGCAGCTCTCCCTGACATGGGGCGTAACGCCCCTGCTGATTAAGGAGGAAAAGGATGCCTATGTGCTTTTTGACAAAGCGATTGCCGCGGCGGAGAAGAAGGGGCTTTTAAAGAAGGATGACCTGACAGTTATCACTTCCGGGGTGCCGATTGGAATTTCAGGCACCACAAATATGATTAAGGTGCAGATTGTATAAGTTGTGAAAAGAAACGTTATAACAGGGGCACGGGCCCGGATATTATTTCCCGTGCCACATAGAGGGTGCTGTCGGGGCGGGCGTTCATACTCCATTTTACAAGAGTCATAAAACCGCGCTCTATTTCAATACATGTGATACAGCGGGGGTGGACGCAGCTTCCTGTGTTGTAGTAGCGGGCGGGCCCTGTGGGCAGAATGGGACGGTGTGTGTGCCCGGTAATCAGAATGCGGTGGTTTTCCTGCGCCCATTGATTTAAACGCATTTCACAGCCATTTTTGATATAATAGTTTTTGGCGGCGCTGGTCGGATCCAGTATGCCCAGATTTTCGAGCGGCCGCCAGATATAGCGGACAAGGAACCGGGAAAGAGGCCAGAACGTAGAGTTTAGCAGGCTGGCCTGATGTCCGTGCGTCAGATAGAGTGACACATGGGACCTGCTGCCCGGCAGCAGGTCTGTTGTCAGAATGATTCCCTCATAAAAGGAGAGGGAGGGAAAGAGGGGCTGCATCTGCTGGGACTGCGTACAGAAATAAGTATCGCAGCTTTTGGCGGGGTAGCCCTTTTTCCGCTTTACGATGTCATGGTTGCCATAGAGAAGATAAAGCCGGTTTTCCTGGTAGAACTGTTTGAAGAGCCAGAAGACATTGTTGTGCACATCAATAATATTTTTCATGCCTCTGTTTTCCCACAGCTCATCCCCGTCCCCAAGTTCAATATAGGTAAATCCCTGTCTGTAGTAATGTTCCAGCGCAGCAAAATACAGGTGCTGGTTTTTTAAAAAGTTGTCGGAAGAGTTTCCAATACCTCTGTGGCAGTCGCTCATCAGGATATAGCGGGAGCGGTTCGTAAGAGGCAGGACGGGAGCGCTTTGAAAAGCGTGGTCAAGCCGCGAGGAGACACTCATGGTCAGGCCCTCCTGCTATAGCGCCTGTGACAGCGCTTATGAAATCTGTGCAGTCGAAGAAGCTTCCGAAAGGCTGCGGGGAGATAAAAATACAAGTATAAAATGCGGTCCTCGGTGCATTGGAAGGGTCTGGTAACCCACAGATACAGCCTGCAGAAAATCTTGTTTTTCCACTGGGAGAAACTTCTAAAGAAACGTGTTATGCAGTTATATTTTGTGGGATCTTTGTGGAAGACAAAGCAGACGGTAAGCCCCCTGACGGCCAGGCACTCTTCCGGGTAACCGGCTCTCTTTAGGCCGTCCACAAAAGCATAGAGCATTTCCCTGTTGGGGAAGCTGATGCAGGACTCCATAGTAAGGCAGGAAGGTCTGGAGAAGCATCCTACGAGGAAGGCGGTAAGCCACCAGTGGCGCCCGGAATTACAGATACACTCTTTTCCGTGCTTACAAAGCTGGAAGGAGCAGTCGAGCATTTCGCTTTCCTCTGCACAGGAGAACCAGGCTTTTTTATAGTCGCTTTCGGGAATAATGTGATCGGCGTGGTAGATGCCGATTTCGGCCCCGGTATTGATGCCATACTGTCCTTTCCACAACTCAATCAGCCAGGTTCTGCCGCGGTAATCGAAATAGATCGGCAGGGAGTCAAAGACCATCTGGAAGCGCGGCGCCATATAGTCGTAGAGCCAAGTGTATCCGGCCAGTTTCTGGGGCGCGTCCACTGTGGAGGAGAAGAATCCGCAGTCGCAGTGAAAATCGTAACCGAAGGGGTATACCAGCTCATTTAAAAGGGAACATTTTGCACAGCAGTCCATGGAATTGATTTTACAGATAATCTTTTTCCGCCGGTACTGAAAGAAGATACAGCCCAGAAGGGCGGCCAGAAGTAAAATAAGGAGTAAAAAATACATACATTTAATATCCTATGTCGTTTTACTCTATTTTATGTCGAAAGAAGGGAAACGGTTCGGCAGGGACAGGCTGTTTACGCCGTCAGGAAGTTTTGCAATCCGTGTCTCGATTTTTAAGGGACGAGGAACAGACAGGCTAACGGTACCGTCACAAGGCTTAAGATGGTCGTCAGGATAATACCCCGGGAGATGGCTTCAGTTTCCATATCCATCTGTTTGGCGAGCATAAGGGGCATATTGGCAGCGGGAACCGCAGTCATCAGAAGCATGGTATTCAGGATCAGTTTACTGCCTATAAATCCCCTCATCAGCAAGACACAGCAGATGGGGACAAGAACCTGCCTGAGCAGGGTAAACGCATAGAGCTTCGGGTGGGAGAAAATATCTTTTGGCGCCATCTGCGCCACGGAGACGCCGAGAACCAGCATGGATAAGAGCGTGGTTGCCCGCCCGGCGTAGGTGAGGGTGGAAGATACAATGACAGGCACGCGGAAATTGCCAAGATAAAAAAAGATGGTAGCCGCAGCGGAAATCGTACCGGCGTTGACCAGCTTCTTCAGGCGGCCAGAGCCGGTCTGGTCTGCCGGAGCCGTCGGGTTTTCCTCCCTTTGCAAGGCAGCAGCCGCGTCTTCTGCGGCATGCCCTGCAGCGGCTCTCTGGAGAAGGGAGACGCCGAAGGTGTAAATCAGCAGATTGAAGAGCAGATTAAAGATGGATACAAAAATCAGCGATTCACTGCCGAGAACCGCGGAGGCGAGAGGGATACCGATAAAGCCCACATTGCCGAAAACAGTCAGCATCTGGTAGGCATAGTGAAAGCCTTTCGGCACACGCAGCACATAGGGGAGGAGGAAGCCGATACCGATCAAAAGGACAAAAACGACAGCGTAGGCGGCTAAGGCGATCCCCAGTTCCGCGAGAGAGGCTTTGGGACCGTCCTCCAGGGCGGAACAGATTAAAAGGGCCGGGTTGGTGACATTGATAATCAGGCCGGAGATCTGTTTGGAGCCTTCTTCCGAGAGCATTCCCCGCCGGAAAAGAATCATGCCAATGCCGATCAGAAGGAAGATAATAACCATTTGCTGTAATACGACTGAGATACTCATATATAGGTTCCTCTCTCTAAAATAATGCTCACTTTGAACTATTATAGTACTTTTTTACAAAAATGGAAGATTGTTTTTCGGCCGCGGCTATTATATACTTAAAAAAACTTATAATCATCAGCCGCGAAACAGATATGTACGGGAACTTGGAACGGCTGGCATATGCAGAATGTGGAGGCAGTTATGCAAAAATATATAATGGCGCTGGATCAGGGCACGACCAGCTCCCGCTGTATTTTATTTGACAGAAGCGGAACGGTCTGCAGTATGGCGCAGAAGGAATTTACCCAGATCTACCCGCAGGCCGGATGGGTGGAGCACAACCCGCGCGAAATATGGGCTTCCCAGCTTGCCGTGGCAATCGAGGCCATGGCGAATATCGGCGTGGATGCAGGGCAGATTGCCGGCATCGGGATCACGAATCAGCGTGAGACGACGATTGTGTGGGACCGGGAAACCGGCGAACCGGTATATAACGCGATTGTCTGGCAGTGCCGGCGGACAGCGGAATTTATCGACGGGTTGAAGGCCCGGGGTTATACGGAAACGATACGGTCGAAGACAGGGCTGGTGCCGGACGCCTATTTTTCCGGGAGTAAGATTGTCTGGATTTTGGATCATGTAGAGGGTGCGCGGGAGAGAGCGGAGCGAGGAGAACTGTTATTCGGCACGGTGGACACTTGGCTGATCTGGAAGCTGACAAAGGGCGCGGTTCACGTAACGGATTATACCAATGCTTCCCGCACAATGCTTTATAATATCCACACGCTGGAATGGGATGAAGAGCTTCTTTCCATGCTACGGATTCCCTGGCAGATGCTGCCGGAAGTAAAGCCATCGGGTACGGTTTTCGGCGAGAGCGACGCAGGTATTTTCGGCGCGCCTGTTCCCATTGCCGGAGCTGCGGGAGACCAGCAGGCGGCGCTTTTCGGCCAATGCTGTTTTGAACCCGGACAGGTGAAAAATACGTATGGGACAGGCTGTTTTCTTCTGATGAATACGGGGCACACCGCGATTGCCTCGACAAGCGGCCTTCTCACCACAATTGCGGCGGGAGACGATATCCGGCCGGACTATGCCTTGGAGGGCAGCGTGTTTGTGGCGGGTGCTGCGGTACAGTGGATGCGTGATGAGATGCGGATGATGAAAATAGCGCAGCACTCGGAGAAGTATGCTATGCGTGTGCCAGACACAAATGGCGTATATGTGGTTCCTGCTTTTGTGGGTATGGGAACGCCTTACTGGAATCCTTATGCGAGGGGAACTGTGGTAGGTATTACGCGGGGCTGCCAGAAGGAGCACTTTGTGAGGGCAGTGTTGGAATCCATTGCCTATCAGTCTATGGACGTGCTCAAGGCAATGGAGGTGGACGCCGGGATACCCCTGGCGGAGTTAAAGGTGGACGGCGGCGCCAGCGCCAATGATTTTCTGATGCAGTTTCAGGCGGATATCACGGGGCAGACGGTGCACAGGCCCAGCTGCATTGAGACGACGGCATTGGGAGCTGCGTATCTGGCGGGACTTTCAGTGGGCTACTGGAAGGATAAGGAGGAGATCTGCGCCAACTGGCGGCTTGGAAAACGGTTTGATGTGACGATGGAGGCAAAGGTCAGGGAACAGCTTGTAAAAGGATGGAAACGCGCCGTCAGATGTGCGCTTGCGTGGGCCGAGGATGTGCAGCAGCAATAAGCATTGAAAAAAAGCCTGTATGAAAATGTACAGATTCAAGGGACATTTTCATACAGGCTTTTTTTGTTACAGCGTGTGTTAAAAAATCTGCTCCTGATTACAAAAAATGACACCTGTCTGCCATATCTGCTCCGTATATAATAAATGCAGGATATCCGAACAGACAGAAATAACATAACAGGCAGTGAACAAAAATATGGAATGGGAGGACTTATTATGGCAAACAGATTTGGAAAATTTGCAGCGTTGGGAATGACGACGGCGATTATGGTCAGTGCGTTGGCGGGATGCGGGGGACAGCAGCCAGACCCTGTGCAGGAAAAAGCGGAGTCCCAGATGGAAAATGCAGCGGGGACGGATAACAGCCAGGAGAGTGAGGCGCCGGATCAGGCGGCAGACGGGCAGACACTGGAAGTAGAAGTGATATATACAGGGGAACCGCTGGAACAGTTTCGGGGGATTATGGATGACTTCACGGCGCAGACAGGTATCGGTATCGAGCTGGTTACACCCGGATCAGACTACGAGGCGGTGATGAAAACGAGAATGGCTTCGGGAGAAATGCCGGATGTCTTTGTAACTCACGGGTGGTCCATCGCAAGATATAAAGAATACCTGACGCCGTTAACCGGGGAGGCATGGTATGGAAGGATAGATGAGTCAATTCTCTCGGTCATTTCGGATGACAATGAGGAGATCTATGTATTGCCGATCACGCAGGAATTTAATGGGATCGTTTATAACAAAACCGTGCTTGAGAAGGCCGGCGTGAAGGCGGAGGAGATCCGCACAATGGAAGATTTTAAAACGGCATGTGAGAAGGTGAAAAACGCTGGCGTTGACCCGATTCATATTGGAGGCAAGGACACATGGACGGCAGCAGTGCTTTATAATGCGATGGCGCCGGCATTTTATACGGCGCAGGGGTGCAGATATCCTTCGGGTGATGCCCTCAAGGACGGCAGCTTTGACTGGGATGCGAACGGAAGTTATGTGCTGGCAGAGATTGCGGAGATGGTACAGAAAGGATACTTTAACGCCGACCTGATCACGGCAGATGATGCGGCGACACTGACGGCGATTGGGGAAGGGACGGCCGCATTCAATACGGATGTAAATATCGCTGAGGTGGTAACTATCGCGCCGGAAGCGCAGCTTGGCATTATGCCGATTCCTTCCACTTCGGAAGACGGGAAGTCGGAATATATGATCGGTGAGGGAAGCTGCTTTGGTATCTGGAAGGATACGGAGAAAATGGATGCGGCAAAACAGCTTTTGGATTATCTGGCTGAGCCGGAAACAGCGACCCGGGTCATGGAAGCGGACGGCGGTCTGCCGGCACTGGAAGGGATGAACACAGAAAATGTGACGTATAAAGCTTTTGTGGAAAGCCAGAGCGCTTTTGAGGGAGATATCTATTACGACAACCTGTTTGACAGGGAGTATTTCCCGACAGGCATGTTCAATGCGATGGGCGACGCGGTAATCGAGGTATTTATGGATCCGGGAGAGAACGGCGTGAATGCCGGGATGCAGCAGCTTAAGACAAATTATCTGGAGAAATATGGTGTTTTGGAATAAAAGGATTGCGGAAAATGGATAAAAGAAATGCAAAGATGAACTGCTTTTATATACCGGCGGTCTGCCTGATTCTGTTTTTTGTCATCAGGCCCTTTGGAGAAACGATTTATATCTCGCTCTGCAGATGGAACGGTTATTCGCCGGACAAGGTTTTTACAGGTATTCGCAATTATACGGACATGCTTTCGGATAAACGGCTGTTGACAGCGCTTATCAATACTATGATCTATGGATTCGGATCCACGCTGTTACAGAATCTGATCGGAATGGCGGCGGCGTTCTTTGTGAACTCCCGGTTTAAGGGGAACAGTCTGGTACGGGTGGTTATCTACCTGCCGATTATGATATCGGGATTGATTATGGGGTATATCATGTACTTTTTCCTGGCTTATGACAGAGGTGTCCTGAACGAGCTGATGGGGATCTTTGGAAAAGAGGCGGTGGACTGGCTTGCAGACGGTAAACGGGGAGCCATGTTTATCACACTGATCAATTCCTGGCAGTTTGCCGGATACTCCATGATCATATATCTTTCTGGAATACAGAATATTCCCCAGATGTATGTGGAAGCGGCAGCGATTGATGGAGCCGGACGGTTCGCCCGGTTCCGTTACATCACACTGCCTATGCTGATGCCGGCTGTGACAAATGCAGTGGTGATCAACCTGATCGGTGGACTGAAGCTGTTTGACGGCATTATTTCCCTGACAAATGGAGGACCGAACTATACGACACATTCCATGATGACATATCTGAACAGCCAGTATTTTATGGCGGAAAAGGCAGGGTATGCGTCGGCGATAGGCATTGTGACTTTTACCATAATTATGGTCTTTTCCCTGCTGAGCAACCGGTATTTTGAGAGGAAAATGCAGGATTTGTAGAATGGCCAGGGATGGCGCCTGGTATGTGGAGATCAGGAAAACAGAAGGAACAGGTGAAACGATTGAACGCGAAAAGTAATGTGAGGAAAAATTGGTGGAAGTATGTGGTGGCAATATGCGTTATAGCAGTATATTTGCTCCCGATTTATGTGGTGGCCGTCACATCCTTAAAGCCGGTGACTGACCATACGTCGAGACTGCTCCTGCCGGCAGAACTGTACTGGGAGAATTACAGAAAGGTATTTCAACACAGCCATATCATAAACGCCATGAAAAATTCTCTTATTATTACGGCAGGGACGGTGTTTGTCGTAGTGGTAACAGGCTGTCTGGCGGCCTATCCCATGGCCCGGAATAGGAACCGTCTCAGTAAGGCGGTGAAAATATTCGTGCTGGGAGTGATGATGGTACCGGGTATGTCTATGGTGGTTGGTATTTATTCAACGCTGGTTTCTATACGGGCGGTCAACACTTATTGGGGGATTACCGCTGTCGGCGCGGCGCTGGGACTGCCGGTGGCAATTTATATGTATGCCAATTTTATTACGGCAATACCGGCGTCCCTGGATGAAGCTGCCTACATGGACGGGGCCGGAAATTTGAGAACCTTTTTTTCGGTTATTCTGCCGCAGCTTAAGCCGGTCACGGCCTCGGTGGTACTGATGCAGGCGATTACGAGCTGGAACGAGTACGGGTATTCTCTCTATATTTTGCAAAAAAAGGAAATGTACAATGTGACGCTGACGGTAAAGCAGTTTTTCGGGGAACAGATGACAGATTTGAACGGCGCTGCCGCCTGCGCGGTGGTGGCGATTGTACCGGTGATCATCATTTATCTGTTTCTGCAAAAATATTTCGTACAGGGCGCAATGGACAGTGCGGTGAAGGGTTGACAAAAAAATATTACTTAGGGAAAGGTTGGATATACAATGAAGAAGATTGCTTTTATAGGCGCCGGCAGTGTGGTCTTTACCAGAAGTCTGGTTCGTGATCTGATGACGTTTCCCGTGTTTCAGGATGCGGAGATTGCGCTGATGGATATTGATGATGAGAAACTGATGTATGCCACAAAATCAGTGGAGAAGATCATTGCTTCCGGGAAATACCCGGCCCGGGTCATTTCCACAAAAAGCAGGATAGAAGCGCTGGAGGGGGCTGATGGTGTTGTGAGCGCCATCAATGTAGGGGACATCCATGTGTGGGCCAATGATGTGACGATTCCTAAAAAGTATGGTGTGGATATCAATGTGGGTGATACCAGGGGGCCGGCGGGAATCTTCCGGGCGCTGCGGACGGCGCCGGTTATGTTGGATATCTGCAGGGACATTGAATCATATTGCCCGGACGCGGTATTTTTAAATTATACAAATCCGATGGCGATGCTTTGCCGGGTGATGCAGAGCGAGACAAAGGTTAACGTGACGGGGTTGTGCCACAGTGTACAGGGGACAGCCGAGATGCTTGCAAAATGGATCGGAGCGGATATGGAGGATATCACCTATCTGTGTGCGGGGATCAATCATCAGGCGTTCTATCTGGATTACAGATGGAAGGGGGAAGACGCCTACCCGCTGATAAGGCAGGCGGTAGAGGAGCACTATCAGGACGAGATTGTGCGCAACGAGATATTCCGTCATCTGGGGTATTACGTCACGGAGTCAAGCGGACATGCTTCCGAGTATGTGGCATGGTTCAGAAAAAGGCCGGATCTGATTGAAAAATATTGCACACATGGGTTAAACTGGAATCCGGGTCATTACTTCATGGTAAAGACAGAATACGAGAAAAGGGAAAACACATGGCGTCAGGAATTTTTGGATTGGGCGGATGACGCGGTGAACCTGAAACGGGGAAACGAGTATGCCGCATATATTTTTAACGCCATGTTCGGCGATGGCACCCTGTATAAATTTAACGGGAATGTAAGAAACTTTGGATTGATTGACAATCTGCCAAAAGGGTGCTGCGTGGAAGTGCCGGTATTGGCATCCAAAGGAGGGCTGGAACCGATCCATGTAGGGGAACTGCCTGCGCAGTTAGCGCTTCTGAACAATATCAGTGCAAGGATAGAGGAGCTGGCAGTGGAGGGAATCATTACCGGGGACCCGCAGAAGATCTATCAGGCATGTTATTTCGACCCGCTGACGTCGGCCGTTTTGAGTCTGGCGGAGATTAAGACCATGGTGCGTGAGATGTTTGAGGCGAATCAGGCATTTTTACCACAGTTTAAACATTTTCAGTAAAATAGAAGGGCTGCGCGCGAAGAGACAAAGATCTTTTGCGTGCCAGCCCTGTGAAAGGTATCAAATGAAAAAGCATTCGCTAAAGAATTCCTTGTATAGAGTGTTTGCGGGATCTGTATTTATGCCGTTTATTGTAATCAGCCTGATCCTGCTGTTTTTCTTTAACTACCAGATTTTGGACGGCTATAAGACCAGTAACAGGATCACACTGCAGATCATTGTAAACCATCTGCACAGCTCTCTTAAAAATTCAGAACGGTTCTTTTTGCAGTACGTGTTTGATGATAATATTTCCCGCTTTTATCAGTATGTAAATTATAATGAGATAGATGCCTCCGAGGAAAACCTGTATCAATATATCCGCTGTGCCTCCGGGTACAGAAGCTCTTTGAACAATTATCTGACGACGGCGGACGATGCGCAGAGGGGAATGGGATTTCTGCCGATCCATGCGAATCGGAACAATCTTTTCTATCTGCGCAAATATGGAGGTTTTGTGATAAGGCATCAGAATACAGCGGAGCGGATGACTCCTTTATATGACTGTCTGGAGGAGCTTTCCTCCGGGCAGGTGATGTTTTTTCCGGGCAGTATTATGTCGGGGAGCGAAGAGTATACGGAGGAAGAAGAGGTTTTCACCATACTGTGCCCGGTGAACCATTTAGAGAAGGCGTCCAGACAGGGATATGTTTTTCAGGAATTAAAAAAGACGGTTTTTTCAGACCTGGTTAAGGAGATTACATTGCCGGAGGGCGCGGGACTGACGATCTATTTTCCAGACGGGACGCCGGCTTATGCGACGGACGAACTTTTTGTCGGAAAAACTGATTTTGCGGCAGGCACGGGAGAGACCATGGGAAAGAGGGTCCGCATAGGTGGGAAAACCTATTATTTGTATTGCATGGAGGAGCGTTATGGTTTCGCCATACACTATTTGCTGCCTCAGAGCGCGATATTGAAGGAGGCAAACAGGACGTCTCTGGTCATTTTATCGTTTTGGTTTCTGGCTATGGTGGCAGCCTTTTTTATTTTTATGAATCTGAGCCGACGGATCTCTGTCTCAACAGGGGCAATCATGACTTATATACGGAAATACCGACTTGCGGATAAGAATAACGGACAGATGCCGCCGATGCAGATTGAGGAATTTGCGGATATCTCTCTGGCGCTCAGGGAGATGACAGAGAGAATTACCGATCTGGTACAGCATGAATATATATGGAAGATGAATCAGCAGATGGCGGAATATAAGGCAATGCAGGCGGAGATCAACCCGCATTTTTTTCATAATGTAATGAATTCCCTGCAGGCTCTTAACAGAATGGAGGACAGGAAGAATCTTGAGAAGGGGATTGTAAATCTTTCACGGATGTTTCGGTATACATGTGAATCCGGGTATGAGTCGAACATTCTGAAAGAGTGCCGCTTTATTGAAAGCTATCTGATTTTGGAGAAGATCCGTTTTGAGGAGAGACTTCACTATGAGATTCATGTGGACAAGAGGCTGGAGGAGTTTATGATTCCAAAGCTTTTGCTGCAGCCGCTGGTTGAAAATGCCATGCAGCATGGCATGCCGCCTGACGGAAGCCGGATGCGCATTGTACTGCGTGTAGAGGAAATCCGAAGCGGAAACTGCGGATCGTTTGCATGGATTATGATAGCGAACGACGGAATACCCTATGAGGAGAAGGCGGTTTGCGACGGGGGGAGAGTCGGGATTGTCAATGTAAGGGAACGGCTGTTTATCACATATCCCGACTCCTTTTTCTGGTATGACAGGAAGGGGGAATACCAGACGGTATGTAATCTGCTGATTGCAGTAGAAAACAGGGAGGAAGATGGAGGAGGGGCATAAAATGAGAATCTTGATTACGGATGATGAGAGACTGGTCAGGGTGAATCTGCTTTCCATGATCGAGGAGCTTTATCCGGGGGAACACCGCATCTTTCAGGCAGCGGACGGGGCGGAAATGGTGCGGATGGTAGGAGAAGCATTTTATGATATGGTCTTTTTGGACATCAATATGCCGAAGCTGAACGGGCTGGATGCGCTTGACACATGCCGGAAGCTGTCGCCCGGAACCTGCTGGTGCATTTTGACGGGCTATGCGGAATTTGAATATGCCAAGAGATCTATATTGCTCGGCGCGGCGGGATATCTGCTAAAGCCTTTGGATATGGAAGAACTGAAACGCCTGATGGATGAGGTTATCAGGGAGAAAGAAGCGGGAAGAAGGGAAAGAAGCCAGCTTTTTGAAAACAGAGTGAGCCGTGCCATTTCCCTTGCGGACAGTGTGGGTGTAGTGAACCAGATGCAGCCGGAGAGAAAAGACGCTGTGTACAGCATTTATCTGTTTTTTCTGGATACAGAGAGACCGGAGAGCCGACGGGAACTGTACGCAGGTCTGTACGACGACCTTTTGGAATATCTGGAAAAAAATATAGATGCGCAGGATAAGTACGCCCTGTTTTTCCTTCAGACAAGTGAACTTTGCCTGCTGATTGAAGGGAGGCAGTACACAAGACTGCAGTCTTATCTGAAACTGCACTGGAAGGCGGACAATGTACGCGCAAGGATTGTCGCAATCTGGTCAACTGCTGCTGATTTTGCGGAGCTCTATGTAGATAAGCAGATTATGCTGGCGATGTCAAGTGTGCGGATACTGGAGGAAAACGGGAAAGTCATATCCCTGCAGGAGCTGAAAGAGCGGAAAGATTTATGGAAAAGACAATATTTATGCGAAAAGATAGAGATGCTGACGGCAGCATATATGACAGAAAATTATGTGCTGGCAAATGAACTTCTGCACGAAATGGAACAGGACGACAGTTTGAAAACCAGTTTTGCCAATATTGACCGTCCGCCGCTTATGGATTATTTGTCCCTGTGCTGGAATGATGGCTGCGGAGAGGGCGACTTTTTGGAGCTGACGCGCCGGTTCCAGGATGCGGTTTGGAAGAGGCTGAGCGGGGAAGCTGGAAAAAGGTATGATGTCATAGCGCAGATCAAAGAGTACGTGTCGGCAAACTATATGAACGATGTGACGATAGCGGAAATCGGCAGCCGGTTTGCTATCAGCCCTTCCTATATCAGTCGGATATTTCGGGAAAAGACAGGCCAGAAGTATATCGACTTTGTGACGGAGGTCCGCATGAAGAAGGCTATGGAGTTTCTGCAAAAAGAGCCGTCCGTGTCGGTAAAGGAAGTAGCTGCGAGGGTCGGCTATGTCAGCGAGAAGCATTTTTCCAAGACTTTTAAGCGCTACTATGACAGGCTTCCTTCCCAGATCAATAACTAAAAGTATAAAAATATCATAAAAACAGGGACAGCAGTTCTTATTAGGTGTATAATACCTTTGTTTGGAAAATCGGAAGCTTTACGAGAGGAACCTCTTCGTTTAATAACAGTAGAAAGGAATTGAAACATGAATATTACCTACAATGAAAAAAATAGAATCTTTAAATTGGACACGCCCCACACAAGTTACTGTATTGGTGTGGTAGATGAGGAGAACTTCCTTGGGCATGTGTATTATGGCAGAAGTCTCGGATCGGACGATCTTGCGTATCTGATGCGCACGGGGGAACCGCCTTTTCAGCCTTCTGAGAATAACAGGGAGAGAACCGCTTTTCTTGACACGTTCCCCATGGAATATACGGGACACAATCTGGGCGATTACAGGGAGGGAACGCTCTCGGTACGCACATTGTCGGGACACACGGGAGTTTCGCTTTCCTATGTATCGCATTGTATATACGACGGGAAGAAAGCGCTGGAAGGTCTTCCGGCGACTTTTGGAAAAAAGGACGAGTGTAAGACGCTGGAGATTACATGTGAAGACCCTGTATTGAAGCTGCAGGTAATTTTATCCTACAGCATTTTTGCGGACACAGACGCGATTGCAAGAAGTGTGAAAATTATAAATAATAGCGGCGAGGCGGTTTATCTGACGAAAGTATTATCCGCCTGTATTGATATGGACAATGACAACTACGAGATGATTACTCTGCACGGTTCCTGGGCCAGGGAGCGGGCGATCCAGACATATCCGATCAGGAAAGGCAAGCAGAGTGTAGGCTCGGTGCGCGGTGAGTCCAGCCACCAGGAGCATCCTTTTATGGCGTGGAAGAGTCCCGCGGCGACGGAGGAGACGGGTGACGTTTACGCCATGAACTTTGTCTATTCCGGCAACTTTATCGCGCAGATCGAGGAGAGCCAGTTTGGCAGTATCCGCGCCATGATGGGCATTCACCCGGAAGATTTCTGCTGGAAACTGGAACCGGGCGAGAGCTTCCAGGCGCCGGAGGTGATCTGCATGTATTCGGCGGACGGCCTGGGGTGCATGACAAGAAACTTTCACGATCTGTACCGGGGTCACTTGATCCGGGGCACTTATAAAGATAAAAAGAGACCGATCCTGATCAACAACTGGGAAGCAACCTACTTTGACTTTGATACGGATAAACTTCTGGATATCGCCAGACAGGCTTCCGCGCTCGGCATAGAGATGCTGGTGATGGATGACGGCTGGTTCGGGAAAAGAGACGACGATAATGCCGGTCTTGGCGACTGGTTTGTGAATGAGACCAAGCTTAGGGGCGGGCTGAAATTCCTGGTAGACGAGGTCAATAAGCTCGGAATGAAGTTCGGTATCTGGGTGGAGCCGGAGATGATTTCCCCTGATTCTGACCTGTATAGAGAGCATCCCGACTGGGCGATCCAGATTCCCGGCAGAGTGGGGAGCCTTTGCAGGAACCAGTATGTGCTTGACTTGACCCGCAGGGAAGTGAGAGACTGTATTTATGACAGGATAGCGGCAGTGCTCCGAAGCGCCAATATCGAGTATGTAAAGTGGGATATGAACAGGCAGCTTTCTGATTATGGCAGCTTTGGCCTTTCGGCGGACAGGCAGGGGGAGCTGGTACACAGGCAGGTGCTTGCCCTGTACGAGATGCAGGAAAGGCTGATTACGGATTTCCCGAATCTTCTTTTGGAGAACTGTTCCGGCGGCGGTGCGAGGTTTGATCCGGGTATGCTTTATTACAGCCCCCAGATCTGGTGTTCCGACGATGCGGATGCGATTGAGCGGCTGTCGATTCAGGCGGGAACGGCGCTCGTTTATCCGCTGTCCACCATGGGTGCGCATGTGTCCGACTGCCCGAACCACACGGTTGGCAGGACGACGCCTTTTGAGACGAGGGGCTATGTGGCGCTGGCGGGCACCTTTGGTTATGAGCTGGACGTAACGAAGATTCCTGAGGCGGACCGCAACATGATTCCGGATCAGGTGGCGATGTACCATAAATATAATGATCTGGTGCAGCAGGGCGATTATTACCGCATCGCGCGTTATGCGGACAATCATTTCTACGACTGTTACGCGGTGGTAGCGAAAGATAAGGGCGAGGCGCTCATCACCTATGTGCAGGTGCTGAACCGGCCTAATGTCCACAGCAGAAGAATCTGCATTCCGGGGCTCGACCCGGAGAAAACTTATGTGATCGGGAACGCGGCGGACTGGCCGGAGATTGGGCAGACCGAGTACAGGGGCGATACACTTCACTATGCGGGGATCAACGTGCCGCCGATCAGTGGGGATTTCAAGGCGCGGCTTATACATCTGAAGGAAAAATAAATAGTAAGACTGCGTGAATATCATAATCAACGCAGACGCGCTTGCGCGACATAAATACACAAAGAAATGGGGAATGGGATATGATCGTACAAAAATACAAGGACATGCTGCAGGGAAAATCTGTGATCCGGCAGCTCTCGGAGTTTGCGACGGCGAGGGGGCAGAAGATCGGGTATGAGAATGTGTTTGATTTCAGTCTCGGGAACCCTTCGGTGCCGGTTCCGCAGGAATTTACCGACGTGATGATAAAGATGCTGCAGGAGAGAGATCCTATGGAGCTGCACGGCTACAGCCAGAGCCTGGGTATTCCGTCTGTCAGGGATAAGGTGGCGGCTTCCCTCAACAAAAGATTTGGGATGAATTATACGGGGAACCACATTTTTATGACCACCGGCGCGGCGGGCGCGATTGCCCATGCGGTGCGGTGTGTGGCGCAGCCGGGCGATGAAGTGCTCACCTTTGCACCCTATTTTCCGGAGTATGCGCCTTATATCAATCTGACAGGGGCAGTGCTCAAGGTGGTGCCCGCGGATACCGAAAATTTCCAGATTAACTTCGAGGCGTTTGAGGAAATGCTGACGGAAAAGGTGGCGGCGGTTTTGATTAACACACCGAACAATCCTTCGGGAACCGTCTATTCCAGTTCGACGCTTGCAAAGCTGGCGGGAATGATGGAGGAGAAGCAGAGACAGTACGGGCACGATATTTTCCTGATCTCCGACGAGCCTTACCGGGAGATTGTGTTTGAGGGCGTCGATGCGCCTTATCCTTCCGCGTTTTATGACAATTCGCTTTCCTGCTATTCCTTTTCCAAATCCCTTTCCCTGCCGGGAGAGCGGATCGGATATGTGGCGGTGAACCCGAAGTGCACAGATGCAGAATTAATCAGTGTGATGTGCAGCCAGATTTCCAGGGGAACCGGGCACAACTGCCCGCCGTCCATCATACAGCTTGCGGTGGCCGAGGTGCTGGACCTGACATCGGACCTCTCGGTCTATGAGAAGAATATGAACATATTATATAAGGAACTGACGGACTTGGGCTTTGCGTGTGTGCGCCCGGGCGGCACCTTTTATATGTTTCCGAAATCCCCGGAACAGGATGCGGTGGCATTTTCCGAGAAGGCAAAGAAGTACGACCTGATTCTCGTGCCGAGCGACAGCTTCGGATTGAAGGGATATTTTCGGATCGCTTATTGTATTGACACAGAGAAAGTGGAGCGGTCTCTGGAGGCATTCAGGAAGTTTGTGAAGGAAAATTATTAAGTTCCGGGAAGAGAGGAAAATTTATTATGATGTATCAGGCAGGACTGGTTCTGGAAGGCGGCGGCATGAAGGGAATTTATACCGCCGGCGTACTTGATTTCTTTATGGATAAAGAGATTTCGTTTTCCGACTGTTATGGGGTGTCGGCGGGAGCATGCCATCTGTGTAATTATATGTCGGGACAAAGGGGACGGTCCTACCGCATCAGCGTGAATTATCTGGATATGAAACAGTATTGCGGAAAGTGGAGTCTTTTTACAACAGGCGATCTTTTCGGCGTGGATATGAATTATACCCTGATTCCCAATTATCTGGATCCCTATGACTATGACGCTGCTGCTGCCTTTGAGGGCAGGGCGTTTGCAGTGGCGACAGATATTGTGACAGGAAAGCCTGCCTACCTTCCGCTTAAAGACCTGCGGGAAGATCTAATAGCGGTGAGGGCGTCCAGTTCACTTCCGCTGGTTTCGCGGAATGTGAAGATAGGCGACAGGTATTATCTGGACGGCGGCATCAGCGATTCGATTCCGATCCGAAAATCCATAGAGGACGGCAACAGTAAAAATGTTGTGATTATGACGAAGGAAGAGGGATTTGTCAGGCAGCCTGCCGGGGCGGAACTTGCGCTGGTGAGAGCCCGGTATCTATGCTACCCGAAAGTATATGAACTGATGCGCGAGAGGCATCTTTCCTATAACACCACCGTACAATATATTGAGGAAAAGAGACGGAAGGGTGAGCTTTTTGTGATCCGCCCGAAACAGAAAAGTGAAGTCGGCAGGATCGAGAAGGATAAGGAAAAGATGAAAGCGCTCTACGAGGAAGGTTACCGCGACGCGCAGGAATGCTACTTGGAACTTTTGGAATATTTGGGCTAGGCATGAGCAGTGCGCAGACATAAGATAAGAAAATGACTGCTTGCAGTCAATTTTATTAGATTATGGATGCATAGGGCGAAGCCCGCGAGCGAGGAAATCCGAAGGATTTTTGAGCTTGGCACTGCGAAATGGCAGACATAAGATAAGAAAATGACCGCATGTACTGCGAAACAAAAGGGAGGCATATAAGCATGGATATCATAGAAATTTTAAAGGCGGTGCTTTTCGGTATCGTGGAGGGCATCACGGAATGGCTCCCCATCAGCAGCACCGGGCACATGATTCTTTTAAATGAGTTCGTGACACTGAACGTGAGTGAAGACTTCTGGGAGATGTTTCTGGTGGTGATTCAGCTCGGGGCGATTCTGGCGGTGGTGCTTCTTTTCTGGAATAAGATATTTCCCTTCCGCTTTAAAGAAAGGCCGGTGGTACAGAAGGATATTTTCGTCCTCTGGTTTAAAATTCTTGTCGCCTGTGTCCCGGCGGCAATCGTGGGACTTGCCTTTGACGATGTGCTGGACGCGCTCTTCTACAACCCGTGGTGCGTGGCCATTGCGCTGATTGTGTTCGGCATTGCCTTTATACTCATTGAAAACAGAAATAAGAAAATGACGCCGAAGATTACAAAACTGAATGATATCACTTACCGTACAGCGCTGATGATAGGTATTTTTCAGCTTCTGGCGGCGGTGTTTCCGGGGACGTCCCGCTCCGGGGCAACCATTGTCGGTGCGCTTTTGATCGGTGTGTCGAGAACTGTGGCGGCGGAGTTTACTTTCTTTCTGGCGATTCCCGTTATGCTGGGGGCAAGCCTGCTAAAACTTTTGAAGTTTGGTTTTTCTTTTACAGGGGAGGAACTTGCCATTCTGGCGGTCGGAATGATAGTGGCCTTTGCAGTGTCCGTAGCGGTGATCCGCTTCCTGATGGGCTATATCAAAAAGCATGATTTTAAAGTTTTTGGCTGGTACAGAATTGTGCTCGGCGCGGCGGTGCTTTTGTATTTTACGCTGGCGTAAGGCAGTAAAAAGGGGCGGTTTTGGGGAGTTTTTATGTCAATTCGTATAAGATATTATAATAAAAATTAACTATTTGTTACAGATTGTTGGTTGACAGCCCCGTTTTATTGAGATAAGATACAACTATCGGGGTCATGTAGCAGATTTAGTGGGGATGCATGGCGTTTCAGCAAACATAACGTATTTATGAAAAAGTAGTTTTAGTGAAAGTGGGGAAGGAGATTACTCATGGCAGAAAGTAAGAAGCCGGTTGCAAAACCGGAAGCTAGCAAAGCGGCAGATACAAAGACAACTACGGCGACGGCATCAGTGACAGCACCTGCAGCGGAAAAAGAGCCTGTGGCAGAAAAGGCTAAGGCAGAAGCAAAAGAGACGGAGGCGAAAAAGCCCGCGGCAAAGAAACCGGGCAGGAAACCCGCGGCGAAGAAACCGGGCAGGAAGCCCGCAGCAGCGAAGAAGGAGACAGCGGCGAAGACTACTACGACGAGAAAGTCTGCAGTGAAGGAGACCGTGCATGTACAGTTCTCCGGCAAGACTTACACGACAGAGGACCTTGTGAAGATTGCCAAGGACGTGTGGAAGTATGACCTGAAAAAGAAGGTTGGTGATTTCAAGGCTGTAGAGCTTTATGTGAAGCCTGAGGAGAGCGTAGTGTACTACGTAATCAACGGCGAGGAGAGAGGCCAGTTCAATATCTAATCATATCAGATAAAAAGAATGCAGGCGGTCAGTTTAGGGTATGCTAAACTGACCGCTCTTTTGTATATACACTTTCAATTTCATACTTTTTTTATAAATATTTTCCATTCAGATGTTGACAAGGGAAAAAAGAAGTGATACCTTACTACCAGAAGGTGTTAGCACTCTAATAAGTCGAGTGCTAACAATCTGGTAATAACTGTGAAGGTACAGAACAGTTACAGAGGGAAATGGTATGCAGCTGGACGAAAGAAAATATATCATATTGCAAGCCATCATCCGAAACTACCTGGAGACGGGGGAGCCGGTGGGCAGCCGCACGATCTCCAAATACACTGATTTGAATTTAAGCTCCGCCACGATCCGAAATGAAATGGCGGACTTGGAGGAACTGGGCTACATCATACAGCCCCACACTTCCGCAGGCAGGATTCCCTCCGACAAAGGCTACCGCCTCTATGTGGACCAGATGATGGAGGAGAAGGAGCGGGAAGTTGAGGAGATGAAGGAGATGCTTCTGGAGAAGGAAGATAAGATGGATCACCTTCTCAAGCAGGCTGCCAGAGTGCTCGCCAACAATACCGAGTATGCGGCGATGATCTCCGCGCCCCAGTACCACCGCAATAAGCTGAAATTTATCCAGCTTTCCCGGGTGGATGCAAGGCAGATCCTGGCGGTGATCGTGGTGGAGGGAAATGTGATTAAGAACTCCATGCTGACGGTTCCAGATGAACTGAGCGACGAGACGCTTTTGAAATTAAACATTCTCCTGAACACCCACTTAAATGGTCTTTCACTGGAGGAGATCAATCTTGGCATGATCGCCGCAATGAAACAGCAGGCGGGCATCCACAGCGAAATAGTGGCGAATGTCATAGACGCGGTGGCGGAAGCGATCAAGGCGGACGAGGACCTGGAGATTTATACAAGCGGCACGAAAAACTTTTTCAAGTACCCGGAGCTTGCGGATCACGAGAGGGCCAGTGAACTGATTACGACCTTTGAGGAAAAACAGCTTTTGAGCGAGCTGGTGCAGGATAATCTTTCGGGTGAAAATAACACAGGCATACAGGTTTACATCGGCGATGAGACGCCGGTTGCCGGCATGAAGGACTGCAGCATCGTGACGGCCACTTACGAACTGGATGAAGGTATGAAGGGAACCATCGGAATCATAGGCCCGAAGAGAATGGATTACGAGAAAGTTGTGAGCAATCTCAGGCTGTTAAAGCATCAGCTGGATGATTTATATAAGAAGTGAAGACGGATAACAGAATTGATCCACATAGCCGACATAGCCAAAAAAGAAAGGGATGAGTACAATGGCAGCAGAGGAAAAGGATAAGCGGGAAAAAGAGATGGAAGAACAGGATATGGCGCCGCAGGAAGCAGGGGCGGAGACGCCGCAGGAAGAAGCGGCCGGAGAGCCTTCTGCAGGGGAAGAGGAAAAAGAGGCTAAGAGCGATAAGAAAGAGAAGAAGAAAAAGGACAAAAAGCAGGATGCCCTGAAGGAGAAAGTGGAAGAGCTTGAGGACAGGGTAAAACGGCAGATGGCGGAGTTTGACAATTTCCGTAAGCGCACCGAGAAAGAAAAAACGGCGATGTTTGAGACGGGCGCAAAGAGCGTGATCGAAAAGATTCTGCCGGTGGTGGATAACTTTGAGAGAGGACTCGCCAGCGTACCCGAAGAAGAGAAGGACGGCGCAATCGCGCAGGGTATGCAGATGATTTATAAACAGCTTATGACAGAGCTGGAAAATCTGGATGTGAAACCGATTCCGGCGGTTGGGGAGGAATTTAACCCCGAGTTCCACAATGCGGTGATGCAGACGGAGAGCGAGGAGTTTGAGTCCGGCACGGTCGCGCAGGAGCTGCAGAAGGGATATACTTACAGGGACAGCGTGGTCAGACACAGTATGGTAGCAGTCGTACAATAACAATGTGAGAAAATAATTGTAATCATGAAATGGAAGCGTGCAACGCTTCAGAAAGGGAGTAAACATTATGAGTAAAATTATCGGCATCGACTTAGGAACTACAAACAGCTGCGTGGCAGTTATGGAGGGCGGTAAGCCCACTGTCATCGCAAACACGGAAGGCGCGAGAACCACACCGTCCGTTGTGGCTTTCACGAAGAACGGAGAGAGGCTTGTGGGTGAGCCCGCAAAGCGTCAGGCAGTTACCAATGCGGACAATACCATCGCTTCCATCAAGAGAGATATGGGTACGGACAAAGGCCGTACTATTGCGGACAAAAAGTATTCCCCGCAGCAGATCTCTGCTATGATTCTGCAGAAGCTGAAAGCGGATGCGGAGAATTACCTCGGCGAAAAGGTGACGGAGGCTGTTATCACCGTTCCCGCGTACTTTAACGATTCCCAGAGACAGGCAACCAAGGATGCGGGCAAGATCGCGGGCCTGGATGTTAAGCGTATCATCAACGAGCCTACGGCGGCAGCCCTGGCTTATGGCCTTGACAATGAAAAAGAACAGAAGATCATGGTATACGACCTGGGCGGCGGTACCTTTGATGTGTCCATCATCGAGATCGGCGACGGCGTAATCGAAGTGCTTGCCACGAACGGCGACACCCATCTTGGCGGCGATGATTTTGACCAGAAGATTATCGACTGGATGCTTGCTGAGTTTAAAGCGCAGGAAGGCGTAGATCTGTCAAACGACAAGATGGCGCTCCAGAGATTGAAAGAGGCGGCCGAGAAGGCGAAGAAGGAGCTTTCTTCCGCGACGACAACAAACATCAACCTTCCCTTTATCACGGCGACGGCGGAAGGTCCCAAGCATTTTGACATGAACCTGACAAGGGCGAAATTTGACGAACTGACGAGCGATCTCGTAGAGCGCACCGCAATTCCGGTACAGAACGCGATGAAAGATGCGGGGCTGACCAATGCGGATATCGGCCAGGTGCTTCTGGTAGGCGGTTCTACCCGTGTGCCTGCCGTACAGGAGAAAGTAAAACAGCTCACAGGCAAGGAGCCGAGTAAATCCCTGAATCCTGACGAGTGTGTGGCTTTGGGCGCTTCTGTCCAGGGCGGTAAGCTTGCGGGCGACGCAGGCGCGGGTGAAATCCTCCTTCTGGATGTGACGCCGCTTTCACTTTCCATTGAGACGGCGGGAGGTATCGCTACCAGACTGATTGAGAGAAATACGACCATTCCCACCAAGCACAGTCAGGTATTCTCCACCTACTCGGACAACCAGACCGCGGTGGACATCAATGTGCTGCAGGGTGAGAGACAGTTCGCGAAAGATAACAAGTCCCTCGGCCAGTTCCGTCTGGACGGTATTCCGCCGGCAATGCGCGGCGTACCGCAGATCGAGGTGACATTCGACATTGACGCTAACGGCATTGTAAATGTGTCCGCAAAGGATCTGGGTACGGGCAAGGAGCAGCATATCACTATAACCGCGGGCTCCAACATGTCGGACGACGAGATCGAGAAGGCAGTAAAAGAAGCGGCAGAGTTTGAGGCGCAGGATAAGAAGCGCAAAGAGGCGGTTGATACGAGAAACGAAGCAGATTCCTTCGTATTCCAGACAGAGAAGGCATTAAACGAAGTGGGCGACAAGATCGACGCTTCCGAGAAGGCAGGCGTGGAGGCTGACCTGCAGGCTGTGAAGGATATTCTTGAGAAGACCAAGGATCAGGAGCTTACAGACAGCCAGCTTGACGAGCTCAAGGCGGCAAAGGAGAAGCTGACGAACTCCGCGCAGTCCCTGTTCACCAAGATGTACGAGAACATGCAGCAGGCGCAGGGCGGCCCCGACATGAGCAATATGGGCGGTGCGCAGGAAGCGGCGCCTCAGGATAACGGCGGTGCGGACGACGTAGTTGACGGGGATTATAGAGAGGTTTAACCAGCTCAGCGAAGCATAGGGAAGGAATAAGTCATGGCAGAACAAAAACGGGATTATTATGAGGTGCTCGGCGTAGGGAAAAGCGCTGACGACGCCGCCATAAAAAAAGCATACAGAGTTCTGGCTAAGAAATATCACCCCGACATGAATCCCGGGGATGCGGAGGCGGAGAAAAAGTTTAAGGAAGCTTCGGAGGCATATGCCGTTTTGAGCGATCCCGAGAAGCGGAGACAGTATGACCAGTATGGTCATGCTGCCTTCGACGGTGCGGGCGGCGCAGGCGGTTTCGGCGGCTTCGATTTCAACAGCGCAGATTTCGGCGATATCTTCGGCGATATTTTTGGGGACCTTTTCGGCAGCGGCAGACGCGGCGGCGGCAGGGGAAACGGGCCTATGAAGGGTGCGAACATCAGGACGAGTGTTCGGATTAGCTTCGAGGAAGCTGTCTTCGGCGTTGAGAAAGAGATCGAGCTGACGCTCAAGGACGAGTGTACTTCCTGTCACGGCACGGGCGCGAAGCCCGGAACCAGTCCCGAGACTTGCAGCAAGTGCGGCGGTAAGGGACAGGTGGTATTTACCTCGCAGTCTTTCTTTGGCACGGTGCGCAATGTACAGACTTGCCCCGACTGTCACGGTACGGGCAAGGTGATTAAGGATAAATGTCCCGACTGCCGTGGAACGGGTTATATTGCCAATAAAAAGAAGATACAGGTTTCCATCCCCGCGGGTATCGACAATGGGCAGTGCGTCCGCATACGAGATAAAGGCGAACCGGGAACAAACGGCGGTCCCAGAGGAGACCTTCTGGTCGAGGTGGTAGTGGGCAGACATCCTATCTTCCAGAGGCAGGATGAGAACATTTATTCCACCGTGCCCATGTCCTTCGCCATTGCGTCGCTGGGCGGTGAGATCGTAATAGACACTGTTGACGGCAGGGTGATTTATGAGGTGAAGGCAGGGACACAGACTGACACCAAAGTCCGTTTAAAAGGCAAAGGTGTGCCTTCTCTCAGGAATAAAGACGTGCGCGGCGACCACTATGTGACGCTGGTGGTGCAGGTGCCCGATAAGCTTTCCCATGAGGCGAAAGAGCTCTTGAAGCAGTTTGACGAGTGCACGGGCGACAGTCTGAACGCGGCCAAGAACATAACTGCCAATGCGTCTGAAGAACCGGCGGGAGGCACTGGAAAAAAGAAGAAAAAATTTAAGTTTTAAATGATAAGTGGGACAAAAACGATTGCAGGAGCGATTCCTGCAGTCGTTTTTCTTTTTTTAAGTGTACAGCCTTCCATTTTTCGGTTATAATAAAAGTGTTTATGCGCTATATACTAATTTGTGTATATGCGTGAGTTTCATTTATCAATACCAACAAAACATGTGGAATTAAGGAAACGAGGGAAGAGGGAAAGATGATTCAAAAGAAAATAACTTTATTGGGTGTGATTGTTTTATGTGTGGCGGTTTGTCTGGCAGGGTGCGGCAAAGAGAAAGAGCAGCCGGAAGAGTCTGCGCCGCCGCAGCTGGAGATTGAACCGATTGAGCCGGAAGAGCCCGAGGAACCTGTTGTGGAGGAGGAGCCGGAAGAGGAAGAGCCTGAATCTCTCGTGATTGAAGAGCGTGTGGAAAAAGATGGTAAGATTCAGAGCTATCTGACAGGTCAGTGGACGGACGTGGAGCAGGCCAAGAGAAGACCCATTGCGGTCATGATACCGAACAATACGCCTGCCCTGCCGCAGTACGGCCTTTCACGTGCGGGGATCATCTATGAGGCGCCGGTCGAGGGGCGCATTACCCGTCTGATGGGCGTATTTGAGAATTTTGACGATCTGGACCGAATCGGACCTGTTCGGTCGAGCCGGGATTATTACGTGTATCAGGCTATGGGATATGAGGCCATTTACTGTAACTGGGGGCTGGCGGTTCCTTATGTGGAGGAGCTGATCAACCGTCCGAACTATTACAATGTCAGCGCAGCGGTGGTTGGCATCCACAATCCGGCGGATGAGGCATACGGCAGACACAAGCGCCCCGGATATGCGACAGAATTTACAGGGTATCTTTTTATCGACGGCCTTTTCAAAGCGGTGGACAGGCTTGGCTATGACTGGAATTATGACGATGCGTATGTGCCGCCTTTCCTGTTTGCGGCGGATGATGTGAGAGCGGATTATGTGGACAATGAGGACGCGACTTACGTTTATCCGGGCGGGAAGTCCTCGAATAATTCCGGCGGATACGGCGCGTACCATCCGTACTTTGAATATCACGAGGACGATCAGCTCTACTACCGTTATCAGGACGGCAAGAAGCAGATCGACGAGCTTACGGGAGACCAGCTTACCGTCAGCAATGTGGTGTTCCAGTATTGCCACGGAGAAGTCAGGGACGCGAAGGACTATCTTGCCTTCGGAGTACACGGAGATGGGGAAGCCATTGTTTTCACAAACGGCAAGGTGATAAAAGGTACATGGAAGCGTTTTGACGGGGATTTCACGCCGGCGAAATTCTATGACGAGAAGGACGAGGAAATCGTCTTTAATCAGGGAAGCACCTGGATATGCAATATCTGGGATGAATATGGAGAATTCGTGGAATATGGACAAGAATGAGTGGTATCGGGCCGGGGAGGATATCCGCGACCAGGTACAGCAGGCGGTGGACACAGGTAATTTTACCAATCTTGGAAAGAATATCGGCGACACGGTGAATGAAACCATAAACCGTACCATGCGGGAAGTGGGCCGCACGGTCGGGACGGTGGGTGAGAGCGTAAACCGGGCAGTCAGCGATGTGGGAAACGGGATAGGCCGCGCGGTGGAGACGGTAGGCGAGAGCATAGGCCATGCGGCGGGAGGACTGGGTGGAAATGCGGGTTATGGCAGGACGGGAGGTTTCGGCGGGAATGCGGGTTATGGCGCGCAGATAAGCCCGTACGCAGCCAACCCTTTGTACAAACGACCCAATACCCGGCCCGACACCAGACTGTTCCAGAGTACGCCGAAGGGCACGGTGTCCGGCGTGGTGTGTATGGGAGCGGGCTACGGCGTGATGGGAATATCGGCGATGGCGCTGCTTGGATCAGTGGGTGAGCTGATTCTCTATTCCAAATCAGTGGTCCCGGTGGTCATATCAGGGATCTTTACGGCGGCGGGGCTGTGGCTCGGCTGTCACGGGACGAGACTTGCGGGCAGGGCGAAACGCTATAAGAGATACGTCGGCATGGTGAAGGATAAGCTGTACTGTTCCATTCAGGAGATGGCGCAGCGGACGGGAAAGAGCGAACGCTTCATCGTGAAGGACTTGCGGCAGATGATTCATCTCGGTATGTTCAAGCAGGCGCATCTGGACCAGAAACAGACCTGTCTGATTGCCAGTGACGAGATGTACGACCAGTATATGCTCGCCCAGAAGAATTATGAGGAGGAGCAGAAAAAGCTGGAGACCGAGAAGCTGGCCGACGAGCGCAGGCAGCAGGAGAGGGAACGTCTGGGCGAGGCGGTGGAAGTGATCGAGGAAGGACAAAGTTATGTGCGGCTGATCAGGCAGTGCAACGACGAGATTCCCGGTGAGGAAATGTCGGATAAACTGGACCGGCTTGAACTGTTGGTGACGAGGATTTTCGATCAGGTGGAGAAAGAGCCGGAGCTTGCGCCGGAACTCAGAAAGATGTTAAGCTTTTATCTGCCGACCACAAAAAAGCTTCTGGAAGCGTACCGGGATCTGGACAGCCAACAGTTAGACCTGTCCAATATCGAGCAGACGAAGCGGGAGATTGAGACTGCGGTGGACAATATAAACGAAGCCTTTGAAAAGTTTCTGGACGAGCTGTTCCGGGAGAAAGCGTGGGATATCCAGTCGGATATTTCCGCCCTACATACGATACTGAAGCAGGATGGATATTTATCATAAATAAGGAGGGGACTATGAACGAAATTGATGTGATGGAGCAGCAGGCGCCGACGCTGGTGTTCGGGGAAGTGGAGGATGCGGTAAAGGACAAGCAGCCTCTTGCGGAGATTCCGCAGATGAAGGAGATGAAGGAGGAGCTGGACGATTCGGTTCTGAATGAAGAGGAGAAACGGCAGGTGGAGGAGTTTGCGAAGCAGATCGACCTGCACAATTCCACGGCGATTTTACAGTACGGTGTAGGCACCCAGAAAAAGATGGCGGATTTTTCCGGCAATGCGCTTGAGAACGTGAAGACGAAAGATCTTGGCGAAGTGGGCGAGATGCTCTCCGATGTGGTGACGCAGCTGAAGGGATTTGATGAGGAGGAGAAGGGGTTCCTGGGCATCTTCAAGAAGCCTGCGCAGAAGCTGGAAACCATGAAGGCAAAATACGCCAAGGCTGAGACGAACGTCAATAAGATCTGTGAGGCGCTTGAGGATAATCAGGTACAGCTTTTGAAGGATATTTCCATTCTGGATAAGATGTATGATCTGAATCTGACGTACTTTAAAGAACTTTCCATGTATATACTGGCAGGCAAGAAGAAACTTGCCCAGACGAGAGAGACGGAGCTGCCGCAGCTTCTTGAGAAGGCGAAGACGAGCGGCCTGCCGGAGGATGCGCAGGCGGCAAGGGATTTGGAAGCGCTCTGCGACCGCTTTGAGAAAAAGCTGCACGACCTGGAACTGACCAGAATGGTATCTATCCAGACTGCACCCCAGATCAGGCTGGTGCAGAGCAGCGACACTATGATGGTGGAGAAAATTCAGTCTACTATTGTGAATACCATTCCCCTTTGGAAGAGCCAGATGGTGCTTGCGCTCGGTGTGACCCACGTGGAGCAGGCGGCGAGGGCGCAGAGGGAAGTGTCCGATATGACTAACGAACTTTTGAAGAAAAATGCGGAAGTGCTGAAAGTTTCCGCTATCGAGAGCGCGAAAGAGTCAGAGCGCGGCATCATTGACATGGAGACATTAAAGACCACTAACGCGAATTTGATTTCCACGCTGGATGAGGTGATGAAGATCCAGGCTGACGGCAGGGAGAAGAGAAAGGTCGCGGAGGAAGAAATGCGAGTGATGGAGAACGAATTAAAGACGAAGCTTTTGGAACTCAGTGAAAGGAAGTAAAGCAATCCATGAAGTGGATGAAATTCAGGATAAAGACTGTCGTGGAGGCGGAGGATATCATTATCAGCGAGCTTTACGACAGAGGGCTTGAGGGGGCACAGATTGAGGACAAAGTGCCCCTTTCGCCGCTCGAAAAGGAGCAGATGTTTGTGGACATTCTGCCGGAGAGCGAAGAGGATGACGGCACAGCGTTCCTCAGTTTTTTCGTGGAGGAAAAGGAGGACGGAAAACTTGACCTTAGCGGGGAGGAGACGGACAGGGAGAGCGTTCTTTTAAGAATCGAGGAGGCGCTGGCGGATGTCCGTCTGTTTATGGACATCGGGGAAGGGACTGTCACGGTGTCTGAAACCGAGGATATCGACTGGATCAATAACTGGAAGCAGTATTTTCACCAGTTTTACATTGACGACCTTCTTGTGATTCCCTCGTGGGAGGAAGTGAAGGAAGAGGATCGGAATAAGAAGATCCTGCACATTGATCCCGGCACGGCATTCGGTACGGGCATGCATGAGACGACGAGACTCTGTATCGGGCAGATCAAAAAATATGTGACGCCCGAGACAGAAATTCTGGATGTGGGGACGGGAAGCGGTATTCTCTCGATTATCGCGCTAATGTACGGGGCGGAACACGCTGTAGGTACCGACCTGGATCCCTGTGCGGTGGAGGCTGTGACGCAGAATAAAGAGGCCAACGGTATTCCGTCGGGGAAGTTTGAACTGCTGATCGGCAATATCATTACCGAAAAGGAAGTGCAGGATACGGTCGGCTGCGAATGCTATGATATTGTCGTGGCGAATATTCTGGCAGATGTGCTGGTGCCGCTGACGCCGGTAATTGAACGGTGTCTGAAACCGAGGGGCATCTATATTACTTCTGGTATTATCGAGGGTAAGGAAGAGCTGGTAGCAGACGCCATGGAAGCGGCGGGGCTTACGGTTCTGGAAGTGAGTGCGCTTGGTGAATGGCGGTCTGTGACGGGACAGAAAAAGCGGTGAGTGTGGCGGCTTGCAAATAAAATAACAGACGTTTTGAATGGGGCAGGATATGAGGAAAGCGGAAGAAAAATTCGGAATGGTTTTGCTGAGAAATCTGGCGGGTGTGCTGGCGATTGTGTGGATGTGTGTTATTTTCGCCTTTTCCGCCCAGACAAAAGAAGAGTCCGGGGCGGTGAGCGAGAGTTTTACTTATCATATGGTAAGTTCCACAAGAACTTTTTTTCACCTTGATTTAAGCGACGAGAGGGTGAAGGAGATTGCGGACGCTATAGAGGGATTTATCAGAAAGGTAGCCCATATGACGGAGTTTGGCATTTTATCCGTTCTTCTTTACATATGGATTGGACAGTGGGAGATGGGCTTTTTGCGAAGGGGCGGAACTGCCGCGGCGGCGGCCGCCATCTATGCCGCCACGGACGAGATGCATCAGCTTTTTGTACCGGGACGTTCGGGGCGGTTTTCGGATGTATGTATTGACAGCGCAGGTGCACTCGCGGGGGTACTTGTGTTTGCGCTGTTCGTTAAGCTTGTGAAGCATGTACACGGGCGCAAATTGAAGCGCGCGATGCGTGAGGAGTGATGGTTGGGCAATGCATCAGTTTTTTGTGGAACCGTATCAAATTCAGGATAAAAAAGTAATTATTACAGGCAGCGACGTCAATCACATGAAAAATGTTCTGCGTCTGAAGGCTGGCGAGGAGATTGCGGTCAGGTGCAGCGGGGACGATAAGGAGTACCGCTGTGGCATTGAGGAGTTTGCGCAGGATCAGGTCATCTGCTCCCTGCGCTTTATCAGGGAAGAGGGTGTGGAACTGCCCTCAAAAGTTTATCTCTTTCAGGGACTCCCCAAGGCAGATAAGATGGAACTTATTGTGCAGAAAGCCGTGGAGCTGGGCGTGTATGAAGTGATCCCTGTGACGGTGAAACGCTGTGTGGTGAAGCTTGACGGGAAGAAGGTGCCGGCAAAGGTGAGCCGCTGGCAGGGGATTGCCGAGGCGGCGGCAAAACAGAGCAAAAGAGGGGTTGTTCCTGTGGTGAAAGAACCCATGACCATGAAGGAGGCGGCAGCCTACGCGCGGGGGATGGATGTAAAGCTGATTCCCTACGAGCTTGCCGGGGATATGGCACACACAAAAGAAATCATTGGGGCAATACGCCCCGGTGAGAGCGTGGCGGTCTTTATCGGACCAGAGGGCGGCTTTGAGGAGGGCGAGGTGGCGGAGGCGCTCGCGGCGGGCATAGAGCCGATCACCCTGGGAAAAAGAATCCTGCGCACGGAGACGGCAGGACTCACGGTTCTGTCGTGGCTGATGTACCATTTGGAATAATACACATATGTTAAATATATACGCGATGGCACTGCCGGAGATAAAAAACATATATTAGAGATATAGGGTTTAGGAAGGAAAAACGGTAATGGAAGTATATCTGGATAATTCCGCGACGACAGCCTGTTTTGAGGAAGCCGCGCAGCTGATGCACAGAATTTTGTGCGAGGATTATGGAAATCCTTCCAGCCTGCACCATAAGGGAGTGGAGGCGGAAGCCTACTTAAGATACGCGAACGAGACATTTTCAAAAATTTTAAAAACGAATGAAAAAGAGATTTTCTTTACATCAGGTGGAACGGAGTCGGATAATATTGCGCTGGTCGGTGCGGCGATGGCAAACCACAGAGCGGGCCGTCATCTGATCACCACAAGGATCGAGCATCCGGCGGTACTGCAGCCCATGTCCTATTTGGAGAATCAGGGCTTTGAGGTAACTTATCTTTCTGTTGACAGACAGGGAAAAATTTGCATGGAGGAGTTGGAGCAGGCGGTCAGGCCGGACACAATTCTTGTCTCCATTATGCATACGAACAATGAAATTGGAACAATACAGCCGATTGCAGAGGCGGGGGCGCTCATTAAAAGGAGAAACCCGAAAACGCTTTTTCATGTGGATGCGGTGCAGGGCTTCGGCAAGGCGCGCATTTATCCCGGCAAAATGCATATTGACATGTTGAGTGTCAGCGGTCATAAGATTCACGGTCCCAAAGGCATCGGTCTGCTTTATATGCGGGACGGCGCAAAGGTGAGCCCCATCATGTACGGCGGCGGCCAGCAGCGCGGCCTGCGTTCCGGCACAGAAAACCTGCCCGGTATTGCGGGCTTTGCCAAAGCCGCGGAGCTGGTGTATCAGGATTTGGAGCAGGATGTGGACAGAATGTATGCGCTGCGGGAAATGTTGACTGATAGAGTCAGGGCAATTCCCGACGTGGTGATCAACGGCTGCCCTGGCAGGGAGGGAGCTCCCCATATCGTGAGTGCTTCTTTCCGGGGCGTCCGCAGCGAGGTGCTTTTGCATGCCTTGGAGGAGCGCGGAATTTATGTCTCCGCAGGGAGCGCCTGCGCGGCGCATAAACCGCAGCCTTCGGCAACTCTGCGGGCGATAGGCGTTGAGAAGGAATTTTTGGAGTCTACGATCCGGTTCAGCCTTTCGGGATTCACGACAGAGGAAGAGATTGTGTACACCTGTCAGAATCTGGAAGAGATTGTGCCGAATCTGCGGCGGTATACGAGACATTAGGGAGAGGGACCGGCAGGTCCCTCTATACGGAGGAAACCATGTACAAGTCATTTCTTATAAAATATGCGGAAATAGGCGTCAAAGGAAAAAACCGCTACCTGTTTGAAGAGGCCTTGGTGAAACAGATCAAGTATGCGTTGAAAAAGGCGGAGGGCGAGTTTGTGGTGCGCAGGACGGATGGGCGTATCTATGTGGACGCGCAGTCTGATTTTGACTTTGATGAAGTGACGGAGAGCTTAAAAAAGGTGTTTGGCATCTCAGGCATCTGCCCCGTTGTCCATGTAGAGGACGAAGGGTTTGAAAAACTGGGACAGGATGTGGTGCGCTATATCGGTGACGTGTACCCGGAGCGGAACAAAAGTTTTAAGGTTGCGGCAAGGCGTGCGCGCAAGAATTACCCGCTTAATTCCATGCAGATCAACGAGGAGCTTGGCGGTGTGATTCTGGATGCTTACCCGGAAATGCACGTGGATGTGCACAACCCGGACATCCTTTTGCATGTGGAAATACGGGACAAGATATATCTCTACTCTGAGATCATACCCGGCCCCGGTGGTATGCCCGTGGGGACGGGCGGCAAGGCGATGCTTCTTTTATCCGGCGGTATTGACTCCCCGGTGGCGGGCTGGATGATCGCCAAGCGCGGGGTGAAGATCGACGCCGTGTATTTCCACGCGCCGCCGTACACAAGCGAGCGGGCGAAACAGAAAGTGGTGGATCTGGCGAAAAAGGTGGCGGCTTATGCGGGACCTGTCTGGCTGCATGTGATAAATTTCACGGATATTCAGCTTTATATATATGACAAGTGCCCCCACGATGAGCTGACTATTATCATGCGCCGTTACATGATGCGCATTGCGGAGCACATTGCGAAGGAGACGGATTGTCTGGGGCTGATTACGGGTGAGAGTATCGGGCAGGTGGCGTCGCAGACCATGGCGAGCCTGGCCGCAACGAACGAGGTGTGTACCATACCTGTCTACAGGCCCCTGATCGGCTTTGACAAGATGGAGATTGTGGATATTGCGGAAAGAATCGACAGTTATGAGACGTCCATTCTGCCTTATGAGGACTGCTGCACCATTTTTGTGGCGAAGCATCCTGTGACTAAGCCGAATCTGAATATCATCAAACGGCATGAGCAGAATCTGCAGGAGGGAATTGAGGAGCTGGTGGAGAAGGCGCTGGCGACGGACGAGGTGATTGTTGTGCAGACGTGATGACATGTTTATGAGGAACGGTGGGAGACAATTTCTACGTCGCTTTAAGGGCTCCTTAAGAAATTGTCTCCCGCCGTTGTGCGAAAGTTATGAAAATGTCTGCACAGGATGTGTATATGAAAAACAGCCCGGGAATTTCCCGAGCTGCTCTTTACTCTTTGATGTAGCCGAAGCCGCGATTACATGATGTAGGGCTTCAGTGCTGCCATAACCTCATCCGTGCCGTCTTCTGCGTGGATGTTCAGGTCAATGGGCTTGGACAGATCCAGGCTGAAGATGCCCATGATGGATTTCGCATCGATAACGTATCTGCCGGATACCAAGTCAAAATCATAATCAAACTTTGTGATATCGTTCACGAAAGATTTAACCTTATCGATAGAATTTAAAGAAATCTGTACTGTTTTCATTGCGGAATTACCTCCTTTAATTTTTATACCTTCTGGGTATTATACTAAATGTTGGAAGAGCAAAAGTCAATGATAAAACAATACAAAAAATGCGGGGATTACTATGAAAAGTGTAGCATTACATAATCTGGGCTGTAAGGTAAATGCCTACGAAATGGACTTTATGCAACAAATGTTACAAGAAAAGGGATATAAAATTGTATCATTTGATGAAGCGGCTGACATTTATATCGTGAACACCTGTACGGTTACAAATATCGCGGACAGAAAGAGCAGGCAGATGCTCCATCGGGCAAAAAGGAAGAATCCGAACGCCGTGGTGGTGGCGGTGGGCTGCTATGTGCAGACCGGGCAGGAGGCGCTTCTTGAGGACGGCGCAGTGGATCTCGCAGTCGGAAATAACCGAAAGAAAGATCTGGTGGAGATTTTGGAGGCATATCTGGCGCGGCGGGGTGACTCAGCTGAAATACCGGGAGAGGAGGCGGAGCAGTCTGAGCCCGTGATTGATACAATCGACATTGCCCATGCGCCTTACGAGGAGATGACCCTTAGGAAGACGGCGGAACACACCCGCGCTTACATTAAGATTCAGGACGGGTGCAACCAGTTCTGTTCCTATTGTATTATTCCTTACGCCAGGGGGCGGGTCAGAAGCCGCATGGAAGAGGATATTTTGCAGGAGGCCCGGGGCATGGCAGAGGCGGGTTACAGGGAAGTCGTGCTGACAGGCATTCATATCAGCTCCTACGGGATTGACCGGGGCGGCAGCGAGCTCGTCCGCCTGCTGGAACAGCTTTCTGAAATTGAGGGGGTCGAGAGAATCCGTCTTGGTTCTCTGGAGCCGGGGATTGTGACGGAGGAATTTGCGTCCCGCATCGGCGCCCTGCCGAAAGTCTGTCCCCACTTTCACCTTTCCCTGCAAAGCGGCAGCGATACCGTGCTTCGCAGGATGAACAGGCGCTATGATACCACAGGGTACTTGTCGGCGGTGGAGACACTGCGGAAATACTATGTGGACCCGGCAATTACTACGGACGTGATCGTGGGCTTTCCCGGGGAAACGGAGGAGGAATTTGCGCAGACAGAGGATTTCCTGCGGCGCGTGGGCTTTTACGAGATGCATATTTTCAAGTATTCCAGACGACAGGGAACCCGCGCGGCGGCTATGGAAGGGCAGCTTACGGAGGCGGAAAAAGCGGTGAGGAGCGACCGGCTGATAAGTCTGGAACGGGAGATGTCCCGCGCATACCGGGAGACATTCCTGGGAAAAACAGAGGCAGTTCTTTTTGAGGAGCTTATAGAAAAAGACAGTGTGGCATATTGGGTCGGCCATACCACCCGTTATTTAAAGGTGGCGAGGAAGGCCGAACGGGGGGAGAATTTGCAAAACCGTATTGTCCCAGGCAGGCTGGCCACCTTTTTGGAGGAGGATGTTCTGTTGAGCTGAAATTAATAGCCGTTGCTGTGACATCCTCTTTGTGGTAAAATATACCGTAAGAGTGTGAAGGGGAGAGAACAGATACGGTGGACACAATGCAGGACATTTATCTGCGGGATCCTGATCCTGCGTCCGCGCCTTCTCATCTTCATGCGGATATTTTGGAGGAACAGGGGTCTACATACCTGTGAAGGGCGCAAAAGCGAAAGAGTAGCGGATGTTATTTTATGGAAAGCATCCATGTCCCGGGAGACATGCACTCTCTGGAGATGCAGGGCTTCTTCTCTGGGAGCAGGGGCAGAGCGGTTGATTTTTTCGGTAAATGATGGTAATACTATAATAACAATAGATAAGGGCGTGAGAATATGCGGGATCAGGATTTGGAAAACACACAATTTTTTACTGTGGAGACGGAGCCGGAAACAGGCGTGAAGCTTGTACTGTCCACGGTATATGAAGCGTTAACGGAGAAGGGTTACAACCCGGTTAATCAGATCGTCGGTTACATCATGTCCGGGGATCCTACTTACATTACCAGCCATAAGAGCGCGCGGAGTCTTATTATGAAGGTGGAGCGGGACGAGCTTGTGGAGGAGATGCTTGTGGAGTATATCAAAAACTCCATAGAAAAGTCCGTGTAATGGCAGAGGGAAAACAAATGAGAATTATGGGGCTGGACTTCGGTTCCAAAACGGTGGGGGTGGCCATCAGCGACCCCTTACTTATTACGGCGCAGGGGATCGAAATCATCAGACGCAAGGAAGAGAACAAACTGAGACAAACGCTTGCGCGCATAGAGGCGCTGATCGAGGAGTACGGGGTGGACATGATCGTGCTGGGTCTGCCGAAGAATATGAACGACACACTGGGGGAGCGGGCACAGCTTTCGCTTGAATTTAAGGAAAAGCTGGAACGGCGCACCGGGCTTCCGGTCGTGATGTGGGATGAGAGACTGACGACGGTGGCGGCGGACAGGGCGATGAAGGAAGCAGGAATCCGCAGGGAAAACCGTAAGGACTATGTAGATAAAATTGCGGCGTGTCTGATACTGCAGGGATATCTCGATCAACGCGAAAAAAACCTGTAAAGTTTGGAGGATATATGGAAAAAATTACATTTACGCCGGAGGAGGGCGGCGCTGTCGAGTTTTATATTCTGGAACAGACGATGATCGGCGGTACAAATTACCTTCTGGTGACGGATTCTGAAGGTGAGGATGGCGAAGCGCTCATTTTGTGCGATGTTTCCGCGCCGGAAGACCCGGAGGCGGTGTACGAGATCGTGGAAGACGATGAAACATTAAACGCAGTGGCGGCTGTGTTTGAAAAGATAATGGACGACATTGATATTATTTAGTAGAAAACGGAGGTAAATTTTTTGAATTTTAAGAAAATTGAACAAGGAAAGTCAGCAAGTAAGCTGAAGGCTATCCCACTGGGCGGGCTTGAGCAGATTGGGCTCAATATTACTGCCTTTGAATATGAGGATAGCATTGTTGTAGTTGACTGTGGGCTGTCATTCCCGGAGGACGAGATGCTGGGAATTGATCTGGTGATACCGGATATCACCTATCTGAAAGAGAACGCAGAGAAAGTAAAGGGGTTTGTGATCACCCACGGACATGAGGATCACATTGGGGCGCTGCCCTATATATTAAAGGAATTGAACATACCGATTTACGCGACGAAACTGACCATGGGCATCATAGAGAATAAGCTGGAGGAGCATGGGCTGATGAAGACCACCAAGAGGAAGGTGGTTAAATTCGGACAGTCCATTAATCTGGGACAGTTTCGAATTGAGTTTATTAAGACGAACCACAGCATTGTGGATGCGGCTGCACTGGCGATTTATTCTCCGGCCGGCGTGGTGGTGCACACGGGAGACTTCAAGGTGGATTATACGCCTGTGTTTGGCGACGCCATTGATTTACAGAGATTTGCCGAGATCGGAAAAAAGGGCGTACTTGCGCTTATGTGCGACTCTACCAACGCGGAGAGGCCGGGTTTCACGCCATCTGAGAAGACGGTGGGAAAGACGCTGGATTCTCTTTTCCTGGAGCATAAGGATACCCGCATTCTGATCGCTACTTTTGCTTCCAATGTGGACAGGGTGCGTCAGATCATAAATACAGCGGAAAAATTCGACAGGAAAGTTGTGGTGGAAGGCCGCAGCATGGTGAATATTATTGATACGGCTTCCAAGCTGGGCTATCTGCAGATTGCGGACAGGACGCTGATCGAGGTGGAGGAACTGAAAAATTATCCGCCGGAGAAGACGGTTATCATTACGACGGGAAGTCAGGGCGAAAGCATGGCGGCATTAAGCCGCATGGCAAGCAACAACCATAAAAAGATATCCATCATGCCGGGAGATACCGTTATTTTCTCAGCGCATCCGATACCGGGCAATGAAAAGGCAGTCACGAACGTGATCAATGAGCTGCAGATGAAGGGCGCGGATGTGATTTTTCAGGATGTGCATGTGTCCGGGCATGCCTGTCAGGAAGAGATTAAGCTGATTTACTCACTGGTAAAACCCAAATATGCGATTCCCGTCCACGGAGAGTATAAACACCGCAAGGCACAGGCAAAGATTGCGGCGCAGCTCGGGATTCCAAAGGAAAATATTTTTATGCTGCAGTCCGGGGACGTGCTGGAAATGGATGACGAGAGGGCGGTTATTAATGAAAAGGTGCCCGTAGGGGCGATTCTGGTGGACGGTCTCGGTGTGGGCGACGTGGGAAATGTGGTGCTGCGCGACAGACAGCATCTGGCGGAAGACGGCATTATGATTGTGGTAATGGCTCTCGAATCCCACAGCGACCAGCTTATTTCCGGCCCGGATATCGTGTCGAGGGGGTTTGTGTATGTGAGAGAGTCCGACGAGCTTCTTGATGAAGCGAGGCTTCTCGTGGAGGAGGCTGTGCAGGACTGCCTCGACAGAGGCAAGACCGACTGGGGCAAGCTTAAGAGTACTGTCAAGGATGTGTTGAGCGACTTTGTCTGGAAGAAGACAAAGAGAAGACCGATGATACTGCCCATTATTATGGAAGTTTAGTGATTTTGCGAATGGCGCGCGTCAGGCTATGTGCTGAAAAGGAGAACACATTATGTCGGATAAAGAGATCATAGAGGCAGCCAGAGCTTTTGCAGATAAGATTATGACCTCGGATACTTACAGGGAATATTATTACCAGAGAGAAAAAATCAAGAAGCAGCCGGAGCTTTATGAGAAAGTGAACGAGTTCAGGCAGCGCAACTTTGATTTGCAGAATGAGACGGACAGCGAGGATATGCTTGACCGTATGGAGGCTTTCGAGAGGGAATACGAGAAATTCAGGGAAGATCCTCTTGTGGATGATTTTCTTAGGGCAGAGCTTGCCTTCTGCCGCATGATGCAGGAGGTCTACGTGCTGTTAGCCGATGAAGTGGATTTTGAGGTCTGACAGCTTGACCGTATACGCGTGTCAGGCTGTGAAAGGAACGGATTATGAGTATAAAAGAAATTATCGGTTCCACGGCGGAACTGATTATCAAAATAGTAGTTTTGATTTTTGCCGCCTCGTATATTATGCGGACCGCCACGGCGGCCTATGATTATGGCTACCGCATATTTACCGAGGAGCCGGTATCTCTCGGAGAAGGCAGATTAATCAGCGTCAGCGTGGAGGAACCGGTGTCCGCCATGGAAGTTGGGAAGATGCTGGAGGAACGGGGACTGATCCGCGACGCAAAACTTTTTCTGCTGCAGGAACTTTTGTCGGAAAACCACGGTAAGCTGCAGCCGGGCATCTATGATCTGAGTACCGCAATGACGGCGGAGGAGATGATGGATGTGATGGCGGCGGATGCCCCGGAGGAGGGCGAAGAGGATACGGAAGGAGAGTCACAGTGATTTCAGGCGAGCGTATGGATACATTTCTCGCTTCCCTGGATGCGGGCAATACCGCTTTTCTGGATCAGATAGAACGTGAAGCTTTGGAAACCAATGTGCCGATTATACGCACGCAGACACAGGGACTGCTGCGGTTCCTGCTTGCGGTGCAAAAGCCCATGTCCATTTTGGAAGTGGGATGTGCCATTGGTTTTTCTGCGCTTCTGATGAGCGAGTATGCCCCCGAGGGCTGCAGGATCACTACCATAGAAAAGTACGAGAAACGAATACCTGTAGCGAAGGAAAACTTCGCGCGGGCGGGAAAACAGGATGTCATCACACTTCTGGAGGGAGATGCGGCGGATATTCTGAAAGAGTTGACAGGTCCGTACGATTTCATATTTATGGATGCGGCAAAGGGGCAGTATATCCATTTTCTGCCGGAGATTCTGCGGCTCCTTGCACCAGAAGGGCTCCTGGTGTCCGACAATGTGCTGCAGGACGGGGATATTATCGAATCACGGTTTGCCGTGGAGCGGAGAAACCGCACGATCCACAGCAGGATGCGGGAGTATCTTTTTGAACTGACGCATAATGAGGGGCTTCGGACGGTAGTGCTGCCTATAGGCGACGGCGTGACGGTAAGCTGTGTGACAGGGAGTGCTAAAGACATCGTGCCATAGGACGCGGTACCAGGAACTTCTAAATGTCACATTGGGGAAGGCCAAAAACCGGCATTCTCCGAAGAGGGAGACGTGCAATGATGAAAAAACCAGAGCTGCTGGTGCCCGCCGCCAGTCTGGAAGTATTAAAAACAGCTGTTATTTTCGGGGCGGACGCGGTATATATTGGAGGGGAAGCTTTCGGACTGCGGGCAAAAGCGAAAAATTTTTCCGCGCAGGAGATGGCGGAGGGCATAGCTTTTGCCCATGGAAAGGGCGTAAAGGTGTATGTGACCGCGAATATTCTGGCGCACAATTATGACTTGGAAGGAGCCGCAAACTATTTTCGGGAACTTAAGGGGCTGCAGCCGGATGCGCTGATCATAGCAGATCCCGGCATGTTTGCGCTGGCGAGGAAAATCTGCCCGGAAATTGACGTCCACATTTCCACACAGGCTAACAATACGAACTACATGACCTACCGCTTCTGGCATGAACAGGGGGCGAAGCGGGTTGTGTCCGCAAGAGAGCTTTCTTTGCGGGAAATAAAGGAAATCCGGGAAAATATTCCGAAAGAGATGGAGATTGAGAGCTTTGTGCACGGGGCAATGTGTATCTCCTACTCGGGACGCTGCCTTCTGAGCAACTACTTTACCGGGCGGGACGCAAACCGGGGGGCGTGCACCCACCCCTGCCGATGGAAGTACGCGCTGGTGGAGGAGACGAGGCCGGGAGAGTACCTGCCCGTCTTTGAGAACGACAGGGGCACCTTTATATTCAACTCCAAGGATCTGAATATGATTGAGCACATCCCTGAACTGGTGGATGCGGGTATTGACAGCTTTAAGATTGAGGGCAGGATGAAGACTGCTCTGTATGTGGCGACTGTGGCACGAACCTACAGGCGGGCGATTGACGATTATTTTGTCTCGGAGGAACAGTACCGCGCCAATATGGACTGGTACCGGGCGGAAATTGCCAAGTGCACTTACCGCAAATTTACAACGGGGTTCTATTTTGGGAAAGCGGATGAGAATACACAGATCTACGACGAGAGTACCTATGTGAGCGAGTATATTTATCTGGGGATTGTGGGCGCGGTGGTAGAAGCGGACAGCGGAAATGGCCGAAGACAGCTCTGCGCCCGCATCGAACAGCGCAATAAGTTCAGCGTGGGGGACGATATAGAGATTATGAAGCCGCGCGGGGAAAATATTTCCGTCAAAGTACTCGCCATGTATGACGCGGAGGGGAATCCTGTGGAGTCCTGTCCGCACCCGAAGCAGATGATCGACGTGAGACTGTCGGAAACGCCTGAAGTGGGGGATATTCTGCGGGTGGAGAAATAAAAATTTTTACTTCGGAGAAAACGCATGACATACCTTTCGATCACCTTTTACCTGTTCGCTGTAGTGGCGGTACTGCTCTATTATATTCTGCCGTTAAAGTACAGATGGCTTATACTGTTTTTTGGAAGCATCCTTTTTTACTGGTGGGCAATGAAAAGCAGCGCAGGACTGGCAATTGTTTTAGTGACCGTCATGGCGGCTTACGGTGCGGGACTGCTTTTAGAGCGGTGGAAGAACAAAGGCATATTGGCAGGCGCCGTCTGTCTGATGGTCCTTCCGTGGCTGTGCGTGAAAAATGGAAATTATATTCTGCAAATCTTATTGCACAAAAATGCGGTTGACTGGATTGTGCCGGTGGGCATTTCCTTTTATACATTACAGGTGATATCTTATTTGGCGGATATCTACAGAGGCAGGATCGCCGCGCAGAGAAATCCGGCAAAATTTATTCTGTTTGTCATGTTTTTTCCTCAAATTGTACAAGGTCCCATTCCCCGCTATGACAGACTGGCGGATCAGCTTTATGCCGGGCACCGTTTTGATGAGAAAATGGTGGTGGGCGGCTTTTACCGTATTTTGTGGGGATTTTTTCTGAAGCTGATGATTGCCAATCAGGCGGCGCGGTTTGTCGATTGTGTTTACGAATCTTACCAGATCTATGTGGGATGCTATGTTCTGGTGGCCGGAATCCTGTACAGCGTAGAGCTGTATGCGGATTTTGCGGCATGCATTTCTATCTCCAAGGGAGTGGCGAATCTGTTTGGCGTTGAACTTGCGGATAACTTCCGTCATCCTTATCTGGCGGTCTCTGTCAAGGATTTTTGGCACAGATGGCATATATCCCTCAGTGAATGGCTGAAAGATTATATTTATATACCCTTAGGCGGCAGCAGGAAGGGCCGCGTCAGGACATATATGAATTTGATTTTGACTTTTTTGGTCAGCGGCGTCTGGCACGGTGCAGGCCTGCGGTTTCTCGTCTGGGGAATGATACATGCGGCCTATCAGATCGCAGGGGATATGACGCGCAATATACAGCGGAAGGCGGCAAAAGTTCTGAGGCTTGAGGAATCGGCGGGAGCGGCGCTGTGGATACGGCGGGTCTGGACATTCCTGTGCGTCATGATGGCGTGGATTCTTTTCCGGGCGGAGAGCCTTACGAAGGGGCTGCAAATGTTGTATAGTATGTTCCGGGTCAGAAATCTGTGGATATTTACCAATGACTCGCTGCTTACAATGGGGTTAGAATGGAAGGAGTGGGTGGTATTAGGCATCAGCGTCCTGATTTTGTCTGTGGTCAGTATCAGGCAGGAACAGGGAGTCTCATTCTCAGAGATGATTTTCAGGCAGCCTCTTTATGTGAGGTGGCTGCTGTATCTGGCTGCCATTTTCGGCATTATGACTTTTGGCGGCTATGGACAGGGATACGATGCGCAGGCGTTTATTTACGGGGGTTTTTGACAAATGAGGAAAAGATTGGGATTTGCCGCAAAACTCATATGTTTTTTTGTGCTGTTCGGGGGCTGTTACTATGCTTACTGCAGATGGATTACGCCGAAATTCTTTACGGATACGGACTGGCCTACCACGACCACCTTTGCCGGGTTTTATGATCTGGACAAGGACAGTGTGGACGTGCTTTTTCTGGGGAGCAGCCATGGGGTTACGTCGTTCTGCCCGCAGGAAGTGTACAATCAATACGGGATTACCAGCTACAATCTGAGCAGCGACCAGCAGGGGCTTGTGACATCCTATTACTGGCTCAAAGAGGCACTTCGCTATCAGACGCCGAAGGCGGTGGTTCTGGAATGTTATTTCTGTTTTCCCTACATTGCCGACGAGCCGCTTAATACGGATGAAAGCTATACCAGAAAGGCGATTGATTTTATGAGATGGTCGCCGGTAAAGGCAGAGGCGGTCAGGACCATATGCGATATAGACGCCAATCAGGATGCGTGGAGCTATTACCTTCCGCATCTGCGCTACCATGAGAGGTGGCTTTGGGATAAGCCGGACAGAAATGATTACACCTACCGGGAAATGGCAGGACACTCCGAGTTGAAAGGATATTCGCCCCTGCATTTTTATCTGGGTGAGAAGGGGGAAGGGTTTGAACCGCACAATATGGAGGAGGCGGCGGGCTACGCACAGATGGCGCCCCTGATGTTGGAGTATTTGGATAAAATCAATGAGTTATGTCGTGAAAACGAGATTTCCCTGATTCTGACCATTACGCCGGCGGTGTCTGCGAACATTGACATGTGCAATGCGGTGCGGGCATACGCAGACCGGGAGGGCTGTACTTTCATAAGCTTCAACGAGCAGAATATTTACAGGCAGATGAATTATCAGATGGACATGGATAACTGCGACGATGGACATCCCAATATCTGGGGCGCGGTGAAGGTGTCCGGGTATATTGGCGGCGTCTTAAAGGAACAGTTCGGCTTAGGAGGCAGGATAGAGCCTCAGTGGGAGGAGACAAAGGGAGACTATGCTTTTACGCTGGACGCCTGCGAGCGGTGGCATGAGGGGGATCTGGACCCGTACCTTTCGCTCTTGAACCATGAACAGTACACGCTCGTCATCACTTACCAGAGCGACGTGTACAATCTGGAGGAATCCACGGTAGAAACATTGAGGGAGCTCGGTCTGTCGGCGGATCTGATGGGACAGGACGGGTGTAATTATCTGGCGGTTATTTCAGAAGGGAAGGTGCTGACGGAGCAGCTGGCCTTTGGGGACGCCGAATACCAGGGTGTGCTGCCTGGAGGCCATGTGCCGCTGTACGCGCGCAGCGCAAGGACTGAGTGGGGCGGCAGTATGACATCCGTTTCCTTTGGAGGGGAAGCGTATTACAGTGAGAACAGTGGTCTGCATGTGGTTGTTTACAACAATCAAAATCGGAAAATGGTGGATGGCAGATGGTTCGAAACCTGAGTGGAAACAGGTGCCGGAGAGGTTTTTGCGAAAAAAAGAAATTTATGCTTGCATTTTGAGAAAAAGTAGGGTATTCTTATAGACGTAAATTGTATACAGGTATTCAGAACGATGGCGTTCCAAAAAAAGAGTTTTTTTGGGGCGCATTTTTTTGAAACCGGGTGAGGAGGATGATTATTATGAGCGAAGTATTCAATGTGGAAGAGATATTTGCGAAAAACGTGTTTACCCTCGGAAAGATGCAGCAGCGTCTGACAAGAAATGCTTACAAGGAAGTCGTCAAGGTGATGAATGAGGGCGGGGAGCTGTCCATGAGCACCGCAAATATCGTTGCCAAGGCAATGAAGGACTGGGCAGTGGAGAACGGCGCGACACATTATACACACTGGTTTCAGCCGCTGACCGGCATCACCGCGGAAAAGCATGATGCTTTCGTATCCCATCCCGACGAGATGGGCAAGATGCTGACAGAGTTTTCCGGCAAAGAGCTGATCAAAGGCGAGCCGGATGCGTCCTCCTTCCCTTCGGGCGGTTTGAGGGCGACTTTTGAGGCGAGAGGCTATACCGCATGGGACATCACATCCCCCGCGTTTTTGAAAGAATCCGGCTGCGGCACGATTCTCTGTATCCCCACCGCATTCTGCTCCTACACGGGCGAGGCGCTGGATAAGAAGACACCGCTCCTGCGTTCCATGGAGGCGCTGAGCGAGCAGGCGCTGCGCATCGTTCGGCTGTTCGGCAATACCGGGGCAACCAAGGTAACCGCTTCTGTAGGTCCCGAGCAGGAATACTTTCTGGTAGATAAAGATTTATATATGAAGAGAACCGACCTGATGTTTGCGGGGCGTACCCTTTTCGGCGCGCCGGCCCCCAAGGGACAGGAGATGGAGGACCATTACTTCGGCGTCATCCGTGAGCGCGTCGGCGCATATATGAAGGACCTGAACGAGGAGCTGTGGAAACTCGGCGTGACGGCAAAGACCCAGCACAACGAGGTGGCGCCGGCGCAGCATGAACTTGCACCGATCTATGAGACGGCAAACATCGCGGTGGACCACAACCAGATCGTTATGGAGACCATGAAGCGGGTGGCTGTAAAACACAGTATGCGCTGCCTGTTACATGAAAAGCCTTACGCGGGCGTGAACGGCTCCGGCAAGCATGACAACTGGTCGATCACTACGGACAATGGCGTAAACCTGTTAGATCCCGGCGACACGCCCAACGAGAACGTGCAGTTCCTCCTGGTGCTCGCGTGCATTATGAGGGCGGTGGACATACATGCGGATCTGCTCCGCCAGTCCGCTTCGGACGTGGGAAACGACCACAGGCTTGGCGCGAACGAAGCACCTCCGGCAATCATCTCCATTTTCCTCGGCGAGCAGCTTGAGGATGTGGTGACACAGCTGATCGAGACTGGCGAGGCAACCTCTGTCAAGGAGGGCGGCAAGCTTTTAACAGGCGTGAGCACCCTGCCCGATTTCCAGAAGGACGCCACCGACAGAAACAGAACGTCGCCCTTTGCATTCACGGGCAACAAGTTTGAGTTCCGTATGGTGGGGAGCGCGGACTCTATCGCAAGTCCCAACACCACCCTGAACGCGATTGTGGCGGAGGCATTCTGCGAGGCGGCTGACATTCTGGAGCAGGCGGAGAACAAGGAGCTGGCGATCCATGACCTGATTAAAAAATACATGACTGAGCACCAGAGAATCATTTTCAACGGCAACGGCTACTCTGACGAGTGGGTGGCGGAGGCTGCAAGAAGGGGACTTCCGAACATTAAGTCCATGATCGAGGCGGCGGGCACGCTGACCACCGACAAGGCGGTGAAACTGTTTGAGAAGTTCGGCATCTTCACAAAGGTGGAGCTGGAGTCCCGCGAGGAGATCATTTACGAGACTTACGCGAAATCTATAAACATAGAAGCGCTTACCATGATCGACATGGCAGGCAAGCAGATCATTCCCGCGGTCATCCGCTACACGAAGGTTCTTGCGGACACCGTGAATGCGGTGAAGACGGCAGGCGCGGATGCGACCACACAGGATGAACTTCTGACAATCGTCGGCGAGAAGCTGACGGCGATGCAGACAGCGCTTGCGAAGCTGAAAAAGGCGGAGAAAGAAGCTTCCGTCATGGAGGATGCAAAGGCACAGGCATTCTTCTACAAAGACACGGTGAAGGCGGCGATGGACGAACTGCGCGCCCCGGCGGATGAGCTGGAAATGATCGTGGATAAGGAATATTGGCCGATTCCGACCTATGGAGAGCTGATGTTTGAGATCTGATTTAAAAAAAATAAAATTTTTTCAAAAAAAGTGGAAAAAAGGGCTTGCCAAACGGCCCTTTTTCCGCTATAATCCTTAATTGTTGATGGGCTATCGCCAAACGGTAAGGCAACGGACTCTGACTCCGTCATTTCAAGGTTCGAATCCTTGTAGCCCAGCTAAAAACCCTGATGAGAATATTTCATCGGGGTTTCTTTGATTCGCAGGTCCGTATGGAAGTCTGCTACTTCACAGCATGCGGGCCGCGCGGCGAGCAGGGAGTTCCTGCTCGGTTTCAGAGGCTGATGTGGGGGAGGGACGGCAGCGGACTGCCCCGGGGTGGAAGAAATGATAAAAATCGCTATCATTGAGGACGAACAGACGCATACGGAACTGCTTTCGGCGTATCTGCAGACATGGGGTGAGGCGCAGGGTCAGGCTGTCTCGATACAGACCTTTTTAAGCGCGGAAAGTTTTCTTTTTGTCTGGGAGGAGACGAATGATTTTGACATTCTCTTCGTGGATATCCAGATGGGGAAAATGAACGGGGTTGAGATGGCGAGGAAAGTAAGGGAGCGGGACAGGGGAATCGCCATCGTGTTCACGACGGGCATCGCGGATTATATGGGATGCGGCTACGAGGTGGAGGCGCTTCACTATCTGCTGAAACCGATCAGTATGGAGAAGGTCGGAGCGTGCATGGACAAGGTGATGCGGCGGAGTGAAAAAGAGGCGTTTGCGCTGGTGCACGGCAGAGAAGAGACGATGAAGATTGCCGTCGGGCACATTTCCTATGTCGAGGCCAGGGGGCATGGCTGTGTGATGGAAACCTATGTCAGAGACGGTTTCTGCGGGCGGATAGAAATTGCAGAGAGTATTTCCGAGATGGAACGACAGCTTGGAGCGCACGGATTTGTCAGATGCCACCGCTCCTATCTGTGCCGCGTGGAAAGCATCTGCCAGATCGGAAAAACCGAGATTACGCTTGACAGCGGAAGCAGGATTCCTGTCAGCAGACGGATGTATGCAGAGATAAACCGCGCGTTTATCGCGCATTTTCGCCACGGTTGAGGTGGAAGGAATGGAGAGCAGTATGGCACAGGGAACGCCGGTGATATGGATATTTGCGGCCATTGCGGCAACTGTTCTGCTTGCGGCAGCTGTGGTTATTTTCCGCTATGCGGTTGGCGCGCTGGCGGACAGGCGCACGCTGCGTTACCAGAGCGAACTGCTGCAAAAGCATTGCGAGGAAGTGCAGAATATGTACCGCCAGACGAGGGGGTGGCGGCATGACTATCACAACCATATACAGACCATGAAAGCACATCTGGCTATGGGGAGACTTAAGGAGCTGGAGGCATACCTGAATGAACTGGATCAGGATCTGACTACGGTGGACACGGTTATTAAGACGGGTAATGTGATGGTGGACGCCATTCTGAACAGCAAGATTTCCGTGGCGGCGTCCAAAGGAATCGCGGTGGAGGCAAAGGCGGTGGTGCCGGAGAAACTGGATACCGCGTTGTCTGAGGTGGATGTCTGCCTGATTATCGGAAATCTGATGGACAATGCCATAGAGGCATGTATGAGGATAAGGCAGGAAGGACAGCGCTTTATCCGCGTCTATATGGATATCCTGAAAGGACAGCTCTATATTTATATGATAAACGCAATCGGCGAAAATCCAAAAAAGGTGGGCGGTGTCTATGTGTCCGAAAAGAACACGGACGGCCACGGGTTCGGGCTGATGCGTATTGACAAGGTGGTGGACAAGTACCACGGCTATCTGGAGAGACAACATGAGGAGGGCGTGTTCGCCACGGAGATTATGCTGCCCCTGTAAATATAGGAATACCATTCGTGCACGAGTATGACCGCTCGTGCATCTTTTTTTGCGGCAAAGCCCGCTGTGTTATTATAATTGATAGAATGATATGGGGGAACGGGGAACATGAAACACAATTCTGTCATAAGCGATATCTGGTTTTATATCCGCCTTTTCAGGAAACATGAGCCGCTTGTGCTGGTGTTTGGTGGGGCGGAGATCATTCTTGGGGCGCTTCTGCCGCTCTTTACGATTTATCTGCCGAAGATCGCCATAGACCTGGTGGAGCGGAAGGCATCGTCTGGGCAGGCGCTTCTAATTCTTGGCGGTTTCAGCATTCTTGCGATGTTTGCCAGCGGTATGTATAAAGGCGTGGAGGCAGGAAAATACAATCTCTATAATACCCAGAGAACAAATCTGATGGGCATGTTTTTTCTGAAAAGCCTGAGGCTCTGTTATGCGGATCAGGAATCGGGGGAAAACAAAAAACTGCACTGGAAAGTTTATGACGCGATCTGGGGCGGGGACTGGTGCGCGGTTTCCCAGATGGTGAGGGGCACGATTGACTTATGCGTGAATGTGCTGCGCTTTTTCCTGTATTCGACGGTGCTCGCCTGTCTGAGTGTGCCGGTGCTTGTGGTTTTATTGGTTCTGGCACTTATCAATTACGGGATTAATATGAGCCATATCAGGTATGAGGAGTCGCTGCGTGAACAAAGAGCCTTGGGGCAGAAACATTTTCAATGTGTCGAGAACGCCATGGGCAATGTAAACGGCGCTAAAGACATTCGTATTTACGGTATGAGAGAATGGATGATCGGTCTGCGAGACCGGACTATCGGCGAGCTGCGGGAACTGGCCAGGCTGTCGAAGAAAAAGGACGCTTTTTATGAAAGGATCGGGTTTGCACTGGGTGCGGTGCGCAATCTGGGCGCGTATGCGTATCTCCTGTATCAGACACAGACAGGGGGCGTGAGCGCCGGGGAGTTTGTGCTCTATTTCGGAGCGATAACGGGGTTTTCCGAATTTGTCAACAATATAATGAGTTCTCTCGCCATACTGCGCGGCGCGGCGAACGGCACGGATTACATCCGGGCGTATCTGGATCTGCCGGAAGAGAACCGTAAGAGCGGCAGGGGGCGTGTGGAAAGCATTTTGCTTCCCCCGGAGATTACATTTGAGCATGTGGGCTTTTCCTATAAAAATACGGAGGAGGGGGACAAGACCGTATTCCGGGATCTGAACCTGACCATTCACGCCGGCGAGAAGCTCGCGCTTGTGGGGGCAAACGGCGCGGGAAAGACGACGCTTGTCAAACTTTTGTGCGGGATGTATGAACCTGACGAAGGACAGATTTTCATAAACGGTATCGACAGAAATGAATTTCCAAGAGAGGAATGGTACCGGCTGTTTTCAATCGTGTTTCAGGAGACGTTAATTCTGCCTTTTACGGTGGGGGAGAACCTTGCCGTGGACCGCGCGGAGAGGGTAGATGAGGTGAAGGCGTGGAAGGCGCTTGAGCAGGCGGGGCTGAAACAGACTTTTCAGAAGCAGGGTATTCATATGCGAAGCTACATGACAAAGACGATGACGGCGGATGGCGTGGAGCTGTCTGGCGGGCAGAAGCAGCGGTTTCTGCTGGCAAGGGCTCTGTATAAGAATGCGCCGGTCATGGTTCTGGATGAGCCTACGGCAGCGCTCGACCCGATTGCGGAGAGCGAAGTATACGAACAATACAACCAGTACACGCAGGGAAAAACGGCGGTTTTTATCTCTCACAGGCTTGCCAGTACGAAATTTTCCGACCGCATCATTCTGCTTGATGACGGAGAGATCGCAGAGATGGGAACCCACGAGGAATTGATGCGTGCGGGAGGGGATTACGCCCGGATGTTTGAGGTACAGAGCAGTTACTACCGCAGGGAAACTGGTGTGTGGGCGGACAGAGAAGCCCTGATTTAAGGGGAAGTCTTCTATGGTAAAAAGAGACGGTATGGAGGAAACATGGCGACGGATTATCTGCTGACAAAACTCCCTGTGCGGGAACACGGTAAGAACATCGTGAAAATAGTAAAATATGTGTGGGGGATGGACCGCTATTATTTCCCGGGCATGGCAATTTCGCTTTTGCTTAAGACGGCGGTCCCCTATGCTGAGCTGCTGCTGACCGCCTATATTCTGGATGGCATCGGCGCCCATACGGGGATCCGGGAAATGCTTGCTGTGATCGTATCGTCGGTGCTTGGAATTATGCTGCTGCAGTTTCTCTCGGGAGCCGTCTATCACAGGATGGAAGTGCGCAGGGAGCAGATGTATTATCTGTACGAGTGCGAGACGCAGACAAAGATGTTAGATATGGACTTTTCGAGAATAGACAGCCCGAAGGTAAAGGAACTGCAGGACAGGATCAGAAAAGACAATAACTGGGGTGCGGGGATCAACGGTGTTTTCTGGTCGTGCAGCGGCATCGTGGAGAATGTGTTTCAGCTGATCGGCGCGGCAGTCGTGGGCTTCCCGGCGGCAGCTTTCCTGCTTCGGTCGAAAACCGCGGCCGTATGGCTTCTCATGGCGGCTCTGGCTGCGGTACAGGTGATTTCGGTATGCTTGCGGATGCATTTTGGCAGGCAGAGGGACCGCTGGCGTTATCACGAGGCGGAGAGTGTGCAGGAGAAGGAGGAGACGTTCTGTTTCGCGTGGGATTTTGCCGGGCAGGGATCTTACAACTACAAGAACGGCAAAGACATCCGCATCTATGAAGGCTATGACCTGATGGAGCGCTGGACCACGGAAGTACTGCGGCATAAGGGGTTTCGGGATCCCATGGTACAGGCGTCGAAAAATGACGCCGGGGAAGCGTTTTTTGGCGCGGCAGCAGGCGCCGCTGCAAATGGAGGCGCTTATCTGATTGTTGTGATGATCGCACTTGCAGGTACGGTCACGGTGGGAAATGTGGTGCGCTTTGCGGGCGCTTTCGGGCGTTTCCTGGAAGCGGCAGCAGGGGTTGTACATGGCGTACCTACGCTTGCCATGGCGGCGAGACAACAGCTTGGCACCCTGGCGCTGATTCATATGGAAAATGAGATGTATCAGGGTAAACTCCCGGTGGAGAAACGCAGCGACGGCGCATACAGGATCGAATTTCGGAATGTGTCTTTCAAATATCCGGGAACAGACAGATACGCGCTAAAGAATTTTTCCATGGAACTGTCAGTTGGGGAGAAGCTGGCTATTGTTGGGATGAACGGCTCCGGAAAAACGACGATGATTAAGCTTCTCTGCAGACTTTATGACCCGCAGGAAGGGGAAATCCTCTTAAATGGTGTGGATATCAGAAAATTTAAGCAGGAAGAGTACAGCAGACTGTTTTCGGTTGTTTTTCAGGATTTTACCCTGTACCCGTTTCCGCTGGCGCAGAATATTGCCGTATCAGAAGACTATGACAGCGGATTGGTGAGAAAATGCCTCGAAGACGCGGACTTTGGGGATCGCTTCGTGTCCATGGAGAAAGGGCTGGAGACTTATCTTTACAAAGATTATGACGATGAAGGGGTTGAGATTTCCGGCGGCGAAGCGCAGAAGATAGCCATCGCCAGAGCTATTTACAAGGAAGCGCCTTTTATCGTGCTGGATGAACCAACGGCGGCGCTTGACCCTCTGTCGGAATATGAAATTTATTCCCATTTTGATAAGATTGCGGGAACAAAAACGGCAGTGTATATATCCCACAGGCTCTCCTCCTGCCGCTTTTGCGATAAGATAGCGGTTTTTCATGAGGGAGGGCTTTCACAGCTTGGGAGTCACGAAGAACTTGTTAAGGATAAAAATGGGAAATACTATGAGCTGTGGCACGCGCAGGCACAATATTATGCGGATGATGGAATGCGGTAGTCAGATTCTTATTTTAGAATCTGGCTATCGCGCTTTTTAAAAGAAAGTGATATACTATAATATTAGTAAGCTGAAAAACAGCCGGGTATAAAAGGCGTACAGGAGGTTTTATGACAGACCTTACAGACCGCCTCACCGCGGGCGGAGAGCTCTCCGATGACGAATGGCGGTTTTTGATAGACGGCAGCTACGACAGGCAGATTCTGTTTGACGAGGCGGACAAAGTGCGCAGGAGCCATTATGGGACAGACGTCTATATCAGGGGGCTTATAGAGATTTCAAATTTCTGCAGAAACGACTGCCTCTACTGCGGCATACGCCGGAGCAATGCGGATGCGTCGCGTTACAGGCTTACGGGGGAGGAAATTCTTGCCTGCTGCGAACGGGGCTATGGGCTGGGATTTCGCACCTTTGTGCTGCAGGGCGGCGAGGACTCTTACCACACGACGGAGTGGGTGGGGAAAATCGTTTCGCATATAAAGGAAGAATATCCTGACTGCGCGGTGACGCTCTCCCTGGGGGAACGACCGCGTGAGGATTATAAGAGTTGGCATCAGGCGGGAGCGGATCGGTATTTATTGCGGCATGAAACAGCGTCCCGCTCGCATTACGAAAAGCTGCACCCACCGGATCAGACGTATCTGCGCCGCATGGAATGTCTGCGGGACTTAAAGCAGCTCGGCTACCAGACCGGGGCTGGCTTTATGGTTGGATCCCCTTTTCAGGGGACGGAAGAGCTGATTTCGGACATGCGGTTTTTACAGGCGTTTCAGCCTGAAATGGTGGGAATCGGACCGTTTATTCCCCATCACGATACACCTTTTGCGACTTATCCGGCGGGCGGCTTAGAGCGTACGCTCACGATGGTGGCGCTTACAAGACTGACGCTGCCAAAAGCGCTGATCCCCGCCACTACGGCGCTTGGAACCATTCATCCGCAGGGACGCGAATTGGGTTTGAGAGCCGGGGCGAACGTCGTAATGCCGAATCTGTCTCCTGAGAATGTGCGCGGGCAGTACAGCCTTTATGACAATAAGGCGTGCACCGGGCAGGAGGCGGCCGAAGGGCTGGCGGCACTGAAGGAAACCGTGGCGGCAGCAGGATACCGGGTGGTGGTGAGCCGGGGAGATGCGGTGCAGACAGCGTGAACTGTGTGAAAACCAAAGAAGCGCAGAAAATGAAACATAAAAGAGGAATGTGAGAAAGAAGGTAAAATAAAATGTACGATCCGAAATCATTATGTGCAGACGATTTTATCAGCCATGAGGAAATTCTGGAAACATTGCGGTATGCGGAGGAAAACAAGAATAATAAAGCTCTCATCAACGAAATTCTGGACAAGGCAAGACCAAGAAGAGAGGGTAATTCCACGGTGTGCGCGGGACTTTCCCACCGGGAGGCGTCGGTTCTTCTGGCATGTGAGGACAAGGATATACTGGAAAAAATTTACGCGCTGGCGGAGGAGATCAAACTTGCCTACTACGGCAATCGTATTGTGATTTTCGCGCCGCTCTACCTGTCGAATTACTGTGTGAACGGCTGCGTTTACTGTCCGTATCATAGGAAGAATAAAAATATTCCCAGAAAGAAGCTGACGCAGGAGGAAGTGAAGCAGGAAGTAATCGCTTTGCAGGATATGGGGCACAAGCGTCTGGCGATTGAGGCGGGGGAGGACCCGGCCAACAATCCCATCGAATATATTCTGGAATGCATCAAAACGATCTATTCCATCAACCATAAAAACGGTGCGATCCGCCGCGTCAATGTGAACATCGCGGCGACCACGGTGGAGGAGTACCGTATGCTTAAGGAGGCGGGTATCGGCACGTATATCCTCTTTCAGGAGACTTACCACAAGGAGAGCTATTTAAAGCTGCATCCAACGGGACCGAAACATGATTACAATTACCACACTGAGGCAATGGACCGCGCCATGGAGGGCGGCATTGACGACGTGGGGCTTGGCGTGCTTTTCGGCCTGGAACTGTATAAGTACGAGTTTGCCGGGCTCCTCATGCACGCGGAACATCTGGAGGCGGTTCACGGGGTGGGTCCCCATACGATCAGCGTGCCGCGTATCAAGCATGCAGATGACATTGACCCCTCGGCGTTTGACAACGGGATTGACGATGAAATTTTTGCAAAACTCTGTGCGCTGATCCGCATCGCGGTTCCCTACACGGGCATGATCATCTCCACCAGGGAAAGCCAGGCAGTGCGCGAGAAGGTGATCCGTCTGGGTGTTTCCCAGATTTCCGGCGCGTCCAGAACTTCCGTGGGCGGCTATACGGAGAAAGAGCGGCCTACTGACACGGAGCAGTTCGATGTGTCCGACCAGAGAACGCTGGACGAGGTGATCAAGTGGCTGATGGAACTTGGCTATATTCCGTCCTTCTGTACGGCGTGCTATCGCGAGGGCAGGACGGGCGACCGCTTTATGAGCCTGTGCAAGACGGGCCAGATCCAGAACTGCTGTCACCCCAACGCGCTGATGACTTTGAAGGAATACCTGTGTGACTATGCGTCTGAGGAGACGAAGGCGGTCGGTGAGGCGTTGATACAGGCGGAACTGGCAAAAATACCGAAGGAACAGGTGCGGGAGATCGCGAAGGATCATCTGGCGAAGATCGAGGAAGGGATAAGGGACTTCCGCTTCTGATACAGAAAGGACAGCGCAAGTATGGGGATGAATGATACCCCCGCGGGGGAGCGGGTACATATCGGTTTTTTCGGAAGGCGCAACGCGGGTAAGTCCAGTCTGCTAAACGCAGTGACGGGACAGGAGCTTGCCGTGGTGTCGGAGGTTCGAGGAACGACCACTGACCCTGTGTATAAGGCAATGGAGCTTCTGCCGCTCGGCCCCGTCATGCTGATTGACACTCCCGGTTTCGACGACGAGGGGGCGCTCGGGGAGCAGCGCGTAAAAAAGACAAAGCAGGTGCTGGAAAAGACGGATATCGCGGTACTGGCGGTGGACGCGGCGGCGGGCCTGTCTGACTGCGACGAGGAACTGATCGCACTTTTCAAGGAGCGGGAGATACCGTATATTATAGTAGGTACGAAGGTCGATATAACGGGCAAATGTTCGATGCAATCGAATGAAGAGGGCGAAAGCGCGGATCTGCGGGTGGCCGGGGAGCCGAATGCCGATCAGGATCGGAGTGAGCAGGGTAAAAAAGAAATAACAGATGTTATATATGTGAGCGCAAAAACGGGAGCGGGTGTCCGCGGGCTGAAAGAAAAACTGGCGGCAATACTTCCCGACAAGGAAGAACGCCACCTCGCGGCGGATCTGGTGAAGCCGATGGATGTGGTTGTTCTGGTGGTGCCCATTGACTCCGCAGCGCCAAAGGGGAGGCTGATCCTGCCACAGCAGCAGACGATACGCGATCTGCTGGAGGCGGGGGCGGTTCCTGTGGTGGTGCGGGAGACGGAACTGAAAGAGGCGCTTCTCAAGCTTTCGGACAAGCCCGCGCTCGTCATTACGGACAGTCAGGCGTTTGAGGAGGTGGCGGCAATCGTGCCGGAGGACATTCCGCTTACTTCCTTTTCCATACTGATGGCGCGGTATAAAGGATTTCTGAAAATAGCGGCGGAGGGCGTGAAAGCCATAGACGGCTTGAAGGACGGCGACCGCGTGCTGATTGCCGAGGGCTGCACCCACCACAGACAGTGCGACGACATCGGTACGGTGAAGATACCCCGTTTTCTGAAAAAATATACGGGGAAGAATGTTGTTATAGAAACCGCTTCGGGGACAGGCTTTCCCGAAGACCTTACGCCTTACGCGCTGGTGATCCATTGCGGGGGATGCATGTTAAACGAGAGGGAAGTGCTGCGGCGGATGCGTTTTGCAAAAAGGCAGGGTGTGCCGGTGACAAACTATGGCATTGCCATTGCGCAGATGAAAGGGATTTTTGCCAGGAGCATTGCGCCTGTGGCGGATATGCTTTAAAGGCGGAAAACAGCGTTGGCAGAGAGGTTGGACTACTATGTATACATTTGACGGAAGAATACGTTACAGCGAGGTGGGGGAGGATGGTCTCCTAAGTCTGCAGTCCCTGTTAGACTATTTTCAGGACTGCTCTACCTTTCATTCTGAGGATATCGGGCTGGGACTGGAATATATGGACAAAATTGGTCAGGTGTGGCTCCTGTCCGCATGGCAGATCTGTATCGGGCGATATCCGAAGTACGGTGAGCGTGTTGTGATCGGCACGGCGCCCTATGAGTTCCGGGGATTTATGGGGCTTCGTAATTTCCTGATGCAGACGAAGGAGGGGGAAGCGCTGGCCTGGGCAAACTCGATTTGGACGCTGATGGACAGAAAGAAAATGCGTCCCGTAAAACCCAACGAAGATATGCTTGCGGGATACGCGCCTGAGGAGAAATACCCGATGGACTATGCGCCCAGAAAGATTGTCATGCCCGCGGACGGGCAGGAGATGGAGGCGTTTACGGTTAGGCTGCATCATCTTGACACCAATCATCATGTCAACAACGGGCAGTACGTGCGTATGGCGATGGACTGTATTCCGGGCGGTTTTCTGATCGGTCAGCTCCGCGTTGAGTATAAAAACCAGGCGGTGCTGGGAGACGAGATTTATCCTGTGGTGGCCGTAGGGGAAAATGGTAATGTATATACGGTTTCCCTCAATAAAAAGGACAAAACCCCTTACTGCATTGTGGAGTGCCGCAGACACGATTTTTAGGATGGCGCGGGCTGAGCAACTGAAAAGAAACGGAGATAAATATGATTCAACTAGGTGAAATACAAATTCTAAAAATAGCAAAACAGGTGGATTTCGGCGTGTACCTGTATGATGGGGCGAATACGGAAGAGAGAGTTCTCCTGCCGAAAAAACAGGTGCCGGAAGGCGCGGCGAATGGAGATGAGGTTGAGGTTTTTGTGTACCGTGACTCAAAGGACAGACTGATTGCAACGACGAACATGCCGAAAATCACCCTGCACGGGGTAAAGAGGCTGCGCGTGGCGCAGGTTGGGAAGATCGGCGCGTTTCTGGATTGGGGGCTGGAAAAAGAACTGCTTTTGCCCTTTAAGGAGCAGACTAAGAGAGTGTCAGCGGGGGAGGAGTGCCTTGCCGCGCTCTACATTGACAAGTCGGACAGACTCTGCGCGACTATGAACGTATATCCTTATCTTAAGAATAACAGTAGTTATAAAAAAGATGACAGGGTCAGCGGTACAGTCTATGAGATCAGCCCTAACTTCGGCGCGTTTGTGGCGGTGGACGACCAGTATTCGGGACTGATCCCGAAACGGGAACTGTATGGGAATATTTCGATTGGCGATAACATAAACGCCCGCGTAACGGCAGTGAAGGAGGACGGGAAGCTGGATCTGAGCGTTCGGGAAAAGGCGTATCTGCAGATTGCGGGGGACGCGGAAAAGGTGATGCAGGCGATTGAAAGCTTCGGCGGGGCGCTGCCGTTTAATGATAAGGCGTCGCCCGAGGTAATCCGCCGGGAGATGCAGATGAGCAAAAATGAATTTAAACGGGCAGTGGGAAACCTGTTGAAGGCGGGTAAAATTACAATAACGGAGAAAGCGATAAAGCGCAATGACGAGTAAAAGAGCGAATTGGTTGTTTTTGGTTATTATATTGGTGCATTTTGGGGTGGTGGCATTCCTGATTTTCGGCGGCGCGTTTTTACCTGACAGCCTTGTGCTTAGTTTCCTGCTGAGTCAGGGGATATTATTTGTGCCGACAATTGTATTCCTGCTGATCTTCGAGCGCAGGGAACCGGGGTATGTACCGCAGATGCAGATGCCGGATGTACCGCCTGCATTCGGCAATCAGCAGGCGCAGACGCCCCGTATGCAGCGTCCGTTTGAGGCGGCGGCGTTTCACAGGGTGAAAATTTCCACGCTTCTGATGATCACTCTGTGCACCTTTCTGATTATGCCGCTTGTCACGGTACTCAATGCGCTGACTATGTTTTTCACGGACAATGCAGTGGCGGCGCTGGAGGGCGATATTGTGAGCACGCCCTTTCCGGCAATGCTCTTTATGATTGGGATATTCGGCCCTTTTTGCGAGGAGTTTGTTTTCCGGGGCGTGATATACAGAAGTTACAGGAGAGGCGGGAAGAGCGCAGACGGCATGCGCTTCGAAAGCGTCCGCAATAATGGTATTTCGGCGATTCTTCTGTCCTCACTTCTCTTCGGTCTGATGCACATGAATTTTAATCAGGCGGTTTATGCTTTTGCAATCGGCGTTTTTCTCGTGCTGTTGGTGGAGGCGGCGGGAAGCCTGTGGGCATCTGTTTTCTGCCATATGTTTTTTAATTCGTGTCAGGTAGTTTTGATGTATGCATCGGAAAGTATTTTGAATAGTGTGTATGGACAGGCGGTGAACGAGGCGGCGGAGCAGATGTCAACGCAGGATCTTCTGGCGGCTTTGTCTGTCTATCTGGTGATCGCGGCAGTCACTACGCCCATTGCGGGATGCGTGATCGTGTGGATTGCGAAGAACGAAGGGCGGCAGGCGGACTTCCAGGCGCTGTTTGGCAGACGGGAAGGAAAGAGGGGCTATCTGCTGAGTGTGCCGCTGATTATAGCGATGGTGCTCTGCCTGGGGTACATGAGTCTGGAACTGATACTGTTTGCGTAGCGGCACTGTCTGATGCTGCTTATACGCGCATAAAAATAACGACCCGGACGGGTCGCTATTTTTGTTTAGACTGTCATATCAAAGTTTCCGCCGATGTGGGGATTGACGGACAGTTCCATTGCCGCCGCATCCATCATGCCGACAACCTGACTGCCTGTGGTTTCTGCCTGATCCAGGGATTTGGCCAGCATTGCTACGCCGAAGGCGTCATTTGTTTTGGCGCTGGACATGGCCATAGATAATGCTGCAATATCCATAGAAATCACCAACCTTTCTTTAACTACATTCTATCATACCTTTGGCTCGGGTAACAATATGCAATTTTAACAATAGCATGAAATCCTTAAAAATGCCAAAAATCTTAAAAAATACACAAAAAATTCACGAATGCAGGTAGATTTTTTTGTAGATATAGATTAAAATAGTACCTAGCTTTTGCGTTTTCGGAAAATATGGGGTGAAAAGGCATAGTGAATTGTTACGAAACATAAGAGGGGTGGGGGAATGATTTCAAATCAGATTTTACAAAATACGATTGAAGGTCTGAAAGCTATCGCCAGAGTGGAACTTTGCGTTATGGATGTGGATGGGAAGGTCGCAGCACAGACGGCAGAGGAGATGGAGCGCTGCGGCAGGGCGGCCGCGGAGTTTGCGGAGTCGCCGGCGGATTCGCAGGAGATTCAGGGGTATCAGTATTTTAAAATTTTTGACGAGCAGCAGATGGAGTATATTCTGGTAGCCGGCGGCGTGGGTGAAGACGTATATATGGTGGGTAAGATGGTGGCTTTTCAGATCCAGAACCTGCTGATTGCCTACAAGGAGCGGTTTGACAAGGATAATTTTGTAAAGAATCTGCTGCTGGACAACCTGCTTCTGGTGGATATATACAGCCGCGCAAAGAAGCTGCATATCCAGACGGATGTCAGACGAGTGGCGCTTATTGTGGAGACGGACAATGTCAAGGACTGCAATGCCCTTGAGAGTGTGCGCGCCTACTTTGGGGTGAACAATAAGGATTTTATAACAGCGGTGGATGAAAATAACGTCATTGTGGTAAAAGACCTGTCCGAGGATGACAGCCCGCAGGAGATCGAGCGGTGTGCGTCGGCGGTGGCGGCTTATCTGCGTAAGGAAAGCTTTAAGAACGTCCGCATTGCCTACGGCACGGTGGTAAATGAGATAAAAGGCGTGAGCAGCTCCTATAAGGAGGCGAAGATGGCGCTGGACGTGGGGAAAATTTTCTTCAACGAGCGCGATGTCATCGCTTACAGCGAACTGGGTATCGGAAGACTCATCTATCAGCTCCCGATTCCCCTGTGTAAAATGTTTATCAAGGAAATTTTCGACGGGAAAAGCCCTGATGAGTTTGACGAGGAGACGCTTGTCACCATCAATAAATTTTTCGAGAACTCCCTGAACGTGTCGGAGACTTCCAGACAGCTCTTTATCCACAGAAATACGCTTGTTTACCGTCTGGATAAACTGCAGAAGAGCACGGGCCTGGATTTGCGGGTGTTTGAGGATGCCATCACCTTTAAAATTGCGCTGATGGTGGTAAAATATATGAAATATATGGAATCGTTTGAATTCTGATGGTGTAGATACGAAAAAGGAAGAAAAGTAGGAGTGGAGAAACGTGGCAGTAAAAAAGAGAAGAAAAGCCCCAGCAGTAGAAAATGAAATTATCAACCTGACGAATGTGAGCAAAGCTTACTCAACCGGCGCGCCGGCATTGAAGGATGTGAATCTCCATATCAGCAGGGGGGAGTTTGTCTTTATTGTGGGAGACAGCGGATCGGGCAAATCCACATTGATTAAGCTTCTTCTGAGGGAGCTTACTATCAGCAGCGGTTATATCAATGTGATGGGGTATGACCTTTCCAAGATCAAGCACAGGAAAATCCCGAAATTCAGGAGAAATCTGGGAATTGTGTTTCAGGACTTCCGCCTTTTGAAGGACAGGAACGTCTATGAGAACGTTGCCTTTGCCCAGCGAATCATCCAGAAATCAAATAAGGAGATCAAGAAAAACGTACCGAGTATCCTGGCCATTGTGGGACTTGCAGGTAAGTATAAGGCGAAGCCCAGGCAGCTTTCCGGCGGCGAGCAGCAGAGAGTGGCGCTTGCGCGCGCGCTTGTAAACCAGCCTACGATTCTTCTGGCGGATGAGCCTACGGGTAATCTGGACCCGAAAAACTCATGGGAGATTATGAAGCTTTTGGAGCAGATCAATGAAAACGGAACAACTGTCATCGTTGTTACCCATAACCGTGAGATTGTGAATGCGATGCAGAAACGAGTGGTAACCCTGCGCCGCGGCGTTATTATCAGCGACGAGGAAAAGGGAGGGTACATTGATGAGGATTAGTACATTTTTCTATACGCTTAAACAGGGCTTCCGCAATATTTTCCGCAATAAACTCTTTTCGCTGGCGTCGATCGCAACCATTGCGGCCTGCCTTTTTCTTTTCGGCATTTTTTACGCAGTGCTTGCAAATTTTCAGCATATTGTGAAGAATGCGGAGGAAGGCGTCTCCGTCTGGGTGTTTTTTGACGAGGGTATTGAGGAAATAAAGATTCAGCAGATCGGGGATTTGATTGCGAAGCGTCCCGAGGTGGCGAAGATGGAATTTATCTCGGCACAGGAGGCATGGGAGAGTTTCCGGGACGAGTATCTTGGCGAGTACGGCGACGGATTTACAGAAAATCCGCTGGAAAACTCGGCCAATTATCAGGTATACTTAAACGATGTGTCCATGCAGTCTGCCCTGGTGACCTATCTGGAATCCATAGACGGGGTGCGCATGGTAAACCGTTCTGAACTGGTGGCGACCACATTGACGGGAATCAATGCGCTGATTGCCTATGTTTCCGTAGGCATTATTGCAATTCTTCTGGCGGTATCTATTTTCCTGATCAGCAATACCGTAGCGATTGGCATCTCTGTCCGCAAGGAAGAGATCAATATTATGAAATATATTGGAGCCACTGACTTTTTCGTCCGCTCCCCCTTTGTGGTGGAAGGCATTATGATCGGACTGATCGGTGCGGCGCTGCCGCTTGGCTTTATTTATACGATTTACAATGTAGTTTTGTCTTATGTTACCGACCGCTTTCCGCAGCTTTCCTCCCTTTTGAGCTTTGTGCCGGTGGGGGAAGTCTTTCATGTGCTTGTGCCCATATCCCTTGGGCTGGGCGTGGGCATTGGTTTTCTGGGAAGTATCGTGACGGTGAGAAGGCATTTGAGAGTCTGACTATATAGAGGTTACAGTTTGAAGACACACATCCGAAAGAAAATAAAAAGAATAACAGGCATTACAGTGTGCCTTGCGCTTGTACTTTCATGCGTGGCTCCCGCGCTGTCCGTGCAGGCGGTTACCAGCGAGAGTATCCGCGAGAAGGAACGGGAGATCGAGAAGGCGAAGGAGCAGGTGTCCGGCTTAAAGAGCAGCCTGACAGACGTGGAGAAGCTGAAAAAAGAGCTGGAGCAGTCGAAAAGTGATCTGACAGCCTTTGTGAAGCAGCTGGACGGACAGCTTGCTGACATACAGGAGAAAATCGCGCAGTATAATACAATGATTACCGAAAAGGAGAAAGAGATCGAGGAGACGGAAAGAGATCTGGATGAAGCGCAGCAGCGGCAGGAGCAGCAGTATGCGGCCATGAAGAAGCGCATCCAGTTCATGTATGAGCGCAGCGATTCTTTTTATATGGAAACGCTATTCGGTTCCAACAGCATTGCAGGGATCGTGAACCGCGCCGATTACATTGAGGCGCTGTCCCGCTATGACAGGGATAAGCTGGATGAATATGTAGAGACGCGCAAGTACGTGGAACTTTGCAAGGAAGAGCTGGAGGTGGAAAAGCAGCTTCTGGACGAGGCGAGGGAGGCGGTAGAGCAGGAGGAAGCAAATGTCAACAGCCTGATCGGGGAGAAAGAGGCGCAGATTGTTTCCGTAAGCGGCGACATTGCCAATAAAGAGGCGGCCATCAAGGAATACGAGGACATGATTGCCCAGGAGAACGCTGAGATTGCCGCGCTGGAGAAGGCGGTGGCGGAGGAGAAGGCGCGGCTGGAAGCGGAGAATGCACAGGCGAGAGTCTATAACGGCGGTATGTTCGCGTGGCCCTGCCCGGGTTACAAACGCATTTCCGATGAATACGGCAGCCGCATGCATCCGATCCTCGGCGTGGAGAAATTCCACAACGGTCTGGATATGGCGGCGCCCTCGGGAACCGCGATTCTGGCGGCATACGACGGTGATGTGGTGGCGGCGGCCTACAGCGGAAGCATGGGCAATTATATTATGATTGACCACGGCAGCGGGCTGTACACAATTTATATGCACTGCTCCGCCCTGTATGTTTCCAAGGGGCAGACCGTTTCCAAAGGGCAGAACATTGCGGCGGTAGGCTCTACCGGGCGCTCCACCGGCCCGCATCTGCATTTCGGTGTGCGCCTGAACGGAAACTATACAAGCCCGTGGAATTATCTTAAATAACGTATTTAAAGTATATTGTGTATAAGGAGATGACTCAAATTGGATTCAAGGAATAATAACAACCGTTATTATAATGATTACCCCTATCCGGGGGATGTCCGTCAGACGAACCCCTATTACAGCGGCGTGCCAGGCGGATATAACGGCAGTTCCGCCCCGCAGCAGCCTTCCCAGCCGGGAGGCGGCAGGGGCGGTAACTTCTTGCTCGGAATGGTGCTCGGTGTGGCGCTGACGGCGCTTGTCTGCGGTTTTACCTTTGTGGGAATGAAGGTGTATGAGGCTGTGGACAGCAAAAATGTTGCGAAGAAGGGAACGGCATCGAGCGTTGTCAGCGAGGACACGGAGAAGAAGCTTGAAGCAATTGAGGAAGTGATCGAAGAGTACTATTATCAGGATGCGGATATTGACGTGGACGCCATGACCGAGGGTATGTATGCAGGCATGGTGAGCGCACTGGGCGATCCCTATTCCGTATATTATACGGAGGAGGAGTGGAGCGATATGATGCAGGAGACCGCCGGAATCTACTATGGTATTGGCGCGTATCTGATGATAGATCCCAATACGGGATTCGGGAAAATATCGGGTGTTATAGAAAATACCCCTGCCGAGGAGGCGGGGCTCCGTGCGGATGACCTGCTCTACCTTGTGGACGGGGAGAGCACGATGGGAATGGAACTTTCCGAGATCGTTTCCCGCGTGAAGGGCGAGGAGGGCACGAAGGTCCACCTTACCATTTACCGTGAGGGCGAAAGCGATTATCTGGAGATAGACGTGGAGCGGCGGCAGATCGAAGCGCCCACGGTTAAGTATGAAATGCTTGAAAATGATATCGGCTATATTCAGATCAGCGAGTTTGATGATGTGACTACCGACCAGTTTACCGAAGCGCTTGCCGTGATCAAGGGATCCGGTGCGAAGGGTCTTGTTCTGGATCTGCGCGGCAACCCCGGCGGCAGCCTGAACGTGGTGGTGGATATCGCCAGACAGATTCTGCCCAAGGGGCTGATTGTCTACACAGAAGACAAGTACGGTGAGCGCGACGAGTATACGTGCGACGGCAGGCATGAACTGGATCTGCCGATGACGGTGCTTGTGAATGGCAATTCCGCGAGCGCGTCGGAGATTCTTGCGGGTGCGATTAAGGATTACAAGAAAGGAACGCTGGTTGGGACGACAACTTTCGGAAAGGGCATAGTCCAGCGGGTGCTGCCGCTGACTGACGGCACGGCGTTGAAACTCACGATCAGCGCGTATTATACGCCCAATGGAAACAACATCCACGGAGTCGGTATCGAGCCGGACGTGATCTGTGAATTTGACAGCGACGCTTATTATGATGAGGACGTGGATAACCAGCTGGAAAAGGCTGTGGAGGTGCTTTTGGACGACAGGGGATAATCCCCGCAACAGGTTGTAATTCCGGGGAAAGTACGATAAAATAATGGGAAGACAGCAAAGGAGTCACTGATTGTTTTGGAGATACCGTATGAGATCAGAAGTGCATACCGGGAAGAATGGGAAGATGCCATGTCGCTGGCGTGGCGTACTTTTATGAAGTTTGAGGCGGATGTCTATTCGCCCGAAGGTGTGAAGAACTTCGAGAACTTTATCACGGATTCCACGCTTTACAGAATGTTTGTCATGGGCGCTTACCAGATGTTTGTGGCGCTTGACGGAAAAAAGCTTGTGGGGATGCTTACACTTCGCGACAGGGTGCACATTTCCCTGTTGTTTGTGGATGAAAGATACCACAGAAGAGGCATTGGGCGGGCTTTGATCCAATATATGTCGAACTATCTTCTGACGGAACTGCAGGAAAGCCGTGTGACGGTCAATTCTTCGCCTTATGGGGTGGAGTTTTATCACAGGCTGGGGTTTCGGGATCTGCGGCCGCAGGAGAAGAGGGATGGCATCATCTATACACCGATGGAGTTTGTGCTTTGACAGAATCGGGGATGGGGGAAATTTATGGAGTATATTAGGAGCAAAGATATTTATCTGTTAATGCGGGATATTCTGAAGTTGATTAATCCTACGCTGATGGAGCACGGGTCAAGGGTGGCTTATATTGTTTATAAGATGCTTCAGGAAGAAAACAGGTATGAGGAGTTTGAACTGGCGGATATTGTTATGGTTGCGACGATGCATGATATCGGTGCATATAAGACGGAAAAAGCCAGAATCAACGATATGCTGCAGTATGAAACGCGGGACAGTATGGCGCATTCCATCTACGGGTACCTGTTTTTTAAGTATCTGTCGCCGGTGCCGGATATGTCAAAAGTGCTGATGTATCACTGCCGGGATTATGAGAAGCTGCAGACGGTGGATTATGCGTATAAGGATGTGGCGGCTTATGTGAATATCGCTGAGAAGATAGATATTTATTCTAACACCATGGGCGCGCAGTTTGACCCCCGTATGTTCCAGAAACAGGCGGGCACGAAGCTTTCCGCCGCCGGACTTGACCGCTTTTACCAGTGTGACGCAAAGTATAATATTCTGGAAAAACTTAAGGATGGTTCCTATAAGGAAGAACTGGACGAGATTGCCGAGTATATGATCTTTTCCAATGAAGATAAAAAAACTTTCATGGATATGCTGATATACTGTACCGGTTTTGTGCGGGAGAGCACGGTGCTTGACACAGTCACTACAATCTGCATCTGCGAGGAGATTTCCGCCCGCCTGTTTCTGCCGGACCAGGAGCGGGAGATGATTTACTATGCGGCGCTTCTCCACGATCTGGGAATGCTCGGAATATCGCAGGATGTGCTGCAGGCGCCTCGCAAACTGAAGCCGGAAGAGATTAAGCATGTCCGCACCCATGTAGGCATTACGCAGGAGAAGCTGGAGCATAAGGTGGACTCCGAGGTGGTAAGTATTGCGCTGGCGCACCATGAGAGAGGGGACGGAAACGGGTATCCGAAACGGCTGAATGACAAACAGATCAGTCTCCAGCAGAGCGTGCTGCAGGTGGGGGATGTGGTCAGTGCACTTGTAAACAAACGCAGCTACCGGGACGCCGCGTCGAAGCAGCAGGTGCTTCGGTTTTTGAATGACGAGGTTGAGAAGAAACGATTTAAGAGACAGCCGGTGATGGTGCTGGTGGAATCCTATGATGAAGTTATGGAGCATGTAAAGAAGGAAACTGCCAGAATCCTTAAAATGTACCAGACGCTTAATATGCAGTATGAGCAGGTCAGCACAAAGTATAAGATTTAAAATAGGATGTTTTTACATAATTTTATCTTTTTTATGGATTTTCACGCTCTGGTGATATATAATCTTATATAACCAAGTAAATTTTGGAGTGATGGACGTGGGTAAATTTTTAGATATGGACAGTCCCGTCATGCGTTTTTTGAACCGCGTGGGGGATCTGATGATTATGAACTTAATAATGATTCTCTGCTGTATTCCCGTGATAACTGCGGGGGCAGCCTTTACGGCAATGCATTATGTGCTGCTTAAGATCGTGCGCGGTGAAGAGGGATATCTGATCAGGGGCTTCTTTAAGTCCTTCAAAGAGAACTTTAAGCAGGCTACCATTCTGTGGCTGCTGATGCTTCTGGTAATTATGGTTTATGTGGGAGATTCATTTATCTTCAATTATTCGGGACTGACTTTTCCGAAGGCGCTTGTTATCGCGGTAGTGGCGGTGGCGGTTCTGCTTGTGCTGGCTGCAGTTTATGTTTTTCCTCTGCAGGCGAGATTTGAAAATTCGGTGAAGAATACGCTTAAGAATGCAATGATACTGGCTTTTGCCAATCTGCCTAAGACGCTGCTGATGGTGGGATGCTATATACTGCCTTTTGTGATCGCGTATTTTTCAAATTATGCGTTCCTGTTTATTTTCATGTTTGGCATCTCGGCGCCGGCTTATGGGGCGGCATGGATCTACAGCGGTATCTTTAAGAAATTGGAGCCGGAAACAGAGGAAGTCTCCGATTTGGACTTTTCTCTGAGAATTGATGAGGGGAATCAGGAAGTCGATGGATAATCAAAACAGGTCTAGTGTGTTACAGTGGCTTATTCCGACGGGCACCATGATGGTGGTCGTTATTGCTATGCTGCTCAGCTTTTCCTCGAAGAGCAATAAAGAGGCGGAGGCATCTGTCTCCAAAGCGCTGATTGCTTCGGCGGAGGGATACGGGGACCGTTTCCTGCATGAGCTGCAAATGGTCGGAAAGGTTGGCGAGACGACCGGGGAACTGCTTGAAAGAATAGGAACGGATGACAGCGCCCGCGTGACAGAGGTGCTCGGGATCGCTGCGCAGTGCGCTGATGTAAATAAAGTGATTTACTGCGGCACTGACGGGAAGGCGATGGATCAGGCCGGCGTCCCGCTTGATGTCAGTCAGGAATCATGGTTTGAGGAAGCGCTGGTAGGCGAGTTCCCTTATGTATATACAAATGAGGAACAGTCTGTTATTGTGGTGAAACACGTCGGACAGAACGCGGAACATGGATACCTGATGCTCTATTATCCGATGGAGCGGTTTGCGGATATGCTGCTGCAGTCGGGTTATGATTCCTCAAGTTTTCTTGTGGTTTTGGACCTGGAAGGAAATATACTGGGCGTGAGCGGCGCGTCGACGAATGCCTGCGTACAGGACGGGAATATTTTTTCGGTTATAGAGGCGGAAAATAAGGAAAATGCCAGAACATTACGGAATCGCCTGAGCAATAGTGCCCGGGGCAGTGTGGATATACAGACGGGTAAGCAGAGACAGGTTTTGACGTCTGTTCCGCTGGGGACAAATCGGTGGAGTCTGGTTTTGGGTGTCAGTGAGTCCTATGCGGAAAGACAGGCGAACTACGTTCGGAAGAATACAAAAGATATGGTTTTGGCCTTGGCGCTTGTGATTGCCATATTCTTCTGCGCTGTCATGATGATCAACATCACCGGAAAGATACGCAGCAATAAGAAAAAGAAGGAGCTGGAGGACAAGGCAGACACCGATCTTTTGACCGGATTGAATAATAAACTTGCCACGGAGCGCAAAATTAAGGATTACATGGCAAAGAATCCCGATAAACAGTGCATGATGTTCATGGTTGACGTTGATAATTTCAAGAAGATCAACGATACCATGGGACATGCTTTCGGTGATGAAGTGTTACGTTCCCTGGGCATCCAGATTGGAGCGATTTTCCGTGCCAGCGATATCATAGGCCGTGTGGGCGGCGATGAGTTCATGGTATTTCTTAAGGATGTTTCGACAGATGAGGCGATCCTGAAGGAAGCGAAAAAGATGGAGACTTTCTTTAAGAACTTTCAGGCTGGCGAGTATGTGAAGTATAAGGCTACAGCAAGTATAGGTGTGGCGGTTTTCCCGCAGGAAGGCAATGATTTTGAGACGCTTTATAAGGCGGCTGACCAGGGAGTATATAAGGCGAAGAAGAGAGGAAAGAATCAGCTTGCGTTTTACAGGGACAGGGAGCCGGTAGTAGAGCAGAATACACCGTCTGATGCGGCGGAGTAAATGAGTGGGATTGCCTATGCTCCTGGCATTAGGAAAGATAGGATTTCCAATTTTGTGAGAGAGTGATAAAATATCTGAAGGAAATAGGGTATTTGTCGGTTAGGGAAAGCTCCGGCCATATGATGACTTGTCAATTGACAGGCGGTCATGCGGAGCAGCCGACAGACCCCTATTTTTTTTCTGGAAAAATGAAACGGATAAGAAAATTGCGGTAACGAAAACCATTTAGCAAGAATGGGGTATGTTATCGCTATTTTTTTGCGATTATGACGCAATTTGGGATATTTGGGAGGAGAATAAGAAGGAAAAAGCAAGATAATATAAAAAATGTCTAAAAAGATTAAAAAAAATAGTTGTCAATATGGGAAATGTGTGATAGACTAACATTACGAAAACGTTTAAGTAAAAAACGCATTTCGTGGAACCATTATTTATTTTAATCTTTAAAGGAGGAAATGAAAAAGTATGAAGAAGAAAGTAGTAAGTATCTTATTGGCGACATCTATGGTAGCTACGCTTGCAGCTTGCGGCAGCGACCCCAATCCGGCAGCAGAGGCACCCGCAGCAGAGGAAGCACCTGCGGCAGAGGAGGAAGCGCCTGCAGCAGAGGAAGCACCTGCGGCAGAGGAGGAAGCACCTGCGGCTGAGGCAGAGGCTCCGGCAGCATCCGGCGATCTCGCTTACAGCGGAAACATCTCCATCATGCACTTCTCCACATCTGAGGAGTCCGAGGGTAATGGCGGTTCCGACGGGTTCAGGACCTGCCTTGCAAACTGGCAGAATGATCACGGCAATATCACGCTGGATGAGGAAGTTCTGGCGAACGACGATTACAAGACACAGATTGCTACCCGCGCAGCGGCAGACGATCTTCCGGACGTGTTCCTGCTTCAGGGTATGAATACCATCAGCTGGGCAAAACAGGGTATCGTTTATGACCTGACTGACAGCATTAAGAATTCTCCTTATGCGGCTGATTACAACATGGATTATCTTGTACCTTTCACCGCAGACGGCAAGTATTACGCTTATCCCGCTCTGACAGGCGGTACCTGTACCGTAGTGATCTACGACGAGGCTATGTGGAAAGAGGCAGGTTTTGATTCTTTCCCGACCACCTGGGCTGACGTAGAGAAGGCGGCTGAGTATTTCGGCGGTGAGGGCATCGACACCATCGCATTTGGTAACGGCGGCCAGTGGCAGTTGAACTCCTGCTTTGTATCCTGCCTTGGCTATCAGTACACAGGCACACAGTGGTTCTCCGATATCATTGCAGGCACGGGCAACTTTGAAGCGCCTGAGTTCGTGGCAGCTCTGACAGAGACACAGCGTCTCTTCCACGACACAAGCATTTTCAACGAGGACTTTAATGCAATCACCAATGAGGACGCTCGTGAGTATTACATCTCCGGCGACGCGGCAGCGTTCATCGGCGGTAACTGGGATGCTTCCTATATTCAGGCTACTCTGGAAGGCGATCCGAAGAAGGATACCACAAAGTTCGCGGTTCTTCCTAAGGCAGCAGACGCTGGTAAGTATGAGAACTTCCAGAATATCGGTCTTGGTTACGGTATGGCAATCAGCGCTAAGGCAGCTCAGGATCCCGACAAGCTTGCGGCTTGCATCGACCTTTGCCAGTATCTGACAGGTCCTGCGTTCTCCGAGTATGTAGGAGCGAACTACGCACTGGCTGGTTTCTGCAGCTCCGATGTAGACCTTTCCGCATTCGACCAGTACACACAGGATTTCTACAACTTCTCCTATGTGGACAACAAGGGCTGTGAGATCTATGACTCTTATGTGGACGGTTCCGTTTGGTCCGTACTTAACACCGAGATGCAGGAAATGGTTAACGGCGACAAAGATCCCGCAACCGTTGCGGCGGATACACAGGCTGCATACAAAGCATACTTAGGACAGTAACAAATTGAGCGCGAGCGCTCAATTGCGAGCACTGCTTCGCAGGCTCGGCGGGGAAATAGCTCTCCGTATCAACTGTGAGCACTGCTTCGCAGGCTCGGCGGGGAAATAGCTCTCCGTATCAACTGTGAGCACTGCTTCGCAGGCTCGGCGGGGAAATAACTTTCCGTATCAACTATGGGCACCGCTAACGCAGGCTCGGCACAATATCGGCTTAATGAAAGCTGAGAAGATAGTACAATATATACAGGCAGCGCCGCCTGGGAGTCTTCTCCCGGGCGGATGCTTACCTGAGAGGGTCTTTGATTAGGCGCATGCTTAATTATGGCGAAGCGCAGAAAACGACTTCGTTTCGCTTTTGGGGTATGTCTCAGTTACGTTAATAATGAGCAAAAAGGAAATGGGGGCGAATCTATGCTGAAATCTATTAAACCGAAAAAATGGGTAGTAGCTGCATATCTTGCCGTGCCCGTGGCGCTGTATGTGTTCACGGTATTCGCACCGCTTGTGGCAGCTCTTTTTTACAGTTTCTTTGAGTGGAAGGGCGGACCGGTAAAAACATTTAACGGTCTTGCCAATTACGCACAGTTATTTAGCGACGAAGTTTTCTGGAGTTCCTTCTGGCACAATATTTTTCTGGTGATTGTGTGTATCATCGGGCAGATCGGCATAGCGTTTATTGTAGTGCTGCTGATTAACTCCAAAGTGACCAAGCTGCAGGGCATCCACAGGACATTCGGATTCTTTCCGAGCACGATCTCGGCAGTCTGCATCGGCTTTATCTGGCAGATGATTTACGATTCCAAGAGAGGTCTGCTGAACTACTTTTTAGAGGAGATTGGCAGGAAAGACTTGCGGAAGGTATGGCTGAATGAGCCGGAGCTGGTAATGCTGTTAGTGTCTATTCCCCTGATCTGGCAGTTCATCGGTTACTACATGGTAATCCTGCTGTCTGCGGTTTCTTCCATCAGTACGGAAGTCCTGGAATCCGCGGAGATCGACGGCGCGACGGGAATCCAGCGCGCGCGCTACATAGTTTTACCCTTGATTAAGAATACACTGCTTGTATGTATCACCCTCTGCGTGGCGGGTAATATGAAAGCATTCGATAATATTTACGTCATGACTTCCGGCGGACCGGGTTATTCCTCCATGGTTATGGCAATGTACGGATATAAGGTTTCCTTTGAACAGTCTAACTTAGGCTACGGTTCCTGCATTTCTGTCGGCATTTTCGTACTGGCGCTGGCGGTAATCGGCGGTTCTCAGATTCTTATGAATTACTTCATGACGGACAGTTACGACCGTCAGGAAGCAAAACACCTGAAAGCGATTGAGAAGGAAAGAAAACAGGCAATCAAAGCCCGCAAGGCAAATAGGTAAAGGAGGGGAACTGCTATGGCTAAAGAAATGAAAATGACAAAAGTAGAAGATAACTCGGCAGGCACCCGTGTAAAGAGAGGCGTGCTTACGGTAGTGATTAATTTTTTCTTGTGGTTCTTCTCACTGACCTGTATTTTTCCACTTTTCTGGATGCTCTATTCCTCCCTGAAAGAGAAGCGAGTGTTCAACAGGGATATCATGGGTCTGCCGAAGGAGCCGACGCTGGCGAACTATACAAAGATTTTGTCCAATAAAGACTACCGCCTGATGCAGTCGGTGGGCAACAGCGCGAGGACGACGATCCTGTCCGTTCTGCTCATTGTAATTATTGCGTTTATTGTGGGGTATATTCTTTCGAGAATTGACTTTGTACTGAATAAGCCTCTGTATGTAATGTTCCTGATGGGAATGCTGATTCCGATCCACTCGCTGATGGTTCCTATTTACATCATCTTTTCCAAGATGGGGCTTTCCAACCACTGGTATACGTTGCTATTGCCATACGTCTCGTTTGCGCTGCCAATGTCGATCTTCCTGGTACAGGGCTATGTGAAGGGCATTCCGACGGAGCTTGAGGAGGCTGCCGCAATCGACGGTTCCACGTTCTCAAAGACGCTGTTTGGCATCATCCTTCCGGTGTGCAAGCCGATTCTGGTGACGGTTGCGATCATCAACGTGTTCAGCTGCTGGAACGAGTTCTCCTTTGCATTGATACTGATAAAGGACAGGGCGCTGTACACAGTGCCGCTTGGACTGAAACAGTTCACGGGTCAGTTTTCGTCGGATTATCCGAAGATTATGTCGGCTATGCTGATTACCATGGCTCCTATCGTGGTTTTCTACTTCGCATTCAGCAAGCAGATTATCAAGGGTATGGTTGCCGGGGCAGTGAAGGGTTAGAGAATTTTATTATAGGGGGAGTTATAGGCCGGGGGCGAAAAATCGTCCCCGGCTTTTGACGAGCATCTCGAGTCTGCTTTTACAAACAGCATTGACATATACCCATACGGGGTATATGATATCTGTATGGAACCTTTGCGCTCCTGACGCAAAAAAGGTTCAGGTTTGACGGAATCACTGTTGAAATTCATAAAAACGGGAGAAAATAAATGAGCGAAGAAAAAACAGCCGCAGGCGACGTATGCGCCTGCTGTCGGTACAAGAGCACGCCAAGAGACGAGGGAGAGCAGAAAAAATTACAAAACCGTATCAATCGGATTATCGGTCAGCTCAAAGGCGTTCGGGGAATGATTGAGGAAGACCGCTACTGCGGCGATATTCTGATGCAGATCGGTGCGGTGGAGAGCGCGCTCCAGAGCCTTGGTTATGTGATCCTTGAGGAGCATATGATGTCGTGTGTGGCCGAGGGCGTGAAGCGGGGCGACACGGAGATTCTCGCGGAAGCAGTGGAATTGATGAAAAAATTGAAATAACAGATTGGGCAAAGCGCAGTCGCGGGATTCGTTTTGCAAACCCGGCGGGTTGAGAGGGAAAGAAAGATATTTAGGAGTCGAGCATGAAAACAGAAAAATTTAACGTGACGGGCATGACATGCGCCGCCTGCAGTGCGCATGTGGAGAAAGCGGTGCACAGCGTCGAGGGCGTCGAGGCGGTCAGCGTAAATTTGCTTATGAATAATATGGTGGCGTCGTTTCAGGAACCGGCGACGGCGGCAGCGATCTGTCTTGCAGTGGAGAAAGCCGGGTACGGGGCGGCTCCGGCAGGCGCTGGCGGTGCAGCCGGGAACTGCGGTGGCGGAAGCTGCAGCGTAAATGGAAAAAACAGCGGAACCACAGCCGGAGGGCAGGATGCGTTTGCGGACCATGAGACGCCGAAACTTCGCCGGAGGCTGATTGCTTCCCTGTGCCTTCTGATTCCTCTTATGTATGTGTCCATGGGGCATCTGATGTGGGGATGGCGTGTGCCGGAAGGGTTAGCGGGCAATCCGTGGGCTATCGCTCTGTATCAGCTTCTTCTGACGGGACTCGTGATGGTCATAAACCAGAAATTTTTCGTGAGCGGTTTTGCAGGGCTGGTGCACCGTGCGCCGAATATGGATACGCTGGTGGCGCTCGGCAGCGCGGCGGCTTTTGTGTACAGCGCGGCGGTTATGTTCCGCATGGGCGGCGCATATGGCGCGGGTGATACGGAAATGGCGACGCACTGTCTGCATGACATGTACTTTGAATCGGCGGCAATGATCCTTACCCTGATTACAGTGGGAAAGATGCTGGAAGCTTACAGTAAGGGGAAGACGACCAACGCGATCAAAAGCCTGATGGATCTTGCGCCGAAAACCGCGCATGTCATCCGTGACGGTGTGGAAATAACGATAGATGCGGATGAAGTTGCGGCGGGGGATACTTTTATTGTGAAGCCCGGTGAGAGTATTCCTGTGGATGGCGAGGTAATCGGCGGCGAGAGTGCGGTGGACGAGGCTGCGCTTACAGGCGAAAGCCTTCCTGTGGATAAAGGGATAGGGGACAGGGTCAGCGCAGCGACGCTGAACCAGAACGGCGCGCTGACTTGTGTGGCGACCCGGGTGGGTGGTGACACGACTCTGCGTCAGATCATAGATATGGTGGAAAATGCGGTGGCGACAAAAGCGCCGATTGCACAGGTGGCGGACCGGGTGTCCGGCGTCTTTGTGCCGGTAGTGATTACGCTTGCGCTCATCACGGGAGCGGTCTGGTTACTTGCGGGGGCCAGCGTCGGGAAAGCGCTGTCCTACGCGATCAGCGTGCTCGTGATTAGCTGTCCCTGTTCGCTCGGGCTTGCCACGCCTGTGGCGATCATGGTAGGAAACGGCAGAGGTGCGGGACGGGGCATTCTTTTTAAAAATGCGGCGGCGTTGGAACAGACCGGCAGGACAAATTTTGTAGTGCTGGATAAGACGGGAACCGTGACGGAAGGAAAACCCTGTGTGACCGACATCTGTCCTGCGGAGGGCGTTTCCGCTGACGAGCTTTTGTGCGTGGCGGCGTCTCTGGAACGGAAAAGCGAGCATCCCCTCGCCCGGGCGATCTGCGAGCGCGCCGGAGAAGAAGGGTTTGCGCCGGATGAAGTCACGGACTTTAAGGCACTTCCCGGATGGGGTGTGGAGGGCGTACTATGGCATGGGTCCGGCGATGGCGCTGAAAGCGTCGCAGCGGTGTGCCGCGCAGATGACGGCGCGGACGGGCAGCCCGGGGTTCCGGCTTTGGGAGGAAAGGCGGCGCTGCTTGCGGAGCGGGGGCTGATGTCGGAAACGTTTTTGCGGCAGGGAGAAAAAATGTCCGGGGAAGGGAAGACGCCGCTCTATTTTGCGGCGGGAGGATCTCTGCTGGGCATGATTGCCGTGGCGGACGTGGTGAAGCCGGACAGCGCGCAGGCAGTGGAAGAATTAAAAAACATGGGCATCCATGTCATTATGCTGACGGGGGATAACCGGCGCACGGCGGAAGCTGTCCGCGCGCAGGTGGGAATCGATGCCGTGGTGGCTGACGTCTTGCCGGGCGATAAGGAGGCGGTAATCAGGAAGCTCTCCGAGTACGGAAAGGTGGCAATGGTGGGGGACGGCATCAACGACGCGCCCGCATTGACGAGGGCGGACGTAGGCATAGCCATAGGAGCGGGAGCCGATGTGGCGCTGGATGCGGCGGATATTGTACTGGTAAAGTCAAAGCTTACGGATGTTTCGGCGGCGGTGCGCCTTTCCAGACAGGTACTGAAAAATATCCATGAAAATCTGTTCTGGGCGTTTTTCTATAACTGTATCGGGATTCCCGTCGCGGCGGGCGTGCTCGTGCCGTTTGCAGGGATATCCTTAAATCCCATGTTTGCGGCGGCGGCGATGAGCCTGTCCAGCTTCTGCGTGGTCACAAACGCCCTGCGGCTGAATCTGTTTTCCGTTCATGGCACGGCGAAAGACAGAAAGGTGCATATGGTTCCTATGCCGGACCTGACAGACGGCTTTACGGGGATAGAGAGCAACAAAATAAATGGGGAAAGAAGAAAGGAGAATGAAAGCATGGTTAAAGTATTGGACGTAGAAGGGATGATGTGTGCAAAGTGTCAGGCACATGTGCAGAAGGCTTTGGAGGGCGTTGCCGGGGTGACGGCTGTGGAGGTCAGCCTGGAAAACAATACGGCAAGTGTGACAATGGAAAGTGAGATCGCAGACGAAACGCTTGCTGGCGCCGTGACGGAGGCGGGATACGAGGTAAAAGGGTGCAGAACCGCGTAAAACAGCGGGTGGAAGAGCCGGTCTATAACAGTTTTGCCTGTCTGTTTAGGCAAAGTGCACAGGAAAGCGGTATATTCTTAGTCAAATTGCCGTGTGTCTTAAAAAAATTTTAATTATGTAAGCAAAATCTACAATCGGAAACGAAATCTTTGTGGAATAGTGGTATGGTAAAGGGGACAAAAGTCCGTTATACTAATCTACAGAATAAATCGTCCGGGACACGATTTCTGCGGGCGAAAAGAAACTAAAAAAATACAAATAATTAGGAGGCAATCATGGCAAGTTTATCTTTAAAGAATGTCTGCAAGGTATACCCTAACGGATTCGAGGCAGTAAAAGATTTCAATCTTGAAATCGCGGATCAGGAGTTCATCATTTTCGTAGGCCCTTCGGGCTGCGGTAAGTCTACCACACTTCGTATGATCGCTGGTCTGGAGGATATTTCTTCCGGTGAGCTGAAGATCGGTGACAGAGTAGTGAACGACGTAGAGCCTAAGGACAGAGATATCGCGATGGTATTCCAGAACTACGCTCTGTATCCGCATATGTCCGTGTATGATAACATGGCGTTTGGTCTTAAGCTGAGAAAGGTTCCCAAGGATGAGATCGACAAGATGGTTAAAGAGGCAGCAAAGATCCTTGATCTGACAGCTCTCCTTGATCGTAAGCCGAAGGCTCTTTCCGGTGGTCAGAGACAGCGTGTGGCTATGGGCCGTGCAATCGTTCGTAACCCTAAAGTATTCCTGATGGATGAGCCGCTGTCCAACTTGGATGCAAAACTTCGTGTACAGATGCGTGTTGAGATTTCCAAGCTGCACCAGAGACTGGGCACCACCATCATCTATGTAACACATGACCAGACAGAGGCTATGACCCTTGGTACCAGAATCGTTGTTATGAAGGACGGCGTGGTACAGCAGGTTGATACTCCTCAGAACTTATATCAGAAGCCTCAGAACCTGTTTGTAGCAGGGTTCATGGGTTCCCCGCAGATGAACTTCCTTGATGCGGTTGTTGAGAAAGACGGCGATACCGCTAACCTTAAGGTTGCAGGTCAGACCATTCCGTTACCGCCCGCTAAGTCCAAGAAGCTGATCGAGGGCGGCTATGTAGGAAAGACCGTTACATTCGGTATCCGTCCTGAGGACGTATATGATTCCGAGATGTTCATCGAGACTGCTAAGTGCGTATTTGAGTCTACCATTAAGGTTTACGAACTGCTTGGTGCAGAAGTTTACTTATACTTCGATCTCGCTGAGTTCCCGATTACTGCAAGAGTAGATTCCCGTACGACGGCAAGACCCGGTGACACAGTTAAGTTTGCTTTCGATGTCGAGAAGATTCACGTATTCGACAAAGAGACAGAGCAGACCATCACCAACTAATAGAAATGACTGCAGGGGAGGGAGGCGTAAGCACCCCTCCTCTTTTGCGCGATGGCAATGAGCAGTGTGCACTGCTGTATAGATGGAGGAATAAATGATTTCAAGTCAGATTATTAAGGCGAGTATAGAGGAACTTTCGGCGATTTCCAAGGTTTCCCTTGCGGTATGGGACCCGGAGGGAAAGGAGATTGCGGCGACCTTTGAGACGGACGATATTTCCCCGTCGCTGATTGCGGGCTTTGTGGATTCGCCTGCCGACAGTCAGGTGATTGGTGTGCACCATCTTCTTAAGGTTCTGGATGAAGAGGAGGTGCTTTTTATCCTGGACGCAAAGGGCGGCAGCGAAGATACCTACATGATTGGGAGGATCGCTGTAAGCCAGCTTCAGCACTTGATCGTTGCCTATAAGGAGCGGTATGACCGCAATAACTTTTTCCAGAATCTTTTGCTGGACAATATGCTTTTGGTGGATATTTATAACAGGGCCAAAAAGCTGCATATTGAGGCGGCGGTTCCCCGTGCGGTGTTCCTTGTCGAGACGGACAAAGAAAAGGACAGTACGGCGATGGAACTTTTGAACGGTATGTTCACGGCTCAGGTGGGGGATTATATTACGGCGGTTGATGAGAGCAATGTGATCCTGATCAAGGCGCTTGCCCCTGAGGACGGTTATGAGAGGCTGGAACAGATCGCCGATACAATTGCGGATATGATGAACATGGAGGCGATGCTCAATGTGCGCGTTGCTTACGGTACAATTGTAGAAGAGCTTAAGGAAGTGTCTAAGTCTTACAAAGAAGCTAAAATGGCTCTTGATGTGGGAAAGATTTTCTATGCGGAGAAAAAGGTGACGGCTTACAACACTCTTGGAATCGGCCGTTTGATTTATCAGCTTCCGATCAATCTGTGCAGGCTCTTTATCGACGAAATTTTCGGATCGAATGTGCCGGCTGAATTGGACGATGAAACACTGACGACGATCAACAAGTTTTTTGAAAATAACCTTAATGTGTCTGAGACGTCAAGACAGCTTTTTGTACACCGTAATACGCTGGTGTACAGGATTGAGAAGCTGCAGAAGAGTACGGGACTGGATATCCGTGTTTTTGATGATGCGCTGACATTTAAGATTGCGCTGATGGTGGTAAATTATATGCGCTATCTGGATTCATTGGATTTCTGACGAAAATAAGTTTGCATACAGGACTAAGGAGCGGCTCGGGCGGGCCGCTCTTCTTATGTGCATAAGCAGAGATAGTTCTATTTTACAGACGGCATGCATATATATGAACAGAAGAATATAAATCTGTGATTTGCGCCGTCTGGTTGCACGGGCGCTCCGAAACGGAGGTTATTATGTATCAGAAGGAAATCATATATTTAGGCTTGTACAAGGACGGGGACCGTCTGGGGAGCGCGGGCTTTCTGAAGGTGGAAAAACGGGACAAGGACGGGAGTCTGTCCCTGATGGTGAAAAACGTGCCGCATTCTATTAACGGGAAGTACCCGGTGCGCTATTACAGCGGCTCGGACTGGAAAGAGGCGGACGGCATTACGGTGCGGGAGGGCTGCGGACAGTGGGAAAAGAAGGAGCCGGATTTACTGGAGCAGGTACGTCTGCAGATCATGCTGCCGGGCGGGTATCTTGTGGAGGGAGCAAGTAAGGAGGCGGTGAGAGAAACGGCTGCCGCAAAAGAGCAGGAGCGGGAGAAGCGAGAACAGGACATTCGTGAATCGGCTGCGTCTTCGGAAGAGCGATTTGACGATGCGCAGCGAGGGACGGAGGAGCCCGTCTATCGGCGGGAAGAGTCTGACAGCGTGGAACCGTCCATGCCTGTGAAGGAACAGCCGGCGGCTGCAAAACCTGCAATACCCTTGGTGGAACCTACAGCAGCGCAGGAACCTCAAAAAGTAGAGCGCATTGTTGTACAAAAGCAGAGCGGCAGGGGGAGAGGAGAGGTTTCCGCACAGCCGCGCAGTCCACTGATGGCAGACGCCCTCGCGATAGAGGGCTTAAAGGAAGACAAATGGGAGCAGATTCTTGACACCTATGACAATATTCATCCTTACGGGGATAATCGCGTCTATGTGAAACTGGAGCCGAAAGATTTCATTATTCTGTCAGGAAAGTACCAGCATCTGGTAAACAATAGCTTTTTGCTGCATGGATTCTATAATTACCGGCATGTAATCTTGGGAAAAGAAGGGGAAGTGTACTATCTGGGCGTTCCCGGTGTTTTTTATGAAAGGGAAAAGATGGTGGCGCTGATGTTTGGATTTGAGGCGTTTGAGTGCGAGAGCGGTGAGTCGAAGGCGGGTGAGTTTGGTTACTATCTGAGGAAGGTGGAGCTATAACGAATTTGCCAAATGTCCGTCGCTTTGGTCCGTGCGGCAGAGGGGACGGGTAAAAGGAAAATAGTCAGATGCCCTCACAGTCAAATGAGGGAATGAAACTTTCCGCGGCTGTTTCACCTTCCTGAATGAAACCGTTTTCGATGCCTATTCGAATGGCAAAGTCAACAATTCGTTCATATTCTTTGTCAGATATCCGCCGGTTTAGCGGGGGTATGTCGGAAACCTGTGAAAGCGGCGTATACTGATTCATAATACTGACATATATATCGCTTCCAAAGGTTTCGTGGAGAAACCGAAGTATACGGCGGCTGTCCCTGCCGCAGCCGGGTAAAAGCAGATGACGCACGATTACACCCCGCAGCATCAGCGGGTCCTCTCCGTCTGCAAAAACGGGAGCGCCGACCTGGCGAACCATTTCGGCGATGGCGGCTGCTGCTGTTTCAAAATAATCCGGCGCGTGAGAGTAGCTTTCACTTAGTGCTGTGTCAAAGTATTTCAGGTCGGGAAGATAAATGTCGATCAGTCCTTCCAGTCTGCGGAGCGTTTCCGCCTTTTCGTAGGAGGAAGTATTGTAAATGACGGGGATGGAAAGTCCCTGCTTTTTTGACGCCTTCAATGCGGTTATGATCTGGGGAACAAAATGGGCCGGTGTGACAAGATTGATGTTGTGCGCGCCTTTTTCCTGCAATTTTAGAAATATTTCGGAAAGGCGGGATGCCGTGATCTCCCGGCCGGTATGTCCCTGCGCAATCTCGCGGTTTTGGCAGTACACGCAGCGGAGGTTGCAGCCGCTGAAAAAAACAGCGCCGGAACCGTTCCTGCCGGACAGGCAGGGCTCTTCCCAGAAATGGAGCGCCGCCCTTGCAGCGGTGAGACTGGCAGTCTGTCCACAGTAACCGATTTCACCGGCGTTTCTGTTTACATGGCATTCCCGCGGGCAGAGTGAGCAGTCCGACAACTCCGGCCACATTTCGTTTTCGCTAATCATCTGATCTGTATTTTTCATTTTTTGATTCTTCATATAAAGGGATAATGACGACGACAGCCTTAGAATACAAAACCGTGCGCTTTATGTCGAATCGTAACCCATGTACGTTACCTTTACAGTTAACTCCGCCAGGCACCCTCACGGCACATGAAAGGTTCCACTTAGTGCTGCTGTGTTCCCACCCTGACACGGTTCATGGATTCTCATTGCGCAAGACCCAAACTTCAACGCCACTTATAAAGGGCAGCTACGCAGGCGCAGACCCTCGATAAAGCATCACCCCCACTGGAGCGGATTGTGGGTACAGGGCACCGCTAACGCCCCGGCTGCACGGAAACGGAGATGGAGGGATTCGAACCCTCGTGCCCCGGAGGGCTAACGCATTTCGAGTGCGCCCCGTTATGACCACTTCGATACATCTCCGTACGAATAAGATTATATGTGGAAATGTAAGCCTTGTCTACTGTTTTTTAGGAAAAACTTTTATGAAATCTTTTTTGTGTCCTGAATATGGCACATGTGTTAGAATATAATGGTACAAACCCGGAGCTGGAAACAAAGATCTCTTGCGGACAAAGCAGTCTGCGGCTCTCACATGGAGGACGGAATGACGCGGGATGAAAAGTATATGAAAGAGGCGATCAAGCAGGCGAAAAAGGCCTATGCCCTCGGGGAAGTGCCGATTGGCTGCGTGATCGTGTATCAGGATAAAATCATTGGCAGGGGGTATAATCGCCGCAATACGGACAGGAATACGCTTGCCCATGCGGAGATTACGGCCATCAATAAAGCGAGCCGGGCAATGAAGGACTGGCGGCTTGAGGAGTGCACGCTCTATGTGACGCTGGAACCCTGCCAGATGTGCGCCGGAGCGATTGTGCAGGCCAGAGTTACGGAGACGGTGATCGGCGCCATGAATCCAAAGGCGGGTTGTGGCGGGTCCATTCTAAATATTCTGGAAATGCAGGAGTTTAACCATCAGGTGATTGTGCGGCGGGGTATTTTGGAGGAGGAATGCCAGTCGATCTTAAAGAATTTTTTTCGGGAGCTGCGGGTGAGAAATAGAATTGAAAAACAGCAGCGGAGGGAAAAACAGGAGGCGGAAGCGGTTTTACAGATAAAAATCGACGATGAGGAGAAGGACGGCAAAGGTGAAAATCTGTGAAATAAAAGTTGTGGGGTATGGAGAAATACGCTATAATTATATGTGAAATGTGTGGGGAGAACGTATAAACCTATGGGGCGGATTATCTTCACACGGGGAAATGCCGCAGCAAAGGCGTTTCCTACAAAAAATTGAGTAAAGGGTATAGTAAGGAGGATGCGGGATGAAGAGAATCGGAATGTTGACCAGTGGTGGAGATTGTCAGGCGTTAAATGCGGCAATGAGAGGCGTGGTGAAGTGCCTTTCCTGCAGCAGCGAGGACGTGGAGATTTATGGTTTTTTGGATGGTTATAAGGGTTTGATTTATGGGGATTTCCGAATTTTGACGGGGCATGATTTCGCGGGCATCTTGACGAAGGGCGGCACCATTCTAGGCAGTTCCAGAACTCCTTTTAAACTGATGAGGGAGCCTGATGAAAACGGATTGGATAAAGTGGAGGCGATGAAGCAGAATTATTATAAGCTGAAACTGGACTGCATGGTAATCCTTGGCGGAAATGGTACCCATAAGACCGCGAATATGCTCCGTGAGGAGGGGCTGAATGTCATTACACTGCCCAAGACGATAGACAATGACCTGTGGGGAACAGATATGACTTTCGGTTTCCAGAGTGCGGTCAATATTGCAACAGACTGTATTGACTGCATTCATACTACTGCGTCGTCCCATGGGCGTATCTTTATCGTAGAGGTTATGGGACATAAGGTTGGGTGGCTTACGCTCAATGCCGGCATCGCGGGTGGTGCGGATATCATTTTGATTCCTGAGATTCCTTATGATATCGACAGCGTAATTAAAGCGATCAAGGCACGTTCGCAGAGAGGATCCCGTTTCACTATTATGGCGGTGGCGGAGGGCGCCATCTCCAAGGAGGACGCAAAACTTTCCAAGAAGGAATACAAGGAGAAGATGAAGGACTACCCTTATCCTTCTGTTTCCTATGAAATTGCGGATAAGATTATGAAAAAGACAGGCATGGATGTGCGTGTCACGGTTCCGGGCCACACACAGCGCGGGGGAAGTCCCTGCCCTTATGACAGAGTGTTTGCTACCAGGCTGGGCGCGGAGGCAGGCAAGCTGATTCTCCAGGGCGAGTATGGTTTTATGGTTGGCTATAAAAACAGGGAGATCGTGAGAGTGCCGCTGGAAGAAGTGGCCGGTAAGCTGAAAATGGTATCACCTGACGCCACCATTGTCGAGGAGGCAAAGATGGTGGGCATCAGTTTCGGAGATTAAATTTTATGTCATATACAGCGCTGTATCGTAAATTCCGCCCGGGCCGGTTTGAGGACGTGAAAGGCCAGGAGCATATTGTCACTACCCTGCAGAATCAGATTAAGGCGGACCGCATTGGCCATGCCTATCTATTCTGTGGGACAAGGGGAACGGGAAAAACCTCTATAGCGAAAATATTTGCGCGGGCGGTGAACTGCGAGAACCCCGTGGAAGGGAGTCCTTGCGGGGAATGCGCGAGTTGTAAGGCGATTGCGGCGGGCGTCAGCATGAATGTGATTGAGATTGATGCCGCCTCCAACAACGGTGTGGACAATATTCGTGAGATTGTGGATGAGGTGTCCTATTCTCCGGCGGAGGGCAGATTTAAGGTCTATATCATTGACGAGGTGCATATGCTCTCCATCGGTGCGTTTAATGCGCTGCTGAAGACGTTGGAAGAGCCCCCCTCCTATGTGATTTTCATTCTGGCGACTACTGAGGTGCATAAGATACCGATTACGATTCTTTCCCGCTGCCAGCGGTATGATTTCCGCAGGATTTCGATTGAGACGATTGCGGAGAGACTGCGGGAACTGATGGAAAAAGAGCAGGTGAAGGTGGAGGAAAAGGCGCTCCGCTATATTGCCAAGACTGCGGATGGCTCCATGCGCGACGCGCTGAGCCTGTTGGATCAGTGTATTGCGTTTCACTTTGGGCAGGAACTGACTTACGATAAAGCGCTTGACGTTCTCGGTGCGGTGGACACGGAAGTATTCAGCAGACTTTTGCGCCACGTGATAGGGCGTGAGGTGACTGGCTGCATTGGGCTTTTGGAAGAAATTGTCATGCAGGGCAGGGAACTTTCGCAGTTTGTAACGGATTTTACATGGTATTTGAGAAATCTTCTGCTTCTGCAGTCTTCTGACGATATTGAGGATATCATAGATGCGTCTTCCGATAATCTGCTTCGTCTGAAGGAAGAGTCGGGAATGCTGGAGACAGAAACGCTTATGCGCTATATCCGCATTTTTTCAGAGCTTTCCGGGCAGATCAAATATGCGCCACAGAAGAGAATACTAATTGAGATTGCGCTTATCAAACTTTGCAGGCCCGATATGGAACGGGATATCGGGTCTGTAGCGGAACGGGTCAGGGTAATAGAGGAACAGTTGGAAAAAGGCGTCGTGGCAGTGGCGGCTGTGGGAGCAGGAGAGAATGTTTCCGCGTCCGCTTCGGCAAGGGAAAAGGAACAACCTCCCCTGCCGAAGGCAATTCCTGAAGATGTGCAGGCGGCAGTGGAGCGGTGGCATGATATTGTGGCGAATGCGGATATGCCTATGAAGCAGTATCTGAAAGAGGCGCGTTTAAGTCTGGGTGGAGACAGCCGGCTGCTGGTGGTTGTGGAGGACGGCCTTGCATCCGACTATTTTTTGCGGCAGGAAGGGCATAAGGAACTGCTGGAGCAGATGCTGGCGGATATGACGGGCAGGGAGATTGACGTGACGGTGCAGACGGTGCCAAATCGGGAAACCTTTGAGCAGAGCTATGTGGATTTGTCGCAGCTGATCCATATGGAGATAGAGGAAGAATAGAGTGAAAAGTACTTCTAGCCGCTCATGCCAGAGGGCATTTCGCGGAGAAGTACTAAGTTTTACTCAGGAGAATGCCTGAAATACGGCATTCTACGCATATATATATGAAACGTATAAATTACGGGAAAGGAAAATAGGGAATATGGCGAAACGAGGCGGATTTCCGGGTGGCGGAATGCCCGGAAATATGAATAATCTGATGAAGCAGGCGCAGAGAATGCAGCGTCAGATGGAGGAGAGCCAGAAAGAACTTGAAACAAAGGAGTTTACGGCGAAAGCAGGCGGCGGAGCTGTGGAAGTTACCATGACAGGTAAGCGTGAAGTGACGAAAGTGAAACTTTCCGAGGAGGTAGTGGACCCGGACGATATCGAAATGCTGGAGGATCTGGTGATGGCGGCGGCAAATGAAGCGCTGCGCATGGTTGAGGAGGCAAATTCCGAAGCTATGAATAAAATGACAGGTGGACTTGGGCTTGGCGGAGGACTGCCGTTCTAAATGTTCATGGAGAAGATTCGGCGTTATAAATAAAAGGAATGCCTGACGAAAGGTTGAGATTTTTCTGACATGGAACTTTACAGCGGACATATCAATAAACTGATAGAAGAGCTGGCGGGACTGCCGGGGATTGGGCATAAGTCGGCGCAACGGCTTGCCTTTCACCTGATTAATATGCCGCAGTCGCGGGTGGAGCGGCTTGCGAAAACGATTGTGGAGGCAAAGGAAAACGTTCGATATTGTCAGGAATGTTTTACCCTGACAGATAAAGAAATCTGCCCGGTTTGTGCAAATGCGAACAGGGACCACGGCGTCATTATGGTAGTGGAAAATGCGAGAGACTTGGCGGCTTACGAAAAAACAGGGAAATATACGGGCGTTTATCATGTATTGCACGGCGCGATATCTCCCATGCTGGGAATCGGACCGGGAGATATCAGGTTGAAAGAACTGATGAAGAGACTGGAGGGTGATGTCACAGAGGTGATTATCGCGACAAATTCCAGCTTGGAGGGCGAGACGACAGCGATGTATATCAGCAAGCTGATTAAGCCCACAGGAATAAAAGTGACCAGGATAGCAAGTGGCGTGCCGGTAGGAGGAGATCTGGAATATATTGATGAAGTAACGCTTCTGCGTGCGCTGGAAGGCAGGGTGGAACTGTAACAAAACGGGCTTGCAGGAACTGTTTCGGCGGTCAATGGGTTGAAACATAGATGAAGGAGGGTATGGATAGTGGGGATTGTAAGAGAAAAATTTGGAACAATGAAAACGGGGGAGGAGATTTATCTGTATACCCTGAAAAACAGGAACGGCGTGGAAGTGAAGATCACGAATATCGGTGCGGCGGTGGTAAGTCTCTTAGTGCCGGACAAAAACGGTGAGTTTGCGGATGTGGTTCTGGGCTTTGACAGGGGGGAAGACTATTTTTCGAACCCCAGCTTTTTGGGCGTGACCATAGGGCCGAATGCGAACCGTGTCGGCGGGGCAGCTTTTACCCTGAATGGCAAAGAGTATCATCTGCCTGTGAATGACGGACCGAATAATCTGCACAGTGATATGGATGGCGGATACCATAAAGGCTTTTGGGCAGCGGAGGAAGATGGAGACAGTCTGAAACTTACGATTGAGGGAAAGGATGGCGATCTTGGTTTCCCGGGGAATAAAAAGGTCACCATGATCTATACGCTTACAGATGCCAATGAATTAAAACTCAAATATCATGCGACTTCCGATATGGAGACGCTGCTCAACCTGACGAATCATACCTACTTTAATCTGGCGGGGCATGATTCCGGCAGTATAGAAGGACAGTTCCTGCGGCTGCATGCATCCAATTTCACGCCAGTGCTTCCTGGGGCAATTCCTACAGGAGAGATTGCGCCAGTGACGGGTACGCCTTTAGATTTTACGGAAATGAAACAGATCGGCAAGGATATCGGTGCAGATAATGAACAGCTGCAACTGGTGCAGGGATATGACCATAACTTTGTAATCGACGGAGCTGACGGCACGATGCGGGAGGCAGCTGAGGCGGAGGATGTGAAGAGCGGCCGCAAAATGAAGGTGTTTACTACGCTGCCCGGCGTGCAGTTCTATGCGGGCAACTGTATTGCCGAGCAGGAGGGGAAAGGCGGCGTGCATTATGCGCCCCGTACGGGATTCTGTCTGGAGACGCATTATTTCCCGGACAACATTCATCATCCCAATTTCCCGCAGGCGGTATTTGGACCGGGAAAGGATTATGAGGCGGAGACGATATATCAGTTTTTATAAAAGGGGATGGGCTGATTCATTTTGCTTTCTGTATTATGTTATAAGGCTTTGATAAAAATGCCGTCGTGTGTGAGACACGGCGGTATTTTTGTGCCGCTTTTTCCGTTTGTGTACATGTTGTCAGTCACCGCGCCTTATGCCATTTTTTTTATGACACATATGGTATACTCGCCACAAAAGACAATAATTAACAGGTACAGGGGGAAGAAATGGAATCCGGGTCGTCAGTTGTTGGGAAAGATGAAAAAAAGAAAAAGTATCATATTTATGTGGAAGAATATGTCCTGTCATATTTGAGACGTGAGTCGGGTTCTCTGGAATTATCCGAAATTTATTTTTACGGGTCACGTCAGGACAATGGCAGGAAGTTCTATGTTTATGGGGCTGGCCGTGATAAAGGGATTGCCGCATTTGCAGAGTACGAGCCCCTCTCTGAGCTGGTATGCCGGCTGACACAGGCGGGCCCGGTATTTCTCGTGCGTGAATCGGACGGCGAGTGCAGGACGACCGGCTTCCAGGTATTTTATGATAATAATGAGGCGATGCAGAATTATCTGTTGGAATGGACAGGCATTCCCGCCAGAAGGCGGGCTGTGGAAAAGAATAGTGCGCCGGAGATGGTGCCGGCTTCTGAAATGTTTTCGGGGGAAGAGAAGAAGCGGCCGTTTCATGGAGCGATGTCTGTCCAGCTATGCCTTATTCTGGTGATATTGGTGGCTATTGTAATCACGTCTACGGACAGCTATGACAAAATGGAGGAATTGAATCGTTCTGCAAGGGAGGTTTTCTTTGCAATAGAAAACCAGGAGGCAGATGGAACGTCGCAGGATACGGATGCTCAGGCGATGGCGGGTGATCAGGTCCGGGATGATGCTTTTGAAAAGACGAATGGGGAAACGGACAACGAAATTGTAATAGAACGGGAGACTGGAGTGAGTGGAAATGCAGAGCAGGAAGAGAAGGAAGCTGCGCAGACTTCGGACGCGGATGAACTAGAGGACATTCAGGTACAGGATGAGGATTCCGGCATGACGGAGGACGATGGGACGGACGGTTCGCACACGGAAAATTCGGCAATGGGAGAAGAGAACGTTTTGAAGCCCATAGAGGAGTCTTCCGGGCAGGCGGATGAGGGCAAACCGGCGCAGGAGATTGAGGAGGAAAATGAGGAGGCGCTTTCCAGAAGTATAACCCGATATTATGAGGTCGAGCAGGGGGATACACTTTATACGATCAGCCAGAAAATTTATGGAGATATTTCCCGCGTGGAAAAGATCTGCGAAGTAAACCAGATCTCAGATCCCGATAAAATTCGTTCCGGGCAAAGAATAATCCTGCCGTAGAAAAGTAAGTAAGGCTGTGGTATAATGTACGCGTTGGCAATGAGCAGTGCGCAGACAGAGGAGAAACGGAGAGGGGAGCTTGCTCACCGAAACGTTTATCCGAATGGATGCATAGGGCGAAGCCCGCGAGCGAGATGAAGCAAAGCGGAATCGAGCGGCACTGCGGAGTGCATGGAATAAGGCACTGCAGCTGCAACCAGAATTTAAGGATACGACAGATGGCAAATATCAGAGAATATTTTAAAAATAAGGAAAAGCGCGAGAAGAAAGAAAAACCGCCCAGGATCAGCTACCGGGAAAAGATTAAGAGTCATAAGTTCACGGTGTTTTATCGGGTGACACTTGTTTTGATGCTTCTTGGGGCCATAGGCGCCGTTGTTTTTATACAATGGCAGAATAAAGTTTATACGGAGAGCGTAGGACTCTCAAGCGTGGAAATCAAGATTCCTTCGGATGCGCAGATGATGCCATTTGCGTCACATCTTCTTACTTATAGTAAAGATGGTATCAGCTGTATGGACACCAAGGGCAACGCGGTGTGGAACCAGACTTTTGAAATGCAGAATCCCATGGTGGATATTAATCAAAACGTGGTAGCGGTCGGCGATTATAATGGCAGAGAGATTTATGTGATGAATACGGAGTCTGTACTGGGCAATATAACAACAAACCGGCCCGTACGTGATTTTTGTGTGTCCGCGGGCGGTGTGGTGGCGGCGGTGCTGGACGACACGAATGTCACTTTGATTTGCCTCTATGATGCGAAAGGGAAAGAACTTGTGCGTTTTCGTACAACCATGAAAGAAAGCGGTTACCCGGCAGAGGTATCTATTTCGCCGAGCGGGGAACTTGTGTGTGTTTCCTATTTGTATGTAGACAGTGGACATATGAAGTCAAGCGTGGCTTTTTACAATTTTGGGGCAGTGGGACAGAACAATACGGACAACTACGTAAGCGGTTATGATTATATAGATACGGTTGTGCCGTTTACGCGTTTCCTTGATAACCGTTCTGTCTTTGCGGTGTCTGATGATAGAATTATGTTTTTCGGCGGTGCGCAGAAACCAATGACCATAGCGGAGAAGCTGCTGGACGAAGAGGTGCGGGGCGTCTATTATGGGAGTGAGTATGTGGGAATGGTCTTCAACAGCAGGGAGAGCGGAAGCCGATACCGGCTTGACGTGTACCATAAGTCAGGTGACTTTGTCTGTTCCATTGCATATGATATAGAATGCAGGGATATTTTGTTCCACGAGGATCAGGTCATTATATATAATGAGTCTGACTGCCGGATTTATAACAGCAAAGGGATGGAAAAATATGCTGGGAAATTTAACAAGACGGCCTTGATGCTGATACCACAGAACGCGTCCTATACATATATGGTAGTGACGCCGGATTCCATTGACACAATAGAATTAAGATAAACTGGGTTAATATTAAGATGAGACAGGAAATGTTTACGTTTGCTTTTGCAGCGGTTGTGCTTTTGCTATTTATATGGCGAATACGGGGAGGGTATGCCTGCGGCCTGATGCAGGAAGTTGTTAATCTTTTGTCAGGTGTGATCTCTCTGGCGTGTGTGGCGTTGGTTTTTCTTGCAGTCACCAGCGCAATGAATAAATCAACACATATACTGGCGGCGTGTATTATTGCGCTGATTTTTCTGGGCATCTTTTTCAAACTGTGCCGTTTGATTTTCACACCGCTTCTGGCGGTTGGCAGCATTACCATTGTGAGTGGTATTAATAAACTATTGGGCGCGGTAATGGGTGCTGCGGAAGCTTGTTTGCTGACATATTTTTCTTATAAAGCCCTGGCTCATTTCGGAATTTATGTGTTTTGATTTCTTTGTTAAAAAAATTTCAAAAAAATTCCTAAAAACCCGTTGACATCCAATTATTCATCTGCTATTATATGAAAGTCGCTTGTGTGAGATGATTTTGAGCATGACGACAGACAGAAGAATGCGCAGCATTCTTCGGAAGTAAATTCCAAAAGGATTTACTTCGACGAACCTTGACAAATAAACAGTAATG